>JAZDHI010000024.1:0-135488 GCA_043806115.1 Bacteroidota bacterium
GGAGTTTCCCGCTAATTTTCTTCGGGCCTTTCTTGCGCTGGTCGTAAACAGTTTTATACTCATAGAGATAGTATTTACCTCTGATTAGCCGGAGCTCGGTGCCTGGCTTTTTGTGGTCCAATGCCCACTGTGGGTGGTTTGTTGCTTTCATATAATACGTGGATACGTATTATACGTATAAGGCGAAAACCCTACCCAAATCAAGGATTTTAGCAAAAACTTATCAACAAATACGTGTTAATTTAGGAGTTAGAGTTTAAATGTCGCTCTGTATTCAGATTGAATGGTTTACATAAAGGAATCGTACAATCTATGTAAAAATCAAACCATATGAAAATGTCTGTGCGAGTTGTTTTGGTCAATGCAGACAGCAGCAAGGTACCGGAGATTTCAGGCTTCTGCAGTTCAGAATATCTGAGTTGTCATCGCCGATAATGTTACTATACAATTCTATCCAATCTATGTTTTTCAGAAATGAATGAAATGAGAACCTGATGAATTTTTCCATTCATTTAAGGTCGGAAAGAGACGTAACCAATGGTCCTAACGGAATAATCATCAGTCTTTCATCATTCTCAGAAGGTATAAATACGGGCCGGCCATGTGATGAATAAAAACATTGTCGGTATTGTCGGGATAGTTCTTATAATACATCTCATCAGCATACAAAACAATGGTGGAACCCGTTCTTACATAATGGTTGGCAAACAGGTAATCAGGGGATTGAAAACCGGGCAGGGACTTGTTTACAAATTTACCGGCAACTTTTCCGAGGTATTTCCGGTAGTTTTTAACTGCTCGACGGGTAGGCCGGTCGAGTTTGCCATAGGCATAACCCATAGCCAGTCTGGTAGGAAGTTTTTGTTTTTTAATGGTTTTTTCTGCTTGTACAAAGGGATTTACAGCATTAAAATCCTGTATTGTCTGAATGGATAAAGGGGTTTCAGGCACCCAGTCGGCTGAGTTCACCACATTGAAGGCCCAGCCGCCATAAGTCATATTTTCATAATCGTAGGCAAAATATAGATTTCCCGGTTTCGGAGCTGCACTGCAATAGGTTTTAAACCTGATATCGGCCGGCAGGGCACCGTTTTTCTGAAGGTTTAACAAATAGGCTGTCATCAGAAATGATATCCCGCCACCCTGACTGTGGCCGGTAATGATAAAATCCCAGATGCCTCTCCGGTAACAGGAGTCGATTTTGGAGAGAATCCCCTGCGACATGTAACCTGTAGCCATCAGCCATCCGATATGGACTGCCGCGCGGGGATTTTCGGATAGTTTATAAGTAAATGTCTGATCGGCAGTTAATTTCATGCTGCCTGAAGCGGGTACCATTGCCGCATAAAAGTTTTCGAGCCAGCTTTCCGTTTTTTCTGTGGTCCCCCTGATGCTGATTACGGCAACACTTCCTTCATCGATCCAGAGATCCCACCGGTTATCGAGGCCTATAACCGGAGAACGGAAAATCAGCCTGAACTTATCGGGTACAAGTTTTGAATTTTGCCAGGGTGTGTCAACTACACAAGCCGCCATTTTGAGCATTTCCCTGTATTCTGCCTTGTCGAAGCCGGGCTGAAGCTGATGATTCTGGGATCTCAGCGTTCCGGATTGAAAGATGATTCCCGAGAGAAGAACAAGAGTAAAAATTTTAATCTGGGTCATAAAATGTAGTTTGCTGATTCAAAAACTTTTCAGTGTATACCGGATTTTTCTCACCTGGCCGGTGGTTTCCATTCAGCGATAAAGATAATAAGTAATATCTTAGACTGTTCAATTATAAGTTCAACAATCCAACAAACCTGTTATCAATGAAAAGCCTGCTGATGGAATATTCTTAGATACCTGATTTGAGCGATAAGCAACCGGAATCGCTCAATCTGAATGATTTTCTTCGTGCTTACTCCCGGCTTGAAATAATTTACAGATTTGAATAACTTTGATTCCGGATATTTGTTCAATATACTGATGTTGTTTAACACCGGATTTAAACCTGATCTGACAAACGATGAAACCCTTTTTTACTTCATCACAACCAGATGAAGTGTTCTCATGCTAAAGCCGACAGGCTATCCGACCAATAGATTTTATATTGAGCCGGTCTGCCCGGCAAACAGGCAGGCTTGCCGAACCCATCAAACTGATTAACGGATGAAAAATCTAATTCTTACTATTCTGATATGCCTGGTAATTTCAGGCGACACCCAATCGCAAATAAACGGGAGTTTCGTTTTCGATGGAATCAATCGTTCCTGGATCGTATATCTGCCCGAAAATTACAATCAGGGTGAGTCTTTGCCCCTAATGCTTGCTCTGCATGGTTTAACGCAGGACGGACTGGAAATCATGCAGTTCAGTGACTTTAATACCATTGCTGATACCGGTAATTTCGTTGTTGCATATCCCGATGGGGTTGATAATTCATGGAACGTCGGGTTTGCCGGAGGTTCCACCGCAGACGATGTGGGATTTTTATCTGCGCTGATCGACACCCTGCACCAGAGGTACAATATTGATCTGAACCGTGTTTATGCTACGGGATTGTCGAACGGAGGCTTTATGAGTTACCGTTTGGCCTGCGAATTGGGCGACAGGATTGCAGCCATTGCTCCTGTGGCTGGCACAATGACCGATGGCTCCTATAACAGTTGCACTCCGCAACGCCAGATCCCGGTACTCCATATTCACGGAACTGCTGATATTGTTGTTAATTATAACGGCGGTTTTGGTAATAAATCAGTTGATCAGGTGCTTTCATTCTGGAATAACTACAATAACTGCCCTGCAATCCCATTGATTGAAGAGCTACCCGATCTGGTTGCTGAAGGTTCTACTGTAGAGCGGCACACCTGGGCACCCTGTGATGAATCCACTGAAGTGATGCTGCTGAAGGTGATCAATGGTGGTCATACCTGGCCGGGGTCCGTAGGAGTTACCGGTATAGGGAATACAAACCGCGATATTGTAGCCAGCAGTGAAATCTGGAATTTTGTTAAAAGGTTCTCACTTGAAGTGAATACGAACGTTAAAGTATTGAAAACCGGCAAATTGAAGATTTATCCGAATCCGGCCAACGGTGAATTTCTGGTGGTTGAATCTGCATCACGGAATTTTGGTTCTGAGCTTATGATATTCTCAGCGGAAGGTAAAAAAGTACTAAGTCAGCCCGTTCCTGAAGGATCGGAAAGAGTTTTAACAAATATATCCGGTTTAAAACCAGGGCTGTATCTTATAAAGACCAATGGACCGGGCAACGATATTGCTTCCGGGTTTATTATCCAATAGCAATAAATTCTGGCAGCTAACTGATGAACAGATCAATGTGTCTGAAATAAGGTGAAAGTCATTCATTTGGCTGGTTTACCATAATTTCATCCATGAACAACCATGCCTTTCCGCCGTATCCCGGATGACCCTCCGGGCAAATGGCGCGGTTTCTGGCAATAACCTTAACATACCTGGCTTTTGCATTGATCTGAATTTGATTGAAATCAACGGTCATGGGTTCACGGATGGTCAGCAACTCAGGTTGCAACCCTTCAGCAGGTTTGAAGGATGTTCCATCCTGCGACAAAGTGATTTCCACTGCGGTTGGAAGAAAAATCCAGTTGGCGGGATTGTGAAGAAACCCAAGATTAACATTCCTGACTTCAGTCTCTTTGCCCAGATCAATCACAATTTCAGCATCGTTTCCATGGAAACCTAACCAGTCGTTGCGAAGTGACAATGGATGCGCCCTGCATCCATCCGTTAGTGTGAACGGTCCGCCGGCTTTGTATTGCTCACTGTAAACTGAATTCAGCGATGGAACCCTGCCGAAGGCATCATGAGCATAGATTGTTCTTTTACTGATGTTTCCGGGTCTTTGTCCATCCATGGTCAGAAAAGCACCAATGGTTGCTGTTTTATTAATGCTGAAGGGGCCTTTGTATCTACGGTAATGACTATTGCCTGCCTGCTCATCCATGCTGTAAAAAATTCTGCCGCCAGGGATTTCAGATTCCAGTAAAACTTTCATATCGCCTGAAAGCGAATCTTTATTAACGGAAATAGATACACTATAGGTGCTCCTGCTGAAATTGACATCCCTTTTTTCAAGCCTGGGCAGGTGTTTGCCAAATCTTTCGATAAAATCATCCCAGTTTCGTTTATTTCTGTCCGACCAGTTGACTTCGGCCAATGCAATGGCTCTCGGATAGGCCATATATTCAACATGGTCTCCGGTCTCAATATATTCGGTCCAGAGATTACCCTGCGATCCAAGGATAAATTCCGATTCTGAAGCTGATAATCCGGAAGGCGTGGGTTCAAAATCATACACACGCTTCAAGGGATTATAACCTCCGATTGCCAATGGCTCATTTATCGGATTTCCCTGGAAGTGGTCGAAGTAGCAGGGTGTTCCGGGGGTCATAATAACAGCATGGCCCATCTGAGCTGCCTTGACTCCGCCTTCCGTTCCGCGCCACGACATAACGGTGGCCCCGGGTGCCAGACCCCCTTCAAGGATTTCATCCCAGCCGATGATCTGTCTGCCGTTTCTGTTGAGGAATTTTTCTATCCTTTGGATAAAATAGCTCTGGAGTTCAGCCTCATCCTTCAGCCCAACATCCTTCATTCTTTTCTGACAAAGCGGGCAGCTATCCCATCTGATCCAGGGCGCTTCATCGCCGCCGATGTGAATGAATTCTGATGGAAAAATCTCCATGACCTCAGTAAGCACATCTTCAAGGAAAGCAAAGGTTTCCTCCTTGCCAGCGCAATAGATATCATCGGTTACACCCCATTTGGTCCAAACTTCGAATGGCCCGCCCGTGCACGACACTTGCGGGTAGGCAGCCAGTGCAGCAAGGGCATGGCCGGGCATTTCAATCTCAGGAATAACATTGACATACCGGGCAGCCGCGTATTTTACAATCTCACGGGCTTCATCCTGGGTATAAAAACCACCGTAAGGCTGATTGTCGCTACGGTTACTTCTGCCTGCCGGTGTTCCCGATCTTACCGATCCGATCTCAGTAAGCAAGGGATATTTTTTGATTTCGAGCCGCCATCCCTGATCCTCAGTAAGATGCCAGTGGAAATTATTTATTTTATACATTGCCATCAGGTCAATGTACTTTTTTATGAACTCAACCGGAAAAAAATGGCGACAAACGTCAAGGTGCATCCCGCGGTACTCAAATCTGGGGTAATCGGTAATTTTGCACACAGGAACCTTCCATTTTTCAAAACCCGTTGCCGGATTTCTGTTTTCAATTTCCGCGGGAAGCAGCTGAAACAATGTCTGAAGGCCGTAAAAGATTCCATTTCCGGTATTCGCAGTGATGGTAATGGCTTTCTTATCTACAATCAGTTTATATCCTTCTTTTCCGAGTTCATTGGTTTCAGACAGTTGTAATGTTATGGTGTTATATCTCCCGGATGAGATATCTACACCATTCTTTTCCAGGACATTCAACATTCTCAGGCGCTCGCTCAGCAGATCGGACAGTTTTGATAATTCCCTGGACAAGGGGATTATTTTGATCTGCGTCCGGGGTGTAATTGTAAAGTACCCTTTCCCTGTTTCGTAATTCAAAGGCAGTGGAATGATATTATGCCTGCTTCCCTGACCATTGGCAGATGCGAAAGACAGCACAAACAACACAGGCATCCATTGCCTGAGAAAAGACCACAAACTCTTCATCTCTATTATTTTATAATATTAATTTTCAATTTTCAGCCGGAATTTGAAGATTCTTACCGATGATCCGGTGCATTTCAGCAAGGTGTGATTCCATTTGTTCAAGAAATCTGAATTGAACACGGGCCCTGACAAGGTTGTGTTCCGGGTATTCAGTGTGATAATAAACATCACCATTCAGAAAATCAGTAAGAAACCGGAGTCCGATTATATAAGTCAGCAACAGGGCGCATTCAGGAAGCAGTTCTGTTTCTGATTTACGAAGCAGCGGATGTGCAGACTCAAGGTATCCTTTTGAGAATGCATCAAACAATTCAATATCAAACCTGACTTTTGACAGATTGGTTTCATCCTCGCAGGCCGGATTGGCCAGCGAACGGATAGCATCTCCGAAATCGAACAATGCGGAACCTGCCATTACAGTATCCAGATCGATGATCCCGACAGCCTTGCCGCATTCACTGAAAATGATGTTGGTTAACTTGGTGTCGTTATGAACTACCCTTACGGGAATTTCTCCGGAGGCCATTTTTTGGGGAATGATGTTCATTCTTTGTCGGCGTGATCTGGCGAATTCAATTTCTCCGGCAGTCAAAGATACCCGGCCTGCAATGTTGGTTTCAAGTGCAATGAGAAATTCATTATAACGTTTTTCAAGTGAATGAAAATCAGGAAGAACTGTAAATAATAAATCAGGATCTATGCCTGAAAGTCCCATCAGAAATGCACCAAAAGCCAATCCACCCTGGTAAGATGTTCTTTCATTCCGGGGAATTGAAATACACTCAGCTCCTTCAATAAATGTTAAAAGTCTCCAGCTATTATCCTGGTCATCAGTATGATATAATGCTCCATTGCCGGTTCTGATAATTTCAGGCGTTTTCAATTGAACTTCGGTTGGCCACTGAAAAGCCGATATGGTATTTGTCACCAGGCTGTAATTAGCCATCAGTTGATCAATATTACGGAAGATTTCAGTATTTATCTGCTGAAGAATATATACCGGTCTTCCATTCTGTGAAATACTGTATGTTTTATTGATGTGACCATGTAAAAGGTGTTCTACTGTATAAACAGCATCAGGAATGTTAAAAATATCGGTTAGAACAGTGTATCCGGGGTTCATCGTAAAATGAAATTTTAATCCTGCCAAAGACTGGAAGGATATGCGCCTGAAGCAACCAATTCATTTATTTTGCTGATAACCATTGGTTTATCTTCGCGATAAGTGATTCCAAACCATTTTCCTGCATTACTCAGGACTTTGACCTGTTCAATGCCATTTTTGATAAGCCTGTCAACAACGGATGGGATATAAAATTCTGAATTCAGGTTTTCACCATTAGACTCAAGAAATTCAATAAACTGATGTTCAAGGTGAGCGAAAAATCCGGGGGTAAAACCCCAGAAATTCATTGAGACGGGGGTGTCATTGTCAAGTTGAATCCCGTTCCCGTCCTGATCACTATAAACAATCACCTTGTTTTTTCTCTCAATCCTGGTTCGTTCAGTGACGCTCTGAAGCCAGTTGTTTGCATCGGTCATACAGACACCCCGCGAAACAGTGCCAAAATCGGATAGTGTATTATGCAATTCATAGGCAACCATAGCATAGTCGGAAGAGCCTGAAACATCCTGGGACCTGAAAAATCCGGAGAGTGTATTGAAAGCATCAAAACCGTAGAAGTCGTCAGCATTGATTACAGCAAAGGGCTCCCTGATTTTTTTTGCAGCCATCAGCACTGCGTGGCCGGTACCCCATGGTTTTACCCTCCCTTCGGGTGGTTTATACCCTTCAGGTAAAATATTGGTCTCCTGGAAGACCCATTCAATCTCAATGTGCTTCTGAAGGCGATTAATAAAGATCTCTTTGAAGTCATTTTCAATGTCCCTGCGGATAATGAAAACAACTTTTCCAAAGCCTGTCCGTATGGCATCGAATACGGAATAATCGAGAATGGTCTCTCCGGAAGGTCCGATAGGATCAATCTGTTTTAATCCGCCATACCGGCTGCCTATCCCGGCAGCCAGAATTAGAAGAGTGGGTTTCATAGTTAATTTGCGTTTTTTAATTTATAACCCCATAATGCATAATATATAATGATGAGGTAACTTGGAATGAGCATAAGATATGCCTGTTGAGAACCAAAAACATCAGATAATTTTCCCCATACCAGGGGAAGCAATGCTCCTCCCGCAATTGCCATGATTAACAAGGCAGAACCGGTTTTAACGAAATTGCCAAGGTTGTGAATTGCGAGTGGCCAGATAGCGGGCCAGACAAGCGCATTCGCGAGGCCTAACACAGCCACGAAAAAAACTGAGGTAAACCCTGATGAATACACGGCACAAAGTGTAAAAATCACACCCGATATACCTGAGCAAAGCAAGGCTATTCGCTGCGATATCATCTTCGGAATCAGAATAATACCGATAATATAACCAACAACCATAGAGATGAGGGTATAGGAAGTGAAAACTTTTGCCCGGCCAATTTCAATGCCGATTGATATCCCGTAACGGATAATTGTATCACCTGCAATTACTTCAGCACCTACATAGAAAAACAGAGCTACAACACCCATCAGTAAATGCGGAAAAGCGAAGATACTTGTCTTACCGGAGATTGATTTCTTCTGTTTTTCTTCTTTGCTATCATCCTCAATTTCCGGAAGGGGGGAGTACCTGATTCCGATTCCGAGTAAAAACAGAATCACTGACATAACGATATATGGACCAATCACTCTACGCGCCAGTCCATTGAGTGCAGCGATTCTGTCAGGTTCTGAAAGGGTTTTCAGATTTTCAACAAAAATGTCACCATCATTCAGGATGTAATAAGCCAGGACAACCGGTGCAATGGCTCCTGCCAGCTTATTGCAGATCCCAAGAATACTGATTCGTTTTGCAGCACTTTCGCGGGGTCCAAGAAGTGTGGCATAAGGATTTGAAGCCGTTTGAAGAATGGATAATCCCGTCCCCATCACAAATAATCCTGTCAGGAACAAGCCATATACTCTTGTTAGTGCAGCCGGAATGAAAATCAGAGTCCCGATTGCCATTACCCATAAGCCCATCATCATTCCGTTTTTAAAGCCAGTTTTCTTCAGAACCCATGATGATGGAAGTGCCATCACGAAATAGGAGATGTAAAAAGCAAAAGCGACAAACAAAGCCTGATAATTAGAAAGCTGACAGGCTATTTTCAGATATGGAATCAGGATACCGTTAAGCCAGGTAACAAAACCGAAAATAAAAAACAGTGCCCCTATGATACTGATGGAAATAACATAGGATTTGCGATCGTTGGTTGCCGGGGAGTCGAACTGCATATTCAGGTAGGTCTTGGTTTTCGATTATAATTTGTTTATTGAATGCTTACAGCTTCTTCAAATTTCTGATTCTACAAGTCATGAAGTGAGACAAACCGGAAATAAATTCCCTGATTGAGAGATTTACCCGGATTGCGGATAATATCTTTACGTAAGGGTGATTTCACCATTGAAGTCTGAATTTGGATTTTACAAAAATTATCCGGATAACCCGTTGAATCTTCTGTAAATGCAACGATAACAATGAATTAAAATACAAATGAATGGTTGGATCAGGCAAAAATCCTGTTCATTACGAGGGCGACCGTTCCCATCAGCCTGGCATTATCTCCCAGGTTTGAAGCAACAATCCTGGCATCCCTGCGTATGCGGGAAATGGTATAAACATTCAGGTTGCTTTCGATGGGAGAGATCAGATAATCGGCCGCTCTTGACATTTCTCCTCCTATAATGATCAGTTCCGGGTTAAACAGATGAATCAGCATAGCCAGTCCTTTACCCAATGCCTCACCGATCCTGGCAAGGAGATCTATAGCAAACTGATCTCCCTTTCTGGCTGCTTCCATTATTGTTCTGATGTTTAGTTTCGTAAGGTCTCCTTCAAGCATATTACTTATTTGCGTAATTGCTCCGTTAACGATTTCGCGTTTTGCCTTGGCAACCATTGATTTTCCGGATGCCAGGGTTTCAATACAGCCTATTTTACCACAATGGCACAATTGTCCGTTTGGTTCGATCTGAATATGCCCAAATTCTCCTGAATAACCCGAGTGACCGAGATAAAGCTTTCCATTCAGAATCATACTGAGGCCAATACCGCTTCCCACATTCATGCACAATACATTCTGATGACCCCTGGCAAGTCCGAATGCCTGTTCGCCCCATGCCATTGCTCTGGTATCGTGCTCTATGAAAACCGGGAAACCCGTTTTTTCACTGAGGATTTCTGCAGCCGGCCGGCCGGTATTGAGATATGTATAGGATAGTCCGGTTTTTACATCAATGAGCCCTGGCAATGATATGCCGATTCCCAGCATTTTATCGCCATCAATGCTGTATGCTTCCATCAATTCACTGACTTTTTCAGCAATAAACTCAAGGATGTCAGGATGGGTGTCAAGGCCTTCGTTCAGTTCATGTATTTCGGAAACCGGCTGATTTGCAAAATCAAAAATTCCCATTCTGACGAATGCCCGTTCAAGATCAATTCCCAGCACATACCTTGACGAAGGATTGATGCCATATAAACTTGGACGCCTGCCTCCTGTTGATTCGCCAATCCCGACTTCCCTGATCAACTGCTCTTCAATGAGTTCCTCTACAGCCCTGGTGATGGTGGGTGTGCTCATTTTAATGGTTTGACTGAGCCTGAAGATCGATAGCTCACCATGTAAATAAAGTTCTTTTACAATGGACTGCTTGAGCACAATTTTTCTCAGGAAATTATTCTTGACCGGTTCATCACTTTTCAGGGTCTTAAAAAGATAGGTTGTACCTGACATATGCATTAATTGATGTTAATGTCGTAAAATTAAAAAAAAATCATCATCAACCAGTTTAATTTGAAAAATTGTTATAAAGATTATGATGTTATTACTGACATTGCTTCAATATCGTTATAAAACATTCAATATGAATTATATATATGGATATTCTAAAAAAAACAAGACAATGGATCAGTAAACCGTTTGACTAGGCTATGCCTATCTGATGCATGTGATGGTCGATGTGCTTTGACGGAGTCCGATTGTAACAGTGCAAATGTATGTGCCTGATTTCAGGATGGATGATTGATTGCTTCTGCACTTCCATGTAAAGCTGCTTCGTGAGATGCCGGAG
The DNA here is from genome assembly GCA_043806115.1 of Bacteroidota bacterium. GTDB lineage: Bacteria > Bacteroidota > Bacteroidia > Bacteroidales > Lentimicrobiaceae > Lentimicrobium. The sequence goes on from JAZDHI010000024.1 coordinate 10,858, forward strand.
GAAGAGAAAACGACCAGGCCTTGCAGATCAGTAATCCGGATACTGCAGGTTTCATGTGAGAAGTGAGGTAAGATAAATGTTACCTGCTCCCGGAAAGGGTTGGGGTAGCAGACAATGCTGAATCCGGATTCCGTTTTTCTGATCCCGTTGATCCCTGATTGGTTCTCATAGGCGCCAATATCAATTGCTTTACCGACCAATCTTTTATTTCCGGCCAGATCGGTTGCAGACACAAATAAACCGGTAGTATCAGGGTCACCTGAATTGATACAGGGCGAAATATCCGAAATTGAATAAGGGTGTGGTTGTGTGTCATGGAATTCCGGAATTGTATCCAGGTTATTGATATAAGGCGCGCTGAATCCGACTCCACCTGTGCCGCCAAATAATGCTGAACCTCCCTGAACATTGCAATGATAAAACTCCGGTGCTGAGTTAACATCCCAGATGTAGACCTGCTGACCCTCAGGTGCATAATTATCATAAATAATAGTATTGATCAATAGAGGTACAGCACTGTCATTGCAGTAAAAACCACCCCCATAGGATACAGACGAATTACCGGCAATTGTATTGTTGATGAACCGGGGGTTTGCTTTATTGCACGAAACAGCTCCGCCAAAAAACAACGAAGAATTGCCTGTGAACAGATTTCCGGCAACCGGTCGCAAAGGTGTTGACCTCAGGTAACCAAGTGCTCCTCCCAAAGCGCTAAAGTTATCCAGAAAAATCCCTGTTTGCAGCAAAACATCTGAATATTCGAATGAAACAGCCCCTCCAATGCCTGTAGAACTGTTTTCAAAGAATTTACAACCCAATATATCCGCCTTTGAATATCTTAAACAGACCGCTCCGCCATAGCCATAAGGAGGGCCTGGAGTTCCACAGAAATTACCTGAGAAAACAGTGTTCCGGATTATAAGGTTACTGTTTTCAGCAAAAATAGCACCACCCCAGAAAACAGCTGAATTATGATTAAATTCACAATCCGAAATCATTATTTTACTATAATCCCTGATGTTGAAGATACCGCCCATTTTATCAAGGGAATCTCCGAAAGCTTTCCCGAATTCAAAAGTACAGTGAAAGAATTTGGATGAATCTGCTGCATGATCAGTGTTTATGAAATGGAAACCATTCCAGCCTCCGCGCCCATCGGCCTGATTATAAAATCCTGATGTGTCAGATACGGAAAATCTGATGGCTTCAGTTGAATTTCCCAGCGCCAGAACAGTGCCGCTGATATTAAATCCAAAGAACCCGGAGGTAATTACTTCTGTGCCAGGTAAAAAAGTGAGGGTTTGTCCGGCTGGCACATGAACATTGCCTGTTACCCGCACTGTATCTGCAACTAAAACCCCGGATATTTCTCCCTGGATTAAAATAGTCTGCCCGCCTGCAGATTGCGGGAATGTAAAGTACATCAGATAAAAAAGAATGGAACCAGCAGAGAATAACTTCATAATAACCTTATTAAATGGGGTTAAACCGGGTGATGTGCAATACTGCAATTTCTTAACGGAATTGCAGAAATGCGAATAAAAGCCTGCAGACATCGTCTTTCATTGAAATGCATAATAGTTTAATTTATTTTTTACTTCTGAATCCCTTGTCAGTAACTCGATAAGTTTGCGAACTACCTGATGGCCAGTTTAAATGTCTCTGTTTCATCTCCGGTTTGCAACCTGCAAAAATAAAGGCCATTTACCGAAAGCGAGCCAGTGAGTGGCAACGTAATCCTGTGTGAACCCTGACCGAAATGCCCGCAATTGAAACTGCCTATTTCATTTCCTGTCGGATTATAGATTGAAATACTGATGTTGCCGGGCATTTTCAGCGTAAATGATATGTTGACAGAATGCCGTGCAGGATTGGGATAACAGATCACCTCAGTTGTAAATTGCCGGTCTTCTGTTGCATTGATTGATCCGGATCTGAGTATTTTTCCTGATGTGGAATCATCATTGATCAGTCCGAGAAACAAGGTATATGGCACAGTATTGGATATGGCAATATGGCTGGTTGTCAAATTCAGGGTACTGCCAAAATTTTCCCAGGTCATCCCACCGTCAAGCGATCGTTTGACAACCTTTTCAGAAGAAGTGGCATAAATAATGTGATCTGTTGTGAATGCCGGTGAAATCGCAAGTTTAACAGGTGCACTCGTAAATTGCAGGCTCGAGACTGTCCATGCAAACGGGTCTCCACCCTTATCATTTTTCCAGATATTTTTCCAGTCAGACGCGAATAAAATGCTATCATTTGAAAAGCCGGGTGAGAAAACGACATCACTTAATCCTGTTTCAAATACCTGGTTGAAAGAATTTATTATGTTATGACCACCATCGTGGGTGATGTACAAAGTTTTGTCCGATTGAATTGCCAGTGATTCACCTGAAGACGGTTCTGAGGAAATCCACAGTCCCGTGTTACCCTGACCAGAAGACGAGATACTTTGAACAAGCTGCCAGCTTTCACCTGTGTCTTCAGAAAAGTACAATTCCTGCGGCGCATTGTTGCCGGTTAATGCATAGATTATTTTGTTTCTATCGTTTTCAGGAGTAAAAGCCAAAGCTGTTACATTACCCGGGATGTTAAGTAATAATGACCAGGTTAGTCCGAAATCAACCGATTTTTTAACCTCTCCGTTGTTTTTTATAACTAAGAGGGTTCCATCCTCCGAAAAAGAGGGTGAAACTGCTACGCTCAGCAATTCAGGTATGGAGAGATTATCAGCAATCAGTAATTTGGTCCATGTAAAGCCTTCATTGGTACTTCGCCACAAAATCCGGTTATTGTCCAGGATAAAAACCGTCCTGTCATTTGCATAGTCAGGTGAAACAAAGATGCCGGCCGGTATTATATCCGTTAATACCGTTTCCCATTGGGCATATACCGGGTTATCAGCAATCATCCGGCTAATGGTTGCCACAACCATCACCAAGCGTAGAATTTTCATTTTTATAAATTTAACTTTCTGACTGTTAATTCTAGGCATAATATTTCAAAGATGCTTGTGATCCGGCTTCCCGACATATCAGCTGTGAGGGTTTGCGGAAAATGCATGTTGAATTTTTCCACTTCATGAATGATGCGAAAATACGAATTCCCGTTGTGCCGTTTCCTTAAAATGTTACAGGCTCAGTTTAAAATTGATTTCTATTTTAAAGCAGAGTCCGTTTAAAATTTCTAATGATTGTTAACCCCCTCCGGTTCCCCCTGATGCCGATAACAATCGTTACAGGGAAATTTTTTCCATAAAATTTAACGGTCTTAGGTATCAGAAAATTATTTGCCAAATGGTTAATATAAAGTGAAATTTATAAAAATTGTTCTACTTTTGTTATCAGATAATCAGCTGATTCGGCCTAGAGTTGATTGATTCAGGAAGTTGATATTTAATTGATTATAACTTTTTCTGATTATTCTTACAGCAAATTTACATTTTTTTTATTCATCAACCCGGCAGGGGAATATTAATTTGCAGGCAACCTTCAAGATGTATATAAAATTTACGTTTGTAATAAATTTATTTTACACTTTTTGGTTTTTTTAAAATGGTGAATCAGGAACCGGCGATTTTAATACGTTAAATTATTGTCTTATTAAAACAGAAATGTCAAATTCCGTTTATGCTGTAAAATTTATGTATGACACAGATTACTTTTACAATTAATATAAATAAATATTTGACAACTGTGAAAAACAGGCTGATGGCCTGTTTTTCGATAAGTTACAGCATTGCTTGATGAGACTATCTGAAACTGGGTTAACTAAAACCGATCCGACTGTACTGACCAACTGCACGGTTTGTCCGCGCAACTGCCACTCAAACCGTTATTCCGGGTCGCGAGGCTATTGCAATGCCGGTGCTGGTTTTGAAATTGCTTCAATATGTGTTCACCATGGTGAAGAACCTCCGATTAGCGGTTCGTCGGGTATCTGTAATGTATTTTTCAGCCGGTGCAATCTTCAGTGTGTTTATTGCCAGAATTGCCAGATCAGTTCCAATTCTGACCGGGTAATTTTTCGCGATTGGACGTTACCTGAAGTGATCGGGCAGATTAACCACTTTCTCGATGCAGGATGCAAAACACTTGGGTTTGTTTCACCATCGCATATGGTTCCACAGATGCTTGTAATAATTGACGAAATCAAAAAGACCGGACGAAAGCCTGTAATTGTTTATAATACAAATGCTTATGATAAAGTTGATGTTTTACGAAACCTTGAAGGCATAATTGACGTTTATATTCCGGATTTCAAGTATTCTGATCCGGAACTTGCCGGGGGGCTGTCGGATGCTCGGGATTATCCCGATGTTGCAGAAAGGGCTATCAAAGAAATGTTCAGGCAAAAGGGTGCCCCCCTTGTTACTGATGAAGATGGTCAGGCTGTCAGTGGTTTGATTATCAGGCATCTTGTACTTCCTGGGCAAGTCGAAAACAGCCTGAACGTACTTCGGTTCATCTCCAGTGAGCTTTCGCCTAAAATTAATGTTTCCCTTATGTCGCAGTATCATCCGATGCCTGCGGTTAAGGGTGATCTTTTTTTGGGTCGGCAACTGACAGCAGAAGAATATTTTAAGGTTATGGCCGGGATGGAAAAACTTGGCCTTGATCACGGTTGGGTGCAGGAACTTGATAGCAGTTCCTGTTATCTGCCGGATTTTGATTATGAACACCCGTTCGAAAAAAAAGTAAAATAATATTACAAAATACCTAATTTGGTTGACTTTTTATCTACCGGAATGAAAATCTTGAGAATGATCCTGATCATGGGCTTCACTGCTGTGTTGTTGGCTACTGGTAGTGCCAATTCTCAGCAAAAAGCTGATAGTCTGAGGCTTTTGCTTGAGAAAACAACAGACCCGGTGGTTAAGGCCTCCGTATTAAAACAACTTACGCGTATCTCTTTCGAATCGGGTGACTATGTCAGTGCCATTCAATACCTGAACCGGGAAGTCAGCACACATTTAAGTAATGGTGATTCTGTTTCATGGTCCAATGCCCAGTACAGCCTGGGGATGGTTTATAGTATAGTCCGGAATTTTGAAGAAGCAGCCAGACATGGCCTGCTTGCAAAGGAATTCTTTGAAAAAAATCTTATGTATCCGCAGGTTGCAAACAGTTGCATAAACCTTGGTTACATATACAATGAGCTGAAAAAGCCGGATAAAGCAATTGAGTTTTATCAGCGTTCATTAATTATTCTGGAAGAACAGAACAATCAACAGGGTATGGAAGCTTCCTACCTGAATCTTGGCGTTCTGGGTGATAAGACAGGTGCAATCGATAAAACCAGGAAGAATTATGAAGAATCGCAGGATGTGACCAGGAGAATCAACAGCACCTCGTTGATAGCAGTGTATACCAACCTTGGTATACTTTACCTTAATAAAGGCGATGTGGTGAGGTCAGAGGGTTTTCTTGACAAAGCCTTTATTATGGCCCGTGAAACCGGGAACCTCGAGTATGTGGCAACAGCACAGATATCTTTAGGGTCAGTTTATTTTAAGACAGGCAGGAAACCGGAAGCATACCGTACTATTGAGAAGGGCATTGAACTGGCCAGAAAACTTGGTCTCAGGAAACTGACAATGGAAGCTTATGCTGAACTTTCAAAGGTTTCGATGAGTCTGAATCAACCTGTTCTTGCTTATAATTTTCTGGAAATATACTCCAGATTGAAAGACAGTCTCTACAATGAGCAGATTGCCAGCCAGATAAATAATGTTCAGACCAGATTTGAGGTGGGTCGGAAGGAGTTGGATAGTGAGCGTATGCTGCGTGAAAATCTTGAGCAATCCCTCAGGCTCGAACGTGATCAGAATTCCAGAATAGCCCTGATTTCAGCATTGGTGGTTATCATTGTTTTGCTTGGTATTTTCTTCAAACGGTATTATTTTAAAGCGAAGTCTGCCAATGACCTTCAGGAAACAAACCAGTTAATTGAAGACCAGAAAGCTGAACTTGAGCAGCTTATATTGACCAAAGACAGGTTCCTTTCAATAATAGCCCACGACCTAAAAAACCCGTTCACCTCTTTGCTTGGCTTTGCTGACCTGGCTTATACCGAATTTGATGAAATAACTGATCAGGAAAAGAGGTCATATCTTGGAATCATCAGGCAATCGAGCCAGCACATTTATTCACTGCTCGACAACCTGTTAACCTGGTCAAGGGCGCAATCAGGCCGGATTGATTTTAATCCGGAACCGGTTAATTTATTGGAGGTTGTTGATTCCTCCACCGACCTTGTCAGAACAGCAGCAGAAAACAAGCAGATATCGTTGTATACAGACTTCGCCAAGGATGTTATTGTTAAAGCAGATAAGAACATGCTCTCAACTGTTATCAGAAACCTGCTCAGCAATGCGATTAAATTTACACCCAACGGAGGTTCGGTAACTGTGAGTTGTACCACTTCAAATGGCAAAGCAAACCTCAGTATTTCAGATACCGGTATCGGACTTGATCAGGATGAATTATCCAGGTTATTCAAGATCGATGGAAATCTGAAAAATCCGGGTACCAACAATGAGACCGGAACCGGTCTGGGCCTGATTCTGTGTCAGGAATTTATGAATATTCATAAATCAAAAATTACGGCTCAAAGTACACCAGGCAAAGGTAGCGTGTTCAGTTTCAGCCTTGATGTGGCTTAACATTCGTTGAATTATCCATTCTTCAGTTTCAACAATAAGACCACTACTGATTCCACGAAGGATTTTCTGATGAATACCCATAAAGGAACAGATTCAGCAATTCAGCATCCTCTGTATTTTTATTCTATATGAAAAAGTCAGAAAGGAAGGTCGTTTGAGGCATCCTCCGCCAGATCTGGTAAGGTGTTTGTTTCGGGAAGGGTGTTTGCTTGTATAGATACATTACCTGAAGCACTTTCTACTTTCCATGCTTCGAGATTTGTAAAATAGTTAACATTACCGTCTTTTTCCCAGCGGCGGCCCCTCAGATTAAATGAAACCTTTATTTCCTGGCCCGTGTTAAAGGCATCAATCAGGCTGCAACGATCCTGTGTGAGCTGAAACTTGAGCATTTCAGCGAAACTCATGTTGGGATTATCGCGATATTCAATTACAAATTCGCGTTTCTTAAATTTATCTGAAACATTCTGAGTTTCAAATATGTCGATTAGTTTTCCGGTGATTTCAAAAGCCATTATACTTAAATTTTAAATTAGTACGGTACTTTAAATTCAGATTTTATCCAATTTGTAAAAACATTTGTTGCTTCTTCACGCATAAACTGATGGGCAGGTATTGATCGCATGGATGGGTGAAGATCAAGCTCACGGTAGATAAAGTCATCATCGAATCCGGCATCAGCGGCATCCTCTTTTCCGGCTGCATAATAAACTTTATCAGGTCTGGCCCAGTATATTGCTCCAAGGCACATCGGGCAAGGTTCACATGAAGTATAAATCTCGCATCCATCAAGCTGAAAACTGCCAAGAACGCGGCAGGCCTCTCTGATAGCAACAACCTCTGCATGAGCGGTAGGGTCATTCCATGATGTGACATGATTGCTGCCACTGGCAATGATTCTGCCATCCTTAACTATTACAGCACCAAAGGGTCCGCCATTACCATTCTCTATGTTCTGTTGAGCCAGATGAATAGCTTCAGTCATATATCTTTTATGATCCCCGTTCATCAAATCAGGTTGTTTTTCCATGGTCCTTTAAGTGTTGGATGTTGCATTGCTTCAAACAACATTTTTAAATAGATCTCCCTGCTGACAGTATAAGCTCCAAGACTAACAAGATGGTTTGTCTCAAGTTGTGCATCAATAAAATGAAATTCATTTTTGAGAAGCCAGTTGCAAAGGTAATATAATGCGGCTTTGGATGCATCAGTAACCTTATGAAACATTGATTCACCAAAAAATGCTTTCCCGATTGAAATTCCATACAGGCCACCTGCCAGTATTCCCTGATGCCAAACTTCAACAGAATGTGCAAACCCATTCAGATGGAGCTGATTATATGCATAAATCATTTCGGGTAGTATCCATGTTCCGTCGTCTGTTTTTCTTTTGGTAAATGCACAGGCGGTAATAACTTCATGAAAGTTCTGATCCATTGTGATTGAGAAAACTCCATTCTTCAGTTTTTGTTTAAGACTATGAGAAGCGATGAATCCAGCCGGTCTGAAAACACACCTGACAGGTGGAGAGTACCAGAGAATGGGTGAATATTCGTCATACCATGGAAATATTCCGTTTTTATAAGCTTTCAATAATCTTTTTTCACTCAGATCGCCACCGGCAGCCAGCAATCCATCACTCAGGCTCTCTTCAACCGGAGGAAATTCAGCATCATCCCTTAAGTATTTTACCCTCTTGCCGCTATACATCTATTGTTTGCCTGTATAATTCCCTTCTGTTTTTCTATTGGAATAAGTTCGTCAGAATCCTGATTTTTTCATGAATTTTCCATCTTCAGAATTATCCACAGGATGGTTTTAAGATACCTGGCCTGCTACTGAGGCGAAAATTGAAATAAATCTGGCTCCCATTCCCCAAAGATACCGGTTTATCATGATTTATTTGAATGGCGAAAGGTTCAATTGTTTCAGATTAATAAAAAAAAACAGCCGGATCTGAATCCGGCTGCCCCTTTTCAAATTGATCAGCTATTGGTTTTCTTTTTCGAAATCCTGCATACACTCAATTAATGCAAGAACGCTTTCCTTTGGAAGGGCATTGTACGTTGAAGCCCGGAATCCGCCTACTGAACGGTGACCTTTTATACCAATCATACCGCGGCCTTTGGCAAATTCCATAAAGGCATCTTCTTTATCCTTGTATTCATCTTTCATTACAAAGCAAATGTTCATGAGCGACCTTGAATCTTTTTCTGCAGTCCCTGTAAATATTTTACTATTATCAATGGCTTCATAAAGGAGGTTCGCTTTTTCGATATTGATTTTTTCCATCTCCCTGACGCCACCAAGACCCTTGATCCATTTCAGTGTTTCCTTAACGGTGAATATGGGAAGACAGGGAGGCGTGTTGAACATGGAACCTTCCTTTATATGCGTCCGGTAATCAAGCATGGTAGGAATAGGGCGTTCAAATTTTCCGAGCATGTCTTCGCGGACAATCACAAAGGTTACTCCGGCAGGTCCGAGGTTCTTTTGTGCACCACCATAAATAAGTGCATATTTCGATACATCAACCGGACGACTGAGGATATCGGACGACATATCTGCAATAAGGGGAATCGGACAGTTAATATCGGTGCGAATTTCTGTTCCGTAAATGGTATTATTGGTTGTGATGTGGAAATAATCAGCATCGGCAGGAATTGTGTAACCTTTGGGTATATATGAAAAGTTTTTGTCGGCTGAAGATGCAACAATATTGACTTCCCCGAAAAATTTAGCTTCCTTGGAGGCTTTTTTTGCCCAGACTCCGGTTTCGAGATAAGCTGCTTTCTTATTCATCAGGTTAAATGGCACCATGCAAAACTGAAGACTGGCACCACCTCCGAGAAACAATACCTGGTAACCTTCAGGTATATCAAGCAGTTCCTTAAATAGTGCAACAGCCTCATCAATTACTGCCTGAAAATCCTTACTGCGGTGTGATATCTCAAGAATAGACATTCCGATTCCATTCAGGTCAAGCACTGCTTTTGCAGTGTTTTCGATGGCCACCTGTGGCAGGATGGAAGGGCCGGCATTAAAATTGTGTTTTTTCATGATGTTGTAGATTTTTTTGATTAAAGATTTTATGGTCTTGTATTATACTTTTTTTAACCAAATACGTAACAAAGGTAAAAAGTTTTATATAGCTTCAAAGTAAACAGTAATCATTTTATTTAATACTGTATAAAGCAGTATTTCAGAATATTATAACATTAAACAATATGTTATTTTTCTTCGGGGAGTAGATTCAGCCCGGCTTTTTTACCCTTTTTACTTTCTGATTTTCGGGTCGGTTCATTTCTTGCGATGATATCCTCTGTCAGGGTCCAGAATCCTTCGAAATAAATAAACGCATCATAGGTATTTCCGGCCGGAACATAGGCCCATCGCTGACCTTTCAGGTCATCATTCAAGGGGATCAGTCTGTCAAGTACGATCATTTCATCATTGATTTTACTTTGCGATTTCCTTACACCTGAAAGATTAACTTTTTGCCTGCTATATTGAAGTGTGAACGATGCATTTGATGAATATTCATAAATAATTCTGTTTCTTACGCCTTCCCTGATCTTAAATACAGGGGCACCAAAAACAGCCTGATGATCTCCATCAAAACTCAATGATTCTATAGATTTCCTGCTGACCCTTTTATCGAAGCCATCCCAGATAAGCAGTGTGTAATTGCTTCTTCCATGAAACTTTCGCTGAATTATCCTGTATATTATGCCTGCAGGCCATTCACCGTTCAGATAGGTTTTTTCACTATCAACAACTGGTTCTGATTTTGAAGCCTTCAGCCTTATAACGCTTTTCAGAAGCTTATGAATTATTAATCCACTGTATATGTTGTCCCCGTTATTTTGCTGTATATTCCAGCTTAAAACACGGATATGCCCATCATCAGAAGCCACGTTGCTTATTTTGACTGAATCAAGATTTAAACCTTTAGAAATGTTTTCCGTGGCATACCTGTAAAGTTTTTCATAAAATTCAAGATTCAGCAGTAATCTTAAAGAATCAGATTTAACCCTGTGAATACTATCGAGCAGGGTTATAAGTGGTTTATGCACAGGAGTCAGATCTCTTTCCTGGGCTGACAAATAAACTGACAGAAACATAAAAGGGAGTAAACAAATGATTTTACGCATTTTAACCTGTGTTATTCAGTAATAAGTCAAACTTGTAAGAATGACTATGCAATCCGGAAACTTACCCCTGAGAGAATTAAAATTATCTTAGCAGCAAATATACAACACAAGCGGATGGCCGGTAAAGAATTCACCATTGATTTTATACTCAAAGACATTTCAGAACAGATTGAAAAGCTTAATCTCGTGTTGACGGGTGAAATTCAGGAGCCTGTTATTGCTGACGTTGCCGCCTTAAAAGGGTTGTTTGATGATTATCATAACATTAATCCCTGGTTTACTTCCGCTAATATATTATTTTCTGTTCAATTTCTTTACTCAGGGTTAAATGCAGGCATCCAGGAATGTTATCTGAAAAGGTATAATGGTAAAGACAGGAAAATTGCATTTGTCATAAACCCGGGTGCTCCGTTTGAGGGATTGGGTGAAATACTGTTTACTGCTCTTTGCGGTTTTGGATGTATCGTCAGGGTTCCAAAGGAATCGAGGACATTATATGAAAGCCTGATAAACTATATGGCAAAGGCTGTAGAGCAGCTTGCACAATCCATAGCTTTTGTTGATGACCGCCTGCCCGACTTCGATGGAATGGTTGGAATAAATGCTTTTGAAAATGAAACAGCATCCGGCTATATATCCAGGAAACCCAATCTGGTATTGTCATTTAAGGGTTGCACTGTCACATTGACAGGCAAAGAGACAAACAGACAGATTGATTCAATTGCTCAGGATGTCGGCCGGCACTTCGGCAGATCATATTTCAGTATAAAGTCGCTGAAAGTTCCGGAAGGATACAATTTTAATCCTTTGTTTGAGGCATTGGAGTGCTTTAATCAGAATGCTGATAATCACAGATATTTTAATCATTACGAATATCACAAATCCATTTTCCTGATCAATGGTATCCCACATCTGGATAATGGATTTCTGTTGTTAACTTCTGACCTCAGCCAAACCGGAAAAACAGGAGTTGTTACCTATTGGGAAGATAAGGTTCCGGAACAGATCACTACTTCTGCAAATCATCTCAGTTTCAGGTCAGATTTGAATAAAGAAGAACAAGAACTGGGATATATAGCTGGAACAACACCTCCTTCTGCAAGGCTTTTTTATAGTTCAAATGCGCTGTCATCATTTCTTTCGGGCTTTTAATTCACACCAGGAATGCCTGTTAATAAAATATCCTGTGGATTTTTTTGCGAATTCGAAAAATGTTTTTACTTTTGCAGTCCCCAAAATGACGGGTTTGAAATTAACTGATTGATTTTAAGAATTCATCCTGACCGTGTATTAGTTCAGGATACTTACAAATACACTGACTCATGAAAAAAGACATTCATCCCAAAGATTACAGACTGGTGGTTTTCAAAGACATGTCGAATGATTACGTCTTCATGACCAAATCGACCGTAGCCACGAAAGATACCATTGTTTGGGAAGACGGTAAGGAATATCCGTTGATAAAGCTTGAGATTTCGAATACTTCGCATCCATTTTATACCGGTAAGATTAAGCTGATTGATACAGCGGGCCGCGTTGATAAATTTAAAACCAAGTACCAGAAGCACTTCGAAAACCGCACGAAATCATAACAAGTTATCAGCTACCTGCTGTTAATAAGATTTGACAAGCCCTTTATCCATGAAGGGCTTTTTTATTTATTTTTGGCTATTGAGCAATATAAACTTAATATTTTAATATATGAACTATGTTCTTTTTGACGAAGCAAGAAGAAATAACCTGCTGCCACTGACGTTTCTTCGACCTGTTGCGGATATCCGGTTTGGCATACTTACAATACGCGAGAAATGGGAGAAGTATCTGAAATGTAAAACATCAACACTTACAGAAGAATATCTGTCTGCCAGATATCCATTGGTTAAGGAAAAAGACAATGTGATCATTAACGGAGCCATTTGCCCCAATCCTGACCTGATAAAGGAGATAGGTAAGCTTAAAGCCGGTCAGGCCCTGGTAAAAGGGGATACGGTGATCGCCATGTTTCTAAATGAGAAGGATTTTGAAGTTCAATCCGGTGCCATTGAAGAAATAGAAACGGCAGCAGATTATCTCGAAATACTCAATACATGGGATATTTTTACCAAGAATGGAGATGCCTTGGAGGCTGATTATGAGCTTATTACAAAAGGCAGAAAATCTAAGCCAGTACCTTCACATTGCTTTGTAGTTGCACCTGAAATGGTTTTTATTGAGGAAGGGGCAGAGATACTGGCTTCGACATTAAATGCTACTGCAGGGCCGATCTACATCGGGAAAGGTGCTGTTGTGATGGAAGGTACCAACATCAGGGGACCCGTTGCACTTTGCGAATATGCCCAGACAAAAATGGCTGCCAAGATATACGGACCTACGACCATAGGGCCTTACTCTAAAGTTGGTGGTGAAGTTAACAATTCTGTAATATTTGGCTATTCCAATAAAGCACACGATGGTTTCCTCGGACATTCAGTAATAGCAGAGTGGTGTAACCTGGGTGCCGATACCAATACATCCAATCTGAAAAACACTTATGATACTGTTAAACTCTGGAATTATCCCGACGAAGCATTCGTCGATACCGGACAGCAGTTTTGTGGATTAATCATGGGTGACCATTCAAAGTGTGGTATCAATACCATGTTTAATACAGGAACTGTGGTCGGGGTTAGCTCCAATATTTTCGGTTCCGGGTTTCAACGAAATTTTATTTCCTCTTTTAAATGGGGCGGTGTTGCCGGTTTTACAACATTCCAGACTAAAAAAGCCATTGAAGTGGCAAGGGGAATGTATAAACGAAGGAATCTTGAATTTACAGATATTGATGCCCGGTTGATTGAGGATGTTTTTAATCTTACGCATAACTACCGAAGAATGTAAACTTTTCAAACAAACACTTGTTTATCCGGTACTACAATTCAGTACCGGTTTTTTTTCTTTCGGTATCGGCATGAATTTTGCCATTACAAGTTCCCAATGTTGAAATAAAGAATATGACACCCTGACATATTTGTCAGGCATAAGATGACTGCTATGACTAATGAAGGAATCAGGCTGACTGACCTGATAGAGAATGAAACTGAATTTATTCCGCTTCTTTCTTCGGAAGATGAAGAGCAAATGAATGCTGAAATTGTTCCGGATACTCTTCCGATTTTACCTCTACGAAATACCGTACTTTTCCCTGGTGTTGTTATTCCAATTACTGTTGGCAGGGATAAATCGATACGGTTGATTAAAGATTTTTATAAAGGTGACAGAATCATCGGGGCCGTTGCCCAGAAGGACATTGAAATTGAAGATCCTGTTTTCGCAGATCTGAACGAAATTGGCACCATTGCATACATCATTAAGCTTTTGCAGATGCCTGACGGAAGTACCACTGCAATCATACAGGGGAAAAAACGATTCAGGATGATTCAGATGCTTCAGGATGATCCTTACTTTATTGCAAGTGTTCAACAGTTTGGCAACCAAAAGCAACCGCTGAAAGATAAACGGTTCAGTGCCCTGATGTCTTCTATTAAAGATCTGGCCATTCAGATCATTAACCTTTCTCCCAACCTGCCATCTGATTCTGTATTTGCGATAAGAAACATCGAAAGCCCTGTTTTTCTTGTTAATTTCATATCATCTAATCTGAACATATCGCTGGAAGAGAAGCAAATGTTGCTTGCCATAGATGATCTGCTTGAGCGGGCAAATACAGTGCTGGGGCTGCTTACCAAGGAGTTGCAGATTATTGAACTCAAGAATCAGATCCAGAATAAAGTCAAGATAGATCTCGACAAGCAACAGCGGGATTATCTGTTGAATCAGCAATTAAAAACCATTCAGGAAGAATTGGGCGATAATCCGCATACACAGGATATTGCTGATTTGAAGGCGACTGCAGCTAAAAAGAAATGGAACCTGAATGTTGCTGAAGTATTTGATAAAGAGCTGGGAAAACTTCAAAGGATGAATCCAGCCGCCATGGAGTATTCCATGCAATTGAATTATCTTCAGGTGCTTATAGATTTACCCTGGAATGAATACACCTCTGACAATTTTGACCTGAAAAGGGCACAGAAGGTACTCGACAGAGACCATTACGGCCTTGAATCGGTGAAGGATAGGATCATCGAATATCTGGCTGTCCTTAAATTAAAGGGTGATATGAAATCACCCATCCTTTGCCTTTTCGGACCTCCCGGGGTAGGTAAAACATCCCTGGGTAAGTCGGTTGCAGAAGCAGTAAACCGGAATTATATCCGCATGTCGCTCGGCGGGTTGCGTGATGAAGCTGAAATCCGTGGCCACAGAAAAACATATATCGGAGCCATGCCTGGCAGGATACTTCAGAGTATCCGTAAAGCTAAGGCTTCGAACCCTGTGTTTGTGCTTGATGAGATTGATAAGGTAATCGGAGCCAATATCAATGGGGATCCTGCCGCAGCCTTGCTTGAAGTGCTTGATCCGGAGCAGAACAGTACATTCTACGATAATTTTATTGAACTTGAGTATGATCTTTCAAAAGTCATGTTTATTGCCACTGCCAATAATATAAATACAATTCATCCTGCACTTCGCGACAGGATGGAAATTATCGAAATTAACGGTTATCTTCTCGAAGAGAAGCTTGAAATTGCAAGAAGACATCTGGTTCCCAAACAGTTGAAAGAGCATGGTGTAAAAACAGACCAGCTTGCATTCCCCAAAAAGATACTTGAGCAGATTGTTGATGGATATACGCGAGAATCAGGTGTAAGACTACTCGAGAAACAGATTGCAAAAATCATAAGGCGACAGGCAAGGTTTATTGTTTCAAATGAAAAATACAACATCGAGGTTAGTGACACTGATTTAAAAAAAATACTTGGACCGGTAAAATATCACCATGAAAACGATGCAGCACCGCATGCAACCGGGGTTGTAACCGGTCTGGCATGGACACCTGTGGGTGGTGAAATATTATATGTTGAAACCAGCCTCAGCCATGGCAAAGGATTGCTGAGCCTTACCGGTAACCTTGGCGATGTGATGAAAGAGTCTGCCACTCTGGCATATGAATACCTGAAGGCTCACAGTAAACAGATCAATCTTGAGCCTTCGGTTTTTGAGAAATGGAATGTCCATATTCATATACCGGAAGGTGCAACACCCAAGGATGGCCCTTCAGCAGGAATAACCATGTTTACTGCTTTGGCTTCGGCTTATACCCAACGCCTTGTGAAACCAAAACTCGCCATGACCGGTGAAATAACCCTCAGGGGCAAAGTGCTTGCAGTTGGCGGGATCAAGGAAAAAATACTCGCAGCCCGCCGTTCCGGAGTAAAAGATATTATTCTCCCTTCTGATAATCAAAAGGATATTGAAGAAATCAAACCAGTATACCTGAAGGGACTGAGCTTCCATTATGTTGATCAGATGATAGATGTCATTAATATTGCATTGACGGATAAAAAAGAACGAAATCATTTGAAAATTAATTACTAAGATCAATAGTTCCCCCGATCAGACTGTCTTGACTTTTGCTAATGAAGAACATACTCATCATACTTGGTCATCCTGTAAAAGATACATTTTCTGACTCATTGCGGGCGGCCTATTCAAAAGGCGCTTTGGAATCAGGTGCTCAAATCAGGGAAATAGTTCTCCGTAAACTAAATTTTGACCTGAATTTCAGTGAAGGATACCGTGGCAACCAGGAGCTGGAGCCTGACCTGGTCAAGGCACAGGAAGATATTCTTTGGGCAAATCATATTGTACTGATCTATCCTAACTGGTGGTCTACTTTCCCAGCTCTGATGAAGGGCTTCATCGACCGCACATTTCTTCCCGGTTTTGCCTTTAAATACCGGAAAGGTAGTTTGTTATGGGATAAACTACTGTCCGACCGTTCAGCCAGGATTATTGTCACCATGGATACGCCTCCCTGGTATTATTGGCTGGTTTACCGGCGGCCGGGCCACAATGCCATGAAACGTGGCATACTCGGTTTCTGTGGTATTAAGCCGGTAAGGGTAACAACCATTGGTTCCCTCAAAATCTCCTCTGAGAAAAAGCGGGAACAGTGGATTGCCAGGGTTGAACATCTGGGGAGAAGGATGAAATAAGCCTGAATTTCAATTAATTCAATTTTTTCAGTTGTTTATTTCACGACGACCAGTTTCTGAGAATGTCGCAGGGCGTTTGATTCCATTGTTATAAGATATGTTCCGGCACTCACAGTTTTCAGGTCAATCCGATGTCTGTGATGTCCGCCCGGCTGATACTGCAGATCAGAACTTATCAGTTTTCTTCCTCTAAGGTCACATATGGATATTCTGACATTTCCTGCTTTTTCCAGATCGAAAGGTACGACGACAGAATTGGTGGCTGGATTTGGTTCAGGCTGAAACAAAGCAGTGGTGATCGGTTCTAATTCACCTGTATTTACAATGGTTGTAGCACTTTTCAGGACAATTCGGTTAAAGGGGTCGAAGGTTAGACTGACAGGTCTTTTATCAAAGAGGAAAGCAAAGCCCTGACCATTGAAATCATTCATTACGGTGACAATGGTATCGCTGGCATCAATGAAACTGATTTTGATTTCAAGCGGCATTGTGAAAAACCCTGCATTCAACTGGATCTGTTCTGTGTAGAAATTTACATTCCAGGCACCACCGCCCAGGTTTTCGAAACTATATGAATTGCTGTAAACCGGATGGTTAGGTTCATATAACCATTCTTCAAAAAACCAGTCAAGATCCCGGCCGGTTGCCTGGTTCATTTTTTCAATAAAATCGGGAATAGTGGCTGATTGGTACCTGAAGTTTTCAGTGTCGTTGGCATATTCGTAAAGGCTGTTAAAAAACAAAGAGTCTCCGACAACATAGCGGTACATATAGAGCACACAAGAGCCTTTCATGTAAGTAATGGCATAATTGAACAGTACATCATTCGAAGGAGGATTTGATGCCCAGTCGGGGTCTGAAATAGGCCAGCCAGGATTCACTGCAAGATAATAAGATGCATTACTCTCTATTTCATCTATGTATGCCTGCTCCCCATTTACCTCTCCGGTCCATAAGGCTTCGATATATGTTGCGAAACCTTCGTTCAGCCACAGGTCAGCCCAGGTGGCACAGGTGATCATATCACCGAACCATTGGTGGGCAAATTCATGGGCTATCAGACTGGAATACCAGCATCCCTGGCACAGGCTTGTAAGTGTCTGATTTTCCATGCCTCCCCATTGAAACTGCGGATTCAGGCTTGCAAAACCATCTTTCTCAAATGGATGATCTCCGAACAGATTATAATAAAAATCAGCCAGTGGTACAATCATCTGTTTAATCGGATCCGGGTTTTCTCCGGAGTTGTAGTAAAATCTGATGGGTATCACATCGAAAGGAGGGCCAGGTTTTTGCCAGTAAACTATATCAAGGTTATAATTAACCCTGGATGTAAGCACCATAATATAGGTAGCAATCGGGTCACGGCTAACCCAGGTGTACCATAACGAATCGGCAACAACTACTGAATCGGCAAGGCTTCCGTTGGAACCCAACTTAACATTAGCCGGAACTTTAGCCCGGAGACTGAGTGTCGCCTTGTCAGATGGTTTATCATAACAGGGGAACCATTTTCGGGCTCCTTCCGGTTCGCAATCAGTAAAAACAAATCCATTCCCGACATTGAAAGCATAATCAATGACATTCAAATGATTGTATTTGATGGATACAAAGGCTGTATCTCCGGCATGATATGTCCCGTCCAGAGAAATTGTCAGTATGTTATCGTCATGTATGTATGAAACCCCGTTCATTCCAACTGAATTAACCTGTAACGAAGTATTATCCGCATCAAGTCCGATGGAACTGAGGGTGCTGTCAATTTTAATGGTAATGATAACTGAAGATGAAAAACCTCGTGGATACGGGCTTGAATAACAATGGAATATATCAAGATCAAGCTCATAATTCAGAACATCGAATTTATGACGGGGCGAATTGGGTGAACGCACCTCCTTTATCTGTACGTCTGGCCTCAATTGTTTTCCCATTGCACAAATTTCACAACCACGTTTACTGTTAGCCTGCTGGGCAGTTATCTGGTATGACATGAGCATAGCCAGTGAGAAAAATAGAGAAGTGATAATTCCGGTTTTCATGGTTTCTTACTTTGTGAGCCATAAAAATAGTACAAAACACCATAGAAACAATGAAACCGGAGAAAAGCATTCTGCATCGGGTAAAACAGGGGGATGATATAAAAACCTTCATTTATATTACATTTGTGCAACATATGCCAGCTATGGGTAAAAAGCTTAAGCTTCTGATATTAATCGTAGTGCTGTTGATGAATGCTTCATGTAACAGGAATTCATTCAGAGACGAAGGGAAATCCGTATTCCGGTACAATGAATCGGCCGGAATCACGTCACTTGACCCTGCTTTCGCCCGTAATCAGGCAAATATCTGGGCCGTTAACCATATGTTTAACGGCCTTGTTCAGTTAGATACGCTTTTAAAGGTCAGACCCGGTATCGCTAAACGCTGGAAAATAAGTTCTGATGGCAGGGAGTATATATTTTACCTCAGAGATGATGTATATTTTCACGACAACAAGGTATTTCCCGGAAGTAAAGGGCGAAAAATCACTGCGAAAGATTTTATCTATAGCTTTCAACGCCTCTCTGACCAAAGACTTGCATCACCTGGTGCCTGGGTTTTGGGGCCGGTTCAGATAAAAAATAATCTGCCGGATATTGTTTCAATTAATGATACTACACTGATTATCAGATTAAATGAAGCATTTCCTCCCTTCCTGAGCATGCTGAGTATGCAGTATTGCTCTGTGGTTCCTAGAGAAGCGGTTGAATTTTATGGAGAGGATTTTCGTTCCAATCCTGTGGGTACCGGGCCTTTCAGGTTCAAATTATGGAAAGAAGGAGTTAAACTGGTTTTGATCAGAAACGGTAACTATTTTGAAGAAGAAAATGGCAATCGACTACCCTACCTCGACGCGGTGGCTATTTCTTTTATCATTGATAAACAAACCGCATTTCTTGAATTCATTAAGGGTAACCTGGATTTTATTTCAGGACTTGATGCGAGTTATAAGGATGAAATACTTACTCCTTCCGGGAGGCTGAACCCGAAATATGCAGATAGGATAAAGATGACAACTCAACCGTATCTCAACACCGAATACCTAGGTATCCTTGCAGATGAGTCGAATCCGGTAATGAATAACAACCCGCTGCTGATAAAAAAGGTAAGACAGGCTATCAGTTACGGCTTCGACCGGAAGCGGATGATGCGGTATCTGCGTAATGGAATAGGGGAGCCGGGTACCCATGGTTTTATTCCGGCCGGATTGCCCGGCTATTCGGGCGATGCGGGATATGGATACGATTATAATCCTGAGAAAGCCGGAAACCTGCTTGCTGAGGCCGGTTATCCTATGGGAAACGGTCTGCCACCGGTGACCTTGTCAACCAATGCATCCTATCTGGATCTCTGCCAGTTTATTCAAAGTCAGCTTGGCCAGATAGGTATCAAAATGAAAATCGATGTCACTCCTCCGGCAACCCTGCGTGAAAATATTGCCCGGGCAAGAATTCCGTTTTTCAGGGGATCATGGATTGCCGATTATCCTGATGCGGAAAATTATTTGTCGCTTTTTTACTCAGAGAACCATTGCCCTGAAGGATCTAATTATACGAATTACGAAAATCAGATTTTTGATAAATTATATCAGGAAGCCTACCTGGAATCCGACATAAGTAAACGCAGCAGGCTTAACAGAAAGATGGATAGTCTGATAATGCAGGATGCTCCGGTAATTGTGTTATTTTATGA
Source organism: Bacteroidota bacterium (assembly GCA_043806115.1). Classification (GTDB taxonomy): domain Bacteria; phylum Bacteroidota; class Bacteroidia; order Bacteroidales; family Lentimicrobiaceae; genus Lentimicrobium. Next base: position 31,506 of record JAZDHI010000024.1, read on the forward strand.
TGAGGTGTTACGCCTGTCAGGAAAAAACATCACTGGTCTGGGAAGCAATCCGTTAAACCTGCTTGAACTAAAAAGAGTGAAAAAAACAGGAAAATGAAAGGTTTTATTGACGTAAACCCGGTTAATATCAAGGAAAATTCCATCGACATGATAGGTAATCAATGGATGCTGATTACTGCAGGAGTTCCGGAGTCATACAATACTATGACTGCCAGTTGGGGTGGACTCGGAATGCTATGGAACAAACCAGTGGTATTTATTTTCGTGAGACCACAGCGGTATACCTTTAAATTCATTGAACAAAATGAGAAGTTTAGCTGCTGTTTTTTTGATGAGGAATACAGGAATGCATTGCGCTTTTGCGGATCACACAGCGGAAGGGATCATGACAAAGCCGGTGAAACAGGATTGACCCCAATGAAATCGGCATCAGGATGTGTGGTATTTTCTGAATCCAGGCTCATTCTCGAGTGCAATAAAATTTACTTTCAGGATTTGAAGCCTGAAGGATTTCTAAGCCCGGCCATTGAGAAAAACTACCCTGTCCGTGATTACCACCGTATGTATATCGGTGAAATTACCTCTTGCCGGTTAAAAGATAAATAGTTAAAGAATAATTTGAGTTTGCGGTACGAAAGTTCCTATTGTTTTATATTTTTATGCCTTCTTTTGTCGATCTGCCTTTTTCCGGTAAGTCCGGTTGAAATTGGGTAAACCGGGAACATCGTTAAACTGTTAAACAAACCCGTATCTTGCGATTTATAACCAATATCAGGATTATGCTTGGCAAGCGGTTGCTTCATAAAGAGGCAGCCAGGGTGAACCGAACACGAAAAGCTATTAATCTTGAAGCAACCCGCGAGATTGGTATACTCTTTAATATGCACTCGGAGGCCGATTATGACAGGGTGAGCCGCTTTTCAAGAGAACTTCAGGAGGTAGGCAAGAGGGTACAGGTAATCGGACTATATAAATATCGTAAATTACCTCCATATTATGCCCAAAAGCTTGCCTATGATATCATTTTACCTGGTCATCTGGATTTTTTCTTCAGGCCACGGGTCGGGTTTGTTTCTAAATTTATTGAATATGAGTTTGATATGCTTATAGATCTTGGAACTTCTGATGATTTTCCACTCAGCTATATAGCAACATTGTCAAAAGCAGGGTTTAAACTTGGACGCTCATCCGGTGAAGAAGGTCTGCCTTACGACCTTATGATTGAAACGGCAGAATTGATTGAAAGTGATGAACTGATAAGGCAGTTGGTTTATTATACCAGTGCTTTTAAATTGCGATAATTACCTGATAACCAATCTGGTTATTTACCATTAAATGACAAAAACTATACTATGGCCGTAATGTTTTCCGGAACCGGAGTAGCACTGGTTACTCCCTTTCATAAGCAGGGTACCATTGATTTTGGGTCCCTTGAATCAGTGATTGAACACATAATCACGAATGGAGTTGACTACCTAGTAGTAATGGGTACAACCGGAGAAGCAGCGACGCTTTCAAAAGATGAAAAAAATGCTTTGGTGTGTTTTGTCAGGGATGTTGTAAACAAACGGCTGCCGGTTGTTCAGGGAGTGGGAGGATATAATACTCAGGAAGTTGTAAATCAATTAAGGAGCAACGATTTTGACGGGATTGATGCGATTCTCTCGGTAACCCCTTACTACAACAAACCAACCCAACGTGGATTGTATCTCCATTATAAGCACATCGCCAGTGCAAGTCCTGTTCCCGTAATATTATATAATGTACCTGGCAGAACCAGTGTTAATATGAAAGCAGAAACCACCCTGGAACTTGCTGCTGAGTTTGAGAATATAATAGCTGTTAAGGAAGCTTCGGGTAATTTCAGCCAGATCATGGAAATTATACGAAATAAACCCGAAGGGTTCATGGTTATTTCAGGAGATGATGGCATTACCATGCCGCTGATAGCTGCCGGGGCTGATGGAGTTATTTCTGTCGTGGCCAATGCCTACCCACGGACCTTCTCAAAAATGGTGAATGCTTCATTAAAGGGCCACCTGGATGAGGCCCGCAAATTACATTACCAGCTATTACCCTTTATTGACGCACTTTTCATGGATGGAAGTCCGGGCGGTATTAAAGCCGCACTCGAGACAATGAAACTGATACAGAACAACCTGAGACTGCCTGTAGTTAAAGTAAACAAGGCTACACAAAGTCTCATTTCCGGACTTATTGCTGAATTGAAGGAAAACGGAATTGAAAACTAAAACCACCAACCAACTGTTATTACTAAGATGAAGACTCTTGCTACACTTGCTTTTACATTTATTCTTTTTTATGTTTCTGCACAGACCCCGATAAAGGAATCTGATACTGACCTGGTTTTTGATCAGAAGGGTGAAATCTATTTTGCTTTACCCGGATCGGGGAATGATGCAGGCATACTTACAAAAATTATCAGTATTGACAATATAAGCGGAGATACCGTATTTGCCTATGCCAACAGAAAGCAATTTGAAAGACTCAGGCAGGGTACTAACAGAAGCTTTGTTTTACTGAAGCATCCGGGGAACCTGATTGATCCACCGATGACTGATAATCTGCGAAGTGTTCTTGAATGGAACTACTATCCGACCTATCCGGCTTATGAACAGATTATGCAGGATTTTGCAACCAATCACCCTGATATTTGTACTTTGCATACAATAGCGGTACTTCCAAGCGGGCGGAAACTGCTCGCTTTAAGGATTTCTGATAATGTGAATTCCGAAGAAGATGAACCGGAGTTCCTCTACACTGCAACCATTCATGGTGATGAAACAACCGGATATATCCTGACATTACATCTGATTGACTATCTGCTGACCAATTACAATATGATTCCGCGGATTACAAATCTGGTGAATCAGACAGATATATGGATCAATCCTCTGGCCAATCCCGATGGAACCTATGCAGGCGGTAACAATTCAGTGAATGGGGCGCAGCGATTTAATGCCAACTATGTTGATCTCAACAGGAATTATCCTGATCCTGCAGATGGACCTCATCCTGATGGGGAAGAGTGGCAACCGGAAACAATTGCTTTCATGAATTTTGCAGAAGAACGGGACTTCGTTATGAGCGCAAATTTTCATGGAGGTGCTGAAGTTGTAAATCACCCATGGGATACCTGGAGCAGACTGGCAGCCGATGATAACTGGTGGAAACTTGTCAGCCATGAATATGCCGACACCTGTCAGGCATATAGCCCTAGCAACTATATGAATGAATTTGACGATGGCATAACGAATGGTTATGACTGGTACAGGATTACAGGCGGCAGGCAGGATTACATGAATTACTTCCGACAGTGCCGTGAAGTAACTCTTGAGATATCGGATACTAAACTATTGCCAACCAGTCAGTTAATCAGTCATTGGAATTATAATTATCGTTCGATGCTCAACTATCTGGAACAGGTAACCTACGGTGTAAGGGGAGTTGTAACCGATACGATAACCAATGAACCGCTTGAAGCACAGGTGTATATCAGTAATTTTGACAAAGACAGTTCAATGGTTTTCACTTCTATGCCAGTTGGTAACTATCACCGGTTGTTAAAGGCCGGAACCTATAACCTGACTTTTTTTGCTGAAGGGTATCTTCCGAGAACCATTCAGAATATTCAGGTTTCTGATAAAGGAGTTGTACGCCGTGATGTTAAACTATGGAATGGTACTGCGATTCCCGCTTTCTCGGCTGATGTGCTGACTACCCATGCGGGGGGTAGTATTCAGTTTTCAGATAATTCCGGAGGTAATCCGACCAGCAGGTTATGGACTTTTGAAGGCGGTGATATTATGACTTCTACAGAACCCAACCCGGTAGTTATCTATAATGAACCAGGCAGCTTCAATGTAAGTCTGTATGTTGTAAATGCTATAGGAGGTAATACGCTTGTTAAACAGGATTACATCACGGTCAATCCAGACTATTATATCGGGAATCTCAATCCGACAACCTGCTATGCGAATTTTTTCGATAGCCGGGGGCCTGAATCTGATTATACAGCCGGTGAAAACCTCACGACAACCTTCACTTCAGCTGATCCCGGGAAAGTATTGAGGATAACCTTCAACAGCCTTAATATAGAGAATTCTGCAGGTTGTACTTCTGATGTTTTAAAGGTTTACGATGGTTCTGGTGTAAATGCTCCTTTGCTGGCAAGTCTTTGTGGTAATGAAATACCTGAAGATATATTTACCAGTGTTACAGGTGGTTCCGTAACCTTCTCCTTTGAATCTGACGCTGTGAACAATTTTTCAGGGTGGAGTGCAATTATAAGATGTGACAGTGGGGTAGGAGTGCCTGAGAAACCATTGGGTGTGCTCAGAATATATCCCAACCCCGTAATGAACAGTAGTTTCATCATTGAATCACCCGATGTGATGGATTGGATTGAAATTATTGATTTTTCCGGTCGCAGGGTATTCATGGAAGCAGTTAAGGCAACTGAAAGCCTGATTACAACAAAGGATTTAAGACCAGGCATTTACTTTATCAATGCCCGGACCAAAGAAGGAATGGTAAAAGGGAAACTGCTGCTGGTCTCAGAATAATTATATTCTCACCGGATTGTGAAGCCCTATCCTGTACAAAACAAGAATAATTATTGCAGCAGCTATCAGGCTGCTGCTTATTTTTATTTTCCTGGGGTTTTCGTCAAAAAAGAAAACAGGAAAACCGGCACTGTTCAGGAAAGCAGGCAGAATAATAATGATGGGAGTAATTAGTCTCAGACTTTCATAATAGTTGAGCGGAAATCTGAAAACAGCAATCAGAACCGAACCAAAAATAAAAGGCAGCAGAACCTGATAAATCAGAAAAACAGGTCTGTCGGCAGAGTCCTGCTTGTTGTAATATGTGTTGGCTGAAAGGAGGAACAGCCGTGTAATCGCGAATCCTATCGCAGCTAAACTAAACAGTCCAAGCAGAGTAATTATCATTTTTCCTGTATCGGGCATAAACATCCAGATCAGCACATGACCGAAACCCTCGCCCAAAAGTGCTCCAGCCAGTGTAGAGCCCAGAAAGAGGTTTATGCTATGAACGAATCCCCATAAGAAGAACATTTTAAGCAGACCGTCGTATTCCTTGAATCTGATGGCTACCACGAGCATAAAGATGGAAAGTATCATGCAGATTACCGGTCCTGTGCTATAAATAATCTTAACAGAATCAAATGTCCAGGCATACCGGTAAATCAGGAAACTGATCTTTGTATAATCTATTTCAACAGGGATGCTGAAAACCAATGCAGATAGAATTGTAAATGCCTGATGAATAAAGAACACAAAGAGGTAAGACAGTAGAAACAGTGCTGTAGAATTGATTGTAATTGATAAATTATTGGTCAATTTCATCCGTAATTAATTAAAATATTAATAGCCGGATAGCCTGTTCCGCCCTGGCGGGAGAAATCACATGTTTGAAAACTAACGGCAAACCTGCCTGTATGCCTTTTTCGGCATTCAGGCAGGTTTGTATACGCAATACATAGGTGTTTCATAATTACAAAATTACGCTTACCTTCTCTTCCTTCTCAAAGAATCGGAATATTTATTTGAAAAGCCGGGATTACAGGTTCCAAAAAATATTGAATCTGAATATTAATGAACCGAATCCGGAAAAGTAATTGCAACAACCCGGAATTCCATTGGGTCTGTATCGGGCATCACTACATCAGTAAAATTAGCATTTCTTCTTTCAATGTCACAGTTTTCTTGAAATCCGGGTTTTTATTTGTTAACATTAACTTCAGATTGGCTGTCAAAACACTGTTCTTATCCATGAAGGTAGCAATACTTTCTGAAAAAATCATTCAGGATGCATTTCAATAAAAGTTGTAATTAACTCATTGACAATTGTATATACGAATTATTGGTAATTGATAACATCGGATTATGATACATTTATTGAAATACATTCTTAACATTAATTTAATAATATCTTAAGAATGGGTTAATCTGGTTGCGGAAAAGATGCGATTACTTTGCATCCGGAATTCAACCAAACCACATAAACCATGAAAAAGATTTTAATGATTTCGATGATTGCCACAATGGCAATTTTTACTGCTTGTAATAAGGATGAATCCTTTGATGCTCCATCTGTAACAGCTCCGGCTGCAACTTCGGCAGAAATAGGAGCCGATATTGAACTCACCTTTAACTTCACAACCGACGCAGGTTTTAAAACATCCGGTGTTTCGGCTACCAACGGAACAGCCGTTGTTAAAACAGATGGAACATCAGGCTCAAAATCCGGAACTGTTGTAGTTACCTTTACTGCCGGAACATTGGTAGGCGCTGGTTCGGTCATATTGACTGTTACGGATAATGAAAATAAAACATCCAGCGCAACCGGTGTTATCAGTGTTCTGGAAGAACAGATAGTTTTTAATGTCAGTGGGAATATAACACAGAATACAATTTGGGAAACCGGTAAAGTATATGTACTTGGAAGTCGTATTACAGTTGTTTCCGGAATAACCCTCACCATCCAGCCCGGTGTTGTTGTAAAGGGGGAAGCAGGCACAGGGGCCAATGCAACCGCCCTGCTGATTGCCCGTGGTGGAAAACTTATGGCAGAAGGAACTGCCGATGCTCCTATCATCTTTACATCAGTTGCTGATGAGATTATGCCAGGTGAAGTAGCAAGCCCAAACCTTGAACCTACCTTGAACGGTTTATGGGGTGGTCTGCTGATCCTTGGAAATGCACCTATTTCCGCTGATGCTGCTTCAGTGCAGATTGAAGGTATTCCTCCTTCAGATCAGAACGGTCTTTATGGCGGAACCGATGCCGCTGATAATTCGGGGACTATTCGTTTCATTTCAATCCGTCATGGTGGTGCCAATATTGGTGAAGGTAACGAAATCAACGGTCTTACCCTTGGTGGGGTTGGTTCAGGTACTATAATCGAAAATGTAGAAGTTGTCTCTAACCAGGATGACGGTATCGAATTTTTTGGCGGAACCGTTGCCGTTAAAAATGCCATTCTCTGGAATATTGGTGACGATGCAGTCGATACTGACCAGTCATGGGGTGGCACTTTAGATAATTTTATTGTAGTAAACCCGGGTGATGAGTGTTTCGAACTCGATGGTCCCGAAGGAAGCATGGTTGCAAAGCATATTATCAAAAACGGCACAGTCTATGCCATGGATGCTGCCGGACTTGTTGACAACGACGCAAACTCATACGTGGATATGATGAATGTTTATTTCCGTGATTTGATGGACGGTCAGAAATTCGACCAGGTTCCGGTTGATTATACCTGCTCATTCCAGAATCTGCAGGCTACTTTACCTGCCGGATTCGCGCTTGGCGATTTCTTTAAGGATGGTTCAGATGCTTTTGTAACGGCTGTAACTGAAGGTAATAATACAGTAGGCGCTGATCTTACAAAATTTGCCACGTGGTCATGGGCACATGCTGCTCTCACTGCCAAATAATACCACTGAAAATAAAAAACAATCTGAAGCTCGCAGGGGGAGAACCCTGCGGGCTTTATTAACTAAATGAAGATTTATAATTCCGGGCTATGAATTTACTAAAGTACCTTTTCAGTTCCCTCCTTTTTTTATTGACATCAGCCATTTTCGCTCAGAATGGATTTATCCGTGGAACAGTTTTCGATGATGCTACCGGTGAATCCCTTCCTGGGGTGACTATTTTTGCGGTAGGCACAACCATGGGCACCATGACTGACTTCGATGGAAAATTTAACCTAAGCATTCCAGCCGGAACCTACAACCTGAGAATTTCATTCATTTCCTATGAAACTTTGAATATGCGGGATGTGAAAGTGAGTTCTGGGAATGTAATGTTGTTTGAGAATCTCAGGCTGAAGGAAGCCAGAATTGAACTGGCTGAAGTAACCATCTCTGCCGAAGCTGTCAGAAATTCAGAAGTCGCATTGCTCACCATGAAGCAAAAGTCGGCCAACCTGATCGATGGAATCTCCGCGGCAAACTTCCGTAAAATTGGTGACTCCGATGCGGCTTCTTCTATGAAGAGGGTTTCAGGAGTATCTGTCGAAGGGGGTAAGTATGTGTATGTGAGGGGTCTTGGCGACCGGTACACCAAAACAATGCTCAACGGAGTTGATATCCCGGGTCTTGATCCGGACAGAAATACGCTTCAAATGGATTTGTTTCCGACCAGTATAATTGACAATATCATCGTTCACAAGTCGTTCAGCCCGGAACTTCCTGCCGATTTTACAGGTGGGGTGGTCGATATTGAAACAAAAGACTTTCCCGAAATCAAGACATTAAATTTATCTTTAAGCGCAGGGTTTAACCCCGACATGCACTTTAATCCTGATTATCGCACTTATGAAGGGAGTTCAACCGACTGGCTGGGTTACGACGATGGCAAACGCGATATACCCGCAACAACCGACATTCCTTTGTTTTCGGAGGTAGTGGGAAATCCTGATGGTGCAAAAGGTCAGCGGTACCAGGAAATCCTCAGGGGTTTTGATCCGGTGATGGGTTCCATGAAAGAACGAAGTTTTATGGATTACAGCATTGGCGTTTCTGCCGGTGATCAGTATGCCCTTAAAAAAATTACCCTGGGCTTTAATGTTGCCCTTTCATACAAGAGCAATACCGAATATTACGATCAGGCCGAATACGGCAAGTATGGCATGTTTGAAGATTCTTCAAACTTAGAGGCTGATGTCCGTGAAAAACAGGAAGGAGGCTATGGGGTGAACAGTGTTCTGATCAGTGGATTGGTTGGTTTTGCTATAAAAACTGAAAAATCGAAAATCAGGATTAATTTGTTAAAACTTCAAAACGGAGAATCCAAAGCGGGTGTTTTTGGTTTCAATAAAACAAACCAGGGTGCTGTTTTTACTGGTGTTCAGCACAACCTGGAATATAATCAGCGGTCAATGACCAACCTTCTGATCAATGGTAAGCATTTCTTTGGCGGATGGGATATTAACTGGAAAATCTCCCCGACAATTTCCAGTATAGAAGATCCGGATGTTCGTTTTACCCGTTATGAAGTTCGTGATGGGGTTTACACATTAAGTACTGAAGCTGGTTTTCCCGAGCGGATATGGAGGGACCTTAAAGAACAGAATTTATCCGGGGTTTTACATATTACCAAAGATCTTACTGTATTCAATGAAAAATCAAAGTTGAATTTTGGCGGGGCATACACTTTCAAGGAAAGGGATTTCAGCATCCAGAATTATGCCATCAATGTCCGTGAATGGGATGTACCCTTGACAGGTGATCCCAACGAGATCTTCAGTGAAGATAATCTCTGGCCCAGATATGGAAACTCCAGCGAGGGTACTACTTATGAAGCCCCTTTCATTCCTTTTAATCCCAATGAATTTAATTCCTCCAATTATAACATGGCAGCCTATATCGGATGGGAGTTTAAGCCAGCCAAAAACTTAAGAGCTATTGTTGGGGTAAGGACAGAAAAATTTGAACAACGTTATACCGGTAAAAACCAGCAACAGGATAAAGTGTTGGATGATGAAGTCGTAATGGACGATCTCGATTTCTTTCCTTCGGCCAACCTGATCTATGCCATCTCTGAGAATCAGAACCTGCGCGCCTCCTTTGCACTAACCATCGCCCGGCCATCGTTTAAAGAAATGTCGTTTGCCGAGATATTCGACCCGATTACCACCAGAACTTTTATCGGCGGGCTTTTTCGCGATGCGGACGATCTGGAAGGGGTTGTGTATTGGGATGGAAACCTGCGCAGCACCTATATCAACAATTACGATCTGAGGTGGGAATATTTTGGTAAAAAGGGAGAAATGCTCTCATTGGGAGCCTTCTTTAAAACCTTTGACAGTCCAATAGAAATTATACAGTATTTGAAGCGTGAAGGCGCTTTCCAGCCCCGTAATGTAGGTGATGGACAGGTGATTGGTGCCGAGCTTGAACTTAGAAAGAACCTGGATTTTATCAGTACAAGACTATCTGAACTTTCAGTAAATTCAAATATTACCTTGACCGAATCCAGGATAGAATTAAGCGCAACTGAACTTGTATCCCGCAAGGAAAATGCCAGAACCGGCGAAAAGGTAGAAGATTACCGGAACATGGCAGGACAGGCCCCATTAATTGTTAACTTTGGGATCGCCTATAATGGCAGCGAAAATGGTCTGGAAGCTGGAATTTACTATAATGTGCAGGGTAAAACACTTGAAGTGGTTGGGATAGCTGACCGCCCGGATATTTTCACAAAAGCATTCCATAGCCTTAACCTGAATATCAACAAGAGCCTGGGTGAGAAAAAGAAAATTCAGGTAGGGCTGAAAGTTGAAAATATTCTCGGTGATTCGAAAGATTCAGTCTTTGGATTTTACAAAGGTGATGATCAATACTTTACCCGTCTTTACCAGGGAAGAACCTTTCAGCTAAGGTTTAACTATAAGTTTTTCTAAACCGGGAACCGAAAATTTTTCCGGTGAAATTAATCCCGGAAAGAGAGTTACAAACAATAATCAAAGCGATAGATTGTTTAAAGCTTTAACGACAGATTTTTTAACCAGGAATTGAAAAAAAACTACCTGTATTCAAAGCCGGAATTTGTGTATCTGGCTCTATTGCTCAGGACCTTGTAACATCAAACATTGAAAATGAATCCTGATTTCCGTTAAAATAACTAACTAATTGATAATATGAAAAGACTTTTGATTGTATTCATTTTATTCGTGTCTTTTTTTTCAGCGTTTTCACAAAATCTTGAACTTAAAGACGGCTTGTATTATAAAAAAGGGATGTTGTTTACGGGCAGGAATGTTGAATATTACGACCATGGCAAAATCCTGCTGGAACAAAGCATCAAGAACGGACTTGTTGATGGCAAAATGATCCTGTACTATGAAAACGGGAATACTCAGGAAATTCGTGAGTACAGCGAAGGCAAGAAGAACGGTAACTGGATAAACTGGAATGAAAACGGTGTGAAAACAGCCGAAGCCGGGTACAAGGACGACCTGAAGGATGGTGGCTGGTTTATCTGGGATAATAAGGGCCAATTGTTATATGAAATGCACTATACCCTGGGACAGCGTTCCGGAACCTGGCGCAAATGGGACGAGAACGGAAAATTGGTGATGGAAAGGAATTATTGAATAGTTAAAAACCAATGTTGAAATAGTTGGCTGAGACGCAATCCCTGCGTCTCTTTTCCATTCCGGTGAGCGTTATTAGTGAAAAGTAAAATGTGAACAGTGTTGTTTACGATCTTTGAACAGCATGACATACTTTTAACAATGGGAGTTTAAACCGGTCTTATTGTAACAGGATGATGTTGTGTTCCTGCAAAATGTGCTTTTTTGATATTTATCCTAAAGGACTGATTAATTGAATGTTGTCATTGCCTTGGTTGGAAATATGTATAGCTGACAGATCGGTAAGATGATCAGCCAGAGAGAAGGTGTGTCATTGATTGTAAAGAATTACCTGAAAAGTAATTAAGGGGGTCTTACACCGGAACTTATTACTAAAGGATAATGAGGATTCTTAACGGTTCTGAATAATTATATAATAAATTATCAGTGCATTTTTGTGAAATCGAATTAAGTACAAATTATTGTAACTCTAAATTTCACAAACATAACAGCTGCCCGGAAAGGATTCCGTTGTCCCCGTCTGCCTTAAGGGTGACAGGCAAACGACAAAATAACAACGGACTATGGTAAATTGAAAAATAAAAAAAGCTGTACCGAAGTACAGCTCATGGAAATATATTTAATACACACACTACTTATTCATTATCAAGCTTTATATCAATGACTTCCTGCTCATTTGCCTGTAACTTAAGGTTTTCGACAAGGCTCTTTTTATAGGATATCATCGAGAGGATCAGATTATAGCTGCCAGGCTCAATACCATTGATAATAAAATTACCGTCAAGATCGGTATATACCTTCAGTTCTGTGCCTTCAACAGATACAGCGACACCTGCCAGGGCTTCGCCCGAGTTAATGTCAAGTACCTTACCGCTTACAGAAGCAGTTGCGACCGGTGTGTTGGTCGGATTACCTTCAGCAAAAACCAAAGAGTTGAAAATCAAGGCAAAGGATGCGATAGCTGCTATTCGGATGATTTTTTTCATGGCTTACCTTTTTAGGATGATGCAAAAATATGGCGGCATCGTTACCTGAAAGTTAAGTCAATGTTAAATCAATGTTAAGTTTTACCACGATAGAACTACCTCTCACCAAACAATGCCGTACCGATCCTCACCATCGTGCTGCCTTCTTCAATGGCTGTCTGGTAATCGCCCGACATGCCCATCGACAGTATTTTGAAGAAATCTGATTGTTGGAAGTATTGTTGTTTGATTTCTTCAAACAGTAATTTCAGCCCTGAGAATTCACCTCTGACCAGCGATAAATCATCCGAAAAAGTCGCCATTCCCATCATACCGCAAATCCGGATATTAGCCATCGATTTAAATACATCAGAATCAAGCAGTGATCTTATTTCGATTTCATCCAGCCCGAATTTTGACTCTTCCGTCGCAATATGCACCTGCAGCAGACAATCAATGGTTCTGTTCACTTTTAATGCCTGACGGTTGATCTCTTCGAGCAGTTTGAGACTGTCAACACTGTGAATCATCCGGACAAAAGGTGCAATGAATTTCACTTTATTGGTCTGCAGATGGCCGATCATATGCCAGCGGATATCAGGCGGGAGCAAGGGCTGTTTTTCGATGATTTCCTGAACCCGGTTCTCTCCGAAATCCCTTAAGCCAATTTTGTATGCCTGTTCAAGAATCTCAACAGGTCTGGTCTTTGTAACAGCCACCAGCGTTATATCCGGCGGTAGCTGCTGAAGAATGTTATTGATGTGCTCGTTTAGGATTTCCATGATGGCCGGCTGCACTGCAAATTTATAGTAATTCGGACTACTTCATTGAAATATCTGACCAGAAAAACGCACTGATTTTACCGGAATGGATAAGATATGTTTTGTCTGTGCCAACACGAAAGAGTCTGACATCTTTTATTGTCAAAGCCTGAGAAACGTGTTTAATGCTATTTTTGCAGAAACCACATACCGAGAACGATGCGATGCAATTTGAAACTTCTGTTACTGATCACGGGTTTTCTGATGTTACTTTCTGCCTGTAAGGATGAAAATAATATTGCAGATTTACCCTTACCTGAAGGTCCAACACTCAGTGGCATCAGCCTGAGCGCAGACAATAAGCATGTTTCGGTTGATTTCTCGGAACCTGTTTATAAAGGAGGCGCACTGAATATGGCGGTCGGAAACGAAGACCTTACGATAATATTGGCCGGAGGGCAGGCGTTGCTGGATAGTTTCAGGATAATTCATACAGCAGGCCAGGAAAAGGCAGACATCACACTTTTTCTGAGGGGAGTGGCAAATGGTTCAGAAACCTTGTCAGTAAAGCCTTCCGGAAATCAGACTATTGTGAATGCAGCTGCCAGGGCAATGAAAGAAACGGAACAATTAAGTATTGCTCTTGCTGACATTGGAATCATAGGCAGCTGGGTCTCAACAGGGGAGAACCTTTCACCGGTTTTTCAACAGTTTGGGTTCGATTCGGTTTACATGGAATATAAGGGCGACGGATCTTATCTGTTTGAATCCTTTACTTCAGGAGGGATCCATAATATATTGACCGGCACCTACCTGCAAAACATCAGTATGGTGGAGGGTATCAGGTTAATCACCCTGAGTCAAGCCGATCCGGTTTTGTCGACCATTCAGGGGATTTTCAGCCTTCAGAACGGGAACCCTGTTGCTATGACTTATGAAACTGTTCAGACAGATCCGGCGATCGAAGGACTGACGCCACCTTCACCTGAATCAGGATTTGGCAGTTCGGGCCTGCTGGGTAGCGACAACATCCAGATTTTTATCAGACAGGAAAACTGGTAAATCCGATACTACAGCCTGACAATCCGCATCTCTACCCGTCGGTTTTTCGCCCGGTTTGTTTCGTTGTCATTGGGTGCCACCGGACGATCCGGTCCAAAGCCTACTGCAATGATTCTTCCGGTATCAATCCCTTTGCCGGTTATATAATCTTTACACGATTTTACCCTTTGATAGGATAGTATCCGGTTATAGCCCGGATCCCCTTCTGCAGAAGTATGTCCTGACAATTCAATCTCCGCCTGTGGGTTTGCTTTCATAAAGGCTACAACTTTATCAAGTTCAGGGACCGATGCTGGTTTTATACCGGCCTTTCCCTGATCGAACTGTATGTTTTTCAGGTTGATGGATTCACCTACCTCCATGCTTTTATCATCAAATTGAACGGATTTTCCTCCTTTCTCAAGGAAAATCCATACTTCCGGATTCATATCACCTTCGCCAATATCGGCCGGACCTGAACCATCGGCAAAACCTGTGGCTGAGGCAGTCAGTATTTCAAAACCGGTGGGAAGATTCATAAATTCAAACCAGCCATCACTGTTTGTGTGTACAGCATTTTTTTCGCTGCTGATTACCAGTGCGTTGGCGATGGGCTGGTCAGTATGTTTATCAACAACAAATCCCCTGACATTTCCCATGCAAGAGTTTTCCCGGATACGATTGACAATCAGCCTGATAAAATCGATGGCAAAACCATCCCCGGCGCCATGGATCTCATCAATTTTAAAGGTGAGTACATCTCCAGAGGCGATGGCTTCGAAAAATTCTGCGGGAACCGGAATGGAAACCAGCTTTCCAACAGGACCGGTCTGGTCAATGGCATTAATGATCTTTTCTCCTTCCGCAAATCGTTTTCCATTGATAAACAGCCGGAACCGGGAACAGAAGGAAGGTGCCTGAAAATCATCAATAAACAGCTGCAGCCAGGCATTCTGTATGTTAACTCCCCTGATCATTTCAGTTGGGATGGAGTAGGTCACTGGTCGTGAAGTTTTTGAATCAAAAGCCCCGGTGTAGCCATCCTGCCCGCAATCCAGGGTAACCGTGGGGTCAAATTCTGATGAAAGCAGAATTCTGTCCATACCCGGCAGATCATCTCCGTTGATTTCCCAGGGGTAATCGTGAGCATCGGTCATTCTGTTGCAGAATGGATCGAAATTTTCGGGCCAGCCAAAGCCAAGATTATCCACATCGCCGATACGAATGATAAATTCAGCCTCATAGGCATTTTGCAATGAAGCATGCTGACTTTTCCAGGCTTTATCTGATGATACTGTGTTTACTTGTGCAGAAATCCGACTTACAGCCGCAATGGCTAAAATCAGGGAAAGGATCAATGTTTTCATCGTAGTTTTTTTTAAAAAAAATCTCACAGCAATTAGGAATTTAATCCGGATAAATCCTCAATTTCTGACTTTCATACGGCGACAATGGTTATTAACACTTTCACGGATTTATAATTTTCATGGTGATGAAAAGGAATTAATCCGACATTCAGTATAACACTATTCCGGTTTGGTTACAGTAAACCATATACACTGGTTGAATAAAAATCAGAAGAAAAATTTTCAGTCAGGCTAATTTCCTGAAGTTTAAGATCATATTCAATCCAGTATTCACATTTCAATTATCCGATGGTTCAGCATGTCTGACTTTAATACAGGCAGAATTAAGGGAAACCTCCTTGAGGTCCCTGAGTGGACAGATGGTGTGAAGGTAAAAAATATCCATCAGCAGGGATTTTAATGAAATACCAGATCAACAGTGCTGAGCTTTTCCTTATCAAAGAACCCAAGATCAGGCACACCAAGAAGGAAGTAACTGTGATCGAGGGATAAACGTTTGATAATGTCGGATTTGGCGAAAGATGTTTTACCCATAAAGAAGCAATTTTTGATTTCGGTATTTTCAAAGGATACACTGTTGAAGTCTGCTATTTGTGAAAAATGAGCACTATTGAATACAGATCTGCCATGGATCTGAGCGTAATTGAAAAAGCAGGTTTCATTCCAGTTGATCAGAGAAAAATCGCTGTATCCGTAAAATTTCGTGTTACTGAATTGGGCAGTAGAATGAAAGGTAGATCCCTGAAAACTCGCATTGCCATCGAAAGCAGCATCCATGAAATTAGCCCGCTGCATAAAGAAGGTATTCTGAAACCTTAATTCCCCGTGAAATACACATTGATTAAAATGGGTATTCTGAAAAAAGGTACACTCTTCAAAAATAGCTGCTTTTTCAAAAAAGGAGGAGGTAAACACAGTTCTTCCCATTATGCTGCTGGCCCTGAAATTTACTGTATCCTTAAAGGAACAACCGATAAATGACAGATTACTCTGAAAAAATGAAAAAGTTTTCTGCCCATTGTCATTTTTTGAATAAGCCAGGACATCGTTCTCGAAAACACAATTTTTAAAGGTTATGGATGATGTAAACCTGGCTTGCTGCATTCCTTCACTAACAGGATTTGAAAGTAAAATGCCGGTGAAATCAATAACCTCCCTGAAAGTTTTATTTTCAATAAAGACATCCACTCCTGTGCGCAATTGGTTTTCAAGACTATCCCGGCTCTTATCCAGATGTGTTGAAGCGCAATTAGTTGATAATGCGGTTGCAATCAGAATGAATAATAGTTTCATAGTACAGTTGTTTTAAGAAAAAAAAGAGGTATCAGGAACAGGATTGTTCTTTGTGTACCTCATCCATTAAATCAGAAACCACATTTATTTATGTCCGGGTAACTTATAACCGGCATTGCGTTGAATATACTCATTAACTTTTTTATCCAATCTTCCATTCTTTTTTTCTTCTTTAAAGAATGCAAGAATCTCTTTTTGAGTATAGGCATTTTTAAACTTAGGAGTAACCACGGAATTAAATTTACTGTTCTTTATATTCGCGTCGGTCATTGGAACATCATTTTTGAAATCAGATACAGCCGCACCGAAGGAAGAAGATTTAAAGCCTGTACCTGATTCAAAATACATCGGATCAATACTGGTGTAGAAAAGATTATTCATTTCGTTCTGTTCCTGAAATTTGTCTTCGGCATCTGCAATCGTCAGCAGGTAATAATAGCCGGTGATTTCAGGCATATAATAGGTTCTTACCACACTGGATTCAAGCCAGGCATAATAGGCGAAATTATTCCCTGCAGGAATAGGCATGTTGAAAATACAATTCCACTCCTGTGGACAATAATAGGTGTTTTCAGCAACAGAGGTGTTAAACTGATCATAAAATATCACTCCATAATCGTTGGCATCATAGGCATTGTAATAAATGTGATAATAGGACCAGTCTGCAGAAGCCAGGGCATCAGCATTGCCAATGTTATAGATGTTGAAAGTCAGCGATCTTTCAGTTGGCCAGTAAATATTATTGGTTGACCAGTCGGCAAAAACCCAGGGTACCAGATCTACTCCACTGGTAACCGGATTGGGGTCCGGATCAGGCGGATCAATATCACCGCTCTGGTTGGCTGCAATGAATAATACTTTGTCTTCACCTTCACCCATTAAGAATTCATTAAAAAAGAAATTATAATCGACCCAACAATAACCTGTTGATCCCCAACTCTGTCCCCATGAGTTCACGACTCTGAAAGCACCGTTCGGACCTTTATTATCATCATACCCGCAGATGATCAGGGCATGATAGGCATGCTGGCCGACATTATCATAAGAAGTTGCCGAAGATATCACTTCATCTGATTTGTGGGTCATAAAATTATCAGCCAGTTTGGCACCGAATACGACTGGTACATTTTGCGAAATATTTTTCTTGATGGCCGACACCGAACCTTCTACTTTTCGCCAATAGCTGATTTTGAAGCCTGATGCTTCCTGTGTCCATGAAGGGTCTAATCCTGATTGAGAACAATTTCCGAGATTGGTATACGGAACTGTTTGCATGGTGGCGATTCCCCTGTTCTGCATGATATTGAGCGCGTCTTCGAAATTGGATCCCCCGCAGTTTTCACCTTTCAGATTATCAGCAATGGCGGTAAACAGATCTTTCGGACTGAATTGTTTATTGGGACTTGCCAGGTCGTTTGAATTATACCCGTTTTCAATACCATTTATGGTGGTTTTGCAATTATAACCAAGTGCCCAGGCTGTACAGGTGCCATATTGTCCCTGATCTCCGATGGGTGGGAATTTATCTACAATGCTATAAGCTGCCGGTAGATTGTCTGCCCCAAAACCGAAATTGGTGGTCATAGGTACTGTACTCATGTCATTATCATCCGTCAGTCCCAGGCCATATTCAGTTTCATGCGGGACAACCGGATCAGGTTCATCATCCTTTGGATCACATCCTGAAAATGCCACAACAAGGGCAAGTGTGATTGCTACCAACAAATAATAATTTCTCATGACTTTATGGTTTTAATGATTGAAGGTATAAACAAATATACAAAACGCTGAAAGAAAAAGCAACCAATGATGTAATCTGTCAGGATTGGAAGGACTACATTTGTTCCGGGATTCCGGTATCCGGATATTTACCGTTCCTTCAGGTAGTGCATTCTGGTGTTTATTGAATTCAAGATGTTTATTCAAACAGGCTTTTCTGTACGTAACAGTTTTTATGAATACAGAATTTTGAGTCCCAGCCGGAAAGTCAAAAAAAATAGTTTCAGAGTATACTCAGTATAATAACCGGAAGATAAGAATACAACACAATTAACCATTTGAATATAAAAATAATTTTTACCGTTGTTCTCTGACACCCGTTGTCTGTCATTACTGAACAGACAAAGGCTGAGGTATGCTCAACTCTGATTGTATACTGTCCGGTGATGTATGCCGGATAAGTATAAGCCGGGTAAACACATTGAGAAAGGTGTTTATGTGGACTTGATTGGTCAGGGAGAATTATCAGGACCTGAATAGGAATGTATACCTGAAA
Source organism: Bacteroidota bacterium (assembly GCA_043806115.1). Classification (GTDB taxonomy): domain Bacteria; phylum Bacteroidota; class Bacteroidia; order Bacteroidales; family Lentimicrobiaceae; genus Lentimicrobium. The sequence goes on from JAZDHI010000024.1 coordinate 50,356, forward strand.
GTCCTGAAATTCAGCAAAATGTCTTTTGCCAGGTGCGTAAACAAACAGACCTTTTCTTATATTTGTCCATGTCGTTTTTTCTGTTCTTCAAACATCTTCATCAATCCTTTCATCACCGGATAATCAGGCCTGTATCCAAGTAATTTTCCGGCTTTGCTGATATCTGCATAAGTAGTTTCCACATCGCCTGGCTGCATGGGCTGCCATTCGATCAGTGCTTTTTTTTCAAGGGTAACTTCAATGCCATGTACCAGCTCGAGCAGGGTAATGGTGTCACTATTGCCGAGGTTAATTATTTCATAACCTTTCAGTTTGTTGGCTGCTGATATAATACCTGCAACGATATCCCCGACAAAGGTATAATCTCTTCGCGAAGTACCATCACCATAAAGAGTAATGGGTGCTCCTTCTGCTATGTTTTTTCCGAACTGCTGAATGGCCATTTCAGGTCGCTGGCCCGGCCCGTATACAGTAAAGAATCTCAGACAGAAAATATTGAAATTATACAGATGATGGTAGGTATAACAAATAAGTTCGCCTGCCTTCTTGGTTGCGGCGTAGGGAGAAATGGGATTATCCACCGGATCGCTTTCGCTGAACGGGACCTTTTTGTTATTGCCATAAACAGATGAGGATGAAGCAAAAAGCAGATCCTTTATGCCTGTTTTACGCATTGATTCCAGCAATACAAGTGTGCCGCTGACATTCACATCATAATAAAGCTGAGGATCAGCGATGGAAGGTCTTACACCGGCACGGGCGGCCAGGTGAATCACCAGATCAGGTTTCACTTCCATGAAAGTTTCATCCAGCAGTTTCCGGTCCCGGATATCACCTTCGATTAGCCGGAAACCCGGAGTGGTTGCCAGTTTTTCCACAGCCTTCCGCTTTATCTGAGGATCATAGAAATCATCAAAGTTGTCGAGTCCGGTCACCTGATACCCTTCAGAAAGCATTCCTTGTGCCAGATTTGATCCGATAAATCCGGCTGCACCGGTGATTAAAACTTTTTTCATACTTGTTGTATTTCTTCTGAGAATGGCTGATTTTCAATCAGATGAAGGTTAAGTGCCTTCTCATTCATGCTGAAATAGATACCTGCCAATGAAACAATGGCTGTAATCATATAGAACAGCATACTAAGTGCTATAGATTGATGAACATCGAGATTCATTACCTCAGCTCCGAATAAAAAGGTAATTTCCCTTGATCCTATACCACCGATGGTGATGGGCAGGGTGGCCACAATGGATGAAACCAGAAACAGGAACAGATAAGACAAAGTATTGTCTGTGTTGTGGTTGGCAAAAAGGATGAACCACGCAGAAATAAGTTGTGAAACCTGTACCGACAGCGAAAACAGATTTGTCTTGTGGATTCCGGTGAGAAAATCATTAAAAAAGAACCGGATTACCAAATAATAAACCGCTATAGAAACCGGGATCATTGAAATTGCCAGGTATTTATATAATTCAGGAATGGGGATAAACGGCGCCATAGTCATAGCCAGCACGGTAAGTGCAAGCACACCGTTTACCCTGTCGAGCAAAACCGCCCAGAATAGTTTTTTTGCTTTAACCTTAAACTGCTGATTCAGGAGATAAATTTTGTATCCGTCGCCGCCAATGCCTCCGGGTAAAAAGAGATTGTAATACATCCCCAGCAGATAGAGCCGGAGATTGCTTTTCTCAGTCAGCTTTGACCGGATGCCCCCGAAAAATACATTGAGCCTGAAAGAGGAGAATACCTTGGAAAGAATAAACAGCAGAGTAGCAGCCAGAAGCCAGCCATAGCTGACGTTTCCGAATATCAGCATCACCTCCTTCATGTCTATTTTCGTATAAACATACCATAAGGCGGCAATAGAGAGTGCAATTTTAAGAAATGCTTTGAGGTAACCGGGCATGCTATCCTTTAAATGTATGAACCTTCCTTATTTTATACGGGCGTTTCTGCTGCGATTCATAGTAAGTACGCATGAGCAGGTCAGCCATAATCCCGACGGTTATCAATTGAATTCCGGCTATCAGCAATAATATTCCGAGCAACAGCATTGGTTTACCCCAGATGTCGTGACCTGAGATCTTCTGTATCAGGAAGTAGGTGTTGATGATGGTACCGATTATGAAGAAAACAAGGCCAAGCCCACCAAAGAGATGCATGGGTTTACTCATGTATTTTTTAAAAAAGATCATTAACAGCAGGTCGCTGACAACTTTAAATGTACGGTTAATACCATATTTCGATTTTCCGAATTCCCTGGCATGGTGTTTTACGTCAACCTGTGTAATTCTGGCACCTTCAAGACTCGCCAATACCGGGATAAAACGGTGGAGTTCACCATACAGGCCAATGTTTTTGGCCAGATCACCCTTGAACACTTTTAGTGTACAGCCATAATCCTTGATATGTACGCCGGTACTATTTCGAATGATCGAATTGGCAATTCTGCTTGGAATTTTTCTGAAGAAGAACCCATCTTTCCTGTTTTTTCTCACACCTGCAACAAGATCCCAATCTTCATCTTCGGCCAGTTTCAGCATCAAGTGAATGTCGGACGGATCATTCTGAAGATCGCCATCCATCGTAACCATATATTCACCGCGGGCCTGTTCGATACCGGCATAAAGGGCAGAACTCTGTCCGTAGTTCTTTCGGAATTCGACCAACACTACCCTTGGGTCATTCAGGGCAATTATTTCCTGCCTGGTTTTGTCGGTAGAGCCATCATCTACATAAATAATCTCATATTCAATATCCTGAATTGAATCGTTGATCCATTTATTTAATGGTTTGATGTTTGGTTCTTCGTTGTAAACGCAGATAATTATAGATAATTTAAGATCACTCATCATACATTTTTATCAGATAAAGTCTTGATTCATTCAACTTGATGTTAAATTCTTTCAGGACTTCATAATTTTTAATACTGCCGGCAAAATTAGCCAGATTTTTTTCATCAGTGATATAACAGGCCTGTTTATCTGATATTTCCCAGGTTCTGGTGACTATTTGCCTTCGCTCCCTGGAAATATAGAATGAGGCATCATGGTTAAACGGAGTATCACCAAGAACATACAAATTGTAAGTTTTTGACAGGAAACCTGCATTGATTTCTCCTTGTCTGTAACCGGCATCGGGATATGAATTATACCTGGCCGGGAGATTGAATGCATTGAAACCTATCCTGACCGAAAGCATCACAATAATCAGCAACAATATCCGGAACTGAGGCAGAACAGAAGAAATGAGAGCGGCTGATATTGAAACAAGAAACAAGACTGCAACAGTGATACGGACTCCGGGCAGATTTCCGGTTTCATTCCAGAACGGATATAGAAGGAGTGAAAAGGCACCTGCAAAGGTAAGAATCAGAAATATGGAATTGGAAAACCTGAATGCTCTGGTCTTTAAAATTGCAGCTTCATGATGTGCTTTGATCAGTATGATAAACAGCAATGGAAACAACATAAAAAGATAACGGGGTCTCATATCCGCTGATATCCAGTAGATGATTATGTTTGAAGTGAATATCAGCAGACAGAATCTGAAGAACTTACCGGAGAAAGTCCGGAGTCTTACCCTTTTGTCAAACAACAGGAATAACAGCAATGTCCAGGGAGCAAACTCATAAATCATCTCTATCGGAAACATTAAGAAGTGATTGGTCCAACTGAGTAAAGTCCCTTCTTTGCTGTTAATCCGGTTTGACTGATTAAACAGGGTATTAAAAACATCCTCCAGTGAATTAGTCTGCATGTAAGCAAAATAGTATGTTCCTGTTATCAGTATAAAAACAACAATCCCGGCAAAGTGCTGCCAAATCAGAATTTTGCGGATTTCTTTCTCATGAATCAACCAAACCAGAAGACTGATTCCCTGAAATGCCAGGGATGGAAATCCTTTCATCAGATAACCAAAAGCTGTCAACAGATAAGTCAGTACGAACATTGCCAGAAAGTTCAGTTTATCAGAGAAATAATAAAGTACGGCAAAAGAGCAGATGGTAAGCATGGAGTAGGTTATATCAATTAACCCCTGAAATGAATCCCAGAAAAGGATGCGAACTGATGTAAGCAGCATAAGGGCGGCAATTGTTGCATTCAGTTTTCCAAGTCTTTTATTTGAAAAAAAGTAAATCAATATGCCGCTAATGATCAGTGATATAACCGTTGGTAATCTGAAGATAAACTCATTCTCTTTTCCGGAAATTTGAATATATCCGGCCAGTATCCAGTTAAACAGCGGGGGCTTATTATAATAATACTCCCCATTGATTGTCGGAGTTATGTAGTTGCCTGAAATAATCATTTCAAGGGTCACAATGGCACGGGTTGGTTCATCAGAAATGAGTGGCATTAACCCCAGGTTAACAAACAAGGCAAAAGGAAGAAGCAACGCAATGAATATCAGAAGGTATTCAGGGTGTAAGCTGAGTTTGCAGAGTAACCTGTTCATAAATAATACCAGTTGATATTGTGATGCAAAATTAGATATTATCTGTGAGGGTTTATACTCTGCTTATATTAAGCCTGAAATTCAAAAAAATGCTACTCTGCAAAACTTTGAGTACTTTTGCACACTGAATTGTCTGTAAATCATAATACACTGAAAATGAAACAAATAATTGCATCTATTTTGCGTCAATTACTATTCTGGATGTTGCTTTTTGCATTTTCAAGAACAGTTTTCCTGGTTTTTAATTTTAACCTGTTAATAATTGAAGGAATCAGGTTTCCTGAAGCCATTGCATCATACTGGCATGCTATTCATCTGGACCTTGCCACAGCCAGCTACTTTCTGATAATTCCTTTCATCATCCTGCTGATACAGTCATTTTATAGCCCGAACTGGTTAAATAAGGTCAACAAGGTTTACGTTCTTATAACCATATTTCTGTTTTGCCTGCTTACCGTAGTTGAGCTTGGTATTTATCCGGAATGGAAAACGAAATTACCTTTTAAGGCATTTTCATACCTGAGCAATCCAACCGAAGTATATGATACCATTTCAACCCGATTGTTTTTTTCACTGCTTGGGTTGTTTATTCTAGAGTTTACAGTGAGTTACCTGATTTACCTCAAGTGGTTTTATAGAAACATTGTCAGCATTGGCCGGAATTATTTTTTCATAGCTGCATTTGTTCTGCTCACACCGCCTATATTATTCACTGGTATAAGGGGAGGTGTGCAGCAGATTCCTATAAACCAGAGTGAATCCTACTATTCGCATCATAATATTCTGAATCTGGCATCTGTAAATTCAGGATTCAACCTTTTTGTCAGTGCTATCGAGAACTATAAGAATTTTGGTAAAAATCCATATAGTTTTTATAGTAAGGAGGAAGTCAAAAAAACGGTTGAGCAGATTTTCAGAACCGAACGTGATAGTACAACCGTTGTACTGACAACACAAAGACCAAACATTGTTTTACTCATACTCGAAAGCTGGTCAGCCGACCTGATTGAATCGTTGGGAGGGGAACCGGGGATTACACCGGAATTCCATTCTCTTGAAAAAGAGGGTATACTATTCACAAGTTTATGGGCAACCGGACCTCGCAGCGAGCAGGCTATGTCAAGTATCTTCGGAGGATTCCCGGCCCACCCCATATCCTCAATTACTGTTCAACCCGATAAATTCTCAAAGTTAACGACCATCACACACAAGTTAATTGACCAGGGCTACAGTACTTCCTTTTATTTTGGCGGCCAGTTGATTTATGGGAATATCCGGGGCTTTATCCTGCACAATGGTTTTAACAGGATAACAGAACTCAAGGACTTTGGCAACGATGTCAAGAAGGGAAAACTTGGCGTTCATGATGAATTTTTGCTAACCCGACAGTTAAACGATTTAAATAAAGAGAAGCAACCGTTTTTCTCCGCCCTTTTTACTTTAAGTTCACATTCTCCCTACGACCAGCCAATGGAGGATGTTCTGGAATGGGGCGATAATGAGAAGAATTACATTAACTCTGCATATTATACTGATCGTTCAGTTGGTGAATTTATCCGGGCAGCAAAAATGCAGCCATGGTACAAGAATACCCTTTTTATTATAGTTGCTGATCACAGTCATAATTCTTATAGGAACTGGACTTTCACTACCCCGCTTTACCATAAAATTCCAATGTTGTTTTTTGGAGAAGTAATAAAAACTGAGTATAAGGGTACTCAAAAACCAAGACTTGCCAATCAGTGTGATATTGCGTCAACACTGCTTCATCAGATGAACATTGATTCAGAGGAGTTTCACTGGAGTCGCAACCTGTTCAATCCTTATTCTCCTGAGTTTGCTTACTACTCATTTGAAGAAGGTGTTGGTTGGATGAGACCAGCCGGTCACATTGTTTATGATGCAGCTATTGATCATTTCCATGAAAAATCGGTGCCAGAGAAATACCGGGATTCTATCATCAGAGAAGGTAAATCATATTTACAGGCTGTTTTTGAAGAATATATGTCATATTAAAACTGCCTTAATGTAAAGTAAGATTTCTTCAAAGTGACATTTTGCCGGAATCAGCAATTAATTCAGGTATATTCAATTACTTGAAGGCAAAAATGGTATTTACTTTTATTGGCAATTTTTTTTTACTATGTTTGCTATTGTTAAAAATCGCATGAACCTGAATCTTTCCGTCAGATTCTGATTTTAACGGGTAGGCATTGGCTTGAATATTTGCCAATTGGATTTCACTTAAAAATACACAATAATTTGAGGTTAAAGTCATCTATCCTTGAGAATATCAGAAGCAGAAGCCTTGTCGGACTGCTTACCTTAAGTATAATAGGTCTGTCATTTCTGACAGTATTGGTATTTGGTTTATTCTCTGCAATCAGACAATCAAAAAGGTTTAGCGAAGAATCAGAAAACCTCAGAAATTCTTTTACTGAGGCTCAGAAAAAGCTTGTAAAAAATGAAGTTGATAAAGCCATAGAATATATAGAATATAACCGTTCATTGTCTCTTGAACAGATTAAACTCGGATTAAAAACCAGGGTTGATGAATCGTGGGCCATTGCAAACAATATTTATCAGGAAAATAAGGCAACCAAGTCGCAGGCAGAGATAAAGAAAATGATTAAGGATGCACTGAGGCCGATCAGGTTTAACAGTGGAAGGGGAGATATCTTTATTTATACAACCGATGGAATATCTGTATTGTTGCCCAGAAGCAGGGAATTTGAAGATCGTCTGAGTCTGGATCTTCAGGATAGTCTTGGGAATTTTCTTGTTAAAAATGAAGTTGCGTTGTTGTCGGAGGTTGATCAGGGATTTTTAACCTACCGGGCACCTTCAAATAATCAGTTAGGTGATTCAGCTATATATAAATATACCTATATCAGGAAGTTTGCGCCATTTGAATGGTATTTTGGATCCAAGGACTTTTTAAACAACTATGAAGATGATCTGAAGCATGAATTACTCAATTGGATTGTGAATATAAGATATAGTAATGAAGGCTATATTTTTATCAATGCAATGGACGGTAAGGCGCTGTTAACCAATGGGATAAAGCCTGAACAGCCAACAGATATATTTAAATCCGGAGATAAAAACTGGATTAATATTTTCAAGCAGCAACTCCGGATAGCAAAAACTACCGGATCCGGATATATGGAGTATCAGTTTATTAAACTGGCTTCAAAGGATTTTGAGCCTAAAGTATCTTATATCAGTATTGTCAAAGACTGGGGCTGGATTGTCGGTGCAGGTTTTTATAAAAACGATATTGAAAGTGAAATTGCCGGGAAGCAAAGAGCTCTCAATGAGAAGATAAACGGATGGATAATCAGGCTATTTGTATTTACTGTTTTATTTCTTATTCTGGCCTATACCTTAGCAAAAATAGTTTCAGGAAGATTAAAAATGGAATTCAGCAGATTTACTGGTAATTTCAGAAAAGCCAGTCTTGAGTCTGAATTGATGGATACCAGCCTGATTTCTTTCGCAGAATTCCGTTCTCTTGCCGAATCGGTGAATAACACAATCTCTGAACGGGATTATGCCCGTCAGGCATTGGAAAAGGAACAGGCATTGCTTCGGTCACTGATCGATTCAATCCCGGATTTCATCTTTTTCAAGGATATCAACAGTAATTATATTGGTTGTAACATAGCTTTTGCCAATTATCTGGGCAGAAGTGAAAAAGATATAATAGGCAGGAATGATTTCGATTTTTTCCCAAAGGAATCTGCTGAATTTTATCACAATTTCGACCGGAAGATTTTACAGGACCATATACCTATCCGCTCAGAAGAGTGGAATGTATTTCCTGATGGCAGCCGCAGGCTGTTAGATACGGTAAAGGTGTTGTTTTATGATAAAAATGGCAGTGTATTGGGTATTTTGGCGATCAGCCGCGATATCACTGAAAAAGAGGAAATTCAGCTTCAGTTCAGGGAAGCAAAGGAAAAAGCTGAAGAATCTGATAGGTTGAAAACAGCTTTTCTTGCCAACATGAGTCATGAAATCAGGACCCCGATGAATTCAATCATCGGATTTTCCACGCTGCTAACGGAAGATCACCTGACAGAAGCAGATAAAGCCGAATATATTCAGCATATCAACCATGCAGGAGAATCTTTGCTTAACCTGATTGATGATATCATTGATATAGCCAAAATCGAAGCAGGCCAGCTTACCGTTTCATACGAAAACTACAGTCTGAACGAATTGATGGATGAACTGCATGTTACATATTCAGATGTAATCCGGCGAAAATTTAATACAGAAGTAACCCTGATTGCAGAACATGTTAAATTACCCAAAGGGAACACAATACTGACTGACCCGTTCAGGTTGCGACAGGTTATTTCCAATTTGCTGGGTAATGCTGTGAAATTTACCAGCAAAGGTAAGATTACCTATGGTTTCAGACCGGAAGGTGACGACTTGCTGTTTTATATACAAGATACAGGGATTGGTATTTCAATTGAAAATCAGGAAATTATTTTTAAAAGGTTCAGGCAAGCTCTGCATAACGGTAAACGTCACCAGGGAGGCACCGGACTTGGCCTGGCTATCTCGCAGCATATTGTTGGATTACTGGGAGGTAAAATATGGGTTGAATCGAGCCAGGGACAGGGTTCAACATTCTTCTTTACAATTCCTTATAAACCGGTCGACAGTTCTCAGACGGATGCCGGATCAAAGTCACCGGAACGGGCACTTTTCTTTGATTGGAGCAGCAAAACTTTGTTGGTTGTAGAGGATGTAGATTCCAATTTCAATTATATCAGTGCAGCTCTGGCCAGAACCGGGATTAAACTTTTACGGTCAACTGACGGATTGTCGGGTGTCGATGTGTGTTTGTCGGACAAAACCATAGACCTTGTAATCATGGATTTTAATTTACCCGGATTCGATGGGTATGAAGCAACCAGGCAAATTAAGCAACACAGACCTTCCTTACCTGTTATTGCGCAAACTACCTATGCATTTCAGGATGAAATTGACCGTAGCCTTGAGGCCGGTTGTGATGATTATATATCGAAACCTGTCAAATTTAATATTCTGATGAATGTACTCGCGAAGTATCTGGATATGAATAAATAAGAATAGGCTGTCTCATAAGTTAGTACAGGCTTTGTTCCGATAGCTATCGGAACCGCTTAGCCTGACATCTGATAATCAATCTATTGTCATATTGAGTCCCGATAGCTATCGGGATCGAAATATAGACAATTCCTGACTTTTAAGACAGCCTCTTATATGTTCCTGACTTTTGAGACAGCCTCTTTTTATTTCTTTGGTTCGTAATAGCACACTTTGGGTGAGATTATCTTTTCTTCATTTTTTAGCTTCTTAATAGCATTATCGACATCTTTTTTATCAATTCCTGTCAATTCTGCTATTTCGCCGGCTTTCATTGGTTTTCCTGCATCAGCCAATGCCTTGAATACTTTTTCTTTTGTTTCCATGTTTGATTATTTGTTAATCCAGTGAATGAACTATTAGTCCGCTGCGGAGTTTGGGTTCAAACCAGGTGGTTTTCGGTGGCATGATATTGCCTGAATCAGCTATATCAATGAGTTGCTGAAGTGATACCGGATATAGTGCGAAGGCAGCAGCCATTTCTCCGCTGTCAACCCGTTTTTTCAATTCTCCCAATCCACGTATACCTCCTACAAAATCAATTCTTTTTGAGGTCCTGAGGTCAGAGATTCCAAGTATATTATCCAGTACAAGTTGAGATAATACAGTAACATCAAGTATCCCGATAGGATCATTGTCATTAAAAGTGCCCTGACGAGCAGTCAATGAATACCACTTCCCGTCAATATACATGCTGAAATTGTGCAGACTGTCAGGTTTGTAGATTTCTGATCCTTTTTCTATAATTTCAAATACTTTTTCAAGGCTGGTGAAAAAATCCTTTTTCGAAAGGCCATTCAGATCCTTGATAACCCGGTTGTAATCAATAATTGTAAGCTGATCCGATGGGAAATGCACCGCAAGGAAGTAATTATATTCTTCATTACCAGTATGATCCGGGTTGTTCAGCTTTTTTTCATTTCCAACCAGTGCAGCTGCAGCAGTCCGGTGGTGACCATCGGCAACATAGGTAAACGGAACATTTTTAAAAAGCAGAACTATTTGCCTGACAACTGACAGATCCCTGATCACCCAGAAATGATGTCCGAAGCCATCATCAGCAGTAAAATCATATTCAGGTTCATTGTTTTCAACAATACCCCTGACAATTGTATCTATTTGAGGAACAGCCGGATAAGTAAAAAATACTGGTTCCATGTTTGCATTGGTGATACGAACATGTTTCATTCTGTCCTCTTCTTTGTCTTTCCGGGTAAGCTCGTGCTTTTTAATAATCCCGTTTAAATAGTCTTCTACACCGGCGCAGCCGACAATGCCATATTGTGTTTTACCATTCATGGTCTGGGCATAGATGTAGAGGTATTCCTCTGAATCCTGCACCAACCATCCATCAGCCCGGAATCTGGCAAAATTTTCCCTTGCTTTGTCATAAACCTCCTGGGCATGTTCATCAACAGAGGCTGGAAGGTCAATTTCAGGCTTGATTATGTGTAGCAACGAATAGGGATTCCCTTCAGCTTCGATTCTGGCTTCTTGTGAGTTAAGGACATCATAGGGTCGGGAAGCCAGTTTCTGTGAGATTTCTTTCGGTGGTCTGTACCCTTTAAATGGTTTTAGGATTGCCATGTGTATCTTACATTTTGTTAATAAATCCGGGTTATACAATCACTTGACCCAAATTGTGCGATTTCAGAATGTGAATCATTCAATTACCATTGAAAATGCAGGTAATTCGCAAATTTTATTTGATTCAGAGGGTGATTGCAACAATTTCTATTGGATATCCTACCTGAACAGACCGATTTTTTACATATCACAAATCACTCATTCAGGCATATTAAAACAATCCATCCGGCAAAGCAGGCTTTAAACAATAACCTGACTGCCGGATGCAGCAAAAGTATAGAATAAAATTCTAACTATGAAACTAACCTGAAGCATACAGGTATGTTATTTTAACCTGTCAGATCAGTCAGGGTCTTCCATGTTAAGGTCAGTAGCCCTTTGGAGTGAACCAATCAGTGCTCCGATCATTTTGGTCATCTCCATTAACTGTCCGCGCGATTCGTCAACATCCTGTTCATTAAGATAGCCAAGTTTTAATGCCATTGTAGTAAAAACCACACATTCTCTTACAGCACTCTTGGCCATTTTAAGGTAATAAATAAACTGGCTCTTGTTCCGTGCCGAACCTTCTGAAATATTCAGCGCAATAGCCTGGGATGATAAATTAAATCTGGTTCCGATACTTGCCTGTGTGTCATTGGGAAATAACACAGTCTTTTTTGTTACCCACTCGATATAATCAAGCGCTTTATGATAAATTCTCAAATCTTCAAACCTGAAGAATGTTACTGCTTTTTCGAGTTCAGAATCCATGTGTACAAGTTTTGTTGGTTAATATTCCTGATGCCGGTGTTTCAGAAAAAAAGCATTTCTGCAAAATCGGTTTATATAGTCTGGCTATAACTGGTTTAAATGATGAACCCGATAAAAAACCAGATTCAATAGTTTATGTTCATATTCCCGAAACTATTTGTTTACCTGGTAAGTAACGATACCTTTTTCAAGGAAATCTACGATCTGGTGGGCGGCAGCCAGGCCGGCATTGATGTTGGCTTCTGAAGTCTGAGCCCCCATTTTCTTTGGTGTAATGAAAAATCTTCCTGAATACTTCTCTTCAATTTCAGATTTACAATCAGGTTCAATATCACTGAGATATCTAAAATCAGGTCTTTCTGCAAATATTTTTATCAAACCATCCTCATCGATCACTTCTTTGCGGGCAGTATTTACCAGTGTGGCACCTTTGGGCATTTTCGAAAGAAGGTTAAACCCGATCGATTTTTTGGTTTGTGCATTTGCTGGCATATGCAATGAAATATATTGACATTTGTTGTATAATTCCTCAACGGTTGCCAGGGGTTTAACACCATCTTTTTCAATGGAATCAGAAGACACAAATGGATCATAAGCGTAAATATCCATCCCAACCCCCCTGGCTATGGAGGCAACGTACTTACCTACGTTTCCATAAGCATGAATTCCCAATGATTTACCCCTGAGTTCTGTTCCTGATGATCCGTTAAAAGCATTCCTGGCCATATAAACCATCATTCCGAATGCCAGTTCGGCAACAGCATTTGAATTCTGGCCGGGCGTATTCATGGCAATAACCTTACGCTCAGTAGCAGCTGCAAGATCAATGTTGTCATATCCGGCACCAGCACGGACAATTATCTTCAGGTTTTTCCCGGCTTCAATAACGGCCCGGTCGGCAATGTCGCTGCGGATGATCACTGCATCAACATTTTCAATGGCTTTAACAAAGTCGGACTGCCCGGCATATTTCTCAAGCAGCACCAGCTCATACCCGGCTTTTTCAACTATCAGTCTGATTCCATCCACCGCGACTTTTGCGAATGGTTTGTCGGTAGCAACAAGAACTTTTTTCATGTGTGGGAGTAATTTTTTAGAAATTCACAATAAAAGTAAAAAGGATAATTGATCTAAACAAATTTTGATTCATTTTTCTGTTCGTTTCCGGCCAAAAACAGATAATCGCGTACGAAAATGAACACTCAGGACTGTTTTGAATGATAAATCAATAATTTTTAACGGAATAATTTCTCAGCAAGGCCAACTGATCCCCTCCGACCGGAATTGCCTTGAAATTGCTCTTTAATATGATTGAGCATGCCAGTTCAAAAAAAACCGCCTTTTGAATAGTATCCCTGAAACCTTTGCCACACACAACCTGGCCATGGTTAGCCATTTGCAGAAGACTTGCTTCAGCCATCATGACCCCTGCTTCTTTGGCCAGCTCTTCTGATCCGGGTTGCAGAAACGGCAGGTAGGCAACATTTCCGATATATACCGGAACCTCGATGATCACATTGTAGTCCGGCCTGATATCCATACAGGCCAGTGTAGTGGCCGAAGGAGACTGAAAATGCAGTATGGTATCAATGTCACCTCTTGTACGGTAGATCTCCCTGTGCAGCCGGAATTCACCTGAAGGCTTCACCGCATTATGTATTTCATCCAGTGAAATGGCCATAAGACTGACCTGATCAGCTGTTAGCTCAGGCAGCCAAGATCCTGTTGAGGATATCAGCATTGTATCATCATCTATCCGGTGCGACAGGTTACCGCTGCTGCAACATACGAGTCCGAGTTTACCGGATTCACGGGCCCAGTGAATAAATGAGTCAAGTTTTTCACGATTCATTCACCGAAGATAATCAATTTCAGAAACCAAAGCTTATTTCATCTGCAAAAATCCAGGTTGGATTACCTTGACCGGGATGCCATGGAGGGCAAACTCCTGAATTGATGAGTTTCAGTTTTATATAACGTTCTTCTATGTTCAGATTTTTAAAGGCATAGTCATTGATAAAAGCTCCCCATTTATCAGACGGAAAATCGTTTGGTATTTCTCCCGCCTTTTTAAATACAGTGCCATCAGCCGAGGTCCATAATTCAACAACGGAAGGCATAAATATCCATGAGTTAACATCCTGAAAACAGCCTATTGTAATTGATTTCACTGTCCTTTTGTCCAGGATATGGATAACTGCTTCCATATCTCTGCCCTGGAAACCCTGCCAGCCGCCAAGCCTGAAGTCGGAACTCCCTTTAAGCCCGTCTATCATGTTGTTAAGTCCGCTGCCGGAATATTGGGATGCAAATTCACTCAGAGAAATCATCTCCAGACCTTCAGGCATTCTGGTGAAAGTCGATTCCTGAAATCCGGTGGTGATAAATCCGGGTTTGGTAGCCTTGAATTTCAATGTAGTGGTTTCAGTGATTCTGACAGGCGAATGGTACTTCTTTGATTCGGGTCCTGGTTCTGATCCATCGATAGAATAGAGTATGGTGGAACCATTCTCAGATGAAAGGGTCACTTCCAGCTCTTTTCTGAATATCCTGCCGGAAGGACTTGCTACAGGGGCAGCTAACACAACGTCACCATCGATCCGGGTTGAAGGTTCATTGCCCGGCCCGGTACCAAACGATTTTTCAGGATCCGGTCCCATCGTCAACACCAGCTCACCACCATTCATAATCTCAGAATGAGTCAGGAAACTTCTGTTTACCCTGTTATGATTCAGGCTGGCCTGCTTTATGTAAATGTTTGTGTCCGAAAGATTGAGTGCTTTGATTCTGAACAGCTTTCCATTTTCCAGGTAGATCACCGTTTCTTTAAAAGCCGGACTTCCAAGGGCATATTCTTCACTTCCGGGGCATACCGGGTAAAATCCCATGGCACTGAAAACAGCCCAGGCCGACATTTGCCCGCAGTCCTCATTGCCAATTAATCCGTCGGGAAAGGCGGTATAAAACTCCTTCATAATCCTGCTGACTTTTTCCTGGGTTTTCCAGGGCTTGCCTGCATAATTATACAGATACGCAATATGGTGGCTGGGTTCATTGCCATGGGCGTACTGACCGATCAGCCCGGTTATGTCGGATTGTTCGCGACCGGTGGTGACCGAAGAAACTGAAAACAGATTATCCAGAAACAGGGCAGCCTTCTCTTTTCCGCCATGCATTTTAATAAAACCGTCCAGGTCATGCGGGACACCAAAACTGTATTGCCATGAATTGGCTTCCGTGTAGTTGAAATTCACTTCAGCAGGATCAAACGGATTAAACCATCCGCCATTAAACCGGGCCCTCATATAGCCGGTAACAGGGTCAAAAAGGTGTCTGTACGATTGGGCTCTTCTGAAAAAGGCTTTACTAAGGCTGTCATGGCCGAGACTCTCAGCCATTCTGGCTATGCACCAATCATCATAAGCGTATTCCAGTGTTTTTGACACAGATTCTGACTCAAGTTCTGCAGGAATAAAACCAAACTTTTTATAATATTCAAGTCCGAAAATATCTCTTGAGGCACTGTTTACCATAGCCTCAAGTGCCAGTTCTCCATCGTAATCCCTGATCCCTTTCATCCATGCATCCGCAATTACCGGCACTGAATGATACCCGATCATACACCAGGTTTCATTGGCCGAAAGTTCCCATACTGGCAGCATACCACCTTGCTGATATTGATTGATAAA
Organism: Bacteroidota bacterium; assembly: GCA_043806115.1. Classification (GTDB taxonomy): domain Bacteria; phylum Bacteroidota; class Bacteroidia; order Bacteroidales; family Lentimicrobiaceae; genus Lentimicrobium. The sequence continues at coordinate 65,988 of JAZDHI010000024.1, forward strand.
GGTTTTGATAAACCCATTTGTTCTCTTCTGATCAATGATAGTCAGCAGAGGGTGCAAGGCACGGTAAGTGTCCCACAACGAGAATACGGTATAATTTGCATCATTTCCGGAGTTATGGACTTTAAAGTCACGGCCAAGATAAGTGCCATCTGCATCATTGTATGTATTCGGGCTGATCATACTGTGATAAAGTGCAGTATAGAAAATGGTTTTCATATCATCCTTGTCACCCTTCACTTCTATCTTACCCAATTCATGATTCCATGACATCTCTGAAGATTTTTTAACCTGATCAAAGTCCCAGTCCGGGATTTCTTTTTCCAGGTTCATACGGGCATTTTCTGCACTGATGGCAGATATCCCGACTTTAACTAACAACTGATTGTTACCGGTTTTATCAAATTTAAACCAGGCTTTCAGATTCTTACCACTGGCATGGTTAGACTGTTTCACTAAGGAATCATTTATTGCCATGCCAGAACTTTGAATGGGTTTTGAAAATCTCGCAACAAAATAAACCCTTTGATCGCGTGCCCATCCTGTTGATCCTCTGAAGCCTTCTACTTCGGATTCTCCTGTAAGTCTGATCCATGAATCAGTGACCTGATCACGGTGTTTCAGGTCAATAAGCACCGATGGTTGATTGCCTTCAGGAAATAAGTATCTGTGAAACCCGGCCCTGGTAGTAGTTGTTAATTCAGCCTCAATCCCATATTCTTCCAGAAAAACGCGGTAATAGCCAGGTTCTGCAGATTCCCTGGAGTGACTGAAATGACTTCGGTAGCCCGGTTCTCCGTCAGATCCGTTATTTATCCTTACTTCACCGGTGAAAGGCATAAACAAAATGTCGCAATAATCAGGAACACCGGTTCCACTCAGATGAGTATGGCTGAATCCATAAATATATTCATCACTGTGGTGATAACCGCTACAACCATCCCAGCCATCAAGCCGGGTATCGGGGCTTAGCTGAACCATGCCAAATGGCACCGTAGCCCCCGGAAAAGTATGACCATGTCCACCGGTCCCGATGAATGGATCGACAAAATCAGCCGGTAATCCGGATTGCTGTGCAAAGACACTTAATGAAAGGAATAAAGGAAGAAACGTTGTAATCATGAATCTGAAAGTGTTCATAAATTATTCTTTTTAAAAAAGTGAATTATGACAGAAATTTGGGAAATCATTGTATGATGCTCAAACCTACAGCTTTTTTTGTTCATTCTCATTCCAGCCCGTAAGATAAAATATTTGCCTGATTTGAAAGCACTTTTCGTTATTACTGATTTATAATTTGTAAATTTGATTTTTCAATACATATAAATATGAAACGATTTTTATTATTGGCTGTTTTTCAACTGGCTGTTCTTGTTGCTTTTTCCCAGACCTGGTTTGATATAGGCATCAAGGGTGGGATAGGCAGTTCTTTTATGTACAATTCACAGATTTTCGAAAATCAGGAAATAGTGCACAAATTCAAGCCGGGATATAGCTTTGGCGGGAAACTGGGATTCAATTTTATACAGGAGCACCAGATCACGTTCGATGTGATGAAAACTACCTATAACCAGGCTTTTACCTATACACCAGCCGATGGTCCGGCAGGATCTGAGAAGCAACGGGAATATACTTTCGGTGGACTCGATATGCTGGTAATGTACCGCACCAACCGGAGCGGAACATATTTCGAAATCGGTCCGCAATGGTCAACCTATTCAACCGTGAAATTTTCAGACAATGGAAGTACAGATTTTTCGGAAGAAATTGTTGCCAAAATGATCACCAAAAGCAATTTTGGGATGGCAGTTGGCTTTGGTGGCTATATATTCGGAACCGATAATTTCGGTGTTGCCAGTGGATTGAGATTCAGTTATATGTTCAACGACATGGCCAACGCAGATGGTAACAGTGCGAATTTTCCTATTCTGAAAACCGGCGAATCAAACCCAACACATAACCTGGGTGTGCTTTTTGTGATTGAAATGAATTACGATTTTGGTTATCTGGTAAGCTCACGATGCGGACAGCGGACAAAGCTGTTTGTATTTTAAGCCTTCCGTTGCAAGACTCACTCTGTAAAACAGTTAGTCAACGATCAGTTTTGTTGAAAGCACTTCATCCGGGTTCCGGGCCCCGATGATATAAATACCCTTGCTAATGCCCGAAACATTGATTTTCTGATTTTCTGCTGAAAGAGAGCATTGTTTTACAATCCTTCCTGACAGGTCATAAATAGTAATCCCTGATAATCCTACAGGTGATTTCCCGTCGATCAAAACCCTGGTTTCGTATGTCGCAGGATTTGGTGTAAGCTTTAAAGAATGTATTGGTTTATTTATATTTTTTAATCCGTATGGTATAAATAGCCTGATATATTCCAGAATCCCGTCGAAAAGGTTCATCCTGTTTTCTTCTGTATCTATCAGTGCGGGATCGAAAAACAGGCTGATCGAATTAATAGTTGCTGTAGGGATAGATGATTGCATTACAGCCGGATAATATGGTGATAATATATAGGAATCCGGTGCCATCCTGTAGAAGGGAATGCCCTGAGACGTCGGAACACAACCGTCAACCCACCATAAGGTCTCGTATATCCACCTTAAAGTATCCGGAACCATGGTAATGAAATCGTTGGCTGCATAGGTCAGCATTTCAACGCCAAGTCCTCCGTCATCACCATACGATTGAGCTGCATATTGCTCAATGCCCAGGTAATCATAAGGAAAATCTCCCGGTTGAAAACTGACAGGGGCTGTTCCGTATCGGTCATAAAGAAAATCATTGCCCATCAACCAGAATATACCACCATCCTCAAGGTATAACATAAGAGCCTGGTTATCGGTGTCATCTCCGTTCCAGAGATATCTGTCAACGCCATCGGTGGATGTGTACCAGATCAATGGCCAGTAAGCGCGCATTTCTTCGTAGGTAGGAGCCCGCATACTGTCCACGGCATTAAAGAATACAATCGTATCAAAGAGGTAGTTTTGTCGTAATGAAGTCAGCACGGTTTCCGTGTTTGGGAAGTAAACGCTGTTATCATTAACAAACATTGCTCTCAGACTCCCATCCTGGGCTATAACCTTAACCGATGAGGAGATGATTGCCAACACAATCAGAAAAACAATCAATTTGGATTTCATAATATACAGGTTAAAGTTCATTATTTACCGGTTAATTCAAGTTCCGCTACAACAGGCAAGTGGTCAGATAGGTATTTTCCGTTGTATCTGAAATCATAGATTTCGTTCGAAATTACTTTGAAATCCCAGGTAACCAGGATGAAATCGATCAACTCAGAAGGGGTAAAAGCCGGGTCGAATCCGGTAAAGGAAAAATCAGGTCCGGTTATCCGGGCATCAGCCCTTACCCGGGTATCCGACAATGTGTATTCATTTTCCGAAAAAGTAAGAATCCGGTAAGCCTTGTGTTTTGGAGTAACATTCAGGTCTCCGGTAAGAACAATGGGCAGTTTTCCTGCAATTTCCTTCAGCTTTCTGATGATCAGCAGGGCGCTTTGCACACGGGCCTCCTCACCCATGTGGTCGAAATGGGTATTCAGCATGACAAAATGCTTACCGGTAGCTTTCTGACTGAATTCTGCCCAGGTGACAACACGGTTGCATGCGGCATCCCATCCGCGACTTCCCGGAATATCCGGTGTTTCTGACAGCCAGAAAGTGCCTGACCTGACCGGTTTTACAACCCTTTTATTGTAAAAGATGGCGCTGAATTCACCGCCCTTATTCCCGTCATCCCTTCCGACACCAAGACCTTTATATCCTTTCAGTCTTTTCCGCATATCGGTCATCTGGTTGTACTTTGCTTCCTGCACACCAAATACATCCGGCTTCCTCCGCGATAATTCATTGCACAAGCCATCCCTCCGGAATTGCCATTGATTTATTCCATCGTCCGGTGTATCGAGCCTGATATTCCAGGTCATCACTTTCAGTTTTGCCTGATTTTGCGCTATCAGGGCAGGGGAGGCCAGAAAGAGACCCAATAATATGTATGTCAGGGTAATAAGCTTCCGCATGTGTATTCTCTTGAATTTCATGGAGTATCTGTCTGTTGCAGGTACGAAGATAAAGATAAGTTTACTAATGATTACAGTGGGTGACCAGAAACTGGGTGCGCCGGAGAACAATATCCGCAATCTATGAATCAACTATATGGTCAGCCCCGAAGCGAGTGAACAGATTTCAGAGACCAGTTCTTTATCCGTCTGTAAGAAATTGTATTCATCGGAGGATTCGTTACCCATGTTGACCCCCTGTTTGCGGAAAGCCATTTTGCTTTTTGTTGCCGAGGTTGCCGATAAATGAAATTCCCGCGCACCTGTAGCTGAGTGCAATTCGCGGAGGTTTGAAGCATTCACCCCGCTTCCCGGCATGATAACAATCCGTGTACCGGCCTGTTTCACAAGTCCTGAAATCAGTTCAGCGCCCTCAAAGGCGGTTCTGGCCATTCCTGAAGTGAGGATTCTGTTGCATCCAAGTGCAATGATAACTTCAAGGGCTTCGTAGGGGTCTTTGGCGAGGTCGAAAGCCCTGTTGAAAGTTACCTGCATCGGATTGGCCATTTCAACAATCTCCTTCATACGGCAGGTATCAATACTGCCATCGGTATTCAGCATCCCGGTAACTATACCACCGGCCCCCCTGGCTTTGGCTGAAAAGATGTCCGATTTCATCACCTCAAACTCGGCGCGGCTATAGCTGAAATCGCCGGCCCTGGGCCTGATCAGGACAAAGGTCCGAATTGTCAGGTTCGCAGTTACATATTCAATCATGGCATGTGAGGGGGTGAGTCCTCCTTCAGCCAAGGCACAACATAGCTCAATCCGGTCAGCTCCGCCTTTTGCCGCAGCTATTGCCGACTCAATTGAACCAGCACAGATTTCTATCAGAATTTTCGGAGGCATCCTGAACTTCTTTTGAAACAATCCGATAAAAATAAGAAATCCTTTTTATATATCGACTTTTGATTTTGCTATTGGGTTCTGCAGATCCAAAGTGTGATCCATTGTTAAAAAAAATTAAAGCACATTGAATAATAAAGATCATGCCTGAAAATATGTTATTATTGCACAGGCTTAAGATATGCGGGTAATCAGAGATAAGGTAGTTATTATCACAGGCAGTTCTACCGGGATTGGCTATGCACTGGCTGTGGAATTTGGCCGGTTGGGCGCGAAGGTGGTTATTTCGGCCAGGAATGTTGACCGTTTGAACCAGGCTGAAAACAGCCTGCGTGCTGAAGGAATTGATGTCCTTGCCCTGCAGGTGGATGTCAGCATAGAAAATGACTGTAAAAATCTGATTGAATCGACCCTTATTCGTTTTGGTAAAATTGATATTTTAGTCAACAATGCCGGTATTTCCATGAGGGCAGTTTTTGCAAAAACCAATCCGGATGTTCTGCATAAACTGATGGATACGAATTTCTGGGGGACCGTTTACTGCACAAAATACGCTTTACCACATCTTCTTAAGACCAGGGGATCAGTTGTGGGAATCATTTCAATTGCCGGATATGTCGGTCTTCCGGGTCGCACTGGTTATTCGGCATCAAAATTTGCAATCCGGGGATTTCTTGATACCCTGAGGTGTGAAAATCTGAAGACCGGCTTACATGTATTGATTGCTGCTCCCGGGTTTACATCATCCAACATCCGGACAGCCGCGCTCACAGCAGATGGCAGCATGCAGGGCGAAACACCCCGCAATGAGTCAAGGATGATGCCGGCCGAAGTAGCGGCAAGGAAAATCGTCAAAGCGACCATCAGGAGGAAGGATTCGATCATACTTACCCTGCTGGAAGGGAAAATCACAGTTTTCCTGAACAGGTTCTATCCAAAACTTGTTAGCAGGCTGGCTTACTACTACATGGCAAAGGAACCTGATTCACCATTTAATTGATTAAACAGATCCAGAAATTTATTACTTTATAAAACCGAAAACAAAAAATCAAAAATATGAAAATGGAGATTCTTCTGCTCGAAGGTCTGGATGACCTGAAATTTGGTGATTTACCTAAAATTGTTGAAAATACTCTCGGGAAACCTCATGAAATCGAAAATCTGGGTGATGAGGCTGATGAAGATCTCGATACCATTCTCTGGAATTATGATAAGGAAGGATTATCGGTTTTTTTTGAGGGTAAAAACAATCATGTCTTGTCATGCTTCGAAACGGACAACGAAGAAACAACCCTCTTTGGAAAAAAAGTATTCAGCATGAGTGAAGAGGAAATTACGGAATTAATGAAAAGCGAAGGCCTGACTCAAATTGATTCCGAAGTTGAAGAATGGGGTGAGAAAAGGGTTTCTTTTGACGAAGGACTGATCGATTTCTATTTTCAGGATGGGAAACTCGTTACGGTTAACTGGGGTGTTTTCGTCAATGAGGATGGCGAAATTGAAGAGTTTGACGATGAGGCGGACGACGACGGGGAATAACCAAAGCGTTTAATTCATTGTTTTTCGCGGGTGGTATTTTAGTATATTACTTCTGAGGAATTCACGGTCAAGGTGGGTGTAGATCTCGGTGGTTGTAATTGAGGCATGGCCAAGCATTTCCTGGACAGCCCTCAGGTCAGCACCGTTTTCAACCAGGTGTGTTGCAAAGGAATGTCTGAGTGTATGAGGACTGACAGTCTTCAGAATTCCGGCATCTTCCACAGATTTCCTGACAATTTCAAAAATCATGGCCCGGGTCAGTTTATACCCCCGCTGATTCAGAAAAAGTATATCTTCACTTTCGCGGCTGATTTTTCTTGTATTTCTTACATATTTCACATACTGATCAATTTGTCTGATGGCATCCGAACCAATCGGAACAATCCGCTGCTTGTCTCCTTTTCCTGTTACCATGATAAAGCCATCATCGAAATGAAGATCCGACAGTTTCAGGTTTACCAGTTCTGAAACCCTCAGACCGCAGCTGTATAATATGTCGATGATGCCTTTATTTCTTTCACCATTGGGTTTGCTGAGATCAATCCCTGACAGAACCTTTAAAACCTCATCGGTTGTCAAAACATCCGGCAGCTTTCGGCCCGTTTTGGGCATTTCCAGTAATGCTGTCGGATCTGTTTTTATTTCATTCTCAAGCAGCAGGTAATGATAAAAAGACCGGATTCCGGAGATAATCCGCGACTGGCTGGTCGGAGCAATTCCAAGCCCTGCCAGTGTGTTCACAAACTGACGGAGGTCTTTCAGCTGAACAGCAGTTGGCTGGATATTCATGTTATCAGGACCTAAAAAACCGGCAAGTTTAGCAATGTCGCGCAAATAGGAATCAACAGTATTGGCCGGCATTGATCGTTCAACCTGAAGGTACGCTCTGAAACCCCTGATCAGTATCTGCCATTGCATATTGGTTCTTTTTTGCTCAAACCTACTTCTTTTTTTCTTTCATGAAATATAACTGACATCGAAATAAAGGAAAATATTAACAGAGGTTTGTTATTATTTTGATGATTGATAATAATGGTTTGATATTCAGCTAAATGAATTTGAATATTCATAAGGTGGATGAAAATTTGATGATTTCTTATTTTTTTTCTATACAGACTTTTGGTTGGTAAGTAATTATTTGTATTTTTGCAGTCCGAAAATTTAAAGGCTTACAACAATGGCTAAGAAGAGCAAAGAAGCGAGAATTCAGGTGATACTGGAATGCACGGAGCACAAAACCAGTGGAATGCCAGGAACCTCAAGGTACATTACCACAAAAAACAAAAAGAATACTCCTGAGCGGCTTGAAATAAAAAAATACAATCCGATCCTGAGGAAAGTTACTGTTCATAAGGAAATTAAATAACAACATACAATGGCAAAGAAAGTAGTTGCAACCCTGAGGACTTCATCAGGTAAGGATTTTGCAAAGGTTATCCGCATGGTAAGGTCAGAAAAGACCGGTGCTTACGCATTCAAGGAAAATATTGTTCCTAACGACCAGGTCAAAGAGTTCCTGGCAAAGAAATAATTGCCACCTTCATTTAAGGACAGGGCCTTTTCTTATTCAATAAGAGAGACCCTGTTTTTATTTTGTGCAGCATTCAGCAAAGGCATATTGACTAATTTTGCCTGATAAAAACATCCTATAATTACGTAAGATAAAATGGGTATTTTTTCATTCTTTTCGAAAGAAAAAAAGCAGGATCTGGATAAAGGACTTGAAAAGACCAAGACCAGTTTTTTTGGTAAGCTTTCCAAGGCCATCATCGGGAAATCGAGGGTTGATGATGAAGTGCTGGATAATCTGGAGGAGATTTTAGTAACTTCTGATGTTGGCGTTGAAACCACCCTGAGGATAATTGAGCGTATTCAGAGCCGTGTCGCCCGTGATAAATTCCTGGGCACTGCTGAACTCAACCAGATTCTGAGGGAGGAAATATCCGCCTTGCTTGATGAAACTTCAAAAGGCCTGTTGGTGGAAGGCTTTGATTTCCCTAAACGCGAAACCCCTTATGTAATTATGGTTGTCGGGGTCAATGGAGTTGGTAAAACAACGACCATCGGGAAACTGGCTTACCAGTTCAAGGCTGCCGGGAAAAGTGTCGTTTTGGGGGCTGCTGATACTTTCAGGGCAGCCGCTGTTTCGCAGCTTGAGATATGGGCCGGTAGGGTAGGTGTACCCTGTGTTTCCCAGGGAATGGGGGCTGATCCGGCTTCTGTAGCTTTTGATACCCTGAAATCGGCGATTGCACGTGAAGCGGATGTTGTAATTATCGATACTGCCGGCCGTTTGCACAACAAGATCGGCCTCATGAATGAGTTGTCGAAGATAAAGAAAGTAATGCAGAAACTTCTGCCGGATGCCCCACAGGAAGTTCTGCTGGTGCTGGATGCCTCCACCGGTCAGAATGCCATTGAGCAGGCAAAACAATTTACAGCAGCGACCGAGGTGAATGCCCTGGCACTGACAAAGCTCGATGGTACAGCCAAAGGCGGGGTGGTTATTGGTATTTCTGATCTGTTCCGGATCCCGGTAAAATATATTGGCATTGGCGAAAAGATGACAGATCTCCAACCTTTTAGCAAAGAGGAATTTGTTGATTCGCTTTTTAACTAGAGAAAAAAAAGTACAGAATACCTTTTTCCTTGACTGGCCCGGTACAAAACTGGCTGCACTTTTTTGCAATTAACTTTCCTTGTGTGAAAACAAAACTGTTCAATAATAAGACTGTAAATGTAGTTACCCTGGGTTGTGCAAAAAACCTGGTTGATTCGGAAGTGATGCTCAGGCAACTGAAATCCGCAGGCCTGCAGACAATGCACGACGGCAATGAAGATGCCAACGTCGTGATTGTGAATACCTGTGGCTTTATCAACGATGCCAAAGAAGAATCTGTAAATACAATTCTTTATTGGGTTAAAGCCCGGAAGGAGGCCCGGATTGAAAAACTATTTGTAATGGGTTGCCTTTCACAACGGTATCGTGAAGAACTCAGTAAAGAGATTCCTGAAGTAGATGGTTTTTTTGGGGTGAATGACCTCAATGCAATACTTGCATCCGTGAATGCACCTTTTCGTGAAGATCTGCTCAGTGAGCGATTGATAACTACACCGCCACATTTTGCGTATCTTAAAATTTCGGAAGGTTGCGACAGGAAATGTTCTTTTTGCGCGATACCGGGCATAAGAGGCGGTAATATTTCAAAATCCATTGAACTTGTGGTTAAGGAAGCGAAATTTCTTGCAAAGTCAGGTGTTAAAGAACTTATACTGATTGCCCAGGATCTGACCTATTATGGTGTTGACCTGTATGGCAAAAGGCAATTGGCTGTATTGTTAGATAAGCTTGTTGAAATAGAAGGAATTCAATGGATCAGACTTCATTATGCATACCCGGCCGGGTTTCCGGTCAGGGTGCTGGATGCCATAACCAGCCATCCAAAAATCTGCAGATATATAGATATTCCTTTGCAGCATATAAATACCAGGATTCTGAAATCAATGAAAAGAGGGTTGAATTCAGAAGAAACCATCAGACTGGTTAACACCATCAGAGATCGGGTGCCGGGAATTGCAATCAGGACAAGCTTTATTGTAGGTTATCCTGGTGAAACTGATTCAGAATTCAATGAACTGAAGAAATTTGTATCTGAAGCTGGTTTTGAAAGAATGGGCGTTTTTACTTATTCAAATGAAGAGAATACTTCGGCCGCGTTGTTGAAGGATGATATCAGGCCATCAGTAAAGGCCAGAAGGGCTGAGGAGTTGATGCTGTTACAGCAGGATATTTCACTTGCAGGAAACACCGCATTGGTAGGCAACCGTATGAAAGTTATGATTGATAAGAAAGAAGACGGAAACTGGATTGGCCGTACTGAATTTGATTCACCTGAAGTTGACAATGAAGTGATCATCTCAGGTGAATTCAGTGGAATAGAACCTGGAATGCTTGCAGATGTGACCATCATTGGTGCCGGTATTTATGATTTATATGCAATTTTTTCGGAAGCTGTTAAATAATTTCAGTTAACTCTTCATAATTTTGCTTTACCCTTAAAACTTCTGAAGATGATGAAAAGATATGTGGTTTCTATTGTATTAATGCTCTTTATGAGCATTCAGGTTTTTGCACAACCGGAGACAAAAACCAACCAGACGGACGACAATGGCAGAAAACAGGGACGTTGGCTGGAGAAGGCCGGTGAAATCATTATGGATGGCCAATATCAGGATAATCTGAAACATGGCCAGTGGCTGGTTCATTTTGCTGAAACCGGCCTGTTAAGCAAGCTTGAAACTTTTAGCATGGGTAAAAAAAATGGTATATTTCTTGAAATCTCAAAACAAGGGTACCTTGTTTCCGAAAAGTATTTTATTAATGATTTACCCGAAGGGCCGCACAAAGTTTATGGTCAGGGAGGTTTTCAGGTTTTGGAGAAGAATTATAAAGACGGGAAGTTTCACGGTGTACAGATTACCTATTATGAAAATTCTAAAAAGAAATCAGAAGAGTCGTATTATTCCGATGGTGTAAAAGACGGGCCTTCAAAGTGGTATAACAGTGATGGGATGCTCATTGCTGAGTATAAATATGTAAAGGGAATGTTACAGGGGGAACAGAAATCATTCTATAGTGGGAATAAAATACGGACATCCGAGACATACAGGGATAACCTCAACGATGGACCGAGCATTGAGTACTTTGAAAACGGTAATGTTAAAATATCAGGCCAATACAAGGCCGGACTGCAGGATGGCAAGTGGATAGAGTATGATGAACAGGGTGTGATTGTGAAGACAACCCTCTATTCGGGCGGGAAAGAGAAGAAATAGCGAAAAGTAACCCGATGAAGATAAAAAATCCGTTTACAAAGCGGGAAGGTTATAACTGCTTTGGTTGCTCTCCAGACAATCCGATCGGATTGAAACTGGAATTTCTAACAGAGGGGGAGTTTGTGATTGCTGAATGGCAGCCTGATCCATGGTTTCGGGGATGGAACAATACACTGCATGGAGGTATTCAGGCTACATTGCTGGATGAACTGGCAAGCTGGCTGGTTTTTGTAAAACTCAATACTTCGGGAGTGACTTCAAAGATGGAAGTGAAACTACGCAAACCGGTTGCCACTAACAACGGAACCCTTTACCTCAGGGGAAAACTGAGAGAAATGAAACGGAATATTGCAGTTATTGATACCTGGTTATCAGATCACGAAATGGTTGTATGTACTGAAGCCGTGATGTATTATTATACGTTTCCTGAGAAACTGGCCCGGGAGAAGTTCTGGTACCCTGGAAAAGAGGCTTTTATTGAGAATGCAGAGTAGCTGAATTCAATGAAGAACAAATACGGTTCTCAACCCCCGTCTCTGATTTCATCAATTGCAACAAAAACCTGCAGACAACCTGAACATTCTGAATAGCGCTACTCAACAGTTCTTATCCTGACTCTGGTTGCTTCAACCTCACCCCATCCAAAATGTTTTATTTTTCTTCAATAATTCCGTTATCACTTACCAGCTGCAACAATTCACTCAAAATCATTGCAGTAGCACCCCAGATAAGGTGTTCTTTAAAAGAGTAACCAGGTACCCTTATCGTTTGCCCGCTGTGAACAATAATATCAAATTCCCCGGAGTTTACAGGGTCGCATAAATAATCCAGTGGTACAGTGAAGATTTCTGCCACTTCAGTATCATCCGGAATAAATTCAGGCCGGAATGGAATCTGTGCTATAACAGGACTGATAATAAAATTGCTGGGAGGAACAAACAGGTCGCTGAGTCTACCGGTTATGATGATTGAATCTTTTATCAATCCGACCTCTTCTTCTGCTTCCCGGAGGGCTGTAGCTATAATGTCAGTATCGGTATCTTCATGTTTTCCTCCCGGAAATGCAATCTGGCCACTATGAACACCTTCATATTCCATCCGTTTGATAAATGTCGTGTTCATTTTACCTGCTTCATCGGGAAAAAGAAGTATCAAAACAGCACTTTTACGTGCAAATGCCTGGCCTTTTGTAAAGCCGATAAGCCTGTCGCGGTGAGCAGGAGCCATTTTTGAATGGGCTGACGGACCCGGAAGGCCTTTCCCGAGTGCTTCCCTGAGCTTAGCAATCTGGTTGTCAAACGTGTATGATTGCATAAAGGATCAGTCAAATTTCATCATCTGAGGAATTCCAATAAAATATATCATGCTTCTGATACTGAATTTGTTGTTTTTTCGTATTTTTATAACGTCAAATATCGATACAAATAACAATCTGGCAGACGAATGGTTAAAGAAAAAACATCTTTTCTCAATGATCTGAAGGAACAGTTGACCAATATCAGTGAGCTGGTCCTTTACAATGATGATTTTAACACCTTCGAGTTTGTTACTGAAACATTAATCGATGTTTGCGGCATTGAACCGCTCCAGGCTGAACAAATTACAATGATTGTTCATTATAAAGGCAAATGCGGTATCATGAGCGGATCACTTGAAGAGCTTAAGCCTGTTTATAATGAAATGATAAACAGGAAATTAACTGTTTCAATTGAATAACCAGTTTAATATGTTTCGAAGCAGACCCTTACTGCTTACAGCAGTGCTGTTCATGTTATTTTCCTGTTCCAGGGTTCCTTTTTCAGGGCGAAAGCAATTCAATCTTGTTCCAGACAGTATGATCTCAGAAATGAGTCTGAATTCATACAGGGATTTCCTGAACGTTAACCCGCCACTTCCTGCATCAAACCCCCAGGTAGCCATGGTTAAGCGGGTTGGTGCGCGAATTGCATCTGCTGTTGAAAAATTTCTGCGCGACAACGGTAAAGAAGAGAAAGCCGGTTCATATCAGTGGGAATACAATCTGGTTGAAAGCGATGATGTGAATGCGTGGTGCCTTCCGGGAGGAAGGGTAGTGGTGTACACGGGTATTTTACCTTATTCAAAAGATGAAGCAGGACTGGCAGTGATCATGGGACATGAAATAGCCCATGCGGTTGCCAACCACGGTGGCGAAAGAATGAGTCAGCAGCTTGCTGTTGTTGCAGGAGGTGTTTCGCTTGAAATTGCCATGCAACAACAACCCGTGCAAACCAGAGACATATTCAACCTTGCCTATGGTGTTGGTTCAACCCTCGGAATACTGGCATACTCCAGAACGCATGAGCTGGAAGCTGATAAACTGGGCATGGTGTTTATGGCCATGGCAGGTTACGACCCTTCAAGGGCACTTGCTTTTTGGGAAGATATGGCTTCCATTCCAGGCGTCGCACCCCCTGAATTGCTGAGTACACATCCGGGAAATGAAAAAAGGATAAAGGCCATCCGCGACTTTATTCCCACAGCCAATATTTATTTTGTAAATCAGTAAAAGGGTAGGGTTTACTGACTATTTTTGTAATGATTCCTGATTAAGTTATTCATCATATGTCACTGACACTTATAATTATTCTGATTGTAGCAGGTTTATTGTTCGTGCTTCTCGAAGTGCTTGTAATTCCTGGTACTACGGTAGTGGGGGTTGCAGGTTTGATACTGATTGCTTTTTCAGTCTGGGATGCTTATCATGTTTTCGGGAGCCCTACCGGACATTATGTGCTGGCAGGAACCATCATTATGTCTTTGACGGTAATTTACCTGGCTTTTAAATCCAATACATGGAACCGGTTGATGCTCAGGACAGAAATCAACAGCAAGGTCAATGAAATTGATTTCAATCGTATTTCTGAAGGTGATGCCGGAAAAGCGGTTTCGCGAATTTCCCCTTCAGGCAAAGCAGTCTTTAACAATGAATTCTTCGAAGTCCACACGAATGGGGATTTTATTGATCAGGAAACGGAAGTAATTGTTTCGCATATAATTGACAACAAAATATTTGTAAAACGTAAAACGTAAAATTATGGGATCTGATTCTGGTTTTCTGGTAATAGTAGCCATTGGAATTGCTTCGTTGTTTGGTCTGTGGATCATTTTTTATTTTATTCCGGTCGGCCTTTGGTTTTCAGCTTTGCTTTCCGGTGTAAGGGTCTCTTTGATTCAGCTGGTTTTCATGCGTTGGCGTAAGGTGCCACCCTCAGTAATCGTTACCGCGATGATCAATGCCACCAAAGCAGGTTTATCGTTAACACGTGATGAACTGGAAGCTCACTATCTGGCAGGTGGAAGGGTAAAATTAGTTGTCAACGCACTTATTTCAGCTGATAAAGCAAATATACCCCTCAATTTTAAAGCAGCAACAGCCATTGACCTGGCCGGACGTGATGTTTTCGAAGCTGTTCAGATGTCGGTAAATCCCAAAGTTATCAATACGCCCCCGATTGCTGCAGTAGCAAAAGATGGTATTCAGCTCATAGCGAAAGCCAGGGTTACGGTAAGAGCCAACATCAGGCAACTGGTCGGAGGGGCCGGTGAAGAAACCATTCTTGCCCGTGTTGGAGAAGGAGTTGTTTCATCTATAGGTTCATCGGATTCGCATAAAAGCGTTCTTGAGAATCCTGATTTAATCAGTAAAATGGTTCTTTCTAAAGGACTTGATAGTGGCACTGCATTCGAAATACTGTCAATTGATATTGCTGACATAGATGTAGGAAAAAACATCGGGGCGCAACTGCAAATGGATCAGGCATTTGCCGATAAAAATATTGCCCAGGCAAAAGCCGAGGAGCGCAGGGCCATGGCTGTGGCCAATGAACAGGAAATGAAAGCAAAAGCACAGGAAGCCCGTGCCAAGGTTATTGAAGCTGAAGCAGAAATTCCCCGCGCCATAGCTGAATCATTCAGAAGCGGGAACCTTGGATTGATGGATTATTATAAGTTTCAGAACATTCAGGCCGATACAAAAATGAGGGAATCAATTGCTGAACCACCCAAAAAACAGGCGCCGAAAAATCTTGATTCTCCGCAAAAATAGCGATAAACCGGATTTACATTGAGAAGCGCCCAGTTTACGAGGGCGCTTTTTTTTGATCTGGTTAACAACTGCTCATGCGCTTATAGTGTAAATTTGCAATTGACTGAAAACTGATGGGAAACAAAGAGATAAATAATGATCTGCAGAAGGTGAAGGCTAAATACCGTCAGCTGATTTCCGCCTGCCGTCCTTTTCTGAATAGTGGCAGTACTGAAATACTGAAAGATGCATTCATCATGGTGCTCAATGCCTATAAAAACAACCTGAAAACAGATTCAGAACCCTATTTTCTGCATGCAGTGGATGTAGCCTGTATTGTGGCTTCAGAAATGCGTTTGGGTGTATCATCGGTCGCCGCAGCCCTGCTCCATGATGTTGATTTAAAGATCATAGACAAGGAATTCAATACTACAGATCCTCAAAGAGCGAAAGTTGTTACCATTCTGCTGGGCCTTTCGCGCATCAACAGTCTGCCAACCGAAAGGCTTCATGACAATGCCGGAAATTTCATCAGCCTGTTGTTGTCTCTTTCGGGTGACGTAAGGGCAGTGCTGGTTAAGCTGGCCGACCGTCTCCACCGGATGCGGACTATCGCCCTGCTGTCGGGTCAGGAGCAGGCTGCAATCGCGCAGGAGACCTCAAATCTTTATGCCCCACTTGCCCACAAACTCGGTCTGTATAAGATTAACTCCGAATTAAATGAATTATCGCTGCATTTTACAGAGCCGGATTCCTATAACCGGATTTCAGCCAGGATTCAAAAAGCCGAGCTTGATAACAAGGACTTTTTCAAGGAATTTCTGGAACCGGTCAGGGCAGAGCTTACAAGGCTGGGACTTCATTTTACCATAAAAAACCGTACCAAGTCGGTTTCTTCCGTATATGCCAAGATGAACAAGCAACAGGTTTCCTTTGATGAAGTATATGACCTCTTTGCCATCAGGGTGATCCTCAGGAGTGAAATTCAGAATGAAAAAGCAGATTGCTGGAAGGCATATTCAGCCGTGACAAATCTATACACTCCTGAAACCAGCCGGCTCCGGGACTGGATTTCCGTTCCACGGCCAAATGGTTATGAATCGCTGCATGTTACAGTCCTGGGCCCTACAAAACGATGGATTGAAGTCCAGATAAGAACGGCACGCATGGATGAGGAGGCGGAATTGGGCAATGCAGCTCATTGGCGTTACAAAGGTCAGGCAGGCGCTGTTGAAACCGATGAATGGCTGAATTCGATCAGGAAGATTCTGGAAAATCCTGTGGAAGGAGAGGAAGCACTTTCATCAGGCTCAAAACCGGTAGCTTCGGAAAATATGATTTATGTTTTCACCCCGGATGGCGACTTAAAAAAGCTGAAGACAGGATCAACAGTTCTTGATTTCGCTTTTGAAGTGCATACGAGTCTCGGGGCAAAGTGCAGCGGTGCAAAGGTTAACAGGAAGATAGTGCCGCTGAAACATCAGCTTAAGAGCGGCGATATGGTTGAAATCATGACCTCTCGCAATCAGACCCCCAACATCGACTGGCTCGGCTGGGTCGCAACCTCGCGGGCCAAGATCAAGATCAGACGTTACCTGAAAGAAGCTGAATTCAAACAGGCAGAAGCCGGGAAAGAGATTTTCAAACGCAAACTGGCCCAACTGAAACTGCAGAATCAGGATGAAGCAATCAATAAGTTAACTGCCTATTTCAAACTTTCCGGTCCGCTTGATCTATTCCAGCAACTTGCCGAAAATAAGATTGAACCCTCTGCCATCAAAGATGTTGTTTTAGGCACCCTAAAAGAAAAGGAAGAGAAACCGGAAACCAAACCAAGACCAATCATTGCGCCGGAAGTATCTTCATCCAATAAAACATCAGAGAATGTCATTATAGTTAATGAAACTTCTGCCATTGAAGGTTATAAACTCGCCCGTTGTTGCAATCCCGTGATGGGTGATGCCATATTCGGTTTTGTCACGGTGGGTGATGGGATAAAGATCCACCGGATCAATTGTCCCAATGCATCATGGATGCGCGACCGTTATCCTTACCGGTCGATGGATGCACAATGGTCGAACCCGGCTGAAGGGACTTATTTTATTGCAACCATTAAGGTCAGCGGATTCGATCAGCTTGGGATATTAAGTTCAATTACCAACCTGATATCGAATGATCTGAAAATGGATGTCAGGAACATCTCACTTGAGAGTAAAGGGGGGAAATTTGATGGTATCATTAAGGTGAGCATCAGGGATAAGAAACACCTGGATTTGTTGATTCAGAAACTTCTTTCCATAAAAGGAATTATTAAGGCTTCGCGATTAAGCACTTCGAACTGAGGAAATGACAGCACCAGCCTGGTATAACGATGGGAAAAAGCTGATTGAAGGAGAAACCTATGTTTTTCATTTCATTAAAATTGTACCATTGTCTGATAAAATGAATTATATGCTGATGGAAGATCCCTACGGAATCCGCCATCTTGTCCCGTTTGAATATTATATTCACTATAAATTAGTGCCGGGCAGTAAGATTAATTGCTTGGTAGATAAAATCAACTGTACAGGCAGGGTTTTTCTTGAGCCTGAACATCCCCGGTATAAAATTGGTTCCGTTTCCGGGTTCAACCTTCTTGGGACAAAGCAGGATAAGGATTATTCAGTGTTGGTTGTGGCGGATATTTTCGGAAATGAAATCCAGGTGGAAATCCCGGATGGTCATAAAGTTGAACCGGTAAACGGGTCTGTGTATTGTAAAATAGAAGGATTTAAAAAGGGTAAACCAATACTCAGTTTTGATTTACCGGCAGCGGAATATAATTTATAGCCAGGACCGGCTGTTTTCAGGTGCTGCAGGTGTTGTTAACAAATGTTCATAACTTATGTTATAAATGTGTTGGTAATCAGGGGCTGAAAACACTTGACAAGCGATGTGGTTTGTAGTACTTTTACCACATCAGGCCAACGATACGGTGAGAAACACCGGGAGGCAAAATCAATCGTCCGCAAGGATACATTGACAGCGCCAAAAGGCTTTCGCAGATGGAAGGATAACAAACCGCAAGGGATGTTAACCCAAGACGGAAAGTACAAGTACCGGGTCCTGTTCAGAAGATCGCTACGCAAGTAGGGAAGACCTGGAACAAGGTAAGTTACGGCAATCCTCACGGGGGGAGCACAAACAAAGCACCGGAACAATAACCTGAGGTTTACCGCTAGCTACGGCGATCGGATAAACGAAGGGAAACTCATCTGAAAAGATAGTTTCCCTTCTTGTTTATTCAGAGATTTCCCTCCTTTATTTTTTCCATTCTTGCAGGTAAGTATTATGTTTGCACTACGTTCAAATACCAGTTGAATGTTAGATAACTTACTTTATGGAGCTTGAAGATTTGCTGCTCAGGGATCAGTCACGTGCAAACACCGATCAGGTCATCAATATAGTCATGACAAAGCCGGAGGTGTTTGAAGAACTCTGGAGGATTTTGATGTTAAATAAAGACCCGTTAAGCAGGAGAGCTGCCTGGGCAGCAGATTATTGTGCCGAGAACAGGCCCGAATTTATCAGCAGCAAGATTGAGGAATTGTCGGCCAAAGTACCAGGATTCAGCAGCGACGGATTGAAAAGACATGCTCTCAGGATGTTATCACGCTCGCCCTTGCCTGAAGAAAATCTGGGAATACTGGCCGATGCCTGTTTCAACTGGCTTCAATCCGCCTCCGAAAGTGTAGCTGTTAAAATGTACAGCATGATTATCCTGCACAGGATTTCCGATTCCATACCTGAGATCAGAAGAGAGTTGTATGATATTATCGAAATTCAGATGGAGGAAGCTACTCCGGGGTTTATAAATATTGCCAGGAAAATTATGAAACGGCTTTTTTCATCGGTTTGAATGCCATCCTGCAATCCGGTTTTATCATACGATGGATCATTTCCGGAATATTCAACCCTGTGTTGCATTATCACCACGATTCGGATGCCTTACATAATTTACAAATATTGTTATTCCCATTCCCGAGCCTGATGAATACACCTGCGCTGATCAGATTATTAACTAGCCTTTTTACATTGTCAGTAATTCTCTGTTGTTCAAACGGAAGAGTTGATAAGATGGATAATTATATTTCAGACTTTACATTCCGGCAGAATACAATCCGGATCCATGAAATATCTGAAAGAATTAAAGCAGATGTGATGCTAGATTATGAAAGCGCAATTGCATTGCTGATAATTATCCGGGATTTGGATGTTTTACCTGATACAAATTAACCGTACCTTTCAATTGGATTTAATAATTTGGCATCAATACAGAAAATGAAAAGTCAGAAATTGTCTATTCAATTATAATGCGATGTTACAAAGAAAATAAACAGAAAAACTCATGAATTACCATGCAAAAAGTATAACCCTGCTCATGTTAATTATTTTATATTCCTGCACGAGGCAGAATAATTCAGGAATTAAAGATTCGAACGCTGATCCGGCTTATCAAGCTGATACAGCATATGTGAACAGGATTCTAAGTATGACCGCTTGCAATGAATTTTCTCATACTGATTCAGTGATAATTTATCTTGATAAAGCAATTAGTATTAGTGAGAATATTGGTTATCAGAAGGGAATTTCAGATTGTGCTTTACAAAAAGGCAATGAGTTTTACAGGCAAAAAAACTATTCTACTGCGTTAGCACAATATGAGGTGGTAATAAAAATTGCTGAAAAACAAAATGACACCCTGTTAAAAGCACAATGTTTAGCACAGATGGCATCAATTGCCCTCGATATGGGCGATGATTATAAAGCCATCAGACAATACTACGAGGCTCTTTCTTTGTTTGAACTTACCGGCAATAAGTCAGGAACAGCAGAAGTCTGCAATGTTATCGGTGGTAACAAGATCTATATGCGTGAGTTCGATAGTGCAAACAGCTATCTTCAAAAAGCAATCAAATTGAACAGGGAGATTGGAAATCAGGCCGGAATAATCCACAATAATGCCAATCTGGCATTTATGTATCATTATAACAATGAAAACGATAAAGCAAGGGCAATCTATGCTGATCTGATTCCGGCGCTCACTGAAATGGGAGACAGCATCAATCTGGCGGCAGTTTATTCGCATTTCTCGTTGTTCTTTCAGTGGCTATCCAAACCTGATTCTTCGTTGTTTTATCTTCGTAAATCTCTGGTAATATCGGAAAAATTGAATGATAAGGCGAACCTTCCGACATTCTATGGCATGCTGGGGATGATTTTTATAGATAAGAAGGAATATGATTCTGCCATAACTTATCTTGGTAAGTCAACAATTCTGGCAAGAGAAGCCCATGATTTTCTGACAGTAAGACAAGCCTTGTTATTACAGATTTCGATCGATACGATTACTGGAAATTATGCTGGTGCCGCTGGTAAACTGAAGGAGATTCTTGCAATGAATGATTCTGTCTACTCGCAGAGAATCAGAAACAATCTGGAAGCTTCGGAACTGAAGTACGAAAACCAAAGGAAGAATAGCCTGATTGATGTTCAGAGCGTAAGATTAAGTACGGTAACAAAGCAGAAGCAACTGCTGTATCTGTTGTTCTCAACGTCTTTACTTATTTCATTGTTACTGATATTGTTGATTTTAATGTTCAGGAGAAACAACAGGAAGAAACAGGAACTGTTATCTGAAAAACTCAGAACCAATGAATTGTTGTTAGAGAATAGCAGAAAGACAGATGAAATCAACAGGCTTAGGGCAGATAATGCAGAGAAAGAGCTGAAAATCAGCGAAAAAGAACATTTGTCCAACGCTCTGGCCCTTGAGCAGAAAAATGAATTGTTGGGTATGATCAACGACCTGATCAGCAATAATGCGATGAATGCCGATTCAATAAAGGAAAGCGATCTGCATGTCATCCGTTCTTCTATCAGAATGCAAATGCGCGAAAACGAGGACAAGAACCTGTTTAATCAGAAGTTCAATGCACTTCACCCTGATTTCTTTTCAGGATTAAAAGAGAAGCATCCTGAACTGACAAGGTCAGAACACAGGTTCTGTGCCTATCTCAGGCTTGACCTTGACAGTAAACAAATATCAAACATACTGAATGTAACCCAGGAGGCAATCCGGAAAACGAGATACCGTATCCGTAAAAAGCTTAACCTTGACAAAGATGATTCATTAGAGGATTATATATCAACATTTTAGCATATATAAAGGTAACAAAACCAATTCAGGCCGCTTTTCTTACGATTTTTCTGTACTTTAAAATGCCTGTCTCAGGAATCCGGAAATCACCCCGGTTCTGCAAATAATACCATGTCTTCTTTTATAGCCAGGCTGACGCAATTATTTATTTTCAGCATATCAGCATTCCTGGAATTCATCATTTGAATCAGAGATGGTTGCCCAAAAATATCATAAGCCGGGATTACACAAGACTTTTAAAGTACAGGATTTTATCCTGAAACATGGCTTTGTTTGCCCCATCAACCACTATGGCGGGTTATCAGTACCTTAATGACAAACCCTAAGGATCTGATAAACCAGGTTTGCTGACAAATCCGGAAAAACAACGGTTAACTGTATCCTTTTGGTCATTAAATGCTCAGAATGAACCAAAGTTTGGTAAACTATCATACATTTCTGCATTTTGTCCGCATTTTGTCCGCATCTTGTATTTGGTTTCCGGGCTATTGGCATATAGTTTTGCCATTAAAATTTTCGGTCATTATCTTCATCACAAGTTAAGTGTGATAATGCTTGTTTATTTTTATTTTTAATTCTGACCAAATAATTTAACACTTATACCATGAATAAGATTAAGATTACTCTAATCGCAGCATTTCTGCTTACGGCAATGTGCTGCTTCCGGCAAGTTTCGGCGCAGACATGGCAGGAAAACCTTCCTAAAGACAAAGTTGAATCGGGTTCCCTGACATTCTATGACATACAGAAAGCCTTTAATGACTATTGGGAACCATACAATGTGCATGGGGGTAAATATACCAACAGTCAAGGTGCAGAAGTTAAAGCGCCAGGCTGGAAGCAATTCAAACGATGGGAATATTTCTGGGAGACCAGGGTGGACCCTTCAACAGGCGAATTCCCCAAAACTTCAGCGTGGGAAGAATTGCAAAAATTCCAGGCTGATAATCCAGGTTCAACCAAAAGTACAGCAGGAAACTGGACATCGTTAGGGCCCACATCTTCTCCCGGCGGTTATGCCGGATTGGGAAGGATAAACTGTGTTGCTTTTCATCCAACCGATAACAATACAGTATATACAGGCGCTGCATCCGGAGGATTGTGGAAGACAACTGACGGAGGCGTTTCATGGACCATTCTCAGCGATACCTGGGCGGCACAAGGGTGCAGCGACATCTGCGTTGTTTCCGGTTCACCGGACATAATTTATGCTGCCACCGGAGACAGGGAAAACACCATGTGGCACTTTGGCGGCGGACAAAACCATGATAACAACAGCGTTGGAGTATTAAAATCAACCGATGCCGGAGCAAGCTGGAGTTCGACAGGCCTATCATTTTTGCAAAGTGAGAGGAAAGCCATCAACCGCCTTTTAGTTGATCCATCGAACAGCAATATCCTTTATGCGGCTACCACATCCGGTGTTTACAAAACTACCGATGCCGGCGCAAACTGGAGCTTGATCTATGTCACTCAATTCAGCGATATGGAGTTCCAACCGGGAACCCCCACCACTATTTTTGGTTCATCCAAAGCAGGTGACATTTATCGAAGCACCAACAGCGGAACCAGCTGGTCTGCCACCCTTACAACTACATTTGGAAGGGTTGAAATGGCGGTTACGCCTGCCAATACCAACATCGTTTATGCAGTAATGCAAGATACACCAGGTCAAACGAATAATGAGAGTCCGGTTTATAAATCGGTTGATGGCGGCAGCAGTTTCACCAGGGTGTTTAATTCTTCAACGTTAAATCTGTTTGGCTATGATTGCGACGGATCAGACATGGGTGGCACACAGGCAAGTTATGACCTTTGTATTGCCGCCGATCCGAACGACGCAAACGTGGTTTTTATCGGAGGAGTCAACACCTATAAATCCACCGACGGAGGTTCAAACTGGAATATCAGTACACATTGGAGCTCTACTTGCAGTGGTGTAGCAACAGAAGTTCATGCCGACAAGCATTGTCTGGCTTATCAGCCCGGTTCAAATCATCTCTTTGAGGGAAACGATGGCGGATTATATAAATCGACCAATAGTGGAACATTATGGACCTATATCGGGAGCGGCCTGGTGACTACACAAATTTACAGGATTGGTGTTGCACAATCAATCGCGAATGAATGTATTTTGGGAGCCCAGGACAATGGAGTTAAAGCTTACCTTAATGGTAACTGGAGTGATGTAGGCGGTGGCGATGGCGGGGAGTGTTTCTTCGATTATACCGATAACAATATCATGTATGAAGAAAGTCAGGAAGGGAATGTGAAGAGATCACTCGATCATGGTATGAACTGGACAAACATAACTGCCGGACTGTCTGGCGATCCCAGATTTATAGCCCCCTTTGCAATCGATCCGAATGTGCATACAACAATTTATGTTGCATATCAGGATGTTTTTAAATCCACAGACCAGGGGACCAACTGGACGCAAATCAGTAACTGGGCTGGGTCCGAAATCTCTCACATTGCAATTGCTCCTTCCAACTCTCTGTATATTTATGCAACCACGCAAACCAATCTTTATCGTACTACTGATGGAGGCACTACCTGGTCAGACATCACCGGTACTCTGCCTGTCGGATCCTCGTTGATTACCTACTTTTCAGTGAAGAACGACGACCCCAACACAGTGTGGGTTTCCATGGGAACTTATACTGCAAACAGGGTTTACCAAACTACGGACGGAGGCGCGACCTGGACCAGCATTTCTTCCGGTCTTCCAAACATTCCGGTAATGTGTGTGATCCAGAATAAGCAAAACACCTCCGATGTCGAGTTATATGCTGCAACTGATGTGGGTGTTTATTTGAAAGTAGGCGCTGCCGACTGGCAGTTGTTTTCGACAAACCTTCCCGCCCTTGTGGTCAACGAACTGGAAATATATTATGATGCCAATCCGGGGAATAGTAAGTTATATGCCGGCACTTATGGACGCGGGATGTGGGTGAGTGACCTCTATGAATCGGGCGTTTTGAACCCAGCCAATGTTACCGCGACCGCAAGCAGTGACACACAAATTGATTTGAACTGGGCGCTTACATCAGGGAATGATGTATTGCTCGCTTATAACACAACTTCTACTTTTGGGACCCCTGTTAATGGCACTACATATACCACGACTATTCCGGGTGGAGGAACAGTGCTTTACAACGGCAGCAATACGACCTTCAATCACACATCCCTGGATCCAAATACTACTTATTATTATAAAATATGGTCTAAAGACGGTAGTACCACCTATTCTACCGGTGTTACGGCTAATACTTCAACTTTTTGCACCCTTATCAGTACTTTCCCCTGGATTGAAGGATTTGAACATGCCGGGGCCATGCCTGATTGCTGGACTCAGCAGTATAGTAATGGTGCTAATCCCTGGCAAATGCAAACAGAAGGAACCAATGGACATCCGGCAACAGCCCATACCGGAACTTACCTGGCACGAAACCGGACTACCACTGTAAATGCCGGATATGTCTCAAAATTTGTTACCCCGGCATTAAACCTTTCATCTATTACATCCCCTTTCCTTACATTCTGGCACACCCAGGAATATTGGGCAAGCCAGGATGAGTTAAGAGTATATTATAAGACTTCAATAAACGGAGCCTGGAATTTGCTGGCCACATATACCAATTCAATAGCAAGCTGGACACAGGAATCCATCCTTTTGCCTAATGCTTCTTCTGCCTATTTTATAGCGTTTGAATCCACCGTTAATGCCGGATATGGCGTTTGTTTGGATGATATCAGGGTCGGTTCACCGGTTGCAGATTTTACAGATAACGTAAATGTCGGTTGTACCGGAAGTTTAACGGTTAATTTCACAGATAACAGCATTGGACACAATGGTTCCTGGGCATGGGATATTGATAATAACGGAACAACCGATTACACCACCCAGAATCCAACCCACACTTATAGCAGTCTTGGATTATATTCGGTGAAACTTACAATCAATAATGGAATTGCCAGCCTGGTAAAGGAAAACCATATTCTCGTGATGAGTAGTGAGCCAACCGTAAATACAGGCTGTGCACTTGTTCCGAACAGCAATTTAAATAATAATGCAGATATAGGAATACACCGGTTTGCAATAGGTAGTATTGATTATACCACGCCTCATAATGATGGTTATTACCAGAATTATTGTTGTACAAAATCAACCGCACTTGAACTAAATAAAACCTACAATGTTACC
Source organism: Bacteroidota bacterium (assembly GCA_043806115.1). Classification (GTDB taxonomy): domain Bacteria; phylum Bacteroidota; class Bacteroidia; order Bacteroidales; family Lentimicrobiaceae; genus Lentimicrobium. The sequence goes on from JAZDHI010000024.1 coordinate 91,741, forward strand.
GTTGCTACCGGCACGTTAAATGCAGAGGGCGCCAGGGTTTACATTGATTACGATGATGACGGAATATTCGACCCGGAAGAACTGATAGTTACTTTTCCTAATAACACAGAGGGTACCCGCACATTGTCATTTACAACACCCTCAACTGGGGTCATACTTGAAAAAGGTTTAAGATTACGGGTATTGTCCCGGGCAGGAGGAGTTACACACCCATGCCATATCGGAACCTATGGCCAGGCTGAGGACTACACGGTATACTTTATAGGAGATGCAACCTGGACAGGAACTGCAAGCACTGACTGGGCAACTGCAGGAAACTGGAACATAAACAGCGTACCGATAACTAGTGCAAAAATAAAAATACCTTCAGGTGCTCCTAATTATCCGGTGCTTACAAGCGATGTAACGTGCAAAGACCTTACAATCATGTCGGGCGCATCCCTGACCATCAATCCCGGAAAGGCGCTTACCGTAAGCAGTTTGTTAACCAATAATGCCGGCACATCCGGCCTCGTGGTCAAATCAGATGCCACCGGAACCGGTTCGCTCATTCATTCCAACAACGGAGTTCAGGCAACGCTTGAGCGGTATGTAGGAGCATATTCCAGTGCGGAAACAGGGTGGCACCTGATTTCGTCGCCAGTTGAAAACCAGGACATTGCTGGTGACTGGACTCCGGCAGGATCGGTTTATGATTTCTATGCATTCGATGAAAGCCTTACCTATGGTTACTGGCTGAACCAGAAAGTGCCGGCAAACAATATAACCCAGTTTATTCCGGGAAAAGGATATCTTGTCGCTTACGAAAATACCGCTACCAAGAACTTTGGAGGTTCAATGAATGCCTCTGCCGTCACCCTGAGCGGGTTATCCAATACCGCCTCAAGTGCCTATCCGGGCTGGCATCTGGTCGGCAACCCGTTTGCCAGCGCCATTGACTGGAACAGCAGTACATGGACAAAAACAAATATAGACGGAGTTATGCAGGTGTGGAATTCAACAGCGGCAAGTTATCAGACGTCTGCCGAAGTGGGAGGGATCATACCTGCAATGAATGGATTTATGGTTCACTCTTCAGGCAATGGTACGCTTTTCATACCTTCTGATGCAAGGTTGCACAGCGCAACAAACTGGTATAAATCAGAAGAAGACTTCATATTGCTCAAGGCAAACGACAAAGAAGGAAATACCTCGCAGTCGAGTATTCTTCGTTTCAATGGAATGGCCACCGAGGGATTTGACCCGGATTATGATTCCTACTTCCTTGCCGGATTTGCCCCGATGTTTTATTCAAAGTCGGGAAATGGATCATTTTCGCTGAATACGCTTCCACAATTGACACGGGAAACTGTCATTCCCTTTGATTTTATCAGTAACGGATCAAGATACTATTCAATAGTCCTTGAGAAATCATTGCCCGGTGCTGTTATTTACCTGACTGATATACAAACGAATACAGTTGTCAATCTGACAGAAAACCCCGTATACCTGTTCACTGCAGCTGATGGAGACACGCCCGGACGATTCCTTTTATCATTCGGTTCTGTGGGAATTGACTACCCTGATGCATCCGGTGTCAGCATACATGTATCTGAAGGTAAAGTATTCATTAAAGGGGCGAATGCAGGCTCCGAGGTTACTTTAACCAATTTGTACGGGCAAAACCTCCGAAAAGTGGTAACTGGTAAAGATGGCAACGGAAATTTCAATACAGATAACCTTGCCGTTGGGATATACATGGTAAATGCAATGAGTGTAAATGGCTCGGTAAGCAAGAAGGTGTTGATTAATAAGTAAGTACGCGAAATGACGTATCTGAACCGTTTATTAAGAAATTTGCGCGAGGTATTTACCATACTTCTGATCTCCAGGGTAAAGTTTCAAAATGTAAAAAAACAAAAGCATATGAATAAGAACAGAAAGTTATTTGCACTTTTTTTTAGTCTTTTTCTTTTAACCGGAACCGGGATTCTGGGTTATTCACAAAATCCACCGCCACCTCCGGGACAGCATAATCTATCGGGTGATCAGCCTCCACAGGGAGGCAACGCACCAACCGGGGCAGGTACAGCATTACTTGTCTTTATGGGTGTGTTTTACGCTATTTCCAGAATTCCTGGCCTGAGAAATACAACGAAGGATAGCTGAACCGGAGTATTTAAACCGGGCTTCTGTAATAAAAGCCCGGTTTTCTTTCATCAGGTTCGTTTCCGGCCGGAAAAGTATTAAAATGATCGCGCAAGTTCGGGATGAATCATGACTTTACCGTTGGTTTTTTCTCTAACCTGATTGCAGTTCTTATTTAAAGCAGAACAGGAAACAAATAGCTGATCAGAAATATAATCCCCCGGATCCACATAAACGATATTATACCGGTTGGAGCAATAAAAAGAAGGTTCAAAATAATGAGGATAAATAATATCAGGGTAATCAACGCATTGACATCCGGCAGTTTAAGAGCGGGCTTTCATGCAGCCGACTATTTTCATGGGTGATTTTACAGGATAACAAAAAATGCCTGTAATCTTCTTTACCATTTGAGGAAAATAAAAAGCAGAATCGCAGACAAAGGAATAAGAAACAGCTCAATCGGGCTTCCTGTATTGCCGGGAATACCGCGCAAATTTTATTGACCCGGAATTAATGGTTCTGACAAAAGCATAAGCAAAAACGGGAATCCGGCAAGAAGAACCATCAGGGCCCATTCAATCGAGGAAAGCCTTGATGGATGCCTCCGGACTCATTTCAGGCTCCGATCAGGTTTCCGGTAAACATACCCATGCCAAAAATGACCATGGCAATAATAAGAATGATATACAGTGAGATCAGAATTATGGTAATAATACCAACAGTTCTGAAGTGCAAAGTAAGATTTTTCAACGCCTGACCCATCAATTGTTCATGAGACATTGCAAGCGCTTTTCTTAATATGCTCCCGAAACGCATCAGATAAAGAACAGGTAGTAAATATATGCCGCTGAATAAGAGATAAAACAAACCCATAATTACCGGTGGAAATCCAAGGTCATTTCCTTCGTTCAGAGCAGGAAGGACAAAAGTCATAATACCTGCGGCAAGTAACATTATGACAATGATGATGATACCCAGTATGCCAAAAAAAGTAGTCCATTTGCGGGTTTCATTCAGGGCCTTTATTGCTTCTTCGTTTAACCGTATTGGTTCGGCACCGTCAATTTTTATATGATCAGTATTTTCCATAAAAATAGAGTTTTATAGGTTAAATTTTGATAAAGTCTTCAGAATCATTCCGGAAAAGACAGATTAAAAAAAAACAGCCTTTAAGGCTGTTGAGTTGCTTAATCTTCTGATTCTGTTGAAGGTTCATTCTCTGGAAAAGTCTCTTCCGATTCTTTTTCATCGTTGATATCCTCAAGGTTATCGTCGTCGTTTACACTGCCTTTGGTATCAATCTTAACCGGCACCTTTATAAGGTAACTGGCATCTTCTGTGTCGACTGTAATTGCATAAAAAAAATCATCACCCTTGGTTTTAACCTTCATAACATGATTGGAGTATCCAAGTGGGTATTTTTTGCGGATTGCCTCCAGCACTTCAGGTGTAACGTTACTATAACTCACTACCAGACGTTTCCGTTCCATATTTAAATAATAGTCGAAATGGTTTTAAAAAAGTTTACAATAATACGCAAGTAAATTAAAAAATCCATAATTACAATGTTAAAATTAGCTAAAAACTGTTATTAAGCAATAATTGCAGTAGTAACAGATGGCGTTATGCATTGTTTAAGAGGATTTCTTAAAAACAATTGAAGTTCTGTTGGTCATATAAATGCTGATTTGCCAGATGTTGAGCTGGTAGTTGAAATATGCCGGATAAGTGATGGATTCATCAACCCTTCCATGACCACCAAACGCTGAATTATCGGTGTTAAGAACAATTCTGTAGTCTCCTTGTTCAGGAACAGTTAAAATATAGCCTGGAATGCTGTTGAAAGGATGAAAATTAAAGACAAAAACAAGGCCCATTCGCGAGAATACGATGGTTTTGTTTGATTCGTCCATATTCAACCGGGCAGCAAACTCATCGGCGAGTACGTGATTGGTTTTTATTAATTCGATCATTTGCCGGTCAAAAGCAGCGAGGAATTTGTACTTTAATTCCGGATTTGCAGGCAGAGACCACTGCCTGCGTGCAAAATGATAACTCCAGTTGTTTCCTTCCCGGGGAAAGTCAATCCATTCAGGATGCCCGAATTCATTTCCCATAAAATTAAGATATGCATTGCCTCCCAGTGCAATGGTAAACAATCTGAGAAGTTTATGCAAGGCAATCCCGCGGTCAACAACGATGTTCGGGTCATGAATATGCATATGCCAGTACATGGCTTCGTCCATCAACCAGAAAGCAAGTGTTTTATCACCAACCAATGCCTGATCATGAGATTCAGCATAGGCAATGGTCTTAACTCCAGGAAGGCGGTTGGTCATGACATTCCATAATTCATGAATGTTCCAGTCTTCATCTTTGTATTCTTTCAGCAGTTTGATCCAGAAATCCGGGATGCCCATGCCGAGCCGGTAATCGAATCCTATTCCGCCATCGGCCACAGGAGCCGCCAAACCCGGCATACCTGTTACATCTTCTGCAATGGTTATTACATTTCGTTTTACAGAATGTGACAGTTTATTGGCCAGTTGAAGATATGTGATGGCATCCCATTCAACGCCATCGGTAAAGTATTTTTGGGGAGAATCGATCACATCGTTGCCATGATGAAAATACATCATCGAGCCGACGCCATCAAACCGGAAACCGTCGAAATGGAATTCCTTCAGCCAGTATTTTACATTCGATAAAAGAAACTGCAGAACCTCAATCCGTCCGTAATCAAACAGCATGGAATCCCATTGCGGATGAATGCCTCTTTCGCCGGAATGGAAATATTGATGGTCGCTGCCATCAAACATGTTCAGCCCTTCGTTTACATTTTTAACAGTATGTGAATGAACAATATCCATAATGACTGCAATTCCCATTTCATGGGCTTTTTTGATCAGGGCTTTCAGCTCTTCAGGTGTTCCGAAACGGGAGGATGGTGCAAAAAAGTTGGCCACATGATAACCAAATGATCCATAATACGGATGTTCCTGAATTGCCATCATCTGAATGGCATTGTATCCGCATTTTTTGACCCAGGGCAGGATGTTTTCCGTAAACTCAGGATAAGTCCCCAGGCCTTCCTTTTCCTGCGCCATTCCGACATGGCATTCGTAAATAAACAATTGCTCCTCTGGTGCTGAAACAAAATTGTCGCCTTTCCAGTCAAAATCGTTAAACCACAGTTGTCCGGAGAAATTTTTGGTATCTTCATCCTGAACAACGCGCTTAATAAAAGCCGGAATCCGTGGAAGAAAACCATTTGCCCCATCGACAAATACCTTGATTTTACTTTCATGGATAAAGCCGGAACCATATTTCTTTTCGTCAAGAAAGATTTCCCACACGCCATTACTGATGATATACAAAGGATGGGAACGGGGATTCCAGTTGTTAAAATCGCCGGCCAGGTATAAACCATTGGCTGCCGGAGCCCATTCCCGATAAAACCAGCCTTTCAGCGAATGGTCATAATTGATCCCGAGAAACTTATAGGCATCGGCAAATTTAGCCAGGGTGCCACTGTGGTTTTCGATTTCGGTGAGTTTATCCTTATAGCGCGAAATTCTTGCTTCAACATCTTTGGCTACTGGTTCCAGCCATGGATCTGCCTTAACAATTCCAGGAGTTCTAATTTTCATTATTTATAGGTGTTAAAATATCAAATCAGGCTAAAAATTATTGATCAGAAATTATATCCCGGATTGATGGTTAAAATTATGAATTCTGATTTAAAAAGCCTAATAAAATTATCTTGAAGCATATTATCAGGGCTGTTTGAGTCCTTTAAACAATCATTTCATGATTAGGTTTTACACTCAGGCTTTTCAACAAGATAGATAGTTATGGTAAATTATCATTATTCCTTATTTTTGCTGAACCAATTCAGGAAACCATGGCATTTAAAGGCGCAGAGACTTACATTGCGAAATCAGACATTGAATTACATATCACCCCTGAGATGGCTAACCGCCATGGACTGATAGCCGGGGCGACAGGGACAGGTAAGACGGTTACCCTCCAGGTATTGGCGGAGTCATTCAGTCTTCAGGGTGTTCCTGTATTTATGACCGATATAAAAGGCGATTTATGCGGGGTAAGCAAATCAGGAGTGCAAAATCAAAGAATTCTTGAACGAATTGAGAAACTTGGGCTTCAGGGTTATGAAAATCATGCCTTTCCGGTATGTTTCTGGGATGTTTTTGGTGAACAGGGTCATCCTATGCGCACAACCATTTCCGAAATGGGACCGTTGCTGTTGTCGCGTTTGCTCAATCTGAATGAAACCCAGGAAGGAGTGTTGAATCTGGTATTTAAAATAGCCGATGATAACGACCTGTTGTTACTTGACCTGAAGGACCTGACATCATTGCTTGAATATGCAGGTAATAACCGCGATAAGTTCACACTGTCCTATGGAAATATCTCTGCTGCCAGCATCGGTTCCATTCAAAGAAATTTACTGGTACTTGAGCAGCAGGGAGCTGCTCACTTCTTTGGCGAGCCGGCCTTCGATATATCAGATTTACTCCAGACTGATCCGAAGGGTAAAGGCATCCTGAATATTCTGGCTGCCGGCAAACTGATGCAATCACCCAGAATTTACTCAACATTTCTTTTGTGGCTGTTGTCAGAACTTTTTGAAGAATTGCCTGAAGCCGGTGACCTTGAAAAGCCAAAGCTTGTTTTTTTCTTTGATGAAGCCCACTTGTTATTTAATGAAGCGCCCAAAATCCTGCTTGAAAAAATTGAGCAGGTTGTCCGGTTAATCAGATCAAAGGGAGTCGGGGTCTATTTTATTTCACAGAATCCGCTCGATATCCCCGATTCAGTGCTCGGGCAGCTTGGGAACCGCGTACAGCATGCCCTCAGGGCTTTTACACCGCGCGACCAGAAAGCCGTAAAAGCTGCTGCAACTACGTTCAGGGTAAATCCGAAAGTGGATGTCGAGTCTGCAATAACGGAATTGGGTGTTGGAGAAGCACTGGTTTCCTTTCTTGACCAGAAAGGAATCCCAATGCCGGTTGAGCGGGCTTTCATCCTTCCTCCCTGTGCTCAGATCGGACCCATCACTCCGGAAGAAAGGTCCAATCTCCTGAAAAACTCTTTGGTTTATGGTGTTTACGAAAAAGTACTGGACCGTGAATCTGCTTTTGAAGTACTCAACAGCCGTGTATCTGAAGCGAACAAAGTGAAGGAACAGCAGGACGCTATTGAATCAGCTGCTAACGACAGACTTGACAGAGCCAGGGAAGAAGCAGCTATGGCCAGGGCTGGAGCTGCCAAAGTAAAAGCTGAACGTGAACTTCGAAAAGGCAGTGCAGGTGATATTTTTGGTGAATTTACAAAAGTTGCCGGAAGAACTGTAACCAGAACCATTGGCAGCGAAATCGGCCGGCAACTGGTCAGGGGTCTGCTTGGCTCTATATTCGGGGGAAGCCGGAAGAGATAGAGATACTCTTTTTCAGGATTTTATAAACCCTTTTGGTCTTCATTTTGTTTATTTAACATTTCCGATGCCTGAGTATACCCGCAACCTGTTTATGGCCAATGGCAATCTGATGGCTGTTTCAGCATTTGAAGAGTTTTTTATTCCGGAACAAACTTACATTTATGAAGTTTTCAGGGTCATCGGGGGTGTTCCTCTTTTTATTGAAGACCATCTTGACCGCTTTTACCAGACTACCAGTCTTGCCGGAGTTGATGCGGAATGTGAAAGGAACCGGCTCCTGGCAGAAATCCGGTCTGTAATTAAAGCCAATGGCCCGGATGAAGGTAACATCAAGATATCTGTCACACCTGGTAAAACCAGGAAACAGAACCTGCTGATCTATTATACCCCTCATATTTATCCGACTTCAGAACAATTTGCAAACGGAGTTGCTGTAAAATTGTTGGAAGCAGAGCGGAGCAACCCGAATGCCAAGGTAATGGATATCTCATTCCGGGCCGAAACAGACAATATCAAATATCATGATGAAGTTTTTGAGGTGTTGCTCGTCGACAGGAATGGCTTTATTACTGAGGGAAGCAGATCAAATGTTTTCTTTATCTCGGGCAATGAAGTTATCACCCCCCCACTTGAGGCCGTGCTTCCCGGGGTGACCAGGAAACAGATCATCAGCCTGTGTGAAGCCAATCAGATCAGACTTACCGAAACCCCGGTCCATCGCCTTGACCTTGAAAGTTTCAATGCACTTTTTATTTCCGGTACTTCCAGAAAGGTATTACCGGTCAACAAAGCCGATGAATTGATAATTCCGGTGGATAACCACCTGATGAAGAGAATTGGCGGACTTTTCGGCAACCTGGTAAAAGCTTATATTGATATCCGCAAAGGGTAGGTAAAACATGATGTTGTCAGCCATAACCTGTCAACCTGATCCTATATGATTGGATTGTTGCCCCCTGATCAAAACAGACCGAAGAAAACATTCCTGTTGTTTCTGTCTTGCAATCATTTTGTAAAATATTTACAATGATTATATAATCAGAGCCATTATGTATTAATTTTGACTTCACACACAATCACCTTTTATTATTCCGGCTATGAAAAAAGTGTTTACCCCTGTCACATGCATCCTGTTGGTTTTATTATCTGTCAGCATAAGCAGACAGGCTAAGGCACAGGTGGTTATCAACGAATATTCATGCTCAAATTTCGACAGTCATCCAGACAATTACCAGTCATATGAAGATTGGATAGAAGTGTATAACGCCGGAAGCACTGCTGCAAACATCGGTGGTTATTACCTGAGCGATAAGCCCGGTGCTCCGAAAAAGTGGCAGATTCCGGCAGGAATTACAATACCATCTCATGGCTATAAGTTATTTTGGGCTTCAGGCCGTGATGAAGTATCCTTTGGTTCATATCATACGAACTTCAGATTGACCCAGACGGGTGAAAATCCTGATAGTCTGGTGCTGGCTGATATCAATGGCACTATCCTGGATCTTCAGGCATTGACCATCACTCAGAAAGGCCATTCCAACGGCCGTTTGATGAATGGTGATCCGGTGTGGGGGGTCTATACCAGTCCGACTCCCGGAACTTCAAACAACATTATTGAACCCTATTCCCGTTACGCCGGGAAACCGGTGATGAGCCATGAAGGCGGTTTTTACAATGGAAGTATAACAGTGAGTATCACCACCAATGAGCCTAATGCTACCATCAGGTACACAACAAACGGGAATGAACCCGGACCAACCTCTCCGGTTTATACGATACCCATCGAAGTGTTAGCTACAAAAATCATTAAAGCTAAGGTTTTCAGTAATAATTCAATGATCTTGCCCGGCCTGGTTGAGTTTAATACATACTTTATTAATGAGGATCATACTGTGCCCGTGGTTTCTATAGCCGCCAACGACCTTATCTCGTTGTTGAACGGCGATGCCAGTTTTTTCCCTTGGGGAACCATAGAATATTACAATACCGATAAGATAAGAACAACCAAAGGATATGGTGAGTTCGACAAACATGGTCAGGATTCATGGGTGCATGATCAACGGAGTCTGGATTACAAAATGCGCGATGAATGCGGATATAACTATTCTCTTCTTGAACATCTCTTTGAAGATACTGATCGCGATGAATTTCAGAAAATAATTCTGAGGGCTTCCGGTGATGACAACTATCCGGGTATTGATTCCAGTGCCCATATGCGAGATGACTTTATTCAGACTATCTCGGTAAAGGCCGGAATGAACCTGGATGAGCGTAAATCATCACGTTGTGTGGTATATGCCAATGGTCAGTTCTGGGGTGTATATGCCATCCGCGAAAAAGTAAACGATCATGATTTTACCGACTTTTATTATGATCAGGATAAGTTTAACCTTCATTACCTGATGCTCTGGGGTGGAACCTGGGCTGAATACGGTGGTCAGGCTGCCTTTGATGACTGGAATGCCCTCTATTCATACATTATGTCTCACAATATGGCAGATTCAGCGACATGGGCATATGTTGAGTCTCAACTGGACCCAACGAGCATTTCCGACTATATGCTGATCAATGCATTTGTGGTCTGTTCCGACTGGCTGAACTGGAATGTTGGCTGGTGGCGGGGGCTAAACGAGAATGGCAGTCATAAACGATGGGGATACATTCTCTGGGATGAAGATGCCACATTCGGTCACTATATAAACTATACCGGTATCCCGGCCCAAAGCCCTTACGTCTCGCCTTGTTTTCATGAAGACCTTTTCGGTGGATCGGACCCTGAAGGTCATGTAAGGTTGCTGAATAAACTCAGGACTAACCCTGGTTTTGAGCAATACTATATCTCACGCTACATCGATCTGTTGAATTCATCGCTGAACCTGAATTATCTTCTTCCATTGGTCGACAGCCTGGCCGGGGTTATTGCACCTGAAATGGACCGGCATACCGGCCGCTGGGGAGGCAGCACTTCTCAATGGCAGGGAAATGTGCAGCGGATCAGAGATTTTCTGAACCGTCGGTTCAATTATGTCAGAGAAGCCATCATGGAGTGCTATACACTAACCGGCCCTTACAGTATTCAGGTTGAGGTCACTCCTCATGGAAAAGGTCAGATTCAGCTTAATTCACTCGGATTGGAAGACTTTCCATGGACAGGAACTTATTATGGCAACATCGATACAAAGTTTTCTGCCATTGAAACAGATCAGTATTACAAATTTGATCATTGGGAAGTCAGGCACCATAACATCACCCCGTCCGACACCCTGCAGAGCATCACCCTGCGCATTTCTGCCAGCGATACCATTGTTGCAGTATATGTACCAAGGGTTTATGCCGATTCACTGGTCATCCATGAGATCAATTACAATTCAGCCCCAGGATTTGATCCGGGTGATTGGGTCGAATTGTATAATCCTCATGGATACGATCTGGACATCTCCGGCTGGGTATTTAAAGATGAAGATGACCTGCATGCTTATTCTTTTGGTCCGGGAACCATCATTGAGCCTTTCGGCCTGATTGTAATAGCTACCGATCCGGTTGCTTTTCAAACGCTGTTCCCTGAAGTTGACAATTATGTCGGGCCCATGGGTTACGGCCTGAGTGGGAGCGGTGAACTGCTTAGAATCTATGATGAAACCGGAGCCCTGGTTGATACTGTGCTTTATGATGATAACCTGCCCTGGCCACTTGAACCCGATGGTAACGGACCAACACTTGAACTGATTAATCCCGGGCTTGACAATGCCCTGGGCCAAAACTGGAAAAGCAGCGGAGCACCGCATGGCACTCCCGGTGAATATAACAGCCCGAACGTCGGCATCAGTATGACCGACCCAAAAAACAATCCGGATGCAGAAATTTGGCCGAATCCATTCCGGAATACTGCTGTGTTTACAGTTAATACCGATACTAAGATTGAAGGCGGCATACTCACCATTTATTCAACCACCGGAACCGAAGCCGCAAGGTATGTCGACATAGGCACCAGCCGTTTTGAAATCACATCAAACGGACTTCACTCCGGTATCTGGTTTTACCGGTTTATCAGCAATTCGGGAAGTGTGGTAGTGAGTGGCAAGGTGATGGTGGAGTAATATCTGCATATGCCGGCAACGAACCGCTACTTTTTCCAACAGGTAGTGGTTCGTTGTTTTTAGATGATATGATCTTTTAAACATGAGAATGAAAATCTTGTTTTTCATGTCCGTGTATTTCACAAAGATTGGCATTTTATCTCTTAACAATCTGTCCTTTAATATATTGGAGTGATAACGGAGGGTTTATGAATTTTAAACTGTATGAAACGGATTTCTTGACACTGGTTAATAAAATTTGTATCTTAGCTTAAACTGATATGTTTCTGTTTTCATCAATCTGAGAAGACCGGTATAATTACTCCGATATCATTTATTAACCCCAAACACAAGCCACAATGAAAAAGACGATCTTTCTTATTGGATTCTTGGTAAGCATTGTATTATTTGCCGTTGCACAAACCAATGATTCCACAATTACGATTCAGAAAAAGAGATATTATCAGGATGAAAAAGTGCTTTCAAAGAACCAGCTTAAATCTTTGTTAATGCATTGTCAGGCATCTTCTCCTGAGTACCGGAAAGCCAGATCAAGCGGAACAACAGGCAGTATTATCCTGGGGACAGGTTCCATGTTTGTTTTGGTTGGAGCAGGTATAAATCTTGCCGGATCTATTCAGGAGGCCAATGACGTAAGCAATGGTACAATTAAATCAAGTTACCCGAACGGGCTGGGCCTGATATTGGTTGGCGTGGCCATTGATCTGGTTTCCATCCCTTTCATGGTCTCTTCAGGAAGACATTTCAGGAAATCAGTCAATAACTATAATGCTTCTTTTGAAAAGGCCGATTCACGTTCCGTTAAGTTGAATCTTGTTTACACTCAGGATGGTTTAGGTCTTCGGATGCATTTCTGATGATTGATCTATCCAACCTCCTCAGGGCCTGTGTATTCCGATCAGGCGCTGTTTCGATAATGGAGGATTTGGTTTACTGAAGAATTGTTTCAGATGATATAGGGCCTTTGTTCTGATGTGTAAAAACATTCTTTCAATAAGGGAGTTCTTCAATTCAGTCATTTACCAGAAAAGCGCTGAACTCCATCACCGGTAAACCTGAATCGTCAGCTTAATCGCATTTTCTATATGATTCAGCATTAGCTTGCTGCAGTTTCTATCATGGATGATGGAGTGAATAATGAGTTAATGATTTGTTAATTACTCCGTTATCATTGACAATCCATGATCAGGTAAACTATTTTTACCATTTCCTTGACTCTGGTAATCCTGCTGCACCACTATTTATATCCTATCAAACACGGACGCAGTTTCTACACAAAAAGAAAATGATATCACTTAAAACAAATCTTCGTATGGTTAACAAAATGAAAAAATGACAAAGGCAGCGATATTCATGTTATGTCATACCTTGAACTCAGAAAAACAATAGGTGTAATTGGACTTATTTTTCCTTTCATCCTGCTTATTGGAGGAATTGTGTTTAGCAGGGAATTTTCTGTTAAAGCATCAATCAGCGATTATTATTATTCGCCTGTGCGTGATGTCTTTGTCGGATTCCTGATCTCAATCGCGTTGTTTTTATACAGTTATAAATTTGAAAAGGAAGATAATATTGCTGGAAATCTGGCAGGTATATTTGCTGCAGGAGTAGCGCTATTTCCCTGTGACAGTAGTTACTCATTTGTGAAGACAACACATTTTGTCTCGGCAGGCCTATTATTTATCACGTTAGCCTATTTCTGTATTTTTCTTTTTACAAAAACAGGCAGTCCGGCTACAATGACCAAACGGAAACTGTTACGAAACCGAATCTACAGGACCTGCGGTTTCGTAATGATTTCATGTATTCTGGTCTTATTGGTGTATTTTCTTGCAAAAATTGACCTTTCGGGCTTTTCTTTCGTATTTTGGTTTGAATCCATTGCACTTATAGCCTTTGGAATTTCCTGGTTGGTAAAGGGGGGGGCAATAATGGAAGATAAAGTATGAGAAACCCTGATTTCTATGTGAATATTCGGTAATAGATTCTTTTTCAATGTGAACTTTGTCATAAATCCCTGTTAATTCAGGATGAATCTGTAACAGGCGCTTTTCATTTTGCAATAGTCATACCGGATGAACGAATCATCAAAAGCGTTGGACAGAAGTTGCTGATTCATAATAATGCCCATGGATACTGTGTTCTGCTTACACAATATGACCCTGTTGCTTCATTCCTCAGATCAATTGTAAAATTGAGGGGTTCCTGAGTGCCAATATATGGTTCAATAAATATGATCTGATAAATCTGTTTTTCAACATTGTTAATTTCAATATCCACATCATAGAGACATTCACAATCACAGAATTTGTATTGTTCAGCCTCCTGAATGGTAATGGTATCGTTCTTAATCAAAACAGTACAGGATAGATCGCCCGGGCAACAGTTGAATCCGGCATTGATGTGTTTTAAAAGCAGTTTGTGGGTCGTTTCATCGAAGGAATGTTCTATACAGGATAAGCTGTCAGATATTCCCGGGGAGCTGTTGGATGATTTGAGGCCTTTACATTCAGAATGTCCGGTCACACGTCCTTTTGAATCCTGTTGCTGATGTGTTTCCTTATCGTATTCACAACCGGATAACATAATTCCGGTAATCAGAAAAGCAGGAATGATTTGAAATATGGTTTTCATTTTATTTTTTGTGAATGAAAGTAAACTACTGACGGTTCCTTATTCTGACTGGTTGTATTAAGATGGCGTAAATATAACTAATATGCGGGATATTTTCAACCGGCAGCGGAGTTATGAACAGACCAATGTAATTGCATATGGTAACTCCCCTGATTCTTCCGGTTATGCCTTCAATCTCTTTTTAATATGTTTGATCTAGATTTTCTATTTCTGATACGACTTGATAAGCATGTGAACTGAAATGATGATTTGTGGGAGTACAGTTTTGGTCCGGAAACAGTTATCAAGGGAGCTTAAAAGCAAGAAATCCGGCAATATCACAGGATTCATGGATATGAAGGTATTGTTTGGCCTGCTTGACATCAATGCTTTTTTTAATTACATTTGCGTCGATGAAATTTGGTCATTTCCTGACTCTTCTTCTACAAGGACTTGTTAATGCTGACTGTTCCCCCGGATTTGATGGTGAAAAGCCTGCAGATGTGTTTTTCCGGTATCTGAATTAAGTGTAAAATGATTATAACCTGAAATGAAGTCAAGAATAATTACCCTGATTTGTTTACTCGTAGCTTCGGGCAGCTTCAGTTCTTATGCCCAGGATATTCAGGGTAGTTGCGATCATCCATTGTTTAGCCGTATTCCGGGATTTTCAATTAATGACTATATGGTTGAGGAACAGGGTTCCTACACTTTCCATGTAGATCAGGACAGTATTGTGACCCTTGAGGGCAGAAAAACAACCATACATTACCTGTGCAACTGTGATGAATCACCCTTGAAGATCATCAGAAACTTCTCAAATTCTGTCAGGCAAATCGGAGGTAAATCACTTGAATACAGCGATAACAGGATTTATATCAGAGTCAGTAAAGATGGCAAGGTATATTGGGCTGAGGTATATGCTGGAGAAGCTGACTATTTTCTTACAATCATTGAATTGAATGTCGTCATCGGGCCTTAAATGGATCCATTCAGATAGGTTCGCAAAGGAGTAATGATCAGTACCCGGTTTATTGCAGGATACCTGATTTAATGAACAGCCAATCATTTATATATAAAAACAGATAAAAGTTAAGGCTGCACCGGTGCAGCCTTAACTTTTTGCAATATAATCTTCAAGGGAATTCTATAACTTCGAAATATCATACATCTCATTGGCATAAGCGCCGGCTTCAAGTTTTTTACGGACTTCCTTGTAAGCTTCAATGGTATATCTTACATCTTCAAGTGTATGAATTGCTGTTGGAATCAGCCTGAGCAATATCATGCCTTTTGGGATAACAGGGTAAGTGACTATTGAACAGAAGATGCCGTAATTTTCGCGCAGATCAACGGTAATCTGGGTAGCTTCAGGAATGCCGCCTTCAAGGATGACCGGTGTTACCGGTGACGAGGCAAGACCGAGGTTAAAACCGGCTTCTCGTAGGCCTGACTGAAGGGCCTTCACAATTTCCCAGAGTTTTTCCCTAAGTTCAGGATGTTTTCTTATCAGGTCAAGTCGTTTGAGCGAACCAATAACCATAGGCATCGGCAGTGATTTGGCAAAAGTCTGCGAACGCATATTGTGTCTGAGGAAGTCTATGATGTCACTATTGGTGGCAACAAAAGCACCTATTCCTGCCATAGACTTGGCAAAGGTACCGAAGTATACGTCAACCCCATCAACAACACCCTGGGCCTCATGGGTGCCGGCTCCTGTAGGACCCATGGTACCAAAGCCATGAGCATCGTCGACCAGCAACCTGAAGTCAAATTCTTTTTTCAGTTCAACTATTTCCTTAAGTTTTCCCTGATCTCCGGTCATCCCGTAAACACCTTCGGTGATAACAAGTATCCCTCCACCGGTTTCTTCGGTCATTTTTTGAGCCCGCTTAAGCTGGATTCTAAGGTTATCCATATTATTGTGAGGGAAGACAAAACGTTTTCCCATATGAAGGCGTGCACCATCGATAATGCAGGCATGAGCTTCGGAATCATAAACAATCACGTCCTTGCGGTCAACCAGTGCATCAATGATTGAAACCATGCCCTGATATCCGTAATTCAGAAGGAATGCATCTTGCTTGCCTACGAAGGCAGCCAGTTCGCGCTCAAGTTGTTCGTGGTAAACAGTCTGGCCCGACATCATACGGGCACCCATGGGGTATGCAAGACCCCAGTCCTGTGATGCTTTCGTATCAGTTTCCCTTACTTCGGGATGATTTGCCAAACCTAAATAGTTGTTGAGGCTCCATACCAGCACATCTTTACCCCGGAATTTCATGCGGTTGCTAATCTCCCCTTCGAGTTTCGGAAACATGAAATATCCATCGGCCTGTTTTGCATACATTCCAAGCGGGCCTAAATTTTTCACCCTTTTTTCAAAAATATCCACAGTCATTTGGTTTTTTGGTTTCTGATCCTGTAAATTGAGTGCAAAGTTATAGAATTTTATCGTTTCCTTCTTTTAAATAGATCAAATCAGTAATGCGGTTTTTCAACCATAAACTGAACAATAAAGTTAAGGCCATGTTTAACGTTCAACTCCGGATTTTAAACAATGGATACTCCGATTCATATTTTCTGGTTCCGTCGTGACCTTAGACTGAACGACAACTGTGGCCTGGCCGCTGCGCTGAGTTCCGGGATCAAGGTGTTGCCGGTATTTATTTTCGACAACCATATTCTGGACAGGCTTTCAGCCGATGATGCACGGATAGCTTTTATTCATAAAAGGATCAATGATCTGAATCAGCAACTTGTAAAATTCAATACAGCCATTTCTGTCTACTACGGAAAACCTGAAGATGTTTTTACAGAAATACTTGGAAAGTATAGCGTTAAGAAAGTATATACAAACCGTGATTATGAACCTTATGCCATTGGTCGCGACAAAAAGGTTGCTGAAAAGCTCGGGAAATCAGGGATAGCTTTTGAAACTTATAAAGATCAGGTGTTGTTCGAGGCGGGTGAAATACTGAAACAGGACGGTAAACCTTATGTGGTTTTTACGCCTTATGCAAAAAAGTGGCTCAGCAGGATGAATGAGATCCGCATCGATCACTTTGATTCTGAAAGGCATCTTAACGGGTTTTTGAGTGGTATTGAAACCCCGATGCCTTCGCTCGAAGGTCTGGGATTCAGGAAAGCAGGCATCGGTTTTCCTTCTGCAACAATTGTGGAGGACCTTATCGAAAAATATGCTGAAACAAGGGATTATCCCGGGCTTGACAGTACTTCCAGGCTCGGATTGCATTTGCGGTTCGGAACCATCAGCATACGTGACTGCATATTGGCAGGGAAGGAGCATAGCAGGGTTTGGTTGAATGAACTTATATGGCGCGAATTTTTTATGCAGATTCTCTTCTTTTTCCCCAATGTTGTAAACACTTCTTTCAAGCCTGAATATGACAGAATTCAATGGCTGAATGATGAGACACATTATAGAAGATGGTGTGAAGGAGCAACCGGCTATCCATTGGTTGATGCTGGTATGCGTGAACTCAGGCAGACAGGTTTTATGCATAACCGTGTGAGAATGGTGGTTGCAGGTTTTCTCACAAAACATCTGCTGATAGACTGGCGATGGGGAGAAGCCTGGTTTGCAGAAAAACTGCTTGATTTTGAATTGTCATCCAACAATGGTAACTGGCAGTGGGCAGCCGGAACCGGATGTGATGCAGCCCCGTACTTCCGGATATTTAATCCTTCAGGCCAGGCGAAAAAGTTTGATCCGCAATCGGATTACATTAAGAAATGGGTGCCTGAATCCGGAACCCATAATTATCCTGAACCCATAGTAGATCATGCCGAAGCCCGGATCCGATGCCTTATAACATATAAAAATGCATTGAAAGCCCGATGAGCCACCCTGATCTTTTACCACATTTTGTTATATCATTCAGGGAGTCGTTCAATTCCGGAGAATTGAATGAAATCCACTTTTCAGCTTTGCCATTTGATGGATTGCAATAACTTCAGTAATTGGTTGACTAAAGGGTATTGTTGTTTTTCGTTTCTCCCGGTAGACTCAGCTTAGGTTAAATTATGTTAAGAATATCAGTAACCATAATAATTGTAGGCATAATGCGTTCACCGTATGCTTAATATGTTTATTTTTGCGGCATGAATCGAAAAAGCATTTTTTCCTTATTGGTGCTGGCATTTGTTATCCTTTCATCCTGCAGTAAATATCAGAAACTACTCAAGAGTCAGGATAATGAGAACAAATATGAAATGGCCATCGCCTATTATGAGGATAAGGATTATTACAGGGCCATCCAACTTTTCGACCAGTTGATGCCTTTCTTCAGAGGGACTGAAAAGGCTGAGCGTATGGCATATTATTATGCCAATGCCAATTACGAACAGAAGGATTATATACTCGCCAGTTACTATTTCAATCAGTTTTCAAAGAATTTCCCTAACAGCAAACATGCTGAAGAGGCTGCTTTTATGAGTGCCTTTTGCAATTATCTGGACTCTCCTCCTGAAAGTCTCGATCAGACTGTTACCTATGATGCAATCAAAGACCTTCAGTTGTTTATTAACCAATACCCTAAAAGTGAGCGGGTATCAAGGGCAAATGAATTGATTGATGAGTTAAGGCTTAAACTGGAATCAAAGGCTCATAATATTGCAATTCTTTATTTTGAAATGAGGGATTACAAGGCTGCTGTAATCAATTATCAGAATCTCATTAAAGATTACCCTGATACCAGATTCCGCGAAACGGCTATGTTTTATATAGCTAAGGCATATTACCATTATGCTGAAAGCAGTGTTCCCCAGAAACAAGGTGAGCGTTTTCAGTTGTGTGCAGAAGCAGTGGACAATTTTCTGGCCAATTATCCTGAATCGGCTATGTCTAAAGACGCAAGACAGATTCAGAAAAACGCAAAAAAGAATTTACAGGATCTGACAATTTTACAATAAATATATGGATTTTAAAAGGATTAAAACCGACACTGTTGCCGTAACACGCAACATCAACCAGTTGATGGAACCCACAACCAATATGTATGAGTCTGTGGCCATTCTGTCGAAACGTGCCAACCAGATAGCACTGGAGATAAAAGAAGAGCTCAATTCCAAAATCTCAGAGTTTGCTGTTCCTAACGATAATCTCGAGGAAGTCTTCGAAAACAGGGAACAGATTGAGATTGCCAAATATTACGAACATCTTCCAAAACCAACGCTTATTGCCGTTCAGGAATTCCTTAACGGACAGGTTTATTTCAGGAATCCGTTGAAAGATCAGGAGGAGTTATAACATTTTTTTCAGGCCATGCTGAAAGGTAAAAAGATTCTGATCGGAGTAACCGGTAGCATAGCTGCCTACAAAATTCCTATACTTGTCAGGCTTTTTAAAAAGGAAGGTGCTGAAGTAAAGGTAGTTATGACGCAATGCGCTAAAGATTTCGTTACACCGCTGACCCTTTCCACCTTATCTCAACAACCGGTACTGATCGAACCCTATAACAAAGCAGATGGTTCGTGGAACAGCCATGTTGATTGGGGCCGATGGGCTGATGTTTTCGTAATTGCTCCGGTATCGGCCAACACTCTGGCAAAAATGGCAAACGGTGTGGCAGACAACCTGCTTACCACCACTTACCTTGCTGCAAAATGTCCGGTTTTCTTTGCTCCCGCAATGGATCTCGATATGTATCATCACCCGACAACCCAAAAGAATACTGATATCCTGCTGTCATACGGAAATCACCTGATTGCCCCCAACGAAGGGGAGCTGGCCAGCGGGTTATGCGGGGCAGGCAGGATGGAAGAACCAGAAGCAATATTGGAAGTCGTCAGGGTCTTCTTTGAAAAAAAAAATGACTGCAGTGGACAAAAAGTTCTGATTTCAGCAGGCCCTACCTATGAACAATTAGATCCGGTAAGATTTATCGGAAATTTTTCATCCGGAAAAATGGGTTATGCCCTTGCTGAAGAGTTTGCCAGCCGTGGCGCAGAAGTTATCCTGGTTTCGGGGCCTGTCAGTTTAAAAGCAGTGAATCCATCCATCAGAACCATACGGGTGAAGACGGCATCCGAAATGGCACAGGCTTGTTTTAGCGAATTTCCGTCATGCAACCATGGGATCATGGCAGCAGCAGTTGCTGATTTTACGATTGAATCCCCTGCTGATCAAAAAATAAAAAAGAAGGCTGGAAAACTGACCATTGAACTTAAACCTACCATTGACATCCTGGCCGGGCTCGGTAAAATGAAAAGAAAAAGTCAGTTTCTTACCGGATTTGCGCTTGAAACCGAAAATGAAACTGCAAATGCCCGTAAGAAATTACAAAATAAAAACCTGGACCTGATCGTTTTAAATTCACTGAATGATCCGGGGGCCGGATTCGGGACCGATACAAATAAAGTTCAGATGATCAGTGCCGGTGGAAAGGTTAAAGACACCATGCTGCTCAGCAAACAGAAAATTGCGGTGGAAATAGCAGATATGATTGTATTACTTTCAGGAAAGCATGTAACCTAATAAATTTAAAATGAAGCAACTGGTTCTGACGTTAATGATGAGCATAGCAGCAATCGCTGTGTTTGCACAGGAGTTTAATGTAACGGTACAGGTTACTTCACCGCTGGTTGAAGGTACCGAAAAGAAGGTTTTTGAAACACTTCAACAGGAATTGTATGATTTCGTTAACAACCGGAAGTGGACCAATTTCCAGTATAAACCTGAAGAAAGAATAGAAGGAACTATTCTGATTACTGTCAGTAACCGTTCAGGGGAGGATTTTACTGCCAAAATGAATGTGGCATTACGTCGTCCGGTATTTAAATCGTCCTATAATACTGCACTGCTCAATTACATCGACAAGGATTTCGAGTTTAAATATGTCGAATTTCAGGCACTTGAATATGCCGACAATGTATTCACCTCCAACCTGACCTCAACCATTGCCTATTATCTCTATGTTTTCCTCGGGCTTGACGGAGATTCATTTTCCAGGAATGGCGGGACGCCATATTTTGCACAGGCTCAGAATATTGTTAACATGGGACAGAATGCCCGTGAAAAAGGCTGGAAAGCTTTTGAAAGTCAGAAGAACCGCTACTGGCTTATTGAGAATCTGACAAACCCCACGTATTCTTCAGTCAGGGAAGCAATGTACAAGTATCACCGGATTGGCCTCGATCAGATGGCAGATGATGTGGAGACCGGAAGAGTTGCTGTAAACGAAAGTCTTGAACTGCTCAGAAAAGCCAACCGTGAACGTCCGGGCTTATTTATTCTGCAACTCTTTCTGGAAGCAAAACGCGATGAAATTGTAAACATTTATTCAGGAGCTTCCCCGATGGATAAAACCAAAGCAGTCAACCTTCTAAAGGAGATTGATCCGGCCAACTCATCCAAGTACCAGAAGATTCTCGAAACCGGGAATACATCCAATTCAGGTACTACCACACCTTCAGGGCCCGGATCAAGATAGTCTGTTAACTCCGGATTTCGTAACTTTGCCTTGCCAACTTCATTTTCCGGTCTATGCTTTTGCGACTATCGATAGTTAATTATGCGCTTATCAGCAAGCTCGATATTGAGTTTGGAGACCGGTTTTCCGTCATAACAGGAGAAACCGGTGCCGGGAAATCAATTATTCTGGGTGCATTGTCACTGATGCTGGGACAGCGGGCAGACAATCTGAGCCTGCCGGACAAAACCACAAAATGTAGTATCGAAGGAACTTTTGATATTTCTGAGTGCGATCTTGAAGGTTTTTTTCTGGAAAATGATCTGGATTATGATTCCATCTGCATCATCAGGCGGGAGATTTCACCCAACGGGAAGTCAAGGGCTTTTATCAATGATACACCAGTCAACCTTAACCAACTGAAGGATCTTACCGGTTTGCTGATAGATGTGCATTCGCAGCATCAGACACTTTTGCTTCAGGAATCATCCTTCCAGCTATCGGTTGTCGATTCCGTTGCAGGAAATGCCCGTATACTCCGTAAATACCGTCAGATTTTTAAAGAACTGATTGTTTTCAAAAAAGAGTTGGACATTCTGGTTGAAACCAATCAGAAAGCCAGAACAGAACTCGATTACCTGAACTACTTATTCGATGAACTGGATAAAGCCTGCCTGAAACCCGGGGAACAGGAAGAACTTGAAAATGAGTCGGAAATTCTGACCCATGCAGAAGAGATTAAAACCCGTCTTTTTCAGGTTAATGAACTTCTCAGTCATGGGGAAGACAACGTTATCAGGAGATTGAATGAGGTTTCGGCCCACCTTCTGACAGCCGCGAAATACCAGAAAGAGTCGGTAGAACTGAGTGAGCGCATTGCCGGCTGTCTGATAGAGCTGCGCGATATTGCATCAGTTGTTGAACGAAAAGCTGAGGAAATAAGCTTTAATCCAGCCCGGATCAACGAAATCAACGAACGTCTCGGGCTGCTTTATCAATTGGAACAAAAGCACAGGGTCAAATCGGCAGATGATCTCATCAGTGTCCGGGTCGGTATCGAAGAGAAAATAACCGGAATAGATTCACTGGATCAGCAAATTGCCGAAATTCAAAATAAGATCATCCTTAAAAAGCTTGAATTGTCAGGTGTTGCAAATCAGTTGACCGAACAACGGATTTCAGCTTCTGAAATCATTGAAAGATCTCTGGTTGAAACAGTTACACAACTTGGGATGAAGGATGCCTTCTTTAAAGTAAGCATCGCGCCTTTAACGGAACCTGGTAAGGATGGTGCAGATCGTATTGTTTTTCTTTTCAGTGCTAACAAAGGAGTACCACCAGCGGAGTTATCAAAGATAGCTTCCGGGGGTGAATTATCGAGGTTAATGCTGGCAGTGAAATCACTGATTTCATCGGCCAGTCTGCTTCCGACAATTATTTTCGACGAGATTGATACAGGAATTTCAGGTGAAACAGCTACGAAAGTCGGTAATATCCTGAAAAAGATTGCAGTGAATATGCAGGTCATTGCCATCACACACTTACCGCAGATCGCAGGAAAAAGCAACAAACATTTCAAGGTCTTTAAATTTACTGATGAAACACGGACTTATTCGGATATTGAGCTTCTTACCAATGAGCAAAGAATTGCCGAACTCGCGCTGATGATCAGTGGAGACCCCGATTCCCTGGCTGCACGCCACGCTGCTGCCGAGATGCTGCAAAACAATAGTTGAGTTGGATTGTTTCATGTATTTACCCGAAAAACGATTAAACCTTAAACATAAAAACTGAACTTATGGCGTATAACCTGTTAAAAGGAAAAAAGGGTATAATTTTTGGCGCGCTGAACAGCAACTCCATTGCCTGGAAAATTGCTGAACGGGCACATGATGAAGGGGCACAACTGGTACTGACCAATACACCACTTGCCATCAGGATGGGAGATATGGACGAACTGGCTGCCAAAACAGGTTCACAGATGATACCGGCCGATGCTACGAGCGTAGCCGATCTTGAAAACCTCTTTTCAAAATCGCTTGAAATTTTCGGGGGAAAAATTGATTTTGTGCTCCACTCGATAGGGATGTCGCCCAACGTGCGAAAAAAACTTCCCTACGATGATATCAATTATGACTTCTTTTCCAAAACACTGGATATATCAGCTGTTTCATTCCACAAAATGATTCAGACTGCCAAAAAACTGGATGCCATCAGTGAGTGGGGATCTATTGTTGCTGTATCCTATATCGCGGCTCAGCGTACCCTGTTTGAATACAATGATATGGCTGATGCCAAGGCGGTACTGGAGTCGATAGCCCGGAGTTTTGGTTATATCTACGGACGTGAAAAGCATGTTAGAATCAACACCATTTCGCAATCTCCGACACCAACCACCGCAGGCCAGGGAGTAAAAGGCTTTTCGGGGTTGATGGACTTTACGGAACGTATGTCACCACTTGGTAATGCAACAGCCGATGAGTGTGCCGATTATTGCATCACGTTGTTTTCGGACCTTACAAGGAAAGTTACCATGCAGAACCTTTTTCACGATGGCGGGTTCAGCAGTATGGGTATGAGCCAGCGGGCCATGACCCAATACAATAAAAGTCTTGAGTGTAAGGAATGCCACGAAAATCCTTTGAATCATCCCGAAGCGGAACATTGAAAGATTCAGGAGGTTTCTCCGAATGAGATGGTATATCCATAGGTATTACCACCGGCCGGTTTCACGGCCGGTTTTTGTTTCTCAGGTTTTGCAGTGACAGTGTAATTCAGCACCGGGGCAGGGGCTTGGGGAAGCCGGAAATTGATACGGGTACGCATGCTGCTCCTCACTTTCACCCCATGATTACCGGCCGGAGCATACTTTAACAGGGAAATGACCCTGATGGCCTCTTCATCGCACCCATGGCCGATTCCGTTAACTACCTCCACATCTTCCACATGACCTTCATCCGAAACTGTATAGGCGAGATGTACCTGCCCTTCAATCATTCTCTCCAATGCCAGGTCAGGATAGCGTAGCTGGCTGTCGATAAATTTCCGCAGGGCTTCGCTACCACCCGGATACTGGGGCGTTTTAATGAAATTTTTATCTTTCCTGCTTTTCCTGGCCATAGTAACTAAGCTGTTCTGCAAAACAAAGATACAACCATTTATGGAATTCATTCACGATGCTGCCTTTCACCCTGTAAATGCTTTAAATTTCAGATGTGCAGGCTTTTGCAGGTAATGATTGGTTTCCAACTCATGTTTATCATGCCACAATTCCGGAATTTATTGATTCAGGAAAAATAGTTAAAAACAAATATCAGGATTTTATGCTTCTATGCCTGCAAATTATGCGCATTCCCAAATAATGGTATATTTGCAATCAGAATGTCATAAGTTCAAAACCCGGAAAGTATCCTTTAATGATTCACGTAGCAAAACCGTTTATTACCGGATACTTTTTACTGATTATCGGGATTCGGAATTTTACATATTCATTTTAACTGAACATAAAACGAATAGCCTTATGAAAATCCTGGTTTGTATCAGCAATGTGCCGGATACTACGACGAAAGTCAAATTTATTGAAGAACAGAAAAAGCTTGATGTTACAGGCATTCAATGGGTGATCAATCCATGGGATGAACTGGCACTTACCCGTGCGCTGGAGCTCAAGGATGATGCATCAAACGGGGTCCAGACCGTGACCGTCGCTCACGTAGGTCTTGTTTCGGCGGATCCAACTATCCGCAAAGCCCTTGCCATTGGTGCCGATGATGCGATAAGGGTGAATACGGAACCTGCCGATGCTTTTGGTGTTGCAGCCCAGCTGGCTGAAGTGTTGAAAACAGAAAAATATGATATCATCCTCTGCGGAATAGAATCGAGCGATCACAATGGATCAACTGTTGGTGGTATGATTGCTGAATTCCTTGATTATCCGTCAGTAACCTGTGTTTCCTCACTGAAGATTGAGGGCGGACAATCGCTCATTTCCCGTGAAATTGATGGTGGAAAAGAAAGCCTGACTATGCCGGTACCCTTTGTTGCTGTTGTGCAGAAAGGTATTGCAAAGGAACCAAGGATTGCCGCAATGCGCGGAATCATGGCGGCCCGAACCAAACCCATCCGTGTTTATGAGCCACAGGCCATTGAAAATTTCACCGAAGTGCTGAATTATGAAATGCCCAAACCGCGTGCAGCATGCAAATATGTTGACGCCGAGAATGCCGGTCAGCTCATAGAACTGCTTCAGAATGAAGCCCGGGTTTTCTGATAATATTAATTGTTCACGATTTTAAAAGATTCAACATATGGCAGTATTGGTATATCCCGAAAACTGGGATGGAAAATTCAAGAAACTCTCTTTCGAACTTGTATCATACGCTTCAAAAGTTGCTGAAATGCTGGGTGTTCAGG
Source organism: Bacteroidota bacterium (assembly GCA_043806115.1). GTDB lineage: Bacteria > Bacteroidota > Bacteroidia > Bacteroidales > Lentimicrobiaceae > Lentimicrobium. Next base: position 117,888 of record JAZDHI010000024.1, read on the forward strand.
CAGTGGCAGTTTCCATCGGCAATGTAGATGCCGGTGAACTTGGCAAGCTGGCCGCCTGCGGGGCTTCCAGGATCATCAGTATTGAAAACAGCGCATTGAAATCACTTGATGATCAGGCATATACCAGCCTGATTGCTGAAGTTGCAAGGAATATTAACGCAAGCATAGTCGTACTATCGAATAACAATACCGGAAAAGCCCTGGCTCCCAGGCTTTCGGTAAGGCTGAAAGCGGGTATTGCATCCGGCGTCAGTAAGTTGCCGGTTTCCACTACTCCTTTTGTGGTTTATAAAAAGGTTTTTTCAGGAAAGGCTTTCGCCAATGTTGAGATAAAAACCCCGGTTAAGATCATCACCCTGGCACAGAATTCCTTTGAAGTAACAGAGTCGCCGAAACCATTGGCTATCGAGAAATCCGATATCCAGCCCGACCTGACCCTTTTGAAAACCAAAGTAACGGATGTACAGAAACAGACCGGGAAAATACTTTTAACCGATGCTGACATCGTCGTTTCCGGAGGCAGGGGTATGCGGTCGGCCGACAACTGGGGTCCACTGGTTGAGATGGCAGAGCTTCTGGGAGCTGCAACGGCCTGTTCCCGCCCGGTTTCTGATGAAGGCTGGCGTTCACACGATGAACATACCGGCCAGACCGGAAAAATCATCGCTCCAAACCTCTATTTTGCCATTGGCATTTCAGGTGCTATTCAGCACCTTGCCGGTATCAGTTCTTCAAAATATATTGTTGCTATCAACACCGATAAGGATGCCCCGATTTTTGAAGCAGCCCAGTATGGTATAATCGGTGACGCTTCCAAGGTATTGCCAAGGCTTGTTGAAAAGCTGAGGGAAGTAAAGTCGAAATAAAATTCAGCAGAAATACCGGATCAATGTCCTGAGAAGTATCATCACAGCAGAATACCGTAAGGACATTGCTCAATTAAAATCAATTGGTCATGGTAAAACAGATCGTTTTTACAATTGCTCTATTGATCACACTCGGTGTTTTTACCTTCACCGTACTGAGGCTCATCAGCTATTTCAGGTTTACCAGAGCCGGCTTTCCCATCAGGGATTTTGGCAAACGTACCCGGGTGATGCTGAATGTGGCCATCGGACAAACCAAGATATTCCGTCACCCGGTGATGGGGTTTTTCCATGCATTGGTATTCTGGGGCTTCTGCGTGATTATTTTCGGCAGCATCGAAATGGTGATCGATGGCCTTTCCTGCTCTGAGCGATCGCTGAAAGTCCTCGGTGGGCTTCATGATGTTATTGTGGCATCCGGCGATGTATTCGCTCTTCTTGTGGCCATCTCCACTATTATTTTTATGATCAGGAGAATTTTTCTACATGTCAGACGCTTTGAAGGCATTGAGATGAAGAAGAAATCGCATCAGGACGCCAATCTGGCCCTGTCGATGATCCTTTTGCTGATGATATCGCTGATGGGAATGAATGCAGCCTATATCGCCTTTGAGACTGCAGAAATGGGGACTATTTATGGTATATATCCGATCGGGGTCCTGATTGCACCTCTATTTAGCGGACTTTCATCCGACGGTTTACATTTCTGGCACGAATTCTTCTGGTGGTCGCACATTCTGCTGATTTTTGTTTTCGCAAACATCCTGCCTTATTCCAAGCATTTTCATGTATTCATGTCGGTGCCGAACACCTTCCTGTCGAGGCTGGATCCTTTGGGGAAACTGCCCAATATGGACGATATCACCCGTGAAGTGAAGCTGATGCTAGATCCGGAAACCGCCTTCAGCGCACCTGCCGGTGATGTTCCGGTAGCCCGTTTTGGCGTTAAGGATGTGGAAGATGTTTCCTGGAAAAACTACTTTGATTCACTGGCCTGCACCGAATGCGGCCGGTGTTCAGCGGTTTGCCCGGCCAATACCACCGGTAAGATGCTTTCACCCCGTAAGATATTTATGGATCTCCGTGCCCGGATGAAGGAGAAAGGCCCCGGATTGGTAAAAAACGGAAAGGAGTTTACGGATAACAGATCATTGCTTCGGGATTACATATCCGAAGAAGAACTATGGGCCTGTACCACCTGCAATGCCTGCGCTCAGGAGTGCCCGGTAAACATCAACCATCCGACCCTCATTGTTGATATGCGGCGATACCTGGTGATGGAAGAAAGCAGCGCACCCACCGGGCTGAAGACCATGTTTGCTAACATCGAAAACAACGGTGCACCCTGGCAGTATTCTCCCGAAGACCGGTTGCTGTGGACAGACAATCTGGAAATGAAAATAACAGAATAAAGATTAACCGCTCAGGTACTGAGAACACCTAGAAACACTAAGGATTTTATTTAAGATTTATATCCGGTCTGAAGTTTTTGACTTTTATAAATCGTATATACTCATTTTTTGAGTGGATGGAAACGAGTTTGATTGAATTAAATTGAATCAGGAATGGAAACGAAAAAGATTGAAGTACCTGTAATGGCCGATTTGTCTGCACGTGGGGAAAAACCCGATTACCTTTTCTGGGTAGGATGTGCAGGTGCTTTCGATGACCGGTATAAAAAAGTAACCCGTGCTTTTGCAAAAATCCTGACACACCTGAAAATCAGTTTTGCGGTTTTGGGTAAGGAAGAGACCTGTACAGGCGACCCCGCACGCAGGGCCGGAAATGAAATGCTTTACCAGATGCAGGCTTTGCAGATTATTGAGATTCTGAAGAAATATGATGTAAAAAAAATCCTCACCATTTGCCCTCATTGTTTCAATATTTTCAAAAATGAATATCCTGATCTGGGTGGCCATTATGAAGTGATCAATTATGTTCAGTTCCTCGATAAACACATCGAAAACGGCAGCATAAAACTCGATGCTTCGATGTTGGGCAATACCCGTATCACTTATCATGATCCCTGTTACCTGGGTCGTGGAAACGATATTTATGCCGAACCCCGCAGCATCCTTAAGAAACTGACCACCGATTTCGTTGAACTGGAGCGCAACAAGAGTTTCTCCTATTGCTGTGGTGCCGGTGGTGCCCAGATGTTTAAGGAGGCTGAAACCGGAAAGAAAGAGGTGTTTATTGAAAGGACGGAAGAGGTCTTGCGCAGCGAAGCTAAAATCGTCGCTACAGCCTGCCCCTTCTGCATGACCATGCTCACCGATGGTCTCAAGTACAAAAACAAGGAGGATGTCAGAAATCTCGACATTGCTGAACTGATTGTTCAGGTAACAGGTCTGTAAGACATCCTGGAAAGCTTCTTTCATTCTGCCATGCTCCCTTAATACGGTTTTTGATGTAACCTGACCATACCGGTGGTCGTTCCTGTCAGATTTTGTAGCAAACATTCCAACGCCCCATAATAAATTAGTAATTAGATAGATATGTATGAAGATGCATATTTAAAGCATTGATTATGCTTCAATTACAGACTTTTAGTTGGAATTATTCCTTAAAAACATACCTTTGCACCTTCAGTTTTCATTGATAAAGACACAAGACTTACCGACAATTTTACATAAGTTACAACCTGATCAACCTTTTATGCGTTTTAGAATAATTGTTTTAGCCAAGCAGGTTCCGGACACCCGGAATGTGGGCAAGGATGCCATGAAAGCCGATGGAACAGTGAACCGGGCGGCATTACCTGCGATCTTTAACCCCGAGGATTTACATGCCCTTGAACAGGCCCTCAGCATCAAGGATAAGATTCCTGAAGCAGAAGTCATTCTGCTGACCATGGGGCCTTTCCGCGCAGCAGAAATCATTCGGGAAGCCATGTATCGCGGAGCTGACAAGGGATACCTCATTACAGACCGGAAATTTGCCGGTTCTGATACCCTGGCAACCTCTTATGCATTGTCGCTGGCAGTCAGGAAGCTTGCCCCCTTTCACCTGGTGATCTCGGGCAGGCAGGCCATTGACGGGGACACTGCCCAGGTTGGCCCTCAGACGGCCGAAAAACTGGGTATTCCCCAGATTACCTATTGTGAGGAGATTATTTCGGTTGATGCCAAGAAAATCATCGTAAAACGCCGCCTGGAAAGGGGCGTGGAAGTGGTAAACTCAACCCTTCCAGCCGCAATTACCGTGCATAGTTCAGCCCCTGTCTGCCGTCAGCGCGTTGCCAAACTGCTCATGAAATACAAACATGCCCGCACTGTCACTGAACTTCAGAACGAAACCAAAGACTACACTGAACTGTACAACGATCGTCCATATCTTCTGATTGACGAATGGACAGCCGATGATCTGAACGCGCAGACTGAAATGCTCGGGCTTTCGGGCTCACCCACGAAGGTTAAGAAAATTGAGAACGTTGTTTTTCAGCACAAGGATTCAAAAATGATAGGCAGTTCCGATAAGGAGATTGAAGCCCTGATGAAGGAACTGATGAAAAGCCACATTATAGGCTAAAACAGCAAGAAAATTCATTTATTGACTAAATCAAAAAGCACGTGAACAACATATTTGTTTATTGCGAAGTTACCGAAGAGCGGACGATTGCCGATGTGAGCCTTGAGCTTTTATCAAAAGGCAAAAAACTGGCCGGCGACCTGAATGTTAAGCTGGAAGCGGTTGTCATCGGTCATAAGGTGAGCGGCCTGGAGTCTTTGCTTTTTCCCTACGGTGTGGATGTGATCCATTCTGCCGATGATGAAAGGCTGTTTCCCTATACAACCTTGCCACATACCTCAATCATGCTTGATCTGTTCGAAAAGGAGAAGCCGGAGATAGCCCTGTTTGGTGCCACCAGCATCGGGCGTGATATTGCCCCCCGCGTAGCTTCGTCACTTCGTTGCGGACTTACAGCCGATTGCACCAGCCTGGAGATCGGGGACCATTTCGAAAACAAGACACAAACCGAATACAGAAACCTGCTTTATCAGATCAGGCCTGCTTTTGGTGGTAATATCATTGCCACCATTATCAATCCTGAAACCCGTCCGCAAATGGCGACTGTCCGTGAAGGGGTGATGAAGAAAGAAATTTTTTCTGCCAAATTCAAAGGTAGACTGAAGAAGATTGATGCGAAGAAAATCCTGAAAGACGATGACTTTGCCGTCACCATCATTGAGCGTCATATGGAAAAAAGCAAGATCGACATCAAAAATGCCCAGGTGATTATTTCAGGCGGATATGGTGTTGGTTCCAGGGAGAATTTTAATCTGCTTTTCGATCTGGCCGAAATCCTCGGAGCCCAGGTAGGCGCTTCACGTGCCGCTGTTGATGCAGGTTTCGTTGATCATGAACGTCAGATCGGTCAGACCGGAGTCACCGTAAGGCCCAAACTCTATATAGCCTGCGGAATTTCAGGTGCCGTTCAGCACAGGGCAGGCATGGACCAGTCGGCACAGATCATTTCCATCAATACCGACATCAGTGCCCCGCTGAACCAGATTGCTGATTTTACCATTGTCGGAAATGTAGCGGATGTGATTCCTAAAATGATCAGATTTTACAAGAAGAATTCGAAGTAACAAAAAGAAGCAATGGAAAACTTTTATAACGACAATCCCCATCTAAAGTTTCATCTGACCCATCCTCTGATGGAAAAGATCGTGAAGCTGAAAGAGTCGGATTATACCGACAAGGAAAAATACGATTTTGCCCCGCTTGATTTTGAAGATGCCATCGACAATTACGAAAAGATCATGGAGATTATCGGGGAAATCAGCGGCGAGATCATAGGCCCCAATGCAGAATCTGTTGATAAGGAAGGTCCTGAACTCATCAACAACGAGGTAGTTTATGCCCGTGGAACCAGGCAAAACTATGATGCTCTTGTCAAAGCCGGGCTGGTTGGATTTACATTGCCCAGGCAGTATGACGGACTCAATCTTCCCATAGTTCCGTATGTTATGTCGGGTGAGATTGTTTCGCGCGCCGATGCAGGGTTTGCCAACATCTGGGGACTTCAGGACTGTGCCGAAACCATTCATGAGTTTGCTTCTGAGGAGATCAGGGCGGAATTTCTTCCCCGTTTCCACAAAGGAGCCACAGCTGCGATGGACCTCACCGAGCCTGATGCCGGTTCCGACCTGCAGGCCGTGCAATTAAAAGCTACCTATGATAACCATAAGCACCGCTGGCTGCTGGATGGGGTAAAACGTTTCATCACGAACGGTGATGCCGATATTTCACTGGTGCTGGCCCGCTCCGAAGAAGGAACCACCGATGCCCGCGGATTGTCGCTCTTTGTTTACGACCGTAGCGATAGAGCTGTGACGGTACGGCGCATCGAGAATAAACTCGGAATCAAGGGATCTCCGACCTGTGAACTGGTGTTCCGGAATGCGCCGGCCAAACTGATAGGCGATACCAAAATGGGCCTCATTAAATATGTGATGTCGCTGATGAATTCGGCCAGGCTTGGTGTCGGCTCACAATCGCTGGGCATAGCTGAAGCGGCTTATCGCGAAGCGCACAAATACGCCATGGAGCGAGAGCAGTTTGGCAAGGCTATTATTCAATATCCGGCTGTATTTGAGATGCTGACCAATATGAAAGTCAAAATCGACGCCATGCGCAGCCTTTTATATGAAACAGCCCGCTATGTAGATATTTATAAATCCTATAATTTCGCATCGAGGGAGCGAAAACTCGAGACCGACGAGCGCCTGGAGGCAAAGGTTTACCAGAAACTGGCCGACATGTTTACTCCGCTTCTTAAGCTATATTCCAGTGAAGGCTGTAATCAGATTGCCTATGATGCCATCCAGATTTTCGGTGGCACAGGCTATATGAAGGATTTTCCGATTGAACGCATTTACCGCGATGCGCGCATCACCACCATCTATGAAGGCACTTCCCAGTTGCAGGTAGTTGCCGCCATCAGGGGCATCGGGAACGGGGCTTACCTCTCCTTCATGCACGACAGGGCTACAATGCCGGTAAAGCCGGAGCTCGAATACCTGAAACATGCACTTGTGAAAATGACAGAGCAGTTTTCCAAAACGGTTGAAAAAGTCAATGAATTCAACGATAACGAATACCTCGACTTTCATTCACGCCGCCTGGTGGAAATGGCCGGAAATGTGGTGATTGGATACCTGTTGCTTTATGATGCAAACCGGAGCGATGTTTACAGCAAATCAGCCGATATATTTATCCGCAAAGGCAGGGCAGAGAACGTCGCCGCTGTCAGTTTCATCAACAACTGTCATCCTAAGGATGTTAATGACTTTAAAATTTAGATGAATTATAATTAATCAACTAACAGGCTGATAATCAAAAAGAAGGAATGCTATATAAACAGGCGTTCCTTTTTTTATTGCTTTTTGACGTGTCTGGTTCATTAAAATCTTATGAACATATTTAAACATGCGGCTGCCTTTTCGTAAATTTCCACCGGATTTCAGCAGCCTGTGATTGGGTCTGAATTTAAGAAGCAGTTGTCTTCAGGTTAGTGAATATCCGGTTTGATCTGATATGTAGAAAAGTCAAATCCCAAATAATCAACGAATCAATTACAATGGAAAACAGAAAAGTATTAAAAAGCGGTGAATTCCTCGTGGATACGGTGGAAGCCAAAGATGTTTTTATTCCGGAAGAGTTCAACGACGAACAACAGATGATTGCCCAGTCCTGTCAGGATTTTCTGGATACCGAAGTTTATCCGAACATGGATAGAATTGATACACCGGACATTCAGCTGATGAAGGAAACCCTTAAAAAATCGGGTGAACTCGGGTTGATGGGTATTGCGTTGCCTGAAGAGTATGGTGGTTTCGGACAATCATTCGTTACCCAGATGCTGGCCGCTGAGACCATTGGCGCCGGCTATTCCTTTTCTGTTGCCTTTATGGCTCATTGCGGTATCGGAACCCTGCCAATCGCTTATTACGGGAATGATGCCCAGCGCGAAAAATATGTTACCAAACTGGCCACCGGTGAACTGTTGGGAGCTTATTGCCTTACAGAACCCGGTGCAGGTAGCGATGCCAATGCCGGCAAGACCAATGCCCGCCTGTCGGACGATGGTACCCATTACATCCTGAACGGACAGAAAATGTGGATCACCAATGCAGGTTTCGCCGATGTGCAGACCGTTTTTGCCAAGATAGGGAATGACCGTATCCTGAGTGCTTTTATTATTGAGAAGGATATGCCAGGAGTTGTTGTAGCCCCTGATGAAAAGAAAATGGGAATCAAGGGATCATCCACGGCACAGATTTTTTACAACGATGTCAAGGTGCCGGTTGAGAACCTGATCGGTGTCCCCGGAGAAGGTTTCAGGATTGCCCTGAGTATCCTGCATATGGGCCGTATTAAACTGGGTGCCAATGTATTGGGAGCCTCCAAGAAAGCCATCAATGATTCGGTGAAATATGCCAATGAGCGCAAACAGTTTTGTGTGCTGATCTCCTCTTTCGGTGCCATCAAACACAAACTCGCCCAGCAGGCCATCAAGACCTTTGCAGCAGAATCTGCCGTTTATCGTGTGAGCAAGGACATTGACGATCAGATAGAAATCAATAAAGCAGCCGGCCTTGATAAAGGACGTGCAACCATTGAGGGCATCGCGCACTATGCAGTGGAAGCTGCCATCCTGAAGGTTTATGGTTCAGAAGCCCTTGACTTTGTAATTGACGAAGCCGTTCAGATTCATGGTGGAATGGGTTATTCAGCCGAAATGGATGTTGAGCGCGGCTACCGTGATTCAAGGATCAACCGCATTTTTGAAGGTACCAATGAGATCAACCGCCTGTTGATTGCCGATACAGCCATCAAACGTGCCCAGAAGGGCGAATTTGATCTGTTTGGTCCTGCAGCGGCGATCTATAACAACCTTGATTCCATCACAGTTGCGAAAGCAGGTGACGAAGGCTATTATGATGAAAAGCGCAGGTATATTGCCGGTTTCAAGAAAGCGATCCTGATTGCCATTCATGGGGTTACCACCTATTTCGACAAGAAACTGGTGAAGGAGCAGGAGGTTATGAACAACATCTCCGAAATGATCATGGAAACTTATGTGGCTGAATCACTTGCCCTGAGGGTTGAGAAATTGGAGGGTCTGAAGGGTCAGGCCGGTATATACCGCGATATGCTGGATGTATATGTTTACGATGCTGCGGATATGGTCCGCAAATCGGCTATGGACGCCATCAACTCATTTGCCACCACGGAAGAATCGGAAAAGCTGAATGCTGCCATTGAGAAACTGACGAAGGTCGCTGGAGTCAATGTCAAAGAAGCACGAAGGAGGATTGCCGACAGGCTGATTGAAGACAACGCTTATAAGTTTTAAAATGACGAATAACGCCCTTCGACTGGTCTCGACTTCCCCGCCTCCACTACGTTTCTGCGGGGCAAGCTGCTCGACCACCATCGCTCGACCACCAACGCTCTGGGTAAAAATTGCGAATTACGAATTACGCCCTTCGACTGCGCTCAGGGTGACGAATGACGAATGATACGTTACAAATTAGGAAAAAAACGTAACACAGCAAATCTGACCTGAACTCTAAACCCAACCCGACCAAGGCGGTTAAACTTTTTACTTTTTACTTTTTACTTTTTACTTTTTACTTTTTACTTACCTTTACCCTTTCCTTAACCACTACTTGCAAGCCGTCGCATAACTGCGGCGGCTTTTTTTTAATGCTTTTACAACAGGTTTCCCCCGATTTTATCAGTAAAGCTATGCCCTAATAAGGTTTTCTTTTCAGCCTGTTGCAAAAAAAAATCAGGACTCAGTAAACTTTCGCACCTTCATTCTTGTTGTTGATCAGCAGGGAAAGATCCCTGATCTCAAAACAACCTTCAATCACTCAAAATATCCCATACATGCAGACAGATACAACAACCATAACATCCAGCGATACCAGCAATGAAAGTGCCTGCGCCTGCGGCTCAGGTGGCTGTGGCTGCCATTCCGGCAGTCCGCATTCATCAGGAATTGGTTATAATTTACCCGATCGCTTCCAGTTGCTCCAGGAAGGTGATAAAGTAGTGGAATTCGGTTCAGGCCTTGGCAACGATGCCATTTCGGTTGCTTCTATCGTTGGTCCGGAAGGGAAGGTGATCGGCATTGATATCAATGATACGAATATCTCCAAATCCAGACAAAAAGCCCGTATTTCGGGAGTCGAAAACGTTGAATTCATTCAGGGCGATATCAAATCAGCACCGGTGCCCGACGAATGGGCCGATATCGTCTATACAAGTTGCGTTTTCAATCTTCAGAGCGATAAACAAAAGGCAGCCGACGAGATGTACCGGGTAATCAGGCACAACGGCTACGTTTGTGTTTCCGATTTTGTTATCCTGAAAGAGATTCCTGAAGGATTACGAAAAGATGCATCTGAACTGGTCGGCTGTATTGCCGGAGTGGAAAAAGCCCCTGTTTTCATGGACTATTTTAAGAAAACAGGCTTTACAAAGGGCCAGATTGTTGAAGTGAATAAGGTTAAACTTCCGGATGAACTGCTGTCGAAGTACCTGGATGCTGCCGGAATGGAAAGTTATAACAATCTTGATTCCGACGATGGTGTATTCAGCGTGGTGCTGGTGGTTGAAAAACCTGAAACCTGCCAGGCCGAGACATGCTGCCACAATCCTGACAAGCACAAACACTGATTTAACCGGCTAAATGTATAGACTTCACGGGTTTGATTATGAGTCAGGAGATAGATAAATATATCGCCGGTTTTCCGGAGGATGTTCAGCAGCGGCTGAATCTGGTGCGTGAAACAATCAGGCTGGCAGCCCCTGAGGCTACAGAGAAAATCAGCTATATGATGCCGACTTTCTATCTGAAAGGCAACCTGGTTCATTTTGCCGGCTATAAGAAATACATCGGGTTGTATCCGGCCCCTTCAGGTATTGAAGCTTTTCAGAAAGAGCTTTCTGTTTATAAAAACGCCAAAGGCTCGGTACATTTTCCCCACGATCAGCCGCTGCCGCTTGATCTGATCAGCGCCATTGTGAAATTCAGGGTGATGGAGAATATGGCGAAGAAAAAGTAGTTTATCGCTCTATATTACCGATTCGGCTAGGGATGTTGAATTTGGCAGGTTCCGGATTGGTTCGGCTACATTCCCGACAAAGCGCCCGACCACAGGAATGCTAACATGGTGGTCCCGACCAGGTTCGACCACCCTTAAACACAGTGGTCTCGTCCCGATACCTATCGGGACCGCTCGACCACCGATGCCTGAAAATTACCGTTATTAGCTATAAGTTTATAGAAATTTAATTTCTGTTTTCCCGTAGGTCGAGCGTAGTCGAGGCCGAAGGAAACAGATCCCGGGAGGTTGATTCGTTCCGTAAGCTATCAGGACAAGACCGAAGAAAACCCAACCCGATCTCCAGTATAAAACACAGTGGTCTCGTCCCTATAGCTATTGTGATCGTTCGACCACCGATCTCCGCTATTTACAGATATGAAAATTTCATACATTTATCCTTTGTAAACTTTACACCAACAGAGATAAATAACCATGAATAAAAAACAATGGTACGAGCAGTTGTTCGAAAATTACGGCAGCAGGTATGAACAGGAAAACTTCACCCGGGGCACTATGGGTGAATGTGATTTTATCGAAAAAGAGCTGAATTATAACAAATCATTACGGATTCTGGATGTGGGGTGCGGCACAGGCAGGCATACCATTGAACTGACCAAACGGGGTTATTCCGTTACCGGCATTGACCTTTCCGCGTCGATGCTGGAAAAAGCCAGACTGAAAGCGCAAAGCAACAACCTTCAGATCGGTTTCCTGCAGCACGATGCCAGAAACCTGCCGTTTAACCATGAATTTGATGTTGCCATCATGCTTTGTGAAGGCGGATTTCCGCTGATGGAAACCGATGAAATGAATTTTGAGATTTTGAAAAATGTCACAAAATCACTGAACGAGGAAGGGAGACTGATTTTTACCACCCTGAACGGACTGTTCCCGCTCTACAATTCAGTGGAAGAATTCTGCTCTTCCACTTCAGAGGAAGGCAATGCCGTCTACCGGAACAATACCTTCGACCTGATGACCTTCAGGGACCATAACATCACTGAACTGGAGGATGATTCAGGTAACCTGATGAAACTGGATTGTAACGAAAGGTATTATGTACCCAGTGAAATTACCTGGCTGCTGAAATCGCTCGGGTTCGTGAAGATAGAGATCTTCGGGGCCAGGCTCGGAGCATTCTCACGTAACGACCAGCTGACCACCAAAGACTTTGAGATGCTGGTGATCGCTTCCGGAAAACCGGTGAACTGAATTAATTTCCAGATTTGAGACCTTACATATGGTTGAAACCAACAGGCTTATTCTGAAGCCATTGACCGGTGATCAGCTTCAGAAGTATCTCCGGAATGATCATTCCCTGGAGAAGGAGCTGGGACTGGAATACATTGACAGGATGATATCTCCAGAGCTAAAGGAAGCACTTGAGCAGACCATTATTCCGGGAGTTGCCGGTCCCGGAAGGAATTACTTTTTCTCTACCTTATGGACGTTGATTTCAAGGGCAGAGAACCGTATGGTTGGCGATCTTTGTTTCATGGGAGAACCCAACGAGGAGGGTGATATAGAAATCGGCTATGGTATATACGAATCGGAAAGGGGAAAGGGTTATATGACAGAGGCTGTGGGAGGGATGATCCGATGGGCAGGAACACAGCCGACGGTTGAAGCCATTGTTGCTTCCACCGACAGGGATAACCCGGCATCAGCGGCAATACTGGTCAGGAATGGTTTTGACCTTTCAGGGGAAAAGGGACCATTGCTGCACTGGCGGCTTAAGATCAGATAAATGCATCAGTTATCCGTGATAAACATTTTTCAGAAAGGAGGCCGGACCATGTCGGTTGTACTGACAATAATACTAGTTGTGATTGTTCTTCTGGCCGGCACGCTGTTTTATTTCAGTCCCGGCAAAGCCAGACCCATTCTGAATAAAGAGGGGAGGCCGGTGCCTGGTAGTTTGTCAGAAAAGGTGTTTGTTGAAATCAACGGGACAAGGCAGGGAATGTTCATCAAAAGCAGGAAGGCTGATAACCCGGTGCTTCTTTATCTGCACGGGGGTATGCCCGACTATTTCCTGACGGATAAATACCTGACCGGTCTGGAAGAACTCTTTACCATGGTGTGGTGGGAGCAGCGGGGATCAGGGATGTCGTATGATTCAGATTTGCCGGAAGGGTTGGCGACCCTGGAGCAAATGGTTGCCGATACACGGGCGCTGACCGATTACCTCCGCCGGCGGTTTAACCAGGAGAAAATCTACCTGATGGGCCATTCGGGCGGAACCTTTATCGGTATACTCACGGCAGCGGAATACCCGGAGTTATACCATGCTTACATCGGGGTGGCCCAGATGTCGGATCAGCTGAAATCGGAAGTGCTTGCCTATAACTATATGCTTCAGGAATACCGGAGAAGGGGGGACATGGGCATGGTTAAGAAACTTGAGGCAGCACCGGTGAGCCTTGAAAAAGGAATACCTGAAAACTACCCGCCCCTGCGCGATCCCGCCATGCACACCCTTGGCATCGGAACCACCAGGGACATGAAATCCGTCATTACGGGCATCTTTCTGCCTTCGCTCAAGTGCAGGGAATATACCCTGAGGGAGAAGTTTAATCTTTGGTTGGGGAAGTCGAAGAGCGGCATCAGCATTTTATGGAAGGAAATGGTTGCGACTGACCTTTCAGTCAGGGTGCCCGAACTTCAGATTCCGGTTTATTTTATGGAGGGGAAATACGACTACACCTGTTCTTATACAGAGGCCAGATCCTATTTCTTAAAACTGAAAGTCCCGATGAAAGGCTTCTACACCTTTGACCGGTCGGCCCACAGTCCCCTGTTTGAAGAGCCGGAGAAATTCAGGCAGATCATGCAGCAGGATGTACTTGGGATGGATACTCAACTTTCGGATTTCAATGCTTCAGATCATGGAGTAAATTTACCTTAAGCCAGAACAGGACTGGAGGCCAAAGCCCGGGCGGAGAAACTCAAACATGGTGGTCTCGTCCCGATAGTTAGCAGGATGAGTCCATAGAAAACATATCCAGGGAAGCCTTACGCCTTTCAATACGGTGATCCCCTCCGCCGGAATGACAGGGTACGTTGCCTCAGGCTTTGAGGATGTCTCACATCAGGCTTTGAGGATGCCCCGCACCTGGCTTTGAGGATGCCCCGCATCTGGCTTTGAGGATGTCCCGCATCTGGCTTTGAGGATGCCTCGCCTCAGGATGCGGGACAATCCCGCTTTAGGATGAGGAGCTGTCTCACCTGATAAACCTTTACCCTAAAGCAGGTGAACCTATCGCTATCGGACTATCAATTCGTTCGCTATCCGGCTATCAAGTCGTTGGCAAACCGGTTAACTTGTTTAGTTGTTGCCTGAATTAATAGTTATTTCCATTAGCTTCTGCATAGATATATTTTTTAGTTTTTTTATCCTGTTAAAAGCCATTGAAGGTGAACCGGGCTTTTTGAAAAAGTCATTATATTAGCAGTTAGTAACGAGTATTTTAAATTGAGTAAACCGTAATATAAAAGAGAAACTTATATGCGAAGTATTTCTTAAAGCTACGCTTATTAAGAACATACATATTAATTATACTCAAATAAATTCAATATGAAAAAACTGGTTTTCTGCATTATTTTTCTACATGTAAGCGCTTTTGTATATCCACAATTAATGTTTGAAAGGACTTTTGGCGGTGCTAACAGTGATGGAGGTAGAAGTGTTATTCAAACTAAAGATGAAGGTTATGCAATCCTTGGGTTCACAGTAAGTTTCGGAGTAGGCAAGAGCGATATTTATTTGATTAAAACTAATGCTTATGGTGATACTATATGGACAAGAACATATGGTGGAAATGAAGATGAATCAGGTTATCAAATTCTACAATTAAGTAATGGTGAATATATTCTTTGCGGCTATACGAATAGTTATGGTGCCGGACAAACTGATGCATTTTTTATTAAGACAGATCCATATGGTAATGTAGTTTGGGCTAAAACTTATGGTGGGACTGAAAATGATTTTGGTGGTAAGTTTATTCAAACAAGTGATAGTGGTTTTTTCATCTGTGGTAGCACAAAGAGTTATGGCTCAGGTTCATCTGATATTTATCTGATTCGGACAGATAAGAATGGAGATACACTATGGACAAAAACATATGGAGGTGTTGACTGGGACTATGCAGGTCCGGTTATTCAGACTTTTGATGGCGGGTTTTTAATCGCAGGAGAAATCACTTACTCGGCGACAGATAATGTCCGGATTGAATTATTTCATACAGATCAAGGTGGAAATATACTTTGGACAAAGTATTATCAATTTTGCAAATGGAATCATCCGTCAGGCTTGATTCAAACAAATGATGGAGGATATATCATATCTGGAAGTACATACGACGAGGAGTGGAATCCCTTTTTATTAAAGGTTGATATCAATGGAGATTCAACCTGGACTAAGACCTATCAATGGATTAATTCGGGGGTTGCGACTTCTGTATTTCAAGACATCAATGGTGATTATTTAATAGCAGGCCATACGGAGGATGTATTTTTAGTAAAAACTAATACTGGTGGCGATACTTTATGGACCAGGACTTTCGGTAATCAATTTGATGATTATGGGTTTGATCTCGTTGGAACAAAAGATGGCGGATTTATTATTACCGGATTCGAGGAGGTTTCTGATGGAGGTCCCTGGGATGTTTTATTGATTAAAACGAATGCAAGTGGAATTGTTGGAATAGATGAAACCTATGAATCTTTAAAAAACGGAATTATTGCTTACCCCAATCCAACAAAAGGAAAAATTACTATTGAGCACAACTCTTCAAACAATAAATATGAGTTGTATGATGCAACTGGTAATATTTTAATCAAAAGTACCCCTTTCAATTTGAAATTTGAAATAGATCTTAGTAAATACAGCAACGGTATCTATTTCTTAACCCTTGGAGATAAAGGGGGGAAAGTGCTAAGAAAGATAGTGAAAGAATGATATTAATATAAAAGAAGGGTAGCACATTACAGCATCTATGCCCAATAACCTATGAAAGAGCAACTTGAAACAGCGCACCCCGCAGAAACATTGTACCTTTGTACAGAGATGAATCCCGCAAAACGGCTACCGGGCATAGCTGCAAACCATTATAGCCAATGGTATAATGTCCCTGCAATAATATCAAGTTCAGAAATAATTTCAATGCGGTGAAAATATAATATAATCGCCGCAATTTTGCGGCTTTTATTTCGTATATTTACCGCATAAGTCTAAAAGAAATGGCAAAATATATTTATGAACACAAAAACTGGAATGATTTTTCATGGAATGACAAAGCTATAAATATTGTTTTTGGCGAAGTAAGATTAATGCAAGGTAAAATAATCGGTCAAATGACCGCATTAGGCTTCTCAGCCAAAGAAGAAGCTACGCTGACTGCTTTAACATTAGATATTGTAAAATCATCAGAAATTGAAGGAGAAATTCTGAATTATGATCAAGTGCGTTCTTCAATTGCCAGACGCCTGGGAATTAATACAGGAGGACTTGTATCAAGTAACCGCCACATTGAAGGTGTGGTAGAAATGATGCTGGATGCCTCCCAACGATACAATAAACCTTTAACTGAAAACCGGTTGTTTGGTTGGCATGCCGCTCTTTTCCCAACTGGTTACAGTGGGCCTTATCCAATAGATGTGGGAAAGTACCGAACCGGTGAAATGCAAGTAGTTTCCGGTGCGATGGGAAAAGAAAAAGTGCATTACGAAGCCGTAAAACCTGAATTGGTTAAAATGGAAATGGATAAGTTCCTGGATTGGTTCAACAACGAAGATAGTCTTGACCCTGTCTTAAAAGCGGCAATCGCACACTTCTGGTTTGTCATCATTCACCCTTTTGATGATGGCAATGGACGGATTGGAAGAGCTTTAACAGATATGTTGCTTGCACGCGCTGAAGGTAGTGGAGAACGATATTACAGTATGTCGAGCCAGATATTGGCTGAACGCAAACAATATTATAAGGTATTGCAAAAAGTGCAACATAGTGCTGGCGACATTACTGAATGGCTCAATTGGTTTTTACATTGCCTGAAAAATGCAATGCTTGCTACTGAATTCACTACACAAAAAATATTACTTAAAGCCAGATTCTGGAAGTTTCATGAACACACTACAATTAATGAACGTCAGCGCCTGATGCTAAACAAACTATTTGACAATTTTGAAGGGAAACTTCAAACTTCAAAGTGGGCCAAAATAACCAAAACCTCTACCGACACTGCTTTGAGGGATATAAAAGACCTGGTTGAAAAAGGCATTCTGAAACAAACCAGCGAAGGAGGAAGAAGTGCAAACTACGAATTAATTGACGTGAGCGTTGAATAACCACTGGGAACGTTAAGCAACATAAAAGGAAAGAGAAATCGAAAATGAATAATTGGAATCATATATTAACCAAATAAACTACTTGACATGAAAATGAAATTAATGAAACTCTAACAATGAGGGTGCTCATTAAACTGTGTCAAATTTAAAACTTAGATTTGACAAAGCTATGAAAGAAAAAATCAATTGGGAAGAGTTCAGCAAAGAAGCCGCTGAACATATCCGACAGGGCAAACCACTGACAGGCGAAGGTGGTA
>JAZDHI010000025.1:0-75757 GCA_043806115.1 Bacteroidota bacterium
TCCCCCTTCTCTGATCAGCCCCACAAGCATTTCAACAGCCTCCTCCTCCGGAATCCCGCGCTTCACCGCCTCTTTGCCTTTATACAGCGTTACTTTCCCGTTCCCGGAACCTACATATCCATAATCGGCATCGGCCATTTCACCGGGACCGTTTACGATGCAGCCCATCACCCCGATCTTCAGGCCCTTCAGATGTCCGGTGCGTGCCTTCACCTGTTGCAAAGCTTGCTGGATATTGAACAGGGTCCGGCCGCAGGAAGGACAGGCAATAAATTCTGTCTTTGTCACCCGCATCCGGGATGCCTGCAATAATCCGAATCCGATCCTGACAGCTTCCTTTTCGGAAACAGAATCTGTTTTTAGACAAATCCCGTCACCAATACCATCCAACAACAAGTTTCCCGGATTCAGACTGTTTTCAACCAGCAGATTCTCTTTGTCCGAAGGTTCTGCCGGACTTTTCAATATCAATGGATTCCGCAAACCGGCTTTCCGCATCAACCCGGCCAGTTTTCTCAAACCTGTTGAACCGGCTTCAACCAATAGAACAATGCGCGTATCATTGCCAAGCTGTTTTATTAAATCTTCGGCTTCTGATTCAATCTGAAATTCTTTAATATGCAGCATCCGGGGTTTATTTTCCGGAAGCATAGCCTCGTGAATACTTATCAGGGCATGGGGTAGTTGGGTCAACTTTCCGTTTTCATCAGCCAGAAAATACTTCCCTGCCATATCCAGCATCAGGGCAGTCGGGTTTTTACCCCCAATTGGTCCGGAAGGCTCAGAAACTGCTTTTAAAAAGGGCAATTCTTCTTCGATGGCAAGATCCTGACGTATTTCACGTATGAACATCCCATTTTCGCCTGTTATCTGAAATCTTTCAACAATAGCCTTTGCCACCGGAAGTTCGGCCTCAGGATCTTCTGTTAGCGACACCCGGATGGTATCACCGATGCCACGGGCCAGTAAAGCCCCGATCCCTGCAATAGATTTAATGCGTCCGTCTTCCCCGTCACCAGCTTCAGTCACGCCCAGGTGGAGCGGATAATTCAGACCCTCTTCCAGGAGTTTTTCGGCCAGCATTCTGTAGGCCGATACCATCACCCTTACATTGCTCGATTTCATCG
This sequence comes from Bacteroidota bacterium, assembly GCA_043806115.1. Classification (GTDB taxonomy): domain Bacteria; phylum Bacteroidota; class Bacteroidia; order Bacteroidales; family Lentimicrobiaceae; genus Lentimicrobium. Next base: position 1,128 of record JAZDHI010000025.1, read on the forward strand.
ACAACACCAGGTTGTTAAAACCATAATCATGGCAAATGCGGGTGAATTCCAATGCCGATTGCACCATGCCTTCAGGTGTGTCACCATAACGGTTTACGATTCGCCTGCTCAATGAGCCATGGTTGGTGCCGATGCGGATGGCTGTACCATGTTCCCTGCAGATATCCAGCAGGGGCCTCAGTCGTAAGGCAGTGCGTTCCAGTTCATCCCGGTACTCCGCATCGGTATAGTTGATTCCGGTAACGGTATTTCTGTCGGTGTAATTCCCCGGATTAATGCGTACTTTTTCCACAATCCGCGCAGCTATTTCTGCAGCTGCAGGATTAAAATGAATGTCGGCTATCAGCGGAACGGAAAATCCCCTTTTTTTCAGTTCATTTTTTATCACTTCCAGGTGGGCTGCTTCCTTCAGCCCCGGAGCAGTAATGCGAACCATTTCACACCCGGCTTCAATCATGCGGACCGACTGTGCCACGGTGGCTTCCGTATCCATGGTATACGTATTGGTCATGGACTGGATACGGATCGGCTGGTTTCCGCCCAGCAACATGTCGCCAACCTGAATGGTACGGGAGTTATATCTCATCAATGGATGGTTTGTTTCAGACTAATGATTCAATGTCGTATAGTTAAGGTTTGTATCTGAAAATAAAATGAAAAAATATCCTTCGACTCCGCTCAGGATGACTGTCAGTCTGAGCGGAGTCGAAGACAATTTTCCTTAACTTAACGACATTGACTAATGATTAACAAAAGTACATAGTATTTGCGGATCAGGAATCGCTTTTGACAGTCATAAAATCATTCCGGGTTCAATCGTCATTTAGTATAACTTTGCAAATCTTAATGATTGCAGGATTGCGCCTGCCTCGTGAGAGCGAAGCGATAACGAGGGATTGCGGATTGCACTGGTCAATTGTTTATTATTAATTGTTAGTTGTTATCTGTTAACTCATTCAAACGTGTCTCCATCCCTATTCCCCGTTCAGCTTCAGTTTTGCAGCCTCTCGAGTGGCAGCAGCGGTAATTGTTATTTTGTCGGGAGCAGCAGCGAAGGCGTGCTGGTTGATGCCGGTATCAGTGCCCGCCGCATCCGTAAAACGCTTGAAGAGATTGGCGTCGGACTTCCGCTGATCCGGGGCATTCTGATCACCCACGATCACATCGATCATATCCAGGCGCTGACCATCCTTACACGCAAACACAGGATACCGGTATACTGCACCGAAGGCACCTGGAAGGGGATACTGCGCAACCGCACCACCTTCGACCTGGATTCAACCCTACATGTGCAGGTGAACCCGGGTGAAGCCTTTCAGCTAGCCGGATTCACCATCAACGCCTTCCCGGTTTCGCACGATGCCCACGATTCGGTGGGATACCATATTGCCAATTCAGCACGCAGCATTACCATTGCCACCGACCTCGGTCACATCGGCGAACATGCCGCCCGTTACCTGAAAAAGGCCGATGTAATGGTAATTGAATCGAATTACGATGAAGAGATGCTGCTGAATGGGCGCTATCCCGAGCAGCTTAAGCAGCGGGTTCACAGCGACATGGGGCATATGTGCAACACCCATACCGCCGATTTTGTATCAGATCATTACCATCCCGGCATTTCGCACATTCTGCTTTGTCACCTGAGTGCCGAAAACAACACCCCCGGCACAGCCCTTTCGACCCTCAGCAAAACCTTTGAAAACAAAGGAAAGCAGCTGCATCCGGAAACCATTGTCAGGGCATTGCCCCGGGGCTCGCGGTCGGAATTGTTTATCATCGAATAGAAAATTTTTACGTCCCGTTTGTTTATTTAAAATTATGTATTAATTTTGCAGTCCCTTACGAGGGAAAATACTCCTTCTTAGTTCTCCCGATAGCTATCGGGATGGTTAGAGTCCCGAAGCTTCTGGATTAATCAGAGGGGTTGGCAGGAAATTGAAAAAAGAGTGTTATTCCTTCTTAGCTCTCCCGATAGCTATCGGGATGGTTAGAGTCCCGAAGCTTCGGGATTAATCAGAGGGGTTGGCAGGAAATTGAAATAAAAGAGTTATTCCTTCTTAGCTCAGTTGGTTAGAGCATCTGACTGTTAATCAGAGGGTCGCTGGTTCAAGTCCAGCAGAGGGAGCAGAAAAGCCGGTATTTCCGGCTTTTTTATTTGCATGTATTATATCTATATCCTTCATTCCGAATCCTCTGGTGCTTATTATACCGGCTATACTGATAATTTAGAAAGAAGAGTCTGGGAGCATAATCATTCGCCTCATAATACATTTACTTCCAAACACCGTCCGTGGCGATTAAAAGCAGCATTTTCTGTTTCTGAAGACAATGGCATTGCCATGCAGACTGAGAAATTTATCAAAAAACAGAAATCTAGGACCTTTATAGAAAAAATTTGCGAATCAGAAGTGTTCGTGCTTCCAATGGCTCAGTTGGTCAGAGTCCCGAAGCTTCGGGATTAATCAGAGGGTCGTCCCGGGAGCAAAGCGATCCGGGATACAGCAGAGGGAGCAGAAATAGCAGGGGTTTCAGAAGGCAACAACTGAAACCCTTTTTTATTTGCATACATTTCTAAAGCATTTTAAGCATTGGTTCAGGATTGTCTGATAATTGACAGCATGGCTGGTCAGGGAATCATGGATTTAATAATCAAAGCCTGCCTGGAGCAGACAGGCTGTCCGCCTCTGTCGGGTAAGATGCGTGCCAACCATTCAGGAGAGCCCGGGTTGCACATCTGTCAGGTGTCGGAGGAAAGCTGAGTAGTGTTCACAGCCTGGTCCGAGCCGTGTAACCCGGATAAAGCCAGACCATGATAAGGCCGGCTGAAAATTATATGTGCAGGCCCGGAGAAGGCTCAGAATACAGATTTCTGCGGTTGATTACCGCGGAATTTTTATTACCTTTACCTGATTCCCGGAAAGGAAAGGATGGCTTTAACCCATCAGGCCGGCGATTGAAACCCAAACAACTGTTCGCTATGAAACGGTTTCTTGTTATTATTTTCCCTTTGCTGTTCTCAAATCTTATCACACTGGGGAATGCGGGACCACCAATGGCCCTGCTACGGGAAATAATGTTTGACAACTCAGGAAACTGGTCTGTTGAATTGTACCTTTACCAGGAACCTTTTATAGATTCCATCTGGATTGAATCTTCATCCGGAGGTGCTTTGGTGACCAGCTATACACTGATAGCCCCGGATGACCTTACGGTGATTAATAATTCAAACCTGTCCACACCCATTACATTCAATTCCGAAGGGGATTACATTATTATCCGGAGCGGGGGTTCCAGTTACAGTCATTATGATTCAATAGCCTTCGGAAACTATCCGGGTTCAATCCTTGATTGCATCAACACCGGAGTGTCGTATGCCTTTATAGAGATTCCTGGAATTGGCTGGTCGTCAGGATTTTCCATAGACACAACACCGACTATGGGGTACCTGAATGATACTTCAGGTGCAGTGGCTTACTTTTCAGGAACGGCTTACAAAGTCAACGGGGAAGTATTTACCGGCGGAGAAATTGTATTTGTGCCGGAGGAGCTTTCTATCACCATTGGCCCGGATGGCACATTCGACCACCCGATTTTTGCCCGAAGATACCAATGCGATGAAATAAGAATCATTGAATATTCGCCCTATTCCTATGCCGATTACACCATCATTCCCATGGAATTTTGCGCATTACCCGGTTCAACCATACAGGAAGATTTTGTTACAACCGGATTGGTCGGCACCACGGAAATTCCAGTAACGAAAGATCCTCTGGTCATTGTTTCCCCGAATCCTTTTTCATCCGCAATTACCTTCTTCTGGGCGGCTTCAGCTTTTAACCCTGATGATATTACCGAATTGTGCATTTTTGATCAGCAGGGAAAACAGCTGTTGAAAGAGAGGATCCGGATCGGTTTACAGAAGTATCAATGGAATCCGGAAATACATTTACCCTCAGGTATTTACATCTACCAGCTGATTATAAACGGGAAAGCGGTCTCATCAGGAAAAATAGTCCGTATCTGAGATGCAGCCCATGAAGAAACTATTCCTGCTTTTTGCCTTGTTTGCTGTTGGTCTGCTAGCTTCTGGTCAGCAGCTTTCATTCTACCGCGAAAACATCACAATGAAAATTCAGGAACATCACTTTTATGTTTCCGGTACCTATTATTTCAGGGTTGATCAACCGGGTATAAAACAACTTTACTATCCTTTCCCTGTCAGTGATCTGTTTGGAAATCCCGACTCTGTATATTTGTTTGATCTCACGAACAACGTCCCGATAGAACCGACTGTATCTGACAGTTCCGGGCTTCTGTTTCTGGCCGATTTCAGCAAGTATCCTGACCTTGGTATTCAGATTTCTTACAGACAGCCACTTTTGGGAAGTAAGGCCGAGTATATCCTGGAAACAACTAAAGTTTGGGGGAAACCATTCAGGGAGGCTACTTACCAGCTCATAATTCCCAAAAGTCTCATCATTACCCGGTTTGCCATCGTTCCCGATGATTTTATAATTACTGATCAGGAGAAAATTTACACCTGGGAAAGATACAACTATATGCCGGAGCGGAATATGGTCTTTGAGTTCAGTGAGGAAAAGTAAAGGTTCAGAAATATAAATCTACACAGGATACTGACTTTGCACCCGACCATCTTTATTCTATCCCTACGTTTCATGATCGGACTCAATGACCCGCATCTTCCTGTGCTTTGAAGTGAAAACCACAAATTCTCCCGGGCAGAGATAATTTTCTTTTATCTGTGCTCCGGCAGAATAAATTTCCCTTCCGCCATCTGCCGGTTCTCCTGATCGATAATCCTGTATATAACAATGCCATTGTTTTTTATCAGTATCCTTTCTATCGGGCTGTTCACTTCAAAGGAGGATACCCGCCGACCGGTGATGTCAAAAAGTTCGACCCGGGCGCCCGGGTAGTTGTGACAAAGGCCAAAGTCGAAAGTGGTAATCCCTGATGGTTCGGTAAAGACCTTTAAACAGGGATTGAAACCTCCGGGTTTGTCAATGACATTTACATACACTTTCCACGCGTCATAAAGTGTCTGGAGCGAGTCGATCGGGTCGACCGGGTAAATTCCTGTGAGGTTGTAAGGATAGGACATATACAGATCCAGGAAAAGAGAGTCCGGTTGATTGTTCATCCTTGCCATCCGCAGGAATGACGATTGTGATGAGGTATTGTGAATGCCGCACCGGGTGTCGGCCCCGATCACCTTGGCTCCCTGAAGCGCCGCCATCAGCCGGTCGGCGAGCGTTCCACCGGTATTGAGGAACCGCGATTCCATGGAATCCAGGATCTCCTGTCCCATTAAAATATTCCCCTGAATAGAATAGTTCAGGTGTGCTATGTGGTTCTTATAGTCCATGCAGTTGACACCGGTATAGGCAGCACTGCGGGGATGCCCGCCATTATAGTCGACAATGCCGTACTGGCGGATGGTTGGGTTATTCCCCACGTCATGGGCGACCAGTGAATCGATGATCTGCTGTGGCGACAGTCCCTGCATCATCCAGTTGTGGGCCCGTTGCTGATTGGTGGCATGCCAGGACGCCTGGGTATGAATGGCCCCGATGCCGGGAATCACATCGCTCAGAATCTGCGCCCCGTGCGGATAGCCTGAACTTGATCCCACACAGGAAGCGCCGGCACTGCCGATTTCCCCGGTAATGGAATCAATGGCAACGATTGAGAAGGTATCCTGTGAATAAAGGCCCGGCATGGAAAATAAAAGCAGCCATAACAGGAACATCCGGAAAACCATCGGCCCACCGGCAGGGTTTGGATCTGATTTTATGTTTCTTTTCATTATAGAGATTTTTGAAATTGGAAGCAGCAATTTAAAGTAACCAAGATAGGATAAATCATAAAACAATAAAGGTCAGCAGGGTGAAAAAATCGGGAATTAAACAGTGAGATGGAATTTGTGTCGAAATATGCATCAGCAAAGAGTTACTCTTATTGTGAGCCCGGGTTGCAAATCAGTCAGGTGTTGCAACAGAAGTTTCCGGGCGGCAAGCGAAGTTCGCCTGCCTTTTATTTGTGCTGTTTCAGGCTCGCATCAGAAGGGTAAGATGCGAGCCAACCTTCTAGCCAACCTTCTAATGGCTGATATGGGCCCGCATCAGAAGGGCTCCCCGCTTGTGGCAGGCTTGTCTGCCTTTGGCAGATAAGATGTGAGCCAACCAAAGCTTGGCCATGCGACAGGAAGGTCCGGTCTGCAAACAAAGTTCACCTGCCTTTTTTTATGCTGTTTCAGGCTCGCATCAGAAGATAAGATGCGAGCCAACCTTAGAGGTTGAAACTCCAATCAGAGCCATGCAACCCGGATCAGGTATGGCCCCGCGACAGGAAATTCCGGTCTGCATACAAAGTTTGCCGCCTTTTATTGTTGCTGTTTCAGGATAAGATGCGAGCCAACCTTATACTATAATAAGCTCTGTTATTATATATCAGTAAATCAACACCTTAGAAATTATTATGAAATAAATGTAAAAAATACTTGACATCTAGATAAAAATACTTAACTTTGTGTCGAAATTAATTGACCTTAAACCATCTATTTGAACTGGAGGAATTATGGATCTGAAAGAAAAAAGAATACTCGTTTCTCTGATCAGCTCGGTGCTGATCATGCTGATCTACTGCATTTATGTGTATTACAGATTCATCGACGGGAACCCCGCGTTGCTGAACGACCTTAGGTTTCTGGGAAAGGCATTTCTGATTATGATACCTGTGGCCATCGGGGCCCAGATCATCATCCAGATTTTACTTGCCATCTCATTTAAAATGGCCGGTCACGACGATATTGACCCCATTGAGGATGAGCGGGACAAACTGATAGAGCTGAAATCCATCAAAATAAGCCACTATATTTTTATCCTGGGGTTTATGCTGGCTATGGGTTGCCTGGCCATGGGCATGCATACCCGGGTCATGATTTTCGTGCTGATCGCCTCCGGCTTTGTGGCAAGCATGGTGAATGAGGTATTGAGGCTGTGGTATTACAGGAAGGGAGTCTGACATGGGTAAAGCAATCATCAGTAACAACATCCGCAGGCTGAGGTTTTTCGCCAATGAAATGACCCAGCAGGAACTGGCTGATAAAACCGGTGTTTCACGCCAGACCATTGTCGCCATCGAAAACGGCAAGTACTTCCCGACCCTCGAGCTGGCCTTCAGGATCGCCCTGGTCTTTCAGGTTCCGCTGGATGAGGTGTTCTCCTTTGAACTGGCACCCGAAATGGAAAAGAAGTCACGGGGAAAATGAAATCAATTACAAACCTTTCTTTCTTTAGATATCAGACACATTTATGATCTACCTAACTGAAGGAATATAAGCTGAGACTAAGGGTAAAAGACCGGCATTCTAAAAATGGCGTAAAAAAACAAGCAGCGGACAAATAAAGAAGAAATGCAACCGATAATGTGTAGAAAAGCTCAAGTGATTAGTGTACAACGGTATAAAGAAGAGATAAAAAGGTTCAACCTCATTTCTTCCAGCCAAAATCGCTCGCTTGTTTTTAGCCATTTTTAGTAAGCCGAGATTTTTTGGTTCTTTTTGATCTTGCAAAAAGAACTAGGATAAAGAAATACACAACAGTTTGATATTAAGGAATTAGCTCGGGATTGGTGGAGAGTTTTAATTTAATGTTCCTAAAATAAGATTCCAACAAAATTCGAAATTGAAATCACAAAGCATAAGTAATTTTAAAAGTGATTGTCCCCCCTTGAACAAAGCGGGCTACAAGGGGGATACAATTACGGTTCTAATTTTTCCAACCAGGTTTGAAGTAAAAAAGTATTAAATATGAACCAATCAAACACAACCGGCATCAACACATCCGGAAACGCCGGACAGGCCTTTTCCCAACTCGAAAAAAGCATCTTTTCCGCCCTTGAACGTTATTCAAACGTGCACCGCGGCAGTGGCCATTTCTCAAAAACATCAACCCATCTTTACGAAAAAGCCAGGGAAATCGTACTTGAATACCTTGGACTGGAGAAAGGCAGGTACCGGGTAATCTTCCTTTCGCCTCGCCGCGCTACGGTTTTTTCAGGGATGCTGAAACCGGGAAGTTATCAGATACTATCGGGCCATGAAACCGGACTTTCATTGGGTGTGGATGCCGTTATTGCTGAAAAGGCGGCCCTCCCCGAAGGCACCCCTTTCGAAACCGGCGGTGGAACCACCAAACTGTATGGGGCCGATTGGGTAATATGGGCCGGTCAGCCCGACCGCTTTGAAGCCGGCACCCCCGCCATCATCAATGTCATCGCCTTTGCCAGGGCGCTTCAGCTGGTTAAAAAATATGGCAAGGATGTTTTCACAAAGGGCATCACAGGAAACGGAGCTCCGCGGGAAATTCTGTATTCAGGTGAGTTCTCCGTTTTACAGGGCAACGAACTGTTAAAGGCGCTCCGTGAGACCATGGTTGGCCATAATGTGCCGGTGCCGACGACCAGAGGCCTCAGGCCTTTCATCAACCTCGACAACAGTGCCAGTACCCCGGCTTTCAGGCCAGCCTGGGAGGCATTCCGCCTGTCGCTGCGGCTGGATGCCACGGCTGCAAAGTTGATGGTTGATGAGGTTCGTCAGGTTTGCGCCGGCTATCTCGGAGCCCCGTCATCGGATTTTGAAATCCTTTTTACCTCCAATACTACGGAGTCCATCAATCTGGCTGCTGCCGGACTGGGAAACCAATCTGAAGTCGATACGGAACCCGTGATCCTGACCACTGTGCTTGAGCATTCGTCGAACGATCTCCCGTGGCGGATGGTGTCCGCTCATACCGTGATCAGGCTGGAGGCAGGCAACGATGGTATTTTTGACCTGAGCAGATTAGATTCACTGCTCTCGGACTACAATGAAAAGGGGATGCACGGCCGAAAGCGGATCAGACTGGTAACAGTGAGCGGAGCATCCAATGTTCTGGGCACCTGCAACGACCTTCAGACCATCAGCGATCTGGTTCATCGCCATGGCGCTTCGCTGATGGTGGATGCCGCCCAACTGGCTGCCCACCGGAAAATCAGTATGGCAGTTACCGGCATTGATTTACTCGCTTTGTCGGCCCATAAAATGTATGCCCCCTTCGGAACGGGGGTGCTTGTTGCCCGCCGGGGTCTGCTTCAGTTTGATGAAACCGAAGCGGACCGTATAAATGCTTCAGGGGAAGCCAATCCCGGTGGAATCGCAGCCATGGGAAAAGCAATGTTGATGATTCAACGGATAGGCTTTGACCTGATTGAACAAGAGGAGCGGGAACTTACCAACAAAGTACTGAAAGAGATCTCCGGTATTCCGGCTATTCAATTACACGGGTTGTTGACTGCTAATCCAAATGGACACGTGGGGAAAACCGGGGTGATCGGCTTCAGTGTAAAATCGATGATGCCTGCCACGGTTGCCCGGAAGCTTGCTTTATCGGGCGGCATGGGCGTGCGCTTCGGTTGCCTTTGTTCGCATCTGATCATTAAGCAGCTGAGTGGGTTTACCCCTTTCCAGGAAAAATTCCAGCGGTTGATCGTGAAACTGGTTCCTGTCCTGAACCTTCAGGGTATTATCCGTGCCAGCTTTGGTATACAGAACACCGAAGCCGAGGTTGATTTCCTGGTGGCAGAGTTGAAGCGGATTACAGGCACGGAAAACGGGAAATCAGTTGACTTTACTATGGCTCAGGATAGATCTTCAGCCAGCCTGCCGGGAGAAAAAGAGGTGAAGAAACAAGTCGTTTCGTTTATCAGACAAAGTGAGCAGCTGGTTTTCGGGTAGGCGTGCATAAGAATTTCAGATTTCCTAAGGTATACCTGAAATTTGCCAGGATCTTTTCCGAACAGAGGGGACAAATCCTTTCAGGACAGCCTGACTTACCGATTCATGCACCCGGACCCGCTCATTCCTGAAATTCATCTCTTTAAAAGCCGATAATACTCCCGGCTAAAGGCCATGATGTGTGCTTCCCGGTTATTCATTTCAAATGTTATGAAAAACTTCTGCGGAAGTTTCATATTATCAATTCAGCACTTGCTCCTTTTGAAATTATTAAACGGTTAATCCTGAGGACTTTTCAGATAAAATGATCGGTACATTTTAGCTAAAGGCTTTACCGCTTACACGGAATCGACAGGCATTTAGCAAAAGTTACCTTTCTGCCTGCCTGTATTCTGCAGACAGAAAAGTTTTTCACTGCATAAAGTGAGCCTGGATTGTTTATTCACGAATCAATCCGATTGAATGGGATTCATAAAACCACATCGCTGAGTTACTGCTTTTTGACCATTAGAAACAAGAAGAAAGAAAGAAAAGTCAGTCCATACAAAGCATGAATTATAACCCATGGGCTTAATCCTATGTTTTTTCTAATCCCTTTGGCTATGGTATTTCCTATATCCGGTAAAATCCTATATTTGATCAGTTCGTCAGATAGTTGCACAACATTTGGTTACAATTGACCCTATAGCCGATTAATCAGATGAAATCCGCAAGCTAAAAGTAAAACGGTTTCGTATGTGATGAAAAGCGGAAGTACAATGTTGGGGAAAATCAAAAAGTATTTATTCATTGATCCCGAAGAAATCGGGTTCGATAAATATCTGATCCTGACACTTTGCCTGCTGATTGCTGTTATTGGTTTTTTTGGAACGCTGATCAATGTTTTCTTACAACTTGGCTGGTCGTTAATTCTGTCTACACTTGTTCCCACAGTCACCTTTTCCGGCGTTTATTTCTACAGCAGGGTCAAACGGAAATTCATTCTGTCGAAATATGTATTGGTCATCCTGTCGTTGACAATGCTTAATTTTCAATGGTTTGTCAATTATGGTTCCTATGGGCCGGTACTTTATCTATTCGTGGTACTTGAATCCTTCATCATCATCTTTTTCGTGAAAATGGAGAAGCTCCTTTTCACCCTGCTTATTTTCGTAAATGTCACGGTATTGTTCCAGATCGAACATCTCTACCCCGGGATCTTCGGCAGCTACGAAAGCAATGAAGTGCGTTTGCTGGATATTTACACAGGAATGCTGATATACCTGTTGCTGAGCATCCTTTTGTTGAATATGGCACTGAAGTTTTACATCAGTCAAAAGGAAAAGGCTCAACTGTCCGACAAACTCAAATCAGCCTTCCTGGCCAATTTGAGTCATGAAATCAGGACCCCCATGAACGGCATCCTCGGATTTGCCACATTACTGAAGGAACCCGGCCTTTCCGGAGCAGAACAACAGGAATACATCGGTATAATTGAGAAAAGCGGAGCCCGCATGCTCACGATAATCAACGACATCGTGGATATTTCTAAAATTGAGGCAGGGCTGATAAACATTGATATGTCGGAAACGAATGTGAATGATCAGATCAGGGATATCTTCAATTTTTTCAAACCGGAGGTACAAAAGAAGGGAATTAAACTTTCAGTAAGTACTGCCTTGCCATCTAATGAATCTGTAATCTTTACCGACCGGGAAAAACTGTATGCCATTCTGATCAACCTTGTAAAAAACGCCGTCAAATTCACTTTCTCGGGAGGGATAGAATTCGGGTACACAAAAAAAACCGGTCCCGGAGCGGTCATGCTTGAATTCTTTATCAGAGACACCGGCATCGGAATTCCTGCTGACCGGCAGGAAGCCATTTTTGAAAGATTTATCCAGGCTGACCTCAGTGAAATGAGCCAGGGTGCCGGTCTGGGTTTGTCAATTTCGAAGGCATACGTTGAAATGCTTGGCGGGAAAATACGGGTTGAGAGCAGTTTGGGAAAAGGCTCGGTTTTTTACTTTACCATTCCATACAAGGCCCTGATATCAGAAAACCCCACCATAAAGAAAAAAGTAACTAAACCGGAGGCAGAAGAGACAGGCACGAAACTGAATATCATGATTGTTGACGATGATGAAACCTCGGAGAAGCTGATTTCAATCATTGTCAGCGGGATCGCAGGTAAAAAAATAATAGTCAGGGATGGTATTGATGCTGTGGAGGCCTGCCGTAATAATCCGGACCTGGACCTTATTCTGATGGATGTTCAGCTGCCATTTATGAATGGTTATGAAGCAACCCGCCAAATCAGGCAGTTTAACAACGACGTGGTCATTATCTCCCAGACGGCTTTTGCATTGTCGGGCGATAAAGAGAAGTCGGTCGATGCCGGGTGCAACGACTATATCTCCAAACCAATCAAAAAGGAAGCATTGCTGGCCCTGATCAATAAATATTTCAGAAAATAGGAATTTTTTCTCCTTTACTCACTCTTGACCGGTTGATTCCTGAATATTTAAAAATTTTAATGTCACGCCACTCCTGCCTGCATGATGCTGTCAGGCAAGCTGTAGCTCATTATCAATTCTGATAACCGATCGACTACAAATGTTTTGCTACTCTGTAGCCATAATTAAGCGGCAGAGCCGCGTAATATTTGTAGCAAAATCTATTAAGATCAACATGTAAGCCCCAGGGGGGCGAAATATTACCTTTTACATGATTATCAAAGGCTTCAGACATTTGTGTAAATCTTATCCGGACAACTGTGTCCTTTGCTGTACATTCTTTCACTTCCCGGAATGTACGGGTGGCCTTCACGGGACTTCGATCAGTTGTGCCATTTGCCGGAGTTCCATTCCCTCAATAAATCCTGAAAACACAGAGACTTGACGCGAAAATTGCCGGGAAACCGTTCAGATAGAAATTGGCTGGTCTGTTCCTGTCTTAACAAAATTTTGTGATTCTGACGGGTTGCAACACTGAACTTTCAGAAACGGGATTGGTTATATTATAATCCTGAAGAGCCGTCTGGGGACCTCAGGAAAAAATCAAACCGGGTCATATTTATTGAAAAGCAGCATAGCCTGTTTTTGTCTTTTGTCCTGAGCCTGTCATTGATAAATTTCAGGCAATGAATGATTAACAGGAATAAGGCAGTGTCGGGCTGAGATTAAATCTTCAATTCTGAACACAATGGAAGCAAAAGCCGGGAAAATAATTACCATCAGAACAAGCCTAACTGTTCCGGTGAGCAGGGTCTGGAATCTGTGGACAGGTACAGAACATATCAGGCATTGGAACAAGGCCTCAGACGACTGGCATACTACCAGGGCTGAAAGCGATCTTCGCGTGGGAGGAAGGTTTTTATCGAGGATGGAAGCGCGGGATGGCAGTGTGGGTTTTGATTTCAGCGGGGAGTATACACACATAGCACCGCACCAAAGAATAGACTACCTGCTTGATGATGGACGTAAGGTCCGGATTAACTTCATCTCTGCAGGTGAAAAGACCACTGTAGAGGAATCTTTTGAAGCGGAGGATGTCAATACAATTGAATTGCAGCGGACCGGATGGCAGGCGATACTTGACAACTTCAAAAAGTATGCGGAAGCATTCGGTGTCCTGATAAAGCTACACTTTGAAATCATGATCGGTTCGGATACCGCTAAGGTGTATAAGGCGATGATTGACGAAAAGCTTTATTCAGAGTGGACTTCAGTGTTTAACCCCACTTCCCGTTTTTCCGGATCATGGGCTGAGGGTTCTGTGATGAAATTTCTGGGGACGGAACAGGATGGAACCGAAGGCGGGATGATCAGCAGGATAAGGAAGCATATTCCCGGTTCATATATCAGTATTGAGCATCTGGGGATGATCAGAAACGGAAAGGAAATTACGACAGGAGATGAGATTGAGGAATGGAGCGGAGCACGGGAGGATTATACCTTCACAACGAAGGAAGGCAAAACCCTGGTTTCGGTTGACACAGATTCAAGTCAGAGATACAGATCCTATTTCGAAGATATCTGGCCGCTGGCACTGAACAAACTCAGGGAAATCTGTGAACGTTAACCGGTAAATCATGAAGCCGTTAATTATTGACCGATCAGGTACAAACCACCAGGCTTACTTATCTGTATACTGTTTACAACTTTTTACTTTATCCAATTAACTCACCGTTTAAATACAATCATTATGGCCAGTGTAGCAACCTATCTGAATTTTTCCGGCAATACGGAAGAGATTTTCAACTTTTATAAAACTGTTTTCAAAGGAGAATTTGCCGGTAACGGTATCATGCGTTTCAGGGATGTTCCGCCTTCGGACAATATGCCACCGCTCAGCGAAGCGGAGAAGGACATGGTTATGCATGTAACTCTTCCGATTACCGGCGGTCATCTGCTGATGGGAACCGATGCCCCCGGATCGATGGGCTTCAGGGTAATTCAGGGCAACAATATTTACATCAACCTGATGCCCGATACCCGCGAGGAAACCAGGAGACTCTTTAATGCGCTCTCGGAAGGGGGTACCGTTGAACAGGAGCTTCAGGATATGTTCTGGGGCGATTATTACGGAAGCTGCAGGGACCGTTTTGGTGTGCAGTGGATGTTTGCCTGTGCTGAAAAGGCCTGATACTCCGGGGATGCTCCGGAAGTCAGTGTCGGGCAGAAATGATATTTTTAATTCAAAACATCTGGAAACATGAGAAAATTGTCTGCCTTCAGTTTCATTACCCTTAATGGTTTCACACATGGGACTGATGGCGATATCAGCTGGCACCGGCATGGCGAAGAGGAAAACCACTATGCCTCCGAAAGCCTGAAACCGGGCAATGTATTGTTGTTTGGCCGGGTAACTTACGAAATGATGGCTTCCTACTGGCCTACCCCAATGGCGGCTGAAAATGATCCGGTAGTGGCGGCCGGGATGAACAAGGCCCTGAAGATTGTTTTCTCAACAACACTGAAATCTGCAGGCTGGGAAAACACCCGGATCATCAGCAGCAACGTTGTGGAGGCGGTCATGGTTATGAAGAACCAGCCGGGTCCTGATATAACCATCCTGGGCAGTGGCAGCATATTGTCACAACTGGCCGGGCATGGACTGGTCGATGAATACCAGATCATGATCGACCCTGTCGCCATCGGCAGCGGAGTTCCCGTATTTAACGGGATAGGGCAGAAACTGGAACTGAATCTGACCGGTGTGCAGACTTTCAAAAGCGGGGTTGTCCTGCTGGGCTATGTGCCCCGCTGATACTTTCCCGATACGCCTGGTATTATATTCCCACAATAGTGTCATTGCGGGAACCGACTTTCTCAACCGGCCTGTCTGGAACTGCTTCTTTTACCAATAAAATGCTGAGAATAAAAAGAAACCGGATAAAATCGATAAGCAATCGTTCTTTTATATATGCTTTTTTAAAGGCCCCGGCGTTCTGATCTGTTTCATTAAATTCCAGACAAAATATCTTACCATGAAAAATCCTATTTACCCCTGCCTTTGGTTTGAAAACCAGGCACTGGAAGCAGCAGGATTTTACTGCTCTGTGTTTAAAAATTCAAAGATTACCGAAATCTCGCCCATGGTAGTGACCTTCGAGCTGAATGGCAGGAAATTCATGGGTTTGAATGCAGGTCCTTTGTTTAAGTTTAATGAAGCCATCTCTTTCGTGGTTGATTGCGAAACACAGGATGAAATTGACCATTACTGGGAAAGGCTTACCGAAGGCGGTGAGGAGAGCCGGTGCGGCTGGCTGAAGGACCGTTACGGTGTTTCATGGCAGATTGTTCCGGCCATCCTTCCCTCACTGATGCGAGACCCTGAAAAGGGCCCGAAAGTGGTACAGGCTTTTATGCAGATGAAAAAGTTTGACATCGCAGCATTGATCAGTGCGGTTAACGATTAATGATCATTAACTTCCGACAGATTCGTTTCCTCTTTTGATAGCGGGCCTTCCCCTTTTGTACTGATGGTCATCCCTGAAGGGCAGAAAACCACATTTTAATGAAAAGATATTGTTTGAGTTAGGAATTTGTGTATTTTTGCATTGAATAAATATTCAATCAACCTGAAATGCCCAGAAACAAATTCCAAAACGAAAAGGTAAAGGATGAACGCCGTGAGCAGATTCTGGCCGGGGCGCTGAGCCTGTTTGCAACCAAAGGCCTGTCGGCCACCCGGATCAGCGATATATCTGCAAAAACCGGAATGTCGCAGGGGCTCGTTTATCATTACTTTCCTTCGAAGGAAGCCATTTTTGTGAAGCTGATCGGCGATGCCCTTGAAAAGATGAATAAAGCCGCTTTGAACCTTGAAATGATGGATGTTCAGGCAGAGATAAAGGTTCGGTTGGCGGTTAAGGACCTGCTGGAAGGTCTGAATCACTCTCCATCAGCCTCTGATTACTACTTTCTGATGACCCAGACCGCCCTGTCGGAATCCTTTCCCGCTGAAGCCCGGGCGTTGATCAGGCGGGAGAATGATGTCAGGTACCAGGTGATGACCCGGATCTTCAGCCAGGGACAGATTGAGGGCACCGTAAAACAAACCCCGGCAGGGGAACTGGCCACCCTCCTGTTTTCACTGGTAAACGGACTTGCATTGAACAAAGCCTATTACAGGGAGCATTTTCAATTGCCTGACCTGAAGCCCGTATTGGGCATATTTCTTGTCGAATCATAAAACCTGCCATGATGCAAAGTCTGAAAAGCAAAGTAATCCTCGGGTTGCTTATCCACAGCCATTATTTCCGTTTCCGGTTAAAAAGGCCTCCGTTTGATCCATCCATCGAAGGCATTCTGAAATATCGTAAAAAGACGGAAAAGGCAGCCGGAATGTTTGGAAAAATGCCTGAAGGTATCGTCATCAATCCGGAGGTCCCGGTTGGTGGACGGTATGCCGAATGGATAACCCAGCCCGATAACCCTTCATCGAAGGTGATCCTGTGGTTCCACGGAGGATTTTACATGATCGGTTCGCCACAGTCGCATCGCTTGCATGTTGCCAAATTCGTTAAAGGGAGTGGCCTGAATGCTTTGGTTTTCGACTACCGGTTGGCGCCGGAGCATCAGTTCCCCGCTCCGCTCGAGGATGCCTTATCGGCATACAACTTCCTGACCGGATCAGGATTTCAGCCTGAAAACATAGTATTTGCAGGTGATTCAGCCGGTGGCGGCCTGTGCCTGGCCACACTGCTTGCCCTGAAGGAAAAAGGTCTGCCCCTGCCTGCCGCTGCCGCCGTGCTTTCCCCATGGACCGATCTCTTGCTTACCGGACAATCACACATCACCAACCGAAAACGATGTTTTTCACCGGAAGGCTGTGCAGAAAGTGCCTCCGGGTATTATGCCGGCAACCATGACAAGGCTGATCCGCTGATCTCTCCCCTGTACGGCGATCTCAGCAGCCTGCCGCCGCTCCACATCAGCGCCGGAAGTCATGAAACCCTCCTCGACGATGCTGTGCGGTTTGCTGAAAAGGCAAAAAAATCCGGAACAGAAGTCACCCTGATCGTGGGTAAGGGCATGTGCCATTGTTATCCGGTTTTTGGAAGCCTTTTCAGGGAATCGGAACAGGCATTGGATGAAATCTGCCTTTTCCTGCACAAACATGCCGGACATAAGGTTGTTGCCGACTCCTGCCCGTAATACTGAATTATACTTTTCAGTGAATGCATTCATTTTTCTGTCAGACAGGGTTATTCGGTTCCCGGTTGGCTTTTCTCATCAGTTTATTCCGGGTTCAGTAAATAAATGTAAAGAAATACCGGTGAGTGGAAAAGATCAACGATACCCCGGGTCAGCCATTCCGATTCTTTCCTGATCTCCAGATACTTCAATGATCTCAGGGCTATTCCTTGAAAATAAGGTTGTTTCCGGCTCTATTCCTTTGACGGAAATGGAGGTATGCCTGCCTGAAAACAGGTAGTAGTGTTTCAATCAAAGCTGAAATCAGATTGTTATAAATAACAGAATCAGGTAGTTTTGGTGCTGCCTGAAGATGCATGTTCTTACTGAAACTAACCGATTAAAACATCCGAATCCGAAATAATATGAAGACAACCCTGATATTCCTATCCGTTTTTCTGTTGCTGACGCTGAACGGAAAATCGCAAAAACAATTCCAGCGACTCGACAGACTGGTCATTCCGAAGCAAAATATGCATTTTCATGCCGATATCAAGGTATTCAATGAAGTGAAGGACACCATATCGCGCAAAGCCCGTCTTGATTATTTTCAGCTGAAGCCGGATGAGCGCAGGGCGGTGGTCCGTACAGGTGATGTTATCTCGAAGATAGAATCCCCGGTAGTTGAGCCTGGCACTCCTGACCGGGATGAAGTATTTATGCTTCCGGAACTCTACTACGCACGGGTTGCCGGTACAGGAGAACAGATATCCTATCGTATCCTTTTTATTGATGCGGCACCTCTCAGGTACAATTTTGAAACTGAGTTATTTGAAGGAATCATTCGTTTTCTTCCGGTTGAAGTGAATGACTCGGGAAAGATCAAACCGGTTAAAAAAGTTCTTTCTGCTACGGAAGATATTATTGTTTCCTATGATCCTGAATCCATCACCCTTAGCATCAGTGAGGTAAACTGGCCGCCACGTGAAGTAAAAGTTTCATCCCGTGACCCGAAGGATTCACTTGAAGTCAGGATTCTGACTGTAACCAATCCGGTTGGTTATCTGAAAAGCCTCCGTGTCGAACCCGCAATTATTATTTCTTCTGTAAGAACCCGAATCCAGGGGCTTGGCATCCAGACATTGCCGGTGCATCTAACCCTGAAGGGTGTTACGACCTACAAACCTATACCCATAAGCATAGAATCGTCGCTGGGGTCGATCGATTCAGCAAGTCTTATACTTACCGGCGACCAGCCCAGGGAAGTAATCCTCCGGTCCGAAAGCCTGGGAAGGATTGACCTGAAAGTGATCAACCCCAATTACCGGAGTAATTCCATTTCGGTGGAAGCTGTTTTTCCCTGGCTCTTTGTGTTCCTTGCCATACTGGGCGGGTTCATAGGTGGATTGGGTAAAAATCTGCCCGGGAAAAGAAAAGTTACACCGCGACCATTAGTGCTTGGCAGCATCTTTGGGCTGATCGCTGCATTTGCCTATTGGGGACTCGGCATTGTCCTGATCGGGTTCTCGATCGAAACCCGGGGATTAAACGAAGCCATGGTATTCGGGCTGGGACTCATCGCCGGTTACTTCGGGCTACTGGCAATTAAACAATGATTGTTGAATTCAATCTTTCTGAAAAATTCCACTGTTATGCGCTTCTTTTTAAGGCAGAACGGATTCCAGACTATTTCTAAGCATTCGATGTACATTTCAGGTATATATATCTTATATTTGTGAAAATCAGTAATTACAGCCATGACACACTCTCATTCTGAAACCCCTATGGGCCAGGCCGAACGTGAATTTCAGGAATTTATCCAACGGGGCGATGATTTTCTTAAAATTGAACTACTCAGGCCTGCCATAAGCTGGTATAAAAAAGCCCTTGAACTCGGCATGGATAATGAACCGGTAAAACAGAAATTAGCAGAATGTAACCGCATGCTCGCCTTTGAAAATAAGGTTATCGGCCGGCTTCTTATCATCGCTGCTATCATAATCGTGGCCATTATTCTTTTCTGATGTTTTCTGAAAGGATCAGAAACTCCTGCAGGAATTTTATGTAACCTGATCTGAGCGATTTCCGTGATACAAAAAATCGCTTTACCCAACTCATCCTGAAATGATGCGATTTGGGCGTCATTTGTCTGACGGACAATGGTCTCTATTCGCTTTTGTTCTGATCACAGGTTATTTATAGATTCGGTTATCCTGGACAATAATCTGCTTTTATAAACAGGGAGGCCTGCTTAAAAGCAAAGATCCGCTAAAATATCGGCTCCGTCTGCCAGGTATTCTGACAGACGGAGCCGATGTCTGATTATACTTATGCGAAAGCTTCCTTTTAAGAGTTTAATGTATAAAAACCTTGGTGCTCACTATTCCGATGGCGGAGGAGACTTTAACAAGGTAGGTTCCGCAGTCTGCAAGAACAGGGATCAAAATCCGGGATTCATTTATAAGCTTAAAGGAGCTTATTTCTTTTCCTGTTAAATCATAGATGGCAACCTCACCTGTCAGATTATCCCGGTTTTCAATAACAACTGTTTTGTCGTAACTGAAAATCATCAGACCAGCCATACCACTACCTGCCGGATGATCTAAACTACCTGGAGTTAAGCCGGAACCGGTTGCTGTAATCGTCGGATTGAGCAGGGGATTTCCAGTTACGATCGCATTCTCACCGGGTATTACCTCAAGTTGAACATTCACCGAAGAGATGTATTGTGCAACGCGGGTGGCATAAAAGGGGATTAAATCGGTGCCGGATGTGAAGGCAAGGTTGGCAGAAGTATTGGCTTTAAAAGGTATTGTACCTGTAAGCCTTATTCTCACAACACAATTGCCGTATCTGTTGCCGGAGAGCAGGGTTCCATTGCCTGCTCCGGGAGCCCCTCTCGATGCCAGCTTTATAAGTGACAATCCGGGGTAGCCGTTAACTTCCTCAACAAATCCGATGATTTCAGGTGATTGGCGTTGATTTAAAGCAGAACTTCCGCGAACCAGACTCACCGATAAAGTGCCTCCTGCAAAAACGGATGCATTCAATAATATACCAGCTTGAAATGTAGCCAGTTCAAAAACATCGGCCGTATTGGCATCGAGCAGGTAAACATCAAACTCGAGTGTGCGATCTGTAGTTTGATCCATATTGAGGATCGTGAGTTCAAAAGCCGACTCCCCAATTGCCACCTTGGGTGCAAAACGCCTTTGGGCTGAAGCCGTGATTTGCGGCATTAATATGATTAAAAGGAAAAATGCCTTTAATATGTTCGTGATGAGTTTTTTCATGGTTTGTGTTTTTGTGATTAATTGTTTATTCAAATTCCTCTCTGTTTCCGAAAACCTGTTTTTTGGTTGGTAAACAGATAATGGTTACGGAGTTAAAGATGATACAAAACCGTCCGCGTTGTTGTCAATTATGGTTATATCACCAGTGTCAATGGTTCCGTCGCAATTAACATCTGTTGGAAGATAACCTGAAACAAAGTTCGAAGCATCGTTATCAACCGGTGTCATATCAGCTGTATCTACAATTCCGTCCTGATTAACATCCCCGCTGAAAATCACATAATGACCGTCCGCCATCAGCAACATGTTACCACCATAAACCTTTGCTGGAAGATTAAAGGTATAGCTGGACAATGATGCAGCAAATGAAACAGGACTTGCTGAAGTCGTTTCGATGGAATTACGGTGTTTCACTGTGATATAATAATTCCCGTTGAATTCCGAAGGAATGCTCACCGAAACAGTTCCAGTGACACTTAGTTCAACTTCAGGTGAAGTATAACCAACAATACCGTAATCAGCGGCATTATGCAGCTCAATAATAACCACATCAGCAATCCCGGGACCAAAATAAGGGCCCAGTTCATCATTTGCCCGATTCATGATTCCACCTCCTGCATATAGTCCCTCTATCAGCAGACTCAGGCTTAAAGATTTCTCTGTAAATCCGTCCTGCGTGAGGGTCACGTCTACCGAAGGCAGACCATCAACAGTTACCGTAATGATTGCACTGCGTGCTTCTTCGGTATTTGCTTCAAAAGTTACGGTGATATTACCGTTACCGTTACCCGATGGGGTAACCGTACACCAATTCTCGTTACTGCTATTTGTCCAGTCTGTATTTGAAGTTACGGCAAAGACTGCTGTTATTGTCGTTGAATTTACATTCTGATCTGAAGGTATGACGCTTAAGGTCGCTTCATTTTGTTCATAAATATAGGCAGCATCAAATATTTCATTAACGAACATCGGGGCTACAAGTGCAGTTGCAAGTGCATTCGGATGACTGTCAGAACTGCTTACTGCATATTGCGACAATTCAAAACCATTGGCATCAGTGAGTTTCGAGAAGTAATGAAATACATAGATGTTCCTTGGGAATGCGCACATTTCCGGGTCAAGTCCCATCGCCAGGGTATCTTTGGCCCAGGTAGTAAATTGCTTTGATAACATAGCAGCCGTTGGATTAGTATTTCCTGCAACAAGTGGTGCATTGGTCCATATTACAAAGAAATTCTCAGGGTGGGCTGCCATTACTCTCACAATATTCCTCCAATGCCATTTATAATTGTAGACGGATTTGATGGTACGGTTCAACGTGTCTGTAGGTTGCCCTGAACCCGTCATTTCTGAAGAAGGGTAACATGATTTAATTACAACAATTTTATTGTTTTGCAGTATTGGTAAAATGTTGGCCTCGGGTGTCTGGTTGTCAAATATGCGATGCCAATATTCCCATTCATTGTTACCCCCTGAAGGCCACCATTGTTGGTTCATCGAAATTGAATCCGTTCCGGAATATCCATGAACAGTATTATAAATAGCTATCTGGTCAGGTATACTTGTTGAAGAGCTATTTGGTCCCCATATGTTACCTCCGGTTGAATGGTGTAAAAAATTTCCGCTCCTGAAAAGAGTCTGGGAAATACATATTATGGGTGTAAAAAATAACAGAATCAGGTAAATGCTTTTTTTCATGACAAAATGTGTTAGATTGTTATTTTAAAATGAAAAACCAAAATGCTGGATTTTCTGAATTATTAATTAAACCCTGAGTTGACCGATTTGAGCGCTGCAATAATCCGCTTTACTCAGGAAAATCCCGTGGAATTTGCTCCTGGATTTATGTATACAAAATTAAGTCATGCTGATTCTGAAAGTGTTACACAAATATTGAAAGGAGTTACATCATTCACACAAAAATATCAGTATGGTTTTCTTCACTCCGTTGCCTGACCAAAACAACCATTTTATATTCACGACGCGTTACCAGGATTGCCTTTGAACCCACAAAGGTTTTTAAATTCAGTAAGCCCTTTTCTTTTGATTCACACATAATAATTGATCTCCGGGTAAAGGATAAGCACATGTGATATATGCCAGAATGACATTGATTTTCACTTAAATAATCTCACTTCATTTGTACCTTTGTATTAGAAAATAAGTCCTATGAATTCACTTGAGCAGTTAAAACAGTTTACCCGTGTAGTAGCCGATACCGGAGATTTTGAATCAATGATAAAATACCGGCCGGAAGATGCTACCACCAATCCTTCCCTGATTTATGCCGCTGCAAAAGAAGAGAAATACAGGCATCTGGCCGGACATGCTGCTTCTGAAGCCCGGAAATTGAGCCGGGACCAGGAAAAACAACTTACACTGTGCCTCGACCGCGTTGCTGTGAATTTTGGACTGGAAATACTTAAAATTGTTCCCGGACGGGTCAGCACCGAAGTTGATGCCCGCTTGTCATTCGACACTGAAGCTACCATCAACAAGGCTTTTGAAATCATCCGCCTTTATGAAGCTGCAGGAATTGACCGTGAACGCATTCTGATAAAGGTAGCCGCCACCTGGGAAGGGATACAGGCGGCGAGGGTGCTTGAAAAAGAAGGCATTCATTGTAATCTGACATTGCTGTTTTCGAAAATTCAGGCCATTGCCTGTGCCGATGCCGGTGTTACCCTTATTTCACCCTTTGTCGGACGCATCCTCGATTGGTATAAAAAGGAAAAAAACCTGGTTGATATCCGGCCGGAAGAAGATCCCGGGGTGATTTCAGTAACCGAGATATATAATTACTATAAGAAATTCGCTTATAACACCGAAGTGATGGGAGCGAGTTTCCGCAACAAGGGAGAGATTATTGCTCTGGCCGGCTGTGACCTGCTTACCATTGCTCCTTCACTATTGAAAGAACTTGAAGATTCTCAGGAAGTAGTTGAACTTAAACTTGATGCTTCAAAAGCCGCAGTTTTAAATCCCGCAAGGATACAGTCCGGAGAGAAACCGTTCCGCTGGCTTATGAATGAAGATGCCATGGCTACCGAGAAACTGGCAGAAGGTATCCGGAAATTTACCATCGACCTTCTGAAACTCGAAGATTTCCTGAAGAAAGAGTTTTTGGGTTAGCTTGTGGTTCAAATGCAGTCCGATCCTTTCTTTTTTCAGACAGGCCGGGAATGACCCCTGAATTTTCGTATGCCTCATTCCGGCAGCCTGAAAAATTTCCATACATTTGCACGCCCGTTTTCAAACATCTGGGATTTTTAAATTGAAATTCCATTTATTACCAGATTTTTACTTTTTGATATTAACTTTTTACCTTAAACTTTTTACTTAATACATTTCTGATATGAGTTTAGTCGTTGTTGGAACCGTTGCCTTTGATGCCATTGAAACCCCTTTCGGAAAAACAGATAAAATCCTTGGTGGTGCTGCTACTTATATAGGGCTGGCAGCCGGTAAATTAGATGTAGATGCTAAAATTGTATCTGTTATCGGAGGTGATTTCCCACAGGAATACCTTGACCTGCTGAATGAGAATGGTGTTGACACTTCCGGTATTAAGATAATTCCTGAAGGAAAGACCTTTTTCTGGGCAGGTCGTTACCACAACGATATGAATTCACGTGACACACTGGCAACTGAACTGAATGTACTTTCCGATTTCGACCCTGTGTTACCCGAATCCTATAAAGACAGTAAATTCCTGATGCTCGGCAACCTGACACCACAAATACAGAAAAAAGTCATCGGGCAATTCCCTGTCCGACCCAGACTGATTGTGATGGACACCATGAATTACTGGATGAACACTACCTGGGATGATCTGCTGGAAGTGATCAGAATGGTAGATGTTCTCACCATCAACGATGAGGAAGCCAGGCAACTCTCGGGTGAGTATTCTCTTGTGAAGGCTGCGAGAAAAATCATCGGAATGGGTCCGAAATACCTTGTGATAAAAAAGGGTGAGCACGGAGCCCTGCTTTTCAACAGCGAAAGTGTATTCTTCGCTCCTGCCCTTCCTCTGGAAGAAGTATTCGATCCGACCGGAGCAGGTGACACTTTTGCCGGTGGCTTTATCGGACACCTTGCTAAAACAGGTGATATCTCTTTTGAGAATATGAAGCGGGCCATTATTTTTGGTTCAGCCATGGCTTCTTTCACAGTCGAAAAATTCGGAACTGAAGGGCTTCAGTCTATCAACAATGGTGAATTGAATGACCGTATCCGACTGTTTTCAGAACTGGTTCAGTTCGATATTGACCTCGATTAAGTGCATTTAGCACAGTGCAGGATGTCCGGACCCCGGTTCAAATTCAGGTTTAGCTGTTCACGGAATTACATTAGCTCCTTACCTGTTACTCATCTCCTTCGTATTGAAAGACTTGTGACGTGCCCTGGTTAGCATGCTTTCACCGGATCGGGCCAAAACAAACCGATAGGAACTGTTCACAACTTCAGACTTCCAAAGTAAATCGAGAATCCATCCTGCATAATTGTATCTATTTTTCAGGCAGGTTTTGTTATTCTACAGTTTTTTATAACTTTGTCGCCCTTTCGAAATCGGATTAATCATCATAACTTGCTAAAAACATGAAGGTTTACAAAACAAATGAACTGAGGAATATTGTACTTATCGGTGGTGCAAAAACAGGTAAAACAACCCTGTCGGAATCCATTTTATTTGAAAGCGGCGTTATTAACAGGCGTGGATCGATCGAAGATAAGAATACTGTTTCTGATTACCGTGAAATAGAACTGGAGCGTCAGAATTCAGTTTCATCGACCATTCTTTATGCAGAACATAAAGGACATAAAATTAATCTGATTGATGCTCCGGGTTTCGATGATTTTATCGGAGAAGTTGTAGCCGGTCTTTCTGCTGCTGATACCGCTTTTATGATAATCAACGGACAGAATGGTGTGGAAGTCGGAACTGAGATCAACTGGAGGCAGGCCAATGCTAACCATAAGCCGGTTGTATTCCTTATCAATCATCTGGAGCATGAAAAATCCAGTTTCGAAGAAAGTCTCCGTCAACTGAAAACACAATTCGGGGGAAGTGTAACCCCGCTTCAGTATCCGGTAAACGAAGGGCATAGCTTTAACTCCATCATCGATATTCTGCAGCAGAAAATGCTGAAATATCCTGCCGGCGGAGGAAAAGCAGAAGTAATGGATATACCGGCTGATCAGAAAGACAAAGCCGAAGGAATGCTCAACAGCCTGATCGAAACTGCCGCCGAGAATGACGAGGCCCTTATGGAATCCTTTTTTGAGAACGGAACCCTTACTAATGATGAATTGAAGCGCGGACTGAAGCTGGGCATCATTAACCGTGGACTTTTCCCGGTATTGTGCATCGGTGCAAAACTCAACTTAGGGGTTGATGCTATGCTCGATTTCGTAATTAATTATCTCCCGGCTCCGGACGAAATGCCTGCCCGAAAGACGAAAGAAGGAAAAGAACTAAAATGCAAATCAACCGATCCTACCTCAGCCCTGATTTTCAAAACATCCATCGAAGAGCATCTTGGTGAGATTTCCTTTTTCAAGGTTTATGCCGGTGAAATTGGTGAAGCCATGGATATGGTTAATGGAGTTAACGGATCAAAAGAGCGTATTTCACAGTTGTTTGCTGTTGCCGGAAAGAAACGCGAAAAACTTGAGAAAGTTGTTGCCGGTGATATTGCAGCAACCATTAAACTGAAAAACGCCCGCACCAACCAAACGCTCAATGCTCCAAAAAATGCAGGTGATATCATTGTACCCATCGAATTTCCTGCACCAAAGATTACAATGGCCATCAAGGCTAAAAACACTGCAGATGACGAGAAGCTGGGTGTTGCACTGACCGAGATCCAGAAGGTTGACCCCACACTTACCATTGAGTATTCGAAAGAGCTGAAACAGATTATCATCAGGGGCCAGGGTGAATTACACCTGAATATTGCCAAATGGCTCATCGAAAATATCGAGAAAATCGGTATTGAATACTATGCACCAAGGATACCATACCGTGAAACCATTACCAAAACAGCCAAGGCCATGTACCGTCATAAAAAACAGTCGGGTGGTTCAGGTCAGTTTGGCGAGGTACATATGCTCATACAGCCTTATACAGAAGATATGGTTCCCCAAAAGGAGTTCCCGATCAGGGGCACTGAAGAGCACCTGCTGCCATGGGGTGGAAAGCTCATCTTCAACAACTGTATCGTTGGCGGCTCCATTGATGCCCGCTTCCAGCCCGCCATCCTGAAAGGGATCATGGAGAAGATTGAAGAAGGTCCGTTGACGGGATCCTATGCCCGCGATATCGTGGTAAACATCTACGATGGTAAAATGCACCCGGTTGACTCAAACGAATTAGCGTTTAAACTTGCCGGTCGTCAGGCTTTCAAAGAAGCCTCTAAAAATGCAGGCCCAAAGATCCTTGAACCGATCTATGATGTGGAAGTGATGGTACCTTCCGATCGCATGGGTGACATTATGACCGACCTTCAGGGTCGCCGCGCCATCATCATGGGTATGGACAGTGAAGGCAACTACCAGATTGTAAAAGCCAAGGTTCCCCTTGCCGAAATGAACCGTTATTCTACTGCACTGAGTTCAATCACCAGTGGCAGCGGAACCTATTCGCTCAAATTTGCTGAGTATTCACAGGTTCCGGGCGATGTCCAGACGGCTCTGCTCAAAGCATACGAAGAACAGGAAAAGGAAGACGAATAGTCCCCCGGTATCCTGCTTTAGAAAAGGCTGTTCCGCGGGGAGCAGCCTTTTTTTTGCAGGATTTCAGTCCTGAAAACCCGACCCTGACGTCGGTCCCGGAATAAATAATTCCACCGGATGGACAACAATTGCTTTTAAATTTTAACTTTGTCTTTCAAAAGTTAGTGTATCTATCACACCAACCTCACTTCCTCCGATTCTGATTTTATAAAAGACCAAAACTTCTGATATGAAACGACTTATCTTATTTATTGCAGCGGTTGCAATTGTTCAGTTCTCCTCTGCACAGAATCAGCCTGTAAAACCTATGCCTGCCGGGCAACAGGTTAAAATTTACACTACGGCCGAAAATAGTGATTACCGGTTGACTCAGACCGCAACCCTTGACTTTAAGGCAACCGGCCAGCCATTCGAAACGGAAATCTGTGTTTTTGTTGATCCGTCCAAAACCTTCCAGACATTTCTGGGAGTTGGCGGCGCCATTACCGATGCATCGGCTGAAACATTCTATAAACTTCCTGAAGACAGGCAAAAAGAGATTATGACTGCCTATTTTAGTCAGAAAGAAGGAATTGGCTACACCCTGCTGCGCACCAATATGAATAGTTGCGATTTTTCGAGCGAAAGCTACACTTATGTGAATGAAGGGGATGTTGATTTGAAATCGTTTTCGGTCGAGGTCGATAAAAAGTTCAAAATACCGATGATCAGACAGGCCATGGCTACAGCCGGAGGAAAAATTCCTTTATATGTAAGCCCATGGAGCCCTCCTGCCTGGATGAAGGACAACAACAATATGCTGAAAGGTGGCAAATTGAAACCTGAATTTTACCAGAGCTGGGCCAACTATTATATAAAATACATAAACAGTCTCGAAAAAGATGGCATTCCTGTGTGGGGATTAAGCATTCAGAACGAACCCATGGCCAAGCAGACCTGGGAAAGCTGCATTTATACCGCTGAAGAGGAACGCGACTTCCTGAAGAAATTCCTGGGGCCGACCCTCCACGAAGCAGGTCTTGGGGACAAGAAAGTAATTATGTGGGATCACAACCGCGACCTGATCTATCAGCGCGCCCAGACCTATTTTGCCGATCCTGAAGTTGAAAAATATGCCTGGGGAATCGGATTTCACTGGTATGAGGACTGGAGTGGCGGCCAGCCGGTTTTTGAAAATGTACGCAGGGTGCAGGAAGCCTTCCCTGACAAGAATATTCTGTTTACTGAAGGCTGTGCGGAAAGCTTCAATGCTGAACGCTATAATGCGTGGGTACTTGGTGAGGAATACGGTCGTTCAATGATACACGATTTCAACAATGGCGCAGTTGGATGGACCGACTGGAACATTCTGCTGGATGAAACAGGCGGGCCCAACCATGTCGGCAATTTCTGTTTTGCCCCTTTGCACGGAGATACAAAAACCGGGAAACTTACCTACACCAATTCCTATTATTACATCGGTCATTTCTCAAAGTTTATCCGTCCGGGAGCCAAAAGGATCATTGCTTCACCCAGCCGCAGCCAGCTGATCGCTACAGCCTTTCTTAATACGGATGGATCGGTGGTGGTGGTGGTGATGAATGAAAGCAATCAACCAACTGAGTATAAGCTATGGGTTAACGGTAAAACTGTATCTGTAACCAGCCTGCCGCATTCATTGGCAACACTGGTCTTTTGATCCTGAAGTCCCGGTCAGTATAAGATAACCTTTTCAGGAAATGAAAGGGTAGTCAATATATCCTTGAGTGCCCCCGGTATAAAAAGTATCAGGGTCAGGGATATTTAATGAAACACTGCCGGCAATGCGTTCCGGCAGATCCGGGTTGGCAATAAACAATCGTCCGAAGGCCACCAGGTCGGCGTAACCTGCTTCAACAGCTTTGCGGCCACTATCAGGAGTGTAGTTGCCGGCAGTAATCAGTGTACCTGAATAATGCTTCCTGAAGTGTTTTGCCACATGTTGTATCATATGCGGATGATGCTCCAGCGAAAGCATGGGTTCCACCAAATGCAGATAAGCAAGGTTTCTTTGATCAAGCTGATTGATAACATATTCAAATAAAGCAGCGGGATCAATATCATCCATTCCATACCTGATATTCGACGGGGCCAGTCGTATGCCGGTTTTATCGCTGCCGATTTCTTCACAAATTGCATCGGTAACTTCAAGGGTGAGTCTGCACCTGTTTTCAATGCTCCCACCATATTTGTCCGTCCTGATGTTCGAGGATGAATGCATAAACTGGTCAAGCAGGTAGGAATTGGCTGCATGGATTTCCACCCCGTCGAAGCCGGCTTCCATCGCATTGGCCGCAGCTTTCCGGTAATCTTCAACAATGTCCGGGATTTCACTCAATTCAAGTGATCTTGGAACTTCCATCGGTTTCTTGCCTTCAGGTGTGGTGATATAATCGCCGCCTGAAATGGCTGAGGCAGATACCGGCAATGCATTCCCGGGCTGTAGCAGGGAATGTGAAACCCGGCCGACATGCCATAACTGGAGAAAAATCAGCCCCTTTTTTGCATGGACAGCTCCGGTAACATTCTTCCATCCTTCAGCCTGTTCCTGGGAATGAATACCGGGTGTATCCATATACCCCACACCTTGTGGTGATATCTGGCTGGCTTCGGCGATGATCAGTCCCGCTGATGCCCGCTGGGCATAATAAATGGCATTCATCTCCACGGGTACACCACCCTCCCCTGCCCGGCGGCGGGTGAGCGGCGACATAACCAGGCGGTTTTTAAGTGTTAGCCTTCCAAGTTTATAGGGTTGAAACAATGGATTCATAGTTTCTATCGGGATTGTGTTACCATAAACTAAACTTCCGATACAAAGTTGCACCGGAAGGTTGGTTTTTTTTAAATTATATGTTTATAAACAAAGTCTGTGGAAGTACGATTCAGAAGATAAGACGCGCACCAACACTGTTTCTATCGGGACTCAATATGACAATAGATTGATTATCAGATGTCAGGCTAAGCGGTTCCGGTAGCTATCGGAACGAAGCCAATACTAACTTATGAGACAGCCTCATTTTATTACATCTGCAAAGGTCTCTATCCTTTTAATTTCTTTTTACTTCAACTCCCCAGCTCTATATTGTCTTTTTAAAAACAATGGCAACCACCGTCCTGTCGTCTCCACCCATGTTAATGGTAAGACCGTATGGCCTGTCAGCCGGGATGTTGATCTGTGCTGCTCCGGCTTTTCCGGTCATCTGTTCCCAGATGGTAACGGCCTGGTGAACGCCGGTGGCACCTGTAGGATGACCCCAGCCGATCAGACCACCGGTGGTATTGACAGGAATTTTTCCATCACGGGCAGTATTTCCTTCGAGAACGAAATCTGCGCCTTTCCCTTCAGCGGCCAGGCCTATGGCTTCAATCCCCAGTATTCCGGCGATGCTGAAGCAATCGTGGGTTTCAACGGTGGCAAGCTGGTCAGTCGTGATTCCGGCCGATTTCAGGGCTTCCTTAGCTGCATGGGCAATGGTATTGAGGCGGGTAAGATCTTCGGGTAAAGCAGTGATATCATCGACTGCGTGTCCAACCCCAACCACTTCAACAGCATCCTTCAGGGCAACACCACATCGTTTCAAACCTTCTTCCGATACAATGGCAATTGAAGAGGCGCCATCGGAAACCTTTGAGCAATCGAATACATTCAGGTGATCGGTAAAAGATTTCGGGTTGGGTTCCATGAGCCCCTGGGCTTCGAGATCGGCTGTTTTATTCTCAAATTCCTGAGCCGTAGGACACAAACGGGCGTTTTCAATCGCATTGCGATACCATCTGGCCATCGCTTTCCGGGCTTTTTCACGACCTACTTTTTCATAGTATGCACCGGCCCTGTCACTGAACTGTCCGGGGAAGAAATAGGCATGCCCCTCCTTACGTCTATGGAACCACCCTGCTCCGGCAAGAATATCTGCTCCGTAGATCGCCTTAACGGTATTCTGTACTTCAACACCCATGGCCAGCACCACATCCGCAGAACCGGATAATACTGATTTGATACCACTTACCAAAGCCAGCCCGCCAGAGGCACAGGCACCTTCTACTCGAAGGGAAGGCTTATACTTAAATCCCGGATCAACCATTGTCATAAAAGCGCCGAGGTGAGCCTGCCTGTTGAAACGTGAAGCCATAAAATTGCCAACCACGCCTTCATCAACATTGGCTGCACCTCCTATCTTGCTAAGGGTAGCCTGTCCGGCTTCCTTCATATAATGTTCCAGCCCCGGGCGTTCTTTTTTCGGATTGAATTCCTTGCGGCCGGTACCCATTGAAACGGTGTTGTAACCGGCAATCATGTATATTTTTTTGTGTGGGTTCATAGGGAAGGGGATTTGACTAAAGAACAAAATCGTTTACTGGGCCATAGGCATGAAAAAAACCGGTCAGTAGCACTGTATTGACATCGGCTGCGGAATGGGCAACCCTGTCACTCACCAGTTTTGAACCGATCTCCCTGGAGCGGCGGGCATAAGCCAGCGCCAGTGCGGCTCCGGTATCACCTGATTTTTTATAATCAGCGAATGCAAGTGCAGCCATAGCGTCTTTGTCAGCAGCCTTTACCAGGTTTTTCCATGGCAATGCCGTTGCAGGAAGTGCGCCCAGCCATTCATCCGTTCTGGAAGAAAACCCTTCGGTTGCAATATATTCGCACTTTTCGGCGCTATAGACAGCCACAGGCCGGCCCTTTTCATATTTCAGAAATCCGTCTTTCTGACTGCCATCCGAAAACTGTCCTCCCTTGATTCCCTTATCAAAAAGCTCATCCAGCAGGGGACTGTGCAGGTTTTCGCCGGGCATGTGGGGATTCATCACATTCATAATAAACCTGACCACATCCACCCCCACATAATCGATCAGCTGAAAAATACCCATCGGCCGCATCAGGTAATCCTGACTCACCCTGTTGATGGCATAAATTGCCTCATGCAATGGCATTTCTGCTGAAAGCCGTCCGGCTTCGCCCAATGCATACAGTGCATCACGCATAAAATGGCCGTTACCGATAAAACCGGCTATATCGTTTGAGGGAACAATCACCTTGCGCATGTTCTTTGCCAGTAGCAAAGCAAATTCCTTCATGCCTTCAGGATTGGAACCAATGGTAATCAGTTCAACGAGTTTCTGAACTGCGGGAGGATTGTAAAAGTGATACCCAAGAATCCTGCCTTCAAGGCCGGCGTCTTTATCCAATCCACCGATGGGGACAGAAGATGTATTGGTGAAAATCCAGGGTTTATGTGGATTGTTTTCATTGATCTGCCTGAACAGTTTGGTTTTAAGTGCAGCGTTTTCACTCACCGCTTCAAAAACCAGGGTGCTGTCATAAGCCGCTTCAATACGGGTACCCGGCCTGATCAGGTTCATTACGTCATTGACATAGGCTTCAATGATTTCGCTGTTTTCGATCAGGTCTTTCCGTTCGTCATACACCTTACGGAGTATGACCACTTTCTTTTCAGCTGCTTTCAGCACCTGTCCGCGAATGTAATTCATCAGTCCGGGAAGTGCACCAGAGGTGACATCTATTGCGTTTACCACAAAATGCCTCTCTTTGTTTTCAGGTTTCAGCATCAGGTCGGCGATTTCGAGTGATGAAAGCAACAGGATACCGCTTCCCATTTTTCCGGCAGCACCCAGCACCGTGACATTTGACAATCTTTCAGTGTAATCCATATTAAGGTGTTATTTGTTTCGTTAATGAAATCTACCAGGCAGGCTTTCTTTTTTCCAGAAAAGCTTTCATTCCTTCTGTGCCTTCGTTACCAAATGGGTCCCCAAAATGAATATGTTCAAGTTTTTCACCTTCAGTGTAAGGCAATTCAAGTCCTTTGCGGGTAACCTCTTTTACCAGCTTCACGGCCAACGGGCCTTTCGTTGCGATCAAACCGGCTATGCGGCGGGCTTCTGTAAGCAGATTCTCAGGCTCTGTTATTTTCTGGATCAGCCTCATTTGCAAGGCAGTTACGGCATCAATTACCTCACCGGTAGTGAGAAGGTAAAGCGCGTCAGCAAGGTTGGTCAGTCTTGGCAGGCGCTGGGTTCCGGCATACCCCGGAATCAGGCCCAGATTAACTTCAGGCTGGCCGAATCTGGCATTCGAAGAAGCAATCCTGAAATCACAGGCCATGGCCAGTTCCAGCCCTCCTCCCAGGGCAAATCCATTGATGGCAGCAATAACAGGAAATGGCAATTGACCAATCCTGTTGAAAACAGCTTGTCCGTTTTCAGAAAAATCCCTGCCCTCTTCCGGACTCATATTTACCATTTCGGCAATATCAGCACCGGCAACAAAAGCCTTTCCTTCACCAGTAATAATCAAGGCGCGGATATCAGAGTTGGTCCCTATTTCAGAGACATAGTTACCCATTTCTTCGAAGAATTTCGAATTGAGGGCATTTAAAGCCTGGGGGCGGCAGACGGTAAGTAAAGCGATTTGCCCCTCATAAGTTGGTCTGAGGACAGTATATTCCATAAAGTGGTCGGATTGACTGGATTGTGTACATAATAATAACAGCGAAAATACTGAAAAGGTTTCATCAAATTGATTCAATCAGGCACCAAACATTATCCTGGATAGTGCTTCCGTTTTTCTTCAATTGTACTGTAAAATGAGCAAGCCGAAATCTCTTTACTGAAAGCAAGCCAGTCAATAATTTCAAGTGCGGTTTCATGTCCAAGGGCAATGATGGGGAAAGTATATATTACATGCAACTTTTCCGGCCTGTCGGCTTTTCCCTTTTTGGCAAACTTATCTGTTTTTAAGACTTCACGCTGCAGGATATTTTCTTTAAGCTCAATTTCAATCATCCCTTCCTCATCAGATATATTTAAAAATATAACCCTGACGTGCTTGAAATGGCTGGTTTCAAAAAATGGAATAAAACCAAGAAATTGCCTGCGCTTCATCCGCATACTGCTCGAAAAAATATTCAGGTGGTTGTTAAGCTTCGACTCCTTTTCGCGTCCCTCCATCTTTCCAAAAGGCACCCTTTTACTGGCCGGCAGATTATTGACCCTGATAATCAGACTATGCAGATCCTGCAGAAACGCATCATAAAGTCTGCCATGGCTGGCATAATTTTCCTGGATTCTATGATATCGCTGGTTAATCCGTTCTGCCCTTGAAACAGACTCCTTGTCAGGATGATGGGATTTCTCGGCTTCTTCTAACCAATGTGTCATAACTGAAAATTGTTGCAACTCAGACCTGATACAAAAATAATTAAAAATCAATACAGAATAAAATAACCGTCAATCGCAACACCACCATATTGTAAACCAATATCTGGTTTTTTTTTCTTAATTTTCGCACAACTTAAATGCAATGAAAGTTGTTAGTTGAATCACTTTATATTATCACAGATACCGATGCTTACCAACATGACCCTTGAAACGATGAATGCCCATTCTGAAGGCACGATGATGAAGCATCTTGGCATCGTTTATACGGAAATCGGTCCTGATTATCTGTGTGGTACCATGCCGGTAGACCACCGGACAAAACAACCGGCAGGTTTGCTTCATGGCGGGGCATCTGCTGCCCTGGCTGAAACACTGGGCAGTATGGGCTCCATGTCCGTCATTAATCCTGAAAAGCAAGCTATTGTTGGTATTGAAATCAACGCCAATCATATCCGGAGTGTAAGGGATGGGTCAGTGCATGGCAAGGCTACACTGATCATGCGTTCACGTAAGCTCCATGTTTGGGAGATCAGAATTAACAACGATGCCGGAAACCTGGTTTGCCTGTCAAGACTCACCATTATGGTACTGGAAAAAGAAACAATGAATTCAAAATAAATTGCTAATGCATACCCGCACAAATGCCTTCTGTGCCCCACAGGCATATATGTGTTATTAGTTTTCAATCATATGAGCCTGCCCGACATAAAGCCCAAGGCAGAGCAGGTTCTCCCGTTATCAGGCGGACAGGCTATCCGATCTTTAAATTCATCGTGGGCTTACCGAACCTTTCAAATTTGTTCACAGTTGAAATAACTGAAAATGCAGTGTTCTGAATATCTTCCGGATCAATCTGAATTACACGGGAAAATGATCCCCGGAGCTTTTGCGGTTTATCGCCTGCCATTACAAAAGGTAAAAGTCATCATGTCAGGAAATGCCAGACTTCTTTCCGGGACTTCAGGGTTTTTGACAGGAAGACCAGGTTTTGTAATGGCGCCATTTTATGCGGATTCCCCAAATATCTGGCTTGAGGCTGATAAGATTTCGTCCTCCTCAGAGTCGGTTATCAAAATTCCCTCCGGTAAAGGTCAAATCCCCGTTTTTGAGGAAGGGAAGATCATTGAAGTTCAGGAACATGAATATATAATGCAGGTCAACAAAATTATAGAACTGATTCATGCGGGGCATGCCGGAAAAGTTGTTTTATCTCGTCAGCTTTCTAAAATGCTGAACGAAGATTTCAATGCAACAACATTGTTTAATTTATTGTGTAGCCTGTATCCGGAGGCTTTTGTTTATCTGATTTTCATTCCTGGTTATGCCATTTGGACAGGTGCATCTCCTGAAACATTGCTGCGCCGCCGGAGCCTGAAAATTTCAACCATGGCACTGGCCGGAACCCGCCTGGCTGAAGAGTCCGGTCAGTGGGGAATAAAGGAAACCGAGGAACACAGCATTGTTGTCGATTATATCCAAAAGGTATTAAAAGAGTCGGGCTGCAAAAACATATATAAATCTGAACCCAGTTCAGTGAATGCAGGCAGGGTTATGCATCTGTGCACCCGTTTTGAAGCCGGATTTCAATCCGACAGTTTGCCATTAATTATCAGTGCATTACATCCTACTCCGGCCGTTTGTGGCTGGCCTGCTGATAAAGCAATGGAAATCATCCGGAAAACCGAAAAGCACAACCGTTCCTATTATGCCGGCTACCTTGGCCCTGTGGGTCCGGAATCAGCAGATCTTTTTGTCAATCTGCGCTGCTTACAGCTATTCAAAGGGCGAGCGGTCATATACACGGGTGGTGGTCTGACGTCCGCATCCAACCCTCAGGCAGAATGGGACGAAACTGTGCTTAAAAGTACAACCATGTTGTCGGCAATCGAAAAAATGCAGAATTTAGCAGTTTGATTTTTTACAATGAGCAAAGGGAAGGAACAGATCAGCCTCCTGGCATCCATCATGTCAGCTAAAGGCATCACAGAAGTGGTAGTCTCGCCGGGCTCACGCAATGCGCCCGCCATCATTCTGTTTGCCAGACAAAAAGAATTAAATCTTATCAGCATAGCAGATGAACGGAGTGCAGGCTTTTTTGCATTAGGAATCGCCATCAGCAAAAGCAGACCGGTTGCCTTGCTGTGCACTTCAGGAACTGCGGCACTTAATTATGCTCCGGCGATTGCCGAAGCTTTTTATCAAAAAGTTCCGTTGTTGGTTATTACAGCCGACCGTCCTTCAGAATGGATAGATCAGGGCGACGGACAGACCATCCGACAGGAGAATGTATATTCGAACTATGTACGTAAGAGTTTCAACCTGCCTGCCATATTTGATACACCAGACGCTGTCTGGATGGCTGAACGCACCATCAATGAGGCCATCGACCGCTGCCTTTTCCCGGTAGCCGGTCCGGTTCACCTGAATATGCCGGTTGCAGAACCCCTGTACAGAATCGATGTACACACTATCCTTCCAAAAGCCCGGATCATGGAAATGGCAATTGTTGAGAAAAAAATCTCTGACATCTTGCTGAAACGACTATCGGAACTCTGGAATCGCTCGGAATCCAAACTGATTCTGGTCGGGCAAATTAATTCCGATATTGGGGCAGGTTTCCTTCATTACGGATTAACCAGTGATCCTTCTGTCTGCATTCTGACTGAAACAACTTCAAATCTTCACCACCCATCTGCAATCGGATGCATCGACAGAGTAATTGATGGAATGGATGAAGAGATGATACATACTATGAAACCTGATATCCTGGTCACTTTTGAGGGTGCAGTGGTATCGAAGAAAGTAAAAGCCTTGCTGCGGAGGATGAAACCAGCCACCCATTGGCATATTTGTGAAGATCCCGGTGACTTTTATACCGATACATACCAATCGCTTACATTAACAATTCCCGTTCCTGCACTAACTTTTACAGGCCAGCTGGCTGATTCGGCAATACCGGTGAATAGTGATTACAGACTCCAATGGCTCAACCTCAGTCAAAACAGGAGAATCAGGCATGAAGCCTATATCCTCAATCTGAGCTTTTGCGATATGCTGGTTTACGACATTCTTTTCAGAAGTATTCCGGCCGGAGGTGAAATCCACCTTGCCAACAGCACTCCGGTAAGGTATGCCCAGCTATTCGACCACCAGGGAAGTCATCGTTTTTTTTCAAACCGCGGCACCAGTGGCATTGATGGATGCGTTTCAACTGCAGCAGGATTTGCCTATGCATCTGATAAACCGGTTACGGTAATCACCGGTGATATCGGCTTTTTCTATGATAGCAATGCCCTGTGGAATAATAACCTGAATAAGGACTTCAGGATCATCATCATCAACAACGGGGGTGGGAATATCTTCAGGATACTTGACGGGCCTTCAGAATATGAACAACTTGAGACCTACATCGAAACAGTACACCATCTTACTGCAGAAAATCTGGCCATGAATTTCGGTCTGAGGTATTTCAAGGCAGGGGATAAGCATTCACTTGAAAACCACCTTGCCGGGTTTTTCGATTTCAGCCATGCCACACCGGCCATTCTTGAGATCATCACCCCAAACATAATCAGCGCTGATGCGTTGAAAGATTACTTTAAATTTTTGAACTCATGACCTCAAAAAGAAACTGGAAGCGTATAAAGGATTTCGAGGAGATTAAATTCGATTTCTTCGAAGGCATAGCCCGCATCACCATCAACAGGCCCCGCTACCGCAATGCATTTACACCGGATACTATCAGGGAAATGATTGAAGCCATGCATTATTGCCGCGAAACAGACGAAGTTGGCGTGGTAGTGATCACCGGTGAAGGCGATAAGGCTTTTTGCAGCGGAGGAGACCAGAACATTAAGGGCGTAGGTGGTTATGTCGGTAAAGACGGAATTCCACGGCTGAATGTACTTGATCTCCAGAAAATGATCCGTTCCCTGCCGAAACCGGTTGTAGCCATGGTGAATGGCTATGCCATTGGCGGTGGCCATGTGCTGCATGTTGTCTGCGATCTGAGTATCGCTTCTGAAAATGCCATATTCGGCCAGACAGGTCCAAAAGTCGGAAGCTTTGACGGTGGTTTTGGCTCTTCTTATCTTGCGCGTATCGTAGGACAGAAAAAGGCCCGGGAAATTTGGTTTCTTTGCAGGCAATATTCGGCGCAGGAGGCGCTTGAGATGGGCCTTGTAAATAAGGTTGTACCTTTTGATCAGCTTGAAGATGAGGTGGTTGACTGGTGTACAACTATGATGGAACGTAGTCCGCTTGCACTCAGAATGCTCAAGATGTGCCTGAATGCTGAACTCGATGGTCAGGTAGGAATTCAGGAGTTGGCCGGAAATGCAACCTTGCTTTATTACCTGACTGAAGAGGCACAGGAAGGCAAACATGCTTTTCTTGAAAAACGCAAACCTGATTTCGGCAAATTTCCAAAATTCCCGTGATTGCAGGATAAATAACTATGAAAGAAACCAAACTGAAAGCCTGGATACATGCATTGCGCTTGCGCACATTGCCTCTTGCCTTCTCAAGTTCGCTGCTGGGAAGCTTCATTGCTTACCACGATAAGGAATTTAAATGGAGTGTACTCTGGCTTGCATTGCTCACAACGCTCTTTCTTCAGATTCTTTCGAACCTAGCCAATGACTATGGAGATTCGAAAAATGGAGCCGATAATGCTGAACGGGTTGGACCTCACAGGGCCGTGCAAAGTGGAGCCATCTCGGCTAACGAGATGCGACTTGCCGTGATTCTGACCGGCATTTTTGCATTTATTTCAGGTATAATGCTCATTGGAAAAGGAATCGGGTTCTTTTTTTCAGCTACTTGGCTCGTGTTTCTGTTCATCGGACTAAGTGCTCTGACGGCGGCCATCAACTATACTGTTGGGAAAAAGCCCTATGGTTATATGGGGTTAGGTGATCTGTTTGTATTCCTTTTCTTCGGATTGACAGGCGTTTTGGGAACCTATTTCCTGCATGCCGGCCATTTTCAGTCTGATCTGCTTTTACCGGCTTCTGCCATGGGATTACTCAGTACGGCTGTGCTGAACCTTAACAACATGCGTGATATCCTGGGCGACAGCAAGGCTGGTAAGCGGACAATGGTAGTGATGATGGGACCCGACCGGGCCCGGTATTACCATCTGATGCTGATCGCCGGGGCTCCGGTTGCTTTAATTATTTATACAGTTTTTAACTACAGCGGCCCGGTTCAGTATATTTTTCTTCTGACCGTACCTTTTTTAATGAAACACCTCCTGACAGTATTCCGGATCAAGGTGCCTTCAGAACTCGATCCGCAACTCAAACCACTTGCCCTGACCACCTTTGCCACTGTTGTTATTTTCGGTATCGGACTCATCTTCTGATGTTAACTGCCACCTATAAAAAACACACCCTGTTTTTCCGCAAGCCGGCAGGAACATCACGCGGTATTCTGCAGGCAAAAAACAGTTATTTCATCTTCATATCTGATACCCACCTCCCGGGCATTACCGGGGTGGGAGAATGCAGCATTATCCCGGGACTGAGTCCTGATGATCGTCCTGAACTGGAAGAAATGCTTTCGCATGTTATCATTGATATTAGCCTCACCTGGGAAAACAGGAACGAAATCCGGGCATCCTGGCCCGGCATTATCACCGGTATTGAGATGGCAATGACTGATTTAAAAAATGGAGGTATCCGGGTGCTTTTCCCATCCCCATTCACCGAGGGCAACCATGCTATCCCGATCCATGGTCTTATCTGGATGGGAAATACAGCCACCATGCTTCAGCAGATTGATGAAAAACTGAACAACGGCTTTAAGGTAATAAAAATGAAAATCGGAACCCTTGCTTTCGAAGAAGAACTCAATCTGATCAAATATATCCGGCAACATTTTAATAACAGAGAAATTGAAATAAGACTGGACGCCAATGAAGCATTCTCTCTTTCAGAAGCTCTTGAGAAAATGAAGCGGCTTGCGGAATTCAGTATTCATTCCGTTGAACAACCTATCCGCCGGGGGCAGCCTGAAGCCATGGCTGAACTGTGCAGAAAATCACCTGTTCCAATCGCACTGGATGAAGAGTTGATCGGCTTGTCTGATGATTCAGCCAAACTCAGATTACTTGAAATGATCAGGCCACATTATATTATCATAAAGCCTTCCTTGTTGGGAGGATTTGAAAGTTCTGATCTATGGATAAAACAGGCTGAAAAGGTTGGCTCGGGCTGGTGGATAACCTCTGCACTTGAGTCTGACATCGGTTTAAACGCCATTGCCCAGTGGACCATAACTCTTGACAATCCCCTTGTGCAGGGACTTGGAACAGGGTCTTTGTTTAAAAACAATATTCCTTCCCCGCTAATGGTTTTAAATGGTGGGCTCTGCTACAATACAGGTAAAACCTGGGACTTTTCATCAATCGTCTGAAATCAGCCAAAATATGAAATCTGTTCCTAAAGCATTGATTTTAAACGGTATATACCATTCTTCCATTGAATTGCGGGCCGTGGCGGTTGAATTGCAGGCTTTCGGGAAATCTGAATGGGAGCAGGCGTTGGGAAAATTTTTACAGCAATGGCTTGATGAAAAAGATACCATTGAGGTAAGGACATCAGGTTCCACAGGCACACCAAAGCTTACAACAATAAGTAAAAGGTCAATGCTTAGCTCTGCCTCTATGACCGGCAGCTTTCTCGGTTTCCGTCAAGGTCAGACAGCGTTATTGTGTTTGAACACGGGCTTTATTGCCGGAATGATGATGGTTGTCAGGGCGATGGTCTTCCAGATGAACCTGATCACCGTTCCTCCCTTCGGGTCTCCGCTGAATAAAATCCGAAAAGGGAGTATTGACTTTGCCGCAATGGTACCTGCCCAGGTCTATAATTCTCTTATGGATAAGGTATCCGGGCAGGTTTTCGGATCCATCGGAACAATTATTGTCGGGGGTGCCGCGCTCAGCCACGAACTTGAAAAAATGATCGGGCAGTTAAATGGCAGAATTTATGCAACATTCGGCATGACTGAGACCATCACACACATCGCGTTACGACGCCTGAACGGTCCTGATCGCACCGATATATACACCGTTTTACCCGGCATTACCATTGAATGCGATGCCAGGGGTTGCCTGGTTGCCGGGGTCCCCTATGTTGATGGCACCAAAATAGTTACCAATGACCTCGTGACTATTGAATCACCGGTTTGCTTCCGCTGGCTGGGCAGGGCCGACAATGTGATCAACACCGGTGGAGTCAAGCTGATCCCCGAAACAATTGAAAAGAAGATCGCTGAATTTGTAAGGCACCGGTTTTTCATCACATGCCTGCCCGACCCAAAGCTGGGTGAAATACCTGTACTGGTCGTTGAATCTGACATCACTTTAACTGATCAATATATAGAAGATATTTTATTACAAATAAAACCCTTTCTGAGTCAGATGGAGATGCCGCGAAGGATCCTGCATTCAGTGAAATTCTCAGAAACCGGGAATGGTAAGATAAACAGGAGAGAGAGCTTGAAAAATATCCGGAAAATCTGAGCACACGGCTAATGTAAACCCTTTACCCGTGGTTTACCTGCAATAAAATCCTTCAGATAAAAAGGCTCGAAATATGCCGTGTTTTCAAAATGACCGGCTTCGAATTGCAGGTTGGCCGGAGTAGTCATAAAAAATGCCGAAGCCCCGAAATCATCAAGGTAGGTTAAGTTGGGATGAACCAGCAATGTCCGGCATTTACCGGCTCCATCTCCGGCAACCACCAGGTGATGATCAGTAAGAAGGTCGCTGAATGATTCCCGGGTAATTATTTCTGCAGTTGTGTCTCTAAGGGGTCGGAGATTTTCATCGAAGAGGGCTGTATACACCTCCATACGCCGGGCATCAATCATCGGTACGTAAAGTAAGGGGAGATTCTTTTTTTCGTCCACCAGCCTGAGTTTCATCCCAAAACCCATGGCTTCCAGGGTACCAACACCAATCAGGGGGATATCCAATGCATAACAAAGACCTTTGGCTGTTGAAACCCCGATACGAAGCCCGGTGTATGAGCCGGGCCCCTTGCTTACGGCAACAGCATCCAGTTTCCGTTTATCGGTTCCGGTCTCTTTCAGCAGTTCATCAATAAATACCGCTACAACTTTAGAATGTGAATTATGCTCTGTTGTTTCCCGGATACCAAGGATTTTCTCCCCGTCAGACAAGCATATGCTGCAAACTGCTGTTGCAGTCTCAATATTCAGAATCAGGGCCATAATCCGGGATTGTCAATTCTTCTTAAACAAATCCTCTTTTTCAACCACTTTAACCTTATCACCGTCCTTTAATGATTTGGAAACTGCCCGGTAAGGACCGCTGATAACCTCATCACCGGATTTCAACCCTTCCCTGATCTGAATATAAGCATTGTCCTGGATGCTTGTCTTCACCTTCTGAAGCCTGGCTATGCCATCTTTGACCAGGAATACATATTCCTGAACAGGCTCTGTGCGCCTGACAGCTTCCTGCTCTTCCATGCTTTCCTTCCCTTCAGCTTCAGGTTTTTTCTTCCCGACTTTTGTTGAGTCTTCACGTGCGGTAACAGCCTGTATGGGCACAGTCAGTACATTCAGGGCAGTTTCAGTCTGTATGTCTACGGTAGCTGACATTCCGGGTCTGAATGGCGAAGTATTGGGTGTACCTGCAGGGATCAGATCGCTATAAGAATCCGGCAGCATTCTGATTTTCACATCAAAGTTGGTTACCTGATCGGCACTTAATCCACTTACGTTGGCCGAAGTCGCAATTTCAGTAACAACTCCCTTGAATTTCCTGTTCAGGTAAGAGTCAACTTCTACAAGTGCCGTATCGTTCAGTGATACCCTTACAATATCGTTCTCATTCACACTTACAATCACCTCCATGATCGCCAGATTCGCGATGCGCAATATTTCTGTTCCGGATGAGAACTGGGAAGCACCGGCCACCCTTTCGCCTTTTTCAACATTCAGTTTAGAAATAGTACCGGATACAGGTGCATAGATGGTTGTTTTGTAAAGGTTTTCACCGGCTTCCTTCACCGAGGCTTCGGCGCTTTTTACAGAATAATCCGCCCCTTTCACATTTTCTTCAGCCGCTGTAACTTCTGATTTTGCGACTTCATAGGCTGATTTTGCAGCATCGTATTCCGATGCCGAAATGGCTTTCTCACTCCAGAGCTTCTGGTTTCGTTCGTAGCTGGCTTTAGCATTGATGTACTGAGCCTGAACCTGTGCCAGACGGGCACGCGCATTGGCAAGACTGGCTTTGGTGGTATTCAGGCTGGCAAGGATACGGTCGTAATTTGAAGCATATATCTTTGGGTCAATCTTGGCAAGTAAAGCTCCGGCCTGTACTTCAT
This sequence comes from Bacteroidota bacterium, assembly GCA_043806115.1. Lineage (GTDB taxonomy): Bacteria > Bacteroidota > Bacteroidia > Bacteroidales > Lentimicrobiaceae > Lentimicrobium. The sequence goes on from JAZDHI010000025.1 coordinate 45,145, forward strand.
CCCCTTCTTTTACAAAAACTTCAACAACTTCACCACTGACATCCGGCGATATCTTCACTTCTGCCTCCGGCTGTATTTTACCATTTGCTGAAACCGTTTCAATAATCGATCTGGGTGCCGCTTTCTCCGTGGTAACTTTTGTCATTTCTTCCTTACCTATCAGGCCTTGTTTACGAGCTACAGCAAGCGCAATGATTATCAGAATTACAGCTGCAATGCCGAATCTGATCAGATTCTTTCTTTTTTTCATTTTCGATTCTTTTCCTTTGTTGAAACTCTTAACACCATGACGCTCTCACCTGTCACTGTTTCAGTCTATCAAATTCAATCATAAATAACAAACCGAAACCACTTTTAACAAAAACCCATGCAAAATACCACTATAAACCGGAGATCATCCCGAAATAAAGGAATGGCTGACTTCACTTATCATGAATCCATTATTTCTTTAAGGTTAATGGTTTGCCCATATAAAAGTCCAATACGGTTGTTTTAAAAATAAAATCAAATTTACTCTGTATTTGCTCAGACTCGGCATTTGACAAATCTTTTTTGGCATTATTATAATCAACTGAATTCATGATTCCAACCTCAAATTTCTGTTCTGCATAGCGGAATGACTCACGTGTGGCATTCACTTTTTTTTCCGAAGCGTGGTATTGCTTTAACGAAGCCCTTGCATCGGCCCATGCCTGCTGGATGGTTTTACGCAACATCATTTTCTGAAGTTCGTATTCCAGTTTTGAATTATCAAGCGAAATTTTCGCCTTGCTCACCATAGTCCGGCTTTGCCAACCATTCAGAATCGGAATGGTAAGGTATAGTCCGATGGTCTGGTTATTGTTATCCCTGATCTGATCGCCCCATGGAGGGGTTTTAAGGGTAAAATCAGTTGTGTCGGGATACTTTGCCCCGGAATACCCTGTTCCCCAGCTACCGCTCAGCGAAAGCGAGGGATAATAACTACCTCTTGCCCGCGCAAGTTGCTTTTCACTGCCCTGCAAACGCAACTCTGCTGCTTTGATTTCAGGCATATTGGCCTGTGCATAGGTAAAAATCTGGTCTGGATTGCCCACCAGTTTCGGATCACCTTCGATGGTCAGGGCAGGGACTTCAATGTCGAATCCTTCGGCTGAAGGCAGATCAAGCAACTGGCTTAAGGTGAGAAGTGAAATTTCAAGATTATTTTCAGCATCAATCAGGCTCGATTCTTCCACTGCGTATTGTGCTTCGATGGTATAGGCATCGCCCGGAGCCATTGTACCTGCATTTACCAGCTTCTTCATCCTTTCAACCTGCTGGCTGGTTATGTCGAGTTGTTTTGTCCTTATCTGAACCAGTTCCTTGTAAAAAAGAACCTGAAGATAGAAAGTTGCTATGTTGATCGACATATCGTTCATGTACTTATCAGCATCCTGTTGACTCGCCATCAGGTTCAGTTGGTTCTGCTTTATATAATTCATTTTTTGAAAACCGTTGAAGAGGGTAATCCCGCCTTGCAGGTAAAAGTTATTTGACTGTACCCTGCTGGTCGCAAACTGATTGGTATAACGGTCGATCGTTTGACCATAATTATAGGCATGTGAGGCATTCCCTGAAAGCCCGGGTAAAAGGTCATATCTTGACTGTAAAAGGTCTGCTTTTGCACTTTCGACCAACAACATCTGCTGCTTGACCTGCAGGTTGTTTGTAAGGGCATGGTTAACACATTGTTCCAGTGTCCAAACCTGCTGCGCACCCGCATTCAGGGCTAAAAAGGTAAAAAATACCACGAAAAGCGCAATTTGTTTTCTCATTTCAGATTGATTTTTCCTTTGTTGAACTTCACTTGAAAATACAGGAAGCTAATCCATTCTTATAAAGACCATGCCACAAAATACAACATACTAATTTTCTGCAATTTAAATAACCTCAACGATCATCAGTTGTTCGGTTTCGCTCAGTGCAGGTTCAGATGTGAACACCTGTGTATCCCTGTGAACGGCCTTTAAACTGACCGTTCAACTATTGTTCAAATTTATATGTTTGATTGCTATAATTGGACTAATTTTACGAAAATTTAACCATTGTTTTTAAAAACGGTCTGTTGAATCAATAAAAGTGAAACCAATGACCAGTAAATTTTCGTTTAAGTCTCTTGTTTTGACGCTTATTTTCATGTCTGGGTTACACCTGAATGCACATAATCTGCTTGACCCGGCATTAAGTGACACCATTGATGTGGTGAAATACGAGCTGCATCTTACAGTTGTCAATCTTCCGCAACAAACCATTTCAGGCCGGGCCGGCATTCACTTTACCACCCCATTGAACGGGATATCACAGCTTCCGCTGGAATTAAAACAACTTCAGGTGGATTCTGTTAAATCAGGAGCAGAATTTATGCTGGATTTTACACATTCAGGCCAACGGCTTCTTGTTGATCTCGATCAACCGGTCTCTGCCGGTGACACTTCCCTTGTCTGGGTTTTCTATCATGGTCAACCATTCCACGAGTCCTGGGGAGGATTCCACTTTTCGGAGGCCTATGCTTTCAACCTTGGCGTAGGATTTGAATCTATCCCGCATAATCTGGGTAAAACCTGGTTCCCGTGTGTTGACGATTTTATCGACCGGGCTTACTATGAATACTATATCAGGGTTGAAAACACCAACACAGCCGTTTGCGGAGGTTTGCTGCAGTCTGTCACCGATATGGGAGATGGTACAAGGATTTTTTATTGGAAATCCGGCAGAACCTTACCTACTTATCTGGCTTCTGTTGCAGTTGGTCCATACGCTTTGGTAACTGATACCGTGGCGGGTGAACAAGAACAAATTCCTGTGACTTACTATGTGAAGCCCGCCGACACGACACGCGCAAGGGGTAGTTTTGTAAACCTATCCGCAATTACCGGAATTTATGAAGAAGCTTTCGGCACTTACCCTTTTCAACGCATTGGTATAACCGGGACTGCTTTGGGTGCTATGGAGCATGCAGAGAGCATTTTCTATCCAAACAACAGCATCAATGGTAACCTTTCTGATGAGTGGCTATATGCCCATGAACTTTCACATATGTGGTTTGGCGATCAGGTTACCTGTGCTTCTGATGCCGATATGTGGCTGAATGAAGGCTGGGCGCGGTGGTGCGAAACCTTTTATCGTGAAAAACTGTATGGTATTGAGTCTGCCCTCAACAATATGCGGCCGCTGATGCGGGATGTACTTCAATACATTCATACCAAAGAAGGTGGCTACCGGCCATTGTCACCCATGCCTTCCGAGTATACCTATGGTGATAATGTATATGACAAAGGAGGGATAACAACCCATGCCCTGCGGGGTTACCTGGGCGACTCTTTATTCTTCTCCGGGGTGAAAGTATACCTTGAAACCTTCTCTTTCAACCCGGCCTCTTCCTATGATTTGAGAGATAATCTTACCCAGTCAACCGGTATTGATATGACCGGGTTTTTTGATTTTCACGTTTTCGGGCCTGGCTTTAATCATTTTACTGTCGACTCTTTTAATGTGGTGCCCGCCGGTAATGAATACGATGTGGAGGTTTTTATCAAACAACGCCTTAAGGGGACGGATGTTTATGCAACTGATTGCCGGTTCGAAATTACTTTTATGGATAATTCCTGGCAAACCGAAACAAAAAGGATCAGTTTTCCGGGCCCGCATGGAAGCGGGATATTCAGACTTCCTTTTGAACCAACATTCGTTATGACAGATCTCTACGAAAGAGCAGGCGGGGCATCTACTGATAATTATAAAACCATTAAAAACACAGGATTGTATGATTATGCTGATACATATTTCAAACTCGATGTAACGCATTTAACCGACTCTGCTTTTGTGCGGGCAACCCACAACTGGGTACCTCCCGACAGTTTGCTGACTCCGGTTCCGGGTCTGACCCTGAGCGATTACCGCTACTGGACCATTGAAGGTATTTTCCCTGAAGGATTTGAAGCCACAGGCAGGTTCACCTATAACAGAAATTCCTGGCTCGACAATAACCTGATCAAAAATTCAGAAGATTCACTGGTAATCCTTCACCGTCCTGATGCTTCACATGAATGGCAACCTGTATCATTTACAAGAGTCGGGCCATGGCATCTCGGTATAATTTATGTTCCTCATATAATGGCGGGCGATTATACTCTAGCCATTTGGGATGCCCTGTATGTTGGAAACAACACTTCGCCTGTGCTGCAAGAATCAATCAGAATCTTTCCTAATCCTGCCAACCAGGATATGACAATAGAAACAGGCTTTCCCGGCAATGGAACCATAACAGTACATGATACCGCAGGTAAACTGGTTTTTTCCGGAAAAACCTCAGTATTAAACAAGAGTATCCGCTGGAATTGCTCCACTGTATTGCCAGGAACCTATCTGCTTACTTATGAATCAGATAAAGGAATTACCCGGAGTAATAAAATTATAATCAAGCATTGACTGATGCAAGCCACTGAATATGCTAAAGCCATGCAGGCATATTTTATGCCGCATGCAAATCCTTACAATGCCGGAAGAATGAGCAAATACATGCTTAATAAATTTGAATTCTTCGGGATTCCATCCCCGCTCAGAAAGCAGCTTACTTCCGCTTTTATTCTGAAGAATGGAGTTCCTGCACCGGAACAACTGGTCGACATAGTCATGGCGACCTGGCAATTACCGCAGCGTGAACTGCATTATGCCATAATGGAAATCGCATCCCGCAAACCCTATATGGCAGATATAAATAGGATAAAAATGTTCGAGTATATGATCACCACCAACGCATGGTGGGATACCGTAGACTATATTGCATCGAACCTGGTTGGGGCCTTACTGATGAGGCATAAACAACTGACCATTCCGGTTACAGGGGGGTTCATGAAATCCGGTAATATCTGGTTGCAGCGCACTGCCCTGCTTTTTCAATTAAAGTTCAAACAAAATACAGACCAGGAACTGATGTTCGGATACATCAGGCAGCTTAACGGTTCAAAGGAGTTCTTTATCAGGAAAGCCATCGGCTGGGCATTGCGGGAGTACTCAAAAACAAATCCCGGAGCAGTGGTTGAATTTACAAAAACAACTGAATTGTCGCCCCTGAGCAGGCGCGAAGCACTAAAAGTCATTTCAGGAAAGGGAACAGTATGAATGAAATTGCCGCAACAACCTGGTGGATGCAAATGACTTCCCCCCCTCCAAAAGAGGATTCCTCTGATTTGCCTGACGGATGCATTGTTATGAAAGCCGGCAGGCCAATCCGAGCATTTTATCTATACCTGTACACCTCTGTTGGCAGGCCTTACCAATGGTATAACCGGCTGATGATGCCTGCAGATGAACTTCAGCAGTTGCTCAACAGCGAAAATACTGAAATATGGGTTCTTTACTCTCATGGCGTTCCGGCAGGTTTTGTCGAATATGATATTACTGAATCAAAAGATACTGAGATTGTTTATTTCGGATTGAGTTGCGAATTCACGGGCAAAAAACTGGGTCTTCCGTTTCTGAAATGGTGCATTCAATGTGCATGGGAAAAACCTATCAGCCGGTTGTGGCTACATACCTGCAACCTTGATCATCCGGCAGCAAAAAATCTGTACCTGAAGGCCGGTTTCAGTATTTATGATCAGGACACCATCATGCAACAGACACCGGATCCGGAAGATGATCCCTATCTTTTATTACCGTGGTAGTAGTGAATTTAATAAAAGTGAAAAGTGACAGGATAGTGCATTATAGGCATGTATACCAATCAGGCAGTCTCCGGAATAAGTTGTCAGTATGAAAAACCTGTGCGCCTCGAGAATCAGTCCGGTTGGCATTGCTGATCATTGATGTTGCGTTGGGAATGAATTGAGAATATCAGATGGTTCTTGAAAATTGATTCTGATGGTTAGTAAGCATGCTGATCCGGATTATTTACGGATATTCAATGAATTTCAGGATGTGTTTAAAGAGGAATTTGTTCATCTATTCAATAGGCATAAAATGACAAGCTTCTGATATTCAACAGTCAGTCCGGGGAAGTCGTCGCGCGTGTTCCGACGGGAGAACCGGTGTCTGAATCTGCTGTTATGACTGCCTTATCATTAAATTTTTTATTATTCCGGATTGCGGGAAACCTGAAAAGACTAAATAAAAACCAATCAATGGAAGAAAAATCTGCCCGAATCATTTCCTGGGTTTTGCACCCGATGCTTATGCCAACTTATGCGTTGCTGTTGATATTATGCCAGGATGCATTTTTTGTTTTGATGCTCCCTTCTAAACTCAAGCTGATCCTTACAGGACTTATTGTAGCAAACACGTTGCTGTTACCACTGATTTTTATCTGGATGATGCAAAAACGGGGAATTATCAGCAATTATCAGATGCCTGAGAGAAGTGAAAGGACTTTCCCTTTTGCAACCACGGCACTATTCTATTTTGCCACTTGGTTTATGATGAATAATCTTGGGTTACCTGCTGTATATTATATGTTTGTCCTGGGAGGGGCAATACTGATTGTTATTGCATTAGCGGTTAACCTGTTCTGGAAGATCAGTATTCATATGATTGGCATTGGTGGACTTACCGGAGGGTTTACCGGACTGAATTATCAAATGATGATCAGTTCAACATCCCTGATCCTGATTTTAATTCTGCTTTCAGGGTTGGTTGGCTTTTCCCGATTGAAACAGCAAACCCACAGTCAATCCCAGGTTTATGTGGGATTCATTGTGGGCGTTCTGGTAATGTCGTTTGTTTCTTTTCTTCTCTGAATCAGAACGGTCTTAATGAAATACCGATTGATACCGGATAGATTTGCGGGCCTGCATTTTTCTTGAAAATCCTGGTTATAGAATAAAACCCGGTTATACTTACCCATTTATATCCGATCTGCAGCGTGGGTCCGAATCTCCAGGTTTCAAAATTAGACAAATCACTTTCTTTTATCTTTATTTTACTCCCATCCGTGAAGTTATCTCCCTTGTACTTGGTATGGGCGTTTAATTTAACACCAACTTTAGCACCGACAGCAAACCTGAAGCCTTTCTCGCTCTTGAACCGCAGTTCGACCGGAAAATCAAGGTAGGTAAGACTGATTTTATTCTTTTTATAGTCTGTTTTATCGCCGTTAAGCGCTTTGGTGGTATCCAGTGAGGCAAAAAAAGAAGTATTGGTGGAGTCGTTCAGTAATAAACCGTTGCTGAAAAAATTATGCATCCCTAATCCGGCACCAATGGCAAAAGCAAAATTACTTTCCTTAATAGGATATGTGTATAGTCCAAATACATTAACACCCTGATTGATGGTGCGAAAATCAATGCCATCAGGAGCATCCATTACGATGTCGGAAAAGAGTTCTATCCCGGTTGTGAGTTTCTTCAGGAAAGGTTCTCCTACCTGCTTCTGGGCAGATACCACAGATGTAACTACCATAGCAGCAAGAAAAATCAGAAAGATTCGTTTCATTGATGAGAATTTAAAATGAAAGTATGCCTGACACAAAACCAGTGCCGTAATTTAAAACGGCAACATTTAATGCACACAGCAAAGATAATGTTTTTGATGGAGGCATCGACCATCACTCTCAGAAAACATCATGGAATAACGCTGGTAATAAGCCTGAATTAGATGATTAAACAGGCAGGAATGCAATCCGTTGCAGCTGATACCTGAACCATATTCAACGATTAACATCTCATTCATCCCTTCAGCCCTTGTTGGCTTCCCCTTTTCAATTGCGAGGGCTCACAGCGAAGTATTAGTGTATGAATGATCTGCTTCTTGCCAACTGCGCGACGGATAAAATGCCATCAAAACAAGTTTTCAGCCAGATCCTTTGCCTTCCTAATTTTCAGCAATTCAATCCTGCCCGCATTTATTCCCGGGGTATCCTTGATAATAGTCATACAAAAGGAAATAAATGATGCATTTCGGAGAAAATTCCGGAGCGATCAGCCTTGACTATCCGAAGGGTAAGGCAGGCGGATATTTAACAAGCCGGCATATGGCTTTTCAGTCTGCATCGTCGAATCCCGGCCGTCTGAATTCCAGTGCTTCAGGGAAGTCTTTGATTGCTCGTTTTTTAATTCTTTCGAGTCTTACAAGCCCTTCAAGCAGGCTGTCTTCGGTTTCCGGTAAAAAACGCAGCAACAGTGCCAGTGCTTCAATTGACCTGTTGATTGCAATGATGGCAATCTTGGCTGACCCGTTATTATCGGAACGCCCCTCCCTGGAATTATCAACCGGGGTCATGACGGCCCTTGAAAATTTAACGGCTATAAAATGAATATACCATTTTAAAACATCAATGGCATCTTTTAAGATTAGATAATCATCATTTGAGGAATCTTTAAACCGGGCAAGTGTAAGCTCGATTTTTTTATTGTTTTTTCCGAACCATTTGAATAACCATCTGGAATGTTCGTCGGACTTCCTTACGAGGTAGTTATCTTTACCCGGTTTCCTGATATCAGCTTCATCATCATCCAGGGCATTAAAATCAATCCCATGTTCCCTGGCCAGATCATGCAGCAAATCCATGGCATCCTGCAACATTGAACCTACATATTCTGCCATGTTTTTCTCAGGTTCATTGTTTTCCTTACGAATCCTTTCTTCTTCTTCTCCCATGGCAAAAACACTGCAACGGGCAGTGAAGCCACATCGTTCACACCATCTGTCGCAATAATTGTGAATGCCTGAAATTATATCCCTGGTTTCCCTGATCTTATTATATTGTTCAATCGCACTTTTAACACTCATAAATCAGTCTTTATTCAATATAATCATCGGATAAACGAAAGGTAACTCAATTATGGTATGAGATTACACGAAAATTGAGCAGTTCAGACAAAGTCCTATTCTGAGACACCAACCCTGTTAAGGATAAAGGCTGCTTCAAAGGCTGTCTCTTTCAGTGCATCAAAACGGCCGGTAGCCCCGCCATGGCCTGATTTCATATTGGTCTTGAGTAACAGAATGTTATTACCGGTCTTTAAGGTCCTGAGTCTGGCAACATACTTGGCCGGTTCATGGTAACTTACCTGAGAGTCGTTCAATCCGCCGGTTACCAGCATATGCGGGTAGTCTTGTGCTTTAACATTGTCATATGGAGAATAGGAAAGCATGTATTTATAAAACTCCTCATTATTCGGGTTACCCCATTCCTCATATTCCTGAGTTGTAAGCGGAAGACTGCTGTCGAGCATGGTATTTATCACGTCCACAAAGGGGACCTGGGCCACTGCAGTGTGAAAAAGATCAGGTCGCATATTTACGACAGCTCCCACCAGCAACCCTCCTGCACTGCCGCCCATGATGGCCAGTTTGTCAGAGGCAGTGTACTTATCCGAAATGAGTTGCTCTGCACAGGCAATAAAATCGGTAAAAGTGTTTTTCTTTTTCAACAGCTTGCCATCTTCATACCACTGTTCGCCCATATCGCTTCCGCCTCTGATCTGAGCAATGGCGAATACAAACCCGCGATCAATCAGGCTGTAAAAACTTGATATGAAGTAAGCATCCGAACTGGCACCATATGAACCATAAGAATAAAGCAATGCAGGATGACTGCCATCCTTTTTCAAAGATTTTTTATATACTACCGACATGGGCACTTTAACTCCGTCACCGGCAGTTGCCCATACCCGCTCTACAGTGTAATCGTCAGGATTGAAACCTCCGGGGATTTCCTGTTGTTTGAGCAGGGTGCTTTTCCCGCTGACCATATCATAATCAAAAACACTGGTGGGACGGTTGAGCGAAGTGTAACCATAGCGCAGACTGGTAGCGTTATATTCAGGTGTACCACTGGTATACGCTGTGTAAACCGGCTCCGGGAAACTGATCGTTTGTTTTTTTCCGTCTTTCAAACCCAGAACATTAATTTCGACCAATCCGTTTTTCCGGATTTCCATTGAAAGAAAATCCCGAAAAACATCCAATCCTTCGATTTTTGTGTTCTGATCGTGCGGTATCAGCACTTTCCAGGTGGAGTGGTCCTCAAAACCTTTCAGTGGCACTTCATACACCATACTGTTCAGGTTATCGCGGTCTTTGTATTTAATAAAGAATTTCTCCCTGTGGTGATAAACATGGTATTCAACATCCTTAATCCTTGGAATAAAAATCCTGAACTTTCCATTGGGCTCGTTTGCCGGAAGGTATTGATACTCCGAAGTCGTGAAGCTGCCTGACGTGATAAAGAGAAAATCACCGGTCTTACTCTTCTCCACGTTCACTGTAAACTGTTCATCGGATTCCTCGAAAATCAGTTCATCCGGCTGGTCAGACCCAAGGATATGCCTGTATACGCGATAGGCACGCAGGGCATCGTTGCCGATGGTGTAAAACAGAGTTTTATTGTCGTTCGCCCACGCAAATGACTGGACTTTTTCAATACTTAACGGGAGATCAATACCGGCACTGAGGTCTCTGATTTTCAGGGTAAAATCGGCGTATGATCCGGTTTCGTTGGAAGCATAGGCCGCCAGATTATTGTCTGTGCTCAGATCATAACCGGCAAAGATAAAAGCCTGTTTGCCTTCTGCCATTTTGTTCACGTTAAACACCACCTCTTCAGGTGCAGTAACATTGCCCTTTTTTCTGCAGTAAATCCTGTACTGTTTACCCTCTTCAGTTCTTGAATAGTAATAATAACCTTTATCAAGCTGTGGCACTGTTTCATCGGTTTCCTTGATGCGCCCTTTCATTTCAGCAAAAAGCTTCTCCTGTAATGGAACCGTCGATTTCATCACAGTTTCGCAATAGGCATTTTCTGCGTTCAGGTAGGCAATCACATCCGGATTGGATTTGTCTTTGAGCCAGAAATAATTATCGGTCCGCTGATTACCGAACTCTTCGAATATGCTGGGTTTGACAGCAGCGGCCGGAGGTGCCGGGAAATCACTTTGCATGGTTATTTTCACTGTTGTTTCGTTTGTTTGGTTGCAGGCAGCCAGGCCAAGAATAAAGGCTACTGCCGGTAAAAATCTGAATCGCCGTGACATAATTGTCTGATTAAATTTATCGTTGTAAATGTAGAAAAAAGAAAAAGGCGGGGGAGAGAAAGAAGGTGACTTAAGCGAGAAGTTGTTTGAGGTTTGACGTTGGAAGTTCTTTGTTTATGTGTTGAAAAGGCCATAAAAATAAAGGCAGAGATTCTGAAATCAATACCAGACAAAGAAACCGAAAAAGTGCAAATGATAAAGGAAGAAATTGCAACGATGGAGATTAGGGGAAAAATCCGGAAATAGAAGTTAATCCGACATTATCAAAATACCGGTTCCTTAATTGAATGAATTTTCCCGGAATGCCTGGTCCTTATTGCATTTTAAAAGAAATCAGCGGAGAACTGACAAAGAAAAATAAGAGCACACGGACAGGATTTATCGTCTCCACATAAGGATTAAAAATAATTATTATAGTTCTTTCCTCAGCCTGGCTACAGGAATATTTAACTGCTCCCGGTATTTGGCTACTGTGCGGCGGGCAATATTGTAGCCCTTTTCTCTAAGGATATCCGTTAACTGCTCATCGGTAAGCGGTTTGCCTTTTTCTTCGGCTTCGATGCAATCCGAAAGAATTTTCTTGATTTCGCGGGTCGAAACTTCCTCGCCTGAATCGGTCTGCATGGATTCTGAAAAGAAGCTCTTCAGAAGGAAGGTCCCATAAGGCGTTTGCACATATTTTGAGTTGGCTACGCGCGAAATTGTTGAGATATCAAGTCCGACTACTTCTGCAATATCCTTCAGGATCATCGGGCGAAGCTTGGTTTCATCACCGGTAAGGAAATACTCATACTGGTAATTCATGATTGCTTCCATGGTCACAAAAAGGGTATTCTGACGTTGTCTGATGGCATCAATAAACCATTTTGCAGAATCGATCTTTTGCCTGATAAACATCACCGCATCCTTCTGGCTATTGCTCTTTACCTTACTTTCTGCATAGGTTTCAAGCATGTCGACATAGGTGCGGCTAAGTCTCAGTTCCGGCATGTTACGTGAATTTACCTGTAACTCCAGTTCCTCATCCTTGCTGTATATGAAGAAATCGGGCATAATATACTGACTGCTGCGTGTAGTATCCCCGACCGAATTACCGGGTTTTGGGTTAAGCTTCAGTATTTCGTTTACGGCATCACGCAAATTTTCTTCACTCACCCTGGCTTTTTTCGATATCTTATCGTAATGTTTCTTGGTCAGTTCATCAAAATAACGCTCAATCAGCATAATGGCCAGAAGTGTTGAGGATGTAGGATCCTGCCTCCTGAGTTGAATCAGCAGACACTCGCGTAAATCGCGGGCCCCGACTCCGGGTGGGTCAAATTCCTGAACAACATTCAGCATCTGATTCAGCTCTTCTGTCGTTGTGATAATGTTCTGCGTGAAGGCAAGGTCATCGACCATGGCATTCAGGTTTCTGTTCAGGTAGCCTGAATCATCAAGATTTCCGATAATATAAGTCGCAATCTGAACCTGACGCTCATCCAGCCTGCGCAATCCAAGCTGAGAAATCAGCAATTCGTTAAAACTGATGCCGGATGCATAAGGTATATCACGGTGTTCGTCATCAGAACTGTTATTATTGGCATTCAGCCGGTAGGCCGGAACATCATCGTCATCCAGATAATCGGTAATATCAAAATCATCGCGTTCCCGGTCCAGTTCATCAACCGGATCCGGTTCTGTTTCAGGTAACTGATCATCGGCTTCTCCATCAATTTCAGGATCTCCTGCATCTTCAAGTGCCGGGTTCTCTTCAATTTCCTGCTTGATACGCTGCTCAAGGGCAATAGAAGGTATTTGCAGCAGTTTCATTAGCAGAATCTGCTGCGGTGACAGTTTCTGCAATAATTTCTGCTGTAGCTTCTGGGTTAACATGCTGTTTAGTTCATTAAAATGCTTCGAATATACTGGCAAGTTACGAAAAAACCACCAGAAATAAAAACGATTTTACTTTGTTTTTATTGGATTCTGAAATCCCGGTAAACTCAAATCTGACTATTTATCGGATTCATCAGGAAATGTAACTGCTATTTCCACCCAAAGATTAAAATTCGGCATTCTGTGGTGTCCGCGGGAATGGGATCACATCGCGGATGTTGGCCATTCCTGTCACAAACAGTATCAACCTTTCAAACCCGAGACCAAAACCGGCATGCGGTGCTGTACCATACCTGCGGGTATCGAGGTACCACCAGATATCCTTTTCGGGAATGTGCATCTCATGGCAACGGGCAACCAGTTTTTCAAGCACTTCTTCGCGCTGCGATCCACCAATAATTTCACCGATACGGGGGAAGAGCACATCCATAGCCCTGACTGTTTTCCCATCGTCGTTCTGCTTCATATAGAAAGCCTTGATCTGTTTGGGGTAATCGGTCAGAATCACCGGACGCTGGAAATGTTTTTCAACCAGGTAACGTTCATGTTCACTCTGTAAATCGGTTCCCCAGTCCACCGGAAATTCAAATTTCTGTCCGGAGGCCATCAGGATTTCAATGGCATCAGTATAAGATAAACGTTTGAAATCGTTATTGACCACAAATTTCAGCCGTTCAATCAACTCATTGTCGTACATTTTGTTGAGGAATTCCAGGTCGTCGGAGCAATGCTCAAGGGCATAACCGACGAGGTATTTCAGAAAATCCTCGGCAAGATCCATATTATCGGTAATATCGTAGAATGCCATTTCCGGTTCTATCATCCAGAACTCGGCCAGGTGGCGGGGGGTATTTGAATTTTCAGCCCTGAAAGTCGGACCGAAGGTATAAATGTTCGATAAAGCCATGGCTCCCAGTTCGCCTTCGAGTTGACCGGAAACAGTAAGGTTGGTTGCTTTACCGAAAAAATCCTGCGAGTAATCCACTTCACCGGTCTCCGTTAAAGGAGGCTTCACCGGATCCAGAGTGGTAACACGGAACATGGCTCCGGCCCCTTCGGCATCTGAACCGGTAACGATTGGGGTATGCAGGTAATAAAACCCATGATTGTTAAAATAATTATGTATCGCAAATGCCATGGCATGGCGGATACGCAGCACGGCTCCGAATGTATTGGTCCGCGGCCTGAGATGAGCTATCTCCCGAAGAAACTCAAGGGTATGCCCTTTCTTCTGAAGCGGATAGGTTTCGGCGTCAGCCGTACCATAAACTTCAATCTCTTTTGCCTGAACTTCAACTGCCTGTCCCTTGCCGGGAGATTCAACCAGAATCCCGTTAACCGAAAGGCAGGATCCTGTGGTGATCAATTTCATGGTGGCCTCTTCAAAACCTTCCAGGTCAACCACTATCTGTATGCTGTGAATAATTGAACCGTCATTCATGGCAATAAAAGCAACATTTTTATTACCCCTTTTTGTACGTACCCATCCTTTCAGGTTAACCATATTACCGACGCCCAAGGTTTGCCAGTTGTGCAGGATATCTGCTATTTTCGTTCTCTTCAACGGCTCCATTTCAGATTATTATTATTGATTATCAGGATTTAACAATATTTTAACCAGGGAAACCCTGATAGTGCCGGCAAAGTTAAGAAAATTCCGGGAGAGATGGAATGAAGGATTCCTGCATGGCCGGACACGTACCGGGGATTAAAATGCCGTCTTGTTCCATCCCGTTAAGATTTTACTACTTTTGCTCAAAATAAACCGATGGACTTTCTTCCTATACACACCTGGATTCCGGGCAATGGCAAACCATTGATCATTGCCGGGCCATGCAGCGCTGAGACGGAGGAACAGGTTTTACTGACAGCCCATGCGCTGAAAAAGATACCACAGGTGAAGGTATTCAGGGCCGGCATCTGGAAACCCCGTACCCGCCCCGGATCATTTGAAGGCGTGGGTTCAGCAGGACTTGCGTGGATGAAAAAAGTGAAGGAAGAAACCGGACTGCTCACAACGGTTGAAGTTGCTAAACCACATCATGTAAAAGAAGCCATCGGTCATGGCATAGATATTCTCTGGATTGGAGCAAGAACCGTGGTGAATCCTTTCTCAATGGAAGAATTAGCGGAAAGTCTGTCGGGTATTGACATTCCTGTCCTGATTAAAAATCCGGTGAATCCGGACCTGAAGCTCTGGATTGGGGCTATCGAACGCCTTTATAAAAATGGAATAAACCGCATTGCCGCTGTTCATCGTGGATTTTACCAATATGAAAGCTCCCGGTACCGAAATGCACCCCACTGGGAAATTCCCATTGAACTGATGCGGCAAATGCCCGGCCTTCCGGTTCTTTGTGATCCAAGCCATATCGGTGGCAGTCGCAGCCTCATTCAACCCATTGCCCAACAGGCGATGGACCTTGAAATGGACGGGCTGATGATTGAAACCCATCCGGATCCTGACAAAGCCTGGACAGATGCTTCGCAGCAACTTACACCCGGAGCGCTTGGAGAAATTCTCGCCGGACTTGTGCTCAGGGAACACAAGGGAAGCAGGGAATTTGAACGCAACCTTGAAGAGCTTCGTCACGAAATAGACCTGATAGATTATGAACTGATCCGGCTCTTGGCTGAGCGAATGCTTAAAGCCGAAGAGATGGGCCGTTATAAGTATGCTCACAACATTACCATCCTGCAATTGCAGCGCTGGAAAGAATTGTTTGCCGACCGCATTAAAAAAGGCAGTAAAGCCGGACTGGATACCCGGTTCCTGGCTGCACTGCTTCAATTGGTTCATGAACAATCTATTGAAATTCAGACAAATGTGATGAATAAGCCGGATTAGAGGCGAGAATGGCCCCCAACTTAAAAGATGCGGTTAGTATCATCTCAATAGTTGGCATCGACCATCCATCCTTCCTTTACACTATCTTTGCTCCTCCAAATTCAAATTTTACCGGATGTTTGACAATTCCCCGATTACTGAAACGGCTGTTTTGGTTGGACTGATTACAGGGCGCCAGGATGAGGCCAGGGTAAACGAGACGCTCGATGAACTGGACTTTCTATTTGACACTGCCGGCGGAAACGCTGTCAGGCGGTTTATTCAGAAACTGGATAAACCGGATACCCGGACATTCGTAGGTTCCGGAAAACTTGAGGAGATAAAAACCTATATTAAAACAGAAAATGTAGGAACTGTCGTTTTTGATGATGAATTAAGCCCCTCTCAACTCAGAAATATAGAGAAAGAACTTGAGTGTAAGGTACTTGACCGCACTACCCTGATCCTGGATATTTTTGCCAGGAGAGCCCGCACTGCCACCGCACGTACTCAGGTTGAACTGGCTCAATTACAGTATTTGCTGCCCCGCCTCTCCCGAATGTGGACACACCTCGAAAAACAACGCGGAGGTATTGGTATGCGCGGCCCGGGAGAGAAGGAAATTGAGACCGACCGCCGCATCATCCGTGATAAAATATCATTGCTTAAGGAAAAACTGAAAGACATTGACAAGCAAAAAATCACACAACGAAGCGGCAGGGAGAAGCTGGTCAGGGTTGCACTTATCGGCTATACCAATGTCGGAAAATCCACATTGATGAATCTGCTGAGTAAATCAGATGTCTTTGCTGAAAATAAATTGTTCGCTACCCTTGATACAACCGTACGTAAGGTTGTTATTGATAATCTTCCCTTTTTATTGACCGATACAGTTGGTTTTATAAGAAAATTACCCCATAGCCTGGTGGAATCCTTCAAATCAACCCTTGATGAAGTCCGTGAAGCAGATCTTTTATTGCATGTGGTAGATATCTCGCACCCTGGTTTTGAAGATCAGATTGAAGTCGTAAACCAGACACTTGCTGAAATTAAGGTTGCTGACAAGCCGGTAATGATGGTATTTAACAAGGTCGATGCTTACACTTTCACTGAAAAGGAAGAAGGAGATCTTATCCCTGCTACCAGGGAAAACCTGACCCTATCAGAGTTAAAACGTACCTGGCTGGCTAAAATGAACAATCCAGCCCAGTTTATATCAGCCACTAAAAAACTGCATCTTGAGGATTTCAGGGAGAACCTGTATAAATCCATATACAACATTCACGTAGAAAGATATCCCTATAATAAGCTATTATATTGATTATTATTATTTTACATCAAACAAATATTTAATTTATCAGGCTATTTATATCATTTAACAAAACATTTTCTAATATTTTCAATTTCATCGGGTTACTTTTTTGACCAGGAGCAATTAATTGAGACGAATTGCCCTTGAACAGTACAATCGATAACCCGATAAAACAAGTATTATGAAAACCCGTCTACTACTATTACTGGTAATTATTCCATTTATGGAAGTAATTGGCCAATGGAGCAATTATTCCGAAATCTATGATACGTATTCTAACTGGCAAGGCAGTTCACCGGCAGCATTTGGACCCCAATCATACATTAACGGGGGCGCGCCTGAAAATGATATTTTCTCTTCGAACAATGCAAGGGTAATGTACAACAGCGGATGCCGAAGTGCTCCATATCACTGGCTTCTCTACCAGAGCATCAGTCCTGTCTATTTCAGATACCAGACAAAAGCAACTGTCAGCTCATTCAACTTTTATATGAACCGTTCTATTCTGGCTGAAGATCCGACGATTATTATCCGCTACAGCTCAAACAGCGGGCTTACATGGACTACCATCGAAACGTTAAACGCCGGCTGGTTCAACGGGGCGACCTACAAACAATACAGTCATACCTTCCCGTCTCCGGTTTACCCTGAATTTGGCAAGGACCTGATTATTGACCTTTATAAAACCTATGGCACGTATATAAATATTGACGATTTTAGCTGCAGTTATGCTCCTGCCTGTGTTTGGCTGGGAACAGATGACAATGGCTGGCAGAAAGAATCCAACTGGTCAGGTGAAATACCGGGAGAATACAGTAATGTCACCATCCCGAAGGATGTTGCGAATTATCCGACAATCAGCGAACCATCAGAATGCAATAATCTATATATAGTCTCAGGGGCCTCACTGATCACTACCGCAGCACTGACTGTGCACGGTCAGGCTACTGTTTACAGGGACATTGCAGGTGCCGGTGATTTTCACTTTATCAGCACACCGGTCAACAATCCCGATATTGGCAATATTTTCCCGGCCGGACAATATGACAATATCTGGCTTAGGAGGTACGACGAACCATCAGGAAACTGGGTGAATATGTATATTCCTTCAACGCTGGTTGCCGCAGCAGGATATTCATTCTATATGGATGAAGCCAGCACCACGGTTACTTTTACAGGATCGTTAAACAACAGCAATGTCACCCCTGCCCTCTCCTATAACGGGAATACGGGCGATCCGGACTATGACAACTGGAACCTTCTCGGAAATCCTTTTACAAGCGCTCTTGATTGGGATCTTGGCACCTGGAACAGGTCCGGACTCAACGGATCCGTATATGTCTGGGACGGCAGTTCCGGAAACTATGTCAACTGGAACGGATCATCGGGAGGTTTAACCAACGGTTTAATCCCTGCACAGCAAGGCTTCTTTGTAAAAGTTGAAAATGAATCAGGCCCTTCAATCACCCTGCCGCTTGATGCCACAACCCATGCAAATGATGCTTTCATGAAAAGTCAGGAGAATCCTTCACTTGAACTCTTTATTCAGAATTCATCAAACAGTTTTACGGATAAAACTTATCTGGAAATCAACCCTTCAGCATCCAGCGAATTTGACACACGGTTTGATGCTTATAAATTAGATGGCAATTCAAATGCTCCGGGATTGTTTACCAAGGCTTCCGGCAAACGCTTGTCGGTAAATGCCCTTCAGCAGGTTAACCAGAACCAGATAATCCCCCTCTTTCTGAAACCCGGTATTGAATCTGATTTCACGATTACAGCTTCCGGAATTGAGAGTTTTACCGGAGTATCTTCTATTTTACTACAGGACCTCAGAACCGGAATCATCAAAGATCTGAAGTCCGGGAATTCGTACTCCTTCCAGGCTTCCCCGGGTGACAATGAGCATCGGTTCAACCTGGTATTCGGTACGCTTGGCATTGATGACAAAGGTTCACTGAATGCCGGAATATACAGCAGCCAAAAAAACATCTTTATACAAATTGAAAACAACTTCTCAGGCCATGTGCGCATTTTGAATGTAACTGGTCAGACAATGCTGGTTTCAGGACTCAATGGCAGGGGATTACACACCATGCCTACTGAACTGCCTCCGGGCATATACCTGGTAGAAGTTTCGGATTCAGTTAACAGCCTTACCCAAAAGGTATTTATTCAGTAGAATAGAAAAAAACAACGATATGAAAAAGAACCTGATTACAACACTTGTAATGTTTACACTGGCAATCGGCCCGGTCGTTACGGCCATGGCCCAACCCAACCCGAATAAACAACCCAGCGGAGATCCCGTGAACGGAACACCAGTTGGAGGTAATGCTCCGATTGGCAGCGGACTGATTCTTATGGTTTCCATGGGTGTTGCCTATGGGATTAAAAGATTTACAGATAAGAATACAGAAGTTTGAGATAATACGGAGAAATCCACCATTCCAGATATTGACTGCTTTCCGGTTACCAGTTTCCGGAAAGCAGTTTTTTTTAACTGTTATAAGCCTGACGGTTCTTTCGATATATAGCGAGCATCAAACCTGTTATTTATTAAACCTTTAAATAGCTGAAGAGAAATCCCCGGTCGATAATATTCAATACATTTGCACCGGATTGTTGATAACAAATGTCTTTCAGCAATTATAATGTGCTGGTTTTATGATTATAATCGGAATTACAGGCACACTTGGAGCCGGAAAAGGAACCATCGTTGATTTTCTTGTAAGAGAAAAAGGATTTATACACTTTTCGGTACGGGGGTTTATCAGTGATGAGATTGTCAGGCGGGGAATGGTAGTGAATCGCGATAGTATGGTTGTTGTAGCCAATGATCTGCGTTCAGCATACTCTCCCAGTTATATTGTCGATTGCCTTTACAATAAAGCCCTTTTATCAGGCAATAACTGTATCATCGAAAGCATCAGAACTCCTGGAGAGGTCATTTCATTGAAGGGCAAAGGAAATTTTTACCTGTTGGCCGTAGATGCTGATTCCTACGTAAGATATTCAAGGATTATCGAAAGAAAATCAGAAACAGATATGATCACTTTTGAAACCTTCAAACAGAATGAAGCCCGTGAAATGACCTCTGACAATCCGAACCATCAGAACCTGAGGAAATGCATTGAGATGGCCGATTTTGTTTTTAACAACGACGGTTCGGTCCGCGATCTGGAACAGGCGGTTGCATTAGTGCTTAAAGAAATTGAATTAAACGGATAATATTATAAATTATAGTTCATCAGGGTCTGCACCTTCACGTAAATGGATGTTGACGTAATGTAACACAACTAAAGTGTGCGGAAATGTTGTAGTTCCGGCTTGGCACGGCTGGCTTACCGCAGGTCGCTCAAACACCTGGCTCCGGAATACAGGAATCCTGAGTCCCTCAAATCATGTAACCTTGAGACAAATTTCCATTTACAGTGTATCCATTCTGAATCTGATCATGGCCATCTATTATTACTGGCTGATATTCCACAAAAAGATCAGGCCATCATTGGCAATGTGGGTATTTTTTACCCTTGCCGTAAGTATGAGTCTGTTTACTTACATGAGGGAGGGCATACACAACCTGTGGGACAATGTGCTTAATACTACCGACCTGTTCTTTGTGAGTACGGTTACTTTATCAATCATTTTATTCGGTGACCGCTCCACCCGCTTCAACCGGTTTGATCTGGGTTGCCTGATGGTGGTTGCTCTGATCGCTGTTTTCTGGTTTATTACACGGAATAATGTGATGACTCATTTAATGGTGCAGGGAATTCTGGTGATTGCTTATTTTCCGGTGGTAAGCCGGATGATCAGGACAAAGGAAAACAATGAAAGCTACCTGATCTGGAGCGGGATGTTACTGGCATCTGTGCTTGCCCTTTTTTCAACTGAAGGAGGGCTGGCGATAATTTATACTGTCAGAGCGATAATCTGTATATTTTTACTGATGAGTCTGATGCTCTGGATAGACAGAAGAAAATCCGCATAATACAAAGGCAGGGAGATGGCATACCAGGTCCCTGCCTTTTAGATCATGACAAAAAGCTATTTCAACGGATTCCCCTCAATATCAACCTGCACCGGTTCGCCCAATCCGGCTTCTTTCAACCGCTCAAACTGGGTGCGGGCATCGCCAACCACCACATAAACCATCTTCTCAGGTCTTATATAACGGCTGTAAAGTGCCTTGGCATCATTCAGGGTAACTTTTTCTGCCTTCATTTCTTCCTGTTTGATAAAGTCAAGCGGCAGACTATAGGTGCTGATATCCTGAAGCATACCCATCAGGCTGTTGATGGTTTCAAACTTACCGGCATTTGACCGGATGGTTGCATTCCTGGTGATCTCAAGTTCTTCATTTGTGTAATTATTACCATAATCGCCTAAAATCTCAGAAAAGAGTTTTACCGATTCAAGTGTAAACTTTGATTGCACACTTGAGCTGGCTACAAACGGACCCGGAATGGTACGCGGCATAAAAAAAGAATAAGCTCCATAGGTGTAGCCTTTCTCGAGTCGGAGTACTTCGAACAGTTTTGAACCTGAACCGTCACCCAATTTGTAGTTTACAAATGTAGCGGGGAAGAAATCAGGGTTGCTTCTGGCCATCGCCAGCGAGCCGATCATGATCACCGACTGCTTGGCTTCAGGAATATCGACAAAGTAAATCTGTGCTTTATCTGATGTCTGAGGCAGTTTGTATTCAGGGAATCCAACCTTAACCGGTGACCACACTTTTCCGAAAGAACTCAGTGATTCAAAAACATCTGAACGGGTGATATCTCCGGCAATATGGAAACTGGCAACGGTCGGAGAAAAGTTCTTTTTATAATACTGTTTAAGATCCTCAAGTGTAATGCTTTCAACTGATTTCAGCGTGCCGGTCACTGGTTGAGAGAATACATGGGCTTCACCATAAAGCATTTTATTGAAAACATTACCGGCTATGGCATTGGGGTTGGAATTCCTTTGCTTGATGTTGCTGATTGCTGCTTGTTTCAGTCGTTCAAACTCAGCAGCATCCCAGCGAGGTTGGGTTATAATTTCCTCAACAAGGTCAAGGACAGCCTTGTAATTCCGGGTAAGGCAGTTGGCCGTAATGGTCATGCTTTCATTACCTGCGCTCATGTCGATACTTGCACCCAGTTGACCAATGGCCTCTTCAAGTGCTTCAGGGGTTTGTTTGGCTGTACCTTCCATCAGAAGATCCGATAATAATCTTGCAACTCCGGGTCTTTCAGGGTCTTCACCCAATTGTCCTCCTTTTAAACGAATGCTGAACTGAATCAGAGGCAATTCATGGCTTTCGATTCCGTAAACATTCATCTTATTCTGCAGTGTAGCAGTAAAAATATCCGGGGTTTTCAACAAAGGTTTCTGACCCAGTGGAGGCTCGATGGAACGATCAAAAGTACTGGGAGTCTTCTCAAATTTATCTTCAGTATCAGTAACGGCTTCTGCCTGTGAAACGGTTTCTTCGATCTTTTCTTCTATTATCTGAGCTGCAACAGAACCGCTGAGGGCCAATTCAGGACGGCCTTTAGGCACGAAACTGGTGGCCAGAAAATTGCGTTTTTTGATGTATGTGTTGTAAACCCGCAGGATATCCTCCCGGGTAACCGCATTCAACAGGCGGACATCTTCCATCATATGTGAGGGATCCCCGCCAAAAACATTGGCCTGCACCAGCTGGAAAGATTTTCCAAGTAAACTTGAAATGCTGTTGTAAAATGAAGTTTCCCTCAGGTTCTTAATCCTTTGTAAGTCCTGGTCGGTAAAACCATTGGCTTCAAATTGTCTGAATGCTTCATTGATGGCCTCCTGAACACTGTCGAGATCTGTTCCTTCGAACGCCCGCACAATGATGTTAAATTTCCCGGCCAGTTCCATGGAATTGTTGTAAACCGAAACCTTGGGAGCCAGTTTCCTGTTTTCGACGACCTCTTTATACAAGGGTGCTTTTTTACCGTCTGCCAGTAAATCTGCCAACACTTCGAGTGCATAGGAATCAGGATGATAAGTCTCCACTGAAGGAAAAATAAGATTCAGCTCAGGAAGTTTGGCAAAATTATCTTCATGTAAAAGCTTTTTTATTTCCAGTAAAACAGAGGGCATCGGTTTCAAAGCATCCGGTTTGGTGCGCGGTTTAAACTCACTGAAATATTTTTTCACCAATTCCCGTACTTCCTTTTCATCGAAGTCACCAGCAATAACCATTGTTGCATTGTTCACCGAATAGTATTTGTGATAGAAATCCCTGACATCACCCAGTGTAGCCGCCCTTATGTCGTCCATCGAACCGATCACCTGCCATGAATAAGGATGGGATTTACCATACAAATTCATATCAATGACATCACCGGTATGGCCGTAAGGCTGGTTATCAACCCGCTGACGTTTTTCATTAATAACGATGTCTTTCTCGCGTTCAAGGGCAACCTGAGTAACTGTATTGATCAGGAACCCCATGCGGTCACTTTCCATCCACAGTATCTTCTCAAGAGCATCTTTGGGAACCACTTCATAATAGACGGTACCATCGTTCCAGGTACCTCCATTGAATGTCCCGCCAAGGTCATCAATTTTTTTAAAAAACTCCCCTTTCCCGACATTTTCAGAATTCTGAAATAACATATGTTCAAAAAAATGGGCGAAACCGGTTTTTCCCGGTTTTTCCCTGCTGGAGCCAACATGAAATAAAATGGCAACTGATACAATCGGATCTGAATGATCCTGGTGCAGGACCACCTCCAGCCCGTTATCAAGTTTGTATTTGTTAAAATCGACGCGGAAACTTCCGCCTTCTTTATTTTGGGCAACGGCATTCAGATTGCCCGGCAACAGTAAGCAGGTCATCATTCCCATAGAAAGGATTTTGGATACATGTATCATAACGGTTAGCAATTGGTTTCTTTCAATTTTGCAAGGATATTTGCCTTGAGCTTGGCCACAATTTATGCGATTACCATTCTACCGGTGCCCTTTTCACCGGCATCGTCATACACCGGCATCCGCCGCCACCCCGGGATAATTCAGCGCCTTCAATGGCAATCACACATTTTTCCTGGCCAGTAATGTCGGCTTTACCATTGATAATATCCTTTGCCCTCAGTATGGCAAACCCATGCCTGTTCATCTCTTCAAGGGTATTCACATTTCGGCCATAGCCCATCACCTTACCCGGTGCAATAGCAAAGAAATTGGCGCCACTGTGCCATTGTTCCCGTTCCTGAGTAATGATGTCGCGTGATCCACCGCAATTAACGGTTTTCAGGTCCATGCCAAGTTTCCGCAAAGCGGAAGGAATATTCTGCTCTTCGTATATCTTAACTTTTCCGTTATCGATCGTAATACGGATGGTAAGAAAGCGGCTGGAATGCATAATCAGGGGTTCATAAATCATACAAAAATCACGGTCGAGAAAAGTGAAAACCATATCAAGATGAATGAATGATTCGGGCTCAAAAGGTAATTCCTGGACAATGATATGCTTTGTTTTCAAATCTTTTTTAAACTGATCAACCAGGAAATCAATCCCTTTGGGGGTGGTTCGTGAACCGGTTCCCACAAGAATGATGTCCCCACGCGCCACCAGGAAATCGCCGCCTTCGTAACTGAAATCACGGCACATATGACGGCTGGACGATGGATCAATTGTCTGGGTGTTGAAGGATGGATGGTAATCAAAAACAGATTCCATGATGATTGATTCCCTGTCGCGTACCCGGCTTGCCATCTTACTGACAAAAACCTGTTCACCTATTGTAATTGCTGCATCCCTTGTAAAGAAAAAATTGTGCAGGGGCTCCAGTTCGAAACGTTCTTTACTCAGATATTTTGATAAGTTATCCCTGTCAAGTTCAACGCCTTCAATAAAGGCTTTGGTCAGTGTTTCCGGGTCCATTCCAAGTAAGTCTTCACGGATACCTTCTACCCTCTCATGGTCAGCTATGCGGTTGACCAGACCGGTTTTCACCTTATCGTTATGGAGTATATCCCTGAGGAGTTCACGAACCTGGAAAGTCCTTGTAAATTTCTCCAACACACCGCTGAACTGGCTATATTCATTTCCGGCAACACTCAGGTTCAGGATATCGCTGTATAGCGCCTTTTGAACTGTTTTGGGGGTCATATTCTCAACCTCACTACCGGGGGTGTGCAAAATTACACCCTCCAGCGTACCGATTTCTGAATTTACTTCTATGTTGATTTTATCCCTGTTCATTTGATCGATCTTCTAAATCGCAGACAAAGCTAATGCTATTTTTTAGTTTGGTGAAACCGGCCCGCATGAGTGGTGATCTGCCGAACACTTTTGTAAAAGTCAGTTTCTCCAGGTTTTGCCAATCTGCCTTTGTCCATTCCGTCCATTTTCCATCGGGTCTGAACGATGGCTCTTTGCCGGCAAGGGAGAATCGGTTCCATGGGCAGACATCCTGACAGATGTCGCACCCAAAAATCCAATTGTTGGTCTGACCCCTGAATTCATCCTGAATAGCATCTTTCAACTCAATGGTGAGATATGAAAGGCACTTTGAAGCATCCAGTTGCCGAGGTCCGGTGATTGCCCCGGTCGGACAGGCATCAATGCAGCGGGTACAATCGCCGCAATAACTACCGCCGAAGGGGTCATCATATTCCAGTTCGAGGTCGGTGATAATTTCGGCCAGAAAAAAGAATGACCCGTTTCGCCGGCTGATCAGCATGGTGTTTTTCCCTATCCAGCCGATTCCAGCATTCACTGCCCAGGCACGGTCAAGTACAGGAGCGGAATCAACAAATATCCGGTAATTGATGTCACCGGCGGCCTCAGCGAGTAATTCTGATAAAATCCTGAGTTTTTCTTTAATCACATAATGGTAATCCTGACCCCATGCATATTTCGAAATTTTCAGGGGTGAGGTATAGCCGTCCGTTGCTGAGGGGAAATAATTGAACATCAGGGAAATCACTGACTTTGCACCATCAACGAGCAGGCTGGGATCGAGTCGTTTGTCGAAATTGTTTTCCATATAAGCCATTTTCCCATGCCGGCCTTCCTTCAGCCAGGCCTCCAGCCGCGGGGCTTCCTCATCGAGTCGCCTTGCTTTACTGATACCGCAAAAAGAAAAGCCCATTTCAACAGCTTGTTGCCTGATAAGCCTGGTATGGCTTTCCCGTTGGTTCATATGGATATTGAATAAATTGAAGGGCTTCCGGATCCCCGATTTGATCTATTAAACCCTGTAATTTCAGAATGGTTCGGAGTTTTTCCAAAATACTGCTTGAGAATCCGGTTAAACCAGATCAATCAGAAAAGCTCAGACTGGTTTCCCGGTTTCAATTTACCAAGATGTGAATAAGCCAGCGGGGTAACTTCCCGGCCACGGGGTGTCCGCATCAGATATCCTTCCATAATCAGAAAGGGTTCATACACCTCTTCGATGGTACCCGGATCTTCCCCGACAGCCGTGGCAATGGTTGTCAGCCCCACAGGACCGCCTTTAAATTTGTCGATGATGGTAGAGAGTATTTTATTATCCATCTCATCAAGACCGTTTTTATCCACATTCAGCGCTGCGAGTGAATATTGTGAAATAGCCAGATCGATGCTGCCGGTGCCTTTGATTTGAGCAAAATCACGGACCCTCCGGAGCAAAAGGTTTGCTATACGGGGTGTTCCGCGACTCCGGCGAGCCAGTTCAGCCGCTGCATCGTTGGTAATGTCGACCCGCAATATGCCTGAAGAACGCTTGATAATCTTTTCAAGGGTTTCCGCATCATAATAGGCCAGGCGTGCATTGATTCCAAACCTTGAACGCAGCGGTGCTGTGAGCAATCCTGACCGGGTGGTGGCACCGATCAGGGTAAAGGGATTCAGGGTAATCTGTACACTGCGCGCATTGGGACCGGTCTCAATCATGATATCAATCCGGTAATCTTCCATGGCTGAATACAGATATTCCTCCACAACAGGGCTCAGGCGGTGAATCTCATCAATAAACAATACATCGTTGGGTTCGAGATTGGTCAGCAGACCTGCCAGATCCCCGGGTTTATCCAGTACAGGTCCGGAAGTAATGCGGATATTAACACCCAGTTCATTGGCAATGAT
Organism: Bacteroidota bacterium; assembly: GCA_043806115.1. Taxonomy (GTDB): domain Bacteria; phylum Bacteroidota; class Bacteroidia; order Bacteroidales; family Lentimicrobiaceae; genus Lentimicrobium. Next base: position 72,255 of record JAZDHI010000025.1, read on the forward strand.
GTGTGAAAGTGTGGTTTTACCCAACCCCGGTGGACCATGCAGTAACACATGATCGAGGGATTCTCCGCGAAGTCTTGCTGCCTGAACAAAAACCCTGAGGTTTTCTACGACGCCGGGCTGGCCCGAAAAATCAGTGAAATCGGAAGGGCGTAGTACCTTTTCAATCTCTTTTTCGGCCGGGCTCAGGTGCTCACTGCTGGCATCGAGGTTCTGGTTCATAGGCATGAAGTTGGAACGCAAAGGTAATAAAATCGAACCATCCTGAAACTGGTAAAAGCCGGCTAATGGAGAAATAAGAGCCCTGCCTGACAGGTCTTCCTTTCAGAACTGGCTGATCATTACAGAAGGAAAACACATAACTTCTTTTCTCTTCCGTCGCGGAATATGCTTAATAACAGTTCGTTTTTTAACTTCCCTTCAATCGGATAATCCAGGAATTATTAATGAGATGAAATAATGCAGGAAAAAAATCAATCTTTTCTGTAACGGATTTGAAATTAAATATGGATTACACCCGGGGATAGCTGAATTTGAAAAGTTTTAAGCAGGTCCGGGCAACCGGTTCGAAAAAAATAATTCAATCAGGAGCCCCCGAAGGGTTCAGTTGCTGGTAAAGAAATCTGTAAATTTTAAAAATAGCAGGCCTGTATTATATAAATTTCAATTTTTAAACCGGAATATGGCAGATCCTGTCCGGAATTTCAGGGAATATTCCGGTAAGATTTCCAATATCCTGTTTATATAGAATTTTTTAATAAATTAGCAATCTGTTAAGTTAACACCTAAGCGCCATGAAAGACATTATTGTTGCCATCGATTTTTCGAAGGGATCACTTCATGCCCTTGATTATGCCATTGCGTTTGCCAATCATGTAAAAAGCAATGTGATTATGGTGTGGGTTGACAGCCATACAAATCATGATTTTACCTTTTCCTCGGAAGGGAATGAATTCCGTGAAGAAGCGAATAAAAATCTGGATGAAATCATGAAAGCAAATAAGGGCAAACTTAAACCCGGAAAGCTCACTTACAAACTGCGTAAAGGAAAAGTTTATCAGGAGATCGCAACTCAGGCCAGGCTAACCGATGCTTCTCTGATTATTGCCGGTACGCATGGTGTAACCGGTTATGAGGAATTCTGGATTGGAAGCAATGCCTATAGAATTGTTTCCTATGCGCCCTGTCCTGTTATTACTGTAAGGCACGATTTTGAAATAAAACAGGCCGGTATTTCCAGCATCATTTTACCGATAGACAGCACCCTCGATACCAGGCAGAAAGTTCCTATCACAGTTCTGATTGCCAAAGCTTTCGAAGCTGACATACACCTGCTGACACTTTATACAACTACGATAAAAGCGGTTCAAAGGAAAGTCGATAATTCTGCCCGGCAGGTTCAGAAATTTCTGGATGAAGCCGGCGTTCATTACAGCACAGAAAGCATGTTAGCCGATAACATTACCAATGCCGCCATTGAATATGCAGAAAGGGTGGAAGCTGACCTCATTGCTATTATGACAGAGCAGGAAACTACTGCCTCAAACATCCTTCTTGGCCCTTTTGCACAGCAAATGGTAAATTATTCACCTGTCCCCGTCCTGAGTATTCAACCTAAAGAAATAATTGCGATCTCTACCCGTTAATTACCAATGAAGATAATTGTATCAGCCATATTTCTTTTCATGACCGGGTTAACAACAACAGCTCAAAATGCCGGTGAAAAAATTGTTGCTGACCCCCGGATCAATCAGCTGGTTGAGAAACACATTTACCTGAACCAGCATCAGAGTTCAGTTGATGGCTGGCGGGTCCAGATCTTTTTTGACTCAGGAGCCAACTCAAAGAGACGGGCTACAGAAATTCTGAACCGGTTTAACAACCAGTATACTGACTCAAGAGCCTATTTATCTTTTAAAGAACCCTATTACAGAGTTAGGGTGGGTGATTTCCGCACAAGGCTTGAAGCAGAAGGCTTTATAGAAAAAATACAAGCTGAATATCCGAATGCTTTTGCCACTGCTGATAAGATTAATTCTCCTCCTCCTGAAAAAAACTGAACTTACTGTTGAATCCGGAATTCCAGAAGAATTCTTATAATGTCAAATATCTAATAATGAATGTGTTATAAACATTTGGTTTAATAATAACAAAGATTTGTTTTGCTTTTAACATCCTATTTTCCTTTGACTTTGAACACACCGGATAAGAATCCGGATGTATTTTTTTTCCGGGTTTTTATAAGCCACATATTTTTTTTATATTAGCTGAACCAAATATACTGTAATACCACCAAAAACAGGCCAGCCATGAAAACAATCATCTCAGCAATTGACTTTTCCGATTGCTCAATTAACGCCCTTGAGCATGCGGTCAGCATAGCCAGAAATTCAGGTTCAGACCTGCTGATGCTCTGGGTCAACAACCCCTATACAACAAAAACCATCCTGTCTTCGGATATGTCGGACGATCTGGTTGAAGAAGTCGAGCACCAGTTTACAAAACTGATCAGCAAATACGGTGCTGAACTTCCTGATTCAAAAATCGATTATATTATTCGTGAAGGAAAAGTCTACAAAGAGGTTGTAAACCAGGCAAGGGAATCCGAAGCATGGCTGATTGTTGCCGGGACCCATGGTTCATCAGGTTTTGAAGAACTCTGGATGGGAAGTAACGCAAACCGGATCGTTACATCGGCTCCCTGCCCCATTATTACAATACGAACAGGTATTGAGATAAGCCGCAATCTTGAAAAGATTGTAATGCCCATGGACAGTACTATGGAAACCAGGCAAAAAGTTCCGTTTACCTGTGAACTGGCCCAGGCTTTTGATGCAGAAGTACATGTTCTGGCCGTTTATACTACCATTGTTGATGATGTAAGGGGAAGGGTGTTAAGTTATGCTAAACAGGCAGCCAAGTATCTGAAAGAAAATGGAGTAAGGCATCAGATAATAGAAATTGATGCAGAGAATCTGAGCACCACAACCATTGAGTATGCCAAAAAGGTGGATGCCAATCTGATTTCAATCATGACGGAACAGGAAAAAACAGCCATTAATCTCTGGTTAGGTCCTTATGCCCAGCAAATGGTTCACCACTCACCAATTCCGGTGTTAAGTATTCATCCTAAAGAGATACTTATTTCGATGGGGTACTGAGGCAAGCTCAAAGTCTGAAGTCCAAAGTCTAAAGTAAGATTAGTTTTTAAATTTAGTCTGAAAAATTACCCGTACCATCGATTCATACGATCCAAGCTCAAAGGTCTCGTTTCGCAGTTTGCGCGCATCTCCAGACGCTTGTCACCACATCCCCACTGTATGCGTAGGTCTCCAAATGCCTGCATCCACAACGCAACAAACTCAAAGTTTAAAGTTTAATGTAAAAGGGATAAATTAATATAAACCTGAAGCAAAAGTAAAAAGCCCCGGTTGAATGATCAACCGGGGCTTTTCAGTAAACATATTATAGGAATGGTTTATCTGTAAAAAGGTAAAAAAGTTAAA
>JAZDHI010000026.1:0-18481 GCA_043806115.1 Bacteroidota bacterium
TGGCTTAACACCCTAAATAACTGGACAGATTTTGTTAAATCAAATTTGGACATTAATTTTAGGGTTTTATGAGCAGAAACAAAAGGAAGTTTAACCAGCAAGAGCGGCTCGATATCCTCAGGGAAGCGGAGCAAAATGGCATCGAGATAACGATGCGCAAGCACAATCTTTCTCGCAGTCTTTATTACCATTGGAAAACCAAGTTTGACCGTAATGGGATAGACGGCCTGGCGGATCAGTATTACCGGGTGGATCCGGCAGTTAAGTCCTTAGAGAAGGAAAACGAACGGTTACGAAAGATCATTGCCAAACAGGCCCTGGAGCTAGAAGTTAAGGAAGAGCTTTTAAAAAAAATGAAACTCCTGTAAACCTGAAACGCGCTATGGTTGAGAAGTTTAAGCATCGGGCAAGTTATGTTGATCTATGTCGTTGGTTAACCATTTCCAGGAGTAGCCAGTATTACCAACCCTCAAATGAGAAGCGAGGGCGCAAGCCAAGTGAATGCACTGCAAAAACAGATGGCAGTGTTGTCCCTAATCAGGCTGTGGTCACCAGCCTGCTCGAGGAAGTTTACAGCCAGGAGTTCGTTCGCTATGGATACCAGTTGAGCACAGAGGAGTTGCAGCAGTTGGGCTTTATGATCAACGAAAAGAAAGTCTATCGGCTTATGAAGGAAAACGGACTGCTGCTCGACAAGATCACCTCCGGACGACTTAAACGTACTTGGGTGAAGTGGCGTAAAATCGAAAATGCCAAACCTCTGGATCATATTTGCATGGACATAAAATATGTTTACATACATGGTTCCCGCAGAAATGCTTACCTGCTGGCGATCATGGACGTGGCCACGAGATATGTTCTTGGTTGGTCGCTACGATGGTCTATGAAACATACCGATGTAATTCTTTGCCTTCATGGGGCACTTAAGGGATATTCCACCGGGAGCATAACCCTGCGTACCGACAACGGCAGTCAGTTTATCGCTCATGGTTTGCAGAAATACCTGTCCAGGCAGGCAATAACCCATGAGTTCACCCATGTAGCTACACCAGAAGAAAACTCATACGTGGAGAGCTTGTTCTCATGTGTTGAGCGGGAGGTAATCCAGTCTTATGAGTTCGGGAATCTTTACCATGCAATGGATGTCTTTGAACGCTACTTCGATCATCATAATGTCAAGCGTCGTAGACATTCACTGGGCCGCAAGAGCCCGTTACAATATTGGAACAGCAATTTTCATTGTTATCCTGTTAGGCCTCCAGAACCGAAATATGGAGGGTTAGTCAAGGGCGATGATACCCTTTTATCATCGCTCGTTTTACCCTTGACTAATCCGGAATATGAGGTAACTTTGCCAAACAAGGATGACAATGAAGTGGAATATGTACTAAACCATTTTCAATAAAGTGTCCAAGTTATAGGGTATTAAGCCATAACCATGATTCGGTATATGGTAAATAGAATTTTAAAATGAAACATAAACAGTCTTGTCAAAAATAATTCGTAATCAACTTTCCAGAAATAAATTTATTTGTTGATAAAATTTTGAAAAAACAGGCTGCAGGAAAATCCAATTTAGCGCAAACTACATTACTTTTCACGATCTAAACATGACATGTCATTAATTTATATTCATGGCTAAATCTAAAAAATCACCCCGGAAAATAGGCATTCTCACCGCAGGAGGAGATTGCCCGGGTATCAATGCTGCTATTAGAGGTGTTGGAAAAACAGCCATTGCTGAATATGGGATGCAGATTTATGGCATTTCTTCCGGATTTCTCGGATTGATTGAAAAAGACTATTCAAGACTTGAAGAAAGCCAGCTTTCAGGAATTCTGACTTTTGGGGGTACCATCCTAGGTACTTCCCGGGAGAAACCCTATAAAAAAGATAATTCAGGTGAAGGAAAGCCAGATAAACCTAAACTGATAAAAAAACATTATCAGGAAATGGAACTTGATGGTCTGGTTTGCATTGGAGGCAATGGTACAATGAGAACAGCCGCTCTTTTAGCTGAGGAAGGATTGAATGTGATAGGCCTTCCTAAAACCATAGATAATGATGTTTGGGGAACCGATGTTACTTTTGGCTTTGATTCAGCCGTCTGGATTGCAACCGATGCAATAGACCGTTTGCATACAACAGCTAACTCACATAAAAGAATAATGGTGATTGAGTTAATGGGTCATCACGCAGGATGGCTATCACTGTATTCCGGCATAGCAGGAGGTGGTGATGTCATTCTTATTCCTGAAATTCCCTACAAAGAGGAAATTGTTGCCCAATACCTGCTCAAAAGAGCAAAAAATAAGAAACCATATTCCATTGTTGTTGTCGCAGAAGGTATATCTAAGCCAAAAGGCATTTCTGCAGCCCATCATATCTCACAGTCAATCCAAAAATATACAGGCCTGGAAACCCGTGAAACCATTCTTGGATATATTCAACGGGGTGGTAGCCCCTCTCCAATGGATCGCATCCTTGCAACCAGATATGGAGCACACGCCGTTGAACTGATCGCTTCAAACAAATTCGGACTTATGGTCGCTTCACGAAACGGGAAAATCACCTCTCTGCCACTTAGTGAATCCGGTAATAAACTCAAGGTAGTTCCGGCAGATTATCCTTTGATCGAAAAAGCCCGGAAAATGGGGATTTCATTTGGTGATAAATGAAAACGATCTTTTCTCCTGCCGGGTTTAATGACATTGCACTGGCAGCAAACTACGATGAATTACCACTTTGGTCAGCTCCTTTCGGATTAAAACTGCTTGAAGCGGTTTGTTATTCAAAACCCGTCGAAGCCCTTGATATCGGATGCGGTTCAGGTTTTCCTTTGCTGGAATTAGCCCAGCGCTTTGGCGACAAGAGCCACTTTACCGGGATTGATGTGTGGGCTGAGGGCCTTGACAGAATCCGATCTAAAGTTGGGTTTTATCAGATCGGCAATGTTGATCTGATTCTTGCATCTGCCGAAAAAATACCCATTGAAAATGAAAGTATAACAATGATTACTTCAAACAATGGGTTAAATAATGTTTTGTCTCCGAAAGATGCTCTGAGTGAATGTTACCGAATTTCAAAAAAAGGTGCCACGATGATTTTTACGGCCAACCTCCCGGGAACAATGTCAACATTCTATGAGATTTTTAAAAGCCTTTTGCAGGACACAGGTTTTGGTAATTTAAGGGACGATGTGGATAAACACATCGATCAGAAAAGGAAATCACCTGAAGAAATGAGCAGGCAAACTGAAGAAGTCGGGTTTAATATGATATCGGCAGATGTATTTTCATTCCGGCTTAAGTTTTCTGATGGTACTGCCTTCCTAAACCACCATCTGATCAGGCTGCATTTTCTCCATTCATGGCTTTCTTTGATACCCGAAGATAACAGAGTTCTTATTAATGTGCTTCTCGAAAGGAAGCTTAACCAGATTGCCTCAAAGTCGAATGGACTGCATTTGGAAATCCCGTTTTGCGTTTACAAGGCAATGCGAAAAGACTAAAATTCCTCCATTTCCGATTCATCCTGCCCGTTCCGGCTTTTCTCTTTCTGACGATTGTAATTGTTGATGCGGTATGTAAACCCAAGATAGCCAACCCTGGTTTCCATCTTCCGCTTGCTCGTGGTTAAGAAACCAATACCGATTGTCTCAGAATCAAACTTCCGGCTATCAAACACATCACTCACCCTCAGGCTTAAAGAGGCTTTCCCTTTCATAAAATCGTACTTTAAAGCCACGTCGGCAAAATAAACAGCCTCTTCACGATCCTGTGCCTCAATTTCTGGTGAACGATAATTGCCTGAAAGCATGATAGAAGCATTCTTTATCGGGGTGAAGGTGAAATTTGCCTTTGCCGTCCACATATTCCCTTCTACCCTCTCAATGCCAACAGTTTCATTGCCTTCGAGAATCGCCCTGAACAACGAAACATTGGCATTGGCTTTAAACCAGGAATTCATTTCGCGGTTGGCAACAAGTTCAAGCCCAAAATTTGCTGCGCTGGTCAGATTCTCATAAGTACCGGATGTAAACCCATTTTCCTGAAGCTGCACTATCCGTTCTATTACGCCATAGGTGTGGCGATAAAATGCCGTTGCATTCATTGAACTTTTTCCCCGAAAATATAACCAACCCAATTCATAAGAACTGATAAACTCAGGGTCAAGTTTCGGGTTGCCGTATCTTATGTTTAATGAATCGGAATAATCAACAAAAGGATTCAACTGCCTGTGCGATGGACGTGAAACACGACGGCTGTAGCTTAACTGAAACTGGTGTTTTGTACTTTGCTCATATAGCAAATGAACCGAGGGATATAGGCTCGGGTAGCTTCTGTCGAATTTTTCAGAATTAAGCTTTAATTCTGAGTTCGAAATTAATTGTTCAACCCTCAGCCCTGCCTGGTATTTCAGTTTTTTAAATGAAGACGAATAAATGCCATAAACAGCATGTATCTGTTCAAAATAATCGAAATAGTTATTTGCTAATGGATTTCGAATCCATTTATCAAGTTCATAATCATAATCGTTCAGGTAATTCTCCATCCCAAGGTCTTTGACAGTACTTTTAAATCCGGTTTCCACTCTCCCGGCTTTGCCGACCGGAGTTGTATAGTTGGCCTGAATCATATACATTCTGTTTGTATTATTAGAACCTGAAAATTGAAGTGTCGGAAGAAGCGAATCAGCCGTCAATTCCGCCTGTTCTATATCCTGGCTCCCCCCCATTTTATTATCATTGACCATCAAATCGATGGTTAGCTCCCTGCCTTTTATATCAAAGGTTCTTTTATAGGATGTATTATAGGTAAAGGATTCAATCTTGCGTTCAGAGTTGCTGTGTCTGTTGAACGACCGGATAAGGCTGTCGGCAGGATTGAACGATCTCGATAAAATATCTCCATCGCTTCCAAAAACCATTTGTCTGTATTGCATTGAAAAGGTTAGCGAATTGTAATTGTCGATGTTGAAGTCAAGGCCGGTATTTAAACTTTGTGAATTGCGTTTATTCCCCATAGCCTGATCCTGCAAAAGCTCGGATTGCTGTCCTTCATAAGTTGAAATGCGCCTGGTTTCACCGGTGGAATTGAATGTACCAATCCGGGCGTCGTATCCGGCAAAAATATTAATCCGGTTTTGCCTGAAATTAAGATTTACCGACCCGTTGTATCGATCGCCGGTTCCCGCAGTTGCACTCACCATGCCATTAAACCCCTGCAGGCTTTTCTTTTTTAAAACTATGTTCAATATGCCCGATGTGCCTTCAGGATCATACCTGACCGAAGGGTTGGTGATAACCTCAACCGATTCAATAGAACTGGCCGGTATCTGCTGAAGCAATTCCCCGCTGCTGATATCGACAATGCCCGAGGGCTTACCATCAATCAAAACAATAACGTTGCTGCTTCCCCTCAGGCTCACATTTCCTTCAACATCTACCGTAACCGACGGAATGTTCTGCATCACATCTGCGGCTGTCCCACCTATTGATGCAATCGTTTTATCAACCTGAATAATTTTCTTATCCAGATTATTACTAATCATCTCCCTTTCTGCTGTCACTTCAACACCTTCAATGTTGGTTGAGTTGCTGTGCAGCTTCAAAGTGCCAAGATTAATTTCAGGGGAATCGGGCCTGATCATTATGTCTTTAATAACCCTTGTTGCATAACCGATAAATTGGATTTTAATCAAATACCGGCCTGTTTTTACCTGGTCAATCCTGAAATTCCCCTTTGGATCACTGATGGTACCACCTGCAATGGAAGAATCACGTTGGCTCAATACTGCAATACTGCCATATTCAATGGCATAACCTGTCGATTCATCAACCAGCTTTCCTTTAATTATTCCAATAGCAGGACGATCAGACGGTGCAGCACCTTTGCCTTGCCCTCCTTGGGCTTTAATATCTGAAGTGATTAAGCTGAACAAAAGAAAACCTGATAGAAAAAGTTGAAATGTTGAGATTTTCATAGTTGGATTTAGAAATAAGTCGGCAAAGGTATTTTCTTTTGGCAATTGTAACTCAAACAATTTATTCAGTAAGTAGTTTAATTACGACACAAAAACGCAGGTTTACCTGTGAGAGCTTTTATAATTTTATAAAATTTAACTTATACCAAAGTTGACCGATTTGAGCGTAGTGAAAATGCGCTTTACTTAGGTAAACGCCGATTTGGAAATTGTAGCAATTCACCAATGCCATGAAAATGCTATTTTGTGAATTGCTTACAAGTTGGGTAACAGGCTTTTGTTATTTTTGCCGTACATTTTGATCTTCAATCACACACCTATGCGAACCCTGATTTTATCTTTCTTTTTATTAATCACTTGTTCAATGCAAGCCCAGGACTGGAAAACCTATTTTGAATCCTCTGCTGGTTTGAAAACACCTGATTACGATCAAACTATTGCTTTCTGTTATAAACTAAGTGAGGCTTCTCCCATTACTTCGATAAAAAATATTGGCTTAAGCCCCCAGGGAAGAGAAATTCCGATGATGATTATCGATCGTGATGGATTAACCGATCCTCAGTCAATCAGGGCAAAGGGAAGGATCATCGCTTTGGTTCAGGCTTGCATTCACCCTGGTGAACCTGATGGGAAAGATGCAATGCTGATTCTGCTGCGCGATTTGCTTATCGACAAAAAGCAAAAAGACCTTCTTGAAAATGTGAGCATTCTTTTCATCCCGATATTCAATGTTGACGGCCATGAAAGGTTCGGCCCATATAACCGGATTAACCAGAACGGTCCGGATGAAATGGGTTGGCGCACCAATTCGCAAAACCTCAACCTGAATCGTGATTACCTGAAAGCAGACAGTCCTGAAATACAGCATTGGCTGAAAATGTACAACACCTGGCTTCCCGACTTCCTCATCGACACGCATACCACCGATGGTGCCGATTATCAGTATGCAGTCACTTACGGAATAGAGACCTTTGGCACGCTCGATTCCGGCCTCACCCGTTGGCTCAACAACATTTATGAACCAAGGCTCAGCAATAAGATGAAGGAATCCGGATTCCTGATTTTTCCTTATGTGATGTTCCGCAAATGGCACGATCCAAGGAGTGGCCTCCGCACAGGAGCTTCCCCTCCTATGTTATCGCAGGGATACGCGGCTTTTCAAAACCGCCCTGCTTTGCTCATCGAAACGCATATGCTTAAAGATTATAAAACAAGGGTAGAAGCAACCCGTAAAATGATAGAACACACCCTGTCTATCCTTAACCATCAGGCCGCAACTTTAAAAACTCTGATTAATATGGCCGATGTTTCAACGGCTGCTCCGGGGTTCAGGTCTCAGAAATATCCAGTCCTGATTAAATCCAGTACAAAAGATAGTACCATGGTTCAGTTTGAAGGATTTGATTACAAAACAATTAAAAGTGACCTTACCGGTGGTGATTGGTTTATTTATGACAATGAGAAACCAGTCACAATCACACTACCGTTATTTAACAAAACTTACGCCGCAGTTGAAACGATGCTGCCAGCGGCATATATAATTCCTGCCGAATGGGTTTTGATTGTAGAGCGGCTCAAGCTGCACGGCGTTAAAATCAGCCGTCTGACAGAAGCAACAGACGTTTTGGTCAATTCTTACAAATTCCACGATTTTGATTTCAGGAAAACGTCCTTCGAAGGCCGACAGATGGTTACAACTGCTTACGATGAGATAGAAGAAAGCCGGAAATTTATGAAAGGTTCTTTTGTTGTTTCAATGGACCAAAGAACTGCGAAGGTGATTGCTGCCGCGCTTGAACCGGCTTCCCCGGGGTCGTTTGTAGAGTGGGGTTTCTTTAATCAGATATTCGAGCAGAAAGAATACAGCGAATCCTATGTTATGGAATCAATGGCCCGGGAAATGCTGGCGAAAGACCCTGAACTTAAAAAGGAATTTGAAACTAAAATGAGTAGTGATAAGAATTTCAGCACGGATCCGGAAAAAATACTGAACTGGTTCTACAGCAAGACTCCTTACTGGGATAAGAATTTTCTTAATTACCCTGTTGGCAGGGTTTTCGATAAATCAACCATAATCTACCTCAGGAAAATATCCGTCCCCTCAGAGTAAGGTATTTGAAATATCTCAAAATAACCGAATGAAAAAAGAACCGTTTTAACACTGGTTCTTTTTTTGTATCCAAAAATCTGGCCGGAATTAAAATTTCATATTGAATCAGAAACCATTTGCCCTGAATTACTTGATATTTGGATATTACATCTCAATGTCCGGTATAACTCCTTATCATCATCTTTTTATCAATCTTGGCTTTAATAAAACAAAATATCACATTTTTTATCTCAGACTTGCATATAACGTAAACTTGATCTATTTTTACACTTCACTTAGTGTAGCATTTACACAAACATAGTGTTACTGGTACACCAAGATGTCAGGAATTCAGGTTTCAGCCATGCCTGTTACTATACTCTGATTGAATGGGGATTAATTTTCAATTACAGCAAGGCTGATTCTTACTTAATGTGGAATGGTCTTACTCTTTTAATGACAAAGAAATTTGCTTTCATTAAAAAACATAGAATATCAATAAAGCTAATGAATAATTGTAAAGACAACAGCAATTAACCAAAAACAAGACCAAATGAATAAACAGGACAACAGTTTCAAAGTCGGGATGTCTGTAATCGGCTCCATTTTCTTTATTTTCGGTTTCGCCACAACATTTATTATTACTTTGAGCGCTAAAGTCAAAGATATCTTTGCACTCAGCGAGTTCGAAGCCCAGATGTTAAACTTCGCCTTCTTCATTACTTATGCTTTGATATCTATTCCGATTGGACTATATATTAAAAAAATCGGGTACAAGAGGGCATTGGTTATCGGCTTATTATTGATGGCAGCAGGTGGATTTCTGTTTTTCCCTTCTTCGAGCATTCCTTCTTTCCCGTTGTTTCTTGTTTCAACATTTATACTTGCAGCCGGTGTGGTATTTTTACAGACAGCCGCCAATCCATATGTAACTGCATTAGGTCCTGAAGAATCAGCATCCAGTCGTCTGAATCTTACACAGGCACTCAATTCCATTGCTACTATGGTTGCTCCCTGGATCATAGCGGTATTCATTTTTACAGGAACTTCCGAAATGCTTGACCAGGCTGGAAAAGCAGAAACTGTTCAAATACCCTTCATTATTATGAGTGTTCTCATAGTAATTATTGCACTATTAATTATGTCGATTAAACTTCCGGAAATTGAACAAACGTCAACCGAAAAGAAAAGTGTCTGGAAATATCCTCATATGCTTTTGGGAGCTCTGGCAATCTTTTTCTATGTTGGAGCTGAAGTAGGTAACGGTAGCCTTATAATCAGCTACCTGAAATCAACAAATGATGGAATGGATTCGGAACTTGCATCAAAATATGCAGCAATCTACTGGGGTGGTGCTATGGTTGGCCGGTTTTTTGGCTCTTTCATGTTTTCGGGTATCAGTATGTCAAAGAAAATAACCTATGCCCTGCCAGTCCTGTTGCTTGCGCTTGTTTCCGGGTCGTTTGTAACTGACTGGAACTGGAGCATTGGTGGAATATTCCTGGGTATAGCGGTGATTAATTTCCTTATCATGCAGATCGGAACCGGAAAAGCAGCACGTACCCTCGCTGTTTTTGCACTGGTAGCAGCAGTATTGGATTTGGTAACAAGTTTTGGTACAGGCCAGGTTGCCCTTTGGACAGTTATATCTATCGGTCTGTTTAATTCGATCATGTTCCCGAATATTTTCACCCTGGCCGTTAAGGACCTGGATTCAGGAGAGTTAAGTACAGCTTCCGGTATCATAAACACATTGATCTTTGGCGGTGCAATCATTCCTCCCATCATGGGCAGTGTTGCCGACAATTTTGGTTATACCTGGGCCTTCATCGTCCCTGCCTTATGTTACCTCTACATATTCTTCTATGCTGTCAAGGGCAGTCAGATAAGAAGATAGTCAGGTATATCAACTTTTTAAACCAATACTTTCTAAAATTAAATAAAATGCTTATCAACCGGAAACTGATCATTATTATATTCCTGACACTCGGCCTGGCATGGGAGGGTGGTTTACTTGCCCAGACCTACCTTTACTTTCAGGATAGTCCATCCACGGATCTTTATGATTATAGCTGGATGGAACTTACGCCGCCTAGCGAACTTGAACGTAAAGGAAGTGATCTCAGGAGGTTTCCGGTTGAAAGCATCTTATCACCTGTGCAGGGCACCAATTCGTTAAGATTAAAATGGAAGTCGGTCAGTGGTGGAGATTGGGTAGCTATTGCTGCCGGCATGGATTGGACAGCTAAAGATATAAGTCAGACCGACACACTATTATTCTGGCTCAATTCTGCTGAAGACCTGAACTCTTCTGATCTCCCAAAAATTTTTCTGGAAGATGTCGACAATGTAAAAACTACCAAGCACGATTTTTCAGCCTGGAGCCCTTCAACGATTACGGCCGGTGTTTGGCTTAAAATTACAATTCCGATGTCAGTCTTCCTGGACGCCGGTGATCCTGTTGATTTTACAAACATTAAAACCATCGGCTTTGCCCAAAACCTTACCGATGGAATTATGCATACTCTATTTATTGATGATATGCGTGTTTTCGCTGGTGACGGCACCTCTCCTCCCGCATCCCAACCTACCGGTGTCGTTGCAGAGGGCTATGACAGTCATATTGATGTTTCCTGGAATGCCAATCCCGAATCTTTTTTGAACGGGTACATGGTCCAACGTTCAACCGATGGTGGAATAAGCTACTCAACGGTCTCCGTTACCGACAAAAACACCCTGCGATACATCGACTGGGTCAAACCTCTTGGCACAGAGGTCAGTTTGGTTTACAGAATATATGCCCTGAATGCAGCCAACGAACCTTCAGAGCCTTCAACCCCTGCATCAGCAACAACCCACTTCTTTTCAGACGAGGAATTCCTGGATATGGTTCAGGAATATACTTTCAGGTATTTTTATGATTACGCTCATCCGCTTTCAGGAATGATCAGGGAAAGAAACAATTCAGGAGATGTGGTTACCATTGGCGGATCCGGTTTCGGAATAATGGCATTGCTTGTTGGTGTCGAAAGAGGTTTCATCACCCGCCAGGAAGGGATTGACCGGTTAAAGAAGATTCTTACTTTTCTTGAAAATTCTGACAGGTTCCATGGGGCCTGGCCACACTGGATTAACGGAAGTACTGGCGATGTTATCCCATTCAGCACCAAAGACAACGGAGGAGATCTTGTTGAGACAGGTTTTCTGGTTGAAGGATTACTAACCGCTCGTCAGTATTTCAATTTATCGACACCCGATGAACAGGAAATTGCCAGCAGAATTACAAACCTTTGGGAAAGTGTTGAATGGGACTGGTACACGAAAAATAATTCCGGAGTGCTTTACTGGCATTGGTCACCAAACTTTGGCTGGCAGATAAATATGCAAATCCGGGGCTGGAATGAAGCGTCGATCATCTATATGCTTGCAATTGCTTCTCCAACACACTCAATACCATCAAGTTACTGGAATAATGGATGGGCGGGAACATCCTATTATATTAATGGTGGATCTTTCTACGGACACAAACTTGAGGTAGGATGGGATTATGGTGGACCCCTTTTCTTTGCACATTATTCCTTTCTGGGTTTTGATCCCAGAAGCAAAAAAGATGATTTTACAAATTATTTCATTCTGAACAGGAATCACACATTGATCAACAGGGCATATTGCATCGACAATCCTAAAAACTATACAGGGTACAATGAAAACTGCTGGGGACTTACAGCCAGTGATGACCCTGACGGGTATATGGCACATGAACCCACAAGTAGTCGCGATAACGGAACCATTACCCCCACGGCAGCCCTTTCATCCATACCCTACACTCCTGCTGAATCACTGGGGGCTTTGAAGTATTTCTATCGCGAACTCGGACAGAAAACCTGGGGGCCCATGGGTTTCTATGATGCATTCAATCAATCCCGTAATTGGTGGGCAACTTCCTATCTGGCCATCGATCAGGGACCTATTATCGGAATGATAGAAAACCATCGTTCAGGTTTGCTTTGGAATAATTTTATGGCAAACCCGGAAATCAACAGCATGATGGATGCTATCGGATTTACTTACGATGCAAATTCAGTTAATAATAGTGAATCAGATTTTGATTTCGATCTTTTCCCGAATCCTGCTGTTAATGGATATGTTAACCTTTCTATTAAAATGAAATCTGTCGGATTGGTTACCATTCAGGTCATCGATATAACCGGAAGAGTGGTTTCTGAATTTGAGCACGAAACCAGGTTGCAGGGAATAAATGCAGTTCCTGTTGATGTGAAAGGCCTTGCGGCCGGTTTATATACAATTAGCCTCACCGGCCCTTCAAGAGAATCTGGTTTACAAAAACTACTTATCGGAAAATAATCCTGATGAGAAAACCAGCATAAATAAATTGGTATACTACAGAATCAATATAATATTCACAACCAATAAATCAAGCATAAACAAAACCAACAACCAAACCAACAACCAAATGAAAAAAGTCAAACATTTACTCATTCTGCTGTTCACTGTAGGCCTGATACCATTGGTGATGGCCCAACAGGTGAAGGTTTCCGGCAAAGTTATCAGCGCAGCGACCAGTGAAACCCTTCCGGGAGTGACTGTAGTTGTAAAAGGAACAACATCAGGCGTTTCAACCGATCTTGATGGTAAATACAGCCTTACTGTTCCTCCCACAGCAACTCTAATTTTCAGTTTTGTAGGAATGGAAACCCAGGAAGTTCCGATAGGGGGTCGCACAGAAGTCAACGTAGCACTAAAAGTTTCGGCAAGTATGCTTGACGAAGTTGTAGTAGTGGGGTATGGTACAAGCAAGGTCAAAGACCTGACCTCAGCAATTACCACCATCAAATCGGAAGATATTATGAGAACCCCATCTTCCCAGCCCATGCAGGCCTTGCAGGGCAAAGTGGCAGGATTGCAGGTAGTTGCAAACGGCGGACCGGGAAATTCTTCCACCATCAGGGTTCGTGGAATTGGTTCCTTCCCCGGGAGAGATAATGAAGCACCACTGTTTGTCGTCGATGGAATGTTTTTTGATAACATCGATTTCCTGAATCCTTCCGATATCGCCTCCATTTCCGTCCTGAAAGATGCTTCAGCCGCCGCAATTTATGGTGTTCGCGCCGCCAACGGTGTTATTCTGATCGAAACCAGATCAGGATCCTTTAATCAGAAAACTGAAATAACCTACAATGGATACCTGGGATTTCAGTCGGCACAAAATATAGTTAAAATGGCCAATGCGGAACAATTCACCAACATGGCCCTTGAATCCGGCTCTGCTGCCGATGTTACCTTTGTGGAGAATACAATGCAGCGTTTTGGTAGAAGTCGTGTAAATCCGAATATTCCGGATGTGAATACCGACTGGTACGGCGAAATCCTCAGGGTTGCACAGATTCAGAACCACAATCTCGATTTCTCAGGAGGTACCGATAAGGCGAAGTATTCAATCGGAACCAATTACTTCTCCCAGGACGGTATACTGGACATGGACAACAGTTATGAACGACTGAATCTCCGTTCCAAAATTGATGTGAAAGCGACCAACTGGCTTACAGTGGGAGGTAATTTAATATACAGCAATGCGGTAAAATTCAGCGAGCAGGCCAGCGCATGGAATCTCGCCTATTTTGCTGTGCCTATCCTTCCCAAATATGACGAAATGAATTCGGCTGCCACGCCCACCAATTATGCCAACGCACAGTATCTTGGATACAGAAACGGGCAAAACCCTTTTCCAACCATGGATTTTAATATTGACAGGATGAGAATCAAGAAAATGATTGCCAACTTTTATCTTGATGTTACCCTGATTCCAAGCACACTTACTTTTAAAAGCACCTATAATAACAATTACGCCGCCATTGATCAGCGGGTAATTAATTTACCATATAATCTTGGCCTCGATTTTAAAAACCTCGACCCTACCATTGCCCGTACCATCTCGCTGTATAACAATCAGATATGGGATAATGTACTCACCTTTACCAAAATCATCAACAATCATCATCTGACATTAATGGCAGGATCGTCTTTTAAAGATGAAGGCTACCAGAAACTTAAAGCAACAGCAAAAAATTTCCCCACTGATCAGGAACAATCATGGTATATAGATCAATCCCTGAATGTACTTCCGGAATCTGTGGGTGACGAAGGCAGCCGCCAATATGGTATGTCGTACTTCAGCAGGCTTGCCTATAATTTTAATGACAGGTACCTTCTTTATGCTACAGTCCGGGCTGACGGAAGCAATAAATACCAGGAAAAATGGGGATATTTCCCGACAGTTGGTGCAGGATGGGTCATATCAGAAGAAGCATTCCTGAAAGGCAATGAAAATATACCTTACCTGAAACTTCGAGCCAGCTGGGGACAACTTGGCAACGATAAGATCCAGGCCAGTGATGGAGCGATCACTTCAGAAGTTGTTACAACAACCATGGGTGGAATTGTTTATTCCGGCATAGTCGTTAAAAATACATATAATTATCTTAAATGGGAGCTTACCGAGGAAACCAATGCCGGTATTACCACCATGTTGCTGAAAGACAGGCTTTCTGCTGATTTTGATTATTATATCCGTGATACAAAAAATGCCGCAATCCCCGTTAGTATTCCTGGCACTGGTGAAAGCGTCTTAAGGCCGGTTGGCACCATCAGAAACTCTGGAATCGAAATTGCACTTAACTGGTCCGACAGGCTTAATGATAAATTTAACTATGTCATCGGCGGCAATATCTCTACCCTTAAAAATGAAACCATAGACCTTTACGGACAGGAATATATTGACGGAGGCTCTGCAGAATTCCGCCAGAGGACATACGTTGGAGAACCCCTGATGGCATTTTATGGTCGCGAAGTTGAGGGTGTTTATCAGAACCAGGCCGAAATTGATGCCGATCCGGCTGCTGTTGCATATAATCTGGAGAATCCCGGCACAAAACTGGTTCCTGGTGATTTCAGATATAAAGATCAGAACGGTGATGGAAAAATTGATGACGATGACCGCGTTATCCTTGGTTCCTATTTCCCAAATTTTATGTATGGTTTTAATCTTAGCGCCAATTATATGAATTTTGATTTTTCTGCAAGCTTCTACGGACAATCAGGGAACAAGATCCTGAACCGCAAACGTGGTGAGATCATTTGGACCGCTGACGGTAATATGGATGCCGACCTGGCAACCAACCGCTGGCATGGTGAAGGAACCTCCGATATTTACCCATCTTCATCCGGGTTAAGAAGGGGATGGAATCAGAAAATGAGTGACTATTTTGTAGAAGACGGCTCATTTTTCAGGATCCAGAATTTACAGTTGGGCTATACCATTAAAAACAGCAAATGGCTGGGTAGACATTTCCCGGTAACAAGAATTGCTTTTACCGCTGACCGCCCGCTTACCCTGTTCAGCTATAACGGCTTTACCCCTGAAGTTGCCAATGGAATAGACTCTCAAACCTATCCTGTTCCGGCAACTTATACTGTAAGCATCAATGTCAGGTTCTAATTAATAAAACCAGAAAAAAATGAAAAGAAACAAATATTACATAGTGATGGCCCTTTCGGTTGCCGGACTTTTGGGAATAAGCGGATGCTCCAAATACCTGGACGAAGGCCCTGAAGACAAGAGTTTCACCGAAGAAACCGATTATACCCAAAGCAGTAATATGATACTGCCCATCCTGGGAACTTACACTGAATTCAATAACACGGAATGGGATAACTACCCGCTGATCTCAGTACGTGGCGATGACGTTAATGCAGGAGGTCTTGGTGATCAGCAGGATTTTGCAGCAACAGATGAGTACAGCTACAATAAGGATTACTGGATGTATAACTCTCTATGGCAGAATTATTATACAAATATGTTCTCTGCCGCATCGGCCATGGAACAGATTACGCTTTACAAGGAAAATGGCGCAAATGCTGATCTTGCCGATCAATACATTGCAGAAGCCAGGGTTTTACAGTCATGGTGGCTGTTTCAGCTCAGCCGGGTCTGGGGATCATTGCTGATTCCGACCTCTTCAAGTCCGACAAGCCTTTTTGTCACACCGTTATCCACCAAGGATGAGGTAATGCAGTTTATTTCTGACAGAATGGATGAGGCTATACCTCACCTGGTTGCCGTAAGACCAAATGAACGTACCGACATCCCCGGAGGCGTGACCCGTTATACTGCGCTGGCGATGAAAGCGCTTGCCAACCTTGAACTGAAAAAGTACCAGGAAGTTGCAGATGCTACCGGTGAAATAATTAATTCGGGAAAATTCCAGCTTGAGACGGATTATTATGAACTCTTCAAAATCCCGGGTAAACTGAACAATGAGAATATCTGGGAAATGCAATATTCCGATCTGGGACAAGGATCCGGCGAAGACTTTTCATACCTCTTCGCGTTCTTCGGCCCTCAGGGATGGGGACCTGCTGTAGCTAAAGCCGAAGGAGGATGGGGCTTCTTTGAGCCAAGTTTAAAATACATCAAATTCATGCTGGACCGGAATGAAACCATTCGGCTTGAAACCTCAGTACTTTTCACAGACCGCGGAATCACCGAATTGAAGAAAGATGCCAATTACTCGACATTACCTGCATGGATTTCGAACATTACACGCTCTGGGGACACTATTAAAGATTACGCTAGGGCGATGTTTGCCAGTGGCAAACATTATCTGCCTTCGAACCAGCTTACGACTGGCCGCATCTATTATGGAACCAATAAAAACTTCACCTGCATCAGGTACGCTGAAATTCTGCTTATGTACGCTGAGGCTCTGACACAGGGGGCTTCTGGATCGGCCGGCAGTGCGGATGC
This sequence comes from Bacteroidota bacterium, assembly GCA_043806115.1. Lineage (GTDB taxonomy): Bacteria > Bacteroidota > Bacteroidia > Bacteroidales > Lentimicrobiaceae > Lentimicrobium. The sequence goes on from JAZDHI010000026.1 coordinate 16,899, forward strand.
TGCTTTGAACCTGGTGAGAGAAAGAGCCGGACTGCCAACGCTTTCTGGTGTTACCCTCGATCAGGTCATGGATGAAAAATTCGCAGAACATGGCATGGAATGGGGTACCAGATTTTACGACATGATAAGACTTGACAGAACCAGTGAACTGAATTACGACGGAAGAATGTTCTCTGATGATAAAGCCTTTCTGCCTTATCCGCAGTATCAGGTTGACCAGTTACCCATTCTCAAACAATAATTGTTACAACAAACATTAACAAATCAAGAAAATGAAAAAACTCAGCTATATATTCGTTTATTCGCTGATGATGGCCTTCACCATCTCATGTGAAAAAGGACTCGACCCGATCAGTTCGGTTTCACCAGGTCCGGACACTGAAGTTCCGGTAATTACGGTCACCAACCCGACCGAAGGGGCAATCATGCGTGTTCCGGAGGGACAGACTACAGTTACATTTAACATTACAGCAAGTGATGATATCGAACTGGGCAGCGTTGTTGTTCAGCTCGACGGAACCCAGATTGCCAGCTACAATTCTTTTAAAGATTACAGAAGGGCTGTGTTAAATGTTACTTATGAAAATCTCTCAGATGGTGATCATACCCTTACGGCTTCCGTAACAGATAAAACCGATAAAAGTACAAGCACCAGCGTGAATTTTAAGAAATATACAGCTACAACCTATGTCCCACTTGAAGGAGAGGTATTGTATATTTCGTTTGAAGGTGCTTTCACTGATGCGATCTCCGGGATCGAACCCACAGTAACCGGCACTCCGGCGTATGCAGATGGCAAACTAGGACAGGCTTACCAGGGAGCAACAGACGCCTACCTTACTTTCCCGGCAGCTACATTAATCACGACCCACGAATTCAGTGCGGCATTCTGGATGAAAATCAATACAACACCAGACCGTGCTGGTATTCTCACCTTGTCACCCGAGGACCTGGAAAATGCTGGTTACCCAACAGTTCAGAACCTGCGCACCAGCGGATTCCGATTCTTCCGTGAAGGCTCTGCCACATCCCAGACTATAAAAGACAATGTCGGTTACGCAACCGGAGAATGCTGGAACGACGGAGGCCAGGTTGATCCTTCAACCGGTGAATGGTTCCATTTTGCCTTCACGATTTCTGAAACCATGAGTTCCATTTATATCAACGGAGAACTTGCACGTGAGTCAGAACTTACTGCTCCGGTCGACTGGACAGGATGCGATATCCTTACCATCATGTCAGGAGTACCCCGCTTCACAGAATGGAATCATTTCTCCGACCTGAGTTTGCTCGATGAACTCCATATGTTCAGCCGTGTACTTACCCTTGAAGAAATTCAGAGTTTCGCTACTGGCGAATAGTCTTGACTTAGATTTATTTCAGGAAGAGGGATGTTTCATCCCTCTTCTTTTTTTTACTGAGAATTAATTTTACCCGGATACGTATTTAGGGTCTGCTGATTTTATAAATAAATACTTCTTATTATCTGATATTCACATCGTTATGTTGATAACTATGTGCTGAATAGCATATTAAAGTGCACGGTTTTAGTTATTTTTACATTGAAAGCCATGCACTTATGA
>JAZDHI010000027.1:0-19859 GCA_043806115.1 Bacteroidota bacterium
TCCTCTGCGGAAGGGGCGTAAGGCCGCTGCGCGTTGGTTTGTGCGAAGGACAGGACCAATGCCAGCAGAGGCACCATCCTGAGCATTTTGTTGAGTAGTTTTCTCATAATTGTTGTTTTTGGGTTATTGAATTAGTAATTAATAATTATTGATTTTCGATTTTGGGGTTGCATTAAAATATATTTATATTACATAAACCTCTTCCGTGAGGGAGAGATTCCTGTTTGTGAAGATTAAGGGAGTGCAGCTCCGACAAAGTTGAACTGGTTGTTGTCGATAATGGTACCATCACCACTGTCAACACTTCCGTTTCCGTCAACATCGGTGTCAACATAACCGGCTCCGAAATTAAATTGGTCGTTGTCGAACGGGGTAACGTCACCACCGTCAACGGCGCCATCCTGGGTAATATCACCGCCAAAGATGGCATAACCCATGTCGATCATCAGCAACAGATTGCCGCCGTATATTTCAGCAGGATCACCAAAACTCTGGGTAATGGTTGTTCCGGCGAAAGAAACTGCGTTGGCTGTTGTTGTTTCCACGGAGTTACGATGTTTAACAGTGATACGGTAATCTCCGCTCAATGCGGCAGGAATACCGGTAACAGTAGCTGTACCGGTTGTGCTCAGTTCAACAGGTGCGCTGTGCTCAACAACGGAATAGTTGGTGGCATCGTGCAGTTCAACGGTAATCATATCGGCAACACCCGGATCGAACTGGGGGCCAAGATCATTGAAAGCCTGATTTAATAAGCCTCCTCCGGCATAAAGACTTTCGAGCATAACTCCGGTTAGGTTGAGTGTTTTATCAGTAGCACCGGCATTGACCGCTCCGTCGACTGTAATCGTTGAAGCAAGAAAATACTGTGCATTATAGAATTCATTCTTAACAAATGAGAGTGGACTGCTTCCTCCATTATAGGTAAACCTTATATAAAACAGCGTAGTTCCGTCAGGGAAAGCCACTGCTGTGGTATAGGTAGGTTCGGCCCAATTGGCATAAACGGTGCCATTCACTCCATTAAAAACCCATTCAGACGAAACGGCCAATGGTGAAAAATTAACCAGGCCGACATAAGTAAGAACAGAAGTAGCATAGGAGATGTTCAAATCACATGCACTGACAGGAATACCGCTTTCATCTGCACCGGAAATAATAACCGGAACATCAATTGTTTGCCCGATTGCAGGAGCGGTCAGGGTCGGAATCTCAACTGTAATATCCTGTGTGAAGGCGTAAAGGCCAACAAATACCAGGAAAAAAGTCAGTAGAATTGATTGCTTCATAAAAAACTTGTTTAGTTGTTAAAAAATTTAAATCTGCTCTGTTTGAAAGCATAATAGATTGTAACCAATCTCAGAAAAGGATTAACCGGCAAAGCAAAGTATGAGAAATCCAAGTATGTTAAATGGGTTCTTCCCGGAGAACCTTGAGTTTATTTCGGGATAAGTAATTTTTTAATATAGATTCCTTCAGCTGTTCTTATTCTTAGAATCGCGATCCCCCCGGAACACTTTTCAAGCCTGATTGCTGATGGTGTGGTCAGGTTTTCGTACAAACCAAGCAATTGACCGGTAACAGAGACCAGTTCAACCTGCTCAATTCTTTTTTGTTGCTCAGCTTCAATGTGGATTGACCCATTATTCAAATAAACCCTGAAATAGTCTTTATCCAGTTCGTTGATGCCAATAACATTGAAATTCAATACATAGCGGTTACCGGTTGAAGCACCATCTGCTAAATTCAATTCAATAACCGGTGTATATCTCAGATTCCAGACTGTGGAAGCATCAAGTTTATCTTCCAGGTATAAAGGTGTTTCGGAATCAAGAGATTCAATGCCGGATACTGAAAATTGATATTTGCCCGCTCCGTTCACTTTAAATGCAACCGGAATGCTGGTTTCAAAATCAGGCTGCGTATTGACAGCAAGTGAGGTATTATCAGCTGAAAGTGTATATATCTGCGGAAACTCAGCGTTTCCCGATAATTTAACCACATCTGACTCTGATGAATAATTGATGACGGAACCTTCTTTTATGTGAATGAATGCTTCATCAAAATGATCCGGATCATCTTTCTTCTCAAACCTGAGAACCAGATGATTCAACAGATTATCCATGCTGTTTTTGTAATAAGGCAAATTGCTGTGAATACGTGATGCAGCAGAAACATCCAGGCTTGCACCTTCGTTGTCCGTTCTGATAAAGAACCCCTGCATCGCAGGAATTATGCCGTCAGTGAGATTACCGGTGATACCATTCCAGCATTTGAACTTGTAACCATCCCAAACATATACCCCGTTACCAACTCCTGATTTTTCCCATGTGCTCAGATCAGCAACAAGGGCACTTGGAAAAGGATTTCCGATCAGATTCAGCCCTTTATGCTCTGTGTTGGCAGCAGCAGAATAGGAAAGGTTGGAAAGTGAGACTCCGGCAGAATTAAAAGCGCCGTTGAATGTCAGGGTTGAAGCTACATCAGCAGTAACCCGTACGCCATTAGCATTGGAGATAACATCACCATCACCCAGGCCTTCAAATGCAGCCAATGGTTCTGTATACTTTTCAGGGGTCAGTCCACTGAAGACAGCACCTGTTGTTGAACTCAAAGGAGAACAAACCAGATGAGAACGGTTATTGCTGAAATCCACAAACTGTTCGGTTGTAAAGTTTCCGGAGCCGGTAACAGTACCATTTGAAATTACAGAGCCAGTAGCGGAAGCTTCCGATTCGATGAAGAATCCTCCATTGTTGGCAATCCCTTCTGATACGGTAAGCGAAAAACCGGGCATTACATGAATTGAAGCGTTTGCATTAACCGTCAGCGATTTGCAGTTGGCGCCTGAGTTAATTTCTGTATTTCCTGATTCAATCACTGCTATAGTATTAATTCCAGGCACACCGTTACTCCAGTTAGCTGAAGTATTCCAGTCACCCTCTCCTGTCCATACCGACTGGTCAGAGCCGGCAGCAGGGGTAATAATGCCATCGATTACTTGTGCAACAGGTAGGTATGTAAAATTGGCATCTACCAGATAGCATCGTGATGAATCCAGATCAAGAATTGTTTCTCCGCCTTTATAATCAAAGACCACTTCAAATAAAACAGTGCCATCAGGAAAACTTATTACATTCAGATTATCGTCAATCCATGTATTCCCATACTGGGTCTCAGAGGCTCCGTAAATCCATTCAGAGGGTGGAGTCAAGGTAGTAAAATTGGCAGTGGTATCATATTCCACATTCTGATTATCGAAAAAAATATGAAATTCCGCAGCAAGTATAGGAGTTCCGCTGTTTGAAGCATCAAGACCTGTCACAGTAACAGGAATATACACTTTGGTTCCGGCTACCATATCGTAAGCACTTCCCAGCGCCACGGTAACCTGAGCATTAAGCTGAACCATTGTAAGGAGGACAATAATTGTCAATAAAGTTTTCTTCATTTCACTTGATTTGGTTAATAATCCGGGGTTTGTAAATGGTCCTTGATTCATGGCTTAAAAGACCTTCAATGTCAATAAATCCTTTACTTCGAAAAGCTTTACCAAACATGGTCTGATCATGTCTGGTAAAGCTTAAGTTCATTGTTCGATAACTCATTATTAAAATTGCAGCGATTATACTGTTTTGTTCTGGCTGAAACCTTTTTTAACAGCATATCCCGCTCCCATTGCCAGCAGTAGAATGATACCACCACCAATGGGTGCATTTCCGCCAATCGGTTGATCGCCTGAATTGCCACCGCCCGTTGCAGGAGGAGCAGGAGGAGCCTGGGCCATTACCTGATCTGCTGAGCAAACACAGGTAAACATCACGGCCGATAACATCAGTATATTGAAAAGCTTTTTCATTTTTTTTATATTTTAAGTGTTTACCGGATGACTATTTAACCAGAACTTTCCGAACATTACTGCTGCTCCCGGTAACTTTAACAACAAAGATTCCGGTAGAAACGGAGGGCAGGCAGATGGTGTTAAGCGTACCTTCTTCGATTCTTTCTGAGGCAACCAGCTGACCATTCAGATTATATACCTCAGCAGTACCATTCATGTTCTGTATGAAAATGTTTTTGCCACTTGCATATACAAAACCGGCAGCTGAAGGATCTTCTATACCGGCTGAAGTGTTAAACAACACTTTAAAACGGTCAGATGAACCAGCAACAGCATTGAATGTATAAACCGGAGTTTCCCTTAGGTTAACCAAGGTATTCAGTTCACTGTCTTCGAGGAAAACAGCCACATTACCACCGAAAGAATTCAGTTCAGCAGCATTGATGCTGTATTCACCATCGACACCGATCATGACTGTTACCGGAACTTCCACACCAGAGGTCAGGGCAGACTGTGAATTGATAGAATAATCAACATCACCTTTTGAATAAATCTGACCAACTTCTGTATTCAGCGACATCAGTTTATAGGCATCGAAATCACTGTCGAATGATGAAGAAGCATTGTTGTCAAATCTGATGATGGTTTCATCACTGTTACCGGCTCCATTGAGTGTGAGGCGCAGGATGTTATCAATCTGCTCTTCACCTTTGTAATAAGTCTGATTGTTATGCAATGCTGAAGCTTTTGGAATGGTAAGCCTTGGGTTGGCTGCATTTCCATGTACAAAGAATCCCTGGCATGAAGGAATATACTGGGTTCCACCATTTACACCCACACCATTTACATATGAACTGTAACCGGTTCCGTTGTAGAAGTATATACCATTGTCAAGATTGGTCTTGGTCCATCCGGTACCCAGCCAGTTGATGGCTGAAGGGAAAGGATTTCCAACAAGGTTCCAGCCGTTGGTACCGGTACGGGTAACCGTGGGAGCTACAGTTGCGTTTACATTGAAAGGATCAACATTGGTTGAGTTGAAAGAGAGCATCTGGTCGTTGGTGTAGTTAAGGCAATAACCATAACTTACATTTACATCTTCAAGCAGATTCCACATATTTACCCATGCAGCCGTCGGTTCATCGTAACGGTAAATCCAGCCCGGGTTGCCAGGGGCCAGAATGCTACTCAGCTCGACGGTGTTCCTCAGCGGATTTGAAATAAAGTGATGCTGACCACCGCTTAACCAGCGTTTTACTGAACTGTTTCCTGTTACAGTAAGGGTACCGCCATTGTTGATATAAGAACCGGTGGCGCTGTTGTTGGCTGATGAATTGAGCACAAATCCTGAAACACTTAATGAAATGAGGCTGTTGAGTGTCAGAGCGGCATTCGGTTCAATGGTAAGAACGGCAGCAAACGAAGGAACATTGACCGTTACCGTTCCCGTTGCGATGGTTGCATTGGTAACAGCGCCCGGAATCCCGTTGCTCCAGTTGGCAACGGTAGTCCAGTTGCCTGTTCCGTTCCACACTGAAACAGGAGCAGCAGGAGCAACGGTTACAGAACCACTGGTAAATACTGCATCGGGAATCAATGAATAATTAACATCGTACAACTGGTTTTCACCGATAAACAGAAGGGCACCTGTTCCACCTACGTTCGATGAAAACTGCATTTCGAAAAGAACAGTTCCATCGGGAATACTCAGCGCCTGGGAATAAGTGGGTTCAGCCCAGTTGGCAGCCATCTGGCTGTTGTTTCCTGAATAAACCCAATCGCCGGCAGGCATTCCACTGTAGAAGTTGGTAAGGCCAATGTAGCTGACAACATTATTGTAGCTGATAAAAAACTGCATGGCAGTCAGCGGGGTTCCGCCATTTGACAAGTCACAACCACTGATGGTGACAGGGACATTTACAATGTCACCCGGAGTTCCGGTAACTGTGCCAACAGTCAGAACAGGCTGGGCAAGCAATCCCATGGATACTGCGAATAACAGTATGATTGAAAAAAGGATCTTTTTCATTTTCTTATGGTTTTTAGAAATAGTTATAGCTGATTACTTGGCTGCAGGGGTATAACTCTTATCAACATCACCACCTGAAAGCACAATGATATCCTGGGTGAGTCCGGTTCCGCCGATGGATACAGAAGGTTTTGCAAAAACGAAGTCCTTGACCTGCCATTGTATCGGGTTCTGGTTTGAAAGTTTCCTGCGGATAGTAACTGCATCGAGAACCGACACACCACTACCTGAAAGGTCAACATCACCGGCTAGCAGTGACAGTGCATCAAGGGTTGTAAGTGAAGCAAGGTGACGACGAACCTGAACAGCGTCAACAACAGCGAGTCCACCTCTTACTTTGTTTACTTCAGCATCAAGAATGTAATTACCATCCACTGCATAAAGGGTGTAATCTCCGGTTGAATTGGTAGTTGCTGTAGCCAGGGTGGCACTTCCTGTCGAATTCTTCAGAAGAACGGTTGAATTGGTAACGGCAACATCGGTAGTCGCTTTATCGTACAGTAATTTACCATTGATTGTCCTTGACCATACGGCCTTGCCCCATACAGGTGAAGTAGCAAAAGGAAGGAAATTTGGTGAAGTCAAATTGAAAGGATCGGTAATCTGCATCTGGGCGATGCTGGTTGCATCGTTGTTATTGCGGCCGGTTGACTGGAAATAATTCTGAACATCGGTTGCGGTCCAGCTAAGCGGAGCACCGGAATTAGCAACAGCGTAAGCCGTTGTATATCCTGAGATAAAGCTGTTCTCAACTTTCAGGTCATTATCGTTGGCATTCTCATGGGTGAAAGCTCCGTCGATAAGTAAACCCGTTGGCCAGCCGAGGAAAATTGAATTGTGGATATCAATCTGGGTATTTCTCCTGAGGTGCATCGAGTTGCGGTAAAGAGTGTTATAACCGGGATTTGCAGCAGGATTTGGTCCGAAACTGCTCACATTACTGAATGTTGCATTGGTTTCAGGATTTACCTGTGTTCCGCTTGAATTATTATCCGATTCAAATGAATTTGACTGTGAAACGTCTGCAATGGAAGGATCGCGGAGCGATACGGCAAACTGTACCTTACCACCGTATCCATTGTCAGTATCAAAATCATCATCTTTACCCCTGAATGCGACAAGATGTTTACAGTTCACTGTACCACCGAACCACTCATAAGAGTCGTCCTGATTGTAGGAAATCTGCACATAGTCAATGGTAGTTCCACGACCGACACCGCCCATGGTTAAACCATTTATTTCATTGTTTGTAGCAAAGTCATAACCTGAGAATTCTGAACGGAGATATTTGATTGAGCCTGAATTATCATCATCGTTTGGTGTTAAACCACCACCAAATACAGAGCCTACACCTCCCTCAATGGTACCGGTACCACCTGGATGATTTACAGTAGCATTGCCACAGAGAATAATTCCGCCCCAGTCACCATATCCCCTTGAACCTGCTGCTTCGCCCGAAGTAAATACGATCGGTTCATTGGCCGTTCCGTTGGCAATCAGTTTTCCGCCACGTTCAACAATAATGGCACTTTTTGAAGTCTTGTCACCACGGATAACCACACCCGGATCAATGGTAAGGGTTGCACCATTTCTTACATAAACCCATCCGTACATTTTGTAGGTTGTTCTGGCAGCAAGGAAATTGGGTGCAGTGAGGTTAAACGGATCCTGAAGCTGCAGATCGGTATTTGCAGTATAGGTAGCGTTATTACGATCAGGTGAAACAGACGAATTAAACCAGTTGCCGACTTCAGTGGCTGTCCAGTTTAACGGAGCACCGGTTGACTGAGCCCTGAAGTTGTTGGTAACCATACCTGTCAGGAAAACATTCTCAATCTGAAGTATATTACTATTGGCGTTGGTTTGTGTTGCAAGTCCATCCAGATTTAATCCGTAAGGATAGCCGCTGAAAGTGGAGTTGTAGATACTGCAGGCAGTATTGCGGCGCAGGTGCATGGCATTACGGTACAAACTGTTGATTGTAGTTGAAGGAGTAACATAGGGTCCAAAAACACTGACATTTGAGAATACAGGCATAGTAACCGGTGTTGCTGTAGAACCGGTTGAGTTGTTGTCTGATTCAAATCCATTTGATTCGGAAATATCGGCAATAGCAGGATCGCGGAGCGAAACGGCAAACTGAACTTTACCAACGAAACCGTTGTCAGTGTCAAAATCGTCATCAAAACCACGCAGGGCAATCAGATGCTTTCCGTTTACCGTACCACCGAACCATTCAAAAGAGTCATCACCGCTGTAAGAGACCTGAACATAATCAATGGTAGTGCCGGCGCCAACACCACCCATGGTAAGACCATTGATTTCGTTGTTTGCTGAAAAAGCGATGCCCGGGAATTCAATGCGGACATACCTCAGTATACCTGAATTATCATTAACATCAAAAGCAGTACCTCCGCCATAAACAGAACCAACACCACCTTCGATGGTAGCAGTTCCGCCGGCCTGGTTGATCTGCGAACGGCCACAGATGATCACTCCACCCCAGTCACCGTAGGTTCTTGAACCCGGGGCAACATTGGAAGTGAAAACGATGGGCTGATCTGCCGTTCCATCGGCAATCAGTTTGCCACCACGCTCAATAATCAGCGCACCCTGGTTAACCTTTGAACCACGGATAATGGTTCCCGGCTGAATGGTCAGGGTTACTGCATTGTCAACATATACCCATCCGTCAAGAAGGTAGGTGTTTCCTGAAGTCCAGGTCTGGTTAGCGGTAATATGACCTGCCGGAATGGTAACCGTAGTTGAGGGATAAACAGCATCCTGTGGGTTAAACTCAGCCCATCCCTGGGTCCAGTCGTAGGTACCGAAAGCACCGACATAACCGACCTGCTCAAAGAATGGATCCTGTAAACGTGAGTTGGTGAATAAACCAGCACCCGTCATAGGTGATGCGTTGGATGAAAGCCGGGTATCAACTGTAATTTCACTGTTGGTTCCATTGGTGTTCCCAATGGTAGCATTGTGAACCGGATATGCAGTATTCTGCGGATCCCAGTTGGTCCATCCTTGAGTCCAATCGCTGGTACCAAATGCACCAACATAAGTTGTTTTTTCAAAGAACGGGTCGGTAATTTGCGCAAAACCCGCGATTGATGCCCACAACATTAAGGCAAAGAGAATAGATTTCCTTTTCATAATTTTTTGATTAGATTTGTTTTTGGGTTACCTGTTGCAGGCACAAAAGTAGACCCGGTATGTTAAGCCATAGAGAAGAGTAAATTAATTTCTGGTGAATCTTCTGTTAAATGAATGTTAATAAAACTACAATACATTTTTAAAGATCAATTTCGGGAGTTTACGTTATCAGGCTGATTAAAAGCACATTACAAAATTTAGTCTCATTCTTGCCGGATTTTCACCGGAAATTTTTTTCCATTGAAAATGAAATGTTAATTTTCCATGACTGCAGGTATATTAACTGAATATTAACAGACCCGGATTTATTCAGAACTGTCTCTTCTTTTTTGTTTCGGTGAAACCTCATGTTTTACATTTAATAACCGGCCTGAACTGTCATATAAATCAGACTACCATCTAACCCCGGCACACTCCGGAATGAGACAGCCTCTTACATTTTGATCTTAATAGATTTTGCTACAAACATTACGCAGTTCAGCCACATAATTATGGTTACCGAATAGCAAAACATTTGTAGTCAATCGGTTATCAGAATTGATAATGAGCTTCAGCTTGCCTGACTGCATCAAGCAGGCAGGAGTAGCGTGACATTAAAATTTCTAAATATTCGAAGATTAACCGGACAAGAGTGATTTATTACCTTACTCAAAATTGTCAACCTTTGAATATGAAATCCGGAATTCTTTGAAGGCCGGTTGGGTATAACACTATTCTGCATTCCCTTATATGCCTGAAAAATGGTATCGGTCAATGGGTGTGACAATGATTCACTTATAACAAAGTATAGTCAAAATCAGGACATTTATATTGACTCAGGCAAATCACAAGTGAAGGCATCTGCAGAGAATTGAGATGCTGCTAAAATCATGTTATTATCAGTTTTGAGGCCTGAATAGCCTGTGTTTTGACTTTCACAGCATACTATCCCAAATCTCCTGTTTCCAGTCAAACACCAGACCAGTGGTACAGTTATCGTGAAATCACCAGCTTCTCTTTTGATACAACCAAAGTCCGTTTATCTGAAAGTAAAACCATGTAGATTCCCACCGGCAGATTGTTGGCTGGCAGGGTCACAGAATGGCTTCCCGGATGATAATGGATGTTTTCAGTGGCCATTACACATGTTCCCAGGCTATTGACAACCGAAACAGAAATTTCACTTTCATTATCCAGCTCAATATCCAGATTTATATTGTCCTGAGACGGGTTGGGGTAAATTCTGAATGATTTCCCGGGAGAGGAACCAAGGTAGACACCGGTCGGGCAAGGTTCGCAGGAAGCAAAACAGACCCCCGTTAGCAGGGTATCCATTTCGGGAACTGTAAAGTAGCGGTTATTCCCGGCAGAACAGTCAACCGGAACTGATTCATATCCGGCTTCAGTATTCCCGTTTACAAAGCGGTATTCCAGATATGAGCCCACCGGAAGCGAGACCATTACTGAATACATATCGAAAACGTCAGCAGTCATTTCAGTAGCTGCGGGATCCCAACCCTGGAAAGAGCCGGCAAGGTGAACCCCATCCGGGGAAATAATTACACCTTCACCAGACATATCAACCCTGAAAGTGACCATAACTTCAGGCAGCTGGCAGGTATCGCAGGATGAGAAGCAGACTTCAGGAAGAAGGGTATCGGCTGAAATGGAATTAAAAAATCTGTTTCCATTCATTGAACACTGTTCCGGCACGGTTTCATAACCTGCTGTTGTGTTGCCGTTCACATATAGGTATTCGGTTGAAGTTCCTTCAAGAAGCGTGGTTGTATAGGTATATATATTGTTGCCCTGGCTGACCATCGGAGAAGTTCCCGGTTGCCAGCCCTGGAATGATCCGGCAATATGCACACCCTCAGGAGAAACAGTTTCATTGGTCATATCAACCCTGAAAGTGATATCGAAAAATTCAGGAACGCTTCCGCATTCCACACATTCAGCGAAACAAAAAGCATCCAGTGTCAGCTCTGAAGCAGGAACTGTCAAATAACGGTTGCCGTTGTTTGAACAACCACCGGGAACAATCTCAGCATTGACGGCGTTGTTACCGTTCACGAATTTATATTCGTAGTATTGTCCCTGTTCCAGTTGAAGTGTGACCTGATATTCAGCCCCTCCACCGGTAAGTATCATCTCTGTGGCACTGTAATCCCAGTTATTGAAAGTCCCGGCAAGGTGAACACCGTTTACTGAAACATCCTGATTGATCATATCAACCCTGAAGGTAACAGTGTGAAGCAGGGGACAATTTTCACAACTGCTGAAGCAGACTGTATCTGTTACCATTGGTTCTGCAGTCAGCACCAGTTCACGTTCATATTCACCGCTACCGTTGATTACACCACACGAAGCAGGTACTTCTTCAAGACCAGCGGATGTGTTTCCATTCACAAACCGATAGGTATAAGTACTGTTTTCCTCCAGCGGAAGAGTTGCACTATAAATACCATCCGCCTCACTGATCATCGGGTTGGCTGAATAATTCCAGTTGTTGAAACTACCGGCAAGATGAACACCTTCCGGTGAAACCACTTCACGCGACATATCTACCATAAAAGTCACCTCATGCGATACAGTATTTGAATTTACCGCGCCGTTGAGGGGTGTTGTCGGGATCAACAGGTAATCCACATCATAAAACTCATTCTTACTGAAAGTCAGGGGAGAATTCCCGCCATTGTATGTAAACTGCATTTCAAAAAGCACGGTACCATCGGGTATGGCTTCTGTCAGCAAGGCTCCGTCGATCCAGTTGGCAGCCACCATACTCAGATTGCCTGAATAAATCCATTCACCGGCAGGCATGTTGGCGTAAAAATTGGTAAGACCGATATAAGTCAGCACCTCATCGTCATAGTTAATATTCACATCACAGGCACCTATGGGGGTTCCTGAACTACTTGCTCCCGATACAATGACCACAGGTACATTAACGGTTTCACCGGGGTTGGCTGTTAATACCGGCACACTGACTGTGATCATCTGGGCCGGCACGCTCACTGAAAAGCAGGCGAGCAGAAGGAAAACCAAAACTTTCTTCATACTTTTATCTTGATTGTTAAAATGATTTATTCAAAGGAGTACGTCAGCCCAATCGAATAAGACCTTCCCGGATAGTATGATTTAACATCAACCACCTGATCAGGAGCACCTTCCGTAGTGAAAGTCTGATTACTGACCAGCTTCTGATTGAGCAGTTCCTTGATTCCGAGTTTAAGCTGAAGATGTTTGTTTATCTGTTTGATGATGGTCAGGTCAAGGTTATGGCGAGGCATTTCATAAGTATTCGGGGTATCCTGATTTCCGATACCCATGATCCTTTTTCCGATGATATTATACAGCAGACTGACAGACAACCCGTCCGCATCAGACTGATAATAAAACCCGGCATTAATGATAAACGGGGACTGACCATACATGGGGCGGTTAATGTCCCTTAAAAACAGCAGGGTTGAATCATTCTCCACACGGCTGCGGATCAGCGAGGCATTGGCTACAACTGTAAGGTTTTTCAGATACTTCAGCATATTGTTCTGATTCTCCCATATCTTCAGGTTTTTCCTGACATCTATTTCAACCCCGAGACTGGTTGCGCTTATGGCATTCAGGTATTTCAGGTCCCACCCCCCGCTTGATACAGGAATCCATGTCGCTTCGATGGGGTTGTCGAACTTCTTGTAGAAACCTCCGATGGTAATCATTTCACCGACCGAGGGATACCATTCATACCTCAGATCGAAATTGTTAACATAACACGATTTCAGCGTATCATTCCCATAAACAATTACATTTTCCTCAAAATCATAGAAGGCAAAATCGGTCCGTTCCCTGAATTCAGGCCTGTTGATTGTTTTTCCGTAAGCCAGCCGGATCAGGTTTTTTTCGTTGAGGTTAATGGTCAGGCCAACTGAAGGAAACACGTTAAGTGTATCGCTTTCGGTAAAATATTCAGTATCCAGGGGTTTGGTGAGCTTGTGCTGATAATTCTCAATCCTGACTCCGCCATACAAAGTAAATAGCCTGGTAACCGGGATCTTCAATGAAACATAACCTGCATAAAGCTTACTCTCCACAATATACCTGTAATATGCGAAGACTTCCTCCCTGAATATCAGGCCATTGTTATCGAAGTTAAAATTATTGCCATAGTAAACACTATCTATTGGCATAAAAATAAGTCGTGTATCGTAGGTTGGCCTTGCCCAAATCACCCCGAAAGGACGGATATAGAACGAACGGTTTTTCCCTTCTGCAAAGAATCCGGCCTTTACCTCAGGGCTGAAATTACCGATATTGAGGGTCGTCTTATAATTTAATCCGGCATTATAGATGTTTTCCTTAATTCTTGAAAACAGTTTGGCGTTGGTGCTTGAATTGACTGAACTGGTGTAATCCAACCGGTACGGACCGTATGTGCCTGAGTCAAGATTCATTACAGGAGAAAAATATGTGATCAGGGTATGATCAGGCTGGCTCATATTGGCATATGAATAGCCAAAAACCCAGCTGAGTGAATTGTAATCATTGAACCGGTGCTCCCCGCTGAGGTTACCGGTATAAATGGTCCGGCTCTGATAGGATATATCCGTCTTATCCAGCTTCAGATCCCCCCGGTAATGGTTTACGCCATAGCGTTCGGTAACGGCTGAGGTTCCGGTCTGGTTCAGTATATTCCTGAACTCAATGATGCTGTTTCCATAGGAGAGTGACCAATTGTGCAGGGCCCCCAACTGAAAAGATTTACTGTAACGGGTATCATAAAGATGCTCGGAGTAAAGTATGGTAGTGTCTGAGAAATAACTCTCTACCCCTGATCGGTATATTTCCTCTTTGTCGTGGTTTGTTTTGTAAGTTACAGCCGTTGTATTCCCGATCCTGAGTTTTCCCGGCTTCCAGAGCCTGATGATATCAAAGTTGAATTTATGGTCTGGTCCGGCAGTATTTTCCAACAACTTACTGTTGTCGTTGAATGATCTTGAAATTTCAAGGATTCTTCCCCTGCGGTATGCTATGGTGGCACTGTCAAGCCCTTCTCCTGAATAGTTCTGGAGTACCTTTGTCAATTCTTCCGTTGATGGAATAGTCCCGGGTAATTTATGTGTTCCGTCATCAAAGCCAAGCCATTCATTTTTACCATTATCCTGACTTTTAAATTTATTAAATGTGGTGCCTTCGTTAAAGGTCATACTATAACCTACAGAGGTTTTGTTCTGATCAGGGACATTTTTGGTAAATATCTGAATATGTGCCCCGGCAAAATCAGCGGGTATTTCAGGCGATGGAGTCTTATAAATAAGAATGTTATTAATGAGATTGCTGGGGATGACATCAAAGGAGAAGGCTCTTTTATCGGCTTCGGTGCTGGGTGGAGGGGAATTGTTCAGCCAGACAGAATTGTACCTTTCGACCAACCCCCTGACAATTACAAAACGTCCATCATTGATGGTAACACCCGGCAGTCTTTTAATCACCTCCGAGGCATCTTTATCCTGCGATTTTGCAATCTGCTGTGATGAAACCCCCACCACAATCTGGTTACTCTGTTTGATAGAAGAAATCATTGAAA
This sequence comes from Bacteroidota bacterium, assembly GCA_043806115.1. Lineage (GTDB taxonomy): Bacteria > Bacteroidota > Bacteroidia > Bacteroidales > Lentimicrobiaceae > Lentimicrobium. Next base: position 14,593 of record JAZDHI010000027.1, read on the forward strand.
TATCGGTATCGGTCTTTTTCCGCTCCTGAATGGTCACTCCCGATAGTTGGGTAGTCACTTCAGCAAGAAAAAAATCAAGCTGGGTTGTCTTTCCGTTCTGAACCTTTACAGCTGCAATCGTATCGGGCTGATATGAAATAAATGATACGACTACCTTATATACACCGGCCCTGAGATTATCGATCCGGTAGGAACCATCCATGTCGGTAGATTTGCCGGTCGTAGTTCCCAGCAGATATACATTGGCCCCAACAATGCTTTCTTTTGTCTTCTTATCCCTGACAGTTCCCTGGATTGAACCCTGACTGAAAGCAACACAACTGTAAGCCAGCAAACAAAGAAATAAGAGGGTATTCTTTTTCATTACTAATATTTTGGCAAAGGTAGGGTGCTGCTTTTTTTGGTGTGTTAACCAAATATTAAAAGTATGTGTGCTGTGCGTTAAGTTTTAAAAACCGTTCGTGGTGATGGAAATACAGGTCTATTAAGAAGGAGAAGCAATTTTTACATTGAACCGGACCCGGCTACTCATTTATTGGGGCGCCGGGCTTTGGGTTATAGTTTTATCCCTGGCAGCAGCCACGAATTATTGCTGACTGGTTACAATTTAATGTATCATCTATTAATCGAGGTTAGGACATATCAATTTAGCTAACTTTGCATATAAACCATGCCAATATAACGGGATGAAAAAGGCCGGCCTTTTATGTATTTTGTTTTTTTCATTAAACCTGTTTTGCCTGCCGATGGCAAAGGGACAGGATTATGGCAGGATTGACAGCCTTCAGAATCTGCTGACCGGGAATCGAAAGGTGGAAAACAGAGTGAACCTGTTATTGAATATTTCACATGAATTTGAGATTTCTCAGGCCGATTCAGCATTGGGATATGCCAGGCTTGCCTATGCAGTTTCACAAGAGGAAGATTATTCCAGAGGAATTGTCCTTGCACTGGTTCAGGAAGGCAGAATGCTAATGCAGAAAAATGATTTCAGTTCTGCATTGGATATATTTGAAGAAGCGATTCAATTGGGCAATAAATATAAGATGGCCAATGAACTGGGAATTGCAAACGGTGTAACAGCCATAATATATGCTGAGCTGGGAGATTATGATAACAGCGCAAAATATAATTTCAGAGCCCTGGAATTTTTTGAAAAAGCTGGCAATAAAAAGGAGATCGGTGTTACACTGGGTAATATTGCTGCAGATATGCTCAGCCAGAAAAATCACAGGAAAGCACTTGATTATATGAATCAGGCGCTGAATATCGCTATCGGAATTAAAGACAAGCCTGGCATAGCCCAACAATACAATAATATTGCAGGTGTATATTTTTCAAGTTTCAGTGACTATGGAAAAGCTTTAACGTATTACCGTAAATCATCGCGTGTTAACAGAGAAATAGGCGACAATTTACAACTTGGCATTAATCAATTGAACATAGGATTCTGCTATCTGCGAATGAATGAACCCGATAGTGCCCTGCCTTACTTCATATATGCACTTGAACGGTTCCGCGAATCAGACAATCCTGTCAGAATCGCCAATGGTGAGTTGGCTCTGGCCAAGTATTATCAGGCAACCGGTAATTTAGAAAAAAGCCTTGAACATGCTGGTGTTGCCCTGAAGATCAGTTCAGATAACCGGTCAAAGGAAATAATCTCAGAATCATCTGAAATTATCTTCAAAATCCTGCTGGCGAATAAAGACACCCTCAATGCATTCAGATATGCCGAAATACACTATAAATCTAAAGACAGCTTATTGCAGATGCAAAGTCAGAAAACGCTTTTCAAACTGGAATATCAATATAATTATGAGAAAAAGGATAAGGAAAGAAAACTGAAACAACAACGTAGCAACTATATTCTGGGGTTTATTATTCTGGGTCTGTTTTCCGGAATTATCATTGTTCTGTTAATCTATTCCCGTCAGAGAATTAAAATAAGAAATGCAGATCTTGAAAAGCAAAAGATCTCAGATGAACTGAATTTTAAGAATAAGGAGCTGACAATAAATCTGATGGCACTCATGAAAAAGAATGAGTTGCTGACCGACATTTCGCAAAAACTTATTAAGATCGAAAAGGAAGTTCCAAAAGATGAGTTACAAACAGCTATAAATAAACTAAACAAGGATCTTAAACAGACTTCCGATGAAAAAATCTGGAAGGAGTTTGCTTTAAGATTCAACCAGACAAACAGTGATTTTTATGAAAAACTCCTGAAGAAATATCCCGATCTGACACAGAATGAACTTCGTCTTTGCGCTTACCTCCGCTTAAATATGACCTCAAAGGAGATTTCTGAAATCACAGGGCAACGAATTCTTACCCTCGAACATGCCCGCTATCGCCTGAGAAAGAAACTGGGCATTAGCGGCTCTGACAATAACCTGACATCCTTTCTTGCCCAGATTTAGTTAAAACCACTCAGTATTGATTGTCAGCTTGTTGCTGATAATAATCCTATATTGTACAGGTTTAATACAGGTCGTTTACGCACCTGCACAAGGTTTTGTGCAGGTGTTTTTTTTGGATAAGGCGACCACCTGACTGCATATTTGCTTCAACAAATAAATCAGCTTAAATGGAAGAGTTTCATGAAATTCAAAATGAGGATCAGGGTCCTATCGCAACAGGGGTAACTGATGAGGAAAACAACCCTGATGAAATTGAACTTGTCGTCAGAAGAAAAGAGGTGTTAAATACAGTACTTGGAAAGTTGATTGATAAGATCAATGAACCAATAAAGGAGGACAAACAGATCAAACATCGATTTAAACAACCTAAGAAAAAGTAGCATCATAACAAATTTTAAATCCAAAAACATGAAAAAATCAATTTTGCTTCTTGTCATTTTTGCAGGCATATTAAGCCATTCAAAAGCTCAATGGACCCAGGGAACAGGCATGTATGGCGGAGATATCCGTTGTCTGGCCAAAGTTGGAACTGATCTTTATGCCGGATCGCAATATGGAGGCATTTTCAGGTCTAGTGACAATGGCAATCTCTGGAACAATATATCTTCCGGGTTGCCGGGAGGAGTGGCGATCAAGAATATTCTTGAGAAAGATAATTTTCTTTTTGCCGGAACGAGTTATTGGTCTCTACAGGGAGATGGTGTATACCGCTCAGATGATAACGGTGCTACGTGGGTTCAAAAAAATACAGGCATACAGATCAATGGATCATTTAATGATCTGAATATTTCTGGTCTTGCAAAGACCAATTCTTACATCTTTGCATCCACAGTTTCAGAAGGCATATATAGATCCGCCAATAATGGAGAAGAATGGACAAGAGTTTTTGATCCATTTAGCCCTGATTCCTTATTCAGGCAGATACATTCTTTATGCAACGCGGGAGAAGTATTATTTGCAGGTGGAAGTACAGGATTGCAGGAGGGTGGTATTTTCCGCTCGATTGATCAGGGATCAACCTGGGAGCTATTTTCTACCGGGTTTCCATCCGGAGTAGTTATTTACCAGCTTATTGCTAGTGCTTCCGATATATATGCAAGAACCTCCCATGGCTTTTATTGGTCACCAAGCAATGGTGAATACTGGATAGGCATAAATAATGGAATTACTCAACCTAATGGAGCTGCCACAGGTGCAATTAGTGCAGAAGGTGCAACTGTTTTTGCTAGCACTTTTGAAGGAAGCGAAGGACCTAAAACCTATAAATCTACTAATCGTGGAAGCACATGGTCAGCAATTTCAACACTTTCAGGTTACTATGTGCAAGCTTTACTTAGTAGCGGAAACTCAGTCTATGCAGGAAATATTGGGAATCATGGGATATCGAGTAATGGGGGTGGCATCATTGGTTCTAATGATGGCGGATTGACCTGGGTGTCCTCATCAAATGGAATATCCGCTTTAAATGTTATGGCTATTGACGCAAATCAAAACGGAGTTTATGCCGGCTCTAGATTTTACAGTGGTATTTACAAAACAGTCGACAATGGCATAAACTGGACAAAGTCGCTTTTACCCGGGACAACCAGTAATAGTGCTGTACTTTCAATGCTTTGTAATGGAAATAATGTTTTTGCTGGTGTAAACTCAAGCGGTGTATATATATCAAATGATAATGGTCAGAACTGGATAGCCACCGCTAATATCGGATATCCGGTTTATGCCATGGGGGCAAATCCGACATATATTTTTGCCGGAACATCAAATCAGGGAATGAGGCGATCTTCAAATAACGGCACTACCTGGACCACAATTAATACAGGATTACCAACTATTGGAGAAAGAACTATCAGGTCTATTGCGGTTTTCGGATCAAAGGTTTATATCGGGACTTCCCGGGGAATTTTTACCTCAACCAACGATGGGACAAACTGGGTAGCTGCGAATGGTGGATCAGGAAGTCCGGGTTACACACTTGTACGTGCTATTGCTGTAATGGGAGATACAATTCTAGCCGGAACAGCTAACGGAATAATCCGTACTTTTAATAAGGGTACTTCGTGGACCCTGGTTTCCTCGAATATTAACATCGGAACTACAAATGCCCTTTGTATAGATGCATCAATTATTTATGCAGGTGGTCAGGGAGGCGTATTTTCATCAAACGACTGGGGCGAAACATGGACAAGTATGAATGAGACTTTCCCGTCCGTATCTGAAATATATGCTCTTAAAGTTCAAAATGGGCGACTATACGCTGGTACCTATGGACAATCTCTATGGTATATAGATCTTGAAGCCCCTGTTATAAGAACCCTTAATTTATCAACTTTGCTTGAAGGATTATACAATGGCTCCAACCGCATGCGCGAAGCCAACGGCGAAGCCGGCCCTCAATTTGGTGTAGGAATTTCCGATGAAATCACCGTTGAACTACATAATGCTGCTGACTATGGTACCATTGAGCATACATTCAACAATGTACCGCTGGATATTTATGGCAATACAACTATTACTGTCCCGGCGGAACTAACCGGCGATTACTACATCAGCATCAATCACCGCAACAGCATCGAAACTGTCAGTGCTGCACCGGTTTCGTTTGCCGGAAGCACCATCATCTATACCTTTGACGCCCCCGAAAAAGCCTATGGCGGCAACCTGCTCCAGATGACCGATGGCACTTATGTGATCTACGGCGGAGATGTTACCCAGGACGGCAGTGTTGATACCGGCGATCTTACCCCGGTCGACAACGATCAGTTCAATTTCGTATCGGGTTACTTCCCTACCGATGTAAACGGTGATGGCACCGTAGATACGGGTGATTTAACCATCATCGAC
>JAZDHI010000028.1:0-15457 GCA_043806115.1 Bacteroidota bacterium
TGATCATAAGTGCATGGCTTTCAATGTAAAAATAACTAAAACCGTGCACTTTAATATGCTATTCAGCACATAGTTATCAACATAACGATGTGAATATCAGATAATAAGAAGTATTTATTTATAAAATCAGCAGACCCTAAATAAACATTTATGGACTGGATATGGATTTCATTGGGTGTTATCTTAACAGTTGCCGGTATCGCAGGCTGTATCCTTCCTTTTATTCCCGGACCACCTTTAAGCTATATTGCACTTTTGGTCTTGCTTATAATAGATGACCATATGTTCACTGCGCGTTTTCTGATTATCTGGTTGATGGTAACCGTCGTCGTGACAATGATGGACTATTATGTCCCGCTCTGGGGCACCAGAAAATTCGGAGGCAGCCGGACAGGTGTCTGGGGAGCTACCATCGGACTGATTGTCGGTATTTTCTTCTTCCCACCCTTTGGAATGATCGCTGGTCCATTCATGGGCGCATTCCTTGGTGAACTCATCGAAGGAAAAGATGTACAGGCAGCTCTCAGGTCAGGATTCGGATCATTCATCGGATTTATTGCCGGTACTGTGATGAAACTCACGGTTTCAGTGATCATGGCATTTTATTTCTTCAGGGCCGTATTCTGATATCTTCAGGATATTCAACATCTTCAAGAAAGAGACCGCAGGCCGGTACTGACATCCCGGCGTCAGATCTGCTGCCCTTTTCAAGGATAGTCCTCAATTCATCCATACTGATGTTGTCCTTTCCGACTTCCATCAGAGTACCGACTATTGCCCTCACCATATTCCTGAGAAACCGGTTGGCTTTTACATGATATATCAGAAAGTGATCCTGGCTTATGAAAAAAGATTCATATATATTACAATCATTTGTCAGGGTCTGGGTACGGGATTTCGAAAAACAGCTGAAATCGCTGTAATCCTTGATTATTCCGGCAGCATACTCCATTTTCTCAATATCAAGTTCGGGCGTATAAATCCACGACTGATCATTGGAAAAAGGGTCTTTACGTCGCGATATATAATAATGATATGTTCTGGAAATTGCAGAAAACCGGGCATGAACATTCGGTTTCACCCTGAAAATATCGTAAATAACAATTGACTGGGGAAGAAACCTGTTTAACTTATACACCAATTGCGACAATTCAACCTCATTGATCAGTTTGTCCGAATCAAAATGAGCATAAAATCTTCTGGCATGAACGCCGGTATCGGTCCGTCCTGCTCCCGTTAACTGACATGGATTTCCGGTAAGTACTTTTAATACATACTGAATTTCTGCCTGAATTGTGTGTGCATTCGGTTGTTCCTGCCAGCCATGAAATCCACTGCCATTGTATGCCAGAAAGAGAAAGTACCTGAAGTTTTCCATGAATTGTCAAATTTAATAAATCTCTGGTAATTACGCTTCGGGAAAAAACCCGGAAGCTTTGCCATTCATGAGTTTAGAATAGTTATAAATTAGAAGGTAGACTTAAAAAAAGCGCTCAATTGTTAATGCTTTCACAAAAGAATAATTATTTTTGGCGCTGAATTGTTAATCAATTCACAAGTCACACTTTATTTATTAATTAATCAGTACGTTACACTAAATCTTGGAGGATTTCAATGTCAACAACAGAAGTATTAGTTAAAGAGCTTGTTGAAAAAAACGGCAAGACCCGCAATAGTCTTATGCCTGTTTTGCAGGGAATTGTACATAATGAGCATTTTCTTTCAGAAGAAGCACTATTGTGTGTGGCCCGTGAGCTCGATCTGTCAGCTGCAGACGTTTATGGAACTGCTTCTTTTTACACTTTTCTCGACACGGTACCCCGTGGTAAAAATATCATCAGGGTGTGCAAAACCATCACATGCCATATGAAGGGCAAAGATGAAATTATCAGTGTAATAAGTAATGCTTTGAAGATTAAAATCGGGGAAACCACCCACGATAAAAAATTCACCCTGCTATCGGCCAACTGCCTCGGCTGGTGCCATAAAGGCCCGGTTATGCTGGTAAACGATGAAATCTATCCGGATCTTACACCTCAAAAAGCGATTGAAATCATCGAAGAATATGCCAAAGAAGCAAAATAGGCTATAAGTGGTCACAAACAAAAACAGTTAATCAAATGGAAAAGATTCTAAAAAAAGTTGACATAATATTCGAGAGTGATGAAAAGTTTTCACCACTTGCGATTCTCGATAAAACCATAAAAAGACCAGCCGATGAAATAATCCTTGATCTCATCGACAGCGGATTAAAGGGCCGTGGAGGGGCAGGATTCCCAACAGGACTTAAATGGAAATTTACCCGGAATGAGGATAATGAAGTAAAATATGTTATCTGCAATGCGGATGAAGGCGAACCCGGAACTTTTAAGGATCGTGAAATCATCGACAGGGTCCCGGAAAAGATCTTTGCAGGCATGGCCATCTGTGCCTATGTAATCGGAGCCAAAGAAGGATACATATACCTGAGGGGTGAGTACAATTTTCTGTTAAAAACGCTGCAGAGGAAACTTGATGATTTCAATGCAGGCATGAAAAAGTTAAAATTTGATTTTACTATTTACGTCAAATCCGGCAGCGGTGCTTATGTCTGCGGAGAAGAAAGCGCACTGTTCGAGTCGATGGAAGGCAAACGCGGTGAACCCAGGAACAAGCCTCCCTACCCCACAGTAGCAGGATATAACAACAAACCAACCGTAATCAATAATGTTGAAACTTTGGTGTACACCACAATGATATGCCATATGGGGCCTGAAGGATTCAAGGCCCTTGGAACCAAAGATTCACGGGGATCGAAGGTATTTTCAGTTTCCGGCGACACACCCATATCCGGGATATATGAACTTGAACTGGGAATGCCATTGAATGAATTTGTTGATGAATTCGGGGATGGCGACACAAAAGCTGTTCAGGTTGGAGGCGCTTCCGGTCACTGTGTACCACGAAAAAAATTCAATGACACCATCATCGGATTTGAAGGTATCCCAACCGGAGGTTCAATGATGATTTTCAACAGTTCCCGTTCAATGTACAATGTTCTGCACGACTATCTCGAATTTTTTACCGAAGAATCATGTGGTCAGTGCACCCCTTGCCGTGTCGGATGCCAACAATTGCTCAAAGGTATTGAGGCTGTAAAACGCGGGGAGCGTGCACCTGCATATCTCGACGACCTGAAAAAACTTACCGGAACCATGAAAATAGCCGCCAAATGCGGGCTTGGTCAATCAGTTGGCAATCCGTTCAATTCTATAATTGATAATTTCAGGGAAGAGATCATTTACTAAGTAAAAAGTATAAAGGACAAAGTAAAAGGCTGATACGAAAAACAGGCCATCACTGGTCAGAATTTCGGGGAGCCTAAACGAACTTAAAAGCAATCGAAATCATGAGCAAATATTTAGTAAACCTTAAGATAAACAATATGCCCATCGCGGTGGAAGAGGGCACAACCATTCTTGAGGCAGCAAAAAAGCTGAATTTCAGAGTACCCACCCTTTGTAACCATCCTGACCTCACTGTTGCCGGTAATTGCCGGGTTTGTGTTGTCGAAATCAAAGGAGCAAAATTATTAGCTGCATCTTGTGCCACACCGGTATCTGAAGGCATGGAAGTGTTCACCAACAGTGAAAAAGTCAGGGTGTCACGTAAACACATAGTTGAACTCCTTTTGTCGGAACACAATGCTGATTGTACCAAGTGTTTCAAGAATGGTCATTGTGAGTTGCAGGATCTGGCCAGCGAATATCGTATTGGCGATCACGTTTTCCTGGACCTTGTCAGACCTGAATCAAAAATTCAGGATATCTCCTCTCCTTCTATAGTTAAAGACGACAGTAAATGTATCCGTTGCCAGCGATGTGTCAGAACCTGTACCGAATTACAAGGCGTAAGTGCGTTGGCAGTTATAAACAAGGGTGACCATCAGAAGATATCTACCTTTCTTAACAAACCTTTGCACGAAGTAGTTTGCACCAACTGCGGACAGTGTATTAACCGTTGTCCTACCGGAGCCCTGACTGAACGCAACTACATTGAGGAAGTCTGGAATGCCATATACAACCCCTCAAAATTTGTTGTCGTACAGACTGCCCCTGCTACACGAGTTGCTTTGGGAGAAGATCTTGGAATACCGGTTGGTGAAAGGGTAACAGGTAAAATGGTTGCTGCTCTGAAAAAACTAGGGTTCAACAAGGTTTTGGACACTGACTTCACCGCCGACCTCACGATTATGGAGGAAGGTACCGAATTGCTGACCAGGCTTAAGAGAGCCCTCGTTGATAAAGATGAAACAGTAGTATTGCCGATGATGACTTCATGCTCACCAGGGTGGATCAAGTTCCAGGAACACATGTACCCTGAACTTCTCGACAACCTTTCAACCTGCAAATCGCCGCAACAGATGTTCGGTGCAGTTGCCAAGACATACTATGCTGAGAAGATCAACATAAAGGCTCAGGATATGATTGTTGTTTCCATTATGCCCTGCGTAGCCAAAAAGTTTGAATGTGAGCGTCCTGAGATGCGCGACAGCGGGTATCAGGATGTGGATTATGTACTTACCACAAGGGAACTGGCCATGATGATCAAGCAGGCTGGTATCGATTTCGATAAACTTGAGGACGAGCATTACGACAGCATACTTGGAGAATCGACCGGTGCTGCAGTTATATTTGGTGCTACAGGCGGTGTGATGGAAGCCGCTCTCAGAACAGCTTATGAAATTGTTACCGGTCGGGAAGTGCCGTTTACCAACCTCAACATCAAACCTGTCCGTGGGATGGAGGGCATCAAGGAAGCATCAATTAAAATCAAGGGCGTAAAACCGGACTGGAGTTTTCTCGAAGGCGTTGAATTAAATGTGGCCATAGCGCATGGTCTGGCAAATGCCAGGGCTTTGATGGAAAAGGTTAAAAGCGGTGAAGCTGCCTACCATTTTATAGAAATCATGGGATGTCCCGGTGGATGCCTTGGTGGTGGTGGTCAACCCATACCCACTTCACCTGAAATCAGGAAAAAACGCGCAGAAGCGATATATAGCGAAGATGCTGAAATGGTGATCAGAAAATCCCATGAGAATCCTGAAGTTACAGAAATCTACAGCGAATTCCTGGGTGAACCGCTTGGTCATAAATCACATGACCTGCTTCATACCCATTATAAACCTCGTAAACGCTACTAATACAGCAAGCAATTAATAATTAAAAAAGCGGCAATAGCCGCTTTTTTAATTATTTCCCCATAATCATATTTCAATTTCTTTTCTAAGGAATACTCCCGACTAATCATGATGAATGCATCTGTTTACTATGATGAAAATTAAATTTAATCGCCTGAAAACGATGCTTACAACCGTTTGGGATTATTATATTTATTTATTCTAAATAGATATTGGGTATTTTTTAATAAATAATCATTACCATTCTTTACTTTCCATATTTATTACACTATATTTAGAAGGTTTTATTGTTAATCAAATAACAATCATATTCATTTGATCTACTGTTCTTTTAATCGTTTTCGGCAAGAGAAATGTATGTTTAATCTATCCGTTTTGAAATACTTTTGATATGGAAGAAAAAAAATCAACAGTTGTCTGTTTACTTTATTCATCAAACCAGGAATCTGATACCATTAACTTACATGAGCTTTTTGATTACGTGCAAATGCTTTCCGGAGTTTATAAAGTCTGGCTCCCTTCAGATATACATCTATCTGATCCGGAATTATTTGCAAAGAAAATAAAAAAGAATAATATAACAAGAATAATAGTTGCCGGAAATAATCCTGGAATGTTTAAAAGTTTCTTTTCGCGAAGTATGGTTCTTTCCGGCAATAATCCTGAGGATGTGATACTTGCCAGCTTTACTGAACATGGCGCCTTTAAGAACAAAGATACAAACAGGGCAAAATCAATTATTGCATGTGCTGTTTTAGGAATACCATTTGAAGATGCGGTTGTTCTTGAAGAGTTCCCTATAAATCCGGCTACACTTGTAATTGGAGGAGGAATTGCTGGCATTCAGGCTTCGCTTGAAATTGCTGCAAGCAAGAGCACCGTTTACCTGGTTGAAAAGTCGGGTACAATTGGTGGACACATGGCAATGTTCGATAAAACATTTCCTACCCTGGATTGTGCTGCGTGTATCTTAACACCTAAAATGGTTGAAATAGGACAGAACAGTTATATCAAGCTAATGACCTATTCGGAAGTGCAAGAAGTAAGCGGAGTACCCGGAAATTTCAGCATTAAGATATTAAAAAAAGCAAGACGCATTAACCTTGAAACCTGCATAGGATGCGGTACTTGTTCAGAAAAGTGTCCTACAAAAACAACCAGTGAATTTGATTCCAATACCTCATTAAGAAAGGCAGCTTATATTCCGTTTCCGCAAGCCGTTCCAAATAAATACTTAATTGATGAAAATGTATGCACCTATGTGTTAAATGGCAAATGTGGCGTATGTGCAAAAGTTTGTCCTGTTCCCGGATGCATAAATCTGGATGAGAAAGATGAGATAGTCGAAATTTTTGTTGGTAACATTATTGTCGCAACAGGGTTTAAAACTTTTGATGCATCAAAATTTGAACAGTTTGGTTATGGCAAATACCCAAATGTTCTGACTTCTCTTGAACTCGAAAGATTAATCAATGCAGCAGGCCCTACAGGTGGGAAAATAGCAAGGCGTATTCGGGATAAAAAAGGAAATTGGGTATTCTCACCTGAAGAAATATACGAACCGACAAGCATAGCAATTATTCATTGTATAGGAAGCCGTGATGAAAATCATAATAAGTACTGTTCAAAAGTATGCTGTATGTATTCATTGAAGCTTTCCCACCTCTTAAAGGAAAAATTACCTGATTCCCAAATTAATGAATACTATATTGATATCCGGGCTTACGGAAAAGGGTATGAAGAATTTTACAAGAGAATTAAAAATGAGGGAATTAATATTATTCGCGGACGGCCGGCTAAAGTAGAACAGTATGGGGATGAACTTATTGTCAGATGCGAGGACATTGAAAATGCAAGAATGATAGAGCAAAAAGTAGATATGGTCATTCTTGCAGTCGGTACAGAACCAAACAGTGATTCGGCAAAAATCGCAAGGATGTTAGGAATATCAGTAGATGCAAATGGTTGGTTTAATGAGAATAATTATATAAGTGATCCTGTGAATACATTACGGGGTGGTGTCGCTATAGCCGGAGTCTGTCAGGGCCCAAAAGATATTCCGGATTCAGTTGCACAGGCTTCGGCTGCTGCTGCCAGAGTCTTGCAGTGTATTTCGAAAAACAGGGTCAGAAACAATCTAAAAGACTTTTTTCTCGAGAAAATCGAAACCGGAGCCGAAGAACCTTATAAAAAGCGGGAGGAATCATTATGAGTCAGCGGGTAAATCTCGATCTTAAGGATGAATTGTTCCTTTATGGAGCCAAAGAGTGGAATCAATGCTTCCAATGCGGCAACTGTACAGCTACCTGCCACACAACTGAAAACGGTTTCTTTTTTCCAAGAAAAACAGTCAGACAGGTTCTTATGGGCCTTAAAAAGAGCCTTGACACAAATATCGATCCGTGGTTATGCACATACTGTGGTGATTGCTCCAGAACCTGCCCAAGGGACGCCAATCCCGCAGAGATGATGATGTCGATAAGAAGATACCTGATTTCAGTATATGACTGGACAGGTATTTCAAGAATGTTTTATAAGTCCAAAGCATTGGAAATATCTGCGATTATTGTACTTGCTCTCATCGTGATGTTTCTTTACCTGAATTTCACAATATTTCCTTCGGGAGAAAAAGCAAAATGGATTGGCCCCGACGGTGGAGCCTTGATAAATAGTATGGCGTCATGGCATCTCATTCATTTAGGCGACTGGCTTATGGCGGGCGCCCTGGTTTTTCTGATAACAACCAATGTGTTTTTCATGTGGTACAAGATAATTTTTGAAGACAAAACACTTAAAGTAGGCTTTGTTGATTACCTGATGCCTATTAAAGCCATACCAAGAATCTTTAATCCGGAAAAGAAATACGCAAAATGTGATGAAAAAAAGCTAACAACATACTGGGTTCTGCATTTATTTCTTGCTTTAAGTTATGCAACGCTGTTTACTATTATCGTTTTTTTCCTTGGCTGGTTCCAGACTGATACTGTTTATCCAATTTATCATCCTCAACGCTTATTGGGTTATATTGCGACAATAGGCCTGACTGTTGGTATTGTTTATTTCTACACGAACAGAACGCTGAAAAATATGGAAAACAGCAAGTATTCTCATTTTACTGACTGGACGTTTTTACTTCTGTTATTCTTGACAACCCTGACAGGCATTTTACTTCATTTTTTCAGAATCTACGGCCTGCCAAAATTGACTTATATCACCTACCTGATCCATTTAATGGTTTTGGCACCCATGTTAATTATCGAAGTTCCTTTCTCAAAATGGTCCCATATGATATACAGGCCATTTGCCCTCTATTTTGCGCACATGAAAAAAATGGCCATACAAAAACAAAAGATAAAACCGGACTATCTGACTAATTAACGCTGAAAACTATGGAAGAAAAAAGAATAGGTGTATATGTTTGTTGGTGCGGGACAAACATTGCCAGCATGGTTGATGTTGAAAAGGTCGCCAGGGAAATTCAGGGCCTGCCCAATGTTGTCTTGTCAAAGGATTATAAATATATGTGTTCTGATCCAGGACAGGACCTTATTGTTCAGGATATAAAGGAAAATAATCTGAACAGGGTGGTTGTGGCAGCCTGTTCTCCACGAATGCACGAAATTACATTCAGGAAAGCCGTTGAGCATGCTGGTTTGAATCCATATATGTTTGAAATGGCAAACATCAGGGAACATGCATCATGGGTTCATACTGACAGGGCCGAGGCAACAAGAAAAGCAAAAGATCTTATTGCAGCTGCTATTGCCAAGGTTCAATGGAACGAATCCCTGGAAAAAAGAACCGTAGAAGTTAATCCTGCCACGCTGATAATTGGTGGCGGAATTTCAGGTATATCCGCAGCCTTGGAGATTGCCGGTGCTGATAAACAAGTTTACCTTATTGAGAAAACAGGCGCTTTAGGGGGTCAGGTTTCCAATATTGACTTGACATTCCCGTATCTGAACAGTGCAAAACAGATGATTGATCAGAAAATCCAATCGGTTTTAAATCATTCAAAGATCAGTGTTTACCTGAATACTGAAGTAAAAGAAGTACACGGCTACGTAGGTAATTTTGAAACTACTGTTTCCTATAAAGGTAAGGATGCCCGGCTCAATTTTGGGAATATTATTGTAGCTACCGGTTTAAAAACATTTGATGCAAAAAAAGTTGCAAATTACGGTTATGGGAAATTACCCAATGTTTTGACATCAGTTGATTTCGAGCAGATATTGAAAAGTGGGATAATTCTGACCAGGGATGGCAGAGTGCCAAAACATATTGCAATCATTCATTGCGTCGGAAGCAGGAATGAAGATTATAATACTTATTGTTCGCGTGTTTGCTGTATGTCTGCATTAAAATATGTCAACCAATTAAAATCGGCACTCCCGAAGGCCAATATCTATGACATTTATTCAGATATGAGGGCATTCGGAAAAGGATGTGAAGAGTTATATTCATTGACATCCAGAAAAAATATGATGTTCCTTACTTATGATCACAAAAATAATTTACCCAGGATAAGACAGGCATCTTATGACGACCCATTTAATTTGTTGATCGAGTTCAAGGAAAAATTCTCAGGCGAAATGATAGAAGTACCGGCTGATATGGTCATACTCATGGTAGGGATGGAAGCACATGAAGATGCCAAAGAAACAGCACATGCCGTTGGTGTCAGTATGTGTGGAAATAAGTTTTTCATTGAACGGCATCCCAAACTGGACCCGGTAGCGACAACCACCGATGGAGTATATATCGTCGGTACATGCCAGTCACCCAAGGATATACCTGATTCGGTTTCCCAGGCCAGGGCCGCAGCAGCAAGGATTCTGGCAACAATAATATCAGGCTCTGTAAATGTTGAGGTAACTACATCCGTTGTAAATGAAGACGCCTGTTGTGGTTGCCAGACTTGTATAAAAGTATGCCCATATTCTGCTTTAAGCTTTAACGAAGAGAAAAATGTTTCCTTTGTTAATGAGATACTTTGTAAAGGCTGTGGCACTTGCGGCTCTACCTGCCCGGCA
The DNA here is from genome assembly GCA_043806115.1 of Bacteroidota bacterium. Classification (GTDB taxonomy): domain Bacteria; phylum Bacteroidota; class Bacteroidia; order Bacteroidales; family Lentimicrobiaceae; genus Lentimicrobium. The sequence continues at coordinate 10,213 of JAZDHI010000028.1, forward strand.
GGAGCAATTAAGAGCAAGCACTTTACTGATTTGCAGATTCTGTCACAAATAGAAGGACTTATGTCATTACAAGAGGTATAACATGATGAATGATAACCCAAAAATCGTCGCATTTTTATGTAACTGGTGTTCATACACTGGTGCGGATCTTGCCGGAACTTCGAGGATGAAATATGCTTCTAATATCCGCATTATAAGGATAATGTGCTCCGGAAGAGTTGAACCGTCTTTTGTATTTAAAGCTTTTAAAGAAGGTGCTGACGGAGTTTTAATCTGCGGTTGCCATCCAGGGGACTGTCATTACCACGAAGGCAATTACAAGTGTTTAAGACGGTTCCATCTTTTGCAAAAGTTTATCAGGCAAATGAATATTCCGGCAGAAAGATTACGGCTGGAGTGGATCAGTGCGAGTGAAGGGCGTGAGTTTGCCCATCTGGTGAATGAATTTACTGAAACCATTAGAGAACTGGAGCCTGGTCAGATTAAAAAAACTGTTGAAACCTTCTCTTAACAATATCTGAGAAAAAAAACTATGGAAGAAAAACCAAAAATAAAACTTGCAGTATATTGGGGAGCAGCATGCGGTGGCTGCTGCGTTTCAGTTCTCGATGTTCATGAGTCATTGTTTACTGTTGTTGAACATGCCGATATTGTATTCTGGCCCATTGCCCTAGATTATAAGTATAAAGATATTGAAGCATTGCCCGATGGGCATATTGATGTAACATTATTCAATGGGGCTGTAAGGAATAGCGAAAATGAATATATGGCCAGGCTTTTACGCAGTAAAACTAAAGTTTTGGTTGCATACGGTTCATGTGCACACATGGGAGGAATTCCCGGCCTTGCCAATTTCACTAACAAGGAAGAGATATATAATAGGGTATATGTATGCAGCGAGTCAACTTCAAACCCGGAAATGACATTTCCTCAGCAACATTTCAAAGTACCTGAAGGAACATTGGAATTACCTGAATTCTACAATGATGTGAGAACTTTGGATCAGGTTGTAAATGTGGATTATTATCTGCCAGGATGCCCGCCTCAGACTGAAAGACTGCTTGAAGTATTTATGGCTATCGTCACAGGTGTGTCACTTCCACCTCTTGGTTCAGTGATAGGAGCCCTCAATAAAAGTCAATGCGATGAATGCAAAAGAAAAAAGACAGATAATAAAATGGTGAAGGAATTTAAAAGACCCTGGCAAATAACAGATGATGGAGTAACCTGTTTCCTGGAACAGGGTGTTATATGTATGGGTCCAGCTACCAGAGGTGGATGTGGTGTAAGATGTATCGAAGGAAATGCCCCCTGCCGGGGTTGTTATGGCCCACCAGATGATGTGACCGACCCCGGCTCTAAGATGATGTCGGCCATTGCTACTATGATAGATTCAAATGATCCGGGTGAAATTGAAAAGATAATTGAATCAATTGATGACCCGGCTGGAACATTTTACAGGTTCAGTCTCCCTGGTTCAATGCTTAGGAGGAAATTTATATGAAACAATATACAATCGATCCGATTACCCGTCTGGAAGGACATGGGAAAATTGAAATCTTCTGTACGGACGATGGAGATGTTGAAAATGTGTATTTCCAGGTACCCGAATTAAGAGGTTTTGAGAAGTTTCTCGAAGGCCGGCCCATAGAAGAAGCTTCACAAATTGTAACGAAAATCTGCGGAGTATGTCCAGGCTGCCATCATATGGCTGCCGGAAAAGCAACCGATGCTGTTTTTGGTGTCAGACCTACACCAACAGCAACCAAATTAAGGGAATTATTCTACATGGCGCACTTTGTTCATAGCCATATAGCGCACTTTTACGCACTGGCTGCCCCTGATTTTGTTATTGGGCCTACTGCACCTGTAGCTGAAAGAAATGTACTCGGAGTAATAGCTAAAGTTGGTATTGAAATCGGCACGGAGGTATTAAAACAACGTCGTATTGCACAGGAAATTCAGGCTTTGCTTGGCGGACATCAAACCCATGTGGTAATGAATACACCGGGTGGGGTCAGAAAAGGATTAACAGAAGACCAACGAAAAGATATTTTAAAGAAAGCTGAAGGATTTGTTGAATTTGCAAAATTTTCTTTGAAAATATTTAATGACGTGGTTTTAGCAAACAAAACCTACGTTGACATAATACTTAACGGTCCGTATAATTTGAATATTTATTCGATGGGGCTCGTTGATGAAAATAATAAAGTGAATTTTTATGACGGTAAAGTAAGAGTTGTTGATCAGGAAGGCAAGGAGCATTGTAAATACGCACCGGAAGATTACCGCAACTGGATTGAGGAGCGGGTTGAGTCATATAGCTATCTTAAATATCCGTATTTAAAACAAATTGGCTGGAAAGGCTTCGTTGAAGGAATGGAATCAGGAGTATATCATGCTACACCTTTGTCCAGATTAAATGTAGCCGACGGCATGGCCACTCCTTTAGCCCAGGAACAATTTGAAATTATGTATCAAACATTGGGCGGAAAACCAGTTCATGCAACCTTAGCTATGCATTGGGCCCGCCTGATCGAATTACTCTATGCAGCAGAAAGAGCTGTAGAGTTAGCCCTGGATAAAGAAATTACAAGTCCTGATATTCAGGCTAAACTTCCAAATATTCCCAATGAGGGCGTTGGTATTGTGGAAGCCCAGAGAGGTACCCTAACCCACCACTATTGGACTAACGAAAGAGGAATTATTAAAAAAGCCAATATTATTGTCGGAACAACCAATAATAATGCAGCCATTTCCATGTCATTAAAGAAAGCTGCACAAGGATTGATAAAAAAAAGGGTTACCGTTGATGAAGGAATATTAAATATGGTTGAAATGGCATTCAGGGCCTACGATCCATGTTTCTCATGTGCAACTCACAGTTTACCGGGGAATATGCCATTGGAAGTCATCTTCAGGGACCAAAAGGGCAATATAACAAGGCAGGTTAAACGTTACTAACCCCTTGTCGACGCAAACCAAACAAGTTAGTCAAAGTCAGTAGGATTATACTGACTTTTTTTACAAAACCGATGAAGAACAAAGCACTTATTCACGGTATAGGTAACGAAATCCTGACGGATGACGGGATCGGACCGAAACTTGTTAAAAGATTAAAGGAAACTCTTTCTCTAAACAATGTTGATTTTGAAACAGCATTCTTAGGTGGGCTTGAAGTACTGGAATATATTCAGGGATATCAGACAGTAATTTTCATAGATGCCATCAGGACAAGAAATGGAATTCCCGGAACAGTTTACTGCTTATCAACAGAAGATTTCAACAAAACGATACATCTGTCAAGCGTTCATGATGTTTCATTTCTTACCGCACTTGATTTAGGACGAAAGCTGGGATTAAATATGCCCGAATTTATTCATATTGTTGCCATCGAAATTGTTGAAGACCGGATATTTAACGATGGATTTACTCTACATATCCAGGAAAAATATGAAGATATTTTCAGGGAAGTAAAAGAAATAATTGAAAGAATATTTTCCGGACAAGAAACCCTTAATATGGGGAAAATCTAAAAGTTAATTTGATGACAAACGATTTTTTTATATTATTATTCTCAACTGCCTCTGTGGCGTTAATACATACAATTACAGGTCCGGATCATTATTTGCCATTTATCGCTATCGCCCAGGCCCGAAAATGGCAGTTAAAAAAAACAATCTGGTTTACTGCCCTTTGCGGCCTTGGTCACGTTGGAAGTTCAGTGTTATTAGGGCTTACTGGAATTACTCTGGGCATAGCGGTCGGAAAAGTTGAATTCATTGAAGGATTTCGTGGCAGCATAGTATCCTGGGTATTTACTTCCTTTGGATTAATCTATCTGGCTTGGGGAATTAGAAAAGCATACAGAAATAAGTCGCATAAACATCTGCATTACCATATTAATGAAGGGTTTCATTTACACGAACACAATCACTTCAAACAGCATGTTCATGTTCACGAGAGCACAGAGAAAGTTAACCTTACACCATGGATATTATTCACGATTTTCGTTTTGGGGCCCTGCGAACCACTTATTCCCATTGTGATGTACCCTGCGGCAAAAAATAATTATTCAGAACTCATTTTTCTTACCGCTACTTTCAGCATTATTACAATTGCAACAATGATAAGTCTGGTAGTAGCATCTTCACAGGGTTTCAAATTATTATCCTTGAAAAAATCAGAACGTTTTTCACATGCACTGGCAGGAGGAACAATATTCATATGCGGGTTGGGAATGCTGTTTTTAGGCTTGTAATTTTCAATAAAACCAGGATTTTTTCAGGTTTCAGCCTTTTTGTTTTGTTTTTTTAACCATTCAAACCATTTATCCATTCCTTCCCCTGATTTAGCTGATAATTCGAAGAATTGAAGATGATGATTCACCCTCAGGGCAAATTCTTTTGTTTTTTCAACATCAAAATCGACATAAGGCAGAAGGTCAATCTTGTTTATTATACAAATATCTGAGGTATGAAACATATTCGGATACTTGAGTGGTTTATCATCTCCTTCGGTAACACTTATTACAACAATCCGGTAGGTTTCACCCAAATCAAATAAAGACGGGCAAACCAGGTTACCCACATTTTCGATAAAAAGAATAGAATTATCCGGAATCCCGAGTTTTCTATATGCCTTGTTGATCATATCCGCATCCAGATGGCAACCATTACCAGTGTTTATTTGCAGCACGGGCACTCCTGCAGCCTGAATACGGCTGGCATCGTTCATCGATTGCTGATCACCTTCTATAACACAAAGTGATAAGCTGGTTTTTAGACTCTGGATTGTTTTCTCAAGCAGGGTAGTTTTACCGGAACCGGGTGAACTGACCATATTTATTGTGACAATGTTTTTAGCTTCAAAATCCCTTCTGTTCTTCAGAGCCAATAAATTGTTTGCATTTAGCACATCCTCCCCTATCCGGATGACTCTGCTTTGAGAATGAAGGTGGGTGTTATGCTGATATTCGTGTTTATATTCTGGCTGGTGCATATGGAGATGCTGATTCTTTTCTCCCGGGATTTTGTAGGTTATCGGATTGTCAGGCTGTTCGCAGCCACAGGTATCACACATGGTTCAGATATTTTATTGTAAATTGGGAGTGTTCAATGAACTGTGTCACTTGTTTTAATTCTCTCATCAAAGAACGTAAATAATTGATTAATTATCATTGGCCAGTCTCTCAAGTTATTAACCCATCGTTTCTGAAAGTTAAGGGTAGCAAGGTAAACAAGCT
>JAZDHI010000029.1:0-19599 GCA_043806115.1 Bacteroidota bacterium
AGCTTGTTTACCTTGCTACCCTTAACTTTCAGAAACGATGGGTTAATAACTTGAGAGACTGGCCAATGATAATTAATCAATTATTTACGTTCTTTGATGAGAGAATTAAAACAAGTGACACAGTTCATTGAACACTCCCAACGTAATTGCTGGTATTAGTGTTTTGTTTTGTTCTCCAATGTTTGTATCGCTTTTGTTTCCGTAGATATAATGTCATCTAGTTTCAGGATTCGAAGTTTAATTATCTCCGGGGTCAATAAGTGACTACTTTTACGGTACCACCCTTTAGATTCCCTTGCAGAACCACGGCTAATACGGAGAAATTGCGGGTATTCTTTTCCAAAACCTCTGCCATAACCTTCTTCAATGTTTGAACTTATAGAGCCTACTGATCTGACCATTTGTCTTGCAATTTCCTTACCTCTGAAATCCTGCATTAGAATTTCAGTATCACTCCACATTTCATCCCATAATTCCATTGAGAGTTTGTAGAATCGGATCTCTTCCAAACGATCTTCCATAAAAGAAAATATTATGAGTTTGAAAACTAATTTTTCGTCCCTCGTCCCTTCATCAGCGTCCCTCGTCCCAATTAACAACCAATATACCTCGAAATAACCATCCTCTGTATCTCCGAGGTACCCTCCCCAATCTGAAGCAGGCGCTGGTCTCGGTAAAAGCGTTCAATATCATAATCCTTCATGAGTCCATAGCCTCCATGGATCTGAACGCCTTCGTCGGCAACTTCACGGGCAATTTCTGAGCAATAGAGTTTTGACATGGCGGCTTCCTTGGCGAAGGGCAGATGATTGTCTTTCAGCCAGCAGGCCTTATAAAGCAGGTTCCGGGCCAGTTCAATCTTCATCGCCATATCGGCGAGCTTGAAGGCAATGGCCTGGAATTTCGAGATCGGCTGACCAAACTGTTTGCGTTCCTGAGCATATGAAAGAGCCAGTTCATAAGCTCCCTGAGCACAACCCAGCCCCATGGCTGCGATAGACAAACGGCCTGAATCAAGGGTCGAAAGCATAATTTTTGAACCGTCTCCGATCTTTCCGAGTACATTCCCTTCCGGAACACGGCAGTCGTCGAAAAAGAGCTGTGCAGTGTCCGATGCACGCCACATCATCTTCCCGTGCATGGTTCTGCGTGTAAATCCCGGGGTGTCCTTGTCAACAAGAATGGTAGTGAACTCTTTCTTGCCATGCTTTTCTCCGGTAACGGCCTGTACCGTTGCTCCTATGGAAATGTCGGCAGAACCGTTGGTGATAAAAATCTTCGACCCGTTGATGACCCATTCTCCGTTTTCAACTGTAGCACGGGTCTTTGATCCGCGTGAATCAGATCCGGCATCAGGTTCGGTCAGACCGAAAGCCCACAAAGCCTCACCGGTACACAACTTTGGAAGGTATTTCATCTTCTGCTCTTCTGTACCATAATAATACAAAGGGCCAACCCCCAGCGAGTTATGCGCAGCCAGCGTAGCTGCCTGTGAGCCGTCAATTCTTGCCAGTTCCTCAACGGCGATGATGTAGGCCAGGTAGTCCATCCCTTCGCCGCCGTATCTGGTGGGCAGGTAGATGCCAAACAGGCCCAATTCTCCCATCTTCCGGGTAAGGTCAGTTGAGAATTCAGCTTTTTCATCCAGCTCGCGGGCGATTGGCTTTATTTCACGTTCGGCAAAACTTCTCACAGTTTCGCGGATCATCCGGTGCTCTTCACTCAGGTTAAAGTCCATAATTGTTGGTTTTTGCCACAAAGGCGCTAAGACACTAAGGTTCACAAAATTTTCAAACAATTTAATATCAATCTGATTCCTTATCTGATAAATCTCTTTATTCCGTCTTTTATTAATGGAACATTAAAATTTATCAGATACCCCAAACGCTTATTGGTCAGCTTTAAATGACTGAGAATTTGTGCTGTCCATACCGGATTTACCACTTCAACTGCTTTGAGTTCACAAATTACCAGATCATTAATAAGAATATCCAATCGCAATCCCTCTTCAAAAACAAGTCCGTCAAAGACAATGGGAACATCTAGCTGACGTTTCACGTCAAAACCTGCCTTTATGAGAGTGTGTGACAGGCATGATTCATAAACTTTTTCAAGTAGACCTGGCCCTAATTCAGAATGCACTTTGTAGGCAGCGTCAACCAATGCTTTGCCTATTCTTTCTTCCTCATTTGAAAGATCAGGAAAATTCTTCATGTAATTTTTCTATTGAAGGCTTTAAAAATTCTCTGTGTAACTTTGTGACTTAGGGTCTTTGTGGCATTTATCACTCTCCGATATGCACCAGCCGGGCGCTGCCGTCGACCATGTCGCCTTCTTTGACCAGCAGTTTATCAACCACACCATCTTCAGGACACAGGATATTATTCTCCATCTTCATGGCTTCCACCACCATCAGTACCTGACCTTTCTTCACTTCATCACCTTCCGACACGTTGATTTTGAGTACCCTGCCCGGCATTGGAGAAACAATATTACCGGGGTCAATGTTCATGTTTCCTGCTTCCGCAAAACTTACATTTTCCGGACCTGGCATGTCGGGGCGTTCCACGATGAATTCGAACCCCTTACAGGTTACCACGAACCGGCATTTGCTGTCCTGACCGATGAAAACGGTATGACTTGCCCCATCGAGCCAGAGTCTTGACTGATGATGACCAGGGTCCCGAAGCAGAAACGCCTCACCTGTTCTTCCGGATAAGCGGAATTCCAGACCATCTTCCATCATGCGGACGATTGTAAAATCCTGTTTTTCTCCGTCAAGCAGTACTTTTGGCTCCGGCAGATGGCGCCAGTAGCCGATGGCCTGCCAGATGTTACCCGCTTCACTTCTGTTTACCGATAAACTGAAAAGTGTTCCGGATAATATAGGGATTTCACGAGGAATTGCAGATTTCAGCTGGTTGGTATACCCGACGAGTTCTTCAAGATGATTGTCAATATATCGGGTAGTAATATTGTTGCCGGAAAATGAAGGATGTTGCATGATACCGGCGAGGAAGCTGATGTTGGTGTGGATTCCCTGTACCACCCAGTTTTCCAGTGCACCAATCATTCTCAGGTGGGCTTCCTCCCGGTTTTCGCCCCAGGTAATCAGTTTCCCGATCATGGGATCAAAAAAGGAGTGAATGAGTCCATCATGATCAATTTCCATGCTGTCGACGCGGATGTGCTGCCCGGCCGGTTCATGATACAGGCTGATCTGCCCGGGTGAGGGCATGAAATTGTTTGAAGGGTCCTCGGCATAGATGCGGCATTCGATGGCATGTCCGGTTTGCTTTATCTCATCCTGTTTCATTCGTAAAGATTCGCCCGTGGCAATCCTTAACTGCTCTTCCACGAGGTCAAACCCGGTGGTCATTTCCGTTACCGGATGTTCCACCTGGATACGGGTATTCATTTCAAGGAAATAGTAATTCAGATCACTGTCGACAAGGAATTCGATAGTGCCTGCACTGCAATATCCGATGGATGCAGCCAGTGTTACGGCCGATTCACACATCTTCATCCTGACTTCAGACGTCAGCGTTGGCGATGGTGCTTCTTCAATGATCTTCTGATGGCGTCGCTGCGCCGAGCACTCCCTTTCGAACAGGTGAACCATATTCCCATGTTTGTCGCCCAGAACCTGCACTTCAATGTGCCTTGGATTTTCAACAAACCTTTCAATGTAGATGGTTCCATCGCTGAAATAGTTCAGGGCCTCCCGGGAAGTGTTTTCCAGGGCCAGGGCAAGTTCTTCACGGGTCCGGACGATGCGCATACCCTTACCACCACCCCCGGCTGCAGCTTTAATCAACATCGGGAATCCGACACTGCCATGATTTTTAAGCAGTTCTTCCGAGGAACCGGTAATGCCGGGGGTAACCGGAACACCCAGTCTGACAGCAACTTCGCGAGCAGCAATCTTATTGCCCATGGCCCGCACTGAATCAGCCGAAGGTCCCACAAAAATGATTCCTTCCCGTTCGCAGGCTTCAGAAAACAGCGGATTTTCCGAAAGAAAACCATAGCCGGGGTGGATGGCTGTGACCCCGGTTTTCTTTGCTGCTGCAACAACGGCTTCAATGTTCAGATAGGTTTCAGCCAGACTTTCGCCAGGTAGCAATACAGATTCGTCAGCATTCAGAACATGCCTGGATTCAGCATCGTATTTCGAGTAAACAGCAACTATGCTGATTCCCATTTTCAGGGCTGTGCGCTGAATTCTTAAGGCAATCTCGCCACGGTTGGCTATGAGGAGTTTCATAAGAATTTCGGATTTCGGATTTCGGATTGAAAGTCATTGGTCAGATATTATTTTTGATTGGAAGCATCAGTAGGTTTAGCAGTCTTTTTGTTATTTTTTTGCTCTTTTAAGGATTCCTTTGCGGTTTTAATTGAGCGTACTGTCATTGCAACAATTTCTGAAGCTTCCTTCAATAATGGAGTAACTTCTGTTTTATTTGCAAGATTGGTAGCTTCGACCAGTTCAAGCCAGAAGGCAGTTTCATCACATTCTTCCTCGACAATTCCCATTTTGGAAATAAAATCCTTTGTTGACTTAGCCCTGCATGCAGCCCTGTAATTCGCTGCGGTGGACGATGCAGACTTTATGATCTGATAAGTAATCACCTTACTTTCCTGACTTAAAGGGAAATTTTTGGTGAGTTTTATCACTGCTATCGCCAGATTCATCATTCTACGCTGCATCTCGTATTTATCCATAATAATAAGATGTTAAAATGTTAATCAGAATAAAAATCATTTCAGGCATTAACCATCTCAATAAGCCGCAATCCGCAATCCGAAATCCAAAATTAAGCCCATCTGGGCTTTCTCTTTTCCAGAAACGCCGCCATCCCTTCCTGTCCCTCTTCCGAGGCGCGGATTTCGGCTATCATCCGGGCTGTATAGACAAGGGCTTCTTCAAGGGTGATTTTGTTGGATACCTGATCGATCAGGGTTTTGCATTGTGTCATGGCTTTGGGGCCGCTGCTCATCAGGAGGGCAATCAGATTACTGAGGTAAGCATCAAGTTCCGCTGTCGGCAATGATTTGTTTACCAGTCTGAAATGTTCGGCTTCTTTACCATTGATGCGTCTTCCGGTCAGCATCAGTTCCCTTGCTCCGTATTCACCCACCCGTTTAATCACATAGGGTGAAATACAGGCCGGAACGATACCGATTTTAACCTCTGAAAGTGAAAAAACAGTTTCATCATCGCACACAGCCATATCACAGGCCGAAAGCAATCCGTTGGCTCCTCCGATTGCTGCCCCGTGAACCACTGCAATGGTTGGTTTCGGACAGTTATAGATGGTGTAAAAACAATCTGAAAGCTGCAGGCTCTCCTTGTAATTCTGCTCATAGCTGTAGGTTGCCACGTCGCGCATCCAGTTCAGGTCGGCCCCGGCACAGAAGGATTTCCCCCGCCCGCGCAGCACAATCACCCGGACATCATCCAGGGATGAAACTTCATGAAAAGCTTTGATCAATTCGCCGATCATCACTTCGTTAAAGGCGTTGCGGATTTCCGGCCGATTCAGCCATATCGTGGCTACCTGGTTCGTGATTTGTATTTCTAAGGTGTTGAATTGCGTGTTCATGATTTGGTTTCTTGAGAGAGTGAAGTAGGAAGTAAGAAGTAAGAAGTAAGAGGTAGGAAGTAAGAGGACTACTTCCATCTTTCTTCGAGTCGCCAGAGTTTGCCTCCTAGAGTTTCGTATTCAGTAAAAAGGGCATCGAATTGTTCTATAGAAATGTATTTGCAGTCACGGGCAAACATTAGCCACGATTTGGTTTCTTCCAGTGACCCATTAGCATCAACTAATTGCTTCTTAAAAGAAAGTGGATATTTCCTTTTTCCCCATCCTTCTGCAATATTGGCTGCAACAGATCTCGATGATCGCCGGATCTGATCTGTCAATGAGTATCTTTCTTCAACCGGGAATCTGGCACTTATCCAAAAAATATCCATCGCAAGTTTATGTGCTAACCGATACACTTCGAGATCCATAAATGACCTGATAGGTTTAAAACCGGTTTCCATAATATACTGTTTATTAATGATTTGAAATTTTTTTCTCTTACCTCCTATTTCTTACCTCTTACTTCCGACCTCCGACCACTGACTTCCAATTACATCCGGAACACCCCATACTTGGTATCCTCCCAGTGTTTATTCATCGAAGCCGAAATGCCCATGGCCAGAATCTTGCGGGTATCTAACGGGTCGATGATACCGTCGTCCCACAACCGCGCAGTACTAAAGTATGCCGAGCCTTCTTCCTCATACTTTTTCAGGATGGATTGTCGCAGGGCTTCGCGTTCGTCATCGGGCAGGGTTTTGCCTTTGGCTTTCAGTTGCTCTTCCTTTACGGTGATCAATACTCCGGCAGCCTGTTCGCCGCCCATCACCGAAATTTTGGCATTCGGCCACATAAACAGGAGACGTGGCTCGTAAGCCCGGCCTGCCATGGCATAGTTACCGGCACCAAAAGAGCCTCCGAATACCACCGTAAACTTAGGTACACGGGCGTTAGCCACGGCATGTACCAGTTTGGCGCCGTCACGGGCAATGCCCCGGCGCTCATATTCACGGCCAACGATAAAGCCCGTAATGTTCTGTAAAAACAGGATAGGCACATTGCGCGAAGTGCACAGTTCAATAAAATGGGCTCCTTTCAGCGCGGTTTCACCGAAAAGCACGCCATTGTTGGCCAGTATCCCGACCGGGAAACCCATAATGTGTGCAAAACCGGTGGTAAGGGTCGGAGCATAGCGGGCTTTGAATTCATGGAAACGGCTGCCATCCACAATCCGGGCGATGATTTCCTTTGAATCAACCGGTTTGCGGAGATCCAGTGGCGCAATTCCATAGAGTTCTTCAGGATTGTAAAAGGGTTCTTCAATGGGTTGAAGATCAAGCGGCTGACGGCTGGCTGGTTTCAGTGTGCGAAAAATATCGCGGCAGATGCGGATTGCATGCTGATCGTTCTCGGCAAGGTGGTCGGCCACGCCTGAAATGCTGGTATGCACTTCGGCCCCGCCCAGTTCTTCAGCGGTCACTTCTTCTCCGGTTGCGGCTTTCACCAATGGAGGACCACCAATAAATATCGTGCCCTGGTTACGGACGATAATGGTTTCATCGCTCATCGCCGGTACATAAGCGCCTCCGGCCGTGCAGCTTCCCATCACAATGGCGATTTGCGGAATGCCTTCAGCCGACATGCGTGCCTGGTTGAAGAAGAAGCGGCCGAAATCGTATTTATCAGGAAAAACCCTGGCCTGGTCAGGCAGAAAAACCCCGCCCGAGTCAACCATATACACGCAGGGCAGGTGATTTTCCCTGGCAATCTCCTGAGCCCGGACATGCTTTTTGATGGTTTCCTCTATATAGGTGCCACCCTTGACGGTGGCATCGTTGGCCACAATCATGGCTTCACGGCCATGGATCACGCCAATGCCTGTGACTATGCCTGCCGAAGGAAATTCATCGTTGTGAATGCCATTGGCGGCCATCGCGGAAAGCTCAAGAAAGGGCGTATTGGGATCCGCAAGCAGATCAATTCTTTCGCGGGCAAGCAGTTTGCCGCGCTCTTTATGCTTCTGAACTGCAGATTCCGGGGCTCCGTGAATGGTATCGGAAAGGCGCTGGCGGAACTGGCCTAACAATTGCAGATAGGCCTCCTGGTTTGATAGGAATTCCGGAGAACCTGTGTCGGTTTTTGATTCTATACGGTACAAGGCAGAAATTTTTTTGATGAAATAGTGTTATGTTGAACCAGAAGTAAATATATGGAAATTATATTACATAGGTAACTTCATTGATATGATATCAACTATCCGGATCGCATTCACGGATTCAGGTATTCAACATTCCCCACGATAATCATCAACCCCCATTCAGAGCATTCAATCGGAATGTTTTATCCACCTTTATCCCCTTCTCCGTCCGCACCAGTGTGCAGCATTCGGTGTACAGGTCATGTTCGAAGAAGAGTATATATCCTTTGTCAACGGCTTCCTCAAGAAAAAGCTCCTTCTCGTCAAGGGTAATGAGCGGGCGGGTGTCGTAACTCATTACCCAGGGCAAAGGCAGATGGGCTGCGGTGGGCAGCAGGTCGCTGGTAAACACAATGGTTTTGTCCTTGTATTTGATGAACGGAATGGCCTGTCCGTCGGTGTGGCCATTGTAAAACCTCACCTCAATTCCGGGGAATAATTCTCCGGGGTAATCGAACAGCTTCAGCCTTCCGCTCTCCTCTATAGGTTTGATGTTTTCTTTCAGGAAGGAGGCGCTTTCGCGGCGGTTGGCATGCATGGCCCATTCCCATTGGGGGGCGCTGATCCAGTAGGTCGCATTCGGGAATACAGTTTCAAACCCGCTGCGGTCGGTCGTATATTTCACGCTTCCTCCGGCATGATCGAAGTGCAGGTGGGTGAGGAACATATCGGTGATGTCTTCGGGCTGGTAACCAACGGCAGCAAGTGATTTCAACAGGGTATCGTCGCCATTCAGGTCGTAATGGCTGAAAAACTTCTCACTCTGCTTGTCGCCGATGCCATTGTTGATCAGGATACGGCGGTCACCATCCACCACCAGCAGGCAGCGCATGGCCAGGTTGATCAGGTTGTTTTCATCGGCCGGGTAGTGTTTGCTCCACAAGGATTTGGGTACAACGCCAAACATGGCGCCACCGTCGAGTTTCAGATTTCCGGTCGGAATCGCGTAAAGTTGCATAGAATTCGTATTTTAGCCTGATAAACAAAGGAAGGGGTGAATTTGTTGGTAGAAAAGGAATCTGACTTCATCAAAGACCCACGCGAAGACGCAAAGACGCAATGTTTGTCTGATTTTATGTCTGATATCACCATATTATTGGGAAGATGTAGAATTATTGAAAATTGAAAAACATTTGGTTTTTTTCATGTTAAATTGGAGACAATATATGAATAAATCAGATTCCTTAGGATTCCTCCAAATAGGCTTTGCGTCCCTGCCGGCCGGCAGGCTGGCTTGCGTGAGATTTTTTTTAAAACGTGCAATATGAAGAAAACAGCATTTGGTTTTATATTGATTCTGCTCAGTATTTCACTTTCTGCCCAGCAGTATTTTGGCACACCTGAAGCAGCAGGTCACCGTTGTATAGTGCTTATGAATCCCACAGAGAATAACTTAAAAACGGTAATTTATCTGATTGACAATAAAATTTTCCCTATACCGGACGACTACAATCTGGTTGGGTTTTATCATTCATCACAGGTTTATGATTTCAGCCTTTCTGCCAAATTTATCAAGGAATCGGGCCGGAAAAATATCTTTTTGCATGCTTGTGTTGATTCGACAGGTGAAGAGGTGTTTGCAAAAAACGTGTTCAGTGATGATTTTAACCTTGTTTTTGCCGGATCAATGGGTGTAATTTTTTTCGGGGGACCCGATATCCCCCCCTCGCTTTATCATCAGGAAACCAGCTTACTCACAGAGATTACCGACTATGACCGTCACATCTTCGAGGCCTCGTTTCTTTTTCACCTGCTCGGAGGCTATCAGAATGAGAATTATGTGCCACTTCTGGAACAAAAGCCGGATTACCGGATACTGGGCATCTGCCTCGGTATGCAAACCATGAACGTGGCCACAGGTGGAACACTGATACAGGATATCCCTTCAAGGGTTTACAGATTTGAAACCGCTGAGCAGGTTCTGGCAGCCGAACCTGATACCCGGCACAGGAATTACAACACCAATATGGGAACAGATAACGAATTGATATATGGTCATTTTCACAGAATAAAGGTGGTCCTGCCAGAAAGAATGCAGGCATTAATGCCCGGGTCTGAAAACAACCCATATGTTCTGAGTAGCCATCATCAAGCGGCTGGCCGCATTGGAAAAGGATTAAGGGTTTCCGCTACAAGCATGGATGGAAAAATTGTTGAAGCTCTGGTCCATGAGAAGTATCAGAATGTGATCGCATTTCAGTTTCATCCGGAACCAACATTTCTATATCAGGCTGAAACTAAATTCCGCAGTATGCCCGGCAAACCTTCATCCGGATCATTCATTGAATTATATAGCGGGATAAATGGTGAAACCTTCAACCGGAACATCTGGAAATGGATGGGAGGGTTATACAAGTAAAAAGTTTAAAGTAAAAAGGAAGGAGCATTCTGATTCAGGATCAGAGGCTTTGACTAAGCACAGACTGTTAATCTTTGGTTTTACCCGACTTGAATTTTGAAATGCTTCAATATTTATAACTTTATTTTTGATATTTTCTGTTGAATCAAAATTATTAATACTCTCCTTCTATAGGAAGACATTCTTTTGTCAGCACCGAGACTTTTTATTTTTTACTTTAAACTTTACTTTAGACTTTTTACTTTTTACTTGAAGCGCAGCGACTATTTGTATTCCTTCACTTCTATTTCACCCTTCAAAACCATAAGTCCGTTCATTGCCAGCGCACGCATTTCATCTTCTCCTGGATACACATGCACCGGGGCGATTTTATAAACACGTTCAATCACCTGGTTTACAAACCATTTGCCATGGGCAATACCCCCGGTAATTAAAATTCCGTCAACATTCCCTTTAAGTACGGTACTCATAGCGCCGATGGCTTTGGCAACCTGGTAGGCCATGGCTTCAAATATAAACTTTGCATATTCGTCACCTGCTTCCACACGTTTTTCGACCTCAAAAGCACTGTTAGTGCCCAGAAAAGCAGTCATTCCCCCTTTCCCTTTAATCATCTGGAGCAATTCCTTTTGTGTATATTTTCCACTGAAACAAAGTCTTACCAGATCACCGGACGGTAATGTACCGCTGCGTTCCGGTGAAAATGGTCCTTCACCATCAAGCCCCTGGTTTACATCAATTACTTGTCCATGATGGTGCGCACCAACGGTTATTCCACCACCAAGGTGCACAACAATCAGGTTCATTTCCTCATAATTTCGCATGATCGATTTGGCATGCTGACGTGCGGTAGCCTTCTGATTTAGAGCATGGAAAATGGATTTACGCTCAAATTCAGGATGGCCCGAAACGCGGGCATGAGGTTCGAGTTCGTCTACAACTACAGGATCAGCGATAAAAGCCCGGGCATTGGGCAGGCTCTTTGCAATATCATCTGCAATAAATCCACCCAGGTTACTGGCATGTTCACCCATGGGGCTGTTAATCATATCCTGTTTCATTTTTTCATTTACTTCATAGACTCCGGAAGGAATGGGCCTGGTAAGACCACCACGGCCAACAACAGCCCGGATGCTATCCATTTCGATGCCGGCCTCTTCCAGTTGTTTGTAAATGATCTCCTTCCGAAAGGCATATTGATCGGTAATTTTGTTAAATATTGATAGTTCTTCTGCTGAATGGGCGATGGTACGGACAAAAACCGGGTTAGCACCGCTGAAAACAGCAATTTTTGTTGATGTAGACCCCGGATTAATGGCCAGAATGCGGAGCTCTTCCATATTCTTATTTTTTTATAGGGTGGATTACTTCGCGATTAATGCTGCCAGGGCAATACTGTAAAGTTTGGTTTTGGCACTATCACCGCGCGAAGAAAGCACACATGGAACACGGGCACCGGCTACAAAAGCACCAAGTTCAGCGCCGGCCAGTTTGGTGTTGGTTTTATAAAAGACATTGCCGGCTTCTATGTTCGGGAAAAGCAGACAGTCAGCATCTCCTGCAACAGGGCCTGAAAGCTTTTTAATTTCCGCTGATTCTTTGTCTATGGCGGCATCAAGCGCCAGCGGACCATCAACCCATGCCCCGGTAATCTGACCCCTGTCGGCCATTTTCGACAACAGGGCGGCATCCACGCAAGAAGGCATGCCGGCAAGCACCTGCTCAGAAGCAGTAATTACCGCTACTTTGGGCTTTTCAAGTCCGAGAGCTTTTGCAGTGTTGACGAGGTAATTTAATATGGCAACTTTTTGTTTGAATTCAGGAAGCGGAATAATTGCCACATCACCCACAATCAGCAATTTATGATAAAGAGGATTTTCAATGACTGTTACATGACTCAGCACAGCACCGGGATCCATCAGGCCTTCTTCCTTGTTCAGAATAGCTTTCATATATTTATCCGTACTGACCAGCCCCTTCATCAGAAGATCGCCATCTCCTCGATTGACAATCTTTACTGCAGCAACAGCAGCTTTTGATTCGTTTGGCTCGTGTACCAACCTGAACTTACCCGCATCAATACCCAGCTGTACGCAAACTTTTCTCATGGTCTCCTCATCGCCAACAAGTATCCCATCAATAATACCCTTGTCAACAGCTTCGCCTACGGCTTCAATGGTATGTGAATCATTGGCATAAGCTGCAACAAGCCTCTTTTTTGTTTTCGTTTTCAGGACTTCAAACATCTGGTCCAGTTTGGTAATTGCCATATTATTCCTCCGTTGTTATTTTTAGGTTGATTATTTTAATGGTTATCTTGTAAAACAACGTAAATGATTAAATACTAACATTATTAAATGCCAGGCTTGACTATTAATAAGAAGTCAAATCAAATCTTCGCGTTATTGGGCCTTTGTGTGAGCAAAAGATAATGAACTAAAGTTGAATCCACTCTGAAAACAGATTATTTGACACTTAACCACTAAACCTTATCCTTGGCAGGCGGGCAGTCTGCAGGCCAGGCAGGATTGGTGCTTTGGTGTCTAACCTTCTTATTTGATTTATCGGAGCAGGCTCAAAGTTAAATATCTTGATAATGCGATACTTGCATTGCTATTTCAGGGTGCAAAATTATCAATTCGGATCATATGTTTCAAAAATAAGTGATTCACCAAAATTATTTAGAATGATTTTATTGAACAGGAAAATCCGGCCAGGAAACCAAATACGAAATGGTAATTTGTTTTTTAGTTCTTAACCGGTAAGTTTCTAAATATGAGTGAAATAACTCTCAGGTCAGACGACATCAAATCTAATTCAGCAGAACTTTTTCTGTCTGAGAATAACTTCCATCCGCAAAGCAGATAAAGTATATACCATTTGGATAGTTCCTTGCATTCACCGAAAACAGATTTTTACCAAGAGTATGCCCCTTTAAAAACAACCGTCCCGCAGCATCTGAGATCCTGAATCCCATATCTTTATTTACGAATGAAGTCAGGTAAATAACGCCCTCACTGGCATAAACACTAAATATTTTTTTTGAATCCGGAATAGTCTGCTGGCCATGCATGAGAATCAGCTTAAACCGGTAAGGATTGTCTCCTTCATCCGAAGTAAATTGATAAATAGGGGATTGAATAAGATTGGTGACCACCCCTTCCTTTTCATCTACCAGGAATACGCTGGTATTTCCATCCAGATGTAGATTACTCATACTCATACTGTAATTACTGGCTCCGTTTCCGGAAAATCCCACCTGGATGTATTTTATATCAGTAAAATCAGGCAATGTGTTGGTTGACAGATATTCATCACCGGCCACCGAATAGAGTTTTGGAGCGTAGCCTTCCAGAAACCTGGAATCATACTCCTTGTCGTAATGTTCCGTGGCATTGTCGCTGAAAGAGATCACCGTCTGCTGGGCGGTTAACTGTTCTTTTTCACTGGCAGTCAGGATCAGCCGGGTCGGTGTTGATTTAAACCAGGGCAGGATACTGTGTACCCTTGATGCCAGCGGAATTGACAGGTTTGATGAACTTCCTGTGAGCAATTGAACCATAAATCCGTTACCGGAAGGAATCAGATCACCTGCCCCCCTGTCGGTATAGGATGCTCCGGCTTCATCCCAGACTTTGGCGACCCCGGCAAATTCGGAAGGAACGCTCCAGTTTACACCATCATTCCAGGCAATGGCGCAGGGAAAGGGATTCCCAGCCAGATTCCAGCCGGCATAGTCTGAATCCGTATTCCGGCTTAGCCCGTTGACAGAAACAGCATCATCGTTGAAAGGGCCGGAGAAAACACTCGTATTTTCGTTTGAATTGGCAACAAGATAACCTCTTCCGGGGATGAAATTGTTTTCAAAAAGTTCGTTCAGACCACCACCCGGTGCTGTCCTGTTAATCCATAGACCTGGATTCTCGTCCCATCTATAGAAGTCATTACCGGATCCGGGGGTATGAAAATCCCCGATGGGCTGATCAGATACAGGAGATGACAGCAGATGCCACCCATCCACAGCGGAGGTAAATCCATTGATGTATCGTTCAATTTCCTGAGAACCATCAACATCCGGATTGCCTCCAAGATAGGATCCGGTACCGCCGGAATCAGACTCAATAAGGAGGTCTCCGGTAACTGTAAGTTTCATGCCTTCATTCACAGTAAGAGACCCTTCAGACCCGATGGTAAGATCGTTACACCAGGCAGATGCGTTGATTACAGGAATATTGGTCGAAACATCATTGATAATAACATCTGTTTCCGCACCGGGAATGCCGTTGCTCCAGTTGCCGGAGGTGTGCCAGTCGCCGCTGACCGACCCATTCCAGGTAGTGGAGGCAGGAGCCATTGTTATGCCGCTGATGATCAGGGAAAATGCCTGCGGACTCATATCCAGGGTCCCCTTATGGGTAATTTGCAGCAGATAGGTATGTTGAGCTGCCGGAGTTCCGGCTTCTGCTTTTTCAATATTATCAACAATGTTGTCTCCTGAGGTCGCAGCTGCCGAAGGATTGTTTACATCCAGCTTCCATGGGTAGGAAACGACGTTCGACTCGCTGATTATTCTGATATCCAGATCATTTACCAAAACTGGTGTGGGATCGTTGATATAGGATGTGAAGTAGTTGGATGGCCGGTCTGTCCATGAAATGGTCGAGACAAGGGGCTGCGAACCGCTGGCATACACAGGTATTCGGATGGTATCGCCCTGCGAAAGGAATAATTCACGGATATTAAAATCAAAGCCATATCCGGCATCTTCACTCATCAGCAGAGCAGTCTTTCGGGTATCGATAAGTCCCCAGCCGAAATTGTAGTCAGGGCCTGCATTTACCCCTGCTTCGTTGGCTGTGTGAATCAACAATCCTTTGATGGTTGCAGCACGGATAGTACTGCTTCCGGTTAGATTCTTCCGGTGTTCCAGCAGCAGTCCGATGGAACCACTCGCATTCGGGGTTGACATGGAAGTTCCGGTAAGGGTTGTATATGACGTGGATGAGGCTGATGTCGATGAGTATAGGCTGGTTCCATTGGCTACAAGGTCAGGTTTTATCCTACCGTCATCGGCCGGACCGGTATCGCTGAAACCGGCAAGTACAACATCAGATGGTGAATTGTATCCGGAAGGAATATCATTGACGGCACCAATGGTCAGAATATTTTTTGCCACCCCCTGCCAGGGAATACAATCATACCCATTCACACCCCCGTCGCGGTCTCTTACCGAACTTGAAAGTACCCAGCTTCCTCCGTTCCACAGCCAGTGAGCCACTGGTTGGGTTACCGGGCCTTCAAACCGGTCGTTGCCTGATGACTTAACGATCAGGTAGTTGGGAGCCATCCAGGCTAAAGTGTCCCAGTCATGTGAAGTATATTCATAGGCTCCGAACCCGTAATCAGCTGTTATGCTGAGTGTGGTATCCCCAAACCATACCCACCGCCCGTCACCCCGGTAATTGTTGGACCATCCGGTCAGATATCCATAGGAATGATTGGAAACCTGAAGGCCGTTAGCAGCAGCAGAAGCCATTTCACTTTCATCATTGTTCCAATCGTATGAAACAAGATTTGCCTGCCAGGACATTCCTTTGGCGGCGGGGTCGATCCCGGATGCGATCATCGTCCCTCCCACATGGGTCGCATGACTGCTTGTGCTAACTGAACCATCGCCCTGACTTGCCCTGCCACTGTATTCCTGATGACTTGTCAGCACCCGGCCACCATCCCAGATGCCAAGGCTTATCCCATTGCCTGTAAGATTGAGCCCTGCAGCCCCACCCGGCCAGACTGCAGATGCGGCTGTGGTTGCAGCAGCATTGTTGTTGTTGGTGCCGATAAACCTGGGGAATCCGTTTACAAAGTGGCTGAGTTCAATGATTGAGCTTCCTGTTTCAGACTTCAGAAGAATGCCAAGGGAATCGGCAATCCTGAGCGTTGCCGTTTTGCGCATCTCATTGATAACCGCTTTTTTTTCAGCAAACTTCAACAGGCCGGCTCTGGCCTCATTTTCCTGGGCAGAGGAATTGGAATAGCCATAAACAATCAGAAATATGAGAACCAGTTTCTTCATCATAATTTTTTTGTTTTCATTCAGGTGATCAACTTTCAATTATCATATAAACACCATAAAAGTTAATTCGGATTTATAAGAAAAGTAATTGTTGTCAGCTCATTGAATTTCAGTATTTTTTCAAAATTAAGGTTTATTTCACACGGGCATTCTGCATTCAATATCATATTGAATAACTTTGCCATGATTTACAATACAATATGAGCAGACGCTGGCTTCACACCTTTCCCTTTATTTCAGGCATATTATTGGCGCTTTCATGGCCTGCAGGCGGGTTCCCCTTGCTACTTTTTTTCGGACTTGCCCCCCTTTTACTGTTGGAAGATCATCTACTGAAAAACCGGCTTCAGCACAACACATTCCACGTTTTCTTCAGGGTAGCACCTGCTTTTATCATATGGAACGGATTAACGACCTGGTGGATCTACAATGCAACTCTTGTTGGTGCAATTGCGGCGACGCTTGTCAATACAATCTGCATGTCATTGGTATTCTGGCTGTTTCATTATATACGCAGAAGCCTTAAAAATCCGGATCAGGGCTACCTGAGTTTTGTTTTCATCTGGATTGCCTATGAACACCTGCACCATCACTGGGACCTCAACTGGCCATGGATGAGCCTGGGTAACGGATTTGCCGCCTGGCCGTCATGGATTCAATGGTATGAATATACAGGAATATATGGTGGTTCTTTATGGGTGCTTGTCGTTAATGTATTGGTATTCAAACTGATTAAAGAACTAATGGGGGGCTCCCTGAAGGGAATCCCAATCGGGAAACCTTTGGGCATCGCTTTACTGATTTTTATTCCGGCTGCGGTATCAATGACTGTTTATTATACTTATACTGAAAAGCAAGCGCCGGTTGATGTGGTTGTGATTCAGCCGAACATTGATCCCTACGATGAACAATATGAACTTCCGGCTGCTCAGGTAATCGCGGATGCATCAGCACTTGCAGAAAAAAAAGCAGACAGCCTCACCGATTTTATTGTCTTTCCTGAATCCATGGTTCAGCCCGACTGGTCATCGGGACAGATGATCTGGGAAAACGATCTGAACAATCAGCCAACCATCAACATGTTCAGGGCAGGATTGCTTGCGAAGTTTCCCAAAGCCGGACTTGTGGTGGGCTATTCCACTTATCGATCCTACAGTGAAGGTGATGTGATACCGCCTACCGCAAGACAATTCCGTGGAGGAGAGGGCTATTATGATGCCTACAATACTGCTTTCCTGATCAGAAATCCGCTTGATTTACAGCGTACCCACAAATCAAAGCTTACGCCGGGCGTAGAACTGATGCCATTTCCCTGGTTGCTGAAGCCCCTGGGCGATTTTGCGATTGACCTTGGCGGGACCGTCGGGCAACTGGGGGTGGATGCAGAGCAAATTCCTCTGAAAATCAATGATACCCTGAAAATTGCGCCGGTGATCTGTTATGAGTCGGCTTATGGTGAATTTGTTGCCGGATTTGTACGTAACGGGGCCAATATGATTTTCGTGATTACCAACGACGGATGGTGGGGCAATACCGCCGGCCACCGGCAGCATATGCTTTTCTCACCCATCAGGGCCATTGAAACACGGCGCAGCATTGCCCGGTCGGCCAATACCGGCACCTCCTGCTTTGTAGACCAGCGCGGCAATGTTTTCCAGGCTACTGAATATTGGGAACCTGCTGCAATCAGGCAAATCCTCAACGCCAATGATAAAATTACCTTCTATGTAAAATACGGTGATTACATTGCCCGGGCATCGGTGCTGGGGATGGTTTTATTCCTTCTGATGGCTACTGGTTTAAGATTTCAGAGAAAAAAACAAAACTGATACATTTATATTTCTAAATACATTATTTTAGCCTGAATTGATCACCGGCTCCGTTTATCCGACCGAAGCACCGGTTGTCAGTCATGATCATATATTTTCATAACCTGAAAGTAATCATCCGGAACAGCCTGACAGTTTCGTGGATTCTGCGGTTCAGGTTAACCATGTATTATTCAGCAATATTAAAATCAATCCCTATGAATTTCGAGTTTACCGAAGAACAATTGATGATTCAGCAGTCTGCCCGCGATTACGCACAGCGCGAGCTTATCAAAGATGTGATTGAGCGTGATACCCACGCCATTTATCCCACCGAACATGTAAAAGCCTTGTCAGAGTTAGGGTTTATGGGCATGCTTGTTGATCCGAAGTACGATGGTGGCGGTATGGATACCGTTTCCTATGTACTCGCTATGGAAGAAATTTCAAAAGTTGATTCTTCCGTAAGTGTTATTATGTCGGTGAACAACTCACTGGTTTGCTACGGGATTGAGAAATTCGGCACAGAAGAACAGAAGGAAAAATTCCTGAAACCAATGGCCCGCGGCGAAAAGATCGGCGCTTTCCTGCTTTCGGAACCCGAAGCGGGCTCTGATGCCACCTCACAACGGACAACCGCTGAAGATAAGGGCGATCATTACCTGGTAAACGGCACCAAGAACTGGATCACCAATGGCAATTCGGCCGGCACTTACCTTGTAATTGCCCAGACCCACAAAGAAAAGGGACATAAGGGAATCAATGTGCTGATCGTGGACCGGAATTCACCGGGAATCACCATCGGTCCACATGAAGACAAGATGGGTATGCGCAGTTCCGATACCCATTCGGTGATGTTCAATGATGTTAAGGTTCCAAAGGAAAACCGCATTGGTGAAGACGGCTTCGGTTTTAAGTTCGCCATGAAAACCCTCGAAGGCGGCCGGATTGGAATCGCTGCACAGGCGTTAGGCATTGCATCCGGTGCTTTCGAACGTGCCGTAAAGTATTCAAAAGAGCGTAAAGCTTTCGGGACCGAAATCGCCAATCATCAGTCGGTAGCCTTTAAACTGGCCGATATGGCTGTCAAAATTGAGAATGCCCGGAATCTTTGCCTGAAAGCTGCCTGGCTGAAAGACCAGGGACAACCTTATGGTTACGCCAGTGCGATGGCCAAGTATTATGCCGCTGAAATTGCAATGGAAGTCACCACGGAAGCCGTCCAGATTCACGGAGGGTATGGTTATGTGAAGGAATACCATGTGGAGCGGCTGATGCGTGAAGCCAAACTCACCCAGATTTATGAAGGGACATCCGAAATACAGCAGATTGTGATTTCAAGGCAGGTGCTCAGTGAGTGAGAAAGGTTTCTACTACTGTGTTTGAGACAAGGGGATGGGGAGAGTGGTAGACAAGTAGAAAAGAAATTTCGGCTTAATAGACAAAATTCAGGCTGTAATTAACTTCAAGCCTTACAAAGATATAGCTTTGGTGAATTTGAAAGCTATGAACAAAAAAAATGCTTTTACTGCAATAGTCCAAGAACCAAGAAAAATGGTCACAAAAACGGG
>JAZDHI010000030.1:0-2028 GCA_043806115.1 Bacteroidota bacterium
CAAACAAGGGGCTAAGGAGCCAATTGATGGGCCAACTGAGCCATGAGCTCTATTATAAAACACCCGGGGATTGCCCCGGCGTATATATTACCATCCGCCCTTAGCTCCTTGTTTGTGGCCCTTTGAACTTTAGTTCGGTAAAGGCATGCACCGCTCTGGAAAAACCTGGTTCTGTTTTCCTTGATGAACTTCAGCGAATCGATCAATGGGAGATGTTTATCAGGCGGCTGCTGGACTCGGAAAACATTCAAATCTTTATTACGGGTTCCTCTTCGAAATTATTGAGTACGGAAATTGCTACAAGCCTTCGAGGCCGTTCTTTGACAACAGAAATATTCCCGTTCGGTTTCCAGGAATTTTTACGATATCATGACCTGTTTAATGATAAACCCGCATCATTTGGTTCAAAAACAGCCGCGATCCTAAGAAAGGCTGTAAAAGACTATTCCCAAAACGGTGGATTCCCTGAGATTCAAAACCTTGACCCCAATATGAAAACTGAAATATTACAAGGTTACATAGACACAGTTCTTCTAAAAGATGTTATAGAGCGACATGGGATAAATAACATAACAGTAATGAAACATCTGGTCAGGACACTGATGTCTTCATGCGGCAAAAAATTCAGTATCAATAAATTTTACAACACTCTGAAAAGCTTGTCTGTAAAATGCATAAAAAACAATTTGTACGACTATCTGGGCGTCCGCAGCAAATAAGGGATATCTCATTGACATATCCTTGGTTAACTTTATAATGTAACGAGATAGATAAATTCTTTTCCGGAGGTATTGTAATGAATAGTGTGCTAACAAAAATTTTTAAAAGCAACCGGAGCCAGGTTGTCCGGCTACCTAAAAATGTTGCTTTTCCGGAATCAGTAAATGAAGTTGAAATCACAGCTATCGGCAATAAACGTATTATTGCACCGGTAGATCAATCCTGGGATGAATGGTTTGATGCCCCAGGGGTTTCCAGTGACTTTATGACAAATCGCTGCCAGCCGGAGGATCAGATCCGGGAAACGTTATAATGCTGAAATATCTGCTGGATACCAATATTGTCATCTACACCATGAAAAATCGTCCGCAGCAGGTGAGAAGGTATTTCAAGCAGCACAAAGATCAGATGTGTATTTCCAGTGTAACCTTGGGAGAGTTGATTTTTGGTGCGGAACATTCACAACAGGTGGAACGGAACTTGGCAGATATTGAGGCGATAGTTGCCCGACTTGAAGTACTGCCCTTTGACAACAAAGCAGCATATCATTTCGGACAGATACGGGCTGCGCTTTATAATACCGGTAAGCCCATTGGACCGTACGATATGATGATTGCCGGTCAAACCAGGGCATCGGGTCTAACACTGATAACAAATAATATCAAGGAATTCGAACGAGTGCCGGGGTTGGTACTTGAGAACTGGATGGATTAGAGGACATTCAGTCCAAAAAGATACCTGCTGACATTTGTTCACGATTATTTAGGAAGCTGCAACTGCTGGATAATGCGACGAGTGATGCTGTCCCCCCATGATAGCCCTCAGGGATAGTCACCTGGGATGATGAAACCCGATTGGCCAATAACATCAGAGAAAATGGAACGGGGTCAATCTCGTTGACCTGTATGCACCTGCATCGAAAAACCTGGAAGCCATTGTACATACTTTTCCGGCTGTATTGAAAGCCCGTCAATGCCATGCCGATATCCTGCACATTCATGCCATTGGCCCGGGTCTGATGATTCCACTGGCCCTGCTCCTGGGGTTAAGAAGGTGCAACCGGGTTTCAAAGATAATTTACAATGGTGTCTTTCGTCCTGAAAAAAGCCCTGGCCTGATAATTGCACACATGGAATCACAACGGACTGATCTTGAGCACCGGATTCGGAACCGCATATTTGGGTTTGAGAAGCTCTCTGTAAAGAGATAGCTGACGATCCTTTCTCAAGTCCGGAGCTGCAACTTTCACCCCTTTGTGATTCAGAACCGGCCGATCGAACAGATCCGCCTCACCATCATAAATAGAGG
>JAZDHI010000031.1:0-27409 GCA_043806115.1 Bacteroidota bacterium
TTGATCATAAGTGCATGGCTTTCAATGTAAAAATAACTAAAACCGTGCACTTTAATATGCTATTCAGCACATAGTTATCAACATAACGATGTGAATATCAGATAATAAGAAGTATTTATTTATAAAATCAGCAGACCCTAACTATAAACGCTTAAATCGCTTCCTTTCGCTTAGTTCGAGATGTCACTCCATCGCTGAAGTCGCTCCATCTCCCATTGAACGCGCGAAGCGCATTGAACGGCGAAGCCATTGAACTTGGAACTTGGTGCTTTGAGCTTTTCCCCGGGACTTACTCAACACACATCCGCTTAAGCTTCGACAGGCTCCCGTTAAACACATTCAGATCAACCCCCTTGCTGATTCCGTTGATCTTAGCCTTGTCGGTATGTTGCCAGAACTGCCATTTGCGGTGCGACATCCGGGGCAGGTCCTTGTAGTAATGCGCT
Source organism: Bacteroidota bacterium (assembly GCA_043806115.1). Taxonomy (GTDB): domain Bacteria; phylum Bacteroidota; class Bacteroidia; order Bacteroidales; family Lentimicrobiaceae; genus Lentimicrobium. The sequence goes on from JAZDHI010000031.1 coordinate 447, forward strand.
ATCCACAGCGGATAATCCCCAAAGTCACCGGTCAGGTATTTGTTATAGAATCCGGGGCTTGTATATATAATCGGCTTCACACCGTAATGCTCCTCAATGAGGCGGCACCATTCCAGAGCCCCGTCAACAATTACCTTCTTTGACTGACGGTTGCTTTTTTCAATATCCAGCACAGGTGGCAGATCACCCGGTACGAGTTTTACCTCCCTGATAAAATTCCTTGCCTGTTCAGCGGCATTGCGCGACGGGTGAAAAAAATGATAGGCACCCCGGATTATCCCTACCTCCCCGGCTTTTTTCCAGTTCCTTTCAAACTGTTTGTCCTGCCGGGTAATACCCTCTGTAGCTTTCAGAAAAGCAAACTCAATCCTGATACCATTGACATTCATTGTATCCACCTCAGTCCAGTTGATCCTGCCCTGGTGGTGCGATACATCGATACCATGGACTTTATAACCGCCCGGAATGGGTACACCGAAACTTTTCAGATTATGGTACTGCTCAGCGGCTGAAAATGAATAACCGCCCCTGAAGAATGCCACTGAATACCGGTAGAGTGAGGGACCGGCGATAATGGCCAGGATCAGGGCTATGCCACCAAACAGGTATAGCTTAACTGATGCAATTTTCCTGCGTTTTTTCCTGGTCTTGGGTATCAATGTTAACGAGCGTTGAACGTTTCAGAATCGGGATGGCTTAACCAGGGACTTTGGCAGATCAGGGATTATCTTTTCAGTTCGTAAATCGTTGCCGACCGGGCAGGAAAACTCATCTCCTGACCTATTGGGACTGTTCTTCCGTAAACCACATCGAAACCTGCCGTATATCCGGTAGTGCATTCTGTAAACCGGCCCATCTTCATGCTTTTCTCTTCGTTATTCCTGTTGATCACCACCATTACCGTCTGATCACCAGCTTTTCGAAAATAGGTATAGAATCCGTTTTCCGGGATAAAGTGTTTCAGGCTGCCGGCTGTAATGGCCTTACACGCTTTCCGCCAATTCAGCAGTTTCTTCATATAATCGAATGCCTCGTTCTGGGTATCGGTTCTACCTTGACGGGTAAAGGCATCTACCGGATCGCCGGGCCAGCCACCGGGAAAATCCTTCCTTATTTCTCCATGCCCGTCGCTTTCTTTACCATCCATCAGCAGTTCTGTTCCGTAATAAATTTGTGGAATTCCGCGGGTTGTCAGCAAAAAAGCAAGAGCCATTTTAAGTGCAGGAAGATCCCTGCCAACTGAGTTAAAATAGCGGCTCAGGTCGTGGTTATCAAGGAATATCAGGTTGCTGGCAGGATCTTTATACAGGAAATCCTGGGCAAGCACATAATAGAGCCGTGCCATGCCTTCTGACCAGCCTTCATTTTCGGTAAAAGCCCTGGTCATCGCGGTATAAAGCGGGAAATCCGTAACCGACGGCATGCCGGAGTTGTAACCATCACCCACTATGGCATCCTTCTGATAGTATGCAGTCATTGATTCCTTCTGGAGCCAGGCTTCACCAACAAGGTTAAAGCCAGGATATTCCAGAAAGATCCGTTTCGTCCATTCAGCTGTCATCTCCTTATAGGGGTAGGGCTGGGTATCAAGGCGGATCCCGTCAAGATCGGCATATTCAACCCACCAGATGCTGTTCTGGATCAGATATTCCTTCAACAGAGGATTCCGTTGATCAAGGTCAGGCATGTTGGTATCGAACCATCCCTGCAACATCCGGTTACGGTCGGCTTCCGAAGCATAGAGATCTGTCAGGGACTCTGCCCTGAAATTTGAACGCGTATACTCAGGAAACTGATGAATCCAGTTCTTCGCAGGCAGGTCGTTGATAAACCAGTGGTTAATGCCGCAATGGTTAAACACCATATCCATAATGACTTTCAATCCGTTTTTATGCGCCTCGCCTACCAAGTCCTTATAATCGGCGTTGGTACCATACCGCGGATCCACCCGGTAAAAGTCGGTAATGGCATAGCCATGATAACTGAAAGCCGGATTGTTGTTTTCAAGCAGTGGGTTTATCCAAAGGCTGGTAACGCCTAGTTCGTTGAAGTAACCAAGTTTTTTTCTGATTCCGGCAATGTCGCCCCCATGTCTTCCTGAAGGGTTGCTACGGTTAGCCTGCTCCAGCATACCCGGCATATTATCGTTTGATGGGTCGCCATTGGCAAAACGATCGGGCATCAGCAGATACACCACATCGGCTATAGAAAATCCCCTGCGTTCCGCAGAACCGGTTCTCCGCTGCTTAATCTCATAGCTGTAAGAATACTTCTTTTTCCCATTTGAAGAAAAAACAAGATCAAAAACACCTGGTTGAACCGCATCATTTAGCTTCAGAGTCAGAAACAGGTAATTGGGATTATCTGTCCTGACTTGATCAATAAGGGTCACACCCGGGTATCTGAATTCCACTTTGAGTCCGGAGATGTCCTTACCATAAACCAGCAACTGTAATTGATCATGTTTCATTCCTGACCACCAGCATGGGGGTTCAACACGTATTTCTTCCGGTTTCTGAGCCGGTAATACAGTGGGGATCAGCATTATAAAACATAAAACCGTAACTACTGACAGCTGACGAAACATGGAAAGTTGGTTGATTTGCATATTTATTCTTGTTGGATATTCCGGATGGTTGATTTTGACAGGAATCGGATTCGTCTTCAAAAGTACGAAAATCTGCTTATTCCGGAATTGAAGGAAATTTCATCATACCCACAAGGGGTGATTCCGGAATGAAATCATTGAATCGTTCAACACTAATCATCAATGCTTAACGGATTGAAGCATGATTCAGGTTACACTTTGTATATTCTGCAACAGAACCGCGTAACTATTTCTTTATGAATAACTTCAACCAGTCGCAGTTAAATAAGCTTGCGCAGTCTGATCATAACATCCAGTTGTTTCCCTTCACGGCTCATAATCAGGTTGACTTTCACTCCCTCACCGGAACTAAGCTTCCTGTTAACATCGCCCAGGGTCATGGTTAGTGTAAAAGCATTATCAATGGCAAGCAGGATATCACCTTCTCTGATGCCTGCAATATCGGCCGGAGAACCGGGTATAATATCGCTGACTTCGAATAGATTGAACTGTGAACCCATGGATCTGAAGGTAATCCCACTCATATTATATTCAAAAGGTTTCCTGAATTTCGCCCCCTTCTGCAATATCATCCTTTCGCGGGAATAATCGAAGGTAACCCTGAACCTCGATAAAGCTCCTGACCCCAGGGTACCATGCCGGCCGGGTCTTGTGCTGGTACTGATGGGAAGATAAGAATCAGTAAATGAGGCAATAATATTATCAAGACGGTAGTTACCCAGCATCAGCCAGCCCACCCTGGCAAATTCACCTTTCATATTTCCTGCAAGCCCTTTGCCGATGGTGGCTTTAATCGATTTCTGCGGTTTATATCCTTCAAGGCTATCGTTTTCAAGCAAAAGCGGATGATTCGCACCTGAGTCAATTAAAAGCCACAGGTCCATAATTGTTCCGTTGTCAAATTCAACCCGGCTATTCATGTGCGGTTTCCCACGGTCAATGCTGATCGGTATAATTTCGGCGTGATCAGGTAACTTATAGCGTGAAGGTCTGGTAAATCTGATCATGTTTCTATCGTAATTCGTAGTTACCACCATATTCCGGAACTTATCCAATCCGATTAACCCATGCACACTGGTTCCAATGTAACTCTCAAGCGAAAAATAGTCTTCATTCAGCATAATAATGTTGGTGATGGCAGGTACCAGACCTTTTACCTTTACCAACACAGGGCTGGTTATACAGGCTTCAAGCACTTCTATGGTGCCTGGTGCAGTTATCCTGAAACTTCTGACGCAGCGGTCAGCGAACTTACTGACCACATCCATATCGGTTATGATAATTCCCTCAACCCCGCTGTCGAGTATTAACCTTAGCGGAACTGAATCATTGATTGTGGTTTCGATGATTACAATATTGTCAAAATTCTCAAATGGAAGTACCGACTTGTTTTTGCCGTAAGGCAGATCAAAATAATTGTACTGAGCCTGTAAGGAAAAGTGATATAGAAGAAACACGACCATGATGAACCGGCCGGACAATCTTCTGAAACAATTCTTTGGCCTCATAATCAAAAAAAAACATATTAATTACGACACTAAGATAAAAAACAAATAAGGGGTAACTGACATAGGCCAATAAAAATTAAATTTGCACGACAAAGCATTGGCTTATGAACGCTTGTTTAATCCTGCATGTAATAACGCATAATGTTGATAATAAGGTATCTAAAGATACCATTACTTTTTCTGAGATATTCCCGTGATCATGCAGATGATCTACGAATTGTAAAACAATATCAATAAAATTAGCCGGCCTATGAATATCAGCCCCCCGGAAAGAATCAGGAATGCCTGGCACGAACTCTATCCCTCTGCAGAAAACAATCACAAACTTGAGATCCTCCTGAGCGAAATTGAGGAAGTCAGAATCAGAAGTTCGTTTGGATCCCAGCCGGACGGATGGTATAAGGAGGCTGTAGTTTATGCATTATATGTGGATTTTTTTGCAGGAACTTTCCATGGTCTTGTTGCAAAGCTTGATCATCTGAAAGAACTCGGAGCAAACTGTATCTGGCTGTTGCCCATACTTGATTCACCTATGCGCGATGCCGGTTTTGATATCCGCGATTACAGGAACATCAGGGCAGAACTGCTTGGCTTGCCTGCTGATACTGCTTCAGAAGTCAAGCAAAAAGCTTTCCGCGAGTTTCTTGCAGAAGCGCATTCACGTGGCCTCAGGGTTATTTTCGACATCGCCATGAACCACACATCTGAAGAGCACCCCTGGTTTGTGGAATCGCGCAAAGGGCCGGAAAATCCGTACCGTGATTTTTATATCTGGAACAAAGACCCAAATAAATACAAGGAAACCCGGCTGTTGTTCAAAGGGATGTGCCCCAGCAACTGGGAAAAAGACGGCGAATGGTATTTCTTTCATCGTTTTTTTGAATTTCAGCCTGATCTGAATTATAAAAACCCTGACGTTTTAATCGAGATCAGCAGGATACTGCTGTTCTGGCTGAGTCAGGGACTCGATGGATTCAGGGCCGATGCCATCCCCTATATCTGGAAAGAAGACGGTACTGACTGTGAAAACCTCCCGCATACACATACCATTGTAAAAATATTCAGGGCTGTGCTGGATTATGTCAGGCCCAATACCCTGTTATTGGCCGAAGCATGCCAGCCCCCGAGAGAAGTAGTCAAATACTTCGGCGATGGAGACGAATGCCACGCCGGATATCATTTCCCGTTGATGCCGATGATTTTTAAATCCCTGGCCATTCAGGATGCCACACCCGTACATGATGTTCTTCACCCATCGGTAACCCCCGGTATAAGTCCCGAAAACCAGTGGTTTATGTTCCTCAGACTGCACGATGAACTCACCCTTGAGATGGTAACTCCGGAAGACCGCGCCATCATCCATGGTCATTATTGTAAAGACCCGGGGTGGGATTTCAGGCTGGGAGAAGGCATTTCAGCCCGGTTATCGGAACTGCTCGACCGTGACCCGCGAAAAATCGGACTCGCTTACAGTATCATGCTTACCCTTCCGGGGACACCGATCATCTATTACGGCGATGAATTTGCCAGGCTTAACGACGAAGCTTTTTATGAACGTTTTAAAATCGAGACCGGAAAAGACGATACCCGCTATTTTGTGCGTGGCCCCATGGATTGGGATAAAACAGCCACAGAACTGGCCGATCCTGAATCATTGACATCGGTGGTTAATTCAGGTCTCAGGAAGCAACTCGGTATCCGTGGACAATGGCCTGTTTTTGGCCGGGGCGACAACCAATGGGCAACCCTCGAGATATCACCGAGAGAAGGGCATGAGAAACCGGTTCTGGCCTATTTCAGGTCGATGCCTGGGCAGCGGGTCCTGGTACTCAACAATCTGTCCGGCAAGGAAATAACCATCAAAGCCATCGATGATAACAACACCGAATTTGAAAATCTCTTTAATGGAAAACAGGTGGAAACGCCTTTCAACATTGCCCCATACGGCTATCTCTGGCTTGAGGCATGACGGGTAAGTTTTTCGCTCAACGGCAACTTCCCTGAAAAGAACATTCAACCTGTCAGCTTTTTTTTTCAACGAAATCAAACCAAGAAAATGATCAAGATGTCGAACGCAATCACCGGAACAGATTTCAGTTTCCCGGGCCAGACAAAACTTTACAAAGGAAAAGTACGTGACGTTTACTTCATCAAGGATGAGTTACTGATCATGGTCACCACCGACCGCATTTCCGCATTTGATGTAGTCCTTCCAAAGGGAATTCCATATAAGGGACAGGTGCTGAACCAGATTGCCTCGAAATTTCTTGACGACACCTCTGACATTGTTTCTAACTGGAAAATAGCCACCCCCGACCCGATGGTAACAGTAGGCCGGATGTGTGAGCCGTTCAAGGTGGAGATGGTAATCCGTGGTTACCTTTCAGGCCATGCCTGGCGCGAATACAAGGATGGACGGAGAATGATCTGCGGCATCCGTATGCCAGACGGGATGAAGGAAAATGACCGCTTCCCTGAACCCATTATTACCCCTACCACCAAAGCCAGTGTTGGCCACGATGAAGACATATCGCGTGAGGAAATCCTCAACACCGGCCTGGTGAGTGAGGCTGAATACCTGAAGCTCGAAGATTATACCCGGAAGCTTTATCAGCGGGGTACAGAGATTGCCGCCCGCATGGGGCTGATACTCGTCGACACAAAATATGAATTCGGATCCGACGATGGTAATATCTTCCTGATTGATGAGATCCACACCCCAGACTCTTCCCGTTATTTCTATCTTGAAGGCTATGACCGCCGGCAGGCGGCCGGGGAGCCTCAGAAACAACTCTCAAAGGAGTTTGTGCGCGAATGGCTGATTGCCAACAATTTCCAGGGTAAGGAAGGTCAGCAGATGCCGGAAATGAGCGATTTGTTTGTTAACCAGGTTTCGGAACGTTACATCGAATTGTACGAAAGCATTACCGGATCTCCTTTTGAGCGTTCCGATATCACCGATGTACCCCGCAGGGTCGAAAGCAATATCCTGAAATTTATTACTGCCTATTACAGATAAAATTGTCCCTTGCTGCTGAATATTAATTGGATCCTGACCGCCATTGTAAATTCAGGGTGACCTGAACCATCATTGAGCCATGGTCAGAATTTATTTTTTTTATATCTTTCAATGTTCCTTCATGAATCCGGCATTTGTCAAAAGACGGAATATTTATAAACAGGATAAAGATTCCAACAATGAAAGAAATACTATCGTTCCTGGCAATCATCGTTTTATCATTTCAATCCAATGCCCAGCTACCTCCTTTTGGTTTCTGCGAAATAAACCAGGAATGGAATAAATTCAGGCTTGTGCATGAAGCCCTGCCCGACAGCCTCAGTAAAATTCTGATAATTACCAACCGCCCGTTCAACCCGGACAATTGTGATGGCATTTATTTTCAGAATGCCATTGCCGGATTCAGAAAAGTTACTTACATCGAAGTTGCCTGCACCGGAAATGAATGGTTAATGCATGAGTTATCTGACTTCGGGGAAGGCATGAAATCAGTAGACACAGGGAACGATATTCTGCTTTTTATCCATGGCCACGGAAAATCATTCCCGACGGCAGTAACCAGTGCTTCCCAATTAAGTAAAAGATATGGCATTACCGTTGTTTTATATGACTGGCCGGCCCAGAACAGCAATTTCAACAAGTCGCTTGCCAGGGTCCGCCGCTGCAGCGATAATTTCTATAACCTACTGCTCGGTTTGAAAACCTACAGGCAGAATGTCATGGATAAAACACAGCATCTTTCAGTCCTGGCACACAGCCTGGGCAATTATTACCTGAGCTATCTGTCAGTCAATGGCAACTGGCAGTATCTGAACGACCCTTTTATTGATAATATACTGTTTAATGCCCCGGCAATCCGGACGAAAGAGCACGGACAGGTTTTGTCGCTGCTTAGGTTGTCAAAAAGAAAATATGTTGCACTGAATAAAAATGACCGGGTACTCAGGGGTGCTCAATTGCTGACATCGGGAAAAATGCTGGGGAATCAGATCATCGAACCCAGGGCTGAGCATACCCTGTATGCGGATTTCACAAACATCTCCGAGAAGGAACATAACTGGATGCTGGGATATCATGAGTTTGAGTACAAAACTCCGGGTATTTTCTATTTCTACAATACGGTTATTCATGGGGGCGAAGTCGATTTCTCGAAACCCTTTTTCACTGTTGCCGGCGAAAATGAATACCTGATAAGCCGCTGATGCTGAATTTCTCAGAATTATTCTGATAAACTGTTACAACCCGCAGTTCATTGCTCCGTCCTGCATCCTGAAGGAAAACTGTACCTTTGACAGGGCCGGAATTGTTGGATAATTCTGACCTCCTGTTATACAAATCCGGGGGTCATCAATGATTCAGAAACCCGTTTCAATATCCGGAATTTTGATTCACAAGTCAATCACAAATCTTACAATATGGAAGACCTAACCACCAGAGCCATCCACGCTTTCAGGGAAAACTTGAACTGTTCGCAGGCGGTACTGACTTCCTTTGCCGAATCCCTGAATCTTGACCGAAATACCGCGATGGCTGTTTCCGGTGGATTCGGTGCCGGTATGGGAAGACTGCAGGGGACCTGTGGGGCCGTAACCGGAGCCTGTATGGTGCTTGGCCTGGCGAACAGCAAAGAATTCAGCGACAACCACGGTTTTAAAGAGCATACCTACCTGATGATCCGGGAATTCGACCGCAGGTTCAGGAAAAAACATCATACCACCGATTGCCGCTTACTGCTTGGTTGTGACCTGCTGACAGACGAAGGCTGTGAAAAGGTTCAGCTCTTTAACCTGACAGAAAAAGTTTGTGAAGTTTGCATCGCGGATGCTGTCAGTATCACCCTTGACCTTATCGGGAATCAAGGCGGGAAAAGTTAAACCATGCTTTGGCAATTCTGTTTCCTTCCACCGCTTGTTTGAAAATTGAACAGAAATCAGGCTGAAGGTTCGGGTGATTATGGCAAAACCTTCCGGATAGGAAGTTCCCGGTGAAGTGCTACCTGGTGAAGATATAAACCCTGACCAGGTCATTCCTGATCATCGGCCGTTGTCATAAAATAAAGAGTATCCAATGCTGTTTTATTGCAAAGCTGAGCGCAGGTGATCAATCTCCCTGACCCTTGTATTCTCACCATTGGTTGAATAGAGGTAAGATAAAAGCTCAAAAAATTTATCGAGGATCACCCTGGCAGAAACCGGCCTGAAGATTTTCTCATCGGCCGGGATTTTCATTTTCTTCAGCAGTGCAGCAATTTCATTCCGTGTAAAAACCCCTCCCCTGTTCTCCGGATTGATATAGAACATAACCCTGGCTTTTTCGTCCGGTGATGATCCGGAAGCATCAAGCCAGGCCATTACATATCGCTCTCCCGGCAATATCACACCATAAACCGGCAAATTCAGGCTTTGTGCCAGTAAGGTGTATAATACACCTATGGCAAACGAATAGCCGGTGCGCGAATCCAGCAGGTTATTCAGAAACAGAAACCGCGGTTCTGATACCTGACGTGTCGGCAATTGCATCCCGTGAAGATCATAAATGATGTGATTCAGCACCTTTACCTTTTCCAGTGCTGTAAGGTTGTCGTTCAGTTCGAGCCATATATCGCGGTGGATCTGCTTAATCTGCTGCCTGATGGCTTCCTGATCAATGCTCTGAAACTGGTAACGGGTGAATATGAGGTAGGCTTCCAGAAGATCGCTGTTGCCATAATGAGCCCATTGGGTTAGATCCAGGAACAACTGGTCATACTGGATGTTGTGTATGATATCTTCAATCCGCTGCTGAATGGAATTATCAAAAGTATTTTCCCAGGCATTTTCAAGCAGGGGCACGGCAGATGACCCATAGGCAAAAATCTGGTCACGGACTTTAATAAAAGAACCATGATCAGGCTCATCAAGCAGACTGATGAGTGCTTCAAGCTGAGGGTCGAAATCCGGAGACATCTTCATTTGACAAATTTACATCACAAATGGCGCTTTCCCTCCAGGGGAGGTGGGAGAATTTATCAACATCCTGTTGTTTAATAAATTAGTCAGGCAAATTTATGCTTCTCCGACGGTTTATGTTTCATTAGAAACATATCTGTTTAAAGTCCGGAAATACTCACCGGGTGGGGCGCATCTGAATTCTGAACGGTGATCCGGGTGATTGTCAGTCAGGGAGGCTGACCAGTTTTTCGAGAACATTCACGATCAATGACTCAATTGCCGGGTGATAATCCTTACTGTATTTCTTCTCCACCCTGTTGGCTACGATGACGCATACAGTCAGTGCATTGTGTCCGAGCATGCCGCTCAGCCCGTAAAGGGCTGATGTTTCCATCTCGAAATTAAAGACCTTTTTCCCTTCAAGTTCAAAATCAGCGATGGCTTTGTTGAGATCAGGATGGGTGGTTTCCAGTCGAAGGATTCTTCCCTGGGGACCATAAAAACCAGGCGCCGTGGCTGTCATCCCCTGCAAGAGACCTTTCCCGATATGATCAAGCAGTTGAGGTGCACAGGCAACAGCATAGGGACGGGGAAAAACATCCGGCCAGGCAGTCTGACTTATGAAGGCTTCTGTAATTTCGCGGTCGATCACCTTCGAAAGATCCTTATAATAATAAAGCATTCCGTCAAGCCCGATACCATAAGTGGAAGCGACCACAGAATCAACCGGAATTCCTGCCTGCAAAGCTCCGGAGGTACCAAGTCTGATGATGTTCAATGAAGTATGTTCAGGTTTTTTCTCACGCTTTTCAAGGTCAATATTGACCAGTGCATCGAGCTCATTCAGTACAATATCAATATTGTCGGTTCCCATTCCGGTTGAGAGCACGGTCAGCCTTTTGTTGCCGATATAACCTGTATGGGTAACCAATTCCCTGTTCTGACTGGTAACTTCGATCCTGTCGAAATGTTTTGATATGTTGTTAACACGTCCGGGATCACCAACAACAATTATATTTCCGGCCAAATCTCCGGGAGAGATTTTAAGGTGGTAAATACTACCATCGGGGTTGAGAATCAATTCTGACTCACCAATTCGTGACATAATCCAATCTGATTTGTTTATAATAGCAGAAACTGTCAATGGGTCTCACCCGGCAAAGGTAAGTATTAAACGATGTGTTATGAACAATATTCTGGTTCCCTTTGATTTCAATCCACAAGCCGGGCTGGCATTAGAATGGTCTGTTCAGCTCGCAAAACAACTTAAATGTGGCATCACGATTTTGTATGTAAATGAGATTCAGGGTCTCTTTTTGTCTGTATTCAAGCATGAACAGGATGAAGAGCTTCTGGAGAAAATCAGTGATCAGCTGGATTCAACCGCAGCTAAAATATCACTCAGAACCGGAGTGAACATTGATGCACGAATGCAACAGGGCCGGGTATATGCGGCTATTGTTGATGCGTCAAAAGAACTGCAGTCCCCATTCATTGTTATGGGAACCCGTAGCAACGACCCTTCCGACAGGGACGAGAAACCGATGGTTGGCCGCAACACCGCCAGAGTGATAAGAATGTCGGGATGCCCGGTAATTACCTTTGGCGGCAATAAATTGCCGGAAAAAAGCAAGTCGGTGTTGCTGCCACTTGACCTTACCAAAGTCACCCGCCAGAAAACCGCCTGGGCCATCAGCATGGCGAAGATTCATGGTGCCGGAATAAAGGCTGTTTCAGCCCACTGGTCGGTCAATAATCCGGAAATAATGGCCCGGCTGCTTTTGCAGATGGAGCAGGTTAAAGAAACCATTGAAGCAGCCGGAGTAAAATGCTCGACCCACATCATCGAAACGGCAACGGGAGAAAAAACGGCCGTACCGGCAATTCTTGACTTTGCAGAAAAAGAAGGTGATGTGGGTATGATCGTCATAATGACGCAACAGGAATCGGCTCTGGTTGAATTCTTTGTGGGCTCGCATGCACAGGAATTTATCCGTAATTCGGGAATACCGGTAATGTCGGTAGTACCGGAAGAAAACTGATGCCGGATTTGAAAGACATCGGTTGTTTCGCTGGATTCATCCCCGTTTCCTGATTTAACTGATCCGGTCTATTCCCGCAGGAATTCCCAGATCAGCAAACTTATAATCAGACCCTGAGAGCCGGGACAATTCCCATCTCCTACTCCTGAGAATCCCCCATCCGGGACACAAACCTGATTCCAATTGTTGTAATAGAAATAGTTGTCCTCGTAACAGCTAACAGAAGTTATATAATTACATAAAATGCCGGAATGGATTTTACATTAAAAGCCAGGAATGAGTCCTGAATACCAGGATGGTTATTGAAAAATAAATCCAAGTTTCACCGAAATCCGGTTGTAATTGGTAAAAACCCTTTTATCATAATTGTTCCAGCCGTTATAAATGGATTCTCTAAAAGAGAGTTCCTGATAATTATAACCAATACTGAGAATAAAAGCATTCTTCGACCCGGCTGCGATGCTGACACCGGCTTCGGGATTCAGAAGTATACCACCATACGTTTCAATAACATTGCCGTAATAATCGGTTTGTTCCTGTTTCTCCACAGGAAAAGAATATCCGATTCTGAATGAAAAGAACGGAGAAAATAAACCGGAACCCAGCATCATCTTAGCATCTGCGAACAAAGGCATAACCCCTCTGTCATAGTGCTCATATCCCAGACCGACTCCTGCGAAAAACCGTTGGTTCCATTGCCAGCCATTCACCATGGTAAGGGATGGCTTTGGTTGAAATCCATCCTGGCCTTCGCCCAACAACAAGGCAAGGGTACTTTGATTGTAATAGCCGCTCTTTTTAAGGTCGGGACGGGAAAAACCACCCTTATCTATATGATCTATTTCGTCCTGACTCAGTTGTGTGATTCCACAATCGTTGGCAATCCGGTAACCAACCAGGCTATCCTGTGAAAGGATTTTCCCGAAAATTACGTCTCCTGATTTCAGGTAAACCGCAACACTCTTATTGTTCTGGGCACGGATTGTCGAAAAGGGCACAATTACAACCATCAGCACGCAGAGGCTCATCCGATAAAAAATGGGGTTAACCCGGAGTCTTTTTCGCACAGGCTAGGGAATTACAACCGGAATATGGCTCAATAACTTCAGGCTGTCAAGATCCGAATAATCATACTGATAAAGACCATCGGCACCAATCATCATAAGCAGTCCGTTGTATGGAATTACATCGTAGGTTTTGATATCCGCATAATGAGCCAGCTGATGCATATGAATTTCCATAGGATCTGTTGCATCGTAAACCTTCAATCCTGCATCACCATCGCAGATAAACAGGGTATGGTTATCGATGCCCAGTCCGTGGGGGTTATACATGGGATAGGATTTCACCAGGAAAGGATTGGTAAGGGAGGAAATATCCACCACATCAAGCTGATTGGTAAAACCATTGCACTGGGTACCCGACCTGAGTGTAACATAGGCCAGATTCCCTTCAACCACCACCGGATCGCACGAGTTGATGTGTGTAAATTCAGACAGAAAAGTCGGATTAGCCGGTGAACTGAGGTCATAGACCATCATCCCGGTGGTGGTCCCAAGGAATAGCTTGTTGTTATAGGGGAAAATTGTTTCTACCTGGCGATCGAGAGCAACAACATTGCCGGTGGTGATACCGGGCGTCACAGCAATATTGAAAACTTTCAGATTGTTGTTGTGTACTGCATACATAAAGTCTGTATTGATGGTAAAGCGGGCCATTGAGCCACTGATTCCGGAAGCTGAAGGGCCAATACTCACTTCATTTCCACCAATTGCCGCAACACCAAGGCCATCGAAAACAAGGACTTCCTTATTAAAGTCCGATCCCCTTTCAACAACTTCTGTAACATCTTTGGTTTCCCATCCGATGACCACCCCTTTGGTAAAATCAAGACCATATACCGGGAAAGTGTAATCGAGCGGGGGTAATACATTCGGAAAGGCATCTTCAACCCGGTCAACTTCTACCGGATTGGACGGATCGGTAATATCAACGGCAACAAGGTCGATAAAGCTGTCGGCAAAAAGGATATTGTTACGGATGGCAATGTCCACATTCCCCGGGATCTCAATAAATGCAACCGGATTGGGAGCGGAGGGATTACTGTTGTTGATCACGTGAACTCCTTTGTGATATTCATTCACAAAGAGGTAATTGTCCTTAAAGTAGATTTTACCCGGATTCTCGAGTGGTTGGGGCGAGGTTCGTTTAACTGCACCCCTGAATTCTTCCAGACCCATATACACAGGTACATTGGCCTTGTAAGTAATTTCTTCGTAAGAATTATCCTTACATCCCGATAACAGAAGGATCGAAGAAATCAGGAAGAAAAAACCAGTTAGTGTGCGATTGGCGGTTTTCATGGCTGGCAATTTTAAAATTCTTTTATGAGATGGGATTGTATTCAAAAGGTTGCATACGGTCGGTCAATTAAAAGAAGTATTATTCCAGTTTCATTCTCAAGCCTAGCTGGAATGACGGCCATGCCATCCGGGTGCTCCGGATATTATAGGGCTGAGAGCCATTCAGGTAAAACAACTGAAGTCCGGCCTGTCCGTAAACCGATATATTGCCTGCAATTTTGATTTCACTGCCCAAACCGGTCAATGAGGATAGCTGAATACCCCTGACGTTTACTTTATCGGTCTCTGAACCGGATAATTCACCCCTGGTATATGACTGAATGTAGCTGTGGCTGATAATTCCTTTTTCGATGATGACCGATTGGGCAGCATATATTCCGAAACGTTTCCTTTCAAGAATCACAAAACGTAAACCCAAAGGGATGCCGAGATAATGCAAGCGGTTGCTGTACTCCTGGTACATGCCATTCAATTCAGCTGTTTTCAGCCGGTAGCCAAGACTGGTATACAATAGGCCGGTTTCGGCAAACAAACGCCTTCCTGTTTTTTTACTGATGATAAAACCCAGTGATAAGGGTGCATCGTGAGTGGTGTTTTCTACCTCATCGAAATAAGAGGTCCTGTTGGCTACCTCGGCAGACAATTCATCATGACTATAATTGCTGTTTGACGATTTGAGGGCCGATTCGTCGTTAACCATCTCAAATGATGAAGAGGACCCATAACCCAGGGACAGGCTCCAGCTGCTCTTCCGTAAATCTCCTGATAATGCCGGTTGTTCGTCCTGTTTTAAAGGCTCAGTGATTCCCTGTTTCAATTCAACGATCCCGGCAGGAGGAATTATCTTTATTGATTCATCACTTTTTTCAATGGATTCAGGCAATTCAGCCAAACCGACGGGTTCTGTAACTTCAATCAATCCGACTGAACCGGTCATATACTGTTCATTGCTGCTATCCGGATCCGGGGTTGTTTCTACGGGAATTCCTGACACTTCCTGCTGGCTGGATGAGATGCTTTTTCTTTTCTCCGCCGGTTTAGCGGGTAAATTAGTGTTTCCCTGAGCCGGGCCTGATCCTGACACTCCATTATAATGAGTATCTGACCGTTTTTTTGTATCCCCGGCAGGGTCACCATGCTTGGATTTTTCGTACTGAGAAGCATAATCCTGTTCTGAATTATTCCTGTAATGGTCGCGCAACAACAATGAAAATCCAACACCCATCAAAATAAACACGGAAGCCGCCATGGCTATCATCCTGAACAGGATCAGTCTTTTCTGACGATGCAATTGCCGCTCAATCCGGCTCCACATCTCCGGAGGAGGCTCCGCTTCAAACCGGGACAGCACTGATCCGGCAAGCTTTTTTATTTTATCGTTATTGTCCTGCATTTTCATTTTAACCTTTTATCTGCCAGGCGCTTCTGCAACCAGGCCCGTGCACGGGCATACTGTGATTTTGATGTACCTTCGCTGATATCAAGCATTTTTCCTATTTCCTTATGCGAAAAGTCCTCTACTACATAAAGATTAAACACTGTTTTGAATCCGGGGGGCATTTCATGAATGTAGTTCATTAAAACTTCAGGGTTGATCTGATCAGGTATATACTCTTCCTCATCTGCGATCTGATTCAGATTATCCAATTCAACACTGAACCGGAAAACATCATTTTTTCTCAGCAATTCGAGCGATGTATTGATCATGATTCTGCGCACCCAGCCTTCAAAAGAGCCCTGAAACTTAAAACTGTCCATTTTGGTAAATACACGGATAAATCCTTCCTGCAGGAAGTCTTCTGCCATGTTCTGGTCCGAAGCATAGCGCAAACATACCCCGAACATCTTTCGGGCATATAAATCATATAAACGCTTCTGGGCCTGCACATTACCTTCAAGGCAATCCTTCAGGAGTTGTCTTTCATCCATTCATTATTCAGAAGCGCTTTAAGTCCGGACAAAACTGAGATGCATGATTGTTGAAATGGTTGCATTGCAATAATAGTAAATTTATGGTTTGGGTAATGAGAAGACCGGCATAGATCAGGATTTTAAGATTTGAGGAGGTGAGAATCAAAAGAATGGAAGAAGACCAGAGCTGCATGGAGGCAACCCTGAAGGGGCGACAATTCAACAACCCTGGGTTTTGTTCCATGTCTTCATCTGAAGCGACAGGGTTCAAACAATAAACCAACAGATCGTGAAATGCAGGAGACTGCTTGCGGTAATATCATATGACTGAATATTAATAGTGAAAACGGTGATTTATCACCCTTTCTGAAGAAAAAGAACCCAATTGAACCATATAATGGCCTAAATTTACACCAATTCTCAGGCAAGCGCTGATAGGCAACCCCCGGCCCGGGCTGATTTATAACAAGAAAAATTGAATGGAAGCTGAAATTATTACTATCGGTGACGAGCTGCTGATCGGGCAGGTTATTGATACCAATTCGGCATGGATGGCCGAAGTACTCAACCTGAGCGGGATTAAGGTTGCACAGATAACAAGTATTTCCGATAACAGGGAACATATTCTCTCGGCTTTGAAAGAGGCAGAAAACCATGCTGACATCATCCTGATGACAGGTGGTCTGGGTCCTACCCGTGACGACATCACCAAAAAAACCCTGTGTGAATACTTCAACACACAGCTGGTATTTAATCAGGATGCCTTTGATAATGTAGACAGGATTTTCAGGGCAAGGGGATACAGTCTCACCATGCTCAACCGTGCCCAGGCAGAAGTACCCGGGAATTGCACTCCTTTGTTGAATGAAAGCGGAACTGCTCCCGGTATGTGGTTTGAAGAAAACGGTAAAATATATGCATCTATGCCCGGGGTACCATTCGAAATGAAGGGCATCATGACCACCCACATCCTTCCCCGGTTGCAGAAGCTGAGTAAAACCATTATTGTACACCGGACAATTCTCACTCATGGAGTGGGTGAATCGTTTCTTGCTGCAAAGATTGAATCCTGGGAGACAGCACTGCCTGACTTTATCAAACTGGCCTACCTTCCACAGCCCGGCATTGTCAGGTTAAGACTCACCGGATCGGGACCCGACAGGGAACAACTGGAAACCATCATCAATGAACGGGTTAAGGCGCTTTATGAAATCATATCTGAATATGTCTTTGGCGAAGGGGATGAAACACTTGAGCAGATAACGGGGGAATTGCTGAAAGCCGGCGGCTATACCCTCGCAACCGCCGAAAGTTGTACCGGCGGTTATATTGCACACCTCATTACCAGTATTCCGGGAAGCTCAGCCTACTTCAGGGGATCCGTAGTTGCTTATTCAAACGAGATAAAAGAATCTGTTTTGGGTGTTTCAAAAAGAACCCTCGCAAAGCATGGAGCCGTAAGCGAAGAGACTGTTTTTGAAATGGCGGCCGGAATTATCAGGCAGTTTAAGGTTAACTGTGCCGTTGCTGTTTCCGGGATTGCAGGTCCCGAAGGTGGCACCAACCTGAAGCCTGTCGGCACCACCTGGATTTGTGTTTTGACTCCGAAAGGCGCCGAAACCCGGATGTTTACCTTTGGCGAGCACAGGGGAAGAAATATCCGGCGCGCTGCCCTTGCAGGATTAGATATGCTCAGAAAGCAGCTTTCGGTGAACACAGTTCAAACTGAACAAGGCTGAAAATTACTACTTCGCAAAGTTTCAAAATTCTTACCTATTTATGGAAAAACAGCTGAGACAAAATTAGATGAATTGTTGTCTATTATAGTCATATCACCCGTATCAATGATTCCGTCGCCATTTGCATCGGGGTTACGGTAACCACTCAGAAAAGCTGCTGAACCATTATCCACAGGGGTCATATCTCCGGTGTCAACAGTTCCGTCCTGGTTAACATCCCCACCATAAAATGCATACCATCCATCGGGCATTAAAGCCATGTTATTTCCAAATGCCTTGCTGGCAACATCAAAACTGTAACTTATTTGCGGGGTGGTAAAAGAAACAGGAGTAGCACTGACCGTTATGATTCCGCTTCGATGCCTGATGGCAATATAATAGCTGCTATTGTATGTTGCCGGTACTGCAACATTGACTGATCCATCCGTACTTAACAACACCTCATCTTTTGTATAAATAATATTTGAGAAGTTTCCGATATCGTGTAATTCAACAGTGATCTGATCACAAATACCGGAGCTCCAGACTGGTGTTCCGGTTGCATCAAGCGAAGGATTCAACAAACCGTTTGAATTATACAATCCTTCAAGTAAAAAGTTAAGGCTAAGCATCCTGACCTGATTGGTCTGCGACTGAATAAATACATTACGCGAATGAACTGCAAGGTTATTGATGCAATAGTATTGACCGGCAAATGCATCGGTAACAGGATTGAGGAAGTTAAGATTTTGAGTATTGGCTCCTGAATAACCCGGGTTGCCTACCAGGTTACCCTGCGGGCCCCACCAGGCAAATGATGAACCTGTAAAATTGGCGTCTAACCTTATCTGGCTCTGGATCGAACTGCCGTTGATCAGGAAAACATTCTGGTCGGTAGTCCCATCCAGTATAGTGAGATAATTTGACCAGACACCATTGTTGGAAATATCGCCAAAAACTGTTACCGTAAAGTTATATACATTGTTCATGACAGAACCATTATTTTCTAACCCGCCCTGAACCTGAATCTGATAACTGTTGATTCCCCGGTTTCTCATCACTCCATCGTTTATGATACTTCCGTTAAAACTCACTCCGGATCCTGCCTGAAACACCCCATTTAAAGTAACATCTGAATTAAAGACGACTCCGAGGCAATATGCTCCCAGGCTGTGAAAGCGAATAAGAGATCCTGAAATTACTGCATCGGAAAGACTCCCGTTCATCACAGACAATACACTACCGGTGGCCAGTGAAAATGAACAATCATTCAGGTCTATTGTGGTACCATCGAACATTATATCGGAGGTTGATATCATACTACCCACAATATTCGCATTGGTAAATAAATCACCTTCAAATCTGTTGGAAAATGTCATTGTATGAGTATTGGTACCGGTAAGCGTAGTTTGCCTGTTGGCCCAGGTTCCATTATTGGTAACATTACCTGAAATTTCCAGACTGAAATTGTAAACATTATTCAAAGTATTTCCGTTATTTGTGAAATCACCAATGACCGGCAAGGTATATGTATTCACAGGTCTGTTTTGTAATGCACCATTGTTGATTACATTGGTTTTAAAAATATTGGAGCTATATATGTGAACTGATCCGTAAAGCTCAGTCCGGGGAGCATCGATTGTAAGAGCAGATAAATAATTCCCATTACCACATGTCAATTGAATTGCAGGCAATGCTGTTTTGAACAAAATACAGGAAGACAGATAACCTCCACTCATTGTGAGTGCATTACCGGTTGTAAATTGCAGCGTATCAGCATTAAAATCGATGAGGGTTCCGACAAAGCTCAAGC
The DNA here is from genome assembly GCA_043806115.1 of Bacteroidota bacterium. Taxonomy (GTDB): domain Bacteria; phylum Bacteroidota; class Bacteroidia; order Bacteroidales; family Lentimicrobiaceae; genus Lentimicrobium. The sequence continues at coordinate 20,359 of JAZDHI010000031.1, forward strand.
CAGTTGTAGCGATTGCACGACCAGTAGATGAAGTTTTGGTAAAACTGGTACCGCCAAAAGGCTGGGACATCACCAATTCCTGATTTCCGTTCCCGTTGAGGATGGTTGAATTATTCGTCCAGGTACCATTATTTGCCAGATTTCCTGAGATATTTATATTGAAATTGTAAACATTGTTATTCACAATTCCGTTATTGGTAAAATTACCATTGACAGTTAAATTGAATGCATTCGAGGGTCTGTTCTGAAGTGTCCCGAAATTGATTACATTGTTTCCAAAGTTATTGTTGTTGCCATAAATCATAACAATGCCATAAAGTTCAGTTTGTGGTGAATTTATGGTTACTTCTGACAGGTAAGTTCCACTGCCGGATGTGAATTGAAGCGCCGGCAAAGTTACTTTATACAATACTCCATCGATTAAATACCCACCACTTAATGAAATTGCATTTCCCGTAGTAAACTGAAGCGTATCATTGTTGAAGTCAATGACAGTACCGACAAAATTAAGGCCGGTTGTTGCCCTGACTCTTCCTGCAGAAGCATTCCTGACAAAGTTGGAACCTCCGAACAGCTGAGTCATTGAAATATCCTGGTTCCCGATGCCGTTCAGTGTGGTTGTTTCATTCGTCCATGTCCCGTTGTTCTCCAGGTTGCCTGAAATATTCAGATTAATATTATAAACATTGTCCTGGACAGTCCCGTTATTAGTAAAATTACCAACGATAGTCAGGGGATATGTATTGGAAGGATGGTTCTGCAATATGCCAAAATTGAAAATATTGTTCCTGAAGGTACAGGCACTACCCAAAATCATTAACGTTCCATACAATTGGGTCTGGTTTGCATCAATGGTTAACCCTGATGCATAAGTTCCGCTACCAGCATTTATCTGGAGAGCCGGTAAAGATGATTTAATAATAACACCATTTATTAAATAGCCTCCGCTAATGGTTAAGGTGTTACCGGTAGTAAATTCAAGTGTGTCGGAAAGAAGGTTGATGTTGGTTCCGACAAAATTCAGGTTGGTTGTGGCAATCGCTCTTCCCAGTGTCAGATTTTTGGTGAAATTTGAAATTTCAAGAGGCTGGGTTGAAGAAATTTGCTGATTATTGCTTCCACTAAGCGTCAGTGTATTGTTCGACATGACACCATTGTTGCTGACGTTGCCCAGAACATTCACTATTAAATTGTAACTTACATTGTTGCTGATAATACCACTATTCGTAAGATTCCCATTTACTGTAAGCAAATAGGTGTTTGCTGTGTAATTTCTCAATAGACCTCCGCTTGAAATACTCATATTATTGCAGGCGTTGCCATTCACTGTAACAGCTGAAGCAATCACGACATTGTCGGCTGCACCGGGAACAATTCCGCCAACCCAGGTTGTACCGGAAGTCCATAATCCGCCCGCTGGTGCAGAAACAATTTGTGATTTTACAAACAGCGGTGAACTTGTTATAAAAAACAAGCCAATGAGCAGATATAAAGCTGAAGGTGTAAAGAGATTTTTCATATCTAAAATATTAGGTTTACGTCATTTAAAAAAAACAAAAAAAAATGTTTTTCGGAAAATTAAAAAAGCACTTTAACAAGTATTTAACATATGTTATTATTTATTTGTTATTATTATCATTTTACGAGTAATGTATCTGAGTACAATTCACCTGGTATTGCAAGAATCGAGGGCATCTGATAGCTCAATTAAAACATCTGTCCTGAAATGAGTAATCATGAAGTATTACATTGCCGGAATTATGACCTGTAAATCAAAGATTCACTGATAATTCCAGGATCAGATGCATGCTTAGATCCCCGCTCATGTCCGAACCATTTCCAAAAGTGGAACCGTAAGTAAAGAAACCCTGTTTTAAATGGCGGCAGGAATTATCAGGCCGTTTAAGGTTAACTGTGCCGTTGCTGTTTCCGGCATTGCAGGTCCCGAAGGTGGTACCAGCCAGAAGCCTGTCGGCACCACCTGGATTTGTGTTTTGACTCCGAAAGGAGCCGAAACACGGATGTTTACCTTTGGCGGGCACAGGGGAAGAAATATCCGGCGCGCCGCCCTTGCGGCCATTGATATGCTCCGGATAAAACTGAAATAACTACGGTGATTTAAGTTTCTGTGGACCGGTAGTCTTATTACGGACGAATCACAGAAACAAAATGAGCGGCATTGTTGTCCACAATCGTCATGTCGGCTGTATCGACCGTACCATCCCCGTTCACATCAGAGTTCAGGTAACCTCCCTGAAAATTCCGCGAATCGTTGTCTACCGGCGTCATATCTCCGGTATCAATGGAACCGTCCGGCAATACATCCCCGCCGAACAACGCCCGCCATCCGTCAGGCATCAATGCCAGGTTGCTGCCATATACCTGCGAATCCAACATAAAACCATAGGAGACAATATCCTGTGAGAATGAAACAGGAACAGCACTTACAGTTTCAATGCTGTTCCTGTGTTTTACAGTAATATAATAACTCCCGCCATAAATTGCCGGAATCGTGATGGTTGCCGACCCGTCTGTAAGTAACGCAACATCCTGAATTGTATATACTATTTCGGAATAATTACTGACCTCATGCAGCTCAATGGTAATCATATCTGCAACTTCCGCTCCCCAATGAGGTGTACCTGTTTCATCCAATGCCGGATGCATCATTCCGTTTCCATTGTACAGCCCTTCGAATAATACATTCAGGTTCAATAATTTATTTATAACCCCTGCCTGGGTGATGGTGACGATGACAGGTGGTAAACCGGCAACAGTAATCGTTATTTCTGCAAGCCTGGCTTCTTCCATGAGGTTTTCTCCGTATTCAACGGTGATTGTTCCGTCTCCTGATCCTGCTGTGTTCACCGGGCACCACTCCTGATTGCTGACTGCGGTCCACGCTGTGTTTGAGGTAATGTTAAAACCGGTGCTGCCTGAAACAAATGAAACATCCTGATTTAAGGGAGATACTGCCAGTTCAGGAATAAAAGGTTCAATGGTAACCAGGATGCCTTCCGAAACAGTGAAAAGACCCGTATCATCGCTGGCCTTAGCAGTAAAAATAACATCTCCTGGGTTTACGGCTGTCCAGTTGAGAGTATAGGGTGGAAAGTCGTCAGAACCAATCAGATCACCGTCACAGTAGAATTCAACATCGGTGATGTCACCATCAGTATCAGAGGCGTCTGCCAGAAGGGGAACGACCGATCCCTGAGTAAAAACAGCTCCGCCCAAAGGGTTGATGATTGCAATCTGCGGGGGCTGCGCTGTACCCGAAATGAAAACAGGAGAGGAAATCGCTTCATCACCGTCGGCTTCCCTGACCCTGGTATAAAAATAATCTCCATCGGCGCAGGCAATGGAGGTCGTTACCACAGGATGTGTAATTCCCGGTGTCCAGGTCTGGATCACGTTTCCGTTTTTCAGCAGGTCTATATTTACAATAAGCTCGTTATCCGGATCGAAAGTCTCAATCACACCATTCCAGGTTCCGCCTGCAATGGTTGAACCCATCTCATTGCCGTTTATTCTGAAAGAGAGAACCAGATTCTGGTCCAGGGTTGAGAAAAAACGCCTGGCAAGCAATGCTTCGAAAATATCGGATCGTGTTTTTGCCGGAGCCAGCACACCCATTCTGAATGGGGTGGCAGTTCCCCAGGTGGCTGTATGGTTATCATCACCACCGGCAGCCCCTATTTTCCAATGCCTTATCAGGGCTTCATCAAAATATCCCTTATTGCCATCACCATTGTAATATCCATTGTTATAATAATATTTGCTGAATCCGTCATGATCGTTCCAGAGCTCCATCCCGACAAATTTTGAACAGGGAGGATCCGTAAAATGATTGAATTCGTTGAAAGCAAAAATATCCCAACCAGGATGGTTGAAAAAGGCAGCGCCGTTTCTGGCATTCAGCCAGTTGATCAACCCACCGAATGTGTTGGTCGGCGAATTATTGGAACAATAATCTTCTGTATTCACCACATTTACATGCCCGTAACTGAAATATGTTGTCCATTCAAACCCGTAAAAGGCAGCAAAAACACTGTCTTCATTGTATAAATTGGCTGTAGTTTTTATCAGTAACCACTCAGCAGCGTTCATGAGGTTGGCATGGTCTGAAAGTCCGAAAAAATCAAGTTGCGCAACATTCTTCGCATAACTGTAAGCCTCATCAGGGGTACCCTGGCCATCCGAAACATTGGAATGGTTGTGCAGGCTGCCGTAGTATACATTAAAACCTCCGACTGCAGGCTGGGCAATGGCTGTTGTCGCCATAAATATCGCAATGATCAGTAATACAAATGCTTTCATATCTATTGAATATTAGATGAATAATCCTTTTTTACTTTTAAAAAAAAATCAATTTTCAGATGAATGTCGTTAATGGCAGAAAATGCAACCGTGAAAAACAGATTCGTCAGAAAAGGAACGATATAAAATCCATGTTCATAAAGATACGATTTTCGGAAATGCAAAATCAAGAGAGGGGTCACGGAAAATCACCCGGAGAAGCCTTAACCCTGGCAAGATTTTAAATTATTTTATTAATTATGCTTCGATTCTGCTCCTCCTCAGGCTTTTTTTGCACATTTGCATTTCACTACCAGGAAAGCAAAATCACCAAAAACCGAACCCATGAAAAAAAGATTCCATTTTTTATTACTTGCAATGCTTGTAACAGCGGGCCTTTCAGCACAGGTACTTGTAACCACCGATCCCCTGCCCAAAAATGCCATCCTCGAGGAATTTACCGGGATACACTGCACATACTGTCCTGACGGACACGCCATTGCCCAGTCGATCCTGAACAACAATCCCGGACGGGTCTGCGTGATTGCCCTGCATCAGGGATCCTTCGCGGTACCTTCGGGAACTGAACCGGATTACCGCACAACTTTCGGTGATGCGATTGCCGGTCAGACCGGACTCACTGGTTACCCGTCGGGTACGGTAAACCGTCATGTTTTCACCGGCAGTACTACAGCGCTCAGCCGCAGCGCCTGGGCTGCTTCCTGCGATCAGATTATGGCGGAGGTTTCACCTGTGAATGTTGGTCTTTCTTCAACTTATGAAGCCGCAACCCGGGAGCTGACCATACAGGTGGAACTTTACTACACCGCAGATGCAACGGCTCCGGAGAATTACATCAATGTTGCCCTGATTCAGGACACCATCTATGGCCCCCAGACAGGTGGTGGCGCCGGAAACAACTACCGCCACATGCATATGCTGCGCCATATGATAACCGGACAATGGGGTGATCCCGTTACCACGACCACCGCCGGCTCCCTGGTCAGCCGTACTTACACTTATACTGTCCCCGGTGCCTACAACAACGTTGAAGCCATTGTTGAAAACATGAAAGTGGTCGCATTTGTTACACGGGATCACCAGGAAATCTATACCGGTGATGAAGTGGATGCCATCGGTGGTACCAACCTTTACATCGGCGATTTTTCCTCTGCAGATCCTTATATTCAGAAAGGTTACCAGGGATTTGAGCGGATCTTCACTTTTAATGCAAACAGCAATATTGCAGGAACGGAAGCCTTTGAATTTACCCTTGAAGCTGAAAATGCCCCGGCCGACTGGCAGGTCTCCTTTTTTATTGACGGACAGGAATACACTTCAACCGCTACCGTTAACCTGACAAAGGGCGCTGCAACTCCTGTTACCGTAAGGGTCATGCCGGGTTCCTCTGCCGGATTTCCGGGTTATGTCATGAAAATGAGATCAGTCACCAACCCGGCGGCACCTGAGAAATCCTACCGTGTCATGGTGGTTTCCGGGGTAACCGATCTTGTGGTCAATGGTACGGGTGGACCGGAATCAGAAACCCACCAGGGTGTTTATCTGGAAGGACTTGCCGCTTCAGGTATTTCGGGTTATGCTGTTACCAATGCCAATGTCATGCGCGATATGATCGAAGCAGACGCCTTTCAGGATGTATTCACCTGCTGGCTGAATATTTCCTGGACATTTCCGGCACTGTCAGACAGCCAGGCAGAAGCAGTGATGGCCTTTATGGATGCCGGTCACAACATCTTTATCGGGGGCCAGGATATCGGCTGGGATATTATGAGCGGGGCCGATGGTTCAAACGGAACCCCGGTAACACAGAATTTCTATACCAACTACCTGAAAGCCCTTTTTGTTGCCGACGGATCCACCTCCAACAACAAGCTCAATGCCAATACGGCTGACCCCATTTTTGGCGGGGTGTTGCAGAGTAACATCGTGGATGTTTTCGGGGGAAATATGTACCCGGAAGAAATCAATGCCGGCACCGGTGCCGATGTTATTTTCAATTATACCACCACGGCCAAGCATGCGGCCATCAAATACGAAGCGCTGAATTACCGTTCCATCTATTTCGGCATCGGGCTTGAAATGCTCAGCAATGCCGATGTTCGCAACGAAATCATCGGCCTGAGCCGCGAATGGCTTTCGGATGAGATGACGGGTGTTGAATACGGAGAAGCGGTGAATTCGCTGCTTACCGGTCAGAATTACCCCAATCCAGCCTCCGACTATACCTGGATTGCCGTTTCGGAGAAAGCAGCAGGCGGAAGCCTTGAGGTATACGACCTGAACGGCAACCTCGTCATCAGCCGTAAACTGGGCAGCAAAATGCTTTACCGCATCGACCTCAGCAGCCTGAAGTCAGGCATGTACACCTACCGGATTGTTGCAGGAACCGCCGTTTCAGGAGCCCGTAAACTAACGGTCATCAGGTAAGAGATATCTGAACACGGATCTGCTAAAACAGGAAGCGGGGTTCTCACTGAAGCCCCGCTTTTGTTATTGTGTATTGTGGATTAGACGACATACTTACAACGGGTGGTCTCGGCTTCACTCATAAAACTTGTGGTCCCGGCTCCACTCCGAAGTATGGTGGTCTCGGCTCCGCTCCGAAGTATGGTGGTCTCGGCTCCGCTCGACCACCAGATTTGATCCTGAAGTAAGGTGAGGCTCGTCGGGAGGCGGTGGTTGAGCGGAGTCGAAACCACCGAAATCACCCGGTGGTCGGGAGGCGGTGGTC
>JAZDHI010000032.1:0-9727 GCA_043806115.1 Bacteroidota bacterium
CACAACCGCCGCTTACGGCAAAACCATTCAGCCAGTTTGTAAAGGCCGTATTGATGGCAGCCTGATCGGCATAGTCTGAAGCTGGGGTTGTCAGGTCACTGACTTCGGTAACCACCACTGCTGCCGGTGTATTGATGGTAAAGGTCGCTGTATGGGTGGTGATGGTGTAGCAATGATCCGTCACTGTCCAGGTTACCAGGGTGCTGCCGCCGCAATAGGCCGGGGCGACAGGTGTGCCGTTGGTAAAGGCCGGGGAACAGCCGCCGGTTACGCCAAAGCCGTCAAGCCAGAGTGCAAAGGCTGCATCGGCGGCAGACTGGTCAGCATAGGTACATGAAGAGGTGGCAAGGTCATTCACTTCCATTACCACTACCGCAGTCGGGGCATTGATGGTGAAGGTGGCCGCTACGGAACCGCTTTCGCAAAGATCACTGTAGTTATAGACAACCGTTGTGGTACCGCCGGAACACAGGTCCGGAGCTGAGGGGATACCGTAATTACCCGTCGGATTGCACCCGCCGCTGACACCGAAGCCGGCAAGCCAGGTGGAAAAGGCTGCACTGACTGCCGCCTGATCTGAAAAAGAACAGGAAGAACCACTGAAATCAGCAGGTTTGTTTATGGTAATCGCCGGTGCAGATACATTCACCTCTTTGGTACATGTCCGGATACATCCAAAACCGTTGGTAACGGTCAGCGAAAGGGTATAGGACACATTGCAGCCTGTTCCTGCAATAACTGTTACCTGTGGCAAGGCGAGAGAGCCTGAAATGGCCCCGTTCCCTGAGACAGACCATGCATAACTGCTCATTCCTGCCGGTGCAGAATAATCATTGGAAGTGAGCGGGCAAACCGGTCCATCATTACCTGAAATCTGACAACCGGGTCTGGCATTCACAGTGACTGCCAATGGCACCCGTGGCCCCATACAATCGCCTGATAATCCCTCCGATACATAAAAGGTGAATGAACCAGGCACCAGTGTTGACGGGATGATGCTTGTTTGCGCCGTGCCACCCGATGCTGTAGTATAATAATATACGGTATATGAAGGGTTGGTCGGAGATGCTGTAAGGGGAACGGCTGTATCGTCCTGACAATAGACCGGATGGACCGGGGTTGGTGAAGAACTTAAATCCATCACCGTAATGGTGAAGATATAATAACATTCATCTGCTTCAGGAGGTGCAGAAATTCCCGGAGGTACCGCTTTATAGGTGGTGGTTCCAACGGTGGCCGGGAAAGGATTGGTGATGGTATATTCCGTTGACCACGTTGCATTGTAAAACCTTGTTCCGGCGGGGAAAAACCCGTTCACATCCGTTATCTGAATGGTGGAACCCTCCGGATTGCAGTAGTAGAAATTACGGGTTGTCGGGGTACTCATGCAATTTGCCGCAACATAATCCGCAGCATCGACCGGTATGACTACCGGATCATAGATGGGTGTTCCGACACAATCGCCGGACATTTCATATCCCTGGATAAACGGGGTGGCAGAAATGGGTACCGATGTAATTGCACCGACACCGCTGATGGTTCCATCAACAGTAACCGATAAGGCGCAACTTTCTGAAAGAATCAGTGTCTCGCAATCCTCCGTCACCTCAAGCGAAAAGTTAAGGGTAGCCAGCAATGTGCCAGCATCCGGAGGTATGGGCAAGGTTCCCAGATCCCATACGATGGAGCCGTTGGCTCCTTCAGAGGCATCATAAACCGGGGTTCCGAAACCTGTCAGATAAAAATTCTGATAAGAGACACTGTTAAACTCTGCCGTATAGGGCAGGGGAATCACCAAAAGACCATCGTTGATGGATTCGGAACCTATGTTACGGATATCAACCGTGTATTCGATGATATCTCCCGGATCTGCACTGGCAGGGGTTGTATAGGGTACATTGTTAATTTCTGTAACGGTGAGTAGTCCTTCAACTTCAGGACGGTAGGCATCTACCGACATGGCTATACAGAAGATGATATAGGTATCTCCGGTTGTTCCATAACGAAATGTGGTTGAAGTCTGGTTGTTGGTAATGATTGAATTGTTATCGTTGGGAATGTTGAACATGGCAATGTCCAATCCGGTATTGTTTACCAGATTCGGATTCCGTTCACCGGACCCGGTATTCATATTGATGGTACTGTTGAAGAAGTTGTTCGTTGCATTCAGATTGTGGTTGAGTGAGACCCATGCACTGCTCTGGTTGATGATCTGGAAAAAATCACCGGTAATCGTGACATCACCCTCCCCGGCAATCATTCCCAGTTTCATATTTACCTGCCCGACATCAACTGAGTTGAATCCGGAAACAGGCAATTCGAAACTGGCGGGATTTCCACCATCGTTGTATGCATATCCATCAAACAGGGTGATATCGCGCCAGTTCATTTCGGAATTTTCGTAAACGACAATCATACCCCATCCGCCATAATAGCCGACTGAAGTTCCATTACCTTCACGGAGCGCAATGTCTGCTACTGTGTACTGCCCTGTGCCCATCAGTTTAACATAATCGGTAACCTCGGCATAGGCTGCATACATATTATCCTGGGCATTGCTGGGGTAGTATATATCTGCAGGATTTGCGGTTACTGTATGGTAACTGTCGGTTCCATGTTTAAGTTTAACCTGGTATTTGCTCAGTAAATTCCCCCCATAGGTTACATTTGCACGGAAGTCATTGTCAATGGTATTGTTAACCCTGACCTTTCTTAAGCTATTGACAACAATGGTTGTAGCACCTGTATTAATCACATAAGGTGTGTTAAAAGTTGCCATAGCCCAGTCATCTCCCGAAGTACCCGAGGTTAATGTATAAGGTACGTTTACGGGTGTTCCGCTGCCCACCTGGACGGTCACAGTCCCGGTTGTTGTAGTCCCGGTAGTGGCATAGGTAAAAACCACAGCATCTCCCGAAGATGGTGTAAATGTGTAAGTGGCGGTAAGGGTTGTTGTGCCGGTTTGACTGATTGTAAGCGTATAGCCATTTACCACATTGGTATTATAATAATCAGCGGTGGTGCCACCTATGGTAAAGACCCCGGGACTTTCACCCCCGTCGTGCGCCCTCCCGGTCCAGTACAGACCGGCATAAATAATATTGGAACAGGCCGGTATTGCTCCGTTTTCAGTTGAAAGTTGCAGGCTGGCCATTGATGAATTGATGGTAGTGGCATCCCCGTCAATATCCACGTAGATCATCGTTTGATTACTGTTGAGCGTAGTCGGGGTATAACTCTGCGGTGTGAGGTTGGTATTGCCGATCAGCGTAAAATCGCCTTTGACACTGTAGATGGTTTGCCCGGGCGTATATGTTGAAGTTCGCTGAGTGAAACTCTCTACCACCTGCGAAACTGCCTGTTGCGAAATAGTTGCCGTTACCATAAACGCAATTATGGTCATTCCGGCTATTTTTTGCTTTCTTAAAAATAAGTATATATCTTTCATGGTTTCAGGTATTGCTGTTGTTATATTTACGAAGGGATAGAAACTTTATAGAGAACCTTCAGGCCCTCAATACCGGAGCCCTGAATCATCGCTGCGAATATCTCCTGCTCACAGGTCTGGCTTTGTCCGGACTGAGAACAAAGTTCAAAGTCACACAGGAAAAAGAGGTATTTCAGCTGGGTAAAGCCCGTTAATCCATCAAGGTTAACGATCGTTTGAAGATCCTGAACACTCTGAATCTTGATCAGAATAATTTCGACCGTAGCAAAGGCTTCATCGGGCTGGTAGAGATCGGTCAGCGATGCAACCCCACATTCCGCTTTTACAGAATTGTCACCTCCGTATTGGATCAACACTCCGTTTTGAAACATAAGGGTGGGATAAAGGTCTGACACCAGACTCTGCAAATGCTGCCCTTCCGCAACCACTGCCGGATCGGCAGATGACAGCATGCCTGATATTTGTAGATTTAACTGGTTGACAGTCTGCGATGATAGCACTCCGGCCATCAATATAAACAACAAACTCAGGAACAATTTGAAATTGAGCAAAATGAGAAGGTTTACCCTGATTTTTTCTGCAATGGTTGACTTTTTCATACCGGGAAGTTTTTTTGTTGAATGATATCGGATTTTATTTCCTGTTTTGATTAATTCCTGAATTGCTTTTATGTAATGCTGTTTTTTTCTTTTTGATTGATATACATAAGCACAGAATACCAATACTCTTCCGGTATTGATTACCGAAAGAATGCCGACATATCTTTGCAGCAAAAGAGCATCTCAGCTTCTGATCCTCCGGAGACACAACAGAATACTACAATCCTGCCCGGATTTACCTGCCCGGAAAACAGTCGGGGTTTGAAATATTTTTCCTAAGAACCTGAGAAGTAAACCCTTCAGTCAGGTTTGTTAAAATAGAATGGTAAACACCTGTATTGAATAAGTAATATACAGGTCATATGTATTATTATTAATGGTTCCTGGTTACTGATGGTTTTAAGTTAAACATCCTGAATTAATAAAAATAGCCCTCTGATATTGTAGTGCAAATTAGCTCATTTTCCGAGGATAAGGAAGGGTAATTTCAATAAAATTCATATACGCTAAAATACGTAAAATAAAGTCAGTTATAATTGGATTTACGTATTAACTTTGTATTACATTACAGGGATGACCCGGAAAATATTTATTAAAATATGACTTTCGGACAATTATGACTTACTAAAAAAGAGAGAAATGACCTCCTTAAAAAGAATCATGATCGTGGATGATGATGCCGTAGTCCGAACAGGACTGAAGGGGATCATCGCTTATTCCAATCTTTTTGAGATAGCAGGAGAGGCAACAAATGGAGAGGAATTACTGACAATGCTCGCATCGGCAGATGTGGAATTCGTTATTCTTGATCTCACCATGCCGGGCATTTACGGTACTGAGGTTGCCAGAAAAGCTCTTGAAATCAGACCGGACCTTAAAATTATCATTTTCAGTGCAAATGTTGAAAAAGATGAACTGCTTCTTTTGCTGGAAATGGGCATCTTCGGATACATACTCAAAACCGAGGGTTTCGGACAGATATTAAAAGCCCTGACCAATGCGGCCAATGGTATCCCCTACTTTTCACCCGAACTGGTCGGACAGGTTATTCAGTTCAACGCGCTTCGGTCAGCCCGCCATAATTTTACCCGGCGTGAAATTGAAATCCTCGGATTGATGTGCAAAGGACACTCTCTTGAGGAGATCGCCCGAAGGTTATTTGTGAGCGTGCGGACCATCGAAAAACACCGGACTAACATGCTGACAAAGGCCGGGAAAAAATCATCACTTGAACTTATCATTTACGCAATAAAGAATGGCATTGTAAGCGCCAATAAAATTGATTATCAGACCTGTGATAATAAAAAAAACGCCCATGCTTCAGTGAACCGGCTGCCTGATGGATGAAAGACCGGTTCCCGGGGCCTGGCGCATAACGACGTATTGAAAACTGACTTAATTATAAACCCTGAATCATTGTTGCTTAACCGTCATCCATGAAGACACAGACATTCAGCATATTTATATCAGACCCGCATGCCATCTTTCGCGAAGGCATCAAGAAGACCATCTCAGGAACACCCGGTCTGGTGATAGCCGGGGAATCCGAGAATGTCTCCGGTCTGCTGGAGGCGGTCAGAAAAACCACTCCCGACCTGTTGCTGATCTATACCATCCCGTTTAAAGCCAGCATTGAAGTAGCCGTATCCATGCTGGAGGAATTTCCTGCACTTAAAATCGCATTGCTGACCAATATAACGAGACACCCCGATCTTTACACTGCCTTTAACAAAGGGATTGCAGGGATCATTTACAAGGCGGTCGGTGAGAAGGAACTGCTGACCGCTTTCGAAGAACTGAGAAAAGGGAATCCTTACTTTTCACCGGAGGTGCTACCCTACCTGACCAGGAAACAACCACCGGGATCAGCCTCAGATGGCAATACCCGGGAAGAATGGTCAGAAAAGGAAATTTTTATCCTTAAGTGTATTGGTAAGGGATGTAATAATCCTGAGATAGCAAGGTTGCTCAATCTTAAAGAGCGCTCCATCGAAGGGTATAAATCACGGATGATGGAAAAGGCCTGTGTTCCGAACACGGTCAACCTGATGCTTTACGCGCTCAGAAACAAGCTGATCACCATCAGGGATATTTAAGACCCGGCCAAATCCGACAAACAAATATTCCGTTCCGGTACCGGGATGGCTCCGGACTTCTGAACAGCCAGAAATTACAATATTCCGGATATAAGTGGTATCAACCAGAGACGACACATTTAATAATTTTGTTATATAGACTGCTTAAGAATTTCATTGTTAATAATTTACCCATCTGCCTCCCCCAGTCCACTTAGCTACCACGATCAGGGGGAGGACCTGCTAACTATGACTTTATATCAGAGAAATCCAACGCACAGAACAATATGCTCCCTTACCAATACCGATGTCAAAGATATTGGTAAGTTTGAACTTCACCCCCAGGAATAAAAGAAGGAGGGGAAGGGTACTTTTTCGAAAAATCCTACAGACAATAAATCTTTCGCCTAAAGAGTCTGGTGAAGGGACCGGCATTCTAAAAATGGTGTTAAAAAACAAGCAGCGGATAAATGAAGAAGAAATGCAACCGAAAATTTTTAGCGATGCTCAAGTGATTAGTGTACAACGGCATAAAGCAGAGGGATAAGGGTTCAACCTCATTTCTTCCGGCCAAAATCGCTCGCTTGTTTTTAGCCATTTTTAGTAAGCCGAGATTTTTTGGTTCTTTTTGATCTTGCAAAAAGAACAAGCGTTAAAAATGCTCAATGGTTTGATAATAAGCACTTACGTTTGGTTTCGGATGGAATATTTTTTTTCAATGTGTCAATTCTGGAATATTAGCAAACAACATTAATATTTTTTCAGACTTTTGTACTTTCAGAAAATTCCCCTTATTGCAATCGTGAATACCGGGAAATGGTCTGAATCGTTTGTAAGTCAACAGCCTTTGTTTCACCAGTCATTCAAATAAAACCCTATGAAAAGGATCGTTTTGGGAATTCTGCTGCTTATTCTCATTATCACAGTCACCACTGCCGTTAAGGCACAGGCTCCCGCCCAGTGCCGCGATGTGATGCTGCAGGCTTTTTACTGGGACTCCTATACCGACAGTCGCTGGACTACCCTGCAGGCACAATCCGGGGAAATAGCCTCCGCCTTCAGCCTGGTGTGGCTGCCACCCAGCGGCAACTGCCAGAACTCCTTCAGCATGGGTTACCTGCCCATATGGTGGTTCGACCAGAACAGCGCCTTCGGCTCACAGCAGGAACTGATCAGCCTGGTATCGGCCTTTAACGGGTATGGGACAAAAGTGATCGCCGATGTGGTGGTCAACCACCGGAACGGCGCCACCAGCTGGACCGACTTCCCGACCGAAACCTACAACGGAGTAACCTACTCCATGGGTCCTGCCCAGATCTGCAGCACCGATGAGGTCGCCAACGAGCCCGGACAACCCGACCCGACCGGGGCACCGGATACCGGCGAGGATTTTAACGGCGGCCGCGACCTTGATCACACCAGCAACATCGTCAGAAACAACATTAAAGGGTACCTCGGATTCCTGAAGAATGAGATCGGCTACTCGGGCTGGCGCTATGATCTGACCAAGGGATTTTCACCCGGTTTTGTGAATGAATACAATGTGTCGGCAGGCGCCTATTTCTCGGTGGGCGAGTACTTCGACGGCAGCTATGATCTGTGCAAGGCCTGGGTGAACGGGTGCAGCAACAATTCCACTACCTTCGACTTTCCACTGAAATTCAGGCTGAATGCCGCCATGTGGAACGGCGGGATGAACCTGAACGAGCTGGTGTGGCTGATGAACGGCACCACCCCGCAGCCGGCCGGGCTGATCCATCACCCCGATACCAAACGTTATGCCGTCACCTTTGTGGATAACCACGATACTTACATCACCGGCAACCCCAACCGGTTCAACGGCAATGTGCTTGCCGCCTATGCCTTTCTGATGGGCTCCCCTGGGGTACCCTGCGTGCTGCTCGACCACTGGAACAGCAACAAAACAGCCATTTTCCAGATGATCGCTGCCAGGCAGGCGGTTCAGTTGCACAGCGAATGCAATGTCACGGTAAACCAGTATTCAGCCAACCTGTATGTTGCCACGGCCACGGGCCTCACCGGAACTCTGATCGTGAAGGTAGGAAGCGGCAGTTACAATGCTCCGGCGGGTTATACCCTGGCCACCTCGGGCAACGACTACGCCATCTGGATCAAACAGACCTCGGCCAATGCCCCTGCCCTGATGGTGACACCGGGTGGCGGTACTTATTATACCCCTCAAACGGTCGTTATGAGTTCAACTGTAGGTTCAGGCATATACTACACCACCGACAACAGCACCCCGACCAATGCCTCCACCCCTTATACCCAGCCCGTCGTCATCACCACCACCACCACCCTCAAGGCGGTAGCCTACAATGCTGCATACCAGGTGTATTCTCCCGTTTCCATGAACAATTATATCATCAGCTCCATGCCTTCGGCCATCAAAGTCAGGTTTAAGGTTCCCACCGGCTGGACTGCCTGTAAGGTTTATTCCTGGGTGGGGTCAACTCCGCTGTGCGGTGCCTGGCCCGGTACAGCCATGACGCTTGAAAACGACGGTTTCTATACCTATACCGTTTCGGGTTTCAGCAGTGTGCCGATCGGCATAGTCTTCAACAACGGGGCAACCTCCGGAACCCAGCAGACCGTCGATCTTTTCGCCTCCGATAACAAATGCTGGGAAGCCGGCGAACTGGTTGCCGGAAAATACAACGCCAATGAAGTATCCTGCCCTTCATCCGTTGGTGTGGGTGAGGTTGAAAACAATCAATTCAGCGCTTTCCCAAATCCAACTACGGGTAAGGTGCTGATTGAAACAGCCCGTCCGGTAAGCGAACTGAAGGTATACAACACCATGGGTAAACTGCTCATGTTAACCCCGATACAAACCGGCTCCGGCTGGCTGCTCAACCTGGAACAGTGTCCCGGTGGGGTCTACCTGGTTTCGTTTAAGACGGGGGATGGGAATACAGGGAAGGTGAAGGTGATTAAAAACTAAAAGACAACTTTTGAAATTGCACTGTAACGTTTAACACTAACTTTAAACCTTGTCCTGCTACTTCTGCGGGGGCAGTCGTGAGATACTCAGGACTGCGATTTTACTTTGGTCTGTCCGACTGCGTTTAGTCTTATTTGTTAGCCGCTGGCATTTTTATTCAGAATCTAACAAGTCATTCAAATTAATTATTCTACTGCCATTTTTTTCATAATAATTCAGCATTTCGTCAATTTTCCTTTTATCATAACTCGTAATACAATCTGATAAGACTGTAACCTGGTAGTTTTCCTTGCACATATTAAATACGGTTGATTTCACGCAGGCAATGGCGTCTGCTCCTGTAATGTAAAATTCGCTTATTTCATTTTTCTTGATGAAGTCAGCAAAATCTTCGCTGGTCAATGCGTTGCCTTTGGATTTTTCAAAAATGTTTGCGGAAACCAATTTCATGTCCTGAACCAATTCAGACCCACGAGTATTGGGTTTGAAAGTCCTTGTGCCGTCAGATAAGTTATAATGCCTTATGTAAACGACATGAATTTCATTTTCCACTGCCCAATCTATTGACCGATTAACATTGTCAATGATTTCTTTGTAGTTTTTGGTAATGTCATTTTGAATGTCAATTACCACTAAAGAC
>JAZDHI010000033.1:0-34461 GCA_043806115.1 Bacteroidota bacterium
TTGATCATAAGTGCATGGCTTTCAATGTAAAAATAACTAAAACCGTGCACTTTAATATGCTATTCAGCACATAGTTATCAACATAACGATGTGAATATCAGATAATAAGAAGTATTTATTTATAAAATCAGCAGACCCTACATACACCGGATAAGAAACCAAGACTACAATGGGTTTTCAAGATATACTCGATAAATACAGGAAAATAGCCTTTTCTGAACGTAATAAAGGTGACAGGTTCGAGCGACTGGGCGGAAGGGGTCGGAATTCCACGTTATATTCTGGACTTACTGTTGAGTATTGTCAATGTGAGTATGCAGACGGTAGAGATTGTAAACAACTTGCCGAAGCTGACCTTTGAGGGTATAGAAGGGCCAGGGTTGAATGACTGATCATTACATTTGAATTTTTACCCTACACCGATTGAGAATATAAATTTACAGGAATGAATAAGCTTATCATTATTGGCAATGGGTTTGACCTGGCGCATGGGTTGAAAACCAGTTATTCTGATTTCATTTTAGATTATCTAAATAATGTAATCTCTCAATATTACCTGAAGAGGAGTTATTCCGATAACCTTATTGAATTTCATCAGACAGGAAATACCTATGTTAAACCAACCATAAAAACATTTAATGAATTTATTGAATTTACAAAACTCCCTGGAATTGCTTATAAATCAATCAGCAACTTTTTAAATTCGATTATTCAGCAAGGGAAGATTAATAATTGGGTTGATCTTGAATCAGAGTATTATTCATTTTTAGTGAAATTTTATAAGAACTATGAGAACAATGATTCAAAGTATTTTGATCTTATCTTAGGTTCTGTTATCTCACTCAATAACAATTTTGAAACAATCAAGAGAAACCTCATTGAGTATTTAAGAAAAGTAGAATATAGCAGTGAAAATAAGAATTCGGAAATTTCTAACAAGCTGAATTTTATCACTAGTGGATATGAGTTTGAGAATATGGTTAAGCGTTCTGGGAATAATTTATTAGTATTAAATTTCAATTACACTTCTGTCATAAATCTATATGAAGAAGAGTTATCTAATGCTAAATCCCACCAGATAATAAATATCCACGGAAACCTTGTTGATGCTAATAACCCAATCATTTTTGGCTATGGGGATGAAATGGATCCTTATTATGAAAAGATAGAAAACCTGAAATCCAATGAGTTTCTGAATAATATAAAATCTTTTGGCTATTTCAAGACATCCAATTATCAGGATTTTCTCCGATTTATTAATAATGGTGAATTTGAAGTATTTATAATGGGGCATTCCTGCGGAATATCAGACAGAATCCTGCTTAACAGTATTTTTGAGAATGAAAAGTGTACTGGGATAAAAATCTACTATTACAAAAAGAGTGAAACTGAAAACGATTATTTCGTTAAGACTCAGGAAATATCAAGGCATTTTAGCCCTAAAAACAAAAATTTGATGAGGAAGCTGGTTGTTCCATTTAATCAATGTGAACCGTTGACTTAGGTGGCTGCGAGTGTGGCGATTTCTGGAAAATGGGATTTGTTTGATTTTTATTTATAAGTAGCTGAAAAGGAAAACAAACGAAAAAAAATCTTTAATAATGAGAATTACTGACGATGATATTCAGAAGGCTCTACGAATAAAGAGAGCCGTGAAGGAATATTTTGAGAATTCTAATGAGATTAAAGTTCCGGCTAAAGAACTAATGAATTTCTTTATAGCGAGAGGTATTTTTAAATCTAATCACAAAGATGGACTGCCAATCCGTGATTTTCTAAGATATTTGGATGAAAACAAGCATTTGCATTTAATTCCTGAAGCCTTTTTTGAACAAAAGGACATAAACAAAAACTGGTTTTTCATAAAATCAAATAAGTAATATGACATTCAATAACTTAGAAGAAATTCGTGAAGCGGGCTTTACCGGCTTTAAAAAAATCAGTGAATTATACAGGGATGATTCTGTGCTTCCGGCTATAAAAGGAGTTTATCTGGTCCTATATCTTGAGAAAAGGTTCCCGGAATTTTTATCTATTGGTACCGGTGGATTTTTCAAAGGTAAGGATCCCAATGTCTCCTTAACTTTTCTTGAAAATAACTGGGTAAAAGACACAATCGTCGTTTACATTGGAAAAGCAGGGAAAGAAGGTAGTTCTGCAACACTTAAATCAAGGCTGAAACAATATTTAGGTTTCGGTAAAGGTGGGAATGTCGGACATTACGGAGGCAGACTTATTTGGCAACTTAAAAATTCGCATGACTTGGTTGTTTGCTGGAAAACGCTACCAAAAGAAGATCCCCGTTCAGTTGAATCAAGCCTTATCCGGGATTTTTATTCTAAATTTTCACAACGTCCTTTTGCAAATCTTTTGACTAATCAAATCGACATTTAATAACAATGCCTATTAAACTTCTTGTAATATGAATGCTTTGGAACGTAGTCTCATAATATCAAATGAATTCATGAATACAATCAATAGATACTTGCCATCTAATTGGATATCTGGGAATGGTTCGAGGGGAGATATTTTTGATGCGAGGTTAAGTGCTCAGAATTCGGCTTATGAGTCTAGCGAATATTTCTATGAAGGCGAAAAAAAATTTGTGCATTGGACAACTTTTCAAAATCTAATGTCAATAATTAATTCTCGTCAGATCAGATTTTATAATCTTCAAAATCCTACTGACGAAAATGAATTTAAATACGCTGCTGACCAATTATCAATACCCTCTGATCAAATCGATCATTCCAAAAACTATCTCTACACATTTTCTTTCTGTGAAATTAAGGAAAAGGAGAATACCAAACTATGGACAAAATACGGAAAAAACTTTTCAGGTGTTGCAATAGAGTTTGAAATTGAAAATGATCCTAAAGAATGGGAAAACTTCATGATGTCCCGCACATATTATGAATTGCCCGAGAAACTTATAAAATTGATTGCTGAATTAAAGTTATTAAAAGATAATTGGCAAGGAATCGATACTGAAATAGATCTTGGACGATTAATAGCTTTTCATAAACATCCTGATTTTGAGGAAGAAAAAGAAATTAGAATCTCAACTTACTTTCCTTACAGAGATTTTGATGCCTACAAGAAAAACTGCAATGTTGAATTTAAATTCGATGGTTCTCGTCCAAGAATTACTGACTACTTTGGACTATATCTTTTTATTGACAACGATTCTACATATTTAAAGTCTGATAGCCCTGAATATGATCGTCGCTTAAGGCTTCAAGAGGATTATTACATTAAGAATCCAAAAATTCGAATAACTAACATTCGAATCGGTGAAGAATGCGGGTTATCAAACTCAAATTATTCTACATTTAAAGAAAAAATAGAGGAGGTAATTCAATTGAAACTTGGATATAAGGTTAATTTGCCTTTTAATTTGTATAAAAATAAGAACCTCTGAAAATTTAAATATAGATTTGGAACAAACAGCTACTCATTTATAGTATTCTACCTACCAGTTTAGAAAGTATAAATTCTCTATTTGATCTTATTCCCTGTCTGCCATTCCGGCATGCTGACCACCTTACTACAAACCAACACCTGCAACACTCATTCCGCCGCCACTTCGTTCCGGAGGAAAGAGTGTTGCACCTTACATTTAAAAAGCAGGACAGCATAATCCAGAAAAAGGATAATGCAGTCCTGAGAAACATTGGTGGTGCGCTCTCTCACTCAAATTCCTGCAAAGCCTCACGAAAATATTTCTGTCAAGTGCGCCCTCCAGAAGGAACCGGCGCCTTTCAAGTCCCGTCAGTTTTTTTTGAATTGCCCATTTTTAACCTAAGTTGAGCGATTTGAGTGCAATGAAAAATCGCTTTACTTAGGTAAACCCCGATTTGGAAATTGTTGCAATTCACCAGGGGTATGAAAAGTATTATCGTGAATTGCTTACAATTTCCTAATCGATTGAGCGATTTTCTTTTTCGAATCGCTCAATTTGGGTAATAGGTAAAAAAACAGACCGGTACACCGGACATAAAATTTCCGTTCCGGCGGTCATGGCTCGGATTGAACCAGGGGAAGCCTGAGAAGCCCTGAGTAAGCCCTGGATAAGCCTAAAAGAGAAGTCAGACAGGTTAACCGAAAGGTATCTGCTGAATCAGGTCTTTGTCATGAATGACGGTGGCAAACGGGCAAATGCTGTTATCGACCAGCAAAATAAGCTCCGGGAACAAATGGCTGGCTGTTTTGTCCATCCGGAAACCCGGATAAAATGTGCCAGGGACTGGAAAGCTGCTTATGATGTAGCATTCAATCAGTAAAAAAGAGAGAATCCCGGGAACAGGGTTCTCTTTTTTGCCCGCAATCATTAAAACCTTAATCAGCTAAGCTGTTTTAAATCTTATTCCTGATACAGCTGAATTATTTCATCCGCTGTTAATCCGCGGTTGTATATCCTTATATCATCTAATTTGCCATTAAAATATTCCGAGGCCCCTGGAATATCAAGTCCGATAAAGAGTTGAGAAGTATTGACCTGAAGTTGCAAATTACAAGGTAGAATTGATAAAGTATCAAGAACGCCATCCAAATACATTTTAACAACCGATTCATCAAATGTCACCGTTATATGATGCCATTCATTTACAGGAACTTCAAATGAACTGTTATCTACGCATGCGCCGCTGGTTTCGTCATTGGTAAAAACAATACCGTTAGAGGGATTATTATGAACCGTATAATTGTTATCAACATTATTGTAAGTTCCCCCTTTGGTTACCATGCTGGCCCATGGAACATTAACATACTTATACATCCATCCTGATATGGATAATTGTGAGGTCAAATCCAGATTACTGTTATCTTCAACTACAATATAATTATTGATTCCATTGAATGAGTATGCAGCATTTTCTATATTCGCTCTGTTTGTTGTTAAGGCCGCTTCATGTACTACACCGTTATTCCCATTCCCGCTTTCATCGTTGGCATTTCCGTTGAAAGGGTAATATGCGACCAATCCTTGAGTTGGAATTGCAACCTGTTGGGTTAAAGCTGCCATTCTTGTTACACAACCATTCCCTATTATCGTAATGGTTGCAGTCCGGTGGTTTGGTGATGTATTTTGTTCATAGCTTAAGTTTAAAGCAGCATTCCCTGAACCTGATGGATTTGTTATTGTACACCAGAATTGGTCACTTACTGCCGTCCATGAGCTGTTTGATGCAATGTCAAATGAGGTATTGCCTGATACATATGTTACATTCCTGTTTGATGGAGTAATTTCCAGTATGGGTAATATTGTTGTTTGCACTAATTCAGTGGCATTTGAAACACTGCAAGTATTATAAGCCCATACATAACGTGTATAATTCGTATTGCAGGCAAGTCCTGTTTCAGTTTTTATAGTGTTCATTCCCATATCTGTTGCAGAATAATAATCATTTATATGATTCCATTTATAGCCTGTTGCATTATTCACCACACTCCAGTGCCAGGTAATTTGATTAAAAGAAGGGTCATGGTTTCCGGCAATTGGGGAGTCAAGCACATTTGAAAGTATCTGATACCAGGCTAGTCCATTGAAATACTCTATAGAATTAACCGATGTATTATAAATAACAAGCCCGGTAGCAGGAATTATAGCATTTCGTTGTTCATTTGTTAACGCTGGTATTAATACTCCCTTATTGCTTGCTGAAACATCCAGCATTGCTGAATGGTGAGGACTTGAATTATCTGTGTTCACTGCCATTCCAACAGAGTTTTGGCTGCCTCCGGCACCCTGGATCCCGGTTGAAACCGAACATAATGTTCTCCACTGTGTCCCATTGTAATAATTCAACATATTGATGTCTGTATTAAAAATAATCAATCCTGTAGCAGGCGCAGTTATTAAATCTGGTGATGTCCGTGGTATCAGTATTCCCCTGGTTGGATTATTCACATCCAGCATTGCAGAATTTTCAGCAGTTGCAGCAGACGATGTATTTATTGAAATACCACCTTCAACACTGAGAGTTCCAATCGTTGAAGTAATAAATTCTGCATCCAATTCATGCCAGTAAATGCCATTATAAAAATTCAATTGATTGGTTGTTGCATTGTATAGTAATAGTCCTGTTGCAGGTGATGGAATAATATTACGGGCATCATTTGAAATTCGGGGGATCAGCAATCCACGATCAGTTGCCTTTACATCCAGCATAGCTGAATTATCAGGAGCACTGCCATCAATATTAATGGCTACCTGGCCATAGACATTTATCCCACATGCCAGGACTAAAAGAATAATCAGGTTTTTCATTTGCTGTGTTTTTGAATAATTCCTATAATTTCATGGTACTAAATTACTCTTATGGAGAAAAAGGGAAAATCATATTAAATAACAGAATGTACTAACGCTGTGTATTTCGGCCATGTCAAGGGCAGGAAGGAGAAGTAAATTTCAGATAGATGAAAAGCGAAGTCTTATCACTGATGAACAAGGTTACAATATACAACATATTTAGTAAAGCCCAAGTAAATATTACAAACATCCATCAACAGGACAAACTCCGGGAACAAATGGCCGGAGGCTTTGTCCATCCGGAAGCCCGGATAAAATGTGCTATGGACTGGAAAACTGCTTATGATGTAGCATTCAATCAGTAAAAAAGAGAGAATCCCGGGAACAGGGTTCTCTTTTTTTGCTCGGGTTATTTAAAACCTTAACATAACAATTAAATAAAAATTCTTTTGTAACAAATATTTACTACTTATGTTACAGCTTTAACATTAGAATACTTATGCATAGTATTGGATAACAGATATTTGAAATATTAACAAAAGTCAAGCAATTTGTAATAAGCAGCCCTTCCGCAATAACCAATATATAAATGCGGGTTTTGTAATTGTGTCGCCGAAGATATTGGTTTGAGAAGTTTTGCAGTGGTTCTGAGTTTCTGAATTCATTGTTGGTCAAATTCTGTTTATGTCGCAAATATTTACTATATTTGCGACAAATAGTTAATCAAAAATTGATGCAAAGCATTGATGATGATATATATATAAAAATTAAAAAAGCGGGTAGGGGTTCGCTATTTTTTACTGAAGATTTTCTGGCCTTTGGCTCGGCTAAAGCTGTGTCTAAGGCCCTGGAAAGGCTGGTAAAAAAGGAAGTTATTTCACGGGTAGCCAGGGGCATTTATACCAGGCTTGAAACAGACCCGCTTTTAGGTACTGTCAGACCAGGTACAGAAGCCATTGCAGAAGCCATCCGCAGAAGGGATAAGGCCCGTATTATGCCAACAGGAGCTATGGCACTCAATGCGCTCGGGCTTAGCACCCAGGTGCCTATGAATGTAGTTTACCTTACAGATGGAGCTGCCCGGAAAATAACCATTGGCAGGCGAAAAATAGTATTCAGGAAAACCACACCAAAGAACCTGGCAGCTATCGGCAAAATAAGTGGACTGGTCATTCAGGCCATGAAGGAAATTGGCAAAGACAGGATAACTGAAAGTGAAATAGCAGTTATTCTAAACCATTTGGCCAAAGAAGAACCCTCCCGCTTGGATCATGATATACGGCTGGCTCCGGAATGGATAAGGATAATTATGCGTAAGGCTTTAAAATCCGGCAGAACATGATAAAATGGCTCAATACACCGGAACAAACCAAACGTAACGCATATATTCAAATAGCTGAGAGAACCGGTATGTCCTCATTTGCTGTTGAAAAAGATTGGTGGGTTGTACAAACCTTATCCATTATTTTTGAAATGGATGTAGCCAGACACCTGGTTTTTAAAGGGGGGACATCCTTAAGCAAGGCCTGGAACCTCATAGAACGGTTTTCGGAAGATATCGATCTGGCGCTCGACAGGGAGTTTTTAGGTTTTAACGGGAAACTGACTAAAAAACAAAGGACTGAATTAAGGAAAGCTGCGAGCGCATATACTTCAGGTAACTTCTTAAATTCATTAAAGGTAAAGTTCGAAGAAAAGGCCATTACCGGAGTGACATTTAATTTAGTAGATGCAAAAGACAGCGACCAGGATCCACGCATTATTGAAATGTATTATCCCAATGTCATAGAAACCCCGGGCTATATGCAACCTAAATTATTGCTGGAGATTGGCTGCCGTTCTCCCAGAGAACCGTTTACAATGCGGACAATCACATCAATGGTCGATAATGAATATGCGGAAATGGAATTTTCACAATCGTCAATAATTGTTCCTGCTGTCAATCCTGAGCGTACCTTTCTGGAAAAAATATTTCTCCTGCACGAAGAGTTTCACAGGCCCATTGAGAAAGTGCGGGTTGATCGGCTTAGTCGTCATTTGTATGATATCTATCATTTGTCAAAAACGGAGTTTGCAAATAAAGCGCTGAACAATAAGGAATTATATGAGACAATTGTAAATCATCGTTTTAATTTCGCACATGTTGGGGGTGTAAATTATAACCAGCATCAGCCACAAACAATTAATCCGGTTCCAATACCGGAAGTATTTGAAGCCTGGAGAGCTGATTACAATACTATGCTGGAACAAATGATCTATGAACAAAATCCCCCATCATTCGAAGAAATTATCGCAAGCCTATATAGTCTGAGAGACAGGATTAACAATCTGCCATGGAGAATGACCAGGTTATACCCGGCACCGTAGCAGTACCTGTGTATAACCGACATTGAGCAATATGAGGACAGGTAAAAATCGCTCTGCATAATCCAACCCCCGCAACACACATTCCACTTCCACCTGCCTGAATGCAACCGGCAGGCAGGTCCCATTTCAGTGGAAAGAGTTGTTGCTCCGCACATTTAAAAAGCAGAACAGCATAATCCTGAAAAGGGATAATGCTGTTCTATTCAGAATGGAATAGCATCAGGACTGCAAAGTAGAAATCTATTGATGTAAGTCCCTTTTATCCCTAATATTATAGATAGTAATAATGGTACTATAGGTGGTAATATAATGCCTGCTGATTATCTTGTCACATTTACCAATAAACTTGTTTTGTTGGCAATTGTGACATATTTTTGTAACACATTTAGTAAAACCGTAACAATGGATAATAACAGAGATTTTCTTACAGATGCTTTTAAAGATAAATCTTCACTTACTTCAAGGGAGCTGGCGACTTATTTTCGTAAAGAAGATATAAATGCTACAGATGATAGTATACGTAAACGTATTTCTCGTCTTAAAAGTTCAGGTTTACTGGTGAGTATCCGGCAAGGAGTGTATGTGATAGCTGGCAAACCACAGTTTAAGCCTGAAAGCGATACGTTTTTGCAAAAACTGGCAAAAATATTCATGTCAGCCTACCCGGAAATTAATAGCTGTGTCTGGTCATCTGCGTGGCTGTATGAATTTATGATACACCAGCCCGCTCGATATTTTTATTTATTTGAGACTGAACCCGATATGGTCGAAGCAACATTTAACCTGTTTAAGGATAATGGTATAAATGCCTGGCTGAATCCTGATGAACAAACAGTGTATCTTTATGTAATGGGAAATAAAAATGCCGTAGTCGTAAAACCACTAATCTCAAGAACTCCATTCATCAAAAGCAGAAAAGTCAATCTTCCATTGCTCGAAAAAATATTGGTTGATGCCTGGGTAGATAAAAAGTTTTTCTATTTTCTCCAGGGAGCTGAATTATCTACGATATTCAACGTTGCATTCAGCCGGTTCTCAATTAATTATTCCAGGTTAATAAATTACGCCCGCCGCCGGGGGATTGAAAAAGAGATAGAACTGTATATTAAAGAACGTATTAACCTCAAAGATGCTCCATTCCTGAATGATTAATTCATCTTCATATTCGTTTTCCTGGATTGCTTCTTTTAAGCAACTGAAGCAGTACCATGCTGTGAACAATGCCTTGTTCGAAAAAATGATTTATGCCTTTTCTTTGCTCGAATCACTTGTCGCCACCGGCTTTGAATTTATCTTTAAAGGAGGTACTATTGCTGATGCCCGTTAACTCAGACAGGTTTTCCATCGATATTGATATTATAACCAATAAGAGCAAGGCTGAACTCGAACTTGTGCTCAATTCAATAATCAATGATTCAGTTTTTTCCTCATATCATGAAGTTAAAGACCGTCAAAACAAAGGCGGTATTTCAAAAGCACATTATGTTTTTAGCTTTGCACCTACTGCAAACAAAAATGGAACTATTATACTGGATGTGCTTTTTGAAGATAACCCCTATAAAACCATTACCAGGGCAGAAATTCGAAATTCATTTTTAGATACATCAGAGCCATGGTTAACTGTAAATATACCATCAATTGATTCAATTCTTGGCGACAAGCTTACGGCTTTTGCTCCAAACACAATTGGCGTTCCTTATTGGCTGGGCAATCCGGAAATCCCGGATAAACGAATTGAGATAATAAAGCAATTGCACGACAATTCTATACTCATCGATCATTCTTCAGATCTTCAGGAAGTAAAAAGTGTATTCTTGACAATTGCTAAAAACCAATTATTGTATCGTTCAATTAATGGTACAATTGAAGATGTAATCGCGGATATTTTTTCGATCGCCTTAATAATAGCCAAGCGAGGCCGGAATAGCGTTGAAGCGGATATCTCAAAATTCGAGGATATTCAAAACGGATTAAAAATGTTTGGAGAATATTTGATAACCGGATCTTTCAAAATTGAAGATGCAATTTGTGCATCTGCTAAAGTAGCTTTCATCACCCAGGGTTTCATTCACGATGAGCAAAAAAACTATTTACTATATAACTCTACGTTAAATCTTGAAAATCTGAATATCAGAAATGTAGAATACAACTTCCTGAATCGTTTAAAAAAGACAAACAAGCCTGCTTTTTATTATTGGTATTGTTGCCTCGAATTGATGAACTTAATAGACTAAACAAATCATTGTTGTCCGGGAAAAGTTCTGAATATCATTCTAAATAATTGATATTGTTGCTCTTTGACAACTTTTGCAGTACAGCACCTTGCTTTCTCAAATTAGCCACCAAAGCACTAAATCACGAATGAACACCAATTTAGTTTATTCATTTTGTGTAACTTGGAGTCTTGGTGACTTGGTGGCAAGAAAATATCTGATTTTTACCGGACAATAGTGTAAACAAATCAATAATCTTATGAACCAATCAAATTTTGACAATGAAACTGTAAATGATGTTTCAGTTTTTCTTCAGAATTATATGAAATCAGAAGATATTGCTTTTCTGACTGCAGATGAGGCCGCACTCCTTCTGGCTCAGAACAAGATTCTTCCAAATGATGTTGGACTAAAACCTGGCTTCAACTTTCGACCAATGTTACGAGATGGCAGAGATGGTCTTATAGATAAGATTTCGGGCGTTTATCAGGAAAGGCCCAACACAAGATGGTTTATTTACCGGAACGATAATAAACCATCAGGGAAGTACTAAGAATTGGAATAAAACAGTAAACACCCCCGCAACACACATTCCACTTCCACCTGCCTGAATGCAACCGGCAGGCAGGTTCCATTTCAGTGGAAAGAGTGTTGCTCTGCACATTTAAAAATCAGAACAGCATAATCCTGAAAAAGGAAAATGTTGTTCTATTCAGCCTGGGATCAGCCTTCCGTTCCTCCAGGCTAATGAAGCGTCAGTACTTCGTAACAAAAAATATTTGGTGCTAAACACTAATGCCTTGGGCTCATTGATTATTGGAATCATGCACAATATTGAATTTTTAAGAAATCAGATTTTATCTTAATATATGGCGATGAATAGCAGATAGAATGATTCTTCATTGAATTAAATCAATTTTGAAAACTTTTCTTATTCTCTTTCATTGTTGTCCGGTTAAATCAGATCAGGTCCGCTGAAACCCTTGTTATTATTACGTCCCTGACGGGACTTTTTTTATCGGGGATTCTTCTCATTCTACCAATATATCGTCCCTCCTGGACTGTCCTGGCAGGGACGAAATCATTTTAACAGGACATTATTGATTGAATATGTATAGCAGGTTGAATCCATACATAAAATATACAAAAAAGCATTTTAACATATAAGTTCAATACCTAACGGGTTGTGCGGTTAATAACATAACTTACAGATTGTCAGGCTGAGCAGCTTGTCCCGCTCTTCAGGCGGGAAAGTCGAAGCCATATTTCGTTCCGATAGCTATCGGAATCGCTCAATATAACTTATTATCAGTATTATAGCTATTCAACCGCACAACAGATTACCATAATAAATATAATTACAGGTTAAAAGTAATATCACAATATTTTAGTTCAAAAGTCACATTAAAGGCATCTAAATTGAGCATATATGCCTATTTCTAAAAAGTAAAAACCATCGTTATCCAGGCAGATGCGATATGGCCACAGGCCAACAACCAATCGTTACGGCATCGACAAGAGGCCTGAAAAGGAAATTGGAACCCGAAACTAAAAAACCATGGGCTCAAGGCAGACATTCATCATTTCTCCATTCGACAGGAAAAAAACAGTAATATTGCAGACCGCAATAATCAGAACATAAGGATGATTGAGCAGCCGGGAGGAAAGAAATTAACTGAAATAAAATTACCAGGAAAACAGCGGAAGACATTCTTCTGCCTTCCTTAAACCTGAAGCCCGTTATGCAACAACAGTCCTGCCCGATAACCGCTGACAGATAAAACAAAACAGATGAAATACGCAAAAAAACTGAAATCCCTGGTGAAAAAACTTTTTGCCGTTATGTTATCCGCCGGTCTGCTGATGTCGTGCCACAAAGATCCGCCGGCACCGCCCGACACAACAGGGGATTATTGCGGTCTTGCTTCAGTCAGCGATCAATTCAATAAGATGAGAAACAGCTACGAATACTTTCCGGATCATAAAATCAGGAAAATAATCACTTACGATACGGCCAACGGCACCATTGATTATTATTCAGCATACAGTTACGGAGCCTTGCAGATAGTTAATACCTATTTCAGTGCCTATGGTTCTCCGGGTTACGCTCAGTATTATCACCTGAATGAGCAGGGCTATCCCGGCATGAAGACCGTTAATTCCATTTTCCGTAACGATACCACTTTTTATGGGTACGATGTTGACGGTTACCTGGTAAAATCGATCAGAAAAAATTCGTCAGGCGTATATGACACCCTGCATTACAGCTATAGTGAAGGAAGGCGGACCACCATCGTTTCACATGTAACCGGACCTTCCCTGGATTCCATCAAATATGAGTATTACGATTTCAAAATCCCGCACAACACCCTTGCCTTGCTGAACAATGAACATGACACCACGATTGATCCGGCTGAAAATGAACTGTTTTTAGGGAAGAATACCGATCTGGCCGTAAAAACCAAGATCGTCAGGTATAAGAATGACTCCCAGCATATACTGCTTTATGAGTATTCCTATGAGTTTGACGCAGACAGCAATCTTACAAAGATGAAGGGGTCCGTCGGGTATTTAAACTCATATACCCTGCATACTTATGAACTCAATATCAGCGTAGAATGTAAATAGCCGGAGAATACGGGCAAAGCAGGCCATACGATCCGGCAAACTGACAACCTATGCACTACGATCCTGCAACGCATGCCGGTGGAAAGAGTGTGCGTCCTCATCAAAAAAAGCGGAACATCAGAATCCTGAAAAAGGATAAAGCGTTTCTGTTCAGCATAGAACCAGCCTTCCGTTCCTCCGGGCCAATGAAGCATCAGGACTGAATGGAAGAAATTCAGGAGATGCTAATCTTTGATCGGACCAAAACGTTCCTATCGTTCAGCTTTGCTCTTTTGTATTGGTTCATACTTTGTTTATTACCTCCCCAGGTACCAAACTTCTGTATAAGTTATACAACAAAAAAGTGCTTTAAAGAACTAATTCTCAACCCCTGAAAGGGTTTGGTAGCGGTGACGAGTACGCCAAAGGCGGAGATCGTGTCCGCCTCTGGTGGAAATGAATCCGACACAGTATGATGCAATTGCTGTATACAAAAAAAGCTGCAATATGCAGCTTTTTTGAAAGTAGCGGGGACGAGAATTGAACTCGTGACCTCCGGGTTATGAATCCGACGCTCTAACCAACTGAGCTACCCCGCCAAAAAAAATGAACTATAAATACCTTCTCAACTTTGCTTCTCTCAACCTCGGGGCTGACGCTCTAACCTCCCGATAGCTATCGGGATGAGCTACCCCGATATGGTTTAAGGAGTGCAAATTTAGGCATTTTCACCATATACGCAATAGAACAGGCAAATTCCAGCGAAAAAAGCCTGAAATAAATCAATTAGATTCTCAGTGGTTTTACTAACCCATTGATTTCTTCCGCAATAACCTCAAGTGGTCCGGTCCCGGAATTTATATTACCTGGTAAATGAATTAATTGACGGGTAAAACTACAGGTTTTCTATTTTCCGTTTATGGCATAATTCTCATTTACTATTGTATCTTTGACCATTGAGGTGGGAGTATTGTCCGGGATAAAAACAAGTACTCCATGAAAAAATTATTCCTTTTACTGATCACCTTCGTGATCCCGTCTTTATCCTTTTCTCAGGGCTGTCTGCCCGGGGGAATCACCTTCACTACCCAGGAACAGATTGATAATTTTCAGACCGATTATCCGGGATGTACTGTAATTGAGGGCGATGTGTCGATTGGTGGCACAGGTACAGATATTTGCAATCTTTCCGGACTGTCTGTCGTTACTGGTATTGAGGGCGACCTGGGCATTTTCAGTACAACCGGGCTTGAGCATCTTACCGGGCTTGACCAATTGGCATCCGTTGGTGGTTCGGTTACCATTACCGGTAATCTTTTACTCCGGGATCTGACGGGTTTGGAAAATATTAATGAAATCCCGTCTAGTCTCCAAATTCACACCTGTCCATTATTGATTAGCCTGGCCGGTCTGGATAATTTACAAAGGATTGGCAATAATTTATCGATTGACGAGAATAATTTATTGACGGATGTATCGGCTCTTTCAGGACTTGATTCGGTTGCCCGTTACATGAACTTCGTCAACAATGCTTCACTTGAAAACCTCGATGGATTGGACAGCCTTTCTTTTCTGGGGAAAGGACTAAATATTGAAAATAACCTGTCCATTCAAAATATCAATGGAATTGAAAATCTTAGTCTGGATTCAGTGTTGGCTATCCGCATCACCAATAATCCGAATCTTTCAGTTTGTAATATTCAATCTGTCTGTGAACTCTTGTCAGATCCAAAAGGTACTGTAACCATATTCAAAAATTCTGCTGGCTGCGATAACCCTGCTGAAGTAGCGGGTTCATGTAGAATCCCGGAATTTTGCCTGCCCTATGGTGATTATTACTTTTTTAATCAGGCAGATATTGACAATTTTCCGGTTTTGTATCCTGATTGTAACCAATTAACCGGTATTACAATAATTTCAGGAAGTGATATAAACAATCTTGCGGGATTAAACCAGATAACAAGTGTGGGGACGCTCGACATCGGGAACGGGATATTCGGGGAACCACCAATGCTTCAGAATCTGGAAGGACTCAATAATATTACTTCTGTAGGATGGCATCTGGTTTTGCAAAATTTGCCACAGTTAATGAATCTGTCGGGTTTGGAAGGAATTAAGAATGTTGGCAGTGGTCTGGGAATTTATAACAATTCACTTCTTGCAGACCTTTCTGGTTTAGCAATTGAACAAGACAGCGGATATCTTAATATTTTCGGTAACGAATCGTTGACAAGCCTTCGGGGATTAGAAAACCTGACTGAAATCTCAGAAGGCATGGAGATTATAGCAAATAATGATCTTGGCTCTCTTTCAGGGCTTAATAACGTTCATTCGATAAACGGATCTGTGATAATTTCAGATAATGCGAATCTTTCAAATCTGTCCGGGCTTGAAAATCTTGAACATGCCGGTGGGCTTAATATTGACAACAATCAAAATCTGGTAAATCTCTCATCGTTACAAAGTCTGACTTCGTTATCCGGTGAATTATACATTTCTCTGAATGAAAAATTGCAGAGTCTTACAGGACTTAACAACATTGACGCAAATTCAATATCAATCCTTGAAATATGGGGGAATGATTTACTCACACAATGTGCTGTTGAAAGTATTTGTAACTATTTATTAAATAGCACTGGTTATACGCATATTTCAGGTAATTCATCAGGTTGCAACAGCCCCGAAGAAGTGGAAGCCGCCTGTGAAGAAGTCGGTGTCAATAACATCGACATCAGTGAAATTAAAATATACCCCAATCCTGCAAATGATTATCTCTTCATAGAGACTGCTGAAATTTCCGGGATCAAGCAGTTTGAGATTATGAATGTATGTGGCCGGAAAGTCTTAAATCAGGCTGATTCAGGAAACAATCAACCAATTGATATCGGTAATCTGCCTGATGGTTTATATATTTTAAAAGTAACCGGAGACAATGCCGTGGAGGCCCGTAAGTTTTTGAAGAAGTAACAAACATGATTATGTCAGGGTTTCCGCTTTGTTCAAATCACCCAAAAGACATGGTTTTCCTTATTCCAATTTATTTGCTCATGATGGCAGTTGAAATGAGGATATCTGCCATTTACTATTTTCACATTATTACGGGCAGCAGGGTTGTTTATGCAGTTAAAATTATGAAACAGAATATTTAGTTAAATTTAAGCGGAATCATTAGAAATACTAAAAGATAAAAATATCATAAAAATAACAGTACCAGATATATTTCACTACACATTGCAGGTAAAATGATGCATTAACATATATGTAATAAATTGCATATCAGATAGATGTCAGGATATTATGTTTGCATCCTGAGTTAAAAATCACTATCTTTATACTTAACTTTACAGATTCAGATCCGATTTGAAATACTAAATTTATCATATTATTATATCATCTCCTGGCCTTTCTCAGTTACCCATCCTGGGTATTTGATTTAAAACAAATTGTAAAACCAGATGTCATGAAAAACAGGTTATTTATATCTCTTCTGCTGCTGATCACCCATTTTTCAGTATGGTCGCAGGCTTGCCTGCCCGAAGGCATTATCTTTTCTACCCAGGCAGCAATCGATAATTTCCAGACCAATTACCCGGGATGCGCAGTAATTGAGGGAAGTATTACAATTGAGGGAAACGACATCAACAATCTCAATGGATTAAATTCAATTACTTCTATTGGTGGCGATCTTTATATCAGCAGTAACCCTTTTCTGATCAATTTCGCCGGGCTGGAAAGCCTGACTTCCATCGGGGGGTGGTGTGTTATTGATTATAATTATTCCATGACAAGTTTCAGCGGCCTGAATGCGCTGACTCAGATAGACGGGCAACTTATTATAGGAGAAAATTATAATCTGACCAGTTTATCAGGACTGGAGAACCTTATTTCAATAGGCGGAGATTTGACCATTTTATGGAACTACAACCTGATTGATCTGGTGGGTTTGCAGAATCTTTCATCCGTTCCCGGGGAAGTCAGGATAGTGGGAAATGGTTCACTGCTAAGTTTAAACGGGCTTGATTATATCAACCCCGGATCTATTCTCGGCTTAGATATCAGATGGAACCCCTGGCTTTCAGAATGCGAAGTACAAAGCATCTGCGATTACCTGGCCTCACCCAATGGCATTGTATTTATTGAAGGAAATGCAAGCGGTTGCAACAGCCAGGCAGAAGTGACGGAAGCATGCGTTACCACTTTAGGCTGTCTTCCCGAAGGCATTACATTTTCAACTCAGTCAGATATTGATAATTTCCAGACCAATTACCCGGGTTGCACGGAGATACAGGGTGATGTAACCATTCGGGGAACCAACATCATAAATCTGAATGGATTGAGTGTATTGACATCTATCGGGGGTAGTTTACGAATTGGGGTGTCTTCCGGAAATACTTCACTAACCAGCCTGACAGGACTTGAAAGCCTGAACTCCATCGGTGGAGATTTCTATTTGGAGAATAACAATGCTCTAACCAACCTGACAGGAATTGAAGGCCTGATTTCAATTGATGGCGACCTTATTATTTGGAGTAACAATGCATTGATCAGCTTATTGGGGTTGGAGGGTTTGACTTCCATTGGAGGTATTCTTCATATTTTTAACAATGATGCTCTTTCGAGCCTGATGGGGATGAACAATCTGTCTTTTATCGGGGATCATATTGAAATTGTTCACAATCATGCTCTAACCAGCCTTACAGGGCTGGATAATCTGACTTCCACATCGGGTGATCTCTTGATATTGTATAACACAGCCCTGTCCAGCCTGTCGGGTTTGAATAACCTCTCAAACATCAGGTGTAATTTTCATATTGAAGGAAACTCTTCCCTGACCAGCCTTACGAAATTGGAAAATCTGACATACATCGGCGGGGGATTGGAAATTACTTATAATAATTCACTCATCAATTGTGAGGGTCTCAACAATCTGAAATACATCGGTGGGTATCTTCAGATTAGAATAAACAGCCTCCTGTCTGGTCTTTCAGGTCTGGATAGCCTTACTTATGCAGGTGGTAATATTGAGATTGAGGGAAATGATGCACTGGCTGGTCTTACCGGCCTGGAGGGATTGACTTCAATGGGTGGTGACCTGAGAATCACGTGTAGTTTGGTACTCAATAATCTTTCAGGTCTTTGCAACCTGACTACCATTAACGGCAATTTAGAATTTGCCGGACATTCTGCATTGTTGAATTTATCCGGACTAGATCAACTGAATACAATCGGAGGGGAAATTTTAATTTACTGTAATACAGGTATCATAGATTTTACCGGTCTTAACGGACTGACTTCCGTTGGTGGTAGTATCCTGATTGAATATAATACTTCCTTAACCAGTTTGTCCGGACTGGATAATATTGAAGCATCATCCATCACTGCTCTGCTTGTTTTTGATAACTATGCGCTATCAACCTGTGAAGTGCAGAGTATTTGCGATTATCTGGCAGCACCCGGTGGAACCGTGGGCATTTATGATAATGCTACCGGTTGCAACAGTCAGGCAGAAGTGATGGCTGCCTGCAATGCTGCTTATGGCTGTTTGCCGGATGGCATTACATTTTCTACCCAGGCAGAGATAGATAATTTTCAGACCAATTACCCTGGCTGCACAGAGATACAGGGTGATGTGGAAATTAACGGAGAAACAATATCGAATCTCAATGGATTAAATACAATTACTTCCATTGGGGGAACACTCTCTGTGATTAACCCTTCCTGGGAAAATTTCCAGCTCACAAATCTGACAGGATTGGAAAACCTGACTCATATCGGAGGTGATTTGTTGATAAGTTGCATGACCGGATTTACCAGCCTGCAGGGATTAGACAATTTAATATCAATAGGAGGTAGCTTTATATCCGGACATGGCGAATTGGCAGATATAACTGCTTTATCGAATCTGACTACCATTGGAGGAAACATAGAAATTTACTACAATGACTACCTGACCAATTTAACCGGGCTGGAAAATTTAACTTCGCTTGGGGGGCTTAAGTTGTGGGATAACTTAGCATTGATCAATTTATCCGGGCTTGAAAATATAACCCACATAGCCGGCGATCTCTCAGTCACTTGTCAGGATGATGAAAGTTACGCCCTGACCAGTTTAAACGGATTAAATAATCTGGCTGCAATCGACGGCAATTGTGAAATTGGGAGAGCCATGGCATTGACGGATTTTACCGGACTAAACAGCATTGCATCTATCGGGGGAGATTTGATTATTAGCTGTACGGGGGTAAACAGCCTTACAGGGTTAAATCAACTGGATTCAGTCGGTGGCAATTTCTATAATTATGGAAATCAACAACTTGCAGATCTTTCGGGGCTTGGTTCATTGACTACTATTGGCGGAGAACTTGTAATAGGAGGAACACAATTGCTGAATAGTTTATCCGGCCTGGATTCATTGACTTCCATTGGCGGAGCACTTATAATATCGAACAATGGTGATGCTCTTACCAGTTTAAGTGGACTTGATCATATCAATCCTGCATCTATAAACAACCTGAATATTTCCTGGAATGGGGCGCTGTCAACGTGCGAAGTAAAAAGCATCTGCGATTACCTGGCCGCACCCAATGGCACGGTGTATATACAGAATAACGCAACCGGTTGCAATAGTCCGGAAGAAGTGATGGAAGCCTGCAATGCCGCTTATGGTTGTCTGCCCGACGGCATTACATTTTCAACCCAGGCAGAAGTCGATAATTTTCAGACCAATTACCCGGGATGTACAGAGATACAGGGAGATGTGATGGTCAACGGAAATGATATCTGCAATCTTAATGGCCTGGGTGTTGTGACGTTGATAGGCGGAAACCTTACCATCACCGGCAATAATTTACTGTCTGATACTGAAGGTCTGAATGCGCTGACCAGCATCGGACTGGATCTTGAGATTCATCATAACAATGCCATGACCAGCCTGAGTGGGCTGGATAACCTGACTTCCATCGGGGCGAATCTTAATATTCACCACAACAATGCCCTTACCAGCCTGAGCGGGCTGGAAAACCTGATTTCCATCGGGGGATGGCTTGGTATTTATTACAGTGGTGCCCTCACCAGTCTGAGCGGCCTGAACGATCTGAATTCAATCGGGCTGAATCTTGAGATTCATCATAACAATGCCTTAACCAGCCTGAACGGAATCAACAACCTGACTTCTATCGGTAATATGCTATATATTTCAGATAATAATGCCCTGACCAACCTGAATGGGCTGGAGAGTCTGACTTCAATTGATTATGTATGTGTAACGGATAACGATGCCCTTGTCAACCTGAGCGGGCTTGACAACCTGACTTACATCGAACTTGGTCTTTGTATTGGCGGTAACACATCACTGACCAACCTGAATGGACTGGGTAATCTGGCATCCATAGGTGGTGATCTTTATATTGGTTGGAATGATTCTTTGATCAACTTCGCTGGTCTGGAGAGCCTGACTTCGATCGGGAACTGGCTTATGATTGAACTCAATTATGCCCTGACAAGTTTAAGAGGTCTGGACGCTCTGACCCGGATTGGAGGTATAATTGCTATTGAAGCGAATTATAATCTTACCAGTTTATCGGGCCTGGAGAACCTGAATTCACTAGGTGGAGATTTGTTTATTTCGTGGAACTACAACCTGATCGATCTGGCGGGTTTGCAGAATCTGACATCGGTTCAAGGTGAAGTGAAAATCGCTGGAAATTCTTCCCTGGTTAGTCTAAACGGGCTTGATCATATCAATCCCGGATCTATCCTCTGCCTTGATATCGAATGGAACTCCTTGCTTTCTGATTGTGCTGTGCAAAGCATCTGCGATTACCTGGCCGCACCCAACAGCGTTGTATATCTTGAAGGGAATGCTACCGGTTGCAACTACAAGACTGAAATAATAGAAGCCTGTAATGCCGCTTTTGGCTGTCTGACCGGGGGCATTACATTTTCAACCCAGGAAGAAATCGATAATTTCCAGACCAATTACCCGGGTTGCACGGAGATACAGGGTGATGTTATGATCAACGGAAACGATATTTGCAATCTGGATGGCCTTGGTGTTGTGACGTTGATAGGAGGAAACCTTACCATCACCGGCAATAATTTATTGTCAGATATTCACGGTCTGGATGCACTGACATCCATCGGTGGTGACCTTCAGATTTCTGACAATCCGGCTCTTACTTCCGTAGAAGCATTTGAGAATCTTAATTCTTTGGGATCACTGTTATTGGTAAATAATTGTAATCTGGCCAGCCTGGAAGGATTCACGAATCTGAATTTCCTGGGCGGTTGGCTATCCGTCAGCGGCAATCACAACATAGCGGATCTCAGCGGATTTGAGAATCTGACAACGATGGGAGGTACCCTTTATATCGGAGAGAACAATGCCCTGACAAGCCTTCAGGGATTGAACAATCTGAGTGTTATCGGTGGTAGTCTGGATGTGGTTGAGAACATCATGCTGCCGGATCTGACCGGATTGGAGAATCTGAATACGGTGGAGGAGGAGCTAATTATTGCCGGAAACACTTTAATGGTCAATCTGTCAGGCATTGATTATATTGACGCTG
This sequence comes from Bacteroidota bacterium, assembly GCA_043806115.1. Lineage (GTDB taxonomy): Bacteria > Bacteroidota > Bacteroidia > Bacteroidales > Lentimicrobiaceae > Lentimicrobium. The sequence continues at coordinate 22,005 of JAZDHI010000033.1, forward strand.
GGTCAATAACCGGTTTAACGATTCATGATAACCTTTCTTTGTCAGAATGCGATGTACAGAGTATCTGCGACTACCTGGCCAGTCCGGGCGGTTTAGTGTCCATTTACGGAAATGCTACTGGTTGTAACAGTCCGGGAGAAGTGGAGGCCGCCTGCTTAAATGTTGGTATTCCGGAAATTGCCGGTAATAGGTACCTGAGGATACTTCCGAATCCGGCTTCAGATCATATTTATATTGAAACTTCAGCATTGCCTGCCGTCAGACATTTTTCAATATCCAATACCCGTGGTCAGTTTATGCTGGGTTCAGCTTACCCGGTGTCTTCATTAAGGATAGATATCAGTAACCTGCCTGCAGGTTTATATTTCGTTAAAGTTTATGGTGATGATGATTCACTGGTAGGGAAATTTGTAAAACAATAACCTGCCTGAAACAAAAAAGCCCGGTTCCCCGGGCTCTTCATCAATTTACTTTTTTCTTTCCCCATTTGATAAGGACCGACTGAACATCCTTAAACTTGATGGGTTTGGGCAAGTAATCAACCATTCCGGCATTCAGGTACCGCTCACGGTCGCCCGGCATTGCATTGGCGGTGATGGCGATGATTTTTGGCCGTTCGTGTTCGGGGTATTTGTCGCAGATGATCTTGGTGGCTTCCATTCCGTTCATTACCGGCATCTGGATATCCATCAGGATAATATCATATTTCTTGCGCTCCATCATCTCAAGCACCTTGCGACCGTTTTCAACGGCATCAATTTTATACCCCATTTTGCTTAAAAGGGTAATTACAAGATCCTGATTGGTGATGTTGTCTTCCGCCAGAAGGATGCGCATTGGCAGTTTGGCAGAAAGATTCTTATCAATGTTATGATCGGCAAGGTTACTTCGTCTGTTCCGTGCTTCGGCAATTACCCTCAGAACTTCCTCGAACAGTTCGGCAAGTTTGATGGGCTTTGATAACTGGGCATCAAATACTTCTGCCGGAAGTTTACTAATCTTCCCGAGCGAGGTCAGCATAATCATCGGGACATCTCCCTTAAACGGAAGTGCCTTGATGGCTCTTCCCAACTCAAGACCGTCCATCGAAGGCATCTGCATATCAATCACTGCCAGATCAAACGGTTCTTCGTCTTCTTCAATAATGGCAAGAGCTTCAGGACCCGATTTTGCTGTAACCGGTACCATTCCCCACGATTCAAACTGAAGGGTAAAGATGTGCCTGTTTGTTTCATTGTCATCCACAATCAGAACACGGCTGCTCTTGAGTTCGGGGATTTGTCCACGGACATAAAGCTTTGTTTTTCCTATGCCGGAGGTACGTAACCTGATGGTAAAATAGAATGTGGAGCCTTTCCCTATGGTGCTTTCAACCCATATACGGCCGCCCATTAATTCAATGAGGTGTTTGGCAATGGCCAGGCCCAGGCCCGTTCCACCATAACGGCGTGTGGTTGAACTATCTGCCTGTGTAAATGCTTCAAAAAGAATGTCAATTTTATCTTTGGCTATACCTATTCCACTGTCTCTGACTGAAAATTGCAATTCCTGATAACCTTCAGTTTCTGTAACTTTGTCAATAGAGATAAAAATTTCTCCTTCTTCTGTAAACTTGATGGCGTTGTTGATCAGGTTAATCAGCACCTGACGCAACCGGGTAATGTCTCCGATCAGGAAAGGTGAAACATCGGGCTGAATCAGATAGAGCAGGTCAAGGCCTTTTTCAATGGCTTTCTGGGCAAAAATGTCAAGGGCATCTTCAATGCAGTTCCGGAGTTCAAACGGCGCCTCCTCAAGATTCATTTTGCCCGATTCAATCTTCGAAAAATCAAGGATGTCGTTGATGATGGTCATCAGGTTATCGGCGCTTAACCGCAATGTCTCAACATAATTTTTCTGTTCAACGGTAAGGTTGGTATCAAGCAGAAGACTGGTCATTCCAATAACCCCATTCATTGGAGTTCTGATTTCATGGCTCATCATCGCCAGGAAATCAGATTTCATCCGGTTTTCCCTTTCAGCGTCCTCTTTTGCCTGGATCAAATCTTCTTCCTGTTGCTTCAGATAGTTAAGGCGGGTAACTGTATCCTTAAGAGCCTGATTCTCATTAATGAGTTGTTGCAACGATTTCCCGGATTCATCCTGTGACAGCTTGTTTTCCATAGATTGAGTTTGTGATAAACCAGACTTTGTACCTGCTTTAGGGCAGGCTTAAGAAAGTACTAAATTAGTAAAAAAACTTTTTACACTTAAAATGAAAACACAATATTTCTTAAAAGGTTATATTGCATTTATGGTTTATATCCTTTTTTTATAAATGTAACAGAGGGAATATTATAATTTGCTCAACATTACGGCCGTTTTACCGGGAGCCGGGCGGGAGGTGAATTTTGTCTTCTTACTGTGTGGTTATGGCGTCGAGCAGGTTAAATAGCAATGCCCTGCCCTGTAAAGTGAATCCAAGCATGGAACGGATGGATTCCCGGCTTTGTTTCCATGGTGATGATGGTTCCCTGTCCCAGGCACTTTCAAGCAATCCCTCTACGATGTTTTCATTCATTTTAGGGTGGAATTGAATAGCATATGTATTGGCGCCATATGTAAACGCCTGATTTTTAATATTTTCAGAGGTTGCAATCAGACAAGCTCCGGCAGGAAGGTCAAACGTGTCACCATGCCACTGAAACACCTGCAGGTTCTCCTGTATCCCAGGTAAGATTCCAGGTTGAATCCCTACAGGAACAATGTGATGAAATCCGATTTCAGCATGAACGTTCTTATACACTTTTGCACCCAGTGCGGAGGCAATCAATTGTGCCCCCAGACATATTCCAATCACTTTTTTTCCACCCTCTATGGCTTCCCTGATCAATCGTTTCTCAGTGATGAGCCATGGATATTCATGTTCTTCATACGCTCCCATCATCCCTCCCATGATGATCAGCAGGTCAAAATCAGGCATAGTTGTCAGCACATGATCCTCATTCCAGTAGTGATATGTGAAGGGATACCCCCTTTCGGCAGCCCATTGTTCTGCATGACCGGCCGGTTCATGGTGAATGTGTTTGAAGATCAGTATTTGCATTCTGTTGTATTTCTGCGCTTCATAAATCCGCGAATGGTCTGTTGATCACAACAACCGGCATTTTTTACCATTATTCCGTCATGTTACCAATGCTTTTACCTGTTCCGACGATTCAGTTTATCCTTCAGATATCTGCCGGTATATGAATTCTGCTGCAAGGCAAGCTCTTCAGGTGTCCCTTCAAACAATACCAACCCACCCTCATTGCCACCTTCAGGGCCCAGGTCTATCACCCAGTCGGCACATTTGATCACATCCATGTTGTGTTCAATTACGATAATGCTGTGACCTTTGGCAATCAATGCATTGAATGAAGCAAGCAGTTTATTGATGTCGTGGAAATGAAGCCCGGTGGTTGGCTCATCAAAAACAAAAAGCGTAGGTTTTTCAGCGGTGCCCTTGATCAGGAAGCTGGCAAGTTTTATGCGCTGGGCCTCTCCGCCGCTCAGGGTATCAGATGATTGTCCCATGCGGAGATAACCTAAGCCTGTATCGGCCAAAGGCTGAAGTTTGGCAGTAATCCGGCTTTCGAAGTTGTTTCCTTTTGCATTTTCACCGAAGAATTCAATGGCCTGGTCGATGGTCAGACCAAGAATGTCAGAAATGTTTTTTCCGGAATAGGTAACATCAAGCACCTCCTCCTTAAAGCGTTTTCCTTTGCAGCTCTCGCAGGTAAGATGGATATCGGCCATAAACTGCATGCCGATCTGAACAATCCCTTCACCTTCACATTCTTCGCAACGACCGCCTTCAACATTGAATGAAAAGTACCCGGGTTTATAACCTCTTGTTTTGGCCAGTTGCTGATCAGCAAACAATGCCCTGATTTCGTCGTATGCCTTCACATAAGTGGCCGGGTTTGAGCGTGTTGACCGGCCAATCGGATTCTGGTCAACCATTTCTATCTCTGAAATCCTGATGAAGTCGCCGGAGAGTTTGTCATATTTACCGGTTCTCTCGCCGTAGCCTCCGTAAATCTTTTTTAGGATAGGGTAGAGCACCCTCTTTACCAGTGAGGTTTTACCTGATCCGCTGACACCGGTCACAGCAACCAGGATGTTAAGCGGGAACTTTACATTGATGCTTTTAAGGTTGTTTTCCCTTACACCGGAAAGTTCAATGGCATCCCTCCATTTCCTGCGAACCCCTGGAATTTCAATTTTCAGCCTGTTCGTAAGGTATTTGGCAGTCAGGCTCTCTTCAGATTCAATCAGCGATGTGAAATTGCCTTCAAACATAATTTCGCCGCCGTTCTCACCGGCCAGTGGCCCGATATCAATCAGATGATCTGCTGCACGCATGATTTCTTCATCATGTTCAACCACGATGACAGAATTGCCGAAGTCCCTCAGCTTACCCAGTATACCGATAAGCCGGTGCGTATCGCGCGGATGAAGGCCTATGCTGGGTTCATCCAGTATATACATTGAACCCACCAGGCTGCTTCCCAATGAAGTAGCAAGATTGATGCGTTGCGATTCACCTCCGGAAAGTGAGGATGAAAGCCTGTTCAATGTAAGGTAATCCAGACCGACTTCACTCAGAAACAACAGTCGGTTGGTAATTTCGATGAGAAGCCTCCTGGCTACCGCTTCATCGTGATGATTCAGATTCAGGTTTTTAAAGAAATCAAGTGTTTCACCAATCGGCTTCAGAACAAGCTCACTGATGGACAACCCACCGATCTTTACAAAACCGGCATCGTTTCTTAACCTTGTACCAAGGCAATCAGGGCAAACGGTTTTTCCCCGGTACCGGGAAAGCATCACACGGTACTGAATTTTATAGGTCTGTTCTTCGACGAATTTAAAGAATGATTTCAGTCCGCCGAAATATTTATTACCACTCCACACCAGTTTCTTTTGCTCATCGGTAAGTTCATACCAGGGTTTATGCACCGGAAACCCGAACTTATAGGCATTGTTGATGAGTTCATCTCTCCACTCGCTGAGTTTCTCACCTTTCCAGCAGGCAATGGCATCTTCATATATCGAAAGGCTTTTGTTCGGGATTACAAGATCTTCATCAATCCCTATGATGCTCCCGAAGCCTTCGCAGGTTTTACAGGCTCCATAAGGGTTATTGAAGGTAAAAAGGTTCACGGAGGGCTCTTCAAAAGTGATGCCATCCGCCTCAAAACGGTTTGAGAATGTTTGTCTTTCTTTACCGTTGACTTGTTCGGTTTCGCAGATACATTCTCCTTCTCCTTCATAAAATGCCGTCTGAACCGAATCAGCCAGCCGCGAAAGCAAATCCTCATCCTGTTGCCTGATGGATACCCTGTCAATTACCAGGTAATAATCAGCCGATTCACCGGTGCCGCTTTTTAAAAGATCATCAATGCGGAATGGCTCTCCATTTTTCATGACACGACTGAACCCTTGCTGCATCAGGATCGTTAATTGCGATTGCAGCGTACGGTTGTGTTTCAGCAGCAGGCGGCAAAGAATGCTTGCCTTTGTATCCTCCGGCAGGGAAATCAGGTAATCGCAAACATCAGTAACGCTGTCGCGCTTTACAAGGTTGCCTGTTGCAGGTGAGAAAGTCTTTCCTATTCTGGCATAGAGCAACTTGATATATTCGTAGATTTCGGTTGAAGTTCCTACGGTAGAGCGGGGATTTCTTGAGTTTACCTTTTGTTCGATGGCAATGGCCGGTGAAATTCCTTTGATATACTCTACCTCTGGTTTGCTCATGCGGCCCAGAAACTGCCTGGCATAGGCACTCAGGCTTTCAACATACCTGCGTTGCCCTTCAGCATATAAAGTGTCGAATGCAAGTGATGATTTTCCTGAACCCGAAAGGCCGGTGATCACAATAAATCTGTTACGGGGTATCGTAAGCGATATATTCTTGAGGTTGTGAACCCTGGCCCCTTTTATAAGGATAGAATTATTGGGATCAGCAGTTACTTTTGGGTCGATATTCATATTAATTATTGCGGTTCGCGGATGCAAAATTAATTTTTTTTCAGGCAGCACTTGCTTTTGTGTTTTGAATTACCGTATATTTGTTCCCAATGAAGGCTGAAAGCCCGGCCTTTTTTATTGAAACTGTTCACATTTTATTGTTAAACCAACCCTCAGGAGGCACTTATCGGATAAATATCTACGCTTTTAATTACTAACAAAGGAGGCAACATGCATGCCCAGTCAGTTAGCGATCAGGAGCTAATCAACAGGTATTTAACCGGTAATGAAATTTGCCTGGAACAGTTGATCCATCGCCACAAGAACAAGGTATTTTCTTATATCCTTATGGTTGTTAAGGATAAACAACATGCGGATGATATTTTCCAGGATACCTTTATCAAGGTAATCCATACCCTGCGGTCAGGCACCTATAAGGAGGAAGGAAAATTTATCCAATGGGTTATGCGGATAGCCCATAACCTGGTAATCGATCATTTCAGGAAATCGCGCAGGATACCTATTGTCGAAAGTCCGAACGACGAGTTCAATATTCTCGATAACCTGAGAATTTACGATGAGTCGGCCGAGGAGCGCATCATCAGCGAACAAATCCATCAGGATGTTAGAGCGCTGATTGATTTTCTTCCTCCTGAGCAACGTGAAGTGCTGGTCATGCGTCATTATGCTGATATGAGTTTTAAGGAAATTGCCGAGCAGACCGATGTCAGTATCAATACAGCCCTGGGTAGGATGCGTTATGCACTGATCAACCTCAGGAAACTGATTGAACAAAAGGAAATATCACTCTCGGCCTGATAAATTATTCTGTTTTCATGTTTACTACGGAAAGCCGGTGGCTTTTCGTAGTTTTTTTTGAGATAAACTGATGGAAAGATTGTATCCTGTAAAATTTCAATTTATTTTCAATACCGGATAATAAAGGTCATAAAATGGTCGTTTATTGATGGTACACTTCAATCAAAAAAGATCCAACGACAGCCTATGGCCAAAAACTTTACCCACAAAGATTTATTGCATGTTCCCATCAAACTGAAAAACGGATACAGCCTTTACCCGATCAGGACAAATCCGTTGAATGCTTCGCCCAGCGAAGTAACCATCAGGAACATCTTGAATTATTCAAAAGCATTATCTGTTGTGCCTGACAGCCTGACGGGTAATTTCAGCTTAATTTTGCTTAATTAATCTGTTTTCTTATTGTTGGTTAAAGAAAGCTGTCCCATTGGGGCAGTTTTTTTTGCTTATACGGACGTTCCCTTCAAGCCAAAATTTGTAGCTTTGATCGCTAAATCCATTAACGATGAACGATTTCGAAGCCCTGAGGAACCTGGTTCTTGCTCCCTATATTTTCAAAGCAACAGCACTTATTGGCGTCAGTCGGAGGGTGGGAGGCAACCAGTTCAGACATGCTTTCTCAACCCTCGGTATTTTATTTGATTATAAATACTTTCAGGACAGCATTCTGCTGAAAGCTTCCCTGATCCACGACCTGCTAGAGGACCTGCCCGAAACCGAAATTGAGGAAATAAGGCGCACAGATTTTGAAGGTCACCGGGTGGTCGACCTGGTGCTTGAAGTGACGAGAAAATCCGGTGAGGAAAAGTCAGCGTATCTGCAGCGGGTGCTTGAAGAAGGGTCTGATAATGCGTTGATTCTGAAATGTGCCGACCGGATCAGCAACCTTACCGATCTCCACCGCGACACGGATTCAGATTTTAAAATTGCCATGTACCTCGACCAGACTTCAGAATATGTCTTGCCGATGGCCATGAAAGTCAATCAGGATATGGTCATTGAAATCTCAGATCTGATAGCCAGACGAAGGAAAATTCTTGAAAGGATGAACCTTGGGGCTTTTGATAAGTAAAAGGAGTAGGGAGTAGGGAGCTCGCCCGCCTTTGGCGGGTAGGGAGTAGGGAGTAGGGAGGAGTCAACAATTTACACGATAATGCCGGTGGTTGAGCGGTCCCGTTGGCTATCGGGACGAAACCATCCGGCGATGTTAGTTAAAAAGGGAGTAAGATGAATCGTCCCTCGTCCCTCGCCCCTCGTCCCTCGTCCCTGAGAAAAGCAGGAAGTTATGAGTTATGAGTGATATCAGTCACTGACAATCAGTTTCGCTATTTTATCGCGCATTTCATTAAAAACAGGCCTGAGCGGGCTGTCTCCATCGGTACCATAGTTGACAATGAGCGCCATGGTAGCGCCATGTTCAGGGAAATAGTACAGGTCTGCGCTGTATGAAAGGTCCCTTCCCCTGTGGCCCCAGGCGTAATCTTTTTCCGGATCACCGATATCGATGAAATCCTTAAAACAGGAAACACCAAGAAGTTTCCGGGATTCAACATCCGGATGAAATACAAGCATCTCATTCAGTGATGTCTGATTCAGCAGAGTTTTCTGAACAAACAATGCATCAATGAATTTATACATATCCCATACGGTTGAATAAACACCGCCATACCCATTGCCGCTGCCGGTATTCCATTGGGTAAGGTTTTCAAGGTTTCCGTTGTTGTACAAGTCGTAGTATCCCTGCGCTATGCCGTTCCCGGGAAGCGGATCGTGCCAGAAATAATAGGTGTCATCAAGATGAAGCAGATCAATCACTTCATTGTGAAGGGCCGCACCATGCGGGAGACTGGATGCTGCCTCCATTACCATACTCAGTAATAAATAGTTGGTATTGCTGTATCCTGCAGTATCGGCAGGCCGGAAATCAAACGCAGCATCTTTGCCAGTGACATATTTCAACAGGTCACCGGAAGTCCAGTGCTTTGATGGATTGTTCAGAACCTGAAGGTAAAAGCCATTGTCATCAATCACGTCATATAAACCAGAAGTATGGTTCATCAGATTACGTACGGTCAGCGATTCATTGCCATTGGATATTCTATCCAGTTTATCCCCTGAGATATAATTCCGGATGGGGTCATCCAGAGACAGTATACCCTTTTCCTGTAATCTGAGAACAGACACGCCCAGCATAAATTTCGTTACACTGGCGATTTTTGAAATATGACAAACCTGCATCGGGATACTGTGCTCAATATCTGCCATACCGGCAGCACCTGTAAAGAACCCGCTGCTGTCTTTAACCAGCAGGATGGCTCCCGGTAATCCTCTTTTAACATAACTTTCAAGCAGAGCCCGGAATTCAGAGCTTTTTGAGTTTCCATGATAGAGGGTATCCCCGTCGAGCGGGCATACAAGTACCGAGGGCCGCTGAATTTCATTTTCACAGGCCATGGCTGACAGGGCAAGCACCAAAATGGTCAGTATTTTTGTTATGATCTTGGACATTCGAGTCTTCCCGGAACCGGATTATTTTGTTTGTTCACGTTTTTAAAAAGAGTAAACTGCAATCCCAGTGACAGAATTCCATTCGGTAGCAGAGGAACATAGCTTTTTACGAATGGCATCTGCAGGCGGAAATCATAATTGATAAAAACCCGCCTGATGTTGTAATGATATCCTGCATCATAGCCAATCCCGATACCGGCTCCTGTAACAAACTGAGGTCTACCATAACCTTTTTCACTTTTCCAGCTTCCATCGGCTTTCCTTACAGCACGTTCCGTCAGCTGGAATGCGTGCATATAGCCGGCATGTAAAGAAGCTTCTGCTGAAAACTTCTTTATATACCTCCTGTAACCTGCCTGGGTGGTAAGCAAGACAGCATGGTTTACATAGCGGTGATAAAACCAGCTTAGGCTTATGTTCTGAAACCATTTACCGGTATATACTTTCTGTCCGCCAAGGGCGAAGGTGTTGATATTTCTGAACATCGGACTCCTGGTTGTTTCGCGCCAGCCGAATTCATATGAAAAGGCAATTCCGGGGTGAACCGGTTGATTAAAGACTGCAAAAACAGATGCCGGAGGAAGCAAAGTCGCATTGTTGAACATGCTGACAGAGAAAGGCCTGGATTTCCAGGACTGGGCATTCAGTATAAACGGAAATACAAGCAAAACAACCCAAAGCCTTTTAATCATCAGTGCCAGGTGAGAAATTAAATTCACACATTGATTGGTATCGCTTCCGGCATTTATACAACCCGGATATTTTACAAATATACGAATGGCGGCGATGCTTTGGCGGTCCGGTGGATAAAATGATGCAATGGCTACATCAAAACAACCTTTTGACTTTGAACACCTTTTGCTGTTATAACTTTTACAATGTAAGGGCCTGCTGCCGCATTCAGCGTAAAGCTGTGCTGATTTCCGCTATCAATTGTGCTGTTCAGGATCATTCTACCGGTAAAGTCAAAGACCTGGATTTCACCGCTTAGCCCTGTGAAATTATTGACTATTACGGTATTATCAACGTTGTAGATAATGACTTCTGCTGATTCAGGATTGGACGAATTCTCTGTGAAATGAAGTTTGAACCTGTGTTCACTCTCCCCGGCGATGTAGTTGAAATTATATTGGGCATTATCCGAAAGGTTTTGAAAAATTCCTTTCTTTTGATCCTCCAGCATAATGCGGACATTGTTGTTGAAGCTTTCCAAACCTTTGCCATTCAGGATGAAGTTGCCTGATTTCCCGCATGTAAAGCCAAGTTCAATTACCACGGCAGGCTCAAAAGGTTGTTCATTGATGCTGAGTTCTTTACCGCCTGCATAACTGAAAAGCTGGGGTGCTGCTTCAATGCCACGTAGTTTACGGGCATCAGAATGAGCATCAAAACCTGCCGTAGCTTCGCTGTTGAAATGGATAAAGGTAACATCGCTGTAATTGTTGCAGGTTACCTGTAATTCGATCAGGTTTGTAATACTCTCCTTATAAAAAGGAACATTGCTGTGAACCCTGGCCGACAAAGGAATAATAAACAAACTATAGTTTAGATTCAAAGCTTTAACAAAGAAGCCATTCATAGGGGGAATAATGCCATCGGCCAGGGCACCAACCGTACCATTCCACGAAATATATTGTGTTCCGTTCCAGACATAGACTGCCTGTTCGGCTGTTGAATTGGGTATCAGGTCCCAATCGAGTGAACAGGGAAAAGGATTGCCAAGGAGGTTCCACCCGACCCGGTCGGGATCTGATCCAGGATTAGATTGAGTAATGCCACAGTAAGCTGCATCATAATTTAATAATCCGATAAACTGAGCGGTTCGGGGCTGGGTTGACTGAATTGAGTAGCCTTCACCTTCCCACAAATAACTATCAAATTTTAGATTAACCCAATCTCCTGAGTATTCATTATATTGCCGTGCCCATATTGTTTGCTGATTTTCAGGAAAGACGGAACCGAATGTTGGATAATAGCTGTTCCACCATTCTCTAGTCACATAAACAGGAGAAGATAAAAAGTGGAATTCGGGGCTTGATAAATTGCATTTGATCAATGCTGATTTTTCATTGAGAAATTCGCTGCCGATGAACGATCCACCATCTTCAATAGTAATAATTTCGCAGGCTGCATATGATGTCAGTATCGGATAATGAAGGCATCCACCGGGGATGTTTACGTTAAAATCTGACTGAGGCACGCCGTTGCTCCAGTTTTCCGGATTCTGCCAGTCGCTTCCTGAGCCTCCGGTCCAGGTGGTTGTACTACCCTGAGCCTCCCACACCACCATCAATATAAAATTGTTATATTCTTGTCCCGGACATGGGTAGGACATTCGGGCAGTAACAAAGTCACCGTTTTCAGGTGTATAGGTAAACTGCTGCCGGCCATTGTAAACTGTAATCCCATTTACAATCCAGTCAAAAAGATAAGTGATCGTATCATTTCGGAACAGATGGGCAGTAAAAGTGACAGGTGTCCCGGAACATATATTATTCGCAGAAGCCGAGATGTATGCCCTTTCATCGAAATAAGTAGCTATAACATTTCCATTCATCATGGTTGTATCACATGCATTAACTCCCTGAATCCAATATTCATCTCCGACATATCCGTAAACTGTATAAGGCTCTCCTGTACCGGAGAATTCATTAATAATATAGACTTCACCTCCATATGCTGAATGACAATAGACAAAATATTCAACCCCGGGCTCTGTGTCAGTCAAGCCAAAAGAGAAATCACCATAATATAAGCAAATTTCTCTGCTTCCCCATACATCATAAGCAATGGGTGGCCCGGTGCAGGTATATACCACTACCTCATCAGATTGATCGAACGTTGTTGTGATACAGGGATAATCATCTTCAACAGTCATTGTTACAAAGACCGTATCTCCGTTTTCAGGAATAAAGGTGAACTGGTTCCCATTGCCGTCTTCAACCGGCAACCCGTTCACATACCATTGAAAGTCAGGGTTCTCGCCGGCATTATTGGTGAGTACATCCAGGGTAAGTTCAGTTCCGGCGACAACGGAGAGGATGGATTCTGAATCAATTTCAACCGATGGAACTGTAGTATCAAAAGCAGTAGAAAACAGGGTATCAGAGAAAACGAAACAGCCGGTACCGGTCGT
>JAZDHI010000034.1:0-136143 GCA_043806115.1 Bacteroidota bacterium
ACTGCCAGATTCTTTAAAGAAAGAAAGGACATTCCCGGGTCATTCGATTTTCTGGGTTTCACTTTCAAACCAAGGATTTGTGCAAAATCGAACGGCGAGAAATTTTGGGGATTCCGACCAGCTATTAGTAGGAAGAGCGAGAAGAAAATTGTTGGGAAACTGAGGGACTTGGCTTTTCAGCGATGGTCGACCATTGACGTACATGGTTTAGCCAAAGCCCTCGCACCGATGATTCAAGGCTGGCTCAATTACTATGGGAAATTTCGCATGTCTGAAATGGGGCGGGTCTTTTGGTTACTCAACCGTCGTATTGCCAGATGGGCGAGATGGAAATTCAAGCTTAGAACTTTTTCCAAATCCTACAGCTGGTTGAAACGTACGATGAAATGGTATCCTAACACATTTGCACATTGGAAATATGGCTTTACTGTTTGAGTTTATCTGGAAGAGCCGTATGACGGGAGACTGTCAAGTACGGTTCTGTGAGAGGCTGGGGGTGAAACTCCCCCGGCCTACTCGACATTTGTTCATGTAATCAGCCTGATAAACTGGTTTTGTCAGGTCATCTGTTAACATATTGTGAGAATGAACTTGTTGAGTGTTTATTGCACTTTTCAATTAAACAACAAAATCAATCAATTAAAAACAGACAAAATGAAAAATCTGAGAAACAAACTGATGCTCATGGCTATTGCTATGGTCTTCATTGTGGGATGCAATCCCCGGTATCCGAACAAAGTTCAACAGGCCAATCTGGACAAGTACCTATCCTTTTGGAATACAGGTAACTTTGATGGAATTGACGAGGTGTTGACTACTGATTATGAATATATTGCAAGCCCAAACTATGAACCAAAAAAGGGAATCGAAGCCTTTAAAAAAGAAGTATCAGAAACCAGATCGTCATACCCGGATTTTAAAGTAGTAATTATTGAGAAGTTGGCAAACAAGGATGGCATTGCGATTATTTGGTCAATTACCGGCACAAGATCAGATAACGCATCAATAAAACTAAACGGTAAAGGTATTTCTATCATTCATTTTGCCGACAATAAGATAAAGGATGAATGGCTGGCAAATAACAATCTGTTATGGTTACGACAGATTGGCTATAGCATAACACCGCCTGCTCCTGCCGAGTAAGCAAGGTTAGTATAAGCAATTGCCAAAACCCTGCAAACATGATCAATGAATCTTTTTGCAGGATTTCGAAAGTGACATGTTTCCTTTGGCTGGCATGACTTTGGGAAAAGTGACTGTATGAAGCATTACAAAAGGATGATTCCATGTTATTCATCCTATACCAATCACATTTCCATGTTAACGGATAAACAGGTTCATAAATACATGTAATACATAATCATCCATGAATACAAACAATTAATTTATGGAAAAAATTAATGTGTTATACATCAGTGGCTCCCTGGGCTTAGGCCACATCACCAGGGACCTGGCCATTGCTGACAGCCTCAGAAAGCTTCTTCCCGAAGTTGAAATTGAATGGCTCGCTGCCAATCCGGCCAGTACATTTTTGATAGAGTCAGGCGAAAAGATGGTCCCTGGTGCTGAAAGGTATGCCGATGAGAACCTGGCAGCCGAAAAAGCAGCCAAAGGTTCAAGTCTGAATCTTTTGAGTTATTTATTAAAGTCGCGGGGCGAATGGAAAAAGAACATAGACTTTTTCCTGAACCTTATCGCATCGAAAAAGTATGATCTTGTAATTGGTGACGAAACTTATGAGATTAGTCTCGCACTCAGGGAACACAAGGAATTGAAAACATTTCCTTTCGTTATGATTTTCGACTTTGTCGGACTTCATGCCATGACGAAAAACCCACTGGAACACCTTGGAGTGTATTATTGGAACCGGGTTTGGTGCCATGATTACCGTCTGAAGATAAAACCATCGTATGATCTTGCCCTTTTTGTCGGCGAGCCCGAAGATGTTCCTGATGAAACTTTCGGATTCAGGCTTCCCAACCGCCGCGAAATGGCCAAAGCAAGTTACTCATTCGTTGGATATGTGTTCCCGTTTGATGCCCGCAAGGTTCCGGACAAAGAAGCAATGAGGGAGAAACTTGGCTATGGGAAGGGGCCTTTGCTTATATGCTCTCTGGGTGGAACCGCCATTGGTAAGGAGTTACTGGAGCTTTGCGGTAAGGCCTGTGAGATTGCAAAAAGGGAAATTCCCGGCTTATATGCAGTGTTTGTTACCGGTCCGCGCTTGCCGGCTGACTCGGTAAGCCTTCCTGAAGGCTCAATAGTAAAAGGATTTATACCCAGGTTGTATGAGCATTTTGCAGCCTGCGACCTGGCCATTGTGCAGGGTGGTGCAACTTCCACGTTTGAATTAACAGCGCTGCGAAGGCCATTTATCTATTTCCCGCTCGAAGGTCATTGCGAACAGGCCAATGTTTCCAGGATCCTTTCGCAACGAGGGGCCGGTATTAAAATGAGACTTTCAGAAACCACCCCAGAAATCCTTGCCGTTAAGATCATATCAACACTGGGGAAAGAACTTACTTATCCTGATTTACCCTCTGATGGTGCCTCCAGGGCTGCACATTTGCTGCTGGAATTATTGAAAAGAAATATGGTTCTTTAGATTTTTCAAACTTCATTCACCCTTAAAAAATCTGATATGAAAAATTTATTCACTTTACTGAAGCCTTTCAGGCTCATTTTGATACTTCTTAGTCCTGCTCTGATAGCACAGGACATCCAGTGGGAACAATTGGGTGGTCCGCACGGTGGTGCTGTTTATTCAATAGTTTCGGATAATTCCGGAATAATGTATGCGAGCAGTATGTGGAATAATGGCCCGTATAAATCTATCGACAATGGCGAATCCTGGGTTTCCATACAAAACGGTATGACTCCGGGTAGCCAATATTGTCCGATGAATATATGCCCAAATGGAGATTTATTTGTCGCTGGTATCATTAATTCCGATAACTGCATATATCGCTCTGCGGATGGTGGAACTAATTGGACAATTTCGTTAAACACGGCCGGATGGAGTATATTTTGCATTTCTTTTGATCAGGACAACAATATTTATGTAGGGACTTACTCAGGAATTTATAAATCAACCGATAACGGTGATAACTGGACACCTTATGGAACCTTAACCGGCAGAGCGGTTGCAATTGCAGTTAATGACTCAGGCCATGTATTTGTTGGGGATTATGGGGTTTTTTATCGTTCTACCGATGATGGTGCAAGTTGGGCGCAGCTTGCTGTGAGTGGTGGTACAACCATTGCTATAAATAAATATGGGCATCTTTTTGTGGGATGTTCAGGAAACGGCGGAATCCTTCGCTCAACTGATAATGGCGATAGCTGGACTTATGTGTATCCGGCATATACTATTCAAATTCAGGAAGCATCAACAGTATTGATTGATGCAAACGACGACATTTACTTCCCGACCTATGATGGCAAAGGTGTGATAAAATCAACGGATAATGGCGATACCTGGACAGAGATGAATAACAATCTTGGTTATAAATATTTACGTGTTGTTGGGAAAAATTCATTGGGCGATTTTTTTACAGCAGGAGATTATGCTATTTACAAATCAATTGATGGCTGTGCACATTGGTATTCTACAGGTTTACCTTTATGCAACGTAAAAGGAATGGCCATTAATCCATATGATGATATTTTTACAGCTGAATGGGGGGTTAATCGCTCAACTGACTTAGGTCAAACCTGGGAGACAATATATAACGGTCTTACAAATTTAGATTCCCGAACCTTCGTAATTAAAGATGATGGAACCATTTTTTGTGGAGCTGGTTTTAGTAACAGCGATCAAGGCGTGATATTTCGTTCATCAGATAATGGGAATAATTGGGTACGCGCCGATACAGGGATTGCATGGAGTACACACTTAAACGCAATGGCAGTTGATATTACGGGCAATATTTACGCGGGTGCATATGATGGAGTTTATAAATCAACCAACAACGGAAGCAGTTGGATTAATATTGGCGGAGCCGGAGGTGCCAAAGGATTAGCATTCAATTCTACAGGTGATTTATTTTTAGCAAGTTATGGCGGTGGTTTATGGAAACTACCTGAAGGCACTACAACCTGGATAGATCTTACATCAAACTATGGCTCAGATTATATTTATACCATGTTCATGGGGAGTAATGATTACATCTATACAGACCAAAAGCGCTCAACAGATAACGGACAAACCTGGACCAACTATAGTGTGGAAGAATTTGTTTACTCAGTTGCTGAAAACTCAGCGGGTCATTTATTCTTTGGTACAAATAGTTACGGACAAGGTATATATCGCTCAAAAGATTATGGAAATACCTGGGAGTTAATAAACAGTGGGTTTCCCTCACCAGGAATTGATATTAATACGCTTGCTGTTGATTCTGATGATTATCTGTATGCCGGTACAAATGGGAAATCAATATTCAAAACCACAACATCAACTGTTGTTTCAGTTGATGAATTAAGATACGCTCCATTGTTATTTAACCTGAAACAAAACTATCCAAATCCATTTAATAATGTAACTGAAATATCGTGGAATTTAGTGAAGGCTGGCCATGTACTGCTGAAAGTATTTGATTTTACAGGTCGAGAAGTGAAAACTCTTGTGGATTCTTACCATGCAAAAGGGGAGCATTCGGTTAAATTTTATGCTAATGAACTGCCAACAGGCGTTTACTTTTATCAACTCAGGCTAAATGGATTGGTTGAAACCAGAAAATTGATCCTATTAAGATAGGTATAACAGGATGATCAAAGTTAATCTTAAAAAAAAGGAGGCCTTATGAAAAATCCAATTTCTTACTTTTCCTTATTATTGCTGTTTATCTTCTCTACAAACAATATTGCTTATAGTCAATGGTCAACCGACCCGAATGTAAATAATCCGGTTTGCACCTCGGTTAATGACCAGACTTATCCACTAATCATCAGCGACGGCTCAGGCGGGGTAGTTATTGCATGGACTGATAAACGCGGAGGGAATTTGGATGTTTATGCACAACGGCTTGATGCCAATGGCATTGTACAGTGGACAGCCGATGGTGTAGCCATTTGCACTGCCGCAAATAACCAATCCTATCCAACAATAGTAAGTGATGGCAGTGGAGGGGCAATTATTGCCTGGTCTGATAACCGAGGTGGGACAAATTATGATATCTATGCTCAACGTATAAACGGTAATGGTATAGTCCAGTGGGCAGTTGATGGAATAGCGGTGTGTACAGCAGCGGAATACCAGGCAAATCCTAAAACAGCAAGTGATGGAAGTAACGGGGCTATAATTGTTTGGCAGGATAGACGTAGCGGTATTTACGACATTTTTGCGCAGCGTATTGATTCAAATGGTGCAGCACGGTGGGCAGCAGATGGAGAGGCAATTTGCATAGCAGAAAGTACACAAGAATTTCCTGAGATGATAAGTGATGGAAAGGGTGGGGCTATCTGTACATGGAATGATAAGCGCAGCCATTATAGTACCGATATCTATGCTCAATTGATAAATTCAAATGGCGAAATGCAATGGAAAGCAAACGGTGTGGAAATTTGTACAGCACAATGGGAACAGTCATTTACTGCTTTAGCGAGTGATGGGAAGGGCGGAGCTATTATTACCTGGGAGGATTTTCGCACCTCCCCTGTTGCTATTTATGCACAGCGAATAGATTCAGGTGGGGTAGTACGGTGGAAACCGGATGGTATGGCAATCTCGGCAATAGCTTATGGACAAATCTCTCCTAAAATAGTGAACGATGAAAGAGGCGGGGCTATTATTACCTGGCAGGTAAACTCTAGCGGGAACCATTACGATATCTATGCCCAGCGTATAGACACAAATGGATTGGTACATTGGACAGTGAATGGTGCGGCAATCTGTACTGCGGGATTTCAGCAACAAGACCCATCAATTATAAATGATGGAAGTGGCGGGGCTATTATTACCTGGGAAGACCAGCGTAGTGGAACATCTTACGATATTTATGCTCAGCGCATTGATACAAGCGGCTTAATCCAATGGGCAGCAAACGGGATAGCAGTCTCAACAGCCAGATATGATCAAATCTTTCCAACCATAGCGAGCAATGGAATTGGTGGTGCAATTATCACATGGCAGGATTACCGGGTCTCCTATCCTGATATTGTTGACATTTATGCTCAACAGGTAAATTCCGAAGGAATTCTTGGGGTTGTAACAGGCAATATCGGGCAACCAATCACAGATCAGAATTTCGTTTTGCATCAAAATTATCCTAATCCTTTCAACTCCAAAACCAGTATAAGCTGGCAATCACCGGTACATGGATATACTGAGCTGAAGATCTATGATTTTACAGGACGGGAGATAAGAACATTGGTTCAGGCACAGATGATTGCGGGTGAATACCACACTTCTTTTGATGCTTCCGGGTTACCGGCAGGAGTTTACTTTTACCAAATCAGACTAAATGGATGGGTTGAAACCAGGGAAATGGTACTGCTGCAATAGGCATGGAAAGCCAGAAAATCTGTTACCGGAATACCGGAAAAACTTTTTACCTTTATTTCTGAATTCATAAAGGCATATGCACAGTTTCAGAATTATTCTCTTGCTATTATTTTTGATTGCTCTTGTCTCTCTTTCATCTGTCCGGGCGCAACAAACTGAAGTCAGACCGGATTCTTCCCTTATCTCATCTTATCTTGATCAAGCAGTAGATGCTGAGGCTGATACTGCCATCAAACTATACACCAACGCTGTATTAGCTGCCGAAAAATGTCTCAGAATTGGCGGCAGCAAAGCATACAAGGAAGCCGTAAAACGAAAACTCGTCAAAGCCAGGCTTGGGCTCGGGCTTATTTTTTATAACCGCATAGCGTATTCCAGGGCAATGGACTCATACCAACGTGCATTAAAGGAAGCCGGAGACCTGGGTGCAACATCGCTGGAAGCAGAATGCTATTTCAATATTGCCGAAGTGTACCTTGAGCAAAGCCAGTTCAGCCATGCCATGGAATTTTACAATCTTTCACTTTCAGCCTATGAGAAAGTGCATGACCATACAAGCCAGTTCTGGTGTTATACCGGTATGGGAATCGTTCAGAAGCAATGTGGCAATTACAAAGAGGCCATTGAATTCTACAACAGAGCCCTTCAAAAAGCATTAAATGCCGGTCTCGATTACGAAGAAGCCATCTGCTATAACAATCTGGGTAATGTGTATCGGAAAACCGGTGACTTTGCAAAAGCTATGGAGTCATACCAGAAAGCTGTGGAAGTTTTTAAAAAACTGAATGAAGAGACAGCAATTTCTGATTGCCTGAACAACATTGGCAACCTGTATCTTGACAACGGCGACCCCTTCCGTGCACTCGGATATTACAGGCAATCACTGAAATATGCAGAGCAATCGAAGGATGAGTACAGGCTGATCATTCGTTATAAAAACCTGGCAGGAGCCTACACCGAACTTAAGGATTTTGAAAATGCCGGTCTTTACCTGCAGGATGCGTTGAAACTGGCTGAGAAATCAGGCGATAAATCATTCCTTGGGTCGTGTAATATGCTGTTTGGCAAGCTTCATTCAGTGAAAAACGATCATATCGTTGCTACGGCATTCTTCAGGAAATCGGTGAATCTGTATGCTGAAATAGGTGCCAGACACGAACAGGGTGAAGCCCTGGTTGAGCTGTCAGTTGCCTTGCTGAACCAGGACCAGGTAAACGAAGCCATTGATTATGCTGAAGAAGCCATACAGATAGCAGAATCAACCGGTTCGCTGAAAGGAAGGCTCGATGCCAGCCTTTGCCTGGCGCAATGCTATGAAAAAGCCGGAAATTCCGACAAGGCATTCCATTATCTGAAGAGTGCCACAGCATTGAAAGACAGTATTTATACTGCCGAGAAATACCGGACCATTGAGGAGATTGAAGCAGGTTTTGCACGTAGTGAACTTAAAAAGGAAAATGAAACTCTCCTGCAGAACAGCCTACTGCAGAAACAGGCAATCCGGAACAGAAACATTGTGATGTTGCTGCTGGTGTTAAGCCTGATATTGGGAATTGCACTGATTTGGCTGATCTACAAGCGCATAAGGGAAGCTAAACGTGAGGCAGGGGTGATAAAGCAGCAGAGCGAGGAAAAAATCGGTCAGCTGAGCGAAGACCTGATCTCTAAAGAACGCGAACTCACTTCAAAAACAATATTTATTAATCAGAAAAATCAGATACTTGAAAAACTGATCGGCGAGCTGGATGAACTAAAGAAATCAGATGTTACAGCCCAATCCATTCAACATTTGCAGTTACAGCTGAAGCAGGAACTTGCTCCCAATGCATGGAAAGAATTTGAAACGCAGTTCAATGATGTTCATCCTGGCTTTCAGAACCGCCTGTTAACAGGTTTCCCCGGTCTTACACCAGCCGAACGCCGTCTTTGTTCGTTTATCCGCCTTGATATGAATACCCGTGAAATATCCTCCCTTACCGGACAATCCATTAAAAGCATTGAAGTCGCCCGTACCCGTATCCGCAAAAAACTCGGCGTACCCCACGAACAGAACCTCACCAATTTTATCGCGGTGATCTGATCTTTTTCATGAACCGTACTGCGGAATTCCCGGATGGTCTCGGCTTCGCTCGACCACCGGACTCCGCTCGACCACCGGACTCCGCTCCAACACCGGGCTGTGCTCCAACACCGTACTCCGGAATTCCCGGATGGCCTCGGCTTCGCTCGACCACCGGACTCCGGAATTCCCGGATGGTCTCGGCTTCGCTCGACCACCGGACTCTGCTCGACCACCGGGCTCTGCTCCAACACCGTACTGCGGAATTCCTGGATGGCCTCGGCTTCGCTCGACCACAGGACTCCGCTCGACCACCGGGCTCCGCTCCAACACCGTACTCCGCTCCAGCACCTGACTGCGGAATTCCCCTGGATGGCCTCGGCTTCGCTCGACCACCGGGCTCTGCTCCAACACCGGACTCCGGAATTCCCGGATGGCCTCGGCTTCGCTCGACCACCGGACTCTGCTCGACCACCGGGCTCTGCTCCAACACCGGGTTTTATTTTTTAGTCGGGATTTATGGTGGTGGTCGAGCGGAGTCGAGACCACCATACCATGTTGCGGAGTAAAGACCACCATACCATGTTGTGGAGTCGAGATCACCATACCATGTTGCGGAGCTAAGACCATCATGATTCAGAGCTGAAAGCCGGATTCTGCCCCTTTTGCTGTGTTGAGTGTTTTTGTAGGGTGGTCCGAGGGATATTGTAAGGTGTTATTAATGAGTGTTTTGTAAATTCCGTCTTACTTTTGGTCATGATTTCACGGCAAGTGTGTTGACATGCATTTTGCCCGGTGTAAGTTTAAAACGCTTAACCATGAACTACATGACCACCACCTCAGTTTTTCTGTCTTCGCTTTGTCTTCTGGCCTGCAATGCCGGCATCAATCCGGATTCCCGGGAAAGGAAGAGCAGCGCTGACGCAGAAAATAGTCCTTCCTTTGTATTTCATCGAAGCAGCGAACCCAATGAGAAGGCCTTCACTTTTCTGCTTCCGCAGGGTTGGGGTATCAGCGGAGGAATTACCAGGGTCGATCCGAATACTTCCGGAGGTTCAGGCAATGCCATTGAGGCCAAGCTATACATGAAAATTTCATCACCCGATAACAAGGCCGGGATGGGCTGGCTGCCCGATACACGCTTTTTCGATATGCGCCGTTTCCCGGGTCAGAACCTTGCTGCGCCATTGTTTCCCGACGGAAGCAACTACAATGGTATGCTGGTCATTCCATTAAAGTCTCCGGCTGATTTTATCAGGGAGATTGCTGTGCCTTTTGCCCATCCCCATGCACAGGATATTCAGATCACTGCAATTCAGCCCATGCCTGAACTCTCTGCAGAATACAGAAAAATGTCGGCACTGATGCTTGGTGGTTACCATTTCGAATACCAGACAGCCATCGTAACCATGCAATATGCGGAGAACGGTATTCAATACCTCGAAAAGATGGTAAGTGCCATTGAAGACTGGGGGCAGTTGGGGGGAGGTTTATGGTGTAATAAGGAAACCTGGTATGTCCGCACCGAAAAACCATTGTTTGAAAACTTTGCCCCGGTTTTTGCCACCATCGGACATTCGGTGAAGCTCAATCCCGAATGGATCAGCCGCGAAGTACGCAGCCAGCATGTGAACAGCAACATTGCCCTGCAGACCCAGCGTGATATTGAACGCATTGACCGGGAGATAGCAAAACACCGCGCCCTTACCAATTCAGAAATAAACAACGACATGTACCTCAACCTCACCGGCCAGGAAGACTACACCAATCCTTTCACGGGTGAAACAGAACGTGGAACCAATGAATGGAACTACCGTTGGGAGAACGAACGTGGAGATGTGATTTATCACGACAACCGGAATTACAATCCCAATGAAGATGTGATTCTCAATATCAAAGGATATAAAAGGTCGGAGATCAGAAAAAGATAACCAAAACTGAAAATATGAAAACAAATCTCTTAACCCTGTTGATCTGCCTCTCATTTTTACCTCCAATCATGGGGCAGAATCCTGATTGGATAGTGTTCAATACCTCCAACTCCGGACTTGGCGACAATGATGTGCGGTCTCTTTCCATAGATAACAACGGGGTAAAATGGGTGGGAACGGTGAACGACGCTGTGTTTACCTGGGATGGTGAGGTATGGAATCATTACAACTCAGCCAATTCCTATGTTTTTGATGATTACATCCTTTGTATTTCAACAGATGTACAGAACAACAAATGGATCGGCTCCCGCAGCGGGGGATTGGCTGAATTTGACGAAACCCAATGGTATTTCTGGGATGAGACCCATTCCGAAATACCTGATGACAAGGTTTACGATGTACAGTTTGAAGGAACCCTGAAGTGGGTTGCCACCATGCATGGACTGGCAAGCTTTGATGGTTCTGTATGGACAACCTGGAATACCTCGAATTCGCAGATTCCTGCCGAAGAGATCAGGGCGATTGCCATTGATGGCAGCGGGAACAAATGGATTGCAACCTGGGGTGGTGGCTTAGCAAAATTTGATGGTACCACCTGGACCATCTTCGATAAATCAAATTCTCCCATCCCGGATGATTATTGTATTTCCCTCTTTTACGATGGCGCCTTTTTCTGGATTGGAACCAGCGGGAACGGACTGGTAAAATTCGACGGGGCAGATTGGACTGTTTACACCATAACAAATTCAGGTATACCGTCCGATTTCGTTTTCAATACAAAAGCAGAAGGATCAAAACGCTGGTTTGCAACAGGTGCAGGATTGGCATTACTTGAAGGTGCAGACTGGACTGTTTTCAATCCATCCAATTCCGGATTGCCGGGGCAGATTGTAAAGGATATTGAAATCGATGCGTCGGGGAATAAGTGGATAGCTACCGATCAGGGGCTGGCGGAATTCCGGCAGGGAGGGGTGTTGAGGGTTAACAATCAGATAGCAGATCAGGGCCGGACAGCTGATATTACTGTTTCACCCAATCCTGTGAAAACAGGCACAACCATAAGCTGGCAGAATCATGCCGGAAGCGAAGCTCATTTCTGGTTAATCAACCCGACAGGGCAGATCATTCCACTGGAAATTAATCCAGTTGAGAGCCCCGGGATGGCAAGTCATACAATTGATTTATCTAACCAGCCAAGAGGAATTTATCTTCTGAATGGATTGATAAACAATCGATTGGTAACAAAGAAAATCATTTTAAACTGAAATTGCCCGAATAGTAAAATCCTTATTCAACATTCACTGCAATTTGTCGCGATTACAGTAACCAGTCAATGATCAGGACTGTTTAACCATAAAATTATTGATTATGAACAAAAAAATCTACTTTCCGGCCTTATTTATTCTATCATTGGGATTTTGTTTGTTCCTGATGGGTTCATGTTCAGGTGATGAAAAAGATGAGAACCCACTGCAGAATAACATAACCGACATCGATGGAAATGTTTACCATTCCATTACCATTGGCACCCAAACCTGGATGGTTGAAAACCTTGCCACCTCCCGTTACAGGAACGGGGACTCCATTCCTCAGGTTACCGACAGCGCCTCATGGATAGCACTCACAACCGGTGCGTGCTGCTATTATGACAATAGCGCAACTTCAGGCACTACCTATGGATTTCTCTATAACTGGTTTGCGGTGAACGACCCGAGGAATTTAGCTCCTGAAGGATGGCACGTTGCTTCCAGGGAAGAATGGAATGTACTGAATGCATTTCTGGGGGGCGAGCTGGTATCGGGAGGTAAATTGAAGGAAACCGGTACTGCGCACTGGAATAGTCCCAACACCGGGGCAACCGATGAGGCTGGATTTAAAGGTCTACCCGGGGGAGGAAGATCGCTGGATGGTATTTTTAACAGCATAGGGCAATCCGGCCTCTGGTGGACATCAACGGAAAGCAGTACAACCGATGCATGGCCCAGAGGGTTATCCTACAATTCTGAACTGATATTCAGTAGCTTCTGGCTGGATAAGAACAGTGGCTTCTCGGTACGTTGCATAAAGGACTTGAAAAATCCTTAATAACAGATTTTCAGATGATGAAAAATCGGTTGACCATAGCTTCATTTCTGATTCCTGGTTTTCTCTTTTTGACTACCCGTAATTCCTGTCAGGGGCAAAATACACTTCCAATGGGGAATGGGCTTTGAGAAAGTCAGATCACAAACCGTATAGAAACCAGAATAAACATGTTTTTATTGTCTTTCCCAAATAACCTGTTCTAAATATAAAAGCCATGAAACGATTTCTGCAATTCTGTATCTTACTGTTGCTTGGCCTCAGCGCCCAAAGCCAGGATCACAAATGGTATTACAATTACAATACCGGCATAAGCGAAATTGGTAACGATATCGTCTGTGGCGCTGACGGCATTGTCTATGTGGTTGGCGTGGAGTACGATGACCTTGATTACGACATCGTCGTCATCGCCTTGGATAAAGCTGGAAACCAGCAATGGGTGTACGTGTACGAAGGGCAGCAGGATAAGACGATGGAAGTTTCTGAGATCCATTATGGAACCGATGGAAACCTGTATATCTGTGGTTTTTCGGAAAATGCGGAAGGCAATGATAAGTACCTTGTTTTCAGCCTGACTCCCGGAGGCAGTTTCCGCTGGGATTACATTTACGATAACACCGGCAATTATGCCAGTAAAGCTTATTCAGTGGAATATGGCGGCAATGGGTTGGTATATGCGGCCGGGGAAGCCAACTACGACTTCCTGGTAACAGCCATTAACTCAACCACCGGTGCGCAGGAATGGATATACTGGTTCGACGGGGCTTGTCCGTATTCACTTTGTGATGATATGGCCAGTGCGGTTGCCGTTGGTTCCGATGGCAATGTTTATGCCGCCGGTTATTCCCTCAATTCCAATGAAAAACAATTGGTTGTTGTCAGTTTAACCGGATCGGGCGATTTTAACTGGAGGTATCTGCATCCTTCATTCAATGTCGGTTACAGTACAGCCACCGATTTGGTTTACGGAAATGACGGACGCATCTATGCCAGTTGCGTGATCGGTTCCGATATCGGCGCCATCTGCCTCAATGCTGCCGGTGAATTCCAGTGGAACTGCAACATTGACGGACCCGGCCCGGAACCGGTATTTGGAGAAACCTGTTACGAAATGCTTTACGGAATTGATGATAACATCTATGTCGCGGGTCGCGCTGCCGGCAGAAATGCTCAGGTGGATACCGATCTTGACGTGGCCGTGATGAAGGTAAACCGGCAAGGCACAGCCGAGTGGTTCTACCAGTATGAAGGGCTTTACGGAACCTTTGATATGGGTTTCTCCATTGTGCAGACACCCGACACCAACGTGCATGTGGCGGCCTATAGTTGCGGATTGCTGGCCGAAGCCAATATGATCAGCCTGCACCATAAAACCGGCCGAGACCTGTGGGTGATGCGATACATCGGTCCTGCCATCGACATGGACGTTGCCTATGCCATTACAGCGGATGAAGAGGGTTTTTTGTACCTCACCGGATATGATTACAAAGCGAACCGGCTTCACGATATTTACGTCTGGAAACTGGATCCGCCACGGAACGCCGATGGATATTACAACCTTGAAGGCTACGGAACTGCCGGTTGCGGGTATGCCGTAATGGAAACGCCGGACAAAAACATCGTCATTGCAGGCTATCAGGGATCATCTGCAACAAACAGTACATTCAACGCCAGGCTGGTAAAAACAGATATTAACGGTGACACCTTATGGACCAGAAATTATGGCGGAAACCAGGAGGACCGGGTCTTCGATTTTGTGAAGTGCCCTGATCAGGGCTTTCTGCTGACCGGATTTACCAAATCTTCCGGCAACGGTGGCAAAGACCTTTACCTGGTTAAAACAGATCAGAACGGCAATAAGGAATGGGAAAAAACTTATGGTTATGAAACCGATGAAGAAGGCATATCCATCACAGAAGCAACTGACGGGGGCTGCTTCATTGCCGGTAAAACAATGAAATATGATGGCTCGGGCGACCTGTGGTTTATGAAAATCAACGCGCAGGGCGACAGTCTCTGGACCAGAAGATATGGCGGCAACCGCCGCGATGAGGTAGGAGAGGTGCACACCACGGCCGATGGGGGTTATATTTTTGCCGGTGGGAAGGGTAACGCGCTGACAGTCGGTTACATAACCAACATGTATGTCATTCGTTTCAATGAAAACGGAGACACTTTGTGGACTAAGGAGTATGTTACTGACTATTGGGACACAGGTGGAGACATCATTGAACAGGATGACGGCACTTTTATCCTTGCCGGTTATTATATGAACAGTGAGTACCTGGCTAAACTTGATGCTGATGGCGCCACAATCTGGGAGAAAATGCCGCACACCAACCAGAATGGTGGTTTCAACACCATCGCCCGGAATTCCGATGGTAATTACATACTCAGCCGCAATGGTTTCGGCTCACAGGAAATGATTTATGTGGCGGTTTATGATCCGGATGGAAACTTCATCTCGGCTGATACCGCTGCCTGGTCTCCGGGAAATGTCTATATGCCTACCAGAGGTTATGTTTTCGATGCTCAGCCGCTGGCAGGCGGAGGTTATGTGGCTGTTGGCGAAGGCCGGATTTCAGGCGGCAGCGGAATGAATGCAAATATCATTCTGTATAGAAAAGGTGGTGAACTGACCAAACTGCCTTTGCCCCCTTTAGGGATCGATGACTTTCTGCGCTATGGGAAAAAGGACGCTCCCCGGCCATTGCAGATTACACCCAATCCGGCAAACGACATCGCATTTTTCGATTTTAAACCGGATGCCTCAGCAGATGTAACCGTTTGTGTTACTGATTTGCAGGGACGAACGGTATATCATGCAAACCATGGCTTCTGTCAGGCAGGGAACAACAGGATTTCTTGGGAACCAGGTGTTCTGGCCGGCGGAATGTATATCTGCAAGGTAATTGCCGGGAACCAGCAATTTTCAGGAAAAATTGTACTTCAGAAATAATTCAGGCCATGAAAAATGCAATGACAATTACCATAGCAGCGGTTTTCCTGTTGCCCCTCTATATATGGGGTCAGAAATGGAAAGAAAATCCGCAAACCGAAGTGCTCGACTCGGTGATTACCTGGAAATTTTCCGGCATCAGCGATTCGGTTCTCTCTTACCGGACAACCTATCAGTACGATGAGCAAAGGCGAACCACACAGACCGAGGAATTCGTCAGGGAGCAAGCCCTTAATCTATGGGTGCCATACCGTATTGAAAAATGGCAGTTCGACGGGCAGGGCCGGCAGACGATGTGGGCAGTATTGTTTTGGGAAAACGAAACTATGGCTTACAAAGGCCTTTTCAGGGAAAGATATGTATTTGATGCCAATGGCAATGTTTCCGAATCATACTTCGATGGCTGGAGCCTTTCACCCTTCGACTGGATAAACTATAAGAAAACATTGAATTACTATGATAATCAGCAAAGGCTGACGAATGAAGTGAATTTTGAATGGAATAACCTCAGCCAGCATTGGGATTCAACGGCATACAGTGTATATGAATACAATCCTGAGGGACTTCCGGAACGCGTGACCGAATGGGAAGATGAAGAAGGAACAGGGGTTTTTTATCCGAAATTAAGGTATGACTATGAGTATAATACAGCCGGCGACATGATTCTGGGAACCAGGCTCTTTTACAATCCCAATACACAACTGTGGTATTTTATGGTAAAGGAAGAACATGCCTATGATGAACTTCATCGTGAAATTCACTCCTGGTATTGGCAATTCGAAGAATCCATCAAGGCATGGGTTCCTCAGGAAAAAGATAACCGGACCTGGGATAATGCGGGCAATATGACCCTCTATGAGTATTACCGCATTGGTGAAGATACCGTCACATGGATGCCCAGTACAAAATCTGAAATGGTTTATAACCCGCTTGGCAGAATGGTGAAAAACACCGGATACAGCGGGAATGACCTGGGTGAATGGGAACCTGGCTATATGCGTGATTATGAATATTTTCAGGATACCCTGCTCATCGAAGATGCCCTTTCGCAATGGGATGCCGGATCAGCGTCCTGGAAAGAGGTAGACATGCACCTTTATACATTCGATTCATTAAACCGGCGGCACAGCGATTCGTATCACAAATGGATCGTACATGTGCAGCAGTTTGAGCTCAGTACCCGTGATTATTATTCTTATTCCCGCCCGGGGGCACAGGGCTACGGTGGCCCGGACCTGATTACGGCTGAAATATGGCCGAATCCCGCGAAAGGTAAATTCAGGATTTTCCTCCCTGAATGCATTTCTGAAACCGGTATTCAGGGAATTGAATTATTCGGGCCAAATGGGCAATTATTGAAGTCCTTCAGACCTGTTTTTGATTCAGGAAGCATGGAAATTGACATTACCGGATTAAGGCAGGGTATTTATTTCTGCCGGATAAGACTGATCAATGGTATGGTTACTGAAAAACTGATTATTTATTGATAGCCAAACAGCAGCAATTTATGAAAACAATTCACATCAGCCTCTTCTCAATCCTTTTTGTCATACTATCTGTAGTTCCATCATACGGACAGTGGACACAATCTGCCCTGCCTTTATCAAACCAGATTACCGATGTTTTGTCATACGGCGATGTGTGGTATGTAGCCACCTCCAACAGCGGTATCCTGCAATCGCAGAACTTCACCAATTGGAATCCTTCATCCACAGGAATCGGCACCTCCGATATACGGAGGATTATCGCATCGGTTGAAGGCTCTGCTATAGTTCTGTACGCCTCCACCGCAAACGGTGTTTACCGTTCCACCATGCTGGGCTACAACTGGGCGGCGGTTAATAACGGGCTCAGCAGCCTGAATGTGGGAGACATTTTCTCGGATGGGACCATCCTGCTGGCTTCCACTGCCGATGGCGTTTTCCGGTCTGAGAACTACGGCCAGAACTGGTCGGCAGTCAGTATCGGGGCATCAAACCAGACGGTGAGGTGTTTTCTGAAAAACGGAACGGATATGCTGGCCGGACTGGCGAACACCGGAAGCTACCTCTATCGTTCCACCGACAACGGACTTACCTGGTTGCCCTATGGGAGCGGAATGTACGAAGTGAATCAGCTGGCAAAACTCGGGGAGGAACTTTTCGCTGCTTCAGGTACCCTGATGTACCATAGTACCGACAATGGTCTCAGCTGGTCGCCGGCTTCATCGGGACTGGTTCCCGGCATGAACATCATGGATATGACTACCCTGGGAAACTACCTGTATGTGGCCACCCTGGCCGGTGGTTATGTTCAGCATACCGATAGCAGCAGTTTCAGACTGATCACCGGTGGTATGCCGATGGGAGGTTATATGGCGAACACGGTTGCGGTTGACAATGAGTATGTTGTTTTCGGAACCGTTTCCGATGGATTGTGGTATGCCGGTCCGGGGGTGATTACTTCAGCCGTAAGTAAGGATAAGCCTGAGTTTTACCTGTACCCGAATCCTGTTAAAGATAAATGTACTGTGTCGCTTGACGGATGGCAGGGGAAAGTGATTGTGGCCGGGGTGTGGGATATTTACAGCAGAAAGGTAATGGATGCATTTTCAGGCGCGTTTCCGGCTGAAGGGATAGGAATCGATGTCAGTTCGTTGCCCGGGGGTATCTATTTCCTCCGGATCAGCGACGGGGACTCCCTTCTGATAAAGAAATTTATAAAGCAATGAATGTCAGTTAAATATAATACTAACAACACTTAATCTTAAGAAATGAAAAAGCACAATTTATTGATGATGCCATTGATCATGGTAGTTTTTCTGGCTTTTACCAGTGGTTGCGGAAAAGATGACGGGGGTGAAAACAACATTGATTATGAAAGCTATACCGATCCCAGGGATGGTGAAACCTATAAAACCGTGAAAATCGGTGATCAGGTCTGGATGGCTGAGAACCTGCGTTACCTGCCGGAGGTGGTGGGCCCCGACTCCGGCTCACATGCGGTTCCGCTGTATTATGTTCTGGTTTACGAAGGCAACAGCGTCGCCGAAGCCAAAGCTTCAGCGTATTACAATACTTATGGCGTTTTATACAACTGGGCAGCAGCAAAGATTGCCTGTCCCGCAGGCTGGCATCTGCCCACCGATGCTGAATGGATGCAACTGGCCGGATATGTGGGAGGGGCTGACATGGCCGGTAATAAACTGAAGGAAAGCGGTACTGAGCATTGGGGTGTTATCAACGATGATATAACCGACGAATATGGATTTACCGCCCTTCCCGGAGGATGCTGCCTTACCGGCGGACTTTTTGATGGTCTGCAAAACTTTGGCGCCTGGTGGACCAACACAGGATTCGATGCCGCTCAGGCTACTTATATTCTGATGACCCACAACGGAGCAGGTGTTTACAAGGGGCTGAGTATTAAAGAGCATGGATTCTCCATCCGGTGCGTTAAAGATTAGAGGATTCCGGACCAGAATCGGATGTATGGGAATGAAAAATCTTAGTGAACCTTGGTGCTCTCAGTGTCTTAGTGGCAAAAAAACGGACTTTGTTTAATTATTACCACAAAGGCACATAGAAACACATAAGAGAAATGCTGAAAAGGAATAAAACAGTCAGCAATCCGGATAACAGGCTTATGAAATCATTGGTAAACAGCATTTTCATTGCATTGACCTGTATTTCAGGTCTGTCGGCACAGGTTGCTCCTGCATGGATTACCCCCGGGCAGTTTCCGGGTGGCGGCTCATCTTCAGCCTATGAACTGGAAACCGATGCTGCCGGCAATGTTTATATCGCAGGGGAGAAATCTTACGACATTGCCCCGTTGGGTAATATTTTCCTTATCAAGTACGATCCAAACGGCAACCTGATCTGGTTGAAGACATATGGCCCTGCCAATCCCCAGCCCATCGGTCCCTTCGATCTTTGCCTCGATGCTGCCGGCAACGCTTATCTTGCTTTTATCAATCCGGCATCCCCCTGGGCCATTGCCATTCAGAAATACCGCGCTGCCGATGGATTTCCGGAATGGACGACAGAAATCCCGGGTTCATCGTTCAATACCTTTGAATGGCAGGTGCGGCCGGTCTTTATGATCTCTGATGGTAGTTATATTTATGTCGGGGGTACAAAATTCGAAACCGGGGTGAGTGGTTCGTGGATGCTGGCTGTTAAAATGAATACCGGCGGTGGCATCGAGTGGTCGCGCACCTTCAAGGGTTCCGGCATCTATGCCAACACGAAAAGCATTGCCACCGACCCATCGGGCAACGTGTACATTGCCGGCGATGCCTGGAATACCTCCATCGATTATTGTGTGGTGAAATACAATCAGAACGGCGACTACCAGTGGCATGCCTTTCTCGACGGTTCGGTTTACCACGATACCGATGTTGCCGAAAAGGTGATCGTGGATAACAATGGCAATGTCTATATAACCGGCTACAGCCAGATCAGTTCGTATGAGAAGGATATCCTGACGGTGAAATACAATGCAGGCGGGGTTTTTCAGTGGCAGCGCAGCTTTGGCAATCCGGAGTATGACTCAAACAATGCCTGGTATCTTGCCACCACAAATGCCAATGAACTGCTGGTGGGCGGTTATGTGGCCTACGAAACACCCTATCCCGGAAGCGGTAAGAATTTCTGCCTGCTGAAGTACAATACAGGCGGAGATCTTCAGTGGAGTACCGTTTTCGATTACCAGAACAACCTGGATAACCATCCTTTCGATTTCAGCAAAGAACCCGACGGTAGCGTCTTTATCGCCGGAACCTCCCTGAAAAGCTGTGAGGTGCAGCAATACATCACCATCGTCAATGTAAACCCCCAGGGCATCATTGACTGGGATGTCTGCATACCCGGACTACAGGGTACACCCTGGGAGATTGAGTCAGCCGGAAACGATGCGTTTTCCATTGCAGCCACAAAATTCAACACCCAGCCGGTGAATGAAGCAGTGGCCGTTCACTTTGAACCGGAAGCCCCGGTAACCTATGGTGCCGACATCACTGACCTCTGGTTTTCACCGCAGACCGCTCCGCCGGTGATTGATTACAATGCCCGGACGGTTCTGGCTACAGTACACGATACTGCCAACCTGGCCACCCTGATTCCTTACATCACAACATCCGGCCATGCCTGTTTCTATCCGGAGGATGAAGTGGTGACCGATTTTACCACGCCCGTTTGGTATAATGTGAGCTCTTTTGATGGTGATACTGAAAAATGGTGGTATGTCACGGTACAGCACGGGCCGGTGTCCATTGCCGGACAGGAGTTGCCCGGTCTGAAGGTGTTCCCGAATCCTGCATCAGACTACATAAAACTTTTGCTCCCGGCCGGCCTGAATCAACCACTGACCATTGAAATGATCAATGTGCAGGGAGTTGTTGTAATGAAGCCGTTTACTGATTCTCCGGGCTGTACGCTGAACTTGAGCGTCGGTGAACTGCCGGTGGGGGTTTATTATCTGAAACTGATCACGGCTGATCAGAGACTGATTACAATGCTGATAAAACTTTAATTATTAATGCTTTACCTGATTTCAGGATATGTTCGCATTAATAAAAATTTCAAAAAACCTGATCCGAAATTTTGCAGATAAATCGATTGTCAAACCATAATTTAAGTTTCAGCACATCATGAAAACAAATCAGTTTTTTCTTCTTTTACCGGTATTGTTTGCCTCAGTTATCAGTGTAACTGCCCAGAAAGCCGGAATAACGATTGGTTTTACCGGTCTGGACTTCAATCAATATAGCCGGCTTGACAGCATCAAAATAACAAATATTGATCAGGGCAGTGACACATTGTTGTTGTATCCTGATACGCTATTAACCCTGGAATTTCCTGAAGGGTTGGAAGATCCTGAAAACAATTCGTCAAATTTCCGGATGGCTCTTCTAGGTAATGCCGATGGGGTTGTCAGGGCAGGGATATGGATGTCCGGAATGGCTGTTACAGATCTCCTCCTCCACGATATTTCTGGCAGGCTCCTTTGCAGAACGCAAAAAAGACTTGAAGCCGGATTTCACGTTTTCAGAATTACAGCAGGGGCAGGATCAATGATTCTTTTAACAGCATCAACCACAAAATTCAGGAGTTCACTGAAGTTCTTATCCTGCAATATGAATGGTCCGGAAACGGCCGGTATCACCTATGAGGGCTATGAAGGAATTTTCCCATCGGTGAAAATGCTGCCACTTGATATAGGATTCAGCTATCGTCCTGGCGACAGGCTTATATTCAGTGGTTACATCGGAAATCCGGAGTCGGGGATATGGGATATACCCACAGTGGACAAGACCGTTGTATTTCAGTTTGCCAATAACATTCCCTGTATTGATCAACCGGAGGTATTATTTGAAGGACAGGTTTATCATACAGTCTTGATTGGCAGCCAGTGCTGGCTGAAGGAAAATATAAGCGCCGGTACCATGATTCCGGTTTCACAACCTCAGGCCGACAATGGCATAATTGAAAAATACTGTTACGACGACAACCCTGATCATTGTATACTGTATGGGGGACTATACCAGTGGGGTGAGGCCATGCAGTACATT
The DNA here is from genome assembly GCA_043806115.1 of Bacteroidota bacterium. Taxonomy (GTDB): domain Bacteria; phylum Bacteroidota; class Bacteroidia; order Bacteroidales; family Lentimicrobiaceae; genus Lentimicrobium. The sequence continues at coordinate 22,087 of JAZDHI010000034.1, forward strand.
TATACCGAAGGTCACCAGGGTCTGTGCCCCCCGGGATGGCATTTGGCAACAGACCTGGATTGGATTGTTCTTGAAGGTGTCGCAGATGCGCTTTACGGGTCAGGAGATGAAATCTGGTTCGGCGAAAATGCCCGGGGATCAGATGCAGGAAATAAGCTTAAATCAGCTGGTACATGGGATTCTCCGGGTGGTACCGACGAACTCAGATTTTCAGCCTTGGCCGGGGGATTTACCTATTATGGTTCATTTGCCAATCAGGGTGCTTTTGCCCATTTCTGGACATCTTCAGGCAGCGGCGTTCCCGACAATCCCTGGCTGCACTGGTTCCGGCACGACTATTCAAATGCCGGCAGGAATTATTTCAATGCGGAGAATGGCCGATCGGTAAGGTGCATTAAAAATCAATGAAACAACCGAAGCAGGCATCAGATTTCAACGGAATAAATCAACCGGATGCAGAATTGAATACTTCAGATGAATCCTTTGACTATTCGCCGGGAAACAAAAGGAATCCATGAATGTTATATTTTTGATTCCCTGAACCGCCGGGGCTATCCTTATTGACAGGATAGATTGCTGCCGGTTAGGAAGGCCTATGGAAAAACAACAAGCAAAAGAAGTGTTGAAGGTAAGTTCATTAAACAAACGTTTTATGAACCTGCAGGCAGTAAATGATATTTCCTTTTCGCTGGCGCAGGGCGATATTTTCGCATTTCTGGGACCCAACGGTGCCGGAAAAACTACCACCCTGCGCATATTGCTCGATATCATCAAGGCCGACAGCGGCCGGATTGAATGGAATCTGAACGGTAAGCGTGGCGAACTTCCTCCCGCTGAACACATTGGCTACCTGCCTGAGGAGCGTGGGCTCTACACCGATATTCCCATCATCCGTTCGCTGGTGTACCTGGCATCCATCAGGGGCATGAACCCGGCCAAAGCGAAGACTGCAGCCATGGAATGGCTTGAACGGCTTGAACTCGCCGACAGGGCAAAGGAGAAACTTCTGGCTTTGTCGAAAGGCAATCAGCAGAAAATTCAATTCGTGGCCTCTATCCTGCATAAGCCATCTTTTGCGATTCTCGATGAGCCATTTTCGGGACTTGACCCGCTGAACCAGGAAAAGTTCATTGAATACATCCGTGAAATCAACCAGCAGGGAACAACCATATTGCTGAGTGCCCACCAGATGTCGCTGGTTGAAAAAATTGCCGACAGGGTCTTCCTGATCAACCAGGGCAGAGCGGTGTACAATGGCTCATTGCCGGGTATTTATGATGCTTTCGGAAAGAATCAAATCATTGACCTGGAGTTCAGATCGCCGGTTAACAGGGACATGTTCCTCAGTCTTCCGGGTGTTGAACTGGTAAACTGTATTGATGAGTACAGGGTCGGACTCACTTTCAGCACCGGGACCGACCTCAACCATGCCCTGGCTGAACTTGCCGCCATCGAAGGCATCAGCAACATCAGCAGTCACAAACCCGGCCTGCACGAAATTTTTCTGAAACTTGTAAAAAATCACCAATGAGTTATATCAGTCAGGTTATTACAGTTACACGATGGGAATTCAGACGGTTTTTCAAACCGAAGAATGAAGCCATGGGTATAATTGTCATGCTATTCATATCCGTGATCTTTTATTTCGGAGGCAAAATTGCTTTATCTGATACAGGTGAAAAACCCCTCCTGTACGTTTTACAGGATTCGGATAGTTCCCTGAATAAACGGTTGTCGGATGATTTTAAACTTAAGCTATTGCCTGATGCACAAAAATCTGCGGTTCTCGAACAGATTTCAAATCAAAAAGAGGGCATTTTATTGGTTGATGAAGGCAATGCATTTACGATTCACGCCTATAAAAAAACCAGGGTAATCAAAAAACTGAAGGCGGTACTCGATGTTCATTTCAGAACTCAAATGATGAAGTCGAAGGGATGGAGTGAGACTGATCTCTCCATGGTTCTTTCTGCAGCCCCTGCAAAGGAGTTGTTTATTTATTCCGACAATTCGAATAACAGGATTGTTTTATCCTTTTTCTTTGCCGGACTTATGATCCTGGCTGTGTTTCTGAGTTTTGCCTACCAGTTTTCGGCCATTACCGGTGAAAAGCAGTTGAAAATAACAGAACAGATAGTTTCAGCCATCAGTCCGCAGGTGTGGATGGATGGCAAGATTTTCGGAATTACCTTAACCGGATTGTCTTCCATGCTGACCTATTCGGTATTGGGCATCATCGGAGGAGTGTTGTACTTCCAATTTACCGGTGTGCCGGTTTCATCCATCATGGGCTATCTTCACCTGCCATCCATATTATTGTTCCTCCCTTTTGCCCTGACCGGCATTCTGCTATGGAATGCCCTGCTGGCGGCCATTGCTTCGGTGATTACCGACCCCAACAATTCCGGTAAAAGCGGATTGATGATGCTACCCATATTGTTTGTGATGGCTTCTTTTCTGGTTTCCCGCGATCCCGACAGCCGCCTGGCCGTTTTTCTTTCATGGTTTCCGCTGACCTCACCAACTGCCATGCCGATGCGGTGGGCTGTTACAGAAGTTGGGTTCTGGCAGCCTGCAGGTTCATTTATCCTGTTGATGTTGACCTTTTATTTTTTGCGCAGGCTGGCTGCAAAAGTGTTCCGCGTGTCCATTCTGATGAGTGGGAAAGAACCTTCCTGGAGTGAAGTGATTAAACTGGCAAGGAATACGGATTAGCAGGGATCAACAGGTTCTAATGACTGTGATGGTTTAATGTTGTGGGTTTCGGGCAGCCAGACAATTAATAATTTCTGATTTTCAGTTTCCTAACATTCTTCCTGGAAGGTTAACATTATATGAAACATTGAATTGTCCCCTTTTAAGTCCGGACCTCAGTAAAATCAGACTAAGGTTCCAATGATCTCTGTAAAGTTGAATTTATTGGTTATTGGAACAGGAACATACCAAAAGCCAGTTCCAAAGAACCAATGGGAATAAATGAATTACCCTTCCTGGCTTCTGTATCTGATAGCCCTGCAGACAGATCATCGTACTCCCAGTGATATTTCAGAAATGCACCACCCAATACGCCACCGGCATTAAAGTAATACCTTGACCCTAATTTAAACCGTTTCCCGGCACTTACCAACAGGCCAATACTCCTGGTTCTTTCATGCCAGCTAAAAGGCTGATCTTCTGAGTATTTTGTATCCTGAATGTCCAGTGATAAGAATCCACCATAATAAATTCCTTCCTGGATACTATGGATATACCGATGGGCGCCCAAAGCATAGCCCATACCTTTAAAACCGGATAAAGAAGAATCGGATGCCCTTATTTTCCATGCCAGCAAGCCCCATGAACTTCTGCGAACATCAGCATGAAGCATTGTTTTTTCATCTATGGCCCAGCCTGCATTCAAAGAAGGTCCGAAAAACAAAAATCCCGCAGGATTCGTGGAAACGGTCGCTACAATATTCCCCGTATTCTGGCTATAACCACCTTTATCGGGCGATACGGAAAGCATGATGAGCAAAATCAAAAAAGCTCCTGTTCTTTTCATAATGTTATAGTTTTTAATGATTAAGAAATATGTTTTCAAACCAGAATACACCCTTTTAAATTCAGAAAATCAGGGTGTAGCTTTCCCAAATATAGCAAATAAATTTATCATATCCTCATAAAATTTATACCCGGATTCAGTTAAGTATCTTCTTCACCGGGGGTCAACCCGGTTTTTCCGGTCTTTTTCTTGTTTTGGTTGGTTATATTATTCAGGGACTACTTGCCGTGGATTACTTTTTTCATTGCATATTTAAGAACCGGTTTTTTGACCCTGGGTCCCTGTCGATTTTACAATGAGTGTTTTATTTCATAACCATGCGACCAGCGGAGAAACGGGGGATAAGGGGATTTATGAATTTCAACAATCGTCTGTGTCCGATAATCTGGCTGATATGATTAAAGTCAGGTTGCTTCCATGACTATGCTCACCCGACGAAACTTATTTTACGTCTGTTTTGGAGGGAAAGACAATATCATCTGATATCTCAGAGTCTGTGACTGATGCACTCAGGCGAATGCCGGATTCCGGAAGATTACTTCTTCCTACTCACATACCACAACAACCCCACACCGGCCAGAATAAACGGCAAACTCAGCAGTTGACCCATATTGAGGGCCATGGTCTGCTCAAAGGAAACCTGAGGCTCTTTTACAAATTCTATCAGGAACCTTACTCCGAACAGAATAATCATAAATACGCCGAAAATGGTCCCTTCTTTCATGGTTTTGTAATTTTTCCGGTAAAAAGACATTAAACCGAAGAAGAGCAACAGGTAACAAAGGCCTTCATAAATCTGGGTTGGATGGCGTGGATCGGCCTGACCATCCCTGACAAAAATAAATCCCCAGGGCAGGGAAGTGAAATGTCCGTATATCTCACTGTTCATCAGGTTGCCCATCCTGATAAAGAAACCACCCAAAGCCACAACCATAACTACCCGGTCTAACGTCCAGAGATAGGTTTTGCCCGATTTCCTTACAAACAGTATCAGCGCAAGCAGGATGCCGACGGCAGCACCATGGCTGGCCAGGCCACCTTCCCAGATTTTCAGGATACTGATTGGGTTTCTGAGGTATGACATGGGTTCATAAAAGAAAATATGCCCCAGTCTCGCACCGACTACGGTTCCGATAACAACGTAGGTCGCCAGCTTATCGAGCAGGTCAATTTTAAGGTTTTCACGTTTAAATACCTGCTTTTCGAGAACCAGATATCCGAGATAAAAGGACAGTGCGAAAAATAATCCGTACCATCTTATTTGCAGGCTCCCGATTTTAAAAATCAAAGGGCTGATATCCCAGGTTATTTGCTGAATCATCATAGTGAAAATGCTTTGAAGTCACAAAAGTAATGCATTTGGATGGATTAGGGAGCGACCCGGCGATTTTTACCGTCAGGTTTAGGGATGCTTTCAAGAAACCGGGAAATGAACGCAGGATATAAAACAGAAGGGGTTAAAGGGGTTGTGGAACCTGAATCTTCAAGGATCCGGATGGCTTCGTCCAGTCGCAGGTCATCCTGCCTGGAAGAATAATAGCGTCCTTTTTCCCGGAGTGACGATGCCAGGTATTCCTGTTCGGTTTGTCCGGGAGTTGCGATAAGTATGGCTTTGTTACCGGTAAAGGCAATATCCATCAATGTGGAATATCCGGCCCGGCTTATAACAACAGGTTTCGTCATCAGAATATCATACAATTGGTCTGAGGTAAGGTGATTGGCGGTATCAAGATTTTCCCTCAGGTTCGAAATGGTCGTTTCACCCGGAATGCCAAGAATGATCAGGCACTTTTTGTTTGCTGAAGGAAGCTTTTCTGACAGCTTCCCGGCAAATATACTGCGTTGAGGCTCCGGTCCCGACACAATGGCAATTACATCGTACTTCAGGTTTGTATTTCCCTTTACTTGTCTGTCGAAGCGGCTCAACAGACCAACGAAAAAGGTATTTTCAGGGATACTGAAACCATGCGACAGTTTTCCCGATAAATTATCCTCATTTTCTGAATCGGGTATCCAGCATTCGTCAAACCTTCCGGCGAAAAAACGCGTAGCGGCCCGTAAAAACGGTTCTGTAAACTTAAGACGGGGAGGAGCGATGATATTCAACTGATGGGTAATAAACACGGTTCGGATATTTCTATTCCACAATCCATATCTGTTATCTGAAATCACGCCGTCAATCCTGTGTTCTTTAATCAGTGATTTAAGTTTAAAATGTTCCTTCAGAATCATGTAAAACAGCCTTGGAGTGTCGATCAATATCCTGCAGGCGGCATCTGTTTTTTTTCCGTACCTCACCCGGTAACCTCCGAAAACGATCCATTCAGCTTCCGGAAATTCTGTCCTGAGAAGCTTCAGTTGCGGTCCATCTGCAGCAATAACCACGCAGGCGCCTGCATCCTGAAGTTCCCTGATAAGGGGAATACATCGGGTTGCATGACCAAGGCCCCAGTCGAGCGGACAGATCATAATACGGTAATGAGTGGCGGCCTGCATAATAGTTAATGCAAATATACTTACAGAGAAAGGATCTTGTGTCAGGAATTGAAAATTTGAGGGAATTTTCATAAATTCGCAATATGTCGACCGCAGATGATAAAACCCTTCTCTACCAGATAGCAATCACCCTGTTGCCGGGGGTTGGCGATATCAATGCCCGAAAGCTGATAGCCTACACCGGAAGTCCGGAAGCTGTATTTACCGAAAGCAGGGCCAACCTGCTCAGAATCCCGGGTATGGGAGATGCAACCGTCGACCTGATTATGGGAAACCGGCATGTTGTGGAAAGGGCGGGAAAGGAAGTCGGATTTGTGAGAAAATATGGTATCAGAACAACTTTTTATACAGATCAGGAATACCCGGAACGTTTGAGGCACTGTATTGACAGTCCTGTGTTGATTTTCATGCTTGGAACAGCTGATCTTAATAAAGCCAGGATTGTCAGCATTGTGGGTACACGGCGTGCGACAGAGTACGGAAAGGAAATCTGCAGGAAGCTGGTCAGCGGTTTGACCGGGCATGATGTACTGATTGTCAGTGGTATGGCTTACGGCATTGATACCTGTGCGCACAAGGCAGCTCTGGATGAAGGTCTGCAAACAGTCGGTGTCTTTGCTCATGGCCTCGACAGGGTTTACCCTTCTTTAAACAATACCCTGGCTCAGCGGATGGTCGGGCAGGGTGGGCTGGTGACTGAATTTATCAGCGAAACCAACCCCGACAGGGAAAATTTTCCCAGACGGAACAGGGTTATTGCAGGATTGGCGGATGCTACCATCGTAATTGAAGCCGGCATTAAAGGGGGCGCCCTGATAACAGCAGATATTGCCAATTCATACAACCGCGATGTTTTCGCCGTTCCCGGCAGAATCGGGGATCCGGTTTCGGAAGGCTGCAATAACCTGATTAAGACAAACAGGGCGGCACTTGTTCAATCGGCTGCCGATATATGTTATATCATGGGCTGGGATAAAACCCAGTCCAACAGATCACCGGTTCAGCGCAGCCTTTTTATCAATCTTGAACCTGACCAGGAAAGGGTAGTTGCCATCCTTCATGAGAACGGAGATAGTAGTCTCGATAAGATCTGCCTTGCTTCCGGTATTCAAACAAGCAAAGTGGCCGCTGCATTGCTGGGCCTTGAATTTGAGGGCATTGTCAAATGCCTCCCTGGTAAAATATACCGTCTATTGTAATTCGGCAGTTATTCTCCTGCTCTTATAGAAAAGAATCGAAGCAATAAACAATGCACCGAGGGCAAACAGCCAGAAAAGTGTGACATCCCTGCTGAGCAGAATAAACCTGTAAATGCCATGGATGAGAATGGTTGCCCCCAGTCCGGTCATTGAATCGATAAAAAGGTTTTTGCGTATTTTACCCAGGCCGATAAAAAATCCCATGATAATCCCAAGCAGGACATTCATGGGTGCGATTGACAAAAAATAGGCAGGGTCATGTCCGCTCCTGGCTGAAAAATAAATATAGTAAATGGCATAAAGAGTTGACAGCCCAAGGGTGAGGGCAACAGAATAAATAATACCTTCGGCGGGTGACCTGAAACGATTTTTACCCGCCAGTGAAAGCCTTATCGGAAGAAACTTACTTACTTCGGTGACAAAACCAACAATGATGAACGAATAAACGATCATTCTCCTGATACTCCTCGCTCCGTCGATGATAAAATAATGGGCCACCTGGTCGGCCAGTATTACAGGAACAGAGACAAGACAACCCCAGATAAAGGATTTAACAAGCAGGTCAATACCTTCTTTCGGAAACCTGAATTTAAAGATCAGCAAAAAAAGCACAAATGCTAAAGGTGATATTATCAATCCTGCAATGATTTCCATAACTGTTTGATTTTTATAAGTTATTGATAAAAATGCATATGCAGAATCGTCATTTCTGCGAAAATCAGGATGCCGTTTCCCGGGTTGGCAATAGTTCTCTCAGTACGTTTAGTTTTTAACAAATATATGGATATTTCGTAATTTTACAACCTTCGCTGAAATAAATTGCGTTAAATTGATGCCATGATTGAAGTAAAGAAAATTACTGAAGAAGAGATCAAAGAAAAAGGGATCAGAAACTGGCCGGTCTGGGAAAAGGAAATCTCACGATTCCCATACACCTACCAGGAAGAAGAATGGTGTTATTTTCTTGAAGGAGAAGTTGTGATTGAAGCCGGATCGGAGCATTTTCACATAGGACCAGGTGATTTTGTTGCATTCAGAACCGGTCTTTCCTGTGTGTGGGACATCAGAAAGCCGGTTCGCAAACATTATAATTTTGTCTGAGAATGGATAATTACCTCGGGGTTGTTATCCGTTCAACCGGGAATTCCTGCACAGTGCTCTCAGCGGATGGGAAGATAACAGAATGCAGGCTGAAAGGGAATTTCAGGATCAGGGGAATAAGATCGACCAACCCTCTGGCTGTTGGCGACAGGGTAGAATATAGCTACAGTGAGGATAAAGATTTCGGTCTTATTCATACCATTGCCGAAAGATACAACTATATTATCAGGAAGGCTACCCGGCTATCGGCACTTTCGCACATCATTGCTGCCAATATCGATCAGGCTGTAGTCATGGTTACCCTAACCCGTCCCCGCACTTCCACCGGATTTATTGATCGTTTTCTTGTTACCGCAGAAGCTTATCATATACCGGCTTTTATCATCTTCAATAAATGTGATCAGTATTCGGAAGCAGAAACAGGGAAGCTTGATGAACTGATTCTGCTGTATTCCGGACTGGGATATCCCTGTTATAAAACATCGGCTTTGCTTGGCCTTGGCGTTGATGAAGTGAACAGATTGTTGCAGGGAAAGGTCAGTCTGATCAGCGGGCATTCCGGAGTCGGAAAGACAGCCCTCATCAATTCAATTGAACCGGGCTTGCTGCGAAAAACCGGCGCAATCTCTGAATATCACCGCAAAGGCAAGCATACTACGACATTTGCTGAAATGCTACCTTTATCCAACGGTGGTTTCGTAATTGATACCCCGGGAATTAAAGAATTCGGCCTGGTTAATTTTGATAAACAAGAGGTTCCTGAGCGGTTTCCAGAAATGCGCAACCTGATGCACCATTGCCAGTTCAGCAATTGCACCCATGTTCATGAACCGGGATGTGCAGTAAAGCATGCACTCTCCAAAGGGCTGATCAACCCTTCGAGATATTCCAATTATATCAGTATTCTTAAGGATGAATATTTCGAAGAAACCGACTGGGATTAATATTCAATTTTACGAAATATGAGGGCTGTCATTCAGAGGGTAAGTAAAGCATCGGTAAAAAGCAGGGAACATGGTGAAAACCTTATCTCAGCCGGGCTGCTGGTTTTACTTGGTATCGAAGAAGCCGACTGTGGTGAGGATGTGGCATGGCTATGCAATAAAATTGCAAGGCTGCGGATCTTCAGTGATGAACGGGGTGTAATGAATCATTCGGTGATGGATATAAAAGGGGAGCTATTGGTTGTCAGCCAGTTTACACTTCATGCCGGTACTAAAAAAGGGAACAGACCTTCATACATAAAAGCTGCCAGGCCTGAACAGGCCATCCCGCTCTACGAAAGATTTATTGACCAATTACATTCTGAAAGCGGACTTGAAGTTAAAAGCGGTTGGTTTGGCGCTAATATGCAGGTTGAACTGATCAACGATGGACCGGTGACCATCCTGATTGACTCCAGAAACCGGGAGTAAATTAATCAATGCGAACAGCGGTTATTCAGCAGAACCTAAAAACCCATGCTAAGTCCTAAGCTGGGCATCACCGGCAACTGATAGATCTTCTCACCGGTAAGCCGGTTTACATAAAAAATATTGTCCCTGTTGTATACATTGGTAATGCTCAGGTTCAGCTCAAGCATACCATGTTCGCCAATTCTGAAACGGCGCATCAGGCTCAGGTCAAGCCTGTGATAAAACGGAAGCCTGGCTTTGTTGTATTCTCCGTAAAGAATGCCCAGTTGGCCATTGTTTGTCAGATAATTGGTGCCCGCTCCCAGTTCGAATAATAGTTTCTCATACTCACCGGCGGTTTGGGTGAACGGAAAACCGGAACCCAGATTCCAGCGGGCGTTAAACTCCCATGCCAGCTCATTGCCGAACCTGTATGAACTTACAAGGTTCACATTGTGCCTCCGGTCATAATGCGGAACATATTCGATTTTACCATCAAAACGGTTGACATAGGCAAGTGAATAAACTGCCCAGAAATAGATCTTACGTTTATCATACTTGATTGAAATGTCGAAACCATTGGCATTGCCGTTTTCGATGATAAAATCCTTACGATAGTAATCTTCCCTATAATACGGATCAGAGGGGTCATTGTATGGCTTAATATCCGGAAATATCTTGTTGCGGTTTGTATTGGTCAATTGAGAAAAATTCTTGTAGTAAACTTCAACGTTGATTGTCATTTCAGGTAAAGGATCAAGTTCAACGCCTAAAATGATGTGCTGTGCTTTCTGTAGCTTGTGTTTTACTTCCTTACCATTGAATTTTTCCTGCAAATCTTTCGTTCCCGACAGGAATCCATAAAAGAGGTTAACGACATCGCGGTCGGAATTGGCACTGATCAGGTTTTGTGAATAGAAACCGGCAGCCATTTTCAGTCTGATGCTATTTGTAAGGTTATATTTGATTGCAAGGCGTGGTTCGGGTGAGAAGTTTGGTAAGGATGCATAATACTGAAAACGGAAACCGGGTTCAAACAGCAGCTTACCTCTGGTCATTTTATACCTCACATAGCCGGCGGCTTCCGTTGTGTTCTCAAAAAGGTTGATTACCTGATTCGCTGAATTCGAGAATTTGAAAACGGTTTTAAAGCCCAATAATTCCAATCCGTACTTAATTTCATCCTTTCCGAGGAAATAGGTAAATCCAAACCCCATATTGAAACCATTGATACTGCTGTTCCTTGACGAAAGCGTACCTTCCACCATGTTGATCTCGTATCTTGAATAGGCGAAATTACCTTCAATCAGCACCGGATTATTGCCGGGGATAACAAGAAAATTTGCCCCTGCCCCGGATGACTTCCAGTTGTAATCAATATTCAGTTTACCGATTTCACTTTCGTAGGTGGAGTCATTAGGCACATAATTATAACGAAAGATGCTGGCCTTGTCTTTGAAGTTAAAACCATAGAAGTTGATTTTTGAACCATTGCTGCCATTAATTGAAACTTTGCCATAAACGTCGGTATAGTTGAAAGGAAGGCTGTCGATGCCAATGTTTTTATAAATAAGCTTTGATGTCTCTTTCAGATAGGAATTCTTGGCTGAAATTATAAATGAAGTACTTCCTCCGCCCGACTCATTCTGTTTTTTAATCGGTCCTTCCACCATAAGTTTGGCACCAAAAGTACTCATACCGGCCTTGCCGGCAATTCTTTTCTTGTTTCCGTCGCGGGTGGTCAGGTCCATTACCGATGAAATTCTTCCTCCGTGCTGGGCATTATAACCTCCTGTGTAGATGTCAGCATTGCGGAGGATATCTGTATCAAAAACCGAGAACAATCCGATGGAGTGGAATGGATTATAAACGATCATCCCATCGAGTATAACCTTGTTTTGTATGGGCGATCCGCCTCTGATGTAGAGTTGCCCGCCCTGATCACCGGTAAAAATTACCCCGGGAAGTACCTGAAGATACTGGGCCAGATCGGCCTGCCCCCCGATGGTAGGTATCCGGCTGATTTGTTTAGGTGTGAGTTTGATGACCGAAGTCCGGGTGTCGCTTCGCGCCTCCTCGCGTTCTGCTGTAATACTGACAGTTTCGAGATTATAAGCAGCTTTATTCAGAAAAAGCTTTCTGTTTAGCATTGTATTTCCCCTGATACTGACTTTTTCGCGCAGGGTATCGTAACCCAAACAGGTTACCATGAGGGTGTAATCGCCGTCAGGAATCTGACTGATGGTAAAGTAGCCGTTTACATCGGTGGCGGCACCGAAAGAAGTCCTGAAAAGGTAAACATTGGTAAAAATAACCGGTTCGCCGGTCTCCTTTTCATAAACCAATCCCTTAACTGTTCCGTTCTGGGCTGATACACCCAATATTGTTGTCATCACAAGTATCAGGGAAACAAAGGCGAGTCGGGTGATCATTTTCATAGCAGTAAGCTTGAGTAAAAAAGTCAGTAAACGGCCATAACGGGCGTTGGTCACTGGAAGCGTCCTGTTTGAAATTAAGTTAGCTTCCAAGTTGACCTGCAAAGTTATATAATTTATCAAGAGGTAAAGGGTATAAAATTACCTGCCTGAATCCCGGAATCCATAAGCTATTTAAGAAACCGGTCTGCATCCTGCTGAGAGGGAATGATGCATTGCTCAGTATTGCCGAACCAACGGTAACGATTACGGGCAACAAACCTGTACACGACATCTCTGAATGCCACCGGGATCAGGCTTATGATCCTGATTATGACAGGGAATACACCCATATTCAGGGCAATTTCCAGAAAGGCTTCCGATTGGGTAAATACTCCTTTCTGATTGATGTAAAACAGGCTTGGAGGTGGCTTTTCGTTAGTATTCAGGTTGTCAATGGCTTGCATAAAAACTGATGAATTAACAGACGTGAAATGGATTTTTTTATTCCTGTCAAACTTAAGCAGCAAACCAACCAGACTGTTGCATAAACTACAGTTCCCGTCAAAAATGACCAGCCCTTTCTCAGGTGGAATTTGTGAGATGAGTTTTTTACGGATTTCTTCTGATAAAGTCATAAGCTTATTTATTTCGATCATACGTTCAAAACTAAAAATTCATGACTGTATTGTATGTCTTGCAGGAAAACAATTTTTAGCCTGATTTGTTAGTAAACTTCAGGTTTGGAGTTCAAAAACCTTTTTATATCTTTGCTATCGGGAGTATATTCAAAAAATTAGATAACTACTTAATTAAATATAAAGAATGAGTGAACAAGTAATTACTGTTACCGGAGGGAATCTTATGGTTCCCGATAAGCCGGTAATACCTTTTATTGAAGGGGATGGGACTGGCCCGGACATTTGGGCTGCTTCGCAACGGGTGCTCGATGCCGCCGTTGAAAAAGCATATCTGGGGAAAAGGAAGATTGAATGGAAAGAGGTTCTGGCCGGAGAGAAAGCCTATCAAAGGACCGGCAACTGGTTGCCCGAAGAAACACTCGATGCCTTTAAACATTACAAAGTTGGAATCAAGGGTCCGTTAACGACACCGGTAGGTGGTGGTATCAGGTCGTTGAATGTGGCTCTAAGGCAGCAGCTTGACCTCTACGTATGTTTAAGGCCTGTGCGATGGTTTAAAGGTGTTCCGAGCCCTGTAAGGGATCCCGCAAAAGTCGATATGCATATTTTCCGGGAGAACACCGAAGATATTTATGCTGGTATTGAATTTATGAGCGGTACCCCTGAGGCTGAAAAAATCAGGAAATTTCTGATGGAAGAGATGGGTGTGAAAAAAATCCGCTTCCCTGAAACAAGTTCCATCGGGATCAAACCTGTTTCCAGGGAAGGAACAGAACGTTTGGTCAGGGCTGCGTTAAAATATACGATTCAACGTGGCCTGCCTTCGCTTACAATCGTGCACAAGGGAAATATCATGAAGTTCACCGAGGGGGCATTTAAAACCTGGGGATATGAACTTGCCCGCCGCGAATTTGGCGATAAAACATTCACCTGGGCTGAGTATGATGAAATCGCGGCAGACAAGGGCAAGGATGCGGCCGATGCTGCTCAGCAGGCTGCCATCGTTTCAGGAAAAGTGTTGGTGAAAGATGTGATCGCAGATGCTTTCCTTCAGCAGATATTGCTCCGGCCGGCTGAGTATTCGGTGATAGCTACCCTAAACCTTAACGGAGATTATATTTCCGATGCGCTGGCAGCGATTGTCGGTGGGATTGGAATCGCACCGGGTGCAAACATCAATTATGTTACCGGTCATGCCATCTTTGAGGCTACGCATGGAACAGCTCCCAAGTATGCAGGGCTCGATATGGTAAATCCGGGTTCTGTAATTCTTTCAGGTGCTATGATGCTTGAATATATGGGTTGGACCGAAGCAGCAGCTCTAATTTATGCAGGCATTGAAAAAGCTATCCAGGCAAAAAATGTGACCTACGATTTCCATCGACTCATGGAGAATGCAACAAAACTTAAAACCTCAGAATTTGGTACTGAGGTGGTGAATACCATCATGCAAAACTGAAAGTCCACTATTATTGTAAAACCTATAGAATTATACCAATGGCAAAAAGACTCAAAGATACACTACATGAGAAAATCCTGGACTGGAGACCCCGTACCGAGCGTTTATTGAAGGAATTCGGCGATGTAGTCGTCGATAAAATTACGATCAGTCAGATTATCGGTGGTATGCGCGGCATAAAATCGATGGTATCCGACATTTCCTATCTCGATCCCCAGGAAGGAATCAGGTATCGCGGGTATACCCTTCCCGAAGTTTTTGAAAAGCTACCAAAAGCACCACATTCTGAGATGCCGCTGGTTGAAGGGTTGTTTTTCCTGCTTCTTACCGGTGAGATGCCCACAGAAGAACAGGCATCGGAAGTAGTTGATGAATTCAACAAAAGAAGGATACTTCCAAGGTATATTTATGAAGTCATTGACGGGATGCCATGCTGTAGTCATCCGATGACAATTTTTTCGACAGCCATCCTGACCATGCACAGGGAATCATTTTTTACCAAGAAGTATCATGCCGGAGGGCTCCATAAGCTCGACTACTGGGACCCCACCTACGAAGATTCGTTGAACATGCTGGCAAAACTTCCTGAAATAGCTACATACATCTATGCTAAATTATACCGTGATGGAAAAAGGATCCAATCAAATCCGAATCTGGATCTTGGCGGAAATTTTGCGCATATGATGGGTATAGGAAAACCATACGATGATGTTTCGAGAATGCACTTTATTGTTCATGCGGATCACGAAGGCGGTAATGTAAGTGCACATGCCGGCCATCTCGTTGCAAGTTCATTGTCAGATGTTTATCTTTCAATTTCTGCAATGGTAAATGGCCTTGCCGGTCCCTTGCATGGGCTGGCTAATCAGGAGGTTCTCCGTTGGTTACACGACCTGATGGAAAAAATGGATGGCGAAGTTCCTTCTGAAGCAGATCTGAAAGCTTTTGTCTGGAATACACTGAAGTCAGGCCAGGTTATACCGGGATTCGGACATGCCGTGCTTCGGAAAACAGACCCACGCTATATGTTACAACGTGAATTCAGCATTAATAATCTGGCTGATGACCCTTTATTTAAAGTAGTTGACATGCTATACCGGATCGTTCCTCCGATTCTGCTTGAGCAAGGCAAGGCGAAGAATCCATGGCCAAACGTGGATGCTCAGTCAGGTGTTATTCAGTGGCATTATGGCGTGAAGGAATACGATTTTTATACAGTGCTTTTTGGTATAGGCAGGGCCATCGGAATTTGCGCCAACATTGTGTGGGACAGGGCTCTTGGTTATCCTCTCGAACGGCCTAAATCGTTGACCACTGCAATCCTCGAAGATATTGCTGCCGGAAAGGAAGTAATTATCGAAGATTAAACCTGATCTTAAACCATCAAAAGGGCAGCAATGCCCTTTTTTTATAACCATCGTCATGATAAAACAAAGCGAGATCTCCCTTCCGGCATTCAGCAGGGGTTTTCATTTGATTACCCGGATAGTGGAGCAGCAACTGGGCGACTTGCCGGAAGCAGGAATATTGCACCTGTTTATAAAACACACATCTGCGGGAATCTGCATAAATGAAAATGCAGATCCGACTGTACTGACTGATTTTGAAACCGTGTTTGACCGGTTGGTTCCTGAGAACCAGCCCTATTACAGGCATACCCTTGAAGGCAGCGACGATCTGCCTGCACACATCAAAGCGGTTCTGGCGGGATCGGAAGTGATGATGCCTGTTACAAGTGGCAAACTTAACCTGGGTACCTGGCAGGGGATATATCTGTGCGAATTCCGGAACCAGGGAGGAAACAGAAAACTGGTAGCTACTGTCATCAGTTAAGAAGGTTGCTGCAGTCGATCAACTGCAGGAGAGCAGCAGGCAGTAGTCAGGTTTGTCATTTCTTACCCGGTAGCCGAAGGGCGTAATTTGTCATTCGTAAATACAATCTTAACCCTTCCAGTCACCGCTTATTTCCTGCTCAGATAGTCATAATACCACTGTATTGCCTGCTCGAGACCTGAGCGGAGGCTGTATTCAGGATTGTAACCCAACAGCCTTCCGGCCTTATCAATTGAAGCAAGTGAGTGCAACACATCACCTTTACGGGGCGGGCCGTAAACAGGTTTTATTCCGGCTATCTCCGGGTTGAATGCAGAAAGGAAGCCGGTCAGATAATTATATAGTTCATTGAGGCTGGCATTTTCACCATAAGCAACATTGTACACGGTATTCAGGGCTTCCGGTTTGCCGGTGATCAGGGCCAGCTGGTTGGCCTGGACCACATTGTCGATATAGGTAAAATCGCGCGAATGGCTACCATCACCATTGATCACCGGGGGTATTCCCTGAATCAGAGACTTAATAAATTTCGGAATAACGGCTGCGTATGCACCGTCAGGGTCCTGCCGTTTCCCGAAAACATTGAAATACCTCAGGCCGATAATTTCCATTCCGTAAAGTTCAGCAAAAACACCGGCATATAATTCATTGACATATTTAGTAACCGCATAGGGTGACAAAGGTTTTCCTATGTTTTCCTCAATCTTCGGCAGGGCAGGGTGGTCGCCATAAGTTGATGAACTCGCTGCATAAACGAATCTTTTGATTCCTGCGTCACGGGCAGCAACCAGCATATTTACAAATCCGCCGATATTGACTTCATTGGTTGTAATCGGGTCATTGATTGATCTGGGTACTGAGCCAAGGGCTGCCTGGTGCAACACATAATCCGCTCCAGCTGTTGCTTTCCGGCAATCATCCAGGTTGCGGATATCGCCTTCGATCAGTGTAAACCCCTGTTGTTTCCTGAAAGGTTCAACATTCTCCTGTTTGCCTGTAGAGAAATTGTCGAGGCAGACCACGGTATTGTCCTGTTTTAACAGTGCCTCTATCAGGTTGGAACCAATAAAACCTGCACCACCGGTAACCAAAATCCTGGATGAAAACAATTTCTGCATGTTTATACGATATTTATAAGAAAAATGCAGAAAGTCAGCAAGACTATCTGCTGAAAGATGATAAAGGTAGCAGTATTTTATCAAAAACAAAAAACTGTACCACTACAAAATCCTTATCGTTGTTAACAAGAGCATACATCCTGTCGCGATCATGAATAATCGTTGAACCATCGAATACATCGATTTCAGGAACAGGGAGTTTTCTGCCGAAAGTTTTGGCTGTCTGTTTGCTACCATCTTTCAGTTCAAGCGTTATCCTGTGCAGTGGCAGTGAATTTATAATTGAATCCTTGCGGAAGGGTTCTATGTCATTTATCAGGGCCTCGTACCGGATATTTCTGAACGCGTTTACCAGTGACATCAGCTGAAGTGTATCGAAATGCTGAACCGGAGAATTGTCGGCCAGCCTGAAAAGCCCAAGACTTTGATTGTTGTTATTAACAATCCTGTATGACTCTTCAGGATGCAGAATGAATTCCATCTTTATTTCCCTGATATCAGGTAGTTTTTTATTAAAGATAGTATGCACCCGCCAATCGGATTCCAGGGGTGAAAACCGTGATGCTACGTACCCGCGCAGGCCAGGCATATAAATAACGACAGGTTTATCGGCTCCGTCCAGCAAGGCAAAAGTGCCTGTATTGTCCATGGTTGCATCACCGATGTAATAGGTCCTGGAAAGCTTAATGTAAGGAAATAGCCTGAAATTTCCGATCCTGATGCGATGAGAATTCTGGTAAATCTCAACTTTGACTGATTTTGCAGACAGTAATTTCAGAATGTTGTTATGAGCAGCTTTGGCAACGGGCTCTCTGACTTCAATGTTGCCAATGGTTTTCAGGAAAGAATTAACATTTTCAACGTGAGCATCATATTTGCCATTCAGGCTCCAGGTACCATCCTGCCTGCGTTCCAACAGAACCTTATTATCGGATTTATCGGCCATAAATATCCTGGCAACAGATGCAGTATCTGAAACCGAAAAATCACTGACTTCGGCTTCGAGTGTTGAATTTGATCTGTTGAAAACCAGTATGGCAGAAACTACCGCCAACAATAGTGCGATGATTAGGAAAATTCTGTTTTTACGCATTTATTTTAAACAATTTGAAGTATTTTTCTGACTATCCGGTGTACCTGCGTTTACGAATTGTAAACTGTACGAACCCGAAAATTAAAACAAGCATCACAGGACCAAGGATATTGATCAGCTGCCACATCAATAACTGATCACCGGCCCTGGTTACATCAAGTATCCTGAGTCTCAGTTCCCTTGACCTGACTGACATCAGGCCGGCATCATCACACAGGTAGTTGACGCAATTCAGTATGAATTCCCTGTTGCCGAATGTTTGACCGGTGTGGCGGTCATAGCCAAGTGGCAGTGGCATAAAACTGCCATTGTTCATCTGCAACTGGTTTTTTATGATATCGCCATCCGAAATTACGATCATCCTGTTTTTTTCAGCCCGATCAGTAAAACCGAGCTCAGGGGCTTCTGATATTGATGAAGTCAGCCTGTTTTTATATAAGGATTCGAAAGTTCCCTCAAGCAATACTGCCACTGGTTGCGGAGGCTGTA
The DNA here is from genome assembly GCA_043806115.1 of Bacteroidota bacterium. Classification (GTDB taxonomy): domain Bacteria; phylum Bacteroidota; class Bacteroidia; order Bacteroidales; family Lentimicrobiaceae; genus Lentimicrobium. The sequence continues at coordinate 40,865 of JAZDHI010000034.1, forward strand.
CATATTCTTTCGGGTCAGGATCTTTATTTAACAGGTCGAGTGAAATCATCACCGGGGTAAGGGCTATCCTGGAATACTGCGATGATTGCAACAGGATTGTTTTTTTGATCAGCGGACTGCCAACTGTGTCGATGCTGCTGATAAATTCTGACCTGACCGCATTCAGGTTATTGACAACCGGATGAGATGAAGTAGATGTAAGTACAGGAAAGTAATACCAGGGAAAAAAGCTGAATTGTGGCTGGTTGCCCATCTGACCGGTTACCATTGGGATTGGCAGAGCATTGAGGTCCATAAGGAGATTGCTGTTCAGTCTTACTCCATATTTATACAACTGGTCGTTCAGGTTGATATCCAGGGTAATACCGACAGTTTGAGCCGATTGTTGAAGGCTGTCCATTGTAGCAAATACGGGATCAACCAGCCAGAGTATTTTTCCGCCCTGCATCACATACTGATCAATGATGAATTTATCTTTTTCTGTAAAAACAGAATCTGGTTTTGCAATAACGATGGCTTTGTATTTATTGAAAATGCTGAAAGTGCCGTCCTCATTTTCTTTTCGGTCGGTCAACGCATTCACATTTCCGGAAATTTTTACACTTTCTACCATATAGTAGTCACTCAGTGCATACCTGATATCCGCGGTTTCAATAAGTGAAAGTTCCCCATGTCCGTATGTGAAAGCAATTTTAGGTTTGTTGGTGTTTATCAGTTTGCGTATAGCGTTGGAAATATTGTACTCAAGTGCCTGGGCAGAGTTATTGATGATGGCCTGTGGTGGCGCTCCAACGCGGTCAGCCAATAAATTAACAGGGATTACTCTCCCCTTATAGGATACTAAAGCCCCCGGAAATATACGCTGCTGCTCCTGGCCTTGTTTGGTGCGAACATTAATATCAGTAGGTTGCAAACCCTGTTGCATCAATATATTATATACTTCTCCACGGGTTTTGGCATTTTCGGCGGCAGAAGGGTTAATAAAATCATATTCAATATTATCGCTGTAGGCCCGGAACTCATCAAGCATTTCACGGGTTGATTTTGCCAGCATTTTGAATCCTGCCGGAAATTCGCCTTCAAGATATACCTTAAAGTAAATAATGTCATCGGTTTCGCGCAGGAGTTTCCTGGTAGAGGGTGAAAGGGAAAAGCGTTTTTCCGAAGTAAGGTCGAGCCTGGTAAAGAAAAATGATCCGACAACATTGATCAAAATAATAATGACCATTGCAAGGATTAAGTGAATAATGTTGTTCCTCCGGATATCCGTATGTTTTTTCAATGATGTTTCCATAGCTGTTTTACCCTTGATTGCCATGTGTTTTACTCTTACCTGACCGCTGCCTGCTTACCATTGCTTCCCATTTCCGGCTTTCCAGCACTATTTTGGTAAACAGGATAAAAATACCGATCAGACTCAGAAAATAAAGTACATCGCGGGTGTCGATCACTCCCCTGCTCATGGACGTATAATGCGCCTGAATGCCCAGTGACAGGATAAAGAGATCAGCTTTGCCAAACCATGAAAATTCAGCAATAAAGTCGAATCCGGTATATGAAAAACCACACAGGACGACAGCCAGAATAAAGGCAATAATCTGGTTATCTGTAACGGAAGAAACAAACAGACCGATGGCTACAAAGGCTGATGCAAGAAAAAGCAGGCCAATATAGGATCCCCACATTCCGCCCATGTCAAGGTTGCCTTTAGGCAGACCCAACAGGTAAACTGATACAGCATAGATCAATGTTGGCAACAGTGAGAATATAACAAGCATAACCCCGGCAAAATATTTGGCCAGGATTATCTGAAAATCTGTGAGGGGCTTTGTCAGCAACATTTCGATGGTTCCACTTCGTTTTTCATCGGCAAACGAACGCATGGTTATCGCGGGAATCAGAAAAAGAAAGACAAAAGGGGCCAGCATAAACAAATTGTCCAGACTTGCATAACCATAGTCCACAATATTGAACCCCAATGGGAATACCCAGAGGAAGAGTCCATTGATGAGTAAAAAAACTATGATGGCCAGGTAGCCGGTCAGGGAGTTTAAAAAGCTGAAAATTTCTTTCCTGAAGAGTGTGAACATAACGATACAACGAACTTCTTTGGGCTGCTAAATTACTTAAAATAGGTTTCTGGCTGTAGGATAGTCAAATATTATAAAACAACAGAATTTCTTTACTTGCAACCAATACCACCTTATTGTCAGCCGGTAAATTCAATCAGAATAACATCATCGGTTGCAATTCCAAGCAAACCTGCAGCATTCCCTTTGTTAATAGCTATTTCAAGATTGCCTGTGGTGCTGAACAAAACTGCTATTTCACCTTCGGATACTTCACTGTAAGCATCACGGATAGTACCAACCGGATGTGTCTTTCCTTTTATATTCAGTGAGAACTTTCTGTTTTGCCCCACTTCCGTGAATTCTTTTGAAGTTACATTGAGAAAGACATTTTCATAGTTATCTATGTAGATGACCCTGCCTGCTATGGTGCTGCCGTTTATCTGAGGTCTGAGGGTTATCAATGCATTCAGTTCTCCTCTGACATCCCCCAGTTCTTCGATGGTTCCACCCTGTGCTAAATGAATGGCTGCTTTCACGAATCGGTCGCGGGTCGAAAAAATGAAATAACCGGTATCCTGAGCTATCGTCAGTTCAACAATTTTTTCAGGCGTATTGTCAAACATAAGAGCGAAGACACCATTGTCGGCTCCGATGAAAAAATGATCGCGATACTGAATGGCTACATGTGGTGATGTTTCCGATTCCTCTGTATTGACGCCAATAATGTGGATGCTCCCTTTCGGAAAATGGTAAAATGAATTTCGCAGTATGAAAGAGGCCTGTTTGACATCAAAAGGTGGTATGCGATGTGTAATGTCAACTATCCGGGCATCAGGAAGCCGGTTTAATATCGCTCCCTTTACCGCTCCTGTATAATGATCACGGGGACCCCAATCGGTAGTAAGTGTTATTACAGGAACCATTTTCTTTGTTTTACAGCCTGTGCAAAATTACATTATCCGCTTATGAAACGAAAATGTTTGCGAAATAAATACACAAACCTGCCTGAATGCATCAGGCAGGCAGGGCAGGCATCAATGAAAATCGCAAACATGGGGTTCTCCTACTTCAGCGGGACATGCTACCAGACCGGTAAAATTTCAGCGGGCCTTTCTGCCTGGCGAACAGGCAGGCTTTCCGAACTTTTCAGAATAATTCACTTCAATAAATTTAGGATTTGTGAACTGAAGTTCGTGAAGCTGATTTTTCTTTTTAATCAGTCTGAACCGAATGCAGAACCACTGACTGAACTTTCTGTTTTGTCAGGACTCCTTCAAATCTTTTGTTATCCCTGCAGATTGTTTGTTAATGTAAATCCTGAGCCTGTTCCGGAAACTAATTAACCTGCATCAATCCAATAAATAGGGAAGGTGTTTAACCTCCTTTTTAACCATTTGGACCAGGCTCAATCTTTAATAATAAGACTCCTGATTACGTCGGTTTTAATAATTTTGCTAAAAATCAAAATAATGATCAGGCACATCGTATTTTTCAGATTACAGGAAGAAATTCCCGCGGATCAGCGAAGAACTTTATTAGAGGAAGTACAATCAAAACTTGAGATACTGCCGGCATTAATACCGGAAATACAATCGTTTGAGATCGGTATTAATTTTACCAATGACCCAAAGGCTGCAGACTTGTCGTTGCTCAGCAGTTTCAGGGATATTGCAGACCTGAATATCTATCAGGAACACACTGAACATAAAGCTTTTATAGAATGGAACCGGAACAAATGTCCGAAATATTCGGTAGTGGATTATACATTTTAACCTGCATTATTCATAAACTTCTAACAAAGCACCTGAATAATGCTTGTTAAACCAGACCTTGAAAAAATAATTCTGGTAATGAAATGCACCGGAATTTTAGTTTTTCTTTGTCGTCAGAATAATTCGTTCAATAAAGTTCAGGATTTTTGAACTGAAGTTTAGTGAAGCTAATTATACGGGTTAATATAAGCATCACAATGGCAGGAAATTTGCTGCTGATCGTGCTGAAAAGAAACAGAAATGAAGCTTTTAAAAGGATTTCCGGTTTTTCTCCTGATCACTTTACTTATTGCATCATGCGATCCGAATGGTGGAAGTTATGAAAAGTATACGGGCTACGTAAATATTGTGGAAACAATTATTCCTGATTCAGCTTTTTCCGGTGAGGAAATTCCGGTGCATATTGTTGCAAATGCACCAAACGGTTGCTGGTCCGATCTTACAATCACAGTTGGAAAATCGGTACTGGCTGATACACTGTACGGAATATATGCTACAGGTAATTACGAATCATATAATGGATTATGCACAGAGATTCTTATAGTAAAAGATACGACCTATCTGTTCAAACCAGACACAGCAGGGACCTATGTGTTTGTTTCTTATTCGGCTTCACTGGTTCCCTGTTATGATACAATCAGTGTAATTGAACCATTATCAGTGGAATAGTTTAATACCCACGATTTATCATATTTTCGGAAATGTCGCTGAAATTCGAAGGAATACGGCTTATTTCAATAAACGCCGGATATTTTAACCGGGGTGCTGCAGTAACCATTCCCGGGCTCGGAATCATTACCGGCAGCAAAAGCAGGCAATGCCGGGCATTGATATCGCATGAGTTTGGCCATATCCTGCAGTACAGAAGATGGGGGTTCATTTTTTACTGGACCCGTATTGCGCCTGCAAGCTTGTTGAGCGCCCGTAAAGCCAATAAAACCAATACATACAACCATATGGATTGCTGGACTGAATGGTCAGCCAATCTCTTGAGTTACCGTTATTTTGGTAAACCTGAAAACTGGGATCTTCAAAAGTACCCTGTATCACCGCCCGGGAAGGATACCTCCGGCCTGCCTGAATACATCAGGCAAATTAACGATCACAATATTGAAGTTGGTTAGCGGGTTTTTGCAAACATCAGTCCTTCCGGGAGGGGGTATATCAGTGAACCTGATGGTCAGTTTTCAGCTTCAGTTTTTTTCATGATTTCTGCCTTTTTTCTAAGTGCGACAGCTATATGGAAAAAGTATCCGAATCCGGCCCCGAGCACAAACAACAGCAGAAGCATGAGTGCCAGCGACATTTCAAATTTCCAGAAAAACAGGGTAAGCAGTGCTGTTCCGGAATTCTGAATGGCAAATATAACCAGTAGAATTGCTGAAATTATGGAAATAATAGCAGATCTGGACATTTCTTTGTTCTTAAGGTTTGCATTATCAAAGTTATGATAATTTTTATCTTTGTATCCATCGCAAAAGTATTTATCTGTAACTGTCTTTAATCCATCTGTATGAAATCACCCCGAAGGAAATTTTTGTTCACAATATTACCTGCAGCACTTGTTATATTTTCCGGTGTATACACATCAGTGAATTACAATGGGAAAGCCGGTAGAAGCCATCATATGCTTAACCGGGTTAGTCAGCCCAAAGGCCCGGGTTACCTGCCTGCTGATTATATGGATCGCCAGCGGACATTCCCGTATGGAGGAATAAAAGCTGATGTTTACCTGAAGGCTGTCCGTGATGCAAGCGTAATTCACAGTTCGGCCGGAAGGAGTGATTACAGCTGGGAATTTGCCGGCCCTTCAAACATTGGTGGCAGAATTACCGATATTGAAATTCCCGGCGAGTCTTTTTCAACCATTTATATTGCTGCAGCATCAGGTGGCATCTTAAAAACTACCAACAACGGTGCATCCTGGACCAATATATTCAAAGATCAGGCAACCATTCCGGTCGGCGATATTGCCATTAGTCAGAATAATCCGGACCTGATGTATGCCGGTACCGGTGAAGCCAATTCTTCGAGCCAGAGTTTCAGAGGTGACGGAATCTACAAATCAGTCGACGGTGGGACAACCTGGCAGCATACAGGGCTTGACTTATCAGCCTATATTGGCAGGATTGTGATCGACTATAGCAATTCCGAGAGGGTTTTTGCAGCGGCCTGTGGTAATCTTTTTACACCCGACGGCAACAGGGGCATTTACAGGACTACAAATGGTGGTAATACATGGGAAAGGGTTCTTTTCATCAGCGATTCCACCTCTGCCATCGATCTGGTTCAGCATCCGACGAATCCGGATATTCTTTACGCAACAATGTGGGAACGTATCCGTGGACTTAATTACCGTCGTTCGTTTGGTGAAACATCCGGTATCTGGAAAACAACCGATGGTGGTGACACCTGGACAGAACTCACCTCTGGTTTGCCGCAGGGTAGTGAAACAGGAAGGATTGGCATTGCTATATCACCCTCTTCCCCATCGGTACTTTATGCTTTTTATGATAATGAATCCGAAGTAGCGGTGTTTAAAACCCAGAACAGTGGTCAAAACTGGACACGCACCAATGATAACGCCCTGCAGGGAATGAACAGTTCATTCGGTTGGTATTTTGGACAGGTAAGGATTCACCCTGATTCTCCTGACAGGATTTATGTCCTGGGTGTTTACCTGTACTATTCATCAAATGGAGGAAATTCCTGGTCCGAAATGGGTTATGAAATGCATGTGGATCATCATGCACTGCTGATTCACCCTGTTACCGGCCGTATGTATGAAGGAAACGATGGAGGACTTTACTTCAGTGACGATGATGGGGCTGGCTGGTACAAAATCAACAACCTGCCGCTCACTCAGTTTTATGATATTGAAATAGATTATCTGAATCCAGGCAGGCTTTACGGAGGAACACAGGACAACAATACCGTAAGGACCTGGACTGGTCAGATCAATGACTGGGAGGCAATACTGGGAGGAGATGGTTTCTACAGCCTGGTCGATTATACGAATTCCAGTATTATTTATGCCGAATACCAATGGGGTGCCCTGCATAAATCAACCAACGGAGGCAACTGGATGGAACCCATCAACGGGTATTGGTCATCCGACCGGGTAAACTGGTCAGCACCCGTAATCATGCATTCACAGGAACCACAGACCCTCTATTTCGGAACTTACCGGGTATGGAAAACAACCAATGGAGGTAACACATGGAATGCCATAAGCAACGATCTGACCCAAGGTGATGACGGCAGTACGTATCATACCATCAGCACCCTGGCTATTTCAGCCATTGAACCTGGTATTGTGCTTGCGGGAACCGACGATGGCAGGGTTCACATAAGTACCAATGGCGGATCAGTCTGGAATGACATCAGTGCCGGTTTACCCGATCGGTGGATTACCAGGGTGGCCACCGATCCTTTCGATGTAAATACCATATATGTAACCCTTTCGGGATTCAGATGGGACGAACCACTGGCGCATGTTTATAAATCGACGAATCTTGGTCAGACATGGCAGCCCATCAGCAACGGTTTGCCTGAGTTACCGGTGAATGCACTGATTGCCGATCCTGGTGAGCAGGGCAGGCTGTTCATTGGAACCGATGCCGGGGTATTTATGAGTGAAGATTCAGGTGACAACTGGCAAAGTATGAATCAGGGTATTGGCAATGTACCGGTAACTTCTATGAAAATTCACAAGGACGAAAACTTCCTGATTATCGGTACGTATGGTTTGTCGGCTTTCAGGTTCGATCTGAACCAGCTTAATGTCGGCGTTGAAGATAATCAAGAACCATTAAAAACACTTAGTATTCCCGGAATTTTCCCGAATCCGTTTAGCATAGCGAATAAAGCAAACCTGCATATTACAGTTGGAAGTTCAGCAGCGGGATTTGCTGATGTTTCCATTGTTGATCTTATGGGCCGCGATGTGAGGAGTCATAATTCTGTCAGCCTTAAACAGGGGTTAAATACAATCCTGTGGGATGGAAATTCAAACACCGGCCGGCGTGTGAAAGCCGGAACCTACCTGATAAGGGTTAAGTCAGGAAACAGGGAAGTACTAGGCAAAGTACTGGTTATTAACTGAAAGCCAATGACCTGAAAGGAAAATCGGATTCGAAACAACTTTGAAAAGTCATTCAACCAACTTCTTCTGTTGTTTGATCTTTCGTTGTAAACAGCTTAAAAGGGTATCTTCAATCAGGGTTGAGCATGAAGTCCGGATGATTCGAAATCACGGCTTGCTTTCAGGATGTTGCTGATGAAAAGTGTCAGATTTTTAATCTCCGCCAGCATATTCAGGTAAAGAATGCTGTTTCGGGTTCCCGTTTCATTGTTTCTGATACGCCGGATCTGTTTTTTCCTGGTTTCTTCAACCATCCTGAGGATACTCTGCTGACGTTCTGTGATGAACTCAAGATCATCGAAGTTCTTCCTGTTGAGAATTTCCAGTGTTTTACCAAACAACAATGAGATTTCGCCGTTAAGCCTGGATATTTCTTCAACCTGAGCAGATATCAATGGACGGTGGTTGTTCTCTACATGCTCATAAGCAGGGTTGATGATATAAGCCAGGCAATGATTAACTTCGCGCAGGTAGTCGATTGCCTGAACATAAAAGTGTCCCGATTCAACTGAATCCTCCTTCAGGTTAATCAATGTGGAATTAATGTGCGTCTTAAGCCTTTTGGTATGTGTATTCAACTTATCTGAATCGGTTTTTGCACTGTGAAGGAGTTTACGGTTTTCATCAACCAGGCCCATAATTGTTTTATTGAAAATACTGAGACTTTTTTCGACAACCCTTTGAATGGTAAATGAGCATTTATTCATCATGTTTTCGGTTGTCATCTCTTCCGGAAAGGCATCCAGATCATCGTCAGCTTTCTTTTCGACAGCACGTCTGAGATGAATAACATGTGTACGATAGATGAGGAGTCCGACTACTGCAAGAAGTATTATAGTGGCAACAAGACCTCCGTAATAGAGAATAACTGCTGCCAGTAATGAAACAACAAATGCAGCCAGTGCTGTAAAAAACCATCCTCCGATCACCGACAAAACACCGGTAATTCTGTATACGGCACTCTCACGCCCCCAGGCACGGTCGCTGAGTGATGTACCCATGGCAACCATAAAGGTTACATAGGTCGTTGATAAAGGAAGTTTAAGTGAGGTTCCGAATGCGATCAGCACACTGGCAACCACCAGGTTTACACTCGCCCTGAGCATATCAAAAGCAGCACCCTGAGGCATTTGCTTACGGGTTATTTCATCAGGGGCTTCGAATCTTTTTTCAAGCCAGAAACTCATTTTCTCAGGGATAATACCACTGATGGCGGAAGCCATGTTTCGGGTTCCCCTGACGATATTTCGCGAAAGTATGGATGAGTTGAACCGCTCACTGCCTTCGCCCTGCCGGCCCAGATCTACGGAAGTTTCAATCACTGTACGCGCTTTTTTAGATGTCCATAATGTTGTTGACATGACCAAACCGGCAATGAGCAGCATCCAGGTTTCAGTTTTTACATCGTTGGCCAGTGCCGTCATCATGAAGGTATGCGGGTCGGCACCAGGAGTAGCATTAAATATTCTGTAGGCTTCGAAACCGGCAAGAGGAACACCTATAAAGTTAACCAGGTCGTTTCCTGCAAAAGCAAGGGCAAGGGCGAAAGTGCCGGTAAAGACGGTCAGTTTAAGTACATTCAACCGGAACAGAAGCATGCACAACTGAAGCAGCAGGGTACACCCGATAAAGCTGAAAAGTAGAATAGTGCCTGTGTTTGATTCAATATATTCAATGGCACCGGCTGTCATAAATGAAGCCCCTTTGGCTCCTTTGATAACGATGAAATAGAAGATGCCTGTAATTGAAAAGCCTCCCCAGATCGCAGCATAGTATTTCAGGTTGTATCTCAGGTTAAAAGTAAAAAGAACACGGGTGATATACTGAACCAGTGCTCCCAGGCTGAATGCCAGGGCAACTGAAACGAGGATGGCTGTAATGATGGCCAGCGCTTTGGCCGCATTGATGTATTGGCCAATGTCCTGCATGGTTTGATCGGAACCTGTGATTTTTATAATAGCAACGGCCACAGATGCTCCCAAAAGCTCAAAAACAATAGAGACAGTGGTGGAGGTAGGCAGTCCGAAAGTGTTGAAAAGATCAAGCAGGATAACATCGGTTATCATCACAGCCATAAAGATAATCAGTACTTCAGCATAGCTGAACTGCGCCGGAAAGAACAGTCCCTTGCGGGCAATTTCCATCAGTCCGCTCGAAAAGGTAGCACCCACCAGCACACCTATGCTGGCAACCAGCATTACCATTTTAAAGGAAGCGGCTTTTGCACCGATCGCCGAATTAAGGAAATTGACCGCGTCGTTGGTTACCCCGACAATAAGGTCTGAAATGGCCAGTATAAATAGAACAATTACAAATACCAGGTATATATTATCCATGACGAACCGTTGATTCTACTCATTGGTAAAAGTAAGGAGCTTACAGAAATAGGCATCAAACCAATGTTAAGTTACTGTTAAATCGGAGCATTACCTGGAATTACTTGCGATCGCCTGATTAACATTGATGATGTGATCGCCCAGTTTCTCGCACTGGCTGACCAGGTTTGTAAAAATTGAGGCTTTCTGATAGGTGGATTCACCGGATTCAACCCTCAGGTTGTTTACAGATAACAGCTGATCGCGTAGTTCATTTATTCTTAGCTCAGTTTCCGATGCTTTGGCAAGGATTCCCGGCCTGTATTCCTGTGAAAGGTTCAGGTTCATATTATCAAGTGCCTCCCTGATAAGTAAAAACATACTATTGATATCTTCCCGCATTCCTTGGGTAAACCATTCATTTTCAGCATTTTTCCGGTTTATGGTCCGTTCCATCTGCATGCACTGGTCGGCCATGCTTTCAAGGTCATCAATGATTTTCAGCATAGAACTGATCTTCCTTGAACCGGACTCGGTAAGGTCCTGTTCCGCAGTCCGGGTAAGGTAATGGCGTATTTCAGCTTCCATTTCATCGGCCTGATTCTCACTTTTATAGATGCGTTTCTTTAGTTTCAGGTATTTCTTTTCATGTTTTTCGATCAGATATTCCGGGATCAGGCTGAACATAAAGGCGACATGCTTTCCGAAATTATGGATCTCTTCACGGGCCTGCAACAAAGACATTTCACTCAGGCTAAGGTATCCGGGACTGATATATTTCAGACTGAAATTCTTTTTCTCATTGGTTTTCAGTGGAATAAGAAATTCAAGCAATTTCCTGAAATAGGGTACAAATCCGGCAAGCAGTAACGTATTCAGCAGGTTGAATCCGGAATGAAAAACAGAAAGACCCACGGGTACGGAAGCAACATCATCAAGAGGGGAAATCCCAGTGAAGGCCCGGGCTGCATCGGCTGATAAGCCAACGAAGAATGAGAAAAAGATAAGGACCAGCATGGTACCGGAAACATTAAACAATGTATGTCCCAGGGCTAGTCTTTTTGCAGAACGGTTTGCAACAACGGCTGCAATGTTGGCGGTGAGTGTGGTACCAATGTTTTCGCCAAGCACCATGGCTGCTGCATCTTCATAAGTGATCCATCCATTGTGGCACATTACCATTGTCAGGGCAATGGTTGCGCTTGAAGCCCGGACGATCACAGTAATCATGATTCCTGCAAGCGCAAACAATAAAGCTGATCCTAATCCATAATCCGAAATACCGGAAATCATACCCAGCAAACTGGAATTACCGGAAATATCAGGTAGGGAATTCTTCAGGAACTGAAGTCCCAGAAATAGTATTGCAAAGCCGACAAGAAATTCGCCAATGGACCTTTTTCCGGCTGAAGGGAAAAAAAGCAGGGGTAAGGTCAGTCCCAATACCGGCAACAGTATTACAGAGAGGTCGAACTGGAAGCCAAAATAACTTACCAGCCATGCAGTTATGGTGGTTCCTATATTGGCACCCATCATTAGTCCAAGTGCCTGTGTAAGGGTCAGAAATCCGGCATTGGTAAAGCTGACCAACATTACTGTAACGGTGGTCGATGACTGTATTACGGCGGTGACCACCAGACCGGAAACGATGGCTCTGGCCCGTGTTGAAGCCATAAAGGAGAATATGCCACGCAGACTACTGCCCCCGATCTTCTGCAAGGATTCGCTCATCAGCTTCATTCCGTAAAGGAACAGGGTTAATGAGCCCAGTATGGTCAGTATAAGTATTGTGCTGTCAATAAACGGCATCGGCAAATGAAATATGTTTGAATTTCAATAACAACAAAGGTAATCAGAATGGGTTTGTATTCAAATTACAGTGATTGCTTTAATATTTATTGATAATTCGCTGGAAATGAATTGATTTATGTATAGAAACGCTTTCCGGACAAATTTTTTATTAATCAAGACTTAACAATTACTTAACATTGCAGCATAAATGTCACTTAATAACCTTCTACTTTTGCAACCATTTTCATAACCTGATCTTATTACAAGAAATATTCGACCAGAAATAATAATCATTCAAATTAGTATTTTCAATGAAACTTGACAAGATTTTTCAGTTCCTGATCCCCAAGGACAGGAAGTTTTTTCCTCTCTTTACCGAAGCCTCTGCTAATCTTGTCAACTGCAGCCTTGAATTTCAGAAATTATTGAACTGCACTGATGAAGAACAAAGGAATGAACATGTTAAGAATGTTAAGAAATTCGAAAAGATCGGTGATAAGATTACTGTTACCATTTATGACGAACTGAACGCCACTTTTATTACTCCGTTCGACCGGGAGGATATTCAGAAACTGGCCAACAGGATAGATAATGTGGTGGATCTTGTGAATACCTCAGCAAAAAGAATTCAGTTATACAAACTGGTCGAGATTCCACCGGTTTTCCATCAAATGGCCAGACTTGTTTGTGAGGCTTCCCTGGAGATTGATGCGGTGGTTAAAGGCCTGAATAAAATCAATGATATAGCGAATTACAAGAATCATTGCATCAGGATCGGTGAACTTGAGAATGAATCAGATGACCTTAATTTTTCTTATTTATCGGAAATTTTTGATCATGAAACCAATGCAATCAATCTGATAAAAAAGCGTGATGTTCTTAACTCACTCGAAAAAGCGATGGATCGTTGTGAAGATGTGGCCGATGTTCTGAATACCATCCTGGTTAAATATGCATAACGCTATTCATTATGGAATTTAGTTTTGTTTTACTGATAGTAATCATTATTCTGGCATTTGGGTTTGATCTGATCAACGGGTTTCACGATGCAGCCAACTCCATAGCCACTGTTGTATCCACCAAGGTTTTGTCCCCTTTTCAGGCAGTTCTCTGGGCTGCTTTTTTTAATTTTGTTGCATACCTTGTTTTTAATCTGCATGTTGCCGATACCATAGCAAAAACCGTTGATACCAGTGCCATTACCCTGAATGTAATTCTTGCCGGACTCATTGCCTCCATAGTCTGGAATCTGCTTACGTGGTACCTGGGTATTCCTTCAAGTTCATCGCATACACTGGTTGGTGGTTTTGCAGGTGCAGCCATTGCCCATACCGGTGGTATTGATGTGGTTCATTATGGTAAAGTGCTCAAAATCGTTTCATTCATATTTCTGGCCCCGTTACTGGGAATGATCATGTCCTATTTCCTGTCAGTGGTTATACTGCATATCACCCGATGGGGAAACCCAGCCAGGCTTCATAAATGGTTTAAGAGCCTCCAGTTGCTGTCATCTGCGCTTTTCAGTCTCGGGCACGGTGGTAACGATGCCCAGAAGGTAATGGGTATTATTGCAGCAGCCTTGCTGGTCTATTTCAATGGTGTTGATCCTGCCATGATTCCTCATTGGGCACAGATCGAAATGGTGGACGGCAAAATTCATGATATTCCCCATTGGATTATTCTGGGTTGTTATACGGCCATCAGTGCCGGCACTCTGATGGGTGGATGGTGCATTGTGAAAACCATGGGCAGTAAGATTACCAAAATTACCCCGTTTGAGGGAGTGGCTGCCGAAGGTGCCGGCGCTATGCTTCTTTTCGGAACTGAGGCCTTCGGAATTCCTGTGAGTACCACACATACCATTACCGGAGCCATCATGGGTGTCGGACTGACCAAAAGAGTAAGCGCGGTACGGTGGGGTATCACCATCAACCTGCTCTGGGCATGGATACTGACCATCCCTGTTTCGATGGTGCTGGCTGCCGGGGTTTATTACCTGCTGAAACTGTTTATGTAGTACCTCATTACCCTTCCTTTTCAGTTGAATGCCTTCTTTACCTGATCCCTTTTTTTGGTTGCCATTCTCACGATAAAAATCCTCCGACCCTGTATTTTTGAGGCACGATTCCTCTGAAATCCTTAAACCCCGCCACTGGCGGGCAAACCTGAAACCCTGTACCCTGAAACTTTTTCGTTTGATATGGCGAATCGGACTACCTTTGCCGTCTAAAATTGCAATATGTTCAAATCCTATCTTGGTCGCCTGGGCATCAGCCAGCTTAAACCTATGCAGGAAGCTGCTGTTAAAGCGATCCGGCCCGGGGCTGACATTGTGTTATTGTCGCCCACCGGTTCCGGTAAGACCCTGGCTTTTTTACTTCCCCTGATAAAAATGCTCGTGCCCGGACAAGCGGGTGTTCAGGCTCTTATCCTTGCGCCATCCCGCGAACTGGCATTGCAGATTGAGCAGGTATTCAAGCAGTTACAGAGTGGTTTTAAGGTTAATACCTGTTATGGCGGGCACCCTGTGTCAACAGAAAGAAATAACCTGAAAGAGCCCCCGGCCCTGCTGATAGGTACACCCGGCAGGGTCGCCGATCACATCAGAAGATCCAGTTTTGATACAAGTTCTGTCACAACGCTTGTTCTTGATGAATTCGATAAATCACTCGAATTTGGTTTTCAGGGAGAGATGGAGTTTATTACCTCTAGACTTGAAATGATTGCTTCCAGAGTGCTTACATCAGCCACCAATCTAAATACAATTCCGGAATTCACTGGGATCTGCAATCCGGAAGTGCTTGATTTTACGGTAGATGCAACTCCTCAAAGGCTGAACCTGTCTGCTGTAAAGGCTGATGGTACGGATAAGCTGGAAGCGCTGTTTCATCTGATTTGTCATATCGGGAATGAAGCCTGCCTGGTCTTCTGCAATCATCGTGAAACGGTGGAAAGGGTAAGCGGGTTATTGTCGGATAAGCATATCAGGCATGGGATTTATCATGGCGGACTTGAACAGGAGGAACGCGAGCTGGCACTGATCCGCTTCAGAAACGGTACTCACCACCTGCTGCTTACCACGGATCTGGCTTCCCGCGGGCTTGATATTCCGGAGATCAGGCATGTAATCCATTATCAGTTCCCGGCTACCGAAAATGCCTGGACTCACCGTAACGGACGTACAGCAAGGATGCATGCATCGGGAACAGCCTGGCTGGTAATGGCACAAAATGATTTTATTCCTTCTTTCATCCGGGGTGAACTGCTGTTTGTGGATGTTTCAGATGCCGTCAGCCTGCCGGAAGAACCCTTGTGGGAAACCATTTACATCGGGGCAGGCAAAAAAGATAAAATCAGCAGGGGCGATGTTGCAGGCTTTCTGATGCAAAAGGGGCACCTGCCCAAAGATGGACTGGGTAAGATTGAAGTACTGGACTATGCTTCTTTTGCAGCAGTGAAAAGGGAAATCTGCCAGAAAATGCTCAGTCTTGTACAGGATGAGCCAATTAAAAAGAAGAGTGTAAAAATTGACATTGCAAGATTCTGATTCCCATTTCGGGAACTTATCGTTCAGCTGGTGGGGAACACTTCAGGAAAAGTTTCTTAATTCAGGCGTTCAGCCAGGCATCTTATAAACCATTGCATTCACATGCATGCCGGCACCTACAGAAGCAAACACGAAATGATCGCCGGGATTCAGCAGGTGGTTGTCTACCTGCTGATTAACAATCAGGTCGAACAAAATCGGCAGGGTTGCCACTGAGTTATTCCCAAGCCAGGAGATGGTCATCGGCATTGAGAATTCAGGACGGTCTTTCACACCATACAATTCATAAAGCCTGTTTACAATGGCATCGTCCATTTTTTCATTGGCCTGGTGAATCAGAATGCGTTCGATGTCTGTTATCGGGAGTCCGCTTTTATCGATGGCCATTTTTATAGCGGCAGGAACAGTCTTCAAAGCATACTCATAGAGTTTACGGCCGTTCATTTTAAGGTAGAGCTCTTCGTCCTTCCCGGGACTGAACGATTTGTCCATCCTGAGAAAAAACACCTGCTCAAAGGTATCGGTCCGTGTAACATGGGTCAGAATTCCAACAGGATCCTCACTCTCTACGGCACTTAATACAACGGCACCGGCTCCGTCAGAATAGATCATACTGTCACGGTCGTGTGGATCACTAACGCGCGAAAGGGTTTCAGAACCAATGACCAGTATTTTTTTTGCATCCCCGGACTTTATATAGTAATTGGCCTGAATCATGGCCTGAAGCCATCCCGGGCAACCGAAAGGCAGATCATAGGCTACAGTAAACGGATTGAGAATGCCAAGTTTATTTTTGACACGAGCCGCCAGTGCCGGAACTAAATCCACCCGGGTACTGCCATGTTTAACATCGCCGAAATTGTGGGCTACAATTATATAGTCCAGCTCTTCTTTATCAATGCCGGCATTTGCTATGGCCTTCTCAGCAGCAAAAAAAGCAATGTCAGAACTCACGTATTCATCTTCAATATACCTGCGTTCGTCAATCCCGGTGATCTGCTGAAATTTTGAGATAATGTCTTCATTCGACCTGTTGATTCTTTCTCCCGTAGATTCATAGAAAGTCCGGTTGAGAAAGTCGGCATTTACAACATGTTTTGTGGGAAGGTAACTACCTGTACCTGATATGATTGAATAAATCTGTTTGTGCATTATACTGTTATCATGTTTGACAAAAAAAATGGTTCACCTAATATTTCTATACAGGCAAACCGCAAGATCAGCTGTTTTAGCAATTAAAACAACTGAATAGTGATGCTTGATTTTGCAAAGGTACTGTATTAATCTTTAGCCTTTATTTTTAGCAGGACAAAATTACAAACATGACTATATAAAATTATATATCAGAGTGTTACAAATTCAATAATTCATCAGACAGATTCATTATGTTTTCAAAGGTATCAGGTTCCAAACCAGTTGAATGAAAATAAAGCTGCTGACTAAATGGAATGCATGCGTGTGATTCCTTTAACCTGAGAAATGCAGGATCAAGGTCGTTGGCACCAAGCCTGATTCTGTCGAGGGCATCAGCATCCTTCAGGATGGCTACAGGGATCCGGTCGGGATCATTCAATGGCAACTCAGTGCTGAGGGAGTGCATCATACATGCCTTTCCGATAATTAGCAGTTCCGGTAATGTTGTTTCGTTTCTGACAAAAAGATCATGGTAAAGCGGTAATTTAAGATTTGCAGCATCGGCACCGTGGCGGGTGCAATAACCATCGTGCTTTCGGGCCATATCATGAATGTAGGCGGCAAAAAAAGCAAGCCGTGCTTCATGGATGTATCCTGTAAGCAAACCCAGCCTTAGCGTATGGATCATTACCCTGTAGGTATGCATGATTCCGTGCAGCAAACTGGGGTGATCAAACTGACCACCGTTCAGTTGAAAGTCTGCAAAACAGAGGTTGTAGGGGTTGTAGACAGAGCTCAATGTGTGTTACCGGTTAACCGGCGATGTTTTTAATTTCAGTTTTGATATATTGCTGGTTACGGCTGACTGATGTTTCTGTTCAACCTTACTCAACCATGACTTTGCAGTATCCTGCCGAAAGGTACAGCCCGGAATGTTATTATTCAACAAAACGCTCAGATAAAAACCGGAGCCCTACACAGGTGTAATATTGAAAATGGATTGCAGGATCGGTTTTAATCCGGCGAAAAAGAACTCAACAGCAATCACCATGACGATAAGACCCATCAGTTTCATCATTATCTTATTCCCTGTTTCGCCCAGAAAGTTAATCAGTTTCCCGGCACCAATCAATACTACCAATGTTATCAGCAGTGTTGCAACAATCGAAAGAATCAGAATCAGTTTCAACTCATAGGATGTGCTGTCTTCCATTAAAACAATTGAATTGGTGATAGCGCCCGGACCTGCAATCATAGGAATTCCCAGGGGTGTAACTGAAATGTCGTCGACATATTTCCTGACCATTTCATCATCCATTTTAATCTTACTGACCCTGGCCTGTAACATATCGAAGCCCATGATAAAGAAGATGATCCCACCAACAACCCTGAAACTGTTAACGGAAATACCAAAAAACCTGAACATCAGTTGTCCGCCGAATGCGAAAAGCATCAGTGTAATAAAAGCCGTAATTACGGCCTTTACCGCAGTCCTCCTTCGCTGCTTTTCAGAGATATCAGAGGTCATTGTCATAAACACCGGCATCACCCCCAATGGATTGATAATGGAGAAAAATGACATGAAGTATAATAATGCAACGGTTACCAGTTCTTGTGTCATAGTGAATTGCTTTTCAAAAAGAGGTTACAGGGAACTACCTGTGGCATGGTTGACATTGATTATTGACATCAGCCATTGATTTTCTGATTCACTATTTCCAGAATCTGTTTTTCGGTTTCACAGGTTTTTTGTTCTATTTCAGCGCCTTCCTTCATCACGGCATCCACAAATGTTTTATCGTTCAATCCGGAAGCATTGATTTTTACATTCAGGAAAGCGCCCATTACAGCCGATCTTACAGCCAGAGCACCCACGCCGGCGTCTGACACCGAGTTGGGATTACCGGTTTCGGCCATAGCTTTCAGGATTTCGAGCGCATCGAATGATTTTTTCATGACCCTGAAAGGGATTTCGATGGCATATTTTGTAGCATCCTGAATGGCTGTAGTACGTGCAGCTTTCTCACCATCATTTCCTTTGGGAAGTCCGAAAGCATCCATGATTTTATTGAACGCCCTGGTATCTTCATCAACGAGGTGCAGAAGTTCGTCCTTGATCCCTTGTCCTTTTTCGGCCCAGACGGAAAACTCTTCCCAACGCTCGTCCCAGCCCGGCTTATGGGATGAAAGGTTGGCAACCATGGTGCCCAGCGAGACGCCGAGCGCTCCCATGTAAGCCGAAATTGAACCTCCACCCGGAGCCGGAGACTCTGAAGCAGTTTCATCCGCAAAGGCGGTACATGTCATATCCATCAGCTTTTTACCGGTTTTGTCCCTTAAAACATACTCAATGATCTTTTCTTCAGGACTGAATGGCTTCAGGTCGTCGAGGCCCATCGATTTCACGGCTATTTTGATAAGTTCGGCTTCAGAAACCCCGACAGATCTGTTCTGTTTTTTAAGGAAATATTTACCTGCATCTGTAAAAACCTTCAACGGAGCAAGGCCTACCAACTCTGATCCTGTAACACGCATGCCGCGTTCCCCGGCTTTCAGGCACGATTCTTCAAAGGCAACATGAACCGGAGTAATGCTGATATTGGTGAGGTTAATCGACACCTGGGCAATACCATATTCTTCTATGAACCACCCGATGGCCTTGCAGGCCTTTAGGGAACCGGGGATATTGACCGGGTTTCCTTTATCATCTTTCATGATTTTGCCTGTCACCTGGTTGCCTTCACGCATAGGTCGCCCCTTTTCCCGTATATCAAAAGCAACAGCATTTGCCCTGCGGGTAGAGGTTGTATTCAGGTTGATATTATAAGCCACAAGGAAATCACGGGCTCCGACAGCGATTGCTCCGGTTTTTGGTAAAAATACAGACGGGCCGAAATCGGGCTTCCATGCAGGATCAGAAAGCTTTTTTGTTAATCCTTCGTATTCACCCGAACGGCAGTTTGCCAGATTTCGGCGCTCAGTAATTTTAGCTGCATTTTCATAACAATAAACCGGAATGCCCAACTCTTTACCAATCCGTTCACCCAACCGGTGAGCATATTCCACTGTTTCTTCCATGCTTATGTTGGCAATGGGAACCAATGGACAGACATCGGTAGCACCAAATCTGGGGTGTGCTCCTGAATGCCTGCTCATATCAATTACTTCCATAGCCTTCTTCACTGCCCTGAAGGCCGCTTCAATTACCTGCTCCGGGTCTCCTGCAATCGTCACCACCGTACGGTTGGTTGCAGCCCCCGGATCTACATCCAGTAACATCACCCCTTCAACGGTTTTAATCTGATCAGTAATCTGCTGAATAACAGCCATATCGCGTCCTTCGCTGAAATTGGGAACGCATTCGATGATTTGTTTCATTGACAAGTGTTTTATTTTTCTAATTGTTGATCTGTCCAGTCATTTTCTGCTCATTAACCATTGTTATTCCCGTAATCTATGATTTTCCAGGTTGAAGAATCCTGCCGGAATTATGTTATTTCCAGGATTCCGGAACAAGGATCCTGTTCATTGCAAAAACTACAGGATAACTGTATTTTCCGATTCAGTATCACCCTGGTGTATCCGGGAAACAACCGATTACTACAGCTTTTTCAACATTCAAATCTTCAATAATAAAATTTTACCAGAAAGTACATCACTTCACTGCAGATATCCAGATACCCAGACCTGAAATCATGTATCTTCAGTTTATGTCGTCATTCATCCGGCCATGCATATTGCTGATTCACCGTTACCCGAGGCTGATGAGGTTTCCGTTCAGGATAACAGTCTCAACCTTATTGCTGCCATAAGCATACGGCATATATTCAATAGATGGCATCGGTTTGGTTATGAATACATTGGCTGTTTTGCCGACGGTGATACTTCCCAGTTCATCACTCAAGCCCATGGCATAGGCCCCGTTGAGTGTACAGGCATTGATGGTTTCTGCAGGTGTCATCCGGAACATGATACTACCCATCGAAAGTACCAGTTGCATATTTCCGGAAGGGGAGGAGCCGGGATTAAAATCACTGGCCAGCGCCAGGGGAAGACCGGCATCAATCATTTTACGTGCAGGGGCATGAACCATATTCAGAAAAAAAGCAGCACCCGGTAAAAGGGTGGGCATGGTTTCCGTACCCAGAAGGGCTTCAATTTCCTCGTCTCCCGTGTATTCCAGGTGATCAACCGTCAAAGCGTCATATTTCACCCCTACCTGTATACCACCTGAATAGTCCAGTTCGTTTGCATGAATTTTAGGTTTCATTCCGTACTTTATGCCTGCCATTAATATTCTTTCTGTCTCTTCGGGGGTAAAAAATCCGCGGTCACAGAAAACATCAATAAAATCAGCCATATGGCCGGCAGCAACTACCGGAATCATTTCATTGATGACCAGATCAACATATTCTTCCTGTCTGCCTTTGTATTCTTCTGGCACAGCATGAGCGCCCATAAATGTTGCCCTGATGGTTAGCGGGCTGATTGCCTGAAGTTTGCGGATAACCCTCAGCATTTTAAGTTCATCTTCGGTATTCAATCCATACCCGCTTTTTATCTCGACAGCTCCGGTGCCAAATGAAATAATCTCATTCAACCGCGACAGTGCCTGTTCAACCAGTTCATCTTCGTGCATATCATGCAACCGTTTTGACGAATTGAGGATACCTCCTCCACGTCTGGCAATCTCTTCATAAGAAAGGCCTTTGATTTTATCAACATATTCAATCTCGCGGCTGCCTGCATATACCAGATGGGTGTGAGAATCACAGAATGAAGGAAATACCATTCCACCCCTGGCATTTATGATCTTGAAATCTTCAAGTTCAGGGTTCTGCTCCAGATCCTGAGTGTCAGGTCCGAATGCTTTGATCTTCCCATCCTCAATCAGGAGATAGGCGTGATCGATGGTTTCGATATGTGACATTTCAGCGCCAGCCTTGAACAATAAATTATCTGTATCAATGCCTGCCAGTTTGCTGATATTGGTAATCAGAATTCCTGAAGCCATAATATGTCGGAATTAAAATGTTAAATCTGAGTCAAACAGCGATAATCACCTGTTGAACGGCACAAAGTTAGTAAAACAGTTGCAGTCATTGTTACATCTTTTTTTTTGCCGTATCCGGTTGGTTTCGGAAAGGGGAAACCGGCGAAGGTTTTGCTCTATTCTCCGGACTTTGCGGCGCCTGTTTTTATTCAACCGGAGTTGCGATATCCCGGTGAAGCAATAAATCACTTACACGGGTAAACACTGACCCGGAAATTGATGCAATTCACCGGAAGCCATGAAACATTCTGTCAGTGAATTTGGCTTTTCCTTTTCCAAACTGCTCACCGGATTCAATGTTCATTTCGCCGCCTTACAGGACGGGCATTTCAGAAAAAACAATGAATGTGACAGAAGGGCCTGGAATAAAATGATTTAATTACATTATATCAATTAATTATTATCCTTTGTATCTTTGTATCTGAGATGGACCGGACCCATGTGTCATCCCGGTGTCTACCAGCATTTATGAATTAAACTGTTCCGGGCTGATGTCAGGGCTCAATAATTCTATCGTTGCCCGCGACAAAACCTTTAAATTTGTGTTTATTATTCAACCCAATCATAACTTAATATGAAAACGATTTCACTGCTTTTCAGGACTTTTTTTCAGGAAAGACCTGCTTTTCTCCATTGCCTTTTCGATACTGGGGTTAATCTCTTTTGCACAAACTTATCTTTCAGATTATCAGGATGGAAGAATATATTTTAAGTACAAAGACAATGCAGCCATTCACTTTTCTGTGAAGGCTGATAACACAGTTGATATTAACAGCATTCCTTTTATTTCTGCGCTGAATGCTGAATTCAGATTAAAGGAACTGTCGAGGCCATTCAATGTGAATAATGATTCAAAACTTTTGCGGACACTGATGCTGGAGTTTGACGATTTTGACAAGATTGACAGGATCATAGAACGTCTGAACCAGGTTACTGAGCTTGAGTATGTAGAAAAAGTGCCTTATGACAGAATCGATTATGTTCCCAATGACAGTCTTTATACGCTCTACAACGGCCCTCAGAACTGGAACTGGCATTTGGACCGTATTCAGGCCGACCTTGCCTGGGACATTTCCAAAGGATCGTCCGAAATCAGGGTGGCTATTGTAGATAATGCGGTTTGGGTTGATCACCCTGATCTGGCAGGAAAAATTGTTGCTCAGCGGGATACCTACTATAATACAAACAGTGCCAATCCTCCGGCTTCCGGAGATCCGCTGGATTGGTCGCATGGTACACATTGCGCTGGCTTATCAGCAGGAACAAGTGATAACGGTATTGGTATTGCATCTGTCGGTTTTAACGTGAGCATAATCGCTGTGAAGGCAGCTGCCAACACCAATGCCAATGGTATTTATGGATATCCCGGAATTCAATGGGCAGCCAATAATGGAGCAGATGTAATCAATATGTCGTGGGGTGGCCCGGGTTACTCACAGACCAATCAGAACACTATCAACGCGATTCATAACATGGGTGTAGTACTCGTGGCTGCAGCCGGTAACGATAATGTAAGTACACCCCATTATCCTTCTGGCTATACCAATGTAATATCCGTAGCCTCAACAGATTCAGATGACCTGAAAAGCGATTTTTCGAATTTTGCTACTTCCGTTGACGTTTGTGCACCCGGAGGTTACGCCACATCGGGACCCTCTGGTTTATTGAGTACTACCTTTAACAGCGCTACATTCGGAAATTATGACCTGATGTCAGGTACTTCCATGGCTTCGCCTATGGTAGCCGGCCTTGCCGGGCTCATACTTTCAATAAATCCGCTGCTTTCGCCCGAAGAGGTGGAAGACATTCTCAAGACTACATCGGATGATATCTATCCCCTGAATCCTGATTACACAGGAATGCTTGGTGCCGGAAGAATCAACGCCTATCAGGCTGCCCTGCACACACCCTATCAACCAACAGCTGACTTTACAACCGAAATTACTTATATTCTTCCGGGTGGTAGCGGCATTTTATTCACTGACCTTTCAACGGGAGCACCTTCGGAATGGGCGTGGACATTTGAGGGTGGTAACCCTGCATCATCAAACAGCCAGAGTCCCGCACCTGTCAGGTATTCCACTCCAGGTGTTTACGATGTTTCATTAACCGTATCCAACGACTATGGCACCAATACCATCGTTTACCCCGATTACATTACCGTCACTGAAACACCGGTTCCTTATATCATGATAGCTGCCTCCGATTCCATTCCGTGCCTCGGCAGCCCGATCACGCTTTATGACCAGTCCTTATATGCTCCGACCTCATGGGAATGGAGTATTTCCCCTTCATCCTATGAACTTGTCAACGGTACTACCCTGAATTCACAAAACCCTGAAGTGAAGTTCATGGTTCCGGGTCCATATTCGATAAACATTTCTGCCTGGAATGCCAATGGCGTCGCTTCAATGAGTTATACCGACTTCATTCATTCAACTGGGGCAGTTCCTTCATACACCATTGACCTGGAAGATGGGACAACCGGATATTTCACTCTATGGGATACCATAAAATCGCAATCAGCTGTCGATTCCCGCTCTGCCAACCAGAGTGCCAAAAGCATCCATTTCCATGGTGATCCGGTCCCTACCGGCTGGAAGGGCAGCCCTACTGCCGGTACGCCTGATCAGGCATGGGTTGAAAACAGGCAGTTCCAGGCAGAGGCTTATATCTGCGGAGTTGATGCTACAGGGATGGAAAATGTTGCAATTGAATTTGATTTGCGTCAAACTTACAGCCTCGGACCCAGATATTCATGGTTCAGGGTATTGGTAAACGGCTCTCAGGTCCCGGATGATAATGGTATTATGGATTTTAACCCGGTTACCGCAGGGGCAGATCCATGGCAAAGGCTTACTTTCGACCTGACTGCCTATGCCGGCTCAATTTTTGACATCACTTTACAGGCCTGTAACCGTTTCTCTTACCATATCCAGGGTGAGGGAGACAATGTGTTTGTCGATAATGTCAGTATTATCAATACTACTTCGGTTGAAAAAAAGAACGCTGATAAAGCGGATCTGAATGTATACCCGAACCCTTCAAACGGTGAGATTACGCTGACTGTCGGTAATTTAAAAGGCGAGGTTGATCTGAGTGTAATTTCGCTCCTGGGAAATATCGTTTACCATGCTCAGCGCCTGACAGCGAATGGAACCTTATCACAAAAACTTGACTTGTCGCATTTACCTTCAGGCATCTATGTGATTTCTGTTAAAAATGGGAAACAAAGGCTTAATCAGCGCTTTGTAATCAGATAATTTTCCGGCCTTAATAATTAATGCTTTAGCTGAATAAGTTAAAGCATTTTTTTTTACTTTTGGCGCCGTGGCAAATCACAAACATAAAATTTTAATCATGAAATTCGGAAAATTACTGGGCTTTTTACTTTCTATATTGCTGACAACTAACGTATTGGCAGGAATTGTAACGATGGATAATGCAGGCAAGGTTGCCCGCAATTTCATTTATGAACAATTGGTGCAGAAAGGCTTTCCTGTAAACATCAACGACATTGATATCCAACTTGTCGAAGTACATGAAATCGACGGACAACCTGCTTTTTATGCCTTTAACATCGTATCAGGCGGATTTGTAATTGTAGCAGCGGACGACATTTACACCCCGATTATTGGTTATTCGGTCGAAGGGAGTTTTCCCGCCGGTGGCTCAAATAAATCCTTCAGCAGTTTCATACAGGAGTATGCCGATCAGATCGGATTTGGGCGTCAGAATGGTGTTTTAGCTGAAAACAGTGTGGTTCAGGCGTGGGATTATTACAGCAACATGACCTCGGCAAGGTTGAATCCTGAAGGGGATCGCGACGTTGAACCATTGCTTGCCATAATGTGGAATCAGGATTACCCTTACAATGCTTACTGCCCTGAGGATGAAGCTGGTCCGGGTGGTCATGTTTATGCCGGCTGTGTTGCGACAGCCATGTCGATGATCATGGCATATTACCGGTATCCCGAGCAGGGAAGCGGCAGCCTTACCTATAATTGCCCTGGTTATGGAAACCTGACTGCTAACTTTGGTCAGACTAATTACAACTGGGATGCCATGTTGAATTCGGTTCTTCCGGGCAGCGGTGTTGCAGTGAATGCAGTGGCTGAACTCCAGTATCATTGTGGTGTTTCGGTCAGGATGGAGTATGGCCCCGACGGGTCAGGTGCTTTTAGTAATGATGTACCAGCGGCTATCAAGAACTACTTTGGTTATTCAACCACAGCCCAGTATGCTATGAAAATGTCCTATACCAATTCAGCATGGGAAAATATGATCATACAAAGCATTGATGAAATGAAACCGCTCTATTACAGCGGAAAAGACCCAAATGATGATGCCGGTCATGCTTTTGTATGTGATGGCTACCAGGTAACCGGCACCGGTAAGCTGTTTCATTTCAACTTTGGCTGGAGTGGATCCGGGAATGGTTTCTTTGCCCTGACAAGTGTCGGTGGTTTCTCCAGCAACCAGGCAATGGTCAGGAACTTTTTCCCCAACCCTGCCAATTACCCATACCAGTGTGATTCGCATGTAATTACTTCACCACTTGGCATATTTGAAGACCGAAGCGGACCGCTTGCCAATTATCTGCCGAACAGCACCTGTTCTTGGCTGATTGCTCCGACTGATTCAGTCACAAGTATTTCACTTAATTTCAACCGCTTTGAACTTGCCGCTGGTGATTCAGTGAAAATTTATGCAGGTTCCGGTGAAACAGCTCCGCTGCTGGCCAGCTATGGCCAGAATTCTTCTACTGCTCAGGTTACATCACCGGGCAACAGGATGTTGGTAAAACTCCTCACGGATGGTTCAAATGAAGGATCCGGTTTCGAGGCTGAGTTTAACTCTGTGTTTCCGGTTTATTGCACCAACAGCGTAACAAACCTGACCGAACCTACCGGTTTTTTCTCTGACGGCAGTGGAGATTATAATTACAATAACAATTCGATCTGTAAATGGAAAATAAACCCCGGTGATGGTGCGAAAGATCTGACCCTTATATTTTCTTCGTTTGATCTGGAAACTGATGTAGACTTTCTGAAAGTTTATGCCATTCCAACCAATCAGCTTATTGGAAATTTTACAGGTAATACGATTCCCGGGGCTGTTGTATCACCTACCGGACAGATGATGATCGTCCTGTCTACCAACGGATACAACAACTATCAGGGGTTCGATGCAGAGTATTACATTTCCAATGTTGGGACTACTGAAAAGGATTTTGCCCGTAATCTCGCGGTTTATCCAAATCCGGCATCAGGATATACAGAAGTGAAGTTCAATCTTAACCAGCAAACGAAGGTAGAAATATCGCTTTTCAATTTGCTTGGGAATCAGGTTTTCGTTGAAACTGCTCAGATGCAGGCAGGTTTCGTCAGCAAGATGCTTCAATTGGGTAATCTGAGCAGCGGAGTTTATCTGCTTCGCATCAGCAGCGAAAATGGCAGCCTCACACGAAGGCTGGTCGTTGAGTAACATCATAACCTTATTGATTACGAAGGCTTTCGTTCAGAAAGCCTTTTTTTGTTTCCAATAAAGTTTTTATTATTTTTGTACCTTGAAAATCAGAAAATTATGTTCAGGAAAACAGGATTCATTTTATTGGCAATTGCACTTGCTTTCAGTGTAACAGGTCATACCATCAGCAGGGAAGATGCCGGCAAAGCAGCTAAGGCGTTTATGCACAGCCGGATGAATCTGAGCGTACCGCTTGAGTATTCCTCAGTCTGCCTGACGGATATAGCAGTGATCGAAGCCGGATCAGCTCATATTTATGCTGTTAATTTCAGATCAGGGGGTTTTGTACTGATTGCAGGTACGGATGCTTCTGTACCTGTTCTTGGCTATTCATTGGAGATGGCCTATACCGGTGAACACATGCCTCCTGCTTTTGAAGCCTGGTTAAAGGGATATCAGTTGCAGCTAAGTGACATTGTTGAAAGGAATTTACCTGCTACTGCGTTGATAAAGCAAAAATGGGATGATCTGATGTATTATAATCCTGATATTCAGAATAATGTTCGCAGTATTACCCAGGTGAGCCCGCTGTTATCCTCAACATGGGATCAGGGGTCAAAGTACAATGAGCTCTGTCCTGAGGATTCCGGTGGTCCGGGCGGCCATGTGTGGTCAGGTTGTGTTGCTACAGCCATGTCGCAGGTTATTAATTATTGGCGCTATCCTCTGCAGGGTATCGGATCGCATGGATATTATTCTGACTATGGTTACCTGTATGTTAATTTTGGTGAAGCCAGCTATGATTACAATCAGATGAACAATAGCATAGGCAGCGAGCATAATTATGAAATGGCTGAAATTCAATACCATTGTGGAGTTGCCGTTGATATGATGTATTCACCCAATGGTTCGGGGGCGTATAGTTGGGATGCTGTTCAGGTACTTGAAAATAATTTTGGATACAGTGGTCAGATTTCACTTGAACTGAAAGAGGATTATTCCGACAGTGAATGGGCTGAACTGCTTATGCAAAACCTTGACAATGGGTGGCCAATGTATTATCATGGTTTTGGTTCAGGCGGGCATGCATTCAATGTTGACGGATACCAGGGTGAGGATTATTTCCATTTTAACTGGGGTTGGAGCGGATCATACAACGGCTATTTCTACCTGAATAACCTGAATCCGGGTGGTAATAATTTCACCGAAGGTCAGGGCGCCATTGTTAATTTTATACCCGGCAACAATTATCCATATTACTGCAATGGCGTAACAACGCTTACCAGACATAACGGAACCCTGGAAGACGGGAGTGGACCTGTGGATCCTTATTCCTCCGGACTTTCCTGTGGCTGGCTTATAGCACCGGCAGATTCCATCTCGGATCTGACGCTGATCTTTGATAAATTTGATGTAACTGCCGGAATTGATGTATTGAATGTTTACGACGGACCGGACACCGGCTCTCCGTTGCTCGGAAGTTTTACAGGTAGCGCAATGCCTCCGGTTCTTAATGCAAGCGGCGATAAAATGTACATTGAGTTTATGACATCAGGAAATCAGGGTGCAGGCTGGCGGGCCCGTTACACAAGTGACATTGTTACCTTCTGCTCGGGAATCAGTACTTTATCAGAGCCTGAAGGCACCTTTACAGATGGAAGTGCCGGGCGATTGTACCACAACAATTCGGTTTGTAAATATAAAATTGCTCCGGAAGGTGCCACAAGCATAACCCTGACCTTCAATAGCCTTGATACTGAGCCTGTTAATGATGTTGTCAAGGTATACGATTACATTTCACAAACCCTGATTGGTGTGTACTCAGGGAATCAGCTACCTTCCGGGATCGTTGTACCTTCTTCAGTCGCCTATCTGCTTTTTTTTACCAACAATGAAATCCAGGGCCAGGGTTGGGAAATATCCTATACCAGTACCATCACCGGCGTTGATGATCATCTTCCGGGTACAGGTAGTCTTAAAGTGAAAAGTTTTCCCAATCCGGCAAATGAATGGCTCAGAGTTGAGCTTTCGGATCGTGAAGTGACTGAAGTTGAACTTAGTTTGCTATCGGTTGATGGCAGGGCAGTTGTTCTGCCTGTTCATTATATAATACCCGGAGACCAGGTTGTAATGCTTGATGTCAGTCATCTTTCGAACGGAGTTTATTTCCTGAAGTATTGTTCCGGAAAAGGTTCAGGGATGAGGAAAGTAATCATCGGCAGGTAGAATCAGGAATTATCTTTTTAAAGGCGGACCGCATGGTGACCGCCTTATATTTTATGTTTTGTCAGCTTCCTTTTCGTATGCTACGATAATTTTTGTGACCAGTTTATGCCTGATCACATCCGTTTCATCGAGGGTAATAATATCAATACCGGAAATATCCTTCAGAATTTTCGTAGCCTGTACCAGGCCTGATTGCTGGTTTCGCGGAAGGTCAATCTGGGTAATATCGCCGGTTATAAAGAATTTCGCAGAGCGGCCCATTCGGGTCAGAAACATTTTTAACTGGCTGGATGTGGCATTCTGGGCTTCATCAAGGATCGCGAAAACATTATCCAGGGTACGGCCACGCATAAAAGCGAGCGGGGCTATTTCAATCGTACCGTCTTCGAGGTATGTCAGAAGTTTTTGAGGGGGAAGCATATCGCGCAGTGCATCGTATAAAGGCTGCATATACGGATCAAGTTTTTCTTTCATATCACCGGGCAGAAATCCAAGATTTTCACCCGCTTCAACAGCCGGCCTGGTAAGGATGATCCGCTTAACTTCCCTGTTTTTCAGGGCGCGAACTGCCAGAGCAACCGCAGTATAGGTTTTACCGGTACCGGCAGGGCCTATGGCAAAAACCATATCATTTTTACCGATGCTTTCCACGATCTTTATCTGATTGGGTGTCCTGGCTTTTATGACCATCCCGTTTCTTCCGTGCACCAACACATCGGGAGGGCTGTCTTTTATCATGCCATTAGAACCACCGGGTTCGGCCAGTTGCCTGATTTCATTTTCGGTTATACTTCCAAAACGTTCAAAATGTATGAGAATCAGGTTAAACAATTCCTCAAAAATTAAAATCTCGGCCGGTTCACCGATAACCTTGATAAATTCACCCCGAGCAATGATTTTCAATTTAGGGGTCAGTTCCTTAATAACATTCAGATTCCGGTCACCAATACCAAATAGTTCAAGCGGATTATGCGATTCAATGCTGAATACTTTTTCGTTCATAGGGTGAATTGCAGCAAATCAATTTATATTTCTCATTGTCAGCATCAAAATTAGGTAAAATTTACAGACCGGTGCATTTCAGGGAACGATTGTAAAATGGTTTCCTTTATTAAATGCGCAAAATGGCCGGATTTAGAACAGTGCACGAAAATGAAAGGCTTTTTCCGGCTGAGTATGTCTATGCAACAACCAGGATGGTCCCGGTTTTGCCCGGCCTCCGGGGGAGGTTGTCTGCTGATTTTCCTCGTGCATGAACCAGGCTTACCGGCATCAGGTAATAATCTGTTTTCATCGATTCCGGTGAAATCCGGTTAATTCCTAAAAATTGTTACTTTTGAAACATGGAACAACGAACCGAAACCGACTTCCTTGGCAGCAGGCAGGTGCCGTCAGAAGCACTTTATGGGATTCAAACCGTCCGTGCCTGTGATAACTTTCCCGATCGCTCCCCGTTTTATATTGAATGGTATCAGGCCATGGGACTGGTCAAGCAGGCCTGTTACATGACTGCATCATCCTATTTCAGGGCACTGAAGCAAAAACACGGGGAAAAGATTCCGGGGGTCAGATTTGTATCCGATGAAATCCTGGAAACCATGATTCAGGTGGCATCCGGAATGAGTAAAGGGGAGTATGCCGGACATTTTTTAGTTCCGGCAATGAGCGGTGGAGCCGGAACCAGCATCAACATGAATGTTAATGAAATCATTGCCAATGCTTCCCTTTTGAAACTCGGCCATAAGCCGGGTGATTATCATCTGATTGATCCTACTGAAGAAGCCAATATTTTCCAGAGTACCAACGATGTGGTGCCGACTGCCCTGAAAGTTGCTGTGATGTTTCTGCTGAACGACCTTGAAACTGCCATCAACGAACTAAGGGCTGGAGTTGAAGTGCTGGAAGGTCGTTACCGCGATTCGCTGAGGGTGGCTTACACCCAGATGCAGGAAGCAGTGCCATCCTCTTACGGAAAGCTGTTTTCAAACTACAGCGACGCACTTTCGCGCGACTGGTGGCGGGTTTCGAAGTGTTTTGAACGGATTAAAGTAGTGAACCTGGGAGGCAGTGCCATTGGAACATCCATTGCGGTTCCCCGCTATTTTGTGATGGAAGTTGTTCAACAATTGCAGCATCTGACAAAATTACCGGTTACCCGGGGTGAAAACCTGGGCGATACAACCAGCAATCTGGATGCCTTTGTTGAAGTTCACGCCATTATTAAAGCCCATGCAGTGAACCTTGAAAAGATTGTGAATGATCTCAGGTTGCTCGCTTCAGATATCGCTGGTGCAGGAATTAAGCTTCCGCAACAGCAGGTAGGAAGTTCTGTTATGCCAGGCAAGATAAATCCGGTAATTCCTGAATTTGTAATCAGTTCATCGCATCAGGTCTATGCCAATGACAACCTGATTTCCGGGCTGTGTGCACAAGGATGCCTTGATCTGAATGCCTACCTTCCTCTGATTGGTCATGCCATGATCCAGAGTCTCAAACTTATGATCGGGTCGTGCAGGACAATGCTTGAAAATATGGTAAAGGGAATAGAGGTCAACACTGCTGTAAGCCTCGAACGCCTGATGCACAGCCCGGCTATTGCCACAGCTTTGAGCCCTCACATTGGTTATCACAAAGCCGGTGAAGTAGCGAAACGGATGAAATCTACCGGAAAAAGTATACTGGAGATCAATGAAGAACTGCAGTTGATTCCTTTGGTGAAGATGAATGAGATACTTCAACCGGGGAACCTGCTAAAGGCAGGCTACTCGGTAAATGATTTCTGATTTCTGATTTAGGAAGTCAGATGTCGGAGGTTTGTTGTAGAAGATTGTTGGTCAGTGTTTGAATACTAGGGCTTTTGTTTGCCGGATTCGAAAATTGGAAATACTTTTCTCAGTTCAGAAAATCTGAATAATTCATATGAAAAAGTAAATAAAACAGATGTCCAAAGGAAGAGACACCAAACCACACATCGGAATATTCGGCCGTAGGAATAAGGGAAAGAGCTCATTCATTAATGCCCTGACCGGGCAGGATCTGGCCATTGTATCCGAGGTTGCCGGAACAACCACAGATCCGGTCAGGAAATCCGTGGAGATTCCGGGTATCGGACCTGTAATACTTATAGATACAGCAGGCATTGATGATACCGGTGAATTGGGAGTCAAACGTGTGACCAAAACCCGTGAAGCCCTGAAAATCATCGATCTGGCTATCCTGATGATCACTGATAACACCTTCGGCGATCCCGAGAATGACCTTGTTAATGAATTCCGGGAAAAGGCGGTTCCATTCATGATCATTCATAACAAAAGTGACCTGATCCCAATTACACCCGATCTTCAGCTGGAATTGAACGAAAAGTTTAAGGTTCCGGTCATTGACCTCAGTGCAACGACAAAACCTGAAGTGGACCTGGTAATCGGAGCTATGCACAGGCTTATCCCGGAATCGGCTTATACTTCCCCTTCACTGCTGGGAGATCTGATCTCTTATGGTGATGTGGTTTTGTTGATAACACCGATCGATATTGAAGCGCCTGAAGGCCGGATGATACTCCCGCAAGTGCAGGCTATCCGCGATATTCTTGACCACGATGGAATAGCTGTGGTTTGCAAGGAACGTGAAATTGACAACTTTATCCGGCGTATGAATCCCAGACCGGCTTTGGTGATTACCGACAGTCAGGTGTTTCTGAAAGCCGATGCCTCAGTTCCGAAAGAGATTCCGCTGACCAGTTTCAGCATTTTACTGGCACGCCAACGGGGTGATTTTCAGAATTACCTGAAGGGAACACCACACATTTCCAAACTTAAGGATGGTGACAGAATACTGATTCTGGAATCGTGCACGCATCATGTTTCCTGCGATGACATCGGCCGGGTAAAGATACCCCGCTGGCTTGGTAATTTTACCGGTAAAAAACTTGAATATGAAGTGGTTGCCGGTCTGAGCAAAATTCCCCTGGATATTCACGGGTTTGCCATGGTCATTCAATGCGGCGGCTGTATGATTACCCGGAAGCAAATTATTAACCGCCTCAAACCAGCCGTAGATGCCGGTATCCCGGTTACCAATTATGGGATGGCCATTGCCTGGGTGCATGGTATTTATAACAGGGCTGTGGCTCCGTTTACAGGAAGTCAGCATGGGGAAGAGTATTTGTAAAGTAAAAAGTAAAAAGTAGGAAGTAGGAATTTGGAAGGTGGGATTGGGAGTCGGAAGGTGCAAAGTAATAATAAGAAGAAGAGTGAGTCAATGTGAAGAGGTTGGGCGCGGAACAGCATAAGCAAGGAAGTAAATTGGTCACAACTGGCGGGTTGCGGATGATGTACGGGAAAGAAGAAATTTTGTTGTTTTCAGGAATCACTTTTTTAACAATATTCAGAAACAATACTGCCAATGGCAGGAGAACGGGATAGCTGATTATGAACATAGTAATTACAGGTGCATCGTCGGGTGTGGGATGCGAAACTGCCAGGATTCTGGCGGCAAAGCCGGGAAACAGGCTGATCGTGATTTCGCGGAATAATATGAAAATCCAGTCTCTGGCAGGCGAATGCAATATTCAGCGGCAGGAAACCGTCGTCCAGCCCATTGCCTTTGATCTTGGGAAGGGCGATTTTAACGATCTGGCCTTCCGTATTTCCAGACAACTGGGCAAAGTAGATGTACTAGTGAACAATGCCGGTAACCTGATAAACAAGGCCATCGGTAAGATCCGGTCCGAAGAAATTGACGAGGTTTTCAATGTAAATTTTAAAGGGCCTTTTCTGCTTATTCAGGCATTGATGCCCTTTTTTAATAAAGGGGCTCATATTCTGAATATCGGCAGCATGGGAGGCGTTCAGGGAAGTGTTAAGTTTCCGGGGCTTTCTGTCTACAGTTCCAGCAAGGGTGCCCTGGCCGTGCTTACTGAATGCCTTGCAGCAGAACTTGAACCCGCAAATATCTCAGTGAATTGTCTCGCTTTCGGTGCTGTGCAGACTGAAATGCTGTCAAAGGCTTTCCCGGATTATACAGCCCCTGTCTCAGCAACAATGATGGGCAAATTTGTTGCAGATTTTGCAATGAATGGTCATATTTTTTTTAATGGAAAGGTTTTGCCTGTATCTTTGTCAACGCCCTGATAAAGAGCGCAGGATTTTTCGGAATGGCAGAATCATTTGATTGTATTGTAAAAAGCGGCATTGTTGATCATATTGATGACCGGAAAGTCTATGTCAGGATATTGAGTGTAAGTGCCTGTGCAACCTGCCATACCAAAGGGATATGCACATCATCCGAAATGAGTGAGAAGCTGATCGAAGTTGACAGAACAGACGCACCTGAGGTATCATCCGGGCAAACAGTTCAGGTAAGCCTGAGTGCAGCCAACGGGAATCTGGCAGTTGTTTTTGGTTATGTGATACCATTTTTAATTCTTATTATTGCACTGATTATCTTTGCTAACTTCTTATCAGAAGGACTTGCCGGTTTGATAGCCATTGCTACCCTGGTGCCCTATTACAGCGGTCTGTATCTGTTCAGAGCAAGGCTTCAGCGGAGATTCCGATTTATAATTGAATAACGAGAGAGAACACAAATTTCAGAACCATGAAACACATTTTAACCACCATTATCCTGGTATTGGGATTGACAATTACAATGTCGGCCCAGCAGGAAGTCATCACACCCACTGAAGTTTCAAAGGCAGTATACTTTGATGTGTCACCACCATTGCGCGACATACCTGTAATTGCTGCCGGTAAACGTGACAGGAGCTGGAAGGATGGCGTTGTAAAAAACAAACTCGGTACACCCGAGATGAGAGATTTACCATTGCCTGAAGCTACCCCGGAAGATTACATAAATGCTCAGACCAGTAACGGAAACCGAAGCAGTGAACTTCTTCTGAGCGTGAATGGTGTAAGTAATCTTAGTTTTGTTTTGCCTCCGGATACTCAGGGTGATGTCGGACCCAATCATTATATGCAAATGGTGAACTCATCATTTGCCATTTGGAATAAAACCGGAAGTGTCGTTTACGGTCCTGTAGATATCAGGACCCTCTGGAATGGTTTTCCCGGACCCTGGTCCGGATCGAACGACGGCGACCCGGTTGTGCTGTATGATGAACAGGCCGACCGCTGGATAGCCAGCCAGTTTGCATTACCCAATTATCCAAATGGACCTTTCTACGAGATGATTGCTGTATCGCAGACCGGTGACCCTACAGGAGCGTGGTACCGGTATGCTTTTACCTTTACCAATATGCCTGATTATCCAAAATTGGGTGTATGGCATGATGGATATTATCTTTCTGTAAATTCATTCACCTCAGGCAGTCTCAATTATAACGGAACCGGAGTAGCTGCGCTTGAACGTGATAAAATGCTGGTTGGAGACCCATCCGCCTCGATGATATTGTTTACAACCTCGGCGGGAGCAGACCCATACAGTTTTCTTCCGGCAGACTGTGACGGCGAGCCGGCTCCTGCTGATAGTCCGGCTTTGTTTGGATATATCCGTGATGGAAATCCTGACAGGCTGGTACTCTACAAACTTGACACAGACTGGACCACTCCGTCAAATGCTACTTTTACCCAATTGGTATCCCTCCCGGTTCAATCATTCAGTTCAAATATTTCCGGGATACCGCAGAAAAACACTTCAGTTAAACTGGATGAGCTTTCAGGCAGACTGATGTACCGCCTGCAATACAGAAATTTCGGTTCCTACCAGACAATGGTAACCAACCAGACAGTGAATGTTGCAGGCCATGCCGGTGTATGCTGGTATGAGCTTAGGAATTCCGGGTCAGGCTGGCAGGTTTATCAGCAAGGGACCTATTCGCCCGATGATACCTATCGCTGGATGGGATCGGCTGCCATGAACGCTTATGGTGATATTGCGCTTGGGTACTCCGCCTCATCATCTTCCTTATTTCCGTCAATCCGTTTCACCGGACGTCATGCCAATGACCCGTTAGGTGAAATGACTATTGCTGAGCAGGATATCGTTGCCGGTGGTGGTTCTCAGACTTCCTCATGGGAGCGCTGGGGTGATTACAGCATGATGTCTGTTGATCCGTCTGCGGACTCAGTTTTTTGGTACACCCAGGAGTATTATACTTCTACCAGTGAGATGAACTGGAAAACACGGATCGGTTCATTTACTTTCGGAGTACCCATGGTCGCGGTTGCAACAGCCAGCCCGACTATAGTATGTGCCGGTGAAAGCGTTCAGCTGAATGCCGAAGTAACCGGTGGTTCCGGTTCCTTTGTATATTCCTGGACTTCTGTCCCTGGTTCCTTTACTTCAAACCTCCCCAATCCGGTGGTTATACCCGAAGTTACTACCCAATATAATCTGACAATCACAAGTGGCAACAGCACAGCAACGGCATCGGTCACGGTTACTGTCAATCCGCTTCCTTCAATCACTGTTTCAAATGATATGTCGGCCTGCCAGGGCTCAGTGGTCAGGGTGGTCGCCAATGCTACCGATATCAGTTCACTCCTCTGGACAACACAGGGTGACGGCACCTTTCTGGATCCTACCGACTCAAGAGCCGATTATACTCCAGGCCCCCAGGATATACTGGCCGGCAGTGTAACGCTTACAGCAACTGCCCTGAGCGCTTTCGGATGCAGCCCGGACGATGATTCACTGATTCTTACCATTATTGCTTCACCCGTTGCAGAAGCCGGGCCAACGTTGGCAACCTGCGGTAATGAACCGGTGCAGCTCTCAGGAATCGCAACCGGCAATAGTTCTGTATTATGGACCTCGGCCGGCGATGGCAGCTTCGTCAATGCCAACCTTTCAAATGCTGTTTATACCCCCGGAGCCGGAGATGTTCTGGCAGGCAGTGTGAACCTCACATTCACTGCTATTGGAAACGCACCCTGCGCTGATACTTCGGATGTGGTTACCGTTAACATAGTAACTGCTGCAAGCATGGAAGCCGGTTCCGATATTACGATCTGTGCCAACGATCTGGTCCCGCTTTCAGCGACAGGCGATAGCTATTCATCCGTTCTCTGGTCAACATCCGGAACCGGTCATTTTGACAATTCCACCATTCTTAACCCTTTATATTCACCCAGTCAGGATGATATCAGTGAAGGTCAGATAATTCTCAGTATTTCAGCCGCCGGTATCGGCTCCTGTCCGGGCATAACCGATCAGCTTCAGCTGAATATCAATCCTTTGCCAATGGCTACAGCCGGAAATGATACCACCATCTGCAAGACTTCAAGTTTAATTGTCAAAGGTACTGTTACCAATGCAACATCGTCCTTCTGGTCTACCAGCGGAAACGGAACTTTTGCGGATCCCTCTTTACTGGTAACCACCTACCTGCCTGGAACACAGGACACCATTCAGGGTTCAGTGACACTTTCATTGACTGCTGACAGTCAGTTTGATTGTGGTGAAATTGTTTCATCAAAAGAGGTCCTGTTTGCTGCCTGCCTGGGACTTGAAACCCCTGGAAAAGCAACCCTGAAGATAATGCCGAATCCTACCAGGGGAAAATTCAGTGTTGAGATTGACGGCTTACCCGATAACCTGAACTTTGAACTTTCAGTCACCGATGCCAAAAGCAAACAGGTAATTGATGGACGTTATCAAAGCAACGGAGGTCAGTTTAAGGTAATGCTGGACCTCACGTCCCAACCCAAGGGTATCTATCTGCTCAGAATATCATCGGGGTCTGAAATAACAACTGCCAAGATTATTCTGCAATAATGAGTTCCTGCAGCCTGAGCATAACCCACTGCCTTTAAATGCAGTGGGTTTTTTGTTCAGCATTATCAGGCTCAGATATCTAATTTATATAGATTCTAAACTAAATCCTTGAGATTTGATTATCAGGACATACCGAATTACGTATTAATAAAAGTCGATGTATATCATATTTAATGCACACATAATCAAATAGATACATGAATATTTAATTTCTCTTGATTAGTGGCTGATTTTTTTATTTGTTGCTACATTTGCCCAGTTTCGGGGAGATATCCCCCGGGAAACGGATAGAACGCCACTTAAAAGAGCAAGCCGTGAACGTAACCTTAGTTTATGCTGTAATTTCGTTAAGTGCAATCGGAGTCATCTCAGCAATCATCCTGTACTTCGTTGCCCAGAAATTCAAAGTTATTGAAGATCCGCGTATTGACATTGTTGCTGATTTGTTGCCAGGTGCCAACTGTGGAGGTTGCGGGCTGGCAGGTTGTCGTGCATTTGCCGAGGAAGTGGTAAGAAGGGAAGATCTCTCAAAATTAAACTGCCCCGTTTCAGATAATGAAGCCATGAAACAGATTGCCGCGGCTATGGGGCTGGAAGCTCAGGAGAAAGATCCCATGATTGCTGTGGTCCGTTGCAGCGGAAGCAGGGTAAATGCACCACAGAAGGTTATATATGACAGCGCAGCATCCTGTTCATTCGCCCATGCATTGTCAGCCGGTGAAAGCGGTTGCCCGAACGGTTGCCTGGGACTGGGTGATTGTGTGGTCTCCTGTAAGTTTGATGCAATCTATATGGATGAAATTACCGGACTTCCGGTGGTCAGTGATGAACGCTGTGTTGCCTGTGGTACCTGCGTAACTGCCTGTCCCCGCAGCATTATCGAACTGAGGCAAAAAGGAAAGAAAGACAGGCGCATTTATGTTTCCTGTGTTAATACTGAGAAAGGCGGACCAGCGAAGAAGAATTGTTCGGTTGCCTGCATCGGATGTGGCAAATGTATGAAGGAGTGCCCCTATGAGGCCATCACCATGGTGAATAACCTGGCTTACATAGATTTCAACAAATGCAGGCTGTGCCGGAAATGCGAACCGGTTTGTCCTACAGGATCGATTCTTGAAACCAATTTTCCTGTACGCAAGGAAAAACCGGGCGACACAGAAAAAATTCCGGTCACAACCGAAGCATAGCATCATCAATCCCAACGAGTTAACCATCAAATCACTGGAGGGTTCATATTTTGAAGACATTTAAACATGGCGGAGTTCACCCTGAAGAGAACAAACTCTCAGCGGGTGCAGCCATTGAAGTTCTGCCTGTCCCTGAGCATGTTTACATCCCTGTTTCACAAAGCCTCGGCGCTCCTTCAAAAGTTATTGTAGAAAAAGGAGCTTCGGTTAAGACCGGACAATTACTGGCTAAAGGCTCAGCATTTATTTCATCAAATGTTCACTCTTCTGTTTCCGGAAAAATTGTCAGGATTGATGATGTAACAGATACCTCAGGATATAAAAGACCTGCTGTTATGATCGAAGTCTCCGGAGATGAATGGGAGGAAGGGATTGACCGGTCTACAGAGATCGTTCCGGAAATCAGGCTGAGCAGGGAAGAGATCATTCAGAAAATAAATGACATGGGCATTGTCGGCCTTGGGGGTGCAACGTTTCCTTCACACGTAAAGCTGATGATTCCGGAAGGTAAAAAAGCCGAGTACCTGCTGATCAATGGTGTTGAATGTGAACCCTACCTTACTTCCGACCACCGGCTGATGCTTGAGCGCGGCAGAGAGATGATGATTGGTGTTTCGATCCTGATGAAAGGTTTGAATGTCAGTAAAGCATGGATTGGAATCGAACGTAACAAACCGGACGCGATAGCCCATCTGGAGAATCTCTGTAAAGATTTTCCCGGAATTCAGGTTGTTCCTCTTAAAGTAAAGTATCCGCAGGGAGGCGAAAAGCAGTTGATAAAGGCTGTTTTGGGCCGCGAAGTTCCTTCCGGCAAATTACCTGTTGAAGTCGGCTGCGTGGTCAACAATGTCGGAACTGCCCTGGCGGTGTATGAAGCAGTACAAAAGAACAAGCCCCTGATAGAACGGG
Source organism: Bacteroidota bacterium (assembly GCA_043806115.1). Taxonomy (GTDB): domain Bacteria; phylum Bacteroidota; class Bacteroidia; order Bacteroidales; family Lentimicrobiaceae; genus Lentimicrobium. Next base: position 81,217 of record JAZDHI010000034.1, read on the forward strand.
TTGTTACAGTGACCGGAAAATCATTGAAAAAACCCGCTAACCTTCTGGTAAGAATGGGCACTCCGGTCAGCAGACTGATTGACTTTTCCGGGGGACTTCCGGAAGATACCGGCAAGGTGATCAACGGCGGACCCATGATGGGCAAAGCCTTATCATCGCTCGAAGTCCCTGTTACAAAGGGGACGTCCGGTATCGTTGTTATGCCTGAAAAAGAGAGTCGCAGGACAGCAGTCATCAATTGTATCCGGTGTGCCCGTTGCATCGCTGTATGTCCGATGGGTCTTGAACCGGTTCTGCTTGCACAGCTATCAGAAAATCAATTTTTTGAAGAGGCGGAAAGGGAAAAAATCCTCGACTGCATGGAATGCGGATCCTGCCATTTTACCTGTCCGGCCGGCCGGCCGTTGCTCGATTACCTCAGGCTCGGAAAAAACAAAGTAGGAGTTATCATCAGAAACAGGGGGACAAAATAATATGAGCTTACTTACAGTTTCGGGTTCACCCCATATTCATGGTCACCAGAGTGTTAAATCCATCATGTATGGCGTGGTGGTTGCCATGATACCGGCCATTTTTGTTTCCGTGTACTTTTTTGGCCTTGATGCTGCCCGTGTTATCTTTATTTCAATCGCAGCATGCCTGTTTTTTGAATGGATCATTCAGAAATATCTGCTGAAAGGGCCGCTGACCATCAACGATGGAAGTGCCCTGGTCACGGGCGTATTGCTGGCTTTTAATGTCCCCGCTAACCTGCCGGCCTGGATGATCATCGTAGGGGCACTGGTATCGATTGGCATCGCGAAAATGTCGTTCGGGGGACTTGGTAAGAACCCGTTTAACCCGGCACTGATCGGCAGGGTATTCCTGCTGATTTCATTCCCGGTGCAAATGACCTCCTGGCCATTGCCGAAGGCCTTGTTTGATTCAACGGTGACCGATGCCATAACCGGTCCCACTACTCTCGGAATTCTCAAGGAAGGTCTGAATGCAGGAAAAACAGTCCAGGAACTGATGGCTTCGCCGGCTTTTCCGGGGTATATCAATGACCTGATGGGCGCCCAGGGAGGGTCGATGGGAGAAATCTCAGCCATTGCACTGCTTTTAGGTGCTGTTTATATGTTTTTCAGAAAAATCATTACCTGGCATATCCCGGTAGGTTATGTCGGATCTGCTGTGATTTTTTCGGGAATTCTGTGGATGGTTGATCCTTCAAAATATATTGACCCGGCCATGCATCTCCTGGCGGGAGGCATGATCCTCGGCGTATTTTTTATGGCAACCGACATGGTTTCAACACCTATGTCGCCGAAAGGCCAGATTGTCTTCGGGATCGGAGCCGGGTTGCTCACCATTATCATCAGGGTCTGGGGGGCTTACCCGGAAGGTGTTTCGTTTGCCATCCTGATCATGAATGCTTTTACACCACTGATCAACAAGGCCTTCAAACCCAGGAGATTCGGTGAAGTCCTGTCAAAGAAGTAAGATGAATGCTTAATCATAAAGATATTACAAATGGCAAAGCTTGATTCCTCTTTAAAAAATATGATCCTGTCCCTGCTGTTCATCTCCATGGGGATGTCAGCTGCATTGGGCTTTGTTTATAATTTAACCAAAGATCCGATTGCCGCTGCCAATAAGGCGAAAGAGGTTAACGCGGTGAAGGATGTGTTACCACCGTTTAATAATGACCCTACAACTGAGGTAAAAAACATTGAAAACCTTGCCTTCTATCCGGCAACGATGGATGGGAAGCCAATCGGCTGTGCTGTTAAAACCTATACGGAAAAAGGGTATTCCGGACGTTTTGACCTGATGGTTGGTTTCCTGCCTGACGGGAAGATCAACAATATTGTGGTTCTTGAGCAAAAGGAAACTCCCGGGCTTGGAACCAAAATGAAAGAACCAAAATTCAGGAATCAGTTCAATGCGCTGGACATAGGCAGTCTGCAGAATAAAGAAGTGAAAGTGAAGAAGGATGGAGGCAGTATTGATGCCATTTCGGCTGCTACCATCAGCTCAAGAGCTTTTTGTGACGGAGTTCAGAAAGCTTATAACCTTTATATGAAGAATTTTGCGCCGGACAGCCCGGTAGTGAATGATACAACAATGACGAAGGGAGGAATAAAATGAGTCAGCTGAAGTATTTTACCAATGGTTTGTTCAGGGAGAACCCATCCCTGGTGCTTGTGCTGGGAACCTGTCCAACACTGGCTGTTACTACAGCTGCCATCAATGGAATAGGCATGGGAGCCGCCACTACGTTTGTACTGGTTTTTTCCAACCTGCTGATCGCAGCACTCAAGAACCTGATCCCGAACAAAGTCAGGATTGCCGCCTTTATCGTCATCATTGCGACTTTTGTTACCATAGTTGACCTTGTGATGAAAGCCTTCACACCTGACCTCTATGCTACCCTTGGGATATTTATCCCACTCATCGTGGTAAACTGCATTATTCTTGGCAGGGCAGAAGCCTTTGCCCAGAAAAGCAATGTAATACCGGCCATACTCGACGGACTGGGCATGGGCATCGGTTTTACCCTGGCCATTACGCTTATGGGCAGTATCCGCGAAATTCTTGGCAATGGTTCAATATTCAACATCAAGCTGGTGGCCGAAGATGCCAATACCATTCTGATTTTCATTCTGCCTCCGGGAGCATTCCTGACCTATGGGTACCTCATAGCAATAATGAACCGCATGAAAAAAAGGTATAACATTTAACCTGAGAAATTATGGAAATCCTTGGTATCATCATACTTGCCCTGCTGGTAAACAATGTTGTACTGGCACAGTTCCTCGGCATCTGTCCCTTTCTGGGCGTTTCACAGAAAGTATCCACTTCCCTTGGTATGGGTGCCGCTGTCGTCTTCGTGATGGCCCTGGCCAATCTGGTCACTTACCTGATACAGTATTTTATCCTGATACCCCTGCATATAGAATTTATGCAAACGATTACCTTTATTTTTATCATCGCATTTCTGGTTCAGGTTGTGGAAATCATCCTTAAGAAGGCTGCACCATCGCTCTATCAGGCGCTGGGTATCTATCTGCCATTGATAACCACCAACTGTGCCGTTCTTGGAATTGCCATTCTTGCCGTTCAGAAGAATTACAGCCTCGTTGAAAGTGTGATCTATGCCAGTGCCATTGCTGTCGGTTTTACCCTAGCACTGATACTGATGGCTGGTATCCGTGAACAAATGGAAAATACCGGATACCCTGCCGGGATGAAAGGATTCCCGATCTCTCTGATTATTGCAGGCCTGCTCTCCCTCGCCTTTATGGGATTTGCCGGACTGGTATGAGTAGATAACAGTTAACAGATAGCAGATAACAGATAACAGATAACAGTTAACAGTTAACAGATATTAATAATTTGTAGAATTCATTACCTGACAGGAATCGTCATACCATCCGGACTCTGCTCCGGATGTTTTATTTTATGTTGTACCAGTGATTGTTTTAAGCTTCTGTTTTTTTTAGAATATAAGCTGAAGGATTTAGTCAATGATGTAATCCTGATGTACCGCATTTCTGCGAACAGATCAGGATATTGGCTATGTTTGTACCTCAGAACCGGAACTTTCCCGGGTTGTCTCACCCGTTTCAATAAATGCCATACCTATGAATATTCTTACAAAATCATTGATTACAGTCATTTTCGCAACGATATTTTCCGTCGAAGCCATGGCGCAGGGATTTCTGCATACCGGTGGAAAACTGATCTATGATGGGAACGGGAATGAGCTGATCCTCAGGGGAATCGGCACCGGTAACTGGTTGCTCCAGGAAGGATATATGATGAAAACATCAGCATTTGCAGGAACACAACACGAGTTCAGGCAAAAATTAATCGGGACGATTGGCATCGAAAATACGGATACATTTTACGAAGCATGGCTTGACAATCATTTTACACGCACCGATGTCGATTCCATGAAAGCCTGGGGGTTCAACAGTGTCAGGGTGGCTATGCATTATAAATGGTTTACGCTGCCCATAGAGGATGAGCCTGTTACAGGACAGGATACATGGCTTGAAGATGGTTTTGTCCGCATTGATAGTCTGCTTGACTGGTGCAGCGATAACCAAATGTACCTGATCCTCGACCTCCATGGCGCTCCCGGTGGACAGGGGCATGATGCCAATATTTCCGATTACGATGATACAAAACCTTCGCTCTGGGAAAGTGCCGAAAACCGGAGAAAAACAGTTGCATTGTGGGAAAGACTTGCCGGCCGGTATGCTACAGAACCGTGGATGGGTGGCTATGACCTGATCAATGAGCCCAACTGGGAGCTGCCGGGCGGTACCCTGCTGAAGCAGTTATATCAACAGATTACCACAGCCATTCGTGCAGTTGACCCGAATCATATCATAATCATCGAAGGAAACTGGTTTGCCAACGACTATACCGGTCTCACCCCGCCCTGGGACAACAATATGGTGTATAGTTTTCACAAGTACTGGACTTACAATACTGCTTCATCCATCGATTGGATGAAAACCATCCGCAACAACCACAATGTTCCCATCTGGCTGGGTGAATCGGGTGAGAACTCCAATTCATGGTTTACTGACCTGATCGCGTTATGTGAAACCAATAAAATTGGCTGGTCATGGTGGCCGGTTAAGAAAGACGGGATCAACAATGTGTTGAGGGTAACCGCAGGACAGAATTACGATAACCTTGTCAGTTTCTGGACATCCGGAAGTCCGGCGCTGACTTCACAGCAGGCTTTTGATGCGGTATTGGAATTTGCAGAGAATCACAGGATTGAGAATTGTACCGTACAACGTGATGTAATTGACGCAATGATCAGGCAACCACATTCTACCGATGCTTTACCTTTCAGGATCTATCATCCGGGCGAGCCTGTTCATGCTGTTAACTATGATCTGGGCCGGTGCTCTTCTGCCTATTGGGATGCCGATACTGCCAATTACCGGCTGAATACAAATGTGTTTGTCAACTGGAACGAGGGTTGGTCATACCGGAACGATGGTGTTGATATTGAAAAGTGCACTGATGCCAATCCGGGAAATATTGGTTATAGTATAGGCTGGATTTCTGATGGTGAATGGCTTCAGTACACGCTTCAGAGTGATAGTGCAGCCGGTTATACTGTATCATTCCGTTCAGCCGCTGCGGGAACTCCGTCAATTGTTCATCTGCAGATCGATGGTGTGGATGCCAGTGAGCAACATACTCTTCCGCTGACCGGTGGCTGGCAGACCTGGAGTACTTCTGCAATTAATCAGGTTATTCTGCCGGCAGGAATCCATAAGTTAAGAATTGTCTTTGACAGGGCCGGTTCAAATTTTGGTTTTCTCAGTTTGACAAATCCGGTACCGGTCAGTACAGTGCCATTTTTCTTTGTATCAGCCGGGACCTCAAGGGAGGGTGACCGGATTTTTGTTACCCTGAACAAAGAAATTACAATGTTAAATGCAGTTCCCGGAGATTTTCAGGTAACAGCAGCCGGTGTGCCTCTGAATGTGATGGATGTAACTGCAGACCCGGCCAACACCCACGGGCTTATCCTGACCACAGAGCCTTCAATACACTTCCAGCAGGTTGTAAAGATTGCCTTCAACGGAGCTTCAGTATGGGCCGGTAATGATCTGCTTACCCCATTCAGTAACAGGGATGTCAGGAACAATCTTCCGATCCGCTATACAATTCCTGCGCTTATTCAGGCTGAAGCATTTCATGTGAACTTCGGTTTTCAACTGGAAGACTGCACCGATATCGGGGGAGGAAAGAACATTGGGTTTGCCAACCCCGGTGATTATCTTGACTATCTGATAAATGTACCGGTTGCCGGTGAATACACCATGAACTTACGGTATGCCACAGAATTAACAACAGGCAGAATTGATATCAGGGCTGGTTCCGGTAGTGGTTTTACAAGCCTCGGATCGGTTATTTTTCCGGTTACAGGAGGCTGGCAGACCTGGAGGAATCATCAGGTTAAGATTACGCTGCCACAGGGAGAACAGACCCTGAGGCTCTATGCTGTTGCGGGTGAATTCAATATAAACTGGTTCGAGTTGGTGGTGCCCAATTCTGCAGAAGATCAGAAACTGAAAGGATCACTCAGGGTTTACCCGAATCCGGGAAACGGCAGTTTCAGGGTTAGCGGCAGGCAGGAAAAAAGCAGCAGGGTTAAAATCAGTGTGAACAATTTACCCGGGCAGGAGTTAATGACCGCTGAATTCAGCGCAGGTACTGAGTTTGATGAATTACTTGATCTGAGCAGACTGGGTAAAGGAGTGTTTCTGTTAAGGGTGATTTCAGATTCAGGGTCAGCAAGCACAAGAATTGTGATATTATGATAAGCTGAAATGTCTACCCTGGTCTGCCTTGTTGTTCTGTCCGGTTTTATATCAGGCAGTGCTGCAGGGAGATCACCAAATGCATTTACCGGGACTTTTGACGGCTACCATCATGATTGCCGGGATATTTATCTTTCCACTATCACCTTGCTGAAATAACAATTTTTTTCAGTTTTTACAGTCAAAGTGTAATATCCAGGCAGAAGCGACCCAAGGTAAAGATCAGATAAACCTGACTGCACTTCAGATGAAATATCTTTTGCTAACATAGTTCTTCCGGTCATGTCTGACACTTGCACTACAGCATGGCTGCATCTTTCCGGCAATTCCAGAACAGCGTTTTCAGTAACAGGATTCGGATACACTTTTAATCTGTTTACATGTATCTCATTCATTCCAAAGGTTGGATGAAGTATTACTCCTTTCATTGCTTCAGCATTATTCCCCCAATTGTCGGTAATAACTAGTTTTAGAAGGTATTGCCCTGCTTCGAGACCGGCTGTATTCCAGATGCCCATTACTTCCTTGCGCTTTTCATTCGTGGAATCAGCCGTTATTTCAATCCATTCAGTTGATTCAGCATGCTGAAAAAATAAATGGTAACTCCCGAATTCCATCCATGTGCTTTCAGCAGGTTTATCTATCCAGGCCGATCCGGTTACCGGGACCAACGATCCGGCCTCTGCCTCGAAAGGTTGATCAATGTAAGCATACCAGACTACTGATTTGTCAAGAGCAACGGGTTGGGAGGGTAAAGTACACTGAAGCACCATCATCATCGAATATTGCAGTGCAGATGGATAACCCGATGCCAGTGAAGAATAGGCATAAATCAGTGTCCCATGAGCCTGGCTTCTTACATATCCTGAAACGAAGGAAAATCCATTGATCATGACCGAGGAGTCCGATGCCCATACATAACCTCCTGATCCATCGCAGAAGTACTGTTGTCCAATAAGGGTTGACCTGCCTCCGGTTCCCACTTCCCCGACGATACAATCAGAAAGGTTCACATAGGAGTGCTCCATCGGATAAATGCTCCATGTTTTCACGCTGCTGTTAATCAACCGCAGATTGCGGTCGCTGAGCGGTGCATCAAAGAGGGCATATTCTGAATTATCAACAAGCCCGCTTACATTTACAGTATCTGAACCCATAAACCACAAGCCTACGGCCCTGATCTCTGAATCCGAAATGGTGATATCTGTACCGTTCCCGGGCATCATGCCCCACATAACATTGTAGCTGCTGTCGACCAGGATTTCATAATCAATGCCACTGACACCCGGCAATGTTTTATTAAAATGATATCCATAGGTTGTGTCACCTTCAGGGAATGTGAAATTTATAGCAGATCCGTCAGGAAACTGGTGCCACAGGAGTACTGTATGCGCATTCCGGAATTCCAGCACGGATTCACCGACAATCACATATTCTCCGGCTTCATTGGTTCCGTTAACAAACACGCTTGCCTGATCGTAAATCCCATTGGTAGTAAATCCTTTATTGGTCACATTGTTTAACACCAACCGGGCGCTGTCAACGAGGATAATGTTGTGTGAAAGTCCACTGTGATCCACTGTTGTGTTGTGGTAGGTAACCTCAGCACCCCCTGTGGCAAACACCACCCGTTGATAAAAGTAAGCCTGTGGGATATAAAGGGTTGATGAATCGGCTACTAAGCGTGGATTTTCTCCCAGCAGGAAAATATCGCCAAGAATGGTGGCATTCGCATTCCTGAAATGCAGCATTCCGGAATATGCAATTACAATGGCTCCTTTGTGAATCCAGTTGCCTGAAATAACCAGGGTGTCTGTGATGAAAAGTGTATCAGAAGACGGATCTGCATTCCCCGAATCAGGAATTCGGGCTTTCAGCTCTGATAGTTCCTTCCTGCATGCTTCGAGCTGAAGGATTCCGGATACCTCCCGGCTAAAGCGTTCCCGGTTGATTATGGCTGTGTTTCCTTTTTTGATCCTGCTGACAGCCATATTGTTAATTTTCTCAAGTTGACCGGCCGGGAACCGGAAGTCTGTTATCTGAGCTGAAATTCCCGCAGGGAAAACCGAAAGAAGAAGTAATACAATGGTTCTGAATTTCATGTGCCCGGGTTATGATTTAATGTCAAACGCAGTTATTGTAAAGTTATTCTAAGCCGTAAGTAACAAAAGCAATCCTGACCTCATTAATTCCATAAGAACTACCTGAATGGCGGAAGTTTGCCGGTCATTGATTCCCTCAGTTTTTATTAATTCAGATCTATTGCATGACAAAATTTAAAACAGATTGTTACATTTAATTGTTTATGTCTTTTATTTGTAACCCTTAACTGATATCCGAATACATGGTGCCCTCCGGATGGGTTTAATTTTCCCGTTTTCCGGATGGCAAGCAAAATAGTTGAATGATGATTGCCAAAGCAACCCTAGTATTAACCCCAAATCAAGCATTATGAAAATCGTTAAAAGAATTTTATTTGTACTGGTTGGAATCATTGCCCTGGTGTTGATTGTAGCAGCATTCCTAAAAAAGGAATATGCCGTAGAACGTGAAATCACGATTGGCAAACCAAAAGCTGAGGTTTTCGAATATGTGAAATTCCTGAAAAATCAGGAAAATTACAGTAAATGGGCAACCATGGATCCTGCCATGAAGAAGGAATTCCGTGGGACCGATGGTGAACCAGGCTTTGTATCTGCATGGGACAGCGATAACAAAGATGTTGGCAAAGGTGAACAGGAAATTACAAAAATTACCGAAGGAGAAAGGATCGACTTCGAACTCAGGTTTTTTGAGCCCTTCGAAAGTACCGACCTTGCGTACATGACCACCCGGAGCATTAACGACAGTGTAACCAGTGTTCAGTGGGGTTTCAATGGTAAAATGCCTTATCCCATGAACCTGATGTTGCTCTTTATGGATATGGAAGGTATGCTGGGCGGAGATCTGGAACAGGGATTGACGAATCTCAAAAATGTGCTTGAAAGCCGTTAAACCTGTTTGAATTCCTGTAAATGAAGAAAGCCTGTCAGGTACTGAATCTGACAGGCTTTCTTTATCATAACAAGGATTAATTCTTTTCTTCCATGGCCGGATGTTTGTCCGAGTTCCAGGTCTCTACTTTGATTTTAAGTGTGCCATCATTCTGTTTCTCCCAGATTGTCAGGTATTTGCCAACGTCCTTAATCGGTGCCTTCGCACCTTCCATTGTAAAGGCAATTTCAAATGTGCCGATTTCGGTTATCATTTCACCACAACTCATCACCGAGCTGGTACGGGGTTTAAATTCAACGACCTTCCATCCGGCCTTTTTCATTTCTTCATTAGATTTTCTTATGGCATCAATGCCGCTCAGCATCTGTTCGTAATTTGGCAGTGAGATCACATCTTTTGCATAAAAGCTGAGACTTTTCTCCATGTCACCCGACAACATAGCTTTCGACATCTCCATATTCAGTTTCTCAATTTCCTGTTTCAGTCCGGCGTCATGCTGAGCCGAAGCTGTTGAGGATAAGATAAAAAGAAGAATACACCAGAGGGTTGATTTTAAAATAAGACTTTTCATGGCTTTTTGAATTTTGGTTAGGTATTGGTTTGGTATCAGATTTAAAATAATAATTAACAACTTTCCGGCAGTTTTGATTGTTTCAGGGAGGTAAATTGATAAGCACCCGGCGACTCCGGTTTGCCTGATGTATCAGGCTATTCCTGCCGAAGTGGGAGGGACAGGCTGCTCCGGCCTGTGCACCCTGTGCTGATTTAATTATTATCTTTACAGTCTAATCCGAAAGTTATGGCCCCTGATACCACGATTGCACTTGAGAACCTGAGTGTATATCAACGTAATATTCTGGTTTTATCCGAAGTAACCTTATCGATCAATAAGGGTGAATTTGTGTACCTGATCGGGAAAACCGGTACCGGAAAAAGCAGCCTGCTCAAGACACTCTATGCCGATTTGCCGGTTTCCGAAGGGGAAGCAGGGGTAGTGGGTTATAACCTTCGGAATATCAGGAGACGCGATGTGCCTTTTCTGCGCCGTAAACTGGGTATTGTTTTTCAGGATTTTCAGTTGTTATCTGACCGGAGTGTGAATGATAATCTCCTGTTCGTTCTGAAGGCAACCGGTTGGGATGAAAAAAACAGTATGCAGGAACGTATTAAGGATGTACTGGATAAAGTAGGCCTGGGAACCAAGGGATTTAAGATGCCGCACCAGTTGTCGGGAGGAGAGCAGCAGCGGGTGTCTATTGCCCGGGCATTGCTCAACGACCCTGAGCTGATTCTGGCCGACGAGCCTACCGGTAACCTGGACCCTGAAACCTCCGAAGGTATTATGGCCCTGCTGTTCGACATCAGCCGGTCAGGAAGAGCCGTTCTGATGGCAACACACAATTATGCACTCATGGAAAAGTTTCCTTCCAGAACCTTAAAATGTGAAGGAGGAAAGGTGTTAAGCGCCGAAAATAATGCCAATCATCCGGTCAGCGTTCAAATTATTTGAGTAAGCATTCAACAGTATCTTCCGCCTGGCGGATGCATCGGCATGCGTGAATGATTTGTTTTTTAGTTCGTCCAGCTTGCCTGTAAGCTCAGCGGCTGTTGATGCAATGTGACACATGGCATCAAGACCGGTACCATTCAGCATGGGCGGATTCACCAGGCAGTGCCTTCCATTGAAAAGCGTATTCAATAATTTGAGCTTCAAGCCGGTAGCCTGAAAGGTTACCAGTATGTTAACATGAGCGTTTCGGATCAGTGAAAACAGTTCTTCATCACCGGGATTTGCTATAATGCTGATGTTTTCGTAACGGGATGCCAACTGCACGATGCGTTGCGGAGGATTCATTCCGGCAATAATCAGTTTGTGTGCCGATCCGGCAAATACCTTATTTATCAGGAAAGCGGCAGCTGCCTCATTCTCAGGTACTTCAATATTACCGTGGTAAAGTGTATATTCTCCCTTGCCTTCAGGAATATTGATTTCGCTGTTGGCATGAAAGCTGGGCAGATAATGTACTTTCTGCTCCGGGAAGCGCTTATTCAGGTAGGCAGTATCTTCTTCCGAAACCACAAACATGGCACCGGCATGTTTCAGTTTATGCTGAAATAGCAGCAACTTCAGGCTTTCAGCCAGGAAATAGGCTTTCTTACCCAGGTGATGTTCGGCTTTGAAAAGGTTGAAATAATAGCGGTGTTCAATATTGCTTTCCCGGTATACCAGCATCCGGTCATTTAACCTGGAATCATTGATGTAATAGCAGGAGTGTAAACCTTCGAAAAGGATAGGATGCTTATCTTTCAGCAGGTTCTGAATCATCTCTTCAGAACGCCGGCTCTTTACGATGTATGGAATCAGGCTGATGAATGAACGTATACCTGTAAGCCTCGGATAGTAGAAGATCTCGTCGCAATAAGCATTGAGCTCCGGAGCCCGGTTCCGGCCCGGATATTCAATAATGTGCAGATGCAACCTGATTCCCTTGCCGTGTAACTCCCTGATTTTGTAAAATACATCAATCACTCCGCCATAGTTGGGAGGGTATGGGACATCGAATGAGACAATATGCAGGTGGCGTTCAGACATATTTTTGATAGATGCGCTTCAGTACGGTTTCTTCATTCTCCCATGTAAGTTCCTGAGCCGCTTTAGCAAGATTTTCTTTCCAGGCGGTCCTGGCTGCTTCGTCGTTCAGCATCCCGTTGATTAAAGATGCAATTTCTGCAGGATCGTGACTACCGGAAATCCGTCCGATATTGTATCCTTCTACAATCCTGCAGATTTCAGGCAATTTTGAGGCCAGCACAGGAATTCCGGCGTGAATATAGTCAAAAAGCTTGTTGGGAAGGCTGTATCTGTAGTTAATGTTGGTGTCTTTATCGAGGGTAAGCCCGAGGTCGGCAAGGCGGGTATGCTGCATCAATTCAGCATAGGGCATTTTGGGAAGAAACATTACTTTTCCGGTAAGTTCGGGCGTTCCGGCCTGCTTTTTCAATTGCCCGATCACATCGCCACCACCGATTATCAGCAGCATGGCGTTATCCACAGATTTCATCGCTTCGATGGCCTCCTCTGCACCCCGCTGAATGTTGATTCCGGCCCCCTGCATCAGCACGATCTTCCGGTCAACGGGCAGGCCAAGTTCTTTCCTGCTTTTAATCACAGCGGGTACAAAGGTGCGGGGTATATTTCTTACCACATTCAGCTTAATGCCGTATTTTTCTTCATACAACCCGGCTATGGATTCATTCACCGTAACGACGTCGGTCAGCGCGGGAAAGATGCTTCGCTCAATCCGCTGCCATATTCCCTGAATCAAAGGCCTGTTTACAAGTTCAGGTGTTTCCGTGTAGTATTCATGGCTGTCATACACCAGGGGAATGCGTTTGATTTTGCTGATGATGAAATTTGAAAGCAGTGTGTCAAGGTCGTTGGCAACAAGCAGATTGCACCGGTTGAGCAGTAGAAACAAAAAAAGCCTGAGATTGTATTCAGCATAAAATAAAGGTCCCTTCCTGAAAAACAGGTACATCCGGTGAGTACTGTAAGGCCGGTCAAGGGCAGGGCTTTCAGGCAATAACCTGCCCACCAGGGTGACACTGAAGCCCATTCCGGTGAGGGTATGGCAGACTTTATCCACACGCTGGTCGGTGCTCAGATCATTGGTGACGGAAATGATGACTTTATTCAAAACAGGGTAATCAGCCAAAATGGATTGCAAAAGTACCTTTTTTTTAGAACTCATCAATCTGACGCGGGTTCTGTTTTCGTTGGTTCAGGAAGATATTGGTTAATTCACAACAAATTTCAGATGGTGGACCGACCTTTCTCCCGATATTATCATAAAATAAATGCCAGGAACAGGATGAATAAGGCCAAATGGAAGTGTATATTTACCTTTCGGCAGATCAGTTACTGATTTGAAAATCAGTAACCCATGTCCATCATACAGCATGATATTGGCCCGTTCCGGCAAAGGCAAATCTGTTTCAAGGCTGAAATTACCATTATTGGGATTGGGTCTGATGAACATGTATTGTCCGGATTCAACCAACAGACGGCTGATAATCAAAATAGTCACTTCGTTTGAAATGCCCTGGCAGCCGTTTTCATCGGTAACTTTTACGCTGTAGGAGCCATTTTCTGTTGCAGTATATTGTTGGTAAACTGCCCCGTTGATATTGAAGTCTTCCAGCATCCACTGATATGCCGCAAATGATTCAGTGGTACTGAGCAATACACCCTCCGCCCAGGCTATTGGTTCCGGGTTCGGGTAGAAACTCATGGTAATGGTATTTGATGTGGCATAGGGCGTAGTCACACAAACTGCATCACTGATCATTTCACAGACGATCATATCACCGGTCATCAGATCAGATGATGAATAAACAGGCCCGTCAGCACCATCGATGGTTTCACCGTTCTTTTTCCATTGCCAGACAGGTGCCGATCCTCCGTTTTCCGGAATCGCGGTAAATATAATAAGCGTGCCCTCACAGGCCTGGACCGGTTCGGATACAATGGAAACAGCAGGGGTAACCCCGCTGTCAATGGTCATGACCACTGCATTGGAAGTAGCATACGGTGTCAGCAGACAGTCGGCATTGCTGGTCATTTCACAGTGAATCGCGTCGCCTGATCCGAGTTCATCCGTTGTATAAACAGCAGTTACGGCTCCATTGATGAGGTAGCCGTTTTTATACCAATACCACTGGGGTGACGGACCGCCGTTGACCGGAAAAGCGGTAAAAGTGACCGGTGTATTATGGCAGGCAGGATTCTGATCGGCACTGATGGTTACTGAAGGGATCACCCCGCTGCTGATTGTAATGACCAGTGTATTCGAATTCGCTGTCGGGGTAGTGATGCAGGCTGCATTGCTGACCATACTGCAGCTGATCTGGTCATTGTTGATCAGTTCATTGGTTATATATACCGCTTGCGTCGCTCCGTTAAGCAGATAGCCGTTTTTATACCACTGATAGGCCGGGTTGTTGCCCCCGTTAACAGGATTGGCAGTAAAAGTGACCGTTGTCCCTGTGCAGATGGTCGTTTGGCTTGCCGTGATTGTAACAGCCGGAGTCACCGGTGATGAAACACTGATCGTGATTGCATTTGAAATGGCCACAGCCGGCACCGGACAGGAGGCATTGCTTGTCATGCTGCAGGTAATCACATCGTTGTCAACCAGGTTGTTCACGATAAATACCGGGCCTGTTGCCCCATTGACCGGATTCCCGTTTTTCTTCCACTGATAGGCCGGGCTGGTTCCCCCATTCAATGGTGTGGCAGTAATGGTGATCGTCTCCCCGGAGCATATGCTTGTCTGACTGGCCGCTATGTTCACTGAGGCCGGAACTGTTGGCATTACCGTTATGGTAATTCCCGATGAAACCGCCGTAGGAGTTACCAGGCAGGGTGCATTGCTCGTAAGCTGGCAGGATACGATATCGTTGTTGACCAGTGATGAAGTGGTATATGTAGCAGAGGTAGCCCCGTAAACCGGGTTTCCGTTCAGCCGCCACTGGTAGGCCGGATTACTTCCTCCGTTTACCGGAAAGGCTGTAAAAGTAACAGATGAACCGGCACAGATGGTGGTCTGGCCTGCACTGATGGTCAGCGCCGGCGTGACATTCAGTGTTACAGATACGGTAACGGGGTTTGAGTTCACAGTGGGGATGGTAACACAGGTTATGCTGCTGGTCATCACGCAAGCGACCACATCATTATTATTCAGGGTACTTGTAGTAAACTGGTAGGACCCTGTCCCGGCAGGATTACCGTTAACTGTCCATTGATAGGCAGGATTTGTTCCTCCGTTGACCGGTACTGCCGTGAAGGTAACCTGTGTTCCCTGGCAGAATAAATTCGAAGGGGTTGATATCGTTAGAGACGGGGTAACACTCTGTATAACTGCCATGGTTATGCTGTTGCTTATCACCAGAGGAGTGATCGCACAGGCTTCGCTGCTTGTCATTTCACAAAGAACAACATCGTTGCCGGCCAAACCGGAAGTTGTAAATACCGGCGAATTGGTGCCGGTGGCAATGCCGTTCTTCTTCCACTGGTATACAGGCGATGTGCCCTGGTTTACTGGTGTAGCGGTAAAAGTAACCGGTATCCCGCTGCAGGAAGGGTTGTCAGAAACTGTTATGCTTACAGAAGGAGGGCAATAGGAGGCACAAATGGAGGTATGTGCCCCCAGGTTGGATATATCGTCTATTGCCAGTGCATTCCACTGCAGTGCCGGATCAAAGGTGACCGGATTTATGTTGCTTCCTTTTGAAATCCCTGTTTTCCTGACCATGGTCATATCCAGGGTGGATACCCCGCCACTGATCCACTGTGTTCCGGGATCATAACCGATTTTACCGACGATGTCAATGATATCACCATTGCGCAAAAGAACCACAGCGTCGTTGCCATTGAAGCCAAAGCCAAAGGTCTGGCCGGCCAGGGCAAGGATACCTGCATTGGCAGATCCATGGGCTACGACATAGGTCCCCATCGCTGAAAGGGAGCCTGACAACTCAACGGTCTGTGTGGGAAACAGACTGCCGTCCTGATATACACTGATTTCGTAGCCATCGAGGTTTATTGTTTCAGTCGTGGGATTGAATAATTCAATGGCTTTATTGTAGGAACTTCCTTCGAGGTATTCGGAGATAAACAACTCATCGCAATCGGTCAGGGTTATGGGAGGCCCTGCCTGGGGTATGCCATACATGGCCACCGCATAGGTGGTTTTACAGGTAGAAAAAATCTCATCCGTTCCGTCCCCGTTGATATCACCGGTTGCCACAGAGGTCGGATCAGGGAGTTTATCCGTAAGGGTGATTTTAGTAAAACTCATGTCGCCTGAATTCTGGTACCAGCAAATTTTATCGTCTCCCGATGATGCAGAAGTCACGTCAATGTCACCGTCACCGTCAAAATCTCCGGCATCAACATGTACGGCACCATTGGCACTGGTGGTAATCACATGCTGGGTAAAGTCCGGATTTTCGTACCAGGCTATTTTATTATCGCCATAGGATGAAGAGAGAACATCAACATCACCGTCGAGGTCCATATCCTTAACCGCCACGGAACTTGCTCCCGGGGCGGAAGAATTGATGGCCCAGTTCGAAAATCCGGTACCTGTGTTCCGGTGAAGCACTATTTTATCGCTGTTCCCGCTGTAGGCCACCACCACATCCATCAGTCCGTCCTCATCGTAGTCGAGGGCTGCCACATCCATCGGGTACCAATAGTTGCCGGAAATCAGGTGCTGTGTAAAGTCCTCGTTGCCGTCGTTTTCGTACCAATGGACATAGGATCCGTCATTTGTTGAAGCAACGACATCCATATCGCCGTCAGAATCAAAGTCAACGGGGAAGACCCCCTGTGCATCCGACAGACCATAAACAACCAGGCGGTCAAAATTGCCGCCCCCGAGGTTTTCGATCCAGCTGATTCCCGGAAATCCATAAGCATCTCCCGTAAAAACAGCATCGGTATCCCCGTCGCCATCCATATCGGCAGCATGAATATCGATGCAGGCCATCGAAAGATTGGTCGGCATCACGTGTGAGGTGGTGAATAATCCGTCTCCATCGTTCCTGATAAAACTGAGCCTCAGGTACCCGGCTGCCATCAGGTCTGTATCGCCGTCGTTGTCAAAATCGCCGGTACAGGAGGAAGCCGCAGTATCGAGATACCGGTCAATCCGTTGATTGACAAAGGTCTGTGTTGAGTTGTTTGCATGAAATTTCAGGTCGAAACTTGATCCCGAAATAACATCAGTAAATCCATCACCGTTGAAATCTCCGGTTACCAGCATTGAAGCATAATCCACTGAGAAATCGATCACGGTGTTGTAGCCAAAAGTGAGGTTTCCGTTATTTCGCCTCCATAGAACATCATCCTCATCGTAGTCGGTCAGCAAAAGATCCCGGTGACCATCCCCATCAAGATCCACTACACGGATCTCGCGGATGGTGCCGCCGGTGGTCAGGGTTACCTGGTTAAAGCTGCCGTTGACGTTGTTAAACCATCCGTAACCGCTGTTTGAAGTGTAAACGATATCAGGATCATTGTCTTCATCAAAATCAGTTATCAGAACACTCACCGGGCCGTTTTGGGACGCAGTAAGCGTATGACTGCTGAAGCTGCCGGCTCCCGTGTTTTCAATCCACACTATGGTATTGTTGTTGAACGAAGCGGCAACAACATCCCGGTCACCGTCGTTGTCCAGATCAGCAGCCCTGACAGAGATAGCCCCGTCAAGGCCTGTGGCAATCGCGCTGTAAGTAAAGCTTTCATTGCCGTCGTTGGTGAGAAGGTAAACCAGGTCGCTGTTGAAGGCTGCGCCGAGTATATCAAGGTCGCCATCGTTATCCATATCGGCAACCTCTATAAATTCAGTGCCTCCGGCTGAATTGGTAAGAATGACTTCGTCGAAAATTTCGTTGCCGTTGTTTCGCTGCCACAGAATCCGGTTGTTGGTGAAGGAAGAGACTAGTATATCCATATCCCCGTCATCGTCGATATCAACGGCTTTCACGGCCCTTACATCGTTGTATCCGGGGGTAATCAGAAAATTCCGGAACAGGGCATTGCCTGTATTTTTATGCCACTGCAGGTTATTCAATCCGGCGCTCAGCAGATCAAGGTCGCCGTCGCCATCAATGTCTGCCGCGTCAATGCACCGGTTGGTATAGGAAAGTATACGGTTTTCGAGGGTTTGTGCGTTGAGGTTTAATAAACAGGTGATAAAGACACAGGTAAGTACAATTCTTGAGGTCATAGCCGGATGGGGATTGATCAGTTTGCAGGAGTATCTGATGAAGTAAAGACAATTGCTGCCCGGTCTGCACAAAGGCAGAGAACAAAATTATATATTTGGATAAACCGAGCAAAAGATTGTTTCAATAAACTGCAGTTCAGAATAATTAAAAATAAGGGACCGTTGAAAATCCATGGAAATGGAATCCATCTTTCCGCCGGCAAATGAACTGTATAACCGGACGATTGAACAACTCAGGCACTTCTGTATTGTATTCAGGACAGGCGTACATCAGGGAATAGACCTGATTTTATGGTTGATGATCTTGTACAGCAACTTGTTGAAATCGTCCGAAACCTGCAGATTACACCCGGCGGACCATAGGAACAGGGAAAGCCTCTGGTTGTATACAGTATGGAAAAAGGGACTTTTCCTGGATAAAAGATACATCCATTGCTTGATGCAGATCCGGTCGGGTGCCGTACTCCCTGGTCATAACCTACCTTTCAGGGCAGTGCTGAATCCCGTCCCGCTAAGGGTATTGCACTCTATATCAACACACTGTCCGGCACCTGAATCGTTGTGAACGGATATGATGACTTTATTCAAACAGGGGCAATTCAAACAATGATGGATTCCCGAAGTATCTTTTTTGAAGTAATCGGCATTCAAGAGGAGCCCTGTACAAATCATGTGAACGCAGAGGTTTCTTTGAGACAGCCTCAAAGAGATGTGAAAACATTATTTCCCCTGAGATGGCAAATCAATGGATTGTTTTGATACAAATAATCCTTGGGTAAATTGCTGCATGAACCGGATTGTATGTTATTATCAGGATTTTATTTCCCGGGAAATCATATTATGAAAAAAGTGACCTGATCAGGAATTGTGATGCAAGGTGAGCCAAAATACTATGACCATCATATAATTGATTTTTCTGCTTTGCCGGCAGGTTCTGATCGGGTTTAAATCCGGAGGGCTCAGGGAGTGTTTATGCGAGCATTGATGAAGGGGATGACGGTTGAATCATTTTACCCTCTTCTTTGTTTATACTATTGAATCCCTGTATATTGATTAAAATTCCGGAGTATGAAAAAGCTGTTCTTTTTGTTGTTTTTGTCTTTTATTATTAATGTTTCTGCGTTTTCCCAGACTTTTGAATGGTTACGCACTTCACCCCTCGACTACGAATACAATCCTGGTATGCTTCAGAATTCATGTTGTGTTGATCATGATGGAAACAGCTACTTTTTTGGGTTGCAGGAATTGATTACGCTTTACAATTACGCGATGGGGTCGCATTTTATCCACAAATACGATCCGCAGGGGAATCTGCTCTGGTCGAGGAGTATAGAAGGAGCGGCCCTGGCAGATGGCATTGCCTGTGATTCGGACGGGGATGTTTACATTTTTGGGCGGATGTACAGTGGCCTCAATTTCTGGAACGAAGGCTCACTGCAATACTCCGGAAATACAACCGATGCTTTCCTTGTAAGAATTACTTCCGGAGGTAGTTTTGACTGGGGCAACAACCTTACTTCGCTGCAGTTTGGACATGGCGTCGCTTCAGGCCTGGATTTTAACGACCAGGATGAACTTTATCTGGCATATTATGCCAATTCAAGGAGTTATATCCTGATTTACGATACCGGGGGCAATCTCCTGCAATATGTTACTCAGAAAATGGTACCCATCTTATCGTCCATCGACATCGATGCACAGGGCAATGTGCTGGCTGCAGGTTCATGTGCCGGTGCTGAAAGTGAATTCGGCGGAGTGCCTTTTCCAACCAATTTTATTTACAACAATTATGTGGTAAAATATAATCCTGATCTCCAGCCTTTGTGGGTTAAATACATCGAAGACATCACCTGTACTTTTCCACAGGTAAAGTCAGATGCAGCTCAGGGTATATATCTGGCCGGTTCATTGCTGGCAGAAACCTATTTTGATACCATCCGGGCAAACGGGCCTGAATGGGTGTATGATTTTTATCTGGCCCGTCTCGATCCTATGGGAAACTTCCTGTGGGTGCGTGAATGTCCGGAAATTATCACAGGCGATGCAACGGTAGGCATGCTTGAATATCTGGATACCGATGCTGAAGGAAATGCATTGCTGACAGGCATTACCCGTGGAGTCATAGACTGGGGGAATAACATAACATCCCATGAAACAAACAATTACCAGGATATCATTATCTGGAATTATTCATCCGACGGAGTGGTTAATTGGGTGAAAACTGCCGGTGGTGCCGGTTATGACAATGCCCACACCATCGACTATGACCCTTCCGGCAACATTTTTATTACCGGAGTGGCAGGCGGGACTTCCGTTTGGGATACCATCACCTATCAGAGTACTGACTTTATTTATCCCTATCTGGCGAAGCTGAGTTTGCCTGAACTGACCACTGTCCCCGGGATGATTTCTCAGGATCAGGCCCTGGTTTACCCAAATCCTGCTTCAGAAAGAATTTTCATCACCACCGACAGGTACACGAAATACTCCCTTTTTAACATCACAGGAAACATGGTAATGGATGGCCTTCTCACAACCAGTCCGGGGGAGATTAACATCGGGAAACAGTCGCCGGGATTGTATTTCTTAACTCTGGAAGCCGGTCAGCAGGTGCCATCGTATACCCTGATAACAATTTACTAAAATCCTTCGCAACGGCTTCCCGGATGAAACCCTCAAAAACTCTGCTTTTACAGACAGGGGAGGTTCAACCCCTTTCTCTCAGTGTTCCGGCCCGTGATTAAGCATTTCCGCATTATTGGCAGAGAGGGTAACTAACCGGGAATCACCGGGCTTTTCAGGATTGATTCTGCTTTCAAGCCGGTCCCAATGGTCAGTGAGCCCGGGGAAAGCAACCATAGCATCCTGAGCGCTTTTTCGTTATAAAAAAAACGCCCCATTCCATTAAAATACCAAACATAAATAAACGGACATCAAATCAAACCATGATTGTCCGTTTGTAACCTTGTTGATCATTCCTTAACAATGCGGACCGGATTCCGTTCAGAATTTAAAAGCCTGATCACGATTTTCTATGCGTTTCTGCTGGCGGCTGATATAACATGCAGCAGATACAATCCTTCAACAAAGGCTGTACTGCAGATGGTATATACCTTGCCCAAATGCCAACAGTTGTTTCATTCATCACGGGAAATCCGTTGTTTATCACACTGCCTGGCTGCTCACCCGACCATCTGGTTATTTTAACCACTCTTTAGGTCCATATTTCTCAGGCATTCAGAGCCGGCAGGGTGATCGACTGTGCCTGTCCGCCGGATGGTACCGGGGCTGCCAGCAGCAGAAACCCTGCGGCTTATTTTTTAATCCGGGTAAAGTGAGGTATATTTTCTATTGTTTAATGATTTGAGTATTGTAATACACAATATAGCATTGAAATGGGTCGTACCAGATAGAGGTTACAAACAGATTTTGGCCGGATTAACAAATCTTTAACAGAAAACGGTTGAACCAGATATTTTTCCAATGGTTTATATGCCTGATCCGGGTTTTTAACGTACTACCCATTCTAAGTTAATATCTGATAAAACTATCTTCAAACCCGGATATGGTAAGGGGTGCAATACTATTCAGAACCTTGCTTAAGTCCTTATATTCCAAGAGAGTATCACAAAATATAATAATTCAAACTCTAACTTGTTTGCCGAAGATTTTATCAGTTAAACATAACTACAAAATGGCCTATGAATCAATGGAATTGGGTTAGAAGTGTTAAGTTATTGATGATATTTTAAAGTTACCGGAAAACCTATAGGCGATAGTGTTAACAATAAGACTGGCCATCTTGAATCGGTCATTTTCAGACATCAACCAGGTTTAAAGCCTCATCAGATGTTGTCAGAGGCGCAATAAACAACACAATCGGCCGGATAATTCTCTGATAATGTATTTCATCAATTTAACAATTAAACCAACAAACATTGAACTCATCGAATCTTTTGCACAAGGAAATGTAATTCTTTCGCCACCATTGGGAACAGTTGGTAATTGTGCTTCAATTGCGTTAATCAAAGCATCAATCGAGGTATTTGGTATAGGTAATGTTTTTAGACACGAAAAAGTCGGAGACACTTACCAGATAACTTTTAAGAATAACAGAAAAGTATCTTTTACGGAAAAGGAATTAGAAAGAAGTAATGATGTAGCAGGTTTTGTATTAAATACAAAAAATCCTGCAAAACTTGAACTCTATACCTCAATACGGGACTACGCACAAATTGCTTTGTGTGCGATGGTTAAAAGAGTTATGGAAATTGGTGAGGCAGGTGAAGGTAAAGGTGATTTTGAAAATGCACTTAGAGCGTTGAATGACGGAGCTTACAGTCCGGGCCTGTCTGAAAAACTTGGGTTGGAGGAACATAGTTTTCGCAAAGGCTGGTTGAGTAGTGCAAGCGGAAAGGGTATATTAGGTTGGATTAAAGCTCATACTGTATTTATTTCCCAGGGCGTAAGAGATGATTATAGCAAGGTTTCATCCGATTCATGGCGATACCCAAACAAAGTTCAAATAGTTGAAAATAAAATATAACAATCAAAATATTAATCAATGGCAAATCTTGAAAAAAAATACTACATAAATGTTGGAGCAAATGGAACATTTGCAGATTCCGGGCAAATTCACTCAACTCAATCTGATGTTGAAAACATTTTTACGTTCCTTAATGAAAACGACATTGAAAAACTTCTGATATATTTTCATGGTGGTCTGGTAAATGAAAAGAATGGGATGAACGCAGCAGAATTAATGAAAAATTATTTTGCTGATGTGAAATCAAAAAGACATGTTGTTTCCTTTGTTTGGGAAACCGGACCAATAGAAACGGTAGTTCAAAATTTAAAAGACATAAAAGAACTTACGGGTAAAGATTTGTTTGAAGAAGCAACAAAATTTGTCATCAAACTCGTTGCAAAAAAAATGGGAATTGCTGATGCAAGAGGTGGTGGAGAATATTTAAGTGATGATACTATTTTTGATGAAAAACATAATGTTGCTCCGTTTGAGAATTTGGATAAAACATTTGATTCAAGAGGTGGCACAGGTTTTCAAATTGATGACGAGGATGAAGATAGCAGTCAGTTTTATGCACAACTTGAAACTGAAAGTAAGAATTTAATAAGGGCAGAAGGTTCGGAAGAAATCAAGCATGTTAATGATGATAATGAAGAAGTTGCAAAAGGTGGTTTTTTAGTTATTGCTAAAGTTGTAGCACAAATTGCATTTGCAGTATTGAAACGCTACCTGAAAAAAAATCATCACGATTTTTACCCGACTGTTATGGAGGAAACATTCCGGAAAATATATCTTGACAAAGTTGGCAATTGGGGTTGGAGTAAAATGAAAGAGAAATCGGAAGAAATGTTTGGCTGTAATACTGGTCTCTCGGGCGATAACCAACATGCAGGAACATATTTTCTAAACCTGTTAAATAAACATATAGGTGACCGATCAGCAACAGGTAGGAAAATTGAAATTGAGCTAATCGGACATAGTGCAGGATCTATTGCTATTTGTAATCTATTGGCAGCAGCAAGCAAAGATTTTAATTCAATAAAATTCAACAATGTATTTTTCTTAGCGCCGGCATGCAGAACGGATTTATTTCTTGAAAAAGGGGAATCAGCAATGGATAAAGGCTTATTTAAAAACTTCAAAATGTTTACAATGGAAGAAGGAAACGAGAAGAAAGACCATTGCATCCCATACATTTATACTCATTCTTTATTGTATATGGTTTCAGGATTATTTGAAGATGATGTTGATGCAAAGATTATGGGCCTGCACGAACAATTCAGAAATGAGGGTCGTTACTCTGCTTTTGATGAATTGAAAAAACTCAATTCATTCATAACTGATCATAAACTGGTATTATCCGTTGACACTACAAACGTTGATGAGAATATGCGTTCAAATTCTTTGAAACATGGTGATTTTGATAATGATATTTATACGTTAAGGTCTATATTAAAATCTATTTAGCATGGAATATGCAATTGTAATTGGTATTGACCATTATGATCAAAGACCACTTGCAGGAGCGGTAGCGGATGCTGTTGCTTTCGCCAAATTCCTGACCGATAAAAAACTTATCAGTAATGCTTCAAATCTGAAACTGTTTAAGTCGGATACAGCTAATACTGTGGTTCTTGGACCGGAAATTGATAAAGCCATTGAAGAAATTGTAAAGGATGCACGAAGCCGAAAAAAAGAGAGTAACCGTCTTTATTTTTATTTTTCAGGTCATGGTATTGGTAATACTTTTATAAATACTGCATTGTGTATGCGTTATTGGAGTTCAGTATATATCAACCATTGCATTTCAAGTTTGAAATATACTACGGGTATGATAAACAAAGGTGCATTTGATGAGATTCTGATTTTTCTGGATTGTTGCCGGGAACACGACACAACCATTGAAGGGCTTCCTCCTATCGGCGATTGGCAGAATAAAGTTGGAGATAGAAATCCTAAATTATTTGTCTGTAATTCTACTATTTATGGGAAACTGAGTTATGAAATCACAATTGACTCCAACCAAAAAAGAGGTGCTTTCACTTCTTTCTTAATTGATGGTTTAAACGGAGATGCTGACTTAAGTGGAAATGGAATAGTTACAGCCCTTGATCTGAAAAAACACATTGATGATAATTTCTTGAGCTACGCACAAAGATTTAACAAGATTCAACAAGGCACTGTATTCACAGATACAGGAGGAGATTCAATTGTTATTTGCGAAGTTCAAAAATTGGTTTCAGACTTTAATTTCGAAATAACTTTTAAACGGAACTCCAATGTAACATTGAGAGGCAGAGACACGAAAATCATTAAAACCGGTGAAGTTAAAATTGACGAAAAATGGAATTGTAAACTAGAACAAGGTTTCAATGTAATCATTGACAATATTTCAGGTGAACAGAAATTAATTGCAAATTATTCAGATAACACCATGAGCTATGATGAGTTCTGAAAATAAATTTTATGTTGAAATTTCCTTCAATCAAAGAATTGAAGATTTGCATCTGACATTGGTTGATGCAACATTTGAAACAGTTTACACCGGAGTCTGTGACCGGTTAAGCCTGGAATTATCTCAGGGGGTGTATCAATTAAAAGCCAATTTCATAGATTACTATCAAGAGTATCTTTTACTCGTTGATCAAGAAAAGAATTTTCAATTTGACTTTAATTACCCTTGCGTTGCTCCTATCCTGTCTTTTAAAACCACACATGAATATTTTAGCGGCAACTCAGAATACTATAGCCATAGATCAACTACCGGCAACACATCAGACAAACCGAATTTTTTATTCTTTGGCGCTAAGTATGACAAAGATTTATTCAGAGATGTAATTTCCGTAAACTGCTTATCGGAATATTCAATTCTGAATGGCAACAACGAATTACTTTTTGAATTTGATATTGACAACTCAAAGTATGACAATGATTTTGGTTGGTTTGCATTTTCAAACAAGTTTGAGTATGGTTTATATTTTTTAAAATGGAATATCGAATCAAAAACACGAATTTTCCCCTTCTATATTTATGACAATTACCAGACACAGTTTTTTATTCGATATAGTCAAAGTCCTGACTTTGAAAACTCCTTTTTCTTTTATTCCAACCGAATGGAGTTTAAACAAAATGCGGAAGAATATTTAGTGCTGGATAAAATTTTATATGCTTACAGGGACTACAAAAACTATGAATTATTAACCGACAAAGACCATATAATTCTTAAACAACATCCTTTTTTAATAACGCTTGTTCATATTTTGCAACTTTCACTTAATTTAAAGGACCCTGATTTCGTGAATTCGGACAAACTATCATTACCCGACTTGATTTTAGTTTCCGAAACCGGTGAAAAGTCAAACGGACAAGAGCTATTGCCGGTAATTTCATCTGTAATGAGCAGGTATGCGGACAGACAAAAGTATGATACATTAACTTTTAACCCTGCTTCAATTATTGACAGAACAATTGACCATTTAAAATTTGATATTTTTTGGAACAACTTTTCAAAAATTGACGATGTGACTGATTGGAATAATATTTATACTTCCCTGCTTCAAAAGTCCAGACTATTTACGATCAGTAGCAGCGACAACCAGCTTACAAAATTGGGTAAAGTTGTTGCTAATTTAATTGTTAATGCAAGCAAAGAAACAATCCAGGAAAGAATCAATTCTTTAATGGGGAATCTTCAAACAGCAGATATTGAATCCAAAGTAAACGATACCATTAACAGCATTGGAGATGTTTCTGAAATTGCAAAAAAATTGAATCTTCCTCCTACGAAAGTTTTAAGGAATTACGAAACATACAAGGGAATTTATAACAAACTCAAATAACAGACACACAAAAACAGACTCTTTCAATTCTCACAAAGCAACCGGACCCACCAAAAATTGCAGGAGAGTATACTTTTAAAGAATAAATCCCATCCCACTTCACCGTGCTCACTATGACAGACATCACCCTGAAAGTAATTCTTCTCCGGACAAAGTGAGTAGAAACTTAACCCTTTCAATCTGGTTTTTACCTGAATGATAAGTTTTATATATCTATTCTGAGTCTTATTAAAATCCCGTTTGGGTTTTAAATCAATCAGGATGAACTTTTTAATAAGCTGAACGTCTGAGGAGGCAATTCTTATCTTTTGGTTGAATCATGATAATCAATTATGATAATCAAACGCATCATTCCGGAAACCATAAACTTCCTTTCAAAAAATGATATTGATCACCCCTGAAAAAGGAACGCCCCTTTTGGTGAAAAGGTAAGCCCCTTTTCCGGAAAAGGGAAGCATCGTTTTGAGCAGGTAAAGCTTCCCTGTCCTCCTTTAACTGATCTTACTTCTCATAGCATTGGTTGTCAGCAAAAGGCTGGTTATAAATGTTTCAGAAGTTTGATAAACCGGAAACCCTGCTTAACCTGCAGTAATGGCGGTGAAATGCTGCAATGCGGATTTTCCGGAACCCAAAGTATCCGGCATTCGGGAGCCGGGAGTGGCTGAAACGGGTTGGCGATTTACCGTACAGAAGCAGTTATTGCACAGATTAACACATCATTAACAGTATCCGGTTGAACATGATTTATCATTGTTGGTTTAAATTGCTTATCCGGACTTGTAACCCTGCTTTCCATCTCTGACAAATCCCTGTTGTGAACTATTCCATTCCCGGATACGGAACGGGGGCGATACAAAACAACGTACCGAAGTGTCCCTGTAATCTTAAGGATTTCAAGAAGCGATGCTATCCGGACTCCAACCTGATTAACGATGATTTTTTTCAGGCTTCATCGCAAACTGGCCTGTTCAGCTCAAATGAGGTGGTTAAAACGTTCCGGGTTAAAGGAGATACTACAGTCTGCCGGCATTTGCATTCAATACCTGATGGTTCATATTCACGGAAATCAGGCAGTAAGGAGTGATAAAACTGTAATACTAACGTGTAACAAGATTAATATGAAAAAAGATCAGTTCTCCCGGAAATCTCTCCTTACAGTTCTCGCTGTGTTTCTGTTGATTTTTAGCGGATGTAAGAAAAAGGAAGATGATGGTGTTATTGTTACGCTTGCAACAATTTCGACCCAAACCGTAAGTGCCATTACTCAGAATTCAGCAGCCACCGGTGGTTACATTACAGATGACGGGGGTGCAGCCATTACGGCCCGGGGCGTTTGCTGGAGTACCTCCGCTCAGCCTGTGATCAGCAATGACAAAACAAGCGATGGATCGGGAGCCGGTAGCTATGCCAGTAATCTTACCGGACTTTCACCCGATACCAGGTATTATATCAGGGCTTATGCTACCAACTCAGCCGGAACCGCTTACGGACAGCAGGAAGAAATTACAACCAGTGAACCTCCCCTGGACCTGATGACTGATTTGATGTCTTACTGGAAAATGGACGAAAACAGCGGCACAACCGTCGCCGATGCTCTGGGTGACTGGAATCTGACTTTTGTGGGTAGTCCGGCCTGGGCTGCAGGTAAAATTAACAGTGCGCTTGACTTTGGGACAGTCAGTTCACGATTTGTTGAAAAATCAGGGGTCAACAGCGGTAATAAGAATACCTATACACTTTCAGCCTGGATTTACCTTGAAGACAATCTTCCTAATCCAAAACTCATCATGGGCATCAACAGCGGAGTTGTGGTTTCGAATGCAGGCGCTGCTGAAGTCAAGATGATGATCACAAGCGATAATCAGCTGGCATCGCTATACCACACATCTGACGGGGCTTTGGGTGTTATGCAAAGAATAAGCGGGACAGTCATTGCATTGAATACCTGGTATCATGTAGCTGCTGTCATCAACAACGGGAACATTGAACTTTATATTAACGGGGTATCAGACAATGCCAATGCAGTGACAAACCCAACCGGTTCAAACCTGAATTTCACCAACGGCAGAGCCACCGTAGGGCATGCAAGGCTATGGGAGGGCGCTTATAATCCCGACCGCTGGTTCAGAGGCAAAATCGATGAAGCCGGAATATGGGCACGCCCGTTGTCGGTTGAGGAAATCCAGCATCTTTATAGTGGCGGAAACGGTTTGCAGTACCCTTTTAGCGTTCAATAACAAAAAGACACCGAACGCCTTATCATACGCGGGTTAGAAGAACGCTCTCCTTCTGTATCACTAATCAGGACGGCTATGCCTGCTTCCCTGAAAGTTTTAGATTGAAATACTACCGGAGGCGATTAAACCCCAGAACTAATTTTTTTCACCACATAGACACATTAGGAAAGGCATAGGCACATAGAATTTGTTGAACCTGTTGGTGAGCTTGTCTAACTGGCGTCAGCCAGGCAGGCGCAGTCGAACCTGTTGGTGAGCGCAGTCGAACCTGTTGGTGAGCGCAGTCGAACCATCGCTGACATCGCTCTGTCGCTTAAGTCGCTTCGTTCGCTCTATCGCTCCATCGCCATTGAACACGCGCAGCGCATTGAACCTTGAACTTTTTTTTCACCACAATAGGCACATAGGTCACATTAGTAATATTAGTCGAATTCTTTCGCTTAAGTCGCTTAAGTCGCTTCTAATATGAACACGGATGACACGGATCCTCCGGAACGCGGATTTTCGCGGATTTTCTCGTTGAAGTCGCCCATTTAGCGCGCGAAGCGATTGAACTCTGGTTAGGCGGAGGCTCTGCCTCCGTCTCTCCTATCACGGCAGGCTATGCCTGCTTTCCGGAAAGTTTTAATTTGAACCGCGAAGCCATTGAACCGCCGAAGGCAATTGAACCCATGAACCGCCGAAGGCTATAGAACCGCGAAGGCAATTGAACTCCTGAATTAAGTTTTTTTTCACCACATAGGCACAATAGTTTAGGTATAGGCACATAGAATTTGTTGAACCTGTTGGTGAGCTTGTCTTACTGGCGTCAGCCAGGCAGGCGCAGTCGAACCTGTTGGTGAGCGCAGTCGAACCATCGCTGACATCGCTCTGTCGCTTAAGTCGCTTCGTTCGCTCTATCGCTTCCTCACCTTTGAACCGCCGAAGGCGATTGAACTCTTCGAACGTCCAACGTCGAACCTCGAACCCCCAACGTCGAACCAACCCCCGAATTTCCTATTTTTATTCCTCCGGTTCCAACCCTTTGGAATCTGTGCTGTCATTAAATCAACTACAATCCGGACCGGCGTTTGAATTACCCGCAGAAAGACATACACCTGCCCCTGGTTGAGGCCTGCAAAGCCGGAAACCGCAAGGCTTACAATGAGCTGTATCAGGCTTTTGCCAAAGCCATGTACAACATCTGTGTGCGCATGATGGGCAACAGCGAGGAGGCCAAGGATATGTTGCAGGAGGGTTTCGTGGAAGCCTTCCGGAAACTGGAATCGTTCAGGGCTGAATCCACCTTCGGCGCCTGGCTCAAGCGGATCATGGTGAACCGCTGCATCAATGAGCTGGAGAAAAGGCGGATTGAGTGGGTGAGCGACGAAATACCGGAAACACTGGTCATCGCCGATGAAAAGGAGGGACCCGACGAAGAGGAGCTGAGGCTGAGCGTTGAAAGGGTAAAGAAAGCTATGGAGCTGCTGCCCGAAGGGGCCAGGGTGATCTTCTCGCTCTACCTGATCGAAGGCTACGACCACACTGAAATCGCGGAAATATTGAAAATATCGGAATCAACTTCAAAAACGCAGTTTATGCGGGCCCGTCAGCTGGTGAAGGAAAAGCTGCTGGCTATGCCCGGATTTGTTGCCTGAGGAGAAATGATATGAAAAAAGACAAACTCGAACAATTTGTTCAGGATCACGCCGGAGGGTTCGATGCCCATGAACCGCCGGTGATGGCCTGGGATGCCATTGAAAAAGCGCTGCCGGTTTCGCGGAAGTCAACCGTGAGGAGGCTGTGGCCCTATGCCTGGAAGGTGGCTGCTGCGGTGCTCATCTTTGCTTCGGCCTGGATGCTCAACGATTTCAACGATCAGCGGAAGCAGACCGGGAATTATGCTGTTACGGGCGATTCTTCATCGAATCCTGCCCTGAACGAGCTTTCGGATGCCGAAGCCTTCTATGCCACCCAGATCAGCAGCCGGCAGGCAGAACTGGCAGCCTATACCCGGCAGCACCCCGAGATCATCGAGGACCTGAAGAGGGAGTTCAGCGAAATGGATAAAAAGAAGGATGCCCTGAAAGATGACCTTGCCGAAAGCAATGCCGACGAAAAGGTGATCGAGGCCATCATCCTTTCGTACCGGGTGAAGCTGGAGATCCTGGATCAGATGCTGACCGAGATGAAGAGGCCGGGCAATACAGGTCAGCCCGCGAAACCTGTGCAAACGGAGTTATAAACATAGTCCGGGATTTTTAAGAATCGCGCAATGACGCAATGACGCAATGTATTGGTTGAATTCTACTTACAAATCGAAGCAGATTTTGTCAATACATTGAAAATAACACTCTGAGAATTAATTTTAAATGATTGATTTTCGGAATAATGAAAAACAAAATTGAATTTTGAATTCAATCAAAATCAAATCATCGCGTCTTAGCGTCATTGCCTGCCTGTTTGCAACATGCAGACAGGCGTGAGACAAAGTATTAACAGATTGTTGGACAACAAAAGGTTTAAGAATTTTTATCGGAGTATTGAATCAAGGGACGATTGAATTAAGTAACACTCCGTTAATAGTTTTTAAACGATTGATATTCTGGATATTGAAGAAACAACGCTTGAATATATAAATCATTAAAAATCAATTCTTTGCGTCATTGCGTCATTGCGTGAGACAAAAATTTATCGGAGTATCGAATTAATGGACGATTGAATTATGGAAAAGACAAACAACACGCTGCGTATCCTGGCCATTCTGGTGGCAGCGCTCAGCTTCCCGCTGATGCTGCAGGCGCAGACCTTTTCGGAAAAGCGTGAGCAGAGCAAAAGTTTCAGGGTAAAGCCCGGGACCATGGTGCAGATTTCGAACAAATACGGAAATGTGAATGTGATCCATTGGGAAAAGGACTCGGTACGGATTGAGGTCAGCCTGTCGGCCCAGTCGAAACAGGCCGCCAAGGTGGTTAAGATCCTATCGTCCATCGACTGTGAGATGATCGCCACAGCTGGATTTATCAGTGCCCGCACGGTGTTCAACGACAACAGCGCCACCTTCTGGAAGGATGTGGTTTCCACCGTAGGCAAGGTGGTCAATACCAGCAACAACCTGCAGATCCACTACACGGTGTATATGCCGTCGGACAACCCGCTGAAGATCGAGAACAAGTTCGGGAACATCTACCTCGACACCCGAAATGCCAACACCGACATCACCCTCTCGAACGGCGACCTGCAGGCCAGGGATTTCAACGCCAACCTGAAACTCAACCTTGAATTCGGCTCAGCCAGCCTTCAGCAGGCCGGCGATGCGCAGATCAACATCAACTATTCAGACCTGTACCTGCAGAAAGTGAGCAAGCTGAACCTGATCAGCCGTTCCTCCACGCTCGACATCGATGAAGCGGCTTCCATCGACATAGAATCGGTGCGCGACAAACTGACGCTGAAATCGTGCACCTCCTTCAGCGGCGATGCCTCTTTCTCGCGCATCCGGGTGAATGAGCTGATCACCGTCTGTTCGCTGAGTGCCAAGTACGGTGAACTGAAATTCAACAGCATCGCGAAAAACTTCGTTACCGTTTACATCAAATCAGAATATACCGATGTATTGCTGGGCATCAGCCCCCAGGCCTCCTGTTCCGTTGACCTGATCTACGACACCAAAACCATCCTCAACATCGCCCCCGGCATCAGCAATGTGCTGAAAAAGGAGACCATCAATCCCAAATACGGTACCATCAAGGCCAATGGCGAAACCGGAAAATCCCCCTCGTCCCAGATCACCGTAACGGCAAAGGCGGGGTCGTTGTCGGTGTTGAATAAGTAGGTGGTTTTTTCTGAGTTTAGCACTGGGATAGCACCCTCAGTGCGGATTTAGCAGTTGTATTTTATAGTGTCGCTCCTATTTCAAATAGCACCAGAGCCTTCTTAACTTCAAAACCACTTTATTGTTTGCTGTGTGTTAGCACCGCAAGTTATTCCTCGTCAGATGCTTTCTTGTTCTTTATTGAATGAATCTCGTTTATAATTTCCAAATTCTTTTTGAGAGATTTACTGTCCACGTTTAACATAAACTCCTTGTATCGATTATATGTGTAACCGATATCATTTTCTTCTAATTTCTTTTTTATCGCTTCAGCTTTCTCATCGTCCTTAACCGAGAAAAATAGTGCTGATGTAGGTTTCATTCGTTTACAGAACCAATAAGCATTTCTCCCATCAATATTCACACTAACATAACTTTGAGTATATCTTAGATCTATCCTCTCATATTTATCTTTAAAGAAATCAAATAATTCCTTTGCATTTGCATTGGTCCATGGAGAATCTGTATTCCAGGTTGATTCATTTACCTGTTTTACATCCTCCTCATCTTCTTCAGGTTCTATATAAATATCAATAATCTTTGAAAAACTTAAAATTAGTACGCCATTAACATCCAATAAGTCAGCTTGTATCGCTATCATTGGAATATTTAGGCTCATCAATTGGATCACATTAAAATACCTTCTGTCAAATGATTCAGCAATTAACACACAGAAATGTTGACGCTGTGGATATTTACGTTTTTCATTATCCCAATATTCAATTGCACGTATGATGTGAGATGCATCTGTTTCGCCAAGCATCACCTCAACCTCATACATTAAATTTTCAGTAGGCTCTTTTAATAAAATGTCCAATCGACCACCTTTCGCTTGCTTCTTTTCTCTATTAACAGGGACTAAATCACCAAGTCCAATTACTTTTGGACTTTCATAGATAATATCTTGAAGCCAATATTCATCTTTCCCAGCATTTCTGATAAAAATCTTTTTACCTATTTTAATTTCATTATCCATGATTAGAGTTATTAAAACTTACGGTTGCTAACGTTCGAGGGTAAGCGCTGGCAGGCAGTTTTGAAAACATCTCTTTCCGGCCATCAGTATTAAAACGATAAAAGTACAATCTTTCTCCTTTTAATTATGCACTCGATAGAGTTCAGTCTTTTAGGCGTTTCGTGCTATATTTTTCTTAGTAAAAAGTAAAAACAGGCTCCAGTTTCATTTTGTAAGTCGTACAATTGATATAGTTTTTAGAACATATTTTGCAACTAACACTATGATCATCAAATAAACAATTATCCTTCACTTCATCGCAATATGAACAATCCTCGATTTTAATTGCTTTGCATACAGAATAGAAATTAATTCTTTGGTCAAATTTTTTAAAAATAGATGGAGAATAGTCAACATGTTTGGATGTATAGAAAATACTAAGTAAATATATTTCTTCAATTTCTTTAAATAAATCTTTCCTGTCAATTAATAAGTCCCGTACAGTAATACCTTTGTGGGTAACGTCTGTAATTAAAGCAAGTTTTTTAATTCCTTTAAAATCCAAGTAGGTTTCATGTTTCAAATGGTAATCTTTTCGAATTATATAAGGACAATAAGACGACTTGCATCCAATAATTGATGAAATATTTGCCGATAGAAGGTTACCCTCCATACCAAGACCAACTATTAATTCAGGAATTATATTATTTTCATGAACTAAATCAATTAGAGCTGATTTGGCCAGACTCAAATATTGGAATCTCATAAACATTGCGGAGGTATCTATAGCTCCTAAGGTTCTAGAGTTTGGGCTCCAATGAAAATGACCAGATTTTAAATAATCGTTTTCCTTAACTATATTAATAATTTTTCTAGAATATTCATTAATTCTAGGAGAATCTATGAAAACAATTGGAGATATTACTTGTTTTTTTTTGGCTTTGGAGTTTTTTATCAATATATCTTTACTTTCTAAATCTGGTATCTCCTCAACAATATTATTAATGGAATATAAATTATACTGAAAAATTGTTGGTGCACCCCATTGCCTTTTAGAATTTTTAAGTGTATAATCAACCTCTTTTTTAACTAGTTGAATCTTATTTTTTGCTTTTTTTAATTCAAGAATATTATACGAATTTTGTATATCATTTCCTATTTTCGCGAGACTTCCAACACCAAGCGAAATAATTTCATTTGCAAATTCTTCATGACTTTTTCTTCCGCCGCCAGTATGTTGATGACCGCATAAAAATGTTGAAATCCTATTAGTAACATTCAAGAGTGTTAAGATTTCATCCTGGTTCTTTATAGCTTTATTGTCTTCGTTAGTTGGAGTAATAATATGGTGAGAAAATATAACAAAACGATATTCGTTATATTTATTAACTAATTCCCTAATTTCACTTTCGAGTCTTGGATGACTAATATAACCATAATGAAATTCAGGCAAATGACATTCATGTTCATTAGTATTTAATCCAACTAGTATTATTTTCAAATCATCATATACTTTGCTCCAAACAATAGATTTATTAGGATTAAAGATTTCTTCACCATAAAATGAATTATAAAAGAATATAAAATTGTTATATTTCTCATTAGTTTCATACGGTTGTTTCCGTTCAATACTATTAAGTATAACTTCAGAATTATGCTTGCTATAATACCCTTCACATAATAGCCAGTTAATATCATGATTACCAGGAATAATTAAAACATCATTCTTCGAAAAAGACAATTTTGTACATAATTCTTCAAGAAATTTGGTCGCTACTTTATATTCATCTTCATTTGATTTATTAGCGATATCTCCTGTGATAACAATGTTATCTAATTTGCCCTTCGATAAGTTTTTCTGGATTGAGGTAACTAGTTTATCAATGAAGTTCAAATCCTTCTCGTACCAAGTATTTACTTCTCCAGTCTTTTCATACTCGACTTTAGTCAGATGAAGGTCCGAAATGTGCAATATTTTTCTCATGTAAGGTCAGCTGATATTTTGTAATTTAGTTTATACTTTTCATTGTTGGCTTTATTTATCTCAAAAAGTGTTACAACATCTGTGTACTTTCGATCCTCATCTTTTAAAGTTTTTGAGCGCATGATAGAAACATTTCCAATATAAAAGCCTCCATTATATTGTATTAAGCTTTTAGCAATCTTAACTTCAGTTCCCAAACACACTACATCAGCTACAACAATATAATTTTTACCAAAACTAATCCTTTCGCCAAAATAAGTATTATAAAGTTTATTGATTGGGCCAATATGATCAACAAAGCATGTATCTGCCTGTAATAAATCACTCAATGTTGATGCAATATAAGCACCATTCAAGGTTTGAAAGAAAAGCGATATTTTATCATCTGCACTATCATAATCAGGTAATACTAACCAATCTCGTCCATTTGAGTGTATCATTTTAATTGCTAATCTGTATATACAATAAGAAAAGAAAGTATCATTATTTAGTAGATTCTTGGCATTAACAAACTTACTAATGTATACAGATGAAGAGGGATTTAGTTCTTGATCAAGTGCATTTGAAGATAGTCCGGTCTCTTTGATTAATGTAATCTCAAATAAATCTTCAATTAATTCATCGTTTAAATCATCAAATTCAGTAACAGAGAAATTAGGAATTGTTGAAAATATATAGCAATCTTTTTTTATTAATTGTTTATTGATATCAGCTAATGAAGATAACTTCAATTGCTCAAAAACACTTTCAGAAATATTAGTCAAAATAACTGATTTGCCTTTCTGGGTCATTTGAATTATTGAGTCATGTAGCTTAGGGTAAATATTTTTTTGAACATAATCTAGTCTGTTTAAGCTTACCACCAAATATGTCGATTGAATATTTATGTTTTGGAGGTATTTAAGAAGTTTATTTAATGTAGTGATTGTTAGTTTTTTGCCAAAAACACCTACCTCAATATTTTCTATTTGCTTTTCTTCTTTATCAACTTCTGTGTATGTAGCTGATGGGGTATGTGATAATGAATTATTAAATTCTAAACTATATCGTGAATATAATTCAACATTTGTAAAAGCTTGTTCCGCATGAAGTTCAAGATGATGATATTTAGGGTTTTCTAAGCTAGAGCATATCATAATTATCAGATTAAATCGATTTCAATATGAACACCTTTAAAATTAATATTATATAATCTTAAGGGAGAAATCGATAGGTTAGATTTGAAATTATTTTGAATTTTTCTGCCGAGGATTAAAATTGCCTCATTACATTTACCATAAAGTGAGTTTTCTGTATCAAGAGAGTTTGTTTTTGTTAACATTAAATTATTCAACACTTCTTTTCTTATCTCACCTAGGTTGGAGATATCATCAATATAAGCAGTTGTGAGAATAATTTGAGTTGAATTATAATGTATTCTTACTGTGCCGTTATTAATGGTAATTACATCAACAATAAAATCAAATAATCCTTCTCTAACTTTACACATCGAATAAAATAATATTTGTTGTATAATATAGAAGTCATGTAATGACTTAACGTATATATTTCTCAGCTTGAGGTCTTCAATGAAGTCTAATTTAATGTTTTTTTCAGTTAGAGAGTTTTCAAATCCTATACCAGCATCGCTTATCGAAATCTTAGTTCTATATTTTGTGGTTTGCACCATGACAGTTGTTGGTGATTTACTATGTAGAATCCCATTAGAAATTGGCTCTGCTAATCGTTCAAATGTATTATATATATTCTCCCTGGTTAATTCTTTATCCTGTAGTATTGTATAAAATTGGTCTGGTAAGATGTATGACTCTAATTTTTCTATAAGTTTATCTCTATATTTTTCTTTTTTAGGAATACTATCAATCATGCTATACTCTAGTATTGGCTGGTAACATCTTATTTTATGCTCTTTTCTTATCTCTTTAATATTATATGAACTAAAACCACCAATGTATTTATCTTCATAATTAAATATTTCTAGTGCTTCATTGTTGGTCTGGGATTTCATGCCAATTAATTTTAAGAAACCAACATGTTCCAAATAATAAAGCAGTTTTGGATTATAGTCAAGTTTCAATTCAATTGGCTCAGCATGATAATTCTTTAAGTACAGCCCTAAAGAAACAATATTTGGAAGAGAGGATGGCTCTATCCAGTCTAGTTTTTCAATTGAAAGAACTGGCTTAGTTGTATTTTTTGAATAATGATTCGCTAGTTCAGGAAGTAGCTTGCTGAAAAAACTAAGATTTGTAAATGAATTACTGTCTTCAGTTGTTTCAAGATATATTATCGAATCCATTTTTTATTTCAAATATAATGATTTTATTCCGAAAAAAGAAAGAATGCTCTTCTGGGATTGCATTACTTAGGTAATTTCATGAACCCCAAATTTACTTTTACAATGAATGCCAACGTACCACAGCTTTGCCCAGTAGCCGTTTTACGGGGTTTGTCACTGTCAAAAGGCACAATGTTTATGCGGGGTTCGATGTTTCAAGTTGCTCTTTCATAGGCTATTGGATATAAGTGCTGTTATGTGGTTTTATTTTCTAATAAGTCTTTTTCTTTTTTCTTTCTCTGAAATTGATTGAATAAACTCAACCCAACTATATTTTCTTTGCTTGAACTTATTTGTCAATTGTTCAGTTAAAATAATTACTCCACCCAAAACTCCAAGTCCAATAGAAATTGTTGGATGACCTGTTGGTAAAAATGGGCTTCCAGTACTTAATATTCCTCCCAAAATAGACCATTTGTTAGCTTTAACATTAGGCTTAAATTCATTATATGCATCTGAGATCTCGTTATATATCGCAAGCTGGATATTTTGTAATTCTTTTTCGATCTCAAATATTTTATCGGGCATTATTCCAGATTCATCATATTGATCTGGTAGATTCATATTCTTTAACTTAGTTACTAGTGTTTTACCATATTCCAATGAAAGATTATTTACTTTCTTTTTGAAAGATGTTAAATATTCATTCCCCCTATATTCAGCAATCTGATCAATATCAAGAGTTTTTGAGTAAGGAAAAATATTGAAAATTTTAGGAGTGAATTCAATTATTGATTGAGCAATTTCAGGAGCCAAGTATTTTGATAGATTTTTCTCCCAACTTAATCCATAAAGCGGTGCTCTGAGAAAATGATCAATTATTTGAATCTTTTCCCCTTTTTCATTTTCAATTGAGTCACGAATTGTCTCAATTAAGGGAATATTCATTGCTTCAAATTTTAAAGGTGAAGGTGTAGCGTAATTTCCCCATTTCTGAGAGATATTTTTAACTAAACTTAAGAATTTGGAATCTTGGGTCAAGTTTTTAAATTGTTGTTCAATTTCGAACTCATAATTATTTGAAGCAGTGATCTTTTCTTCGATATTGATAGTTTTAAAGAGATTGAGTTTTTTCGATTCTATCAAGCTTTTTAAAATTGGTCTTTTTTCTTCGGAAATACTATCGTAATAATGTTCATAGCTTAACAAATCGATTAATATTTCATCGTAAATAAAAAGACAGCTTGGATTTTCTAAGATACTTGATAATATTGTGGGTGAACTCCATGCCATTGGCATTCCTTTCACTCTACCTATTTTCGCACCTATATCTCCATTTAAAAAGTAAGAAGGTATTAATCCATTCATAATATTAAATTTTTAAAGTTTATTATAATACCACATAACTTTATTCCATACGCAACTACTAAACGCTTTAAGCATTTACAAGTGATTAATGTTTCTATAAATCAAGTTATGCCTTCTGTAAGCTGCCATATTTTCACCCTCGAAATTTACAATATTTAATTCAAAATAGAAAATTTGCCCGACATTATATCAGTTTTTATATATCTGGCTTTATTTGTCTGACAGGCTTAGAAACGGCACCATTCTGCCCGGAAGTAAAAACCGGACTGCCGATTCTTTTTAAAGTTATAGATGTCTTGATGAAAATTGGGATAAATCATTAGTGTTGCACTTTGTTCTTCCAACTTTAGTAGCGGGACTGTTTTCACCATTGTGCTTTCTTTTTATATTACAATTTATTAAAAGGAACAAAAATATTCCCTGTTTCATTAGCTTTCCGTCTTTTCTTATATAACAAATCTGGCAAACTTATCCTGCCATCTAGAATTGCAATTAAATCAGATCCATCCATAATTATTATTGATTTAAATTCTGGAGAAATTGCTTCAGGTGTTATTCCATCAACTGTAATTAACAAACCCATAGCAATTTTAAGTTTTCCTTCAACTTTAAATGTGAAAGATGCTAAATCCGTTCTATTAACTTGCTGCTTCCATTTCGCTTCAAGAAGATAATCCGTACCATCAAATGTGAAAGCACCATCTATTTGTTCGCCATGATTTTTAAAAGAACTTTTTGGATCTAATTCATAAAGTAAAAACAGATCATTTAGAAATTTTTCGAATTGAAATCCTCGTTGTTGAAAGTTATTATTTCTAGCAAGAGTATTAAATAGATTTTTTAGTTCTAATAATTCTTCTTGAATAGATATGTTTTTTGCAATTTTCTTTTCTGACTCCTGTCTTCTTTTATTAGCTTCTTCCTGTTCTTTTGTTAATTGTATATATCCAATGGTATGTTTTCTAAGATTCTCAACAGCAAGTTTTGCTTTCTTTCTCTTACTCCCATCTTCATCCCAATATTCTAATTGAGGAAAGTCAGTCATATCTGTCACCGCCAAAAGCAAAGACATCAGGTCGTTCTCATATAAATCTAATCGGGAAGTCATTCTCTCAACAAGTTCTTTTACACTTTCTCTTTTTAAACCACCCCAATTTATCGTAGAAATAATTGTTTTTCTTTCTATTGTCAACTTTAGAAAATCCATCAAATCATCTTTCTTCCAAAAAATAACTGAAAGAGCCTCTTTAAGTGCTAGTATTGCTTGCGGAGATATTTTCTTTTTACTATTACTCATATTTCAGATAGTCATTATTAGAATTAATTCTTCATTTGTATATCGCTTTCACCCCCGAAATTTACAGGATTTAATTTAAATCAGGAAATATACCCGGCAATATATCAAATTTTTTATTTACCTGGCTGAATCTAGCTGCCCAGCCACAGTAACGGACACCTTACCGCCCGGTCAGAATAACACCGGCCTGCCTTTGACACGGTTAACTGTAAGCATAGCCATCTGGTTGATTGGCGAATGGTTTAATTTCTTTCTTTTCTATATGATTTGATATAAGAATCAAAGTCTTCAATTAAAACGTCATCATACTCTAAATAGAAGAGTCTTTTAAATGTAATTCCTAAATCATGGTTGTAATTAATTAAATAAATATCATCTCCGAGCCATTCAATATTTATACTCATTATATATTCATTTTTATCAACTGGAATTTTATGTTTTTGTGATCTGCGGTACTCATAATCCATAATCACATTCAAATCATACTTTCTCATTTGATCAGGGGTCTCAAAGACAAAAAGCAGTTCAGGAAAATACTCTATTGGATTGAAGGAGTATACCTGATTGAGTGTGTCAAGAATAATTTCCTTGTCGTGAAAACCTGCAAAAACAAAGAATTTGCCATTTTTTGAAAAGTATGAATAGTATAATTGATGACGGTCAATTGAGTCTGCTTCTCTATAGACTTTATATTGAAGGGTTCGCTCAACATGTGGAATTACGGGGTATTTAATCGAGTCAATTAAGCTGGATGACACGGATTCCAAGCGGTAGTACATATTTCTCAAATAACTTGAAAGTGTATCTGTTCTTGACAATCTTGTTACATCAGCTTTATTTATTATTGCATAATAAAGCAGATTCAGGGTCTGTGTAATATCAAAGTGAAAGCCAAATTGCCGTATCACAATCTTTCTTTGCTGATTGATTCCAGTTACAATATCAACTTCTTTGATCACATCTTTTAAGTTTTCAACGGAGTCAGAGTATGGAACCATTTGATAAACATTTTCTTCAACTGAGTCTTGCCTATAATATCTCACTAATTCATAATCTTCTGAGCCGATGTTAAGAAAACTAAATGTCTTTCCCTGGTATGTATGTCCATAGTCGTGAATAAAGTCTAACAAAACAGGCTCATCATAGTCCATGCTTTCAGAAAGAAGAGCGGCATATTTCCCGATAATTTTAGCCTTGTTTATTTCTTCGAAAAAAAATCCTGTTATAAATCTGACAGTCACATTGTCGTACTCATACGTGTAGTATTTGTCTTGATGGGCCCAAATTGATAATGGAAAGATTGTCAATATAAAAATCGTGAGTTTCTTCATTTCAAATTACCTTCAACTTATAGATATGTACAAAAACTTAACCTTCTGTGCATTTATGAGTGATAAAGAGGCTTACAATCGGGTTTATTCCTTCACTAAACCAGCAATCTATACTGTCGAAATTTACAATATTTCATTTAATTCAGAAAATTTGCCCG
This sequence comes from Bacteroidota bacterium, assembly GCA_043806115.1. Taxonomy (GTDB): domain Bacteria; phylum Bacteroidota; class Bacteroidia; order Bacteroidales; family Lentimicrobiaceae; genus Lentimicrobium. Next base: position 123,175 of record JAZDHI010000034.1, read on the forward strand.
GCAATATATCAGTTTTTTAATATCTGGCTAAAACCGAATGCACGAATTTAGTGGCAGACAAACGGCTGCCTGGTTGGAAATACCCCGTGCCGCTGCTATTCCGGTTAACTGCCTATGTGGCCGCTAACCTGTGATTGCACAGAGTTACAAGAGTACTGAAAATTATAATCCTCCCGTTGCCAGTACAAACAGGATCCAAGCCCCCCAACCCAGTGCCTCAGCGCCGATAAGTTGTCCTTTGGCTTTTCTTTTGTAACAACTCAGGTATTCCGGGTCATGAAACTGTTCCCTGTTTTTTGACAGCATATAGGTCTGCCTGCCTTTTTCCGGTATCGGATTCGACAATGCCGTTCCGATCATGGCAAACGGGCCGAACAGAACGCCCAACAGGAAGTGCCCGCCCTTTTTTCCATGGTAAAGCTCAGCATCAAGTTTACCGTTCATGCATTTGTTTGGGTCATCGTCGGCCAGTTTCATATACTTTGTATAAACCTCATCTTCAGTATTCTCAAACTCGATGGAGAAAATGTCAGAAACAGGAATGATATACCTGTTTCCATCGGCTTTGAAAACAATTGAGCAATCTTTGATCCGGGTAACCTTACCTTCGAAAACCATTGTATTGGTAAGCGTGAGAACATCACCTGCAAAGGAGGCGACAGAGATAAGCACCGCGATAAGTGTAAAGGTTAGTTTTTTCATTTGTTTGAGTGTATTGGATTTCCTAATGATATGGCTTTCAGGGTTGGCCCCGTTTTTCCTGTGGTTTCCGGTCTCCACTTAACTTTCATGTTTTATGTGATTTTCATTGATTACTTCAGGTAAAAACTATGGTTTGATCATCTTTGAAATTCAAGGTGAGTGATTAGTAGTTGTCTGAACCAGGGCGAATTTTTTATATGCTATCATTGTTCTTTGTTATTTCAATTTCAAAATACTTAAGTGAAATCAACTCTTTAAGAAGTAGAAGAAGGTTAATGTAAACTTCTGGGAGTTGAGCCAGCCCAAATACTCCTGTGCGCTCAGAATTGGTAGCATGTATTAATTCGTCATACAGTATATTATCCTCAAATTTTTCTTCTAAGGATTTGATTACAAAACACAGATTACTGATTTTTAGGATTATTTCATCTTCAAGATGCAACGAATGAGTGGTTATAATTCGTTCAATTTCTATCCGTAACTGTTTTAATCTATCATATTCTTCTGCTACCAGTTTATATGCATCGTTTGGGTTTTTTTCCTGGTAGTAATCATAAATGACAAGATGTATCTTTGGAAAGACTATCTTATTGAAAACGTTGATGATACAAAGTGAAACAACCTTATAATTCTTAATATCTTTTAATCTGGTTGTTATTGTAATTTGTTCAGCATTCAACAAGTCATTTCTGTATGGTGATTCTGTGATGAAGTCGCATAATTCTTGGATTACAGCACTTACTTTTGTTATCGAATACTTTATATTTTTCTTATTTATGAGCCGGAGTGTATACTTTGGAATAAGCCAGATAGACACAAGAATACCAGCAAGAAAATAGAAAAAGCCTGCTATTATATTAATCCAGAAAGCATTCCAATCAAAAATGAAAGTGATAATTAACATCTGGTTTTGTCTTTTATAATCATGACTCTTCGAATGCCATAATTACTTGGTTGCTACGTTGAGAGTTTGGCGAAGTTTTGGAATTTGATGTTTCTTCAATCATGACCTGGAAGATATTAAAGATAGGATTTCTTTAATGCCTTTCGAAAACCAGCTCGCGGTACTGGGTAAATGTTCATAACCGATGGCAGAATAATAATAGGTCAAGATAATAGCTTAAGTTGAGTTATACATAAAAGCGGAGAATCTATATATCAAGTCCATGTGAATATTTGTGCAAGCAAATCCTCAATCCATTATTCATTTCGAAAATGGTTACTTATTTTTAACCCTTTTTCATACTCAGAGCTGCTCATTTTAATAAAACTACCCTCATTCAAGTGTAACAGAATATTTTGCTCTTTTATATTGGCTTCGAACAACGAAAACTCTTCTGCATCTGTAGAGTCTTTTTCTGGCGATTGAGTTTTAGGATTAATTTTATTGACATCTAATTCAATTGCCAAGTATACTTCTTTAACACTTTGTTTCCAGAATGAGTGTAATCTTTTTTTAAAAAATTTTCTAATTAAAAGATTCCTTTTTTTTATATACTCATTAAACTTTTCATCTTCTTCGTTTGTTTTAAAATTTTTGTAATATTCTTCAATTGTTGTTTTAGAAATATCCCAAATTTGAATTCTACATCTTTCAGAAACAGATCCTTCTTCATGCCTTAAATAGCAATCAATTAACCAACTAATTGAAAATCCATATTTAACACTTACCATTACATGGTCCTTAGTTTGTACAGTAGTTTCTGCATTCATTACTGTGGAATTTGTCTCTCGAAAATCACTTAAAATAAGCGAATCACAATGAAGAAATGCGGTTCTTGCGGGAATATTCCCATAAGCAACACCAATCATATGCTTATGCTCCATTTTGTCGACAATTTTAGGTTTAATCTCTTGTAAAGTGCCTATTGTCTTAATTGTTATGTTAGATAGATTATATTCATGTATCTCGTCTGGGAATGTGATGTATAGCTCTGATTTTTTTACGGATTTCTCACCAATATTGCCAATGTAAATATTTAGGGGTACAGTAACAATGCTTTTTTCTGGAAAATTGATAATAAATATTATATCTTTTATTGAGGTTTTAAAGAAATTTATTTTGATGTTTTCTTTGGCAAAAGCTTTTTGAGCTGCTGCCAATCTAGTTTGAAATCGATGTGAATTTATATTTTGTTTAATAGCAATGTAACTTGAAATTAGGGCTACAATTAGTGAAACTATTCCAATGATGTCGCTTGTTGCCAAAGTTATATCCATGAGGTTGTTATTAGAGAGAGTTGAATAAAGTCTTTTAATAAGAGAAAAACTAGTTGTGTTATTACTGCCAACGTATAATATTTTATTCATCGATCCCACACAAATGTATAAAGAATGGTTAGATGTAAGCTAGTTTAGAGGAAGATATTTAAAAGTTTTAAAGGGAAAGTTAAGTAAACCGGGTTAGAATATACCGCAAAAGGGATTCCATTTCTAATATTCTGAATTAAACCCGTCTGGATGGAAAAACAACAGTCTGGTCTTAGCTTAGGTTAACTTTCGGCGGCCCCGTTTATCCGATTATTAACCGTAATTCTTACTTTTTCCATGAACTTTGCCATCTATTATATTTTATGTAAAATTTTTCTGGTGAAACATTTAAAAAGTATTCTATTATCGTCTCACTTCTCTCCCCACAAAACTCATCATATTTTGATTCTAAGATTTCGCTTTCCGGATAATTTGCAATCTCAGTAACATAAAATTCATTTTCAAATTTTATCAGATTTTCTGATTGTCCGACTTTATAGGCTATTCTATTGCTAAATACTAATGGGCTTTCAGACTTTGTAAAAGACTTTGAATTTATTTGCTTTATGGTTGGAAATTTAAACAAGTCACAGTCCCTGAAAGGGGATTCATTTATATTGTATTCACTTATGATTTTGTAAGTCCTTGATGGTATACAAATTATTTTTTCTTCAAAGTAAGAAATGGAATATCCCGCCGAAGTCGAAAACCCAATACTACTCGTTGCTTGTATCTTATTCGTTTGAAGCAAATCCCAATAATTTATTCCAGTAACAGCTTTTGCTGTTGTAGCCGAGCGTGAAGATGATACTCCTGAACTTGTTGAATTTGTATAAACCCGGCTTTTATAGTAATTAAAGGACATTCCATTAAGAATGAAGAAACTCTCTTCCATATAAAGGTAGATATTATCTTCTGTTTTATTATAAAAACGGAATCCTATATTTCCACCTTCTTCCCAAAGATTGTAATAAACTTTGCAATTTTCATTTTCATAGACCATGAAGTTTTCATTAGTGCTCAATTTTTCAAAGGGTGCTGCCTTATATACCTGATAGAAAGTTGTCGGCGCACATGATGTCAAGAAAACTGCAACTATTGCAAAAAAAAGTCTGCTACTTGTTTTCATAATTCAATATATTTAGAAGGTTCGGTTTTGTTTTTATTTTTGTTGCCAACGTTTTGCAGCTACCCGAAGGGCGGGGCTTTTACTACCAAACAAGATTTGAAAAACTTATGTTTCACTTACCTCAAAACTGCCTTTGGAACACGGAACCCCGCCTTTTGGGTAGGTGTTGTTATAAGTTAGGCTTTTGTCTGTTGTTATGATGGAAGCTAAAAAATATTTTTTGTTTTTTGTTTGCCATATATCTTAATTTTTAATCATTACCTGATGAAAAAATGTTGAACGAGTGCCACTTTCGCAAATTCCACCTTGAGGCACCCATCCTGCTTGAATAAGTTCGTTAACCTTTTTTATTAGGTCTTCTCGTTCTTGGCATGAACAATTGTGTATTCCATATTATTCAATTTTAAGCGTATTTTAGCCTTGCTTGTAAACAATATAGTGCTTGCTGTTGCGGCTTTATAATTTAGCCTGTGTGCAGGTTAAGCCATAACATCAAGCTTGTATCTAAGTACAACAATTAAAAACTAAAAGTATTTATATCTGAGTAATGATTCTATTAATCAAGTTATGCCCTTATTAATGTAATCTTTCACCCCCGAAATTTACAGGATTTAATTTAGAACAGAAAAATTTCACGGAATTATAGCTGATTTTTTTATATACCCTTGCTGGGTGGAGGCATGACCGCCAGTGAGGCAGTCGCTGTCTGCTTCCTAAGACCTAGTTATTCCCTGATCTGGCAGAGTTCTGCCTAACGGTAAGGCCGTCACTGCCTGCTTCCCACGATCCCCGTTTACAAATAGTTTTTATTGCGGAATTTTTTCCGCTAAAACTTCGTTTCCTGCTTTGTCGTAATAGGTACAGGTCATTTTGTCCATGCGGATGGCCCACTTTTCAATGCCACAGGTTGCACACATTCTGATAAAGGTGAGGAAGTCCGTTTTACCCTGCTGATGGGCGACCAGTTCCGCTTTAAATTCTTCAATTTTTGAGGTTTCAGCTATGAGCAGCGGGTCATACCTTGCCGGCACCCTTGCGGTATAATTGTCTGCACCGTGATAGTCGATGTGACCGTCTGTTACATACGCTTCGTAATGCGTAACACCCAGGGCCTTAATTTCCCTGATATAGGCCGGAAAGTCTGCTCCTGATTTTACCTTACTGTGCGCCGCTTTGATCTGTTCCGCAGTAAACATATTTTCGTGGTTTTAATGGTTAAATGATTTGTTGAATGACGCGCAACCCTTGCTGGGCATAGACCTGACTGCCGGTAAGGCAGTCTCTGCCTGTATCAACTGTTCTGATTTGAAATACAACTTTTATTCAAGTAAGCCGGATGCCCCGCCCGCATAGCAATTAGCTTATGGCCAACTTTTCATCTGCTTTTTGCAAGATCAAAAAGTAGCATCTTAGCGAAGCGATTTCAAGCGCACAAATTATTTAATAAATACGCGCTTAAAAAATCTCTTTCCGGCCAGCAGAATTTTCAATTTATGTACAATCTGTCACCATACAGCCATACGCCTGATAGCGTTTTGCCTTTTTTGTGGTGTCGTTATTTATTTCATCCGGAAATTGGATTCACTTGTATTTGTCCTCCAATAGCTTTTAATACTTTCATTATGGTAGCAAATTGAGGTTTTGCTCCGTCAGACAATGCTTTGTATAGACTTGGTCTGCTTAAACCGGTTTCTTCCGCAATTTTTGTCATTCCGATAGCTTTTGCAATATGTCCGATTGCATTAATAATATCGGTATTGTCTCCTTCTTCCAACACAGTGTTGAGATATTCTGCAATCATTTCTTTGCTGTCCAGATAATCTGCTATTTCAAATTTTGAAGTTCCCATTTTTTAACTATTTATTTTTTTCCAGATTTCTTTTGCCTTCTTAATGTCCTTTTGTTGAGTCGATTTGTCTCCGCCAATTAACAGAACAATAATTTTTCCGTCTTTCTCTTTAAAGTAAATGCGATAACCTTTCGCAAAATTCACACGCATTTCACGAATTCCATCGCCAACGGGTTTACAATCTCCCCAATGCTCATCATTTTCTAATTTCTGAATTCTAAACAAAATTTTCGCTTTGGCTTTCAGGTCATTTAGCATTTTCAGCCATTTGTCAAATTCTGTTGTTTTCTCAATAAAGAACATAAGAAGTGTATCTAACTGGATACAAAGCTAAGCAATTTTTCGAATAATGTAAATTCAATTTGATTTTTTATGCGGATTCGGTAATAATACACCATAAAACCCTGGCCTGCACCTGATACGGTTAACTGCTCAGATGTCAACACTTAAACTCTGATGTCTTCCAAATCATTCGCTGTTCTGATATCATCCCTTGCCAGGCGGAGGCCTGACTGCCGGTGAGGCAGTCTCTGCCTCCGCCTCACTATCACGGCAGGCTTTGCCTGCTTCCAAAATCCCTGATTTTAAGAACAGTTTTTTTCTATTCTACTCTGGTCAAAATAGAAAAAGAATCTGCCACACCGACACCAGGATGCTAAGCCCCCCTGCCCGCCAAAGGCGGTTAAACCGGCAGACAGGTGACACCAAATTAGGAAAATAACTTTGTGAAACTTTGTGTCTTGGTGCCTTGGTGGCAAAAAAAATAGTGAGCTTGCAACAATGTCACAATGACTCTAAGTGAAACTAAATGAATAAAATAAATTTGTGAAACTTAGAGTCTTCGGGTCTTGGTGGCAAAAAAATAGTGAGCTTGCAACAATGTCACAATGATTCTGAGTGACACTAAATGAATAAAATAAATTTGTGAAACTTTGTGTCTTGGTGCCTTGGTGGCAAATAAAAGACAGTGAGTTGTCTGTTTCTGAAATCTTCTGAAACCTGCCCACACAACAATTAGCTTATGGTCAATTTTTCTTCTACTTTTTGCAAGATCAAAAAGTAGCAAAAAATCTCGGCTTACTAAAAACAGCTAAAAACCGGCGAGCAATTTTAGCTGGAAGAAACGAGGTTGAACCTGTATTCCTCTTCTTTAAACCGTTGTACACTTTTCTTCCGTGCTTTACTACGCTTCATCGGTTGCGTTTCTTCTTTATTCGTCTGCTGCCGGTTTTCTTAACGCTGTTTTTAGAATGCCGGTCCTTTTACCCTTAATCCGGACTGTAATAATCTTCCAATAAGAATTAAGTTGTAACAATCTGGCACTTCAAATACTTGTCTCAGTCTCACCTTCATGGAAGGCCTGATTGCCGGTCAGGCAGGTTCTACCTGCTTCCCAAATTCCTTATTTTAAGAACAATCTTTTTTCTGTTCCAACCCTTTTTAAAATGTAAAAATGGAATCTGACTCAACGACACATGGATGCTAAGTGACATTATATGAGTAAAATATATTTGTGAAACTTAGTGTCTTCGTGCCTTCGTGGCGAAAAAATGAAAGTGAGCATGACACAATGACTCTAAGTGACACTAAATGAATAAAATAAATTTGTGAAACTTTGTGTCCTGGTGTCCCAGCCTGCCGGCTGGCAGGTTTGTGGCGAAAGAAAACTGTTTCCAGGAACCCGGTTATTTCAGATTTCTTTTTTTCAAAAGTTCATCCAGGCCTTTACTTCTTTTATTTTTCGGGTCATTCACCATTTTGTAAATAAAATACAAAGGGATTATTGTAAGCATTCCCCAGGTGTTTTTTACAATACTGAAAATTATAATTCCCGCCAGGAATCCGATAAACAAGGCATTGGTCATTGAAAATGATTTTAATTTCTTTGCTTCGTCCAGTAATTCCTGATCCGTTAATTCTGAAAGGTCTTTGTTTGTCATTGATTTATTTGTTGGTATCACTTTGTCCGGTTAAAATTAAGAAAGATTTTGCCACAAAGAACCCGGAACGCTTAGAGAAACTAAATGAGGAAAAAATATTTGTGAAACTTAGTGCCTTTGAGCCTTAGTGGCGAAAAACTAAGTAGCGAAAAAATGACAGTGAGCTTGCCACAATGAACCTGGAACTCTAAGTGACACTAAATGAGGGAAATATATTTGTGAAACTTGGTGTCTTGGTGCCCCCGCCTGCCCGCCTTCGGCGGGTAAACCGTTGGGCAGCCTGCCTGACGGCAGTCAGGGTTGGTGGCGAAAGAAATGATAGTAAGCCATCTGCACTTATTTCCCGGCTTTCTTAATTGCTTCTGTATAGATTTTTTTTATGCTGTTCTTTTCTTCTTTTTCACGGATGTTTTCCAATGCCGGTAATAAACCGGTGTTATGGGGTGTCTTTAATTTCAGGATTTCGCCCAGTGCATAAGCCGCGCTCCAGCGGACAACGGTTCCCTCGTGTGTGGTGTTGTCCAGCAGATTGCTGATGGCTTTCTCAAGCTTTTCAGGAAACAAATGGGCGATGTTGCCAACCACCCTGGCACTTTCCCATTTGATTCGCGGGGCTTTGGCCGTCAGGGTGCCGGTGACAAATTCCATCAGGGATTCACAGGCAATGTCCGGATTCTGCCGGGTGGCATATTCCAGGGCTTCAATGGAGGTGGCTTTTACAGGGTCCTTCTGTTTCCCGGCAAAGGCAATGAGTTCGTCAACGGGTAATGATTTGTCGAGAATCCACCTGCCGATGGTTTCCGTTTTTACTTTCGGCTTGATTGTTTTGTCATTAAAAAGTTCGTCAATGATCATGGTGTCTGTGTTTTGAGTTGTCCGGCTTTCCGGCATACACTGTTCTGTGTCTGCCTTTAAGAGCTAAGTTGGTGTAAAAATAGCCAAAATATGCTGACCCCGGGTTCCGTTTCCTGCGGTGTGTAAATTCACTTTTTTTTTGAAAAGAAATTCCGGGTCCTGCGGTAAGGCGGAGGCTCAGCGTCTGTCGTACTTTCTGTTCTGACGGCCCATGCCGGGCGCATGCACAAAAGCCCCGGTTTAGTTCAATGTAATCCAGTTTTCAAGTACATCTGTACTTACAAAGCTATCTCCGTTGCATGTGAGCGGGTTTGCGTCACGAACAGCCTTTGAAATGATAATGTCATCACGATTGTTCAATCCCCTGGCCCGGTAAAGCTCAAACACTGCATCCGTGATGGTTTCAAAATAGGATACCATTCTGCCCTGTCTGGTTGGATCATTGACAAGAACGGCAATGTCCGACATGGTTTGTGAACCAACGTGGGTTCCCAGCTGTTGTCCGGCCGTTACCTGCCCGTTCAGGGTGAGGGGTTCCGACAGGGTGATGTGAAAAATTGAAAAACGGAAGGCAGGATATTCGTCTGAAACAATTTCGACCCTGGTGCCGGCCCATTCCTGTTCGAGACGGGTAATCTTACCTGTGACCGGTGAATAAATTTTAATACTTCCCCAATCCTCTGTGCTTTTTGGTTCAAAGTAATGCTTCATACTTCTGCAGCTTTCAAAACCATCGCTGTAGTCATGCCCCTGGGATGACCTGAATTTCGAGATGCGGTGAACTTTATCCAGTTCTATATAGTTGGTTGTAATAAATTCCGGGATGCCATCCTTATCAATGTCCCAGGTGTCGTTTTTAGGTTCAGGCTCATTGTCCTTTTTTGAGCATTCGGTATGCAGAAGGGAGAAAAGGATGAAAGAAAAGCCTGTGATCAGAAGCAAAATGAATTTTTTCATGGCAGGATTCCTTTACGTGGTTTTGCATCTCTTTGATCTGGTCAGCACCTCCCGGTTGATCTTACCCCTGCAGGCTGGAAATTATGCTTCGTAAGCTGTCAGTAGACTGAAGAACAACTCCGATAATCAATTGTCTGAGATTCAATTACTAAAGTTACAACAATTGCACTGATTTTCAAAATTTTTTTCATGTTGGGTGGAGGCTTGATTGCCGATCAGGCAGTCTCAGTCTGCTTCCAAAGTTCCCGATTTTTAGAGCTATTTTTTTCAGTTTCAACCCTTGCTAAAATGTAAAAATGGGATCTGCCAATAAGACACAATGACTCTAAGTAGCACTAAATGAGGAAAATATATTTGTGAAACTTGGTGTCTTCGTGCCTTGGTGGCAAAAAACTTAGTAGCAAAAAAATGACAGTGAGCTTGCCACAATGACACAATGACTCGAAGAGACACTAAATGATGAAAATATATTTGTGAAACTTAGTGTCTTCGTGGCGAAAAAATGAAAGTGAGTTGTCTGCATTTGAAATCTTCTGAAGCCCTGTTCCAACCCTTTAAAAAATCTCCTGTCATTAAATCATCATCAAAAATCATTGCTATGAAAACCATAGAAAGACCGCAAATAGTCATCAGTTCGGCGCTCTTTATCCTGCTCGCCGTTATCCTGCTGATGCTGACAACTACCGGCTGTATCAGGGAGAGAATCGAAGGCAATTATAATCTGCAGACCAAAGAGCGTACTTCCGGGCCATTTACAGGGGTTGAATCAAAGGGAAGTTTCCGGGTTGAAATCATACCTGACAACGATACCTGGATCGAGGTCAAAGCTGAATCAAACGTGATTCCGTACATTGAAACATGGACAGACGGTAACACCCTGACCGTTGAATACCGGCAGGGATACAACATCCGAGAACATTACCCGGTGGAGGTGTTTCTGCATACCCCTGAACTGGAAAGCATCCGGATCTCGGGTTCGGGCAGGGTGGTCAGCGGCAGTTTTGACAGCCCGCGCGCCGATATTCACATCTCAGGTTCAGGAAGCATCGACTGTGCTTTCGAAACCAACCACCTGGAGGCAGTGATTTCAGGTTCCGGCAATCTTATGATCAGCGGAACTGCTGATGAAACTGAACTCCGTATTTCAGGATCAGGCAATATTCAGTCACTGGATCTTCTGCAGTATAACTGTTCGGCTGATATTTCGGGCAGCGGCAACATCAAAGCATCGGTATCCCATGCACTTGACGCACGTATTTCAGGCAGCGGCTGTGTATATTATATCGGTGATCCGGTGGTGACCGCGCACATCAGTGGGTCGGGGAGGGTGGTGAAGTATTAGAAAGCTCAAAGTTTAAAGCTCAAAGCTCAAAGTTTGAGGCTGTCTATAAAGTTAGTTAAGGCTTCGACTTTCCCGCCTGAAGAGCGGGACAAGCTACGCAGCCTGACATCTGATAATCAATTTATTGTCATATTGAGCGTAGTCGAAATATAGACAATTCCGGGTTTTTAAGACAGCCTCGCAAAGTTTAAAATTAAAGTATAATGCCAATGGTTGAGTTTTTGTGCTCTTTGCCAGATGAAGTTGGGAAGGCTGGAGCACAGGGAAACTAAATTTCACTTATTTAATGCGTTCATTTAGTGAGATTTGGTGTCTTGGAGCCTTGGTGGCATAAAGACCTTCTGGCTTAGATACGCAATAGTGAAACAAAACAAAATACTGATCAGGAAAAACGAAACAATCACCTCAAAACTACCCAATGTGAAAAGAATTACCATCCTCATTCTGTTTCTTCTGATGGCATCGGTTGAGACATATAGTCAGAATTACCAGCAGGCGGCCGGGTTCAGGCTGGGTGCTGCCAGTGGTTTGACCTATCGCCGGTTTCTTGCGAACGACATCAGCGGCGAATTGATGCTGCTGACCCAGAATCACGGAAAGGTGCTGGCTTTTATCGTGCAGAAACACAAACCGGCACTGCTGTTTGATGACCTTGATCTGACCTTTATCTACGGTGCAGGAGCGCATATCGGCGTTGCCGACAGGTACCGGATCCATAACGATAACTACGATTATGAATATAACCACAGGCATTATACCACTCTTCAGCTCGGGCTGGATGTTTTCGCATCCTTTGAGTACCAGGTACCCCGCTACCCGGTCACGGTAAGCCTTGAATGCAAACCCTATTTTGAACTGTTCGATGATCATCTTTTCGGCATACATATGCCTGTGATCGCCTTAGGGGCAAGGTATACGTTCTGAAAAACGGGAGCCGTTTCACCGCTATAAACACATTGAAGCAATAAACCCAATAAGAAACTCTTAAAACAATCTTAAGATGAAAAGAATGACATTTATTATCTTCCTCCTGGCCGTTTTTTTAAGTCCGGTAGTTCAGGGTCAGGATACCCTTCGTTTGTTTGGCCACCAGAAGGAGAGGGGCAGCAATCAGAAAAAGCAGCGCTCAGGTGACCGTCCGTCATCTGATATTCAGACTTTGACCGGGCCCGGTCATAAAGTCGGTTTTTATTTCGGTTTTCATACCGGTTATTCCAGAATAGCGGATTATGACGCTTTCAGTGCCGGGGTCAACCTTACCATGATAGCCAACCATGGACTTGCCATCGGATTTGCAGGCAGGGGTTTTTTTACAGAAACATTTGATGAGAAGGATGGATCGGGGTCTCTCGCCAACTATAGTTATGACGGCGGATATGGCGGTATCCTGATTGAGCCCATTATTTTGCCGAAATTTCCGGTGCATGTTTCCTTTCCTGTGATCCTTGGTGCGGGAGGCATAGCCAAAAACAGGTTGAACAACTTTGAATATCCCTATGACTATACCGATGTTTATACGGAAGATTCCGAGGCATTTCTGATTGCAGAACCAGGAGTGGAAATTGAATTCAATGTAACGCGCTGGATGAGACTGGCGATTGGAGGGAGTTACCGGTTTACAACTTCTATTGAGCCTTCGGATTTCAAGTCAGACCCACTCAACGGGTTTACCGGCGGCCTGTCGGTGAAGTTCGGGATGTTCTGAGAAGATGAATTGAAGGTTGGCGTGGGCCGGGTGCCCGGTGGTCTCGGCTCCGCTCGACCACCGCCTCCCGACCACCGGGTGATTTCGGTGGTTTCGGCTCCGCTCGACCACCGGGTGATTTCGGTGGTTTCGGCTCCGCTCGACCACCGGGTGATTTCGGTGGTTTCGGCTCCGCTCGACCACCGGGTGATTTCGGTGGTTTCGGCTCCGCTCGAGCACCGCCTCCCGACCACCGGGTGC
>JAZDHI010000035.1:0-9397 GCA_043806115.1 Bacteroidota bacterium
AGCTTGTCTGACTGGCGTCAGTCAGGCAGGCGGCGGCGGTCGAGCGAAGTCGAGACCACCTGGCTTTGAGGTTGCGAAATATGCAATGCTCAAGCGATGTGGAAGCACGCGTTTGACTTGTCCTGCCCTTTTTGGCGGGAAAACGCGCGCCAGCAAGGGCTTACCAACCCGGGGGATGCGCGTCAACCGGTTGATTAATTTTCCCTGGTTACAGTTAAGTAAAACGGTGATTAATTATATATTGCTGATTCATCCCAAAAAGAAGATACTGAATCCGGTCTTTTTTTGTAACTTTCAGCAGTTGTAGCTGCGATGGATTCATGAAATGACCAGCTAACCCAATACAGAATGCTTATAAACGGGATATTTAAAAGCAGAATTACATTCGATTAATTCTGACTGAACTGAAAGTAAATCACATCTTGTTCAAACCGAAAGGAAGGGCAACAACATTATGAAACATTCTCCCCTGTTCAGCATTGGCATATCCATTTTTCTGCTCATCACCTTTTCTGTTCCGGATCACCTTCAGGCACAGTTCATCCGGATTGACACATCATTTTACAGCCCGGCATTAAAGCAAATGCGGAATATTACTGTTTTTCTTCCTGATACTTACTACAAAGAACAGGATGAGCAATATTCAACCATATATTTTCTGCATGGCTGGGGAGGGAATCATGAATCACTGAATTCAAGCCAGGAAAAGCTGAATCAAATGTTGGAGTCAGGCACCATCAGACCGGTGATTATCGTTTGTGCCGACCACTCTGTTTTACCTTTCGGGTGCGGGGTATACGTAAACTCAACCCTTACCGGTAACTTTGAAGACTATGCCGCTTTTGATGTGGTTGATTGGGTTGAAATCAGTTTCAGGGCGATCCCTGAGAAAAATGCACGGGCTTTATTCGGGCAGTCCCTGGGCGCTTATGGTGCATTCCGCATAGGTATTCATCACAAGGACAGGTTCAGGGTACTGTCGGCGCATGCAGGGCAGGTGAACAACGAAGTATGGATGCCGGCCGTAAGGATGATGATTATGTTTGAAAACGGGCCGCAGCCTCCTTATTTTTATAATTTTTATGGATTCACTGTCGACGAACCTTCATTAATTCCCGGATTTTTTACAAGAAGTATGTTCCTGGCCGCAAGCGGGTTTTCACCCGACGAAAATTCAACCCAAACCTATATCAATCCGAGGATTGTTGAGTATCCCTTTGATGAATGGGGCAATATAATTGATTCTGTTTATAACAAATGGAAATCTTATGATATTGCCCATACCATTGCTGAACTGAATCCTGCCGACAGCGTGAGTATTCTATACGGGTGCGGCACAGGTGATGAAACCCTGGCATATTTCCCCAACCTGTCGCTGCGCGATTCGCTTTTACATTATGATCTGAGTTTTGAGTTTTTCAGCCATAAGGCCGGGCATTCCATGCCCGATGTTTTTTTTGACAGGGCGATGATATTTATGGACTCTTTACTGATGCATCCGACATTTTACACAACAGTTGACAAATACAGCCGTTATCCGGAACCTGAAGCCTTCCCCAACCCCGTAAAAGACCTTACGACGATCACCCTGCTGCCAGATGAGTCAGCCATCAACGTTTCGGTGGTAAATACGGCCGGCACCGAACGGCCGGCTGATGAGTATTCAACAATTATTGATGGCCGAAAGCTTACCCTAAATTTCAGCGGTTGCAGCCCCGGCATTTATCTGATCCGTTTCCGGTCAGACAAAAGAGCCGGACAAATAAAAATAATTGTTGCAGGGTAGTAGCGCATTGCTGCTAAAATGCAGAAAATCCCGGTGTAATGCACGTATTCACAAAGAATACACCTCTATCCTTTGAAGCCGCTTTTCTTAGATTCTGAATTAAAACCCCTTGCTTTGCTTCCCTCACCAACCACAGGCAGGAGAGCAGGCCCCGACGCTTGCTCCTGCAATATTTGAATTACCCCTTGTTTCCACAGCTACTTATGGAAGTCAGAAATTGGATATATTATACCAGTTAAGGCAGTAGAAGCACGCGTCAGGGGAACTGCTGGTCGGGACTTAAAGGCTGAGGGAAGCGCGCTTGTCGGGCAATAAAGGAATGGATGCACGTACTTGCCTGTTTGCCAGGCAGACAGGTTGGCGTTTGTCCCCCTCCCCCCCCCCCGACGAAAAAGCGGGGCAATTGCATTTTTGCAGGAGGACGCGTGCCAGCAGGAACAAACCGGAGGAACACAGAAACACAGAAACATTGCTGACCAATTCAGGAAACGATGCCGTTCACTTCGTGAGATGATGCTGATGGATCAGAATAAAGCCGTACGGCTTTCAGGGAAAACGTGCTTATGTTTTTGGTAAAAGGGGCTTATAATTTTGAGAAAAGCCGTACGGCTTTTGGATGAAGGATAAGGAGGGTTTAAATAAATGGAGGCGAGTGTTAGAGAAACTGCATTCCTGAGTGATGGAATTGTTCCGGTATCGCATCTCATAGTAACTTATAAATGATAGAACTTTATTTACTAAATTAGTTGTGGATTAAGAATTGACAGGATTCTTATGACATGTGACACTTATTGCCCTGGCTTTTTTAGGTGTAAATACAGGAGGAAGCACAATGGAGATGATTAAAAATAAAGAATATAACTTACTGGTTGGTAAAATTTCAAAAGCCTTTATTCAGGGTAAGAACAATGCCAGTATAGCTATAAATCAGCATCTGGTGAATACCTATTGGCATATCGGACAATATATTGTTGAATTCGAACAAGCAGGAAATAGTAAAGCGGAGTATGGCAAATCGCTTCTGCCTGAATTGTCAAAAGACTTGACACATTCTTTGGGTAAGGGTTTCAGCCTGAGTAATTTAATCAGAATGAGACAGTTTTATTTTGTTTTTCCAATTTATGCGGAGGTTCCGCACAATTTGAGTTGGACGCATATTGTGGAGTTGCTAAAAATTGATGACTCAATGGAGCGCTCATTCTATTTAAAACAAACAATTCTGGAAAAATGGAGTACCACTGAACTGATCCGTCAGAAAAAATCATCCTTGTTTCTTCGTCTGGCTGCATCAAAAGACAAAGAAGGGATCTTGCAATTGGCAAGGCGGGGACAGGTAGTAGAAACTCCGGCTGACCTGATTCGTGAGCCATATGTGCTAGACTTTCTACAAATCCATGAGCCATATCAATTGTCTGAATCTGAGTTGGAAACCTTGGTTATTAGCCATCTGCAGCAATTCCTGCTGGAACTTGGCAAAGGTTTTGCATTTATAGGAAGACAATACCGCATCATTTTAGGCAATCGCCCGCATTTTATTGATTTGGTTTTCTATCATCGGATTCTTAAATGCTTTGTGCTGATTGATCTGAAAAAAGAAGAAGCCGGATATGAAGACGTAGGACAAATGAATATGTATCTCGGCTATTTTGAGAATGAAGAAAACACCGAAGGTGATAACCCGCCTGTAGGTATTGTGTTGGCAAAAGATAAAGACGAACTTTTGGTAAAGTACGCCATGCACAACATTAGTTCCCAGCTTTTTGTCAGCAAATATCAACTCTATCTGCCTGATAAACAAACGCTACAGAAAAAACTTATGGAATTCTTACACAAAGATATTCGTCAGCACTGATTATGTGTTTGATAAACTATGACTGAATAAAATGGGAAATACTGATCAATTTGCACAATTGATAAAAGATATTTTTGCTTCCCGTGAAGATATCTTCGCGATTCGTTGGGAAGAAGGAAGTAAGAATGGATATACTCCCGCAATGATTTTTGATCCTTTCAGGTATAAAATGCATAAAATTCATGGAAGCACCTTTAAAGACTTTAATGGTAAGGAATACAGGATATTAACTGAAAGTGAAATAGACAGGCACATAAAGGGAGAGCAATTCATTGGGATATACCCCCTTCTGAAAGATAATACATCATGGTTTATTGTTGCAGATTTTGATGAAGAAAACTGGATTGAGCAATGCCGCCTGTTTATTAAGGTATGTGAAGAAAGCAAAATTCCAGCCTATTTAGAGCGTTCGCGTTCTGGTAACGGAGGTCATGTCTGGATTTTCTTTGAAAAATCATATCCTGCCAGGAGGAGTCGCAAAATTATTATTCATCTGCTTCAAAAAATTGGTATTTTTTCAATTTATGATAAGGCATCAAGTTTCGATCGTCTGTTCCCAAATCAGGATATGCTTTCAGGAAAAGGATTCGGCAATCTCATTGCGCTACCTTTCAATGAATTGGCAATGGAAAAAGGAAACTGTTGTTTCATTGATCCTGAAACCCTAGATCACGCGTCGGAACTGGCGCAAACGGAGGACGCGCTTGAACTGAGCTGGCCTCACCGTCGAAGGAGGGAGGCGCACAAGCATGGGGAAATGTTATTCCATGTATGGCAGTGGAAGCACGCGTTGGGGGACGCGCGCATGCTTGGGTATTGATGCAATTACACTTTAATGATCGAATCAATCCTGTCTGCTTGTAGCATTCAGGCAGGCTTATTTCACCTTCCTAACCTCAGTAACAAGGCAAACCACACATCACCTCAGCAACCTTATTCTTCCTTCTAAACCTTATTAACACAACATAAACATTTTGACATGATTTACCTACAAAATTAGGAAGCGCGTTAACCTGGGTCTCGTGGAAGCACTCGTATGGGGATATGTGCCAACCTGGGTGGTTGAAGCCCGCGTCGGGGGACGCGAGCAAACTGGGCTCGAAAAGCAAATAAGAACCCGGATGTGCAGAGGACCCTGGGTGTTGATCTTTGGCAATTGAGTGGATTCTTCAAAAAAAATTTGTAACATTTGTACACGATGATGATCTTATTGCCGGAACAGGTCAGAAAATGAAAGCAAAAGAAGAACAGTTCAGGGAAATTGTAGCGGAACACCAGGGTCGTGTATGGAATGTCTGCCGGCGCTATGCGCGGTCTGTGGATGATGCCGGAGACCTTCAGCAGGAGGTGATGATCAATGTATGGCGGAACCTGGAATCATTCCGTGGCGAGGCCTTGCTCAGCACCTGGATTTACCGCATCGCGGTAAACACCTGTCTCAGCTACATCCTCAAGGAAAACAGACGATCAGCATTCACACTTTCAATGGATTCACAGGGTATTGCATCACTGATGCAAAGCGATGATGCACAGGAGAAAATTGAAACCGAACGGAAACTGGACCTTCTTTACGATGCGGTTAACCGTCTGACCGTTATTGATAAACTGTTGATTTCTCTTGCCATTGAAAAGGTTACTACCCGCGAAATGGCTGAAATCATTGGAATTACTGAACCCAATGTGCGCACCAAACTTCACCGGATCAGGGAAGAATTGCGTATCATGATGAAAGGAGGCAATAATGAATCAGAATGATGAAATTACCGGGAATAAAAATGCCATTGACGTCGATGACCTCATCATCCGGACCCGGAATGAAGACAAACGGAACAGCAGGCTGATGAAATCCGTCTTCTATCTCTATCTGTTTTGCTCGGTTCTGTATACGCTGCTCTTTGTAATCAATCCCGATCCGGATCTGACAAGGTTCGATCGTCTTGCAGGCCTGTGTTATGTATCGGCATTTGTCACTGGTACCTTTTTCTTCCGGAAGGAATATAAAGCACTTAAAAATGTGGCCTATGCTGTTCCCCTGCTGCAGCTTCTTCAACAGAACGAAGTCAGATACAGGTTTTTCAGTTATAAATGGTGGTATGTGGCACTGATCGTTATGTTGATAGGAGCCGGTCTAAGTATTTCATTTACCGATCCGGTGCGCTTTGGTATGTTTACAACATCTGAGAAACTTGTTTTAATTCATGGTATCTACTGGAGTGTATTGACTATTTCCGGATTTATCGGCTACCGGATATGGAAAAAACGTTCCTGGCCCATCTGGAAGGATTCAAAAGCCCTGTTGAAAGAACTGGAAAGTTGAAAGCCATGTTATAATTTCAACCACAGGGATACGACTTTTCGTGTCCCTGTTTTTCGTAACTATCTGCTTTTCTTTTTATTGAATTACCAACATATTAAATTTATCTGCTGTGAAGTATAATACTGAAAATTTCCTACTTTTATAGTACAATTTGGCAATCCGGCCATCAATTGCCATGCTGGTTCGTCTGTTAGACTGACCCGGGTTTGATTGGCTTCACACTTTTTTCATGGAATGACCATTTAAATGAACCATAAAATGAAAAACCGCTTTTTATGCCCGTCCTGCAGATCCGATCTTAAAATCAAAAACTCTGTAATCTTTTCGGCGCAGACTGAAAATGGTGTCAGGGGTCTGGTATTGTTCAGCCCGGAGCTTGGTAATTATTCCATTCTTCATGTGCCGGCATTTACCTATGCCGCCGGCGATCACATCGATTTCTTCTGCCCGGTCTGCCATACCAGCCTCGGCATCCCTGAAGTAAACCGCGATCTGGCTGAGATCATTATGATTGATGAAAAACAGGTTGAGTACAAGATTATCTTTTCTGAAATTGCAGGAAAGCAATGCACCATGAAAATCAAAGAGAACACCATTGTTGCATCCTTTGGTGACGATGCCGGTGAGTTTTCCAATTTCTGGGGTGCCGCTCCTGCCTATTGACAAAATCGCATACCTGATATTTTGTATTCCTGAAAAAACGCCGGCTCAGGATGTCCAGGTATATAACAGCCTCCGTTTGTTTCAATGTCATTTTGTTTCAGCTATTGCCTGGCGGGTTTCGGCTTTTTGGCAACATTGAATCCAACCGTTATTCCTGCAGTTGAACCTGATTTACGGGGTGAGATATATAGATTGACCGGGAGGTTGAGGTAACCCGATCTGAAAGTTTTGCCAATGGCGAAAATCATCCCGGTTGAAACTTCAATCTGACCCCGGCTGTCAAGCTCTTTTACAGTTTCAAAGCCGAGCTCTGAGGCATCTCCCAATTGCCATTTACCTTGTTCATCATAATATCCCTGAGCCATTTTTACGAACCGAAGGTTTGGCCCGAGACCGAATTCCAGGCCAGATTTATTGAAACGGAAACCAAGCAAACCGGTAATTGTCGGCACTACGATTCCCGATTCAAGACTGTTGATACCGGGAATCAGTTCGAACAAAGCCTGGAAATCGCCAGAACTCAGGTATTGTTTTTCAAACTGGTAACCGATCATACTGCTTACCGGATACATGTTAAAGCCCCCTTCATTCGCCGGTGCACCCATCCGTTCGGCTGCCGGTCCCCAGGTTATGTTGGCCCCGACTCTTGGCCCGCTGAGTTTAAGTGTGGTCTTGCTGCTGGTAATCGGCTGGTCGAAGTTCACCAGCAGATCAAGGACCATCCGGTCGTTCGCAATTCCGAGTATATTATTCAGTGAGAGCCTGATCATCATCTGCATCTGGTCCTGCTGATTCACATATTCCATTACACTGGTCTTTTCAATGGTTGCCGATTGCACATCAATCAGCCGGAAGATCAGGATAAGTTTATCACCGAACTTTTCGATGCTTCCGCTGAGCATTTTATCGGCACCGAGCAGCTTTCCTGTTTCGACCAGGCTATTCTTGCCAAAACTTGCCTGAGGGTCAATGTTGTTCTTTTTAATCTGGTCTGATACATCGTATCTGTCAAGCACCTCATAAACATTTGCCTTTTCAAGTTCGAGTTGCACCATGCTGGTTATAGCTTTTGAATCATAGGCCAGCTCTTTGGTATCCATACTGATAATGGCAATGCTCTTCTTTTCCTGGGCTGATGCATCTGAGACAGAATTACCAATAAACAGGACTACCATAAGTACGATAAGGAAAACGTGATGGCGGCCTGGTTTCGCTGTGATCAGATCAGGTTTTTCAATAATAAACCCGGAAAAACTTTTCTGCTGAATAAGTGTAGATGTTTTCATAATGGTTTGATATTTAATGATTAATGAAGCAAAGGTATATCCACAGATGCCGGATGCAAAACGGATTACTGAGCAGTTCTCCGGCTTAGTTGCATAAAAAATAATGCCTGAAGTAAAAAAAACCGTTTCTTTGTAATGATTGCAAAAAATGCAATTTACTGAAGATGGATTTGCATAATGTGCAAATAATATCCATCCTGTAACTGAATCAATCCAAAGAAATGTTTGCTTTATGATGACAGCCATTGAAAAACAATCGCAGTTTCTAAGAAAAATAGAGGACATTCTTCCGAAAAATACCTCCCTGGTGAATGAGCTCTCGGATGTGCTGAAGATTAGCACCGACAGTGCTTACCGCAGGATGAGAGGAGAAACATTCCTGGTGATTGATGAAATTCTCTTGTTATGCAATCATTTTAACGTGTCGTTCGATTCGTTGAATCCTGCCCGTGAAGGGGTGGTGTCTTTCAGATATTCCAGGATGGAGCCAAGCCGTGAGAGTTTTCTTTATTATTTCACCGGTTTACTGAAGGATCTTGAGGTAATTGAGAAAGCTGCCCGACACAGGATAACCTATGCCTGCGAAGATATCCCGGTTTTTCACCATTACCGGAATCCGGTGATGTCACAATTTAAAATATTTTACTGGATGCAGGCTATCCTCAATATTCCTGAAATGGAAAATGAGAAATTTGATGTCTCGGTTATTGACCAGGAACTCGGCGAGATTGGAAACAGGATTTATGATCTGTATGCCAGGGTGCCTTCTGTTGAGGTCTGGACTGAAACAACCATACAGAGCACGGCAAAACAGATTGAGTTTTTCTGGGAAGCCGGTAAATTTGCCTCCAGGGCAGATGCACTGGCCGTTTGTAACAGTTTCAGGGAGGAGATTTCAAACATTCAGAAACAGGCAGGCAGAAGCAGCAAAATCTTAACCGGGAACGACCAGACCCCTGAAGGTGAAATCAATTACCAGTTGTACTACAGCGAAATTGAAATAACCAACAACAGTGTGCTGATTGAGTTGGGAGGTACCAACAGTGTTTATATGGGACATTTTTCTTTCAGCACCATGTCTACAACCAGTGAATCCTATTGTCATGAAACCCGCAAATGGTTCGATACAATTATCCGTAAATCAGCTCTGATCAGCGGGGTGTCGGAGAAACAACGCTATCAGGTCTTTAAAAAGTACTTTAATCAGATAGATGCCCTGGAGCAGAAAATAAGCCTGGGGTAATGTTTGCATTTTCGTCAGCTGCTTAAAGTGATTCAGGAAAGTAAGATATTGACAATGCTGAGTTGGCGGTAAGCAGATAACAACTAAAAACTAACAGTTAACAGTTAGTTGTTATATAGCACAACATAATTGACACTTTTGTCATATCCTTAAAGAGGGGCTTTTTTCAAGCCCCACCCCCTTAAGGGGGCCCTAAGGGTTAATTTCGTAGCACAAGTTCATTGACATTTTGGAAAGTAGTTACCAATCT
>JAZDHI010000036.1:0-388387 GCA_043806115.1 Bacteroidota bacterium
TGGCGTTGCACCAGCCGAAAGATGGGAAGCTCCTGCGCAAAAAGCAAAAATTGAGAAGGAGTTCAGACTACTCAGTAAAAACGGCCAGTTTATTACCCTTCCCAGGGTAAGCTTTTACGCCAAGCTTGATTACAAGCTGGCGCCAAGTGGGATTGCAAAAATTGTCGTTGTTGGCACCGTCATGACTCCAACTGGTGTCGGAATTAGATCAATAATTAAAGGGCCTATATCCGCCGATGATATTCCCGATACAGCAATTCGGTTTGAGAATGGGGAACCGGCATTTTTTGAGGGGCACACAGCTCCGAATTATTTAACATTTGAACCTAAATAACATGGCAAACTTAAGCAGATCAATGACAGCGGCTCAGCTTGCAGCTGCAATTTTAGCAAGTGCATTAAATAAGGGCGAGCATATCAAGATCAGTGATTTTGTGACTGTTCACAATCCACGCAATCTTGTCGGATTTGACTCAGAGGTAATTACCGGTGCTCCTGAAGAGATAACCGTAATGGCAACGTCCAGTAATACAATTTCTACAATAGCTTATTCATCTGCATATCCTGATGATATCATTCATTATGACTTTTCTGATGTACTTTGTGAGGATGGTATTACACCAAGAAAGGGTAAGATTACATTCAGGAAAAATACAAAAACAAACATCAGTGCATATTGCGACTACCGCAATTGTAAGGTATTGCGTTACAGTATGGACGCGGCAGCATGGGTTTCCGGTACTAATTATGGTGAAGGTAGTTTCGCTAAGGTGGGTGGCTTTATTTACAAAAAATGTTCAGTAGATAACCCATATACAGAGGCAAACACCGTTTCGCCAGATGTGGCTCAAATGTGGATTAAATATCTACCTGTAGGCATACCTCTGTTACTTGGCACGCCTTCGGTTTTGTATAATATAGGTGTTGAGACTGGTATAATTTTGACCGGGACAACCTTTACACCACATTACCTATATATTTTTGACAATGGATTGGGCGTTGAATCATCGGACTTGTATAAAAATATTACTGATCCGAATTCATCAAGTGGATATTCTAATAATAACTACCAGAATACGGAAATTAAGGATATCACTCTGTCAGGTGGCTGCGAGGGCAATACAATAGCTGGTAGCGGGCAATTTCTTAGGAACTCGTTTACCAGTAATACCTATCAAAATATTTTTATAGGCGAGTGCCAGAATGTATCAACGAGCGGTGTAATAAAGAATAATATTTTTTATAAGCTGAATAATACACTATTGTCCTGCCTGGTGCAAGGAAATATTATTCTTGAAATGGCAAGCAGCAGTACCCTTTCAGAGTTCGTTTTTAATAATGTAAAATACGCCGGGAACTGCATTTTTGGTTCTGACATCTGGGGTAACATTATCAGGAATATAGGATACTCATACATCAATTACCACTTCGATAGAAACTTTGTTTATGCGGTTCAAAAAATGACCACCCTTCAGAGGGTTGAGTACTGTAATTTCGGGACATGCAATGACATCACTGTTGAACAAGAGTTAATTTACACTAATATCCCCAATGGCGTACAATACATAACATTTGCTGCGCCCAGTGAGTTTGGAGAATTTGACTTAGTTACCAATGTAGGCTCAATAGTAGGCCAATTTTTCTATAAGAAGCTGGTTTCAGGAGATGGTGGCCTGGGCTATTTACAATATGTAAATGGGGCCGGGGTATCGGTTAATGTTGCTCTTTAGAAGAAGACATAAAGAGGCCCTTGCCTCTTCATAGCAGGTCTCACGCTGCTACAAAACAAAGGTGCGTAAACACCACGACAAAGGCCCTTTTAAGCCTTTCCGGTGTTTACGCACCTATTTTATTTAATCAGTGAGACAATGCAAAACTATGAAAAAAACGGAGACAGTCAAAAAGAGCTACGCTTACCGGCCCCAGTTCGGGCTGGTCGTGATCTGCGCCGATGAGGCCGAACAGATCAAACTTTTCAATCAACTAAAATTACAAAACTTAAAATTGAAAGTAGTAACTGTATGAAAATCGAGATTAACCATACCTGCGCAAATTTTGACAGCTACAGGGCGGAGCGGGTAAAGTCACTATTTAATGCCGAGACGGGGTATAGCTGGAGCCACTCCGTCGACTTGCCAATTGATGACAAGGAATGGAAAATAGGGCTTGTCGTTGGCCCCAGCGGAACCGGTAAAACTAGCATAGGAGCGCGGATGTTCCCAGGTGTCGCCATTCATGACTTATACTCCGGTTGGCCAGCCGGAAAACCGATCATTGATTCAATCACACCGGAGGGGGACTTTAACCAAGTTACTGCATCGCTTTCCGCAGTTGGGCTTGGAGATGTGCCCGCCTGGCTGAGGCCGTTCAAAGTACTTAGCAATGGGGAGCAATTTCGGGCGGGGCTCGCCAGGCTGTTATGTGATCAGCCTGAGATTGCCATAATTGACGAATTTACCAGCGTTATCGACCGCCAAATAGCGAAAATAGGAGCGTCAGCCTTCTCCAGGAGCTGGCGGCGTGGAAGTGGTAAAGTGGTTCTATTAAGCTGCCATTATGATATAATAGACTGGCTACAGCCCGACTGGGTTTATGACACAAAGGAGGCGCGCTTTTACGAGCGTGACTGCCTTCGGCGTCCGCAAATTAAGCTCTCAGTTTACCGAGTTCCGGGAACAAAGTGGAACTTTTTTAAGCCTCATTATTACTTAGACCTTCCTTATCCTGTAGCCGCACAATACTTTATAGGCTTTGTTGGTAATGATCCTGTCGCTCATGTTGCCGTGTGCCCCATGTTTCAGTCTGGCCACTATAGGGCCACTCGGCTGGTGGTAATGCCGGAATGGCAAGGAGCTGGTGTTGGAACGGCATTTCTTAATGAGGTTTGCCGATTACACTTGGAAGGTCACGGGCGTAATGGGCATAAACTTACTACCCTATTCCACACCTCACACCCTCAGCTTTGCCAAGCATTGCGCAAATCATCACTATGGGAGCAAGTGAGCGGCGCTATCAAATTCGATAATAAGGCAAAATCTATTCAGACTCTGGCTAAAGCTGCTGAGACCAGAGGGCAGAAAAAGAAAACCGGCGGTTTTGGGGGCCATTTCAGGGCAATACAGGGTTTTAAATACATTGGAGGGTAAATGGTAATCAAAATACTTGGAGAGCCGGGGACAGCGGCGTATAAAGCCGCTGCGGCAGTTGTTAAGAGGTTAGGCCACGCGGTGTATGACTCAACCTATTTTTACTGTGATTTATCTATAGCCCCACTTCTGACAAAGAAAATATCTGATTTCGAGTTGATGGAGCCTATACACGGCACGCTTATATTTCATCCATCACCTTTGCCGCACGGTCGTGGGGCAAGCTCAATAAGGTGGGCATACAGACGTAAGGAGGTGATAACAGCCGCGACGTGGTTCTGGGCAAACAACCGTCTTGACGGTGGTGATATATGTGAAGCGGAGATTATAAAGGTCGACTATTCATTAAGCCCTAAAGAGTTTTATGAGTCACATATTATTCCTGCGCTTGAAAGGACTTTACAAAGGTCTTTAAATGCCATTTCAAGCGGCTTTATAAGACGGGTGCCCCAGATAGATGAGTATTCGAGTTATGATTCTAAGTTGTGATCTCTATCAATTTATTTAGCACTTTTGGTTTTAAATAGTCGCACTTTTGGTTTTTGCGATTATATGATCATCCTGCTTTTCATTTTCTGCTTTTTTTTTACGAAAATACAAATTTGGTACCATCCGCATTTTATGCCATTGGTATTTTTTCCGGACCAATAAGCCGCTGAGCAGGTGAAGAAACTCAGGAGTGATGCTTGTAATCGGATGATATCATGGATTCCATAACCACGGTTAATCCGGAAAGTATAATGCTGAAAAACAGTGCATTCCACAAACCATTCACATGGAACCCCCTGAGCATTCCGGAGGCAATCAAGATAACCGAAGAATTGATTACCAGCAAAAAGAGGCCGAAAGTAATCAGGGTAACCTGAATTGAAATAATGATGAGCACGGGCTTGATAATGGTATTCAGCAACCCTATCAATAGCGCAGTGGCAAACGCAGTCAGAAAGGAATCAAGAGTTATACCCGGCAATACATAGGCAGTAACCATAACTGCTATGGTTGATATTAACATTCTTAACGGGAAGCGCATGAATCCGGGGTTTATTCTCTGTACTTTTTGAGGAAGGCTAAAGTAGTAATTTATTGGTTTCTTCTTCAAACGGGATTCAATAATCGTAGAAATTGACGGAAAAAAGCAGACCGGATGTCCATTCTCTGTTACTTTCCAGATAAACAGTTCTGATACCGGCACTTATGGGTGTGCTTAATCCTAAGAGATGGAAATCTGCGACCAGATCTAGTCCTGTTGAATTAAAGAATTTCCGTGGTTCCGGAGTTGAGGCTGCAGTAGCATCATAAAAAAAATTGGCCCTGATCCTTTTTACATATAAAAGTCCACCTGCATGCAGATCAGGATATAGCAAGGGTAACCGGTACGAAGCCTTCATGGCTATCAGTTCTTCTCCCGAAAATTCCGAAGTATATCCCCGGCTGGTACTGATGATATTGGAAAACGGGTAGGAACCAGAATCTGACTTCTGCAACCCCACGGATAGCAGTATGGAATGGTTTGCCAGTAATCCCGGAATGAAAAGCTGCATCTGAATACCGAAGATACTGCCTGCCCTGATCTGTCCGAAAGGAGTATGCCTGTATTCAGCATCAATGTAATACCCTTTCCGGGGACCAAGATCCCGGTATGCCAGGTGGCGGTATGAGAATGCTGCTGCTCTGTAAGTGAGACCAGATAAATCTCCTTCAATAAAACCGGATGGTGTTGAATTGTTATGTCTGAATTTTGTATAGTTATAACCGGCTTCTCCTGATATTCCGGTATTGTATTGTCCGTGAGAGAAATTAAGGTTTTGTGAAATACTCAGGTTAAGATTGGTCTCGTTCCAGGTGTATCGCCGGCGTGGTTCACCTTCTTTTATCTGTCGTGATGAAGCCCTGAGTCCCTCTGAGACGGTTGCTTTCAAAACAGGAAACCAGCCTTTCCAGGTAAGGTCAGCCCTCACCATGCCGGCTTCTTCCTGCAGATTATAATCGTACCCTGCCGAAACAAACATCGTGCTCAGCAGGTTCTGACTCATAACGGAAACGCCGGGCCTTACCGTTTCACCGCCGATATCCACAAATACCGGTGCCCAGCTGTGCACTGAAAATAAATGTGCCGCTTTCCGGTACCTGCTGATTTCAAAATCTTCAGAGCCGGTCCTTCCATTGAAATCAATCAGGGTCTCCTGGGCGGAAAGTGCATCGGCAAGAGGCCACTCTTTAGCAGGCACTGACAGAATCTGGTGTGCTGATTTCATATCGGGAAGTTGAGAAACTATCCTGTATCCATCGGCTGTATAATCAGAAAAAAGGAGTTCTTCGCCCCGGGCAGAAGCATAATCGGCTCCAAAAGGGACATCAGTAAGGGCATAGAAACTACCTGCCTCTTCGCCAGCCATGAGGATCTGGCTTTTGCCCTTCACTGTTCCTGTGAAACACAGATTTTGACCTGAATAAAACGGATTGCTGATTTCATTGAACGAAAATCCGGATAGATATTTCTGAATACCTGAGGCAGTGTTGATTTGAGCCAGGGCTTTACCGTAGTTACCAGTGGCGATAAATACAATCGCTTCACCATCGGGTGACCAGCATGGGGTGGATCCGTGAATCTCATCGGGCAGTTTGTATTCGGTTGTTGTGGTAGGGCTTATGATTGTAATGTAGCAATCACCTTCAGGTTTATATTCTATGGCTGCAATTTCATTCTTCTGCGGGTTTACCACCGGTGCGTATAACTTTCTTTTGAGTTTGAGACGGTTTACCTTCCCATGGATGGGATTGAGCTGCACTATTGTAGTATATCCTACATTTTCCCAGCGGACATGCGGGCGGTATTCTGCCCAGGTAAGTATGCCCCCGCTGTAGCTTATCCTTTCATCAATAATATAGCCGGGAGTATGGATTTTTCTTTCATTTCCGGATGTGTCGATACTAACAATCTGCGGGATGTCACTGAATGATTTTTTCAGTGCAATAATGGTTGAATCATCAACCCTGTGCGCGCAAATATAGTTGGTATAACATCCGGGGACTCTGGCAAGTGGAATCTGAAGAGTTTTTGCGGTTTCATCTTCTTTCCAGAGGCTGTCTAAGGTATTTATCGTTTCATAATATAATCCCTTTTTATTTAAGCCTGAAGTCTTCTTCAACCCACGATTAAACGGAGTGAAAGTCCAGGGATGGCGGGCTACAGAATTCATGGCTTCCAGCCAGAGTTGAGGCCCGTATTTTTGTCGTGACGTTGCGACAATATGATAGCCTATCGTGTAAATATCCGGAACAAAGTCACGAAAAGAACCCAGGCTTGCTTTCGGATAACTGTAGATCCCTTTTTCGTCCAGTTGAGCGCGCAAAGTTTGTGAGAATGATGGTACCCTTCCCCTGCCGGAATGGCTCAATGCTGTTTCTGTTGCTACAGCATCTCCTTCAATAAACCAGGATGGTACAAACAAGCCGGTTGAAACGGCAGCGGCCTGCTGGCCAAGCAGGTAGCCAAGAAATCGGGTAAATCCCTGATCAAGCATCGAAAGCTGAACAACATGACGGTACTCGTGCAGGGCTAATTGCTGAATCCAGGGTTGAGCATAAATATCCTGGGGTGGGGTTGTCAGTATCTCTATCCGTCGTGGAGCCCAGATGGCATAAGCATTGGAAACCGTATTAAGGGGATGTATTATCAAAGGAGTATGACGGGGCCTGACATTGAGTCCGGAAGAGACTGCTCTGTTGGCCTGGTTGAATTGAAGAGCCAGGGAACTGGCTTTATGTTGATAGTAGTCAGGATAAATGATACTGAAATTTCCCGTCTCCATCTTTTCCCATTTGATCCTGCCCGGGTCCTGTCCGATGTTGTAAAACTGACCCAGCAACGCATGGTGGTTAAGCACCAGGAAGAAAAATAAAATTATTTTCGTCAGGATTCTCACAGACCGGCCATTTTTAACTTTTCATACAATTATTTGGCTTATTTGTCTGATAAACCGATGAGTTTACTGAAATTTGACAGATTGCCAAAAATATTCCATTCAATAGTATCAGGCACTGGCGCTGTGATTTTTACAGATTCTTTGTTAACCGGATGCAGAAACAAAAGAAACCGGGCATGGAGGCAGATTGATCCGTCAGAATTCGATCTTTTGGCGCCATATTTCAGGTCCCCTTTTATACTACAGCCAATTGCAGATAACTGTGCCCGGATCTGATGATGCCTTCCGCTGATCAGTTCAATCTCCAAAAGGTGAAATGTTTTTCCTGAGGCCAGCAATCTGTATCTTAATTCAGCTTTTTTTGCACCGGGAACCCCTTCCTTAACAATGTAGGATTTATTTTGGGGTTCATTCTTTTTTAGGAAATGAATCAGGGTTGCTTCCGGTGGTTCGGGCAGCGTTTCAACAATTGCCCAATAGGTTTTTGCGATCTCCCGATCTTTTACCATACTTGTCAGTCTGGTCAGGGCTTTTGAGGTCCGGGCAAAAATAACGGCACCGCTAACCGGACGGTCAAGACGATGAACAAGCCCGAGAAATACTTCTCCCGGCTTGTTGTATTTCAGTTTCAGGTATGATTTAAGGTGCTCTGTTAGTGGAATATCTCCCGTCTTATCGCCCTGAACAATATCGCCCGGCCGTTTATTCACAATTAGCAGGTGGTTGTCTTCAAACAGGATTTCAGGCAATTTATCCATCTGTTCATTTTTTTTACTTGGGTGTCCGGTTGCCTTCCCCTGAGCTGAAAACGGGCCGAATTCAGAATATACCAGGTTTTTAAACTGCAATCAAATTCTATCGTGAACCAGCCATGAATGATTTATAAATTCAAATTATTAAATCCGATCATTCATAAAACAGCCTTAAGCCTTTAAGCTTTTACCTGTTAACTGTTACCTGGTAACTGTTAACTGTCAATACTGCTCCCGCTCATTCGGAAAATCAACGGTTTTTACATCTGTAATGTAAGCATGCACCGATCCCTGAATCTCTTCGCTGAGGTTGTGATAGCGGCGGAGAAAACGGGGTGAAAACTCCTGTGTAATCCCAAGCATATCATGTAAAACCAGCACCTGGCCGTCAACACCGGGACCTGCACCAATACCAATGATCGGAATCTTAATCTCACTGCTTACCTGGGTAGCCAGTTTAGCAGGTATTTTTTCAAGCACTATCCCGAAACAACCGGCTTTCTCAAGCAGATGAGCATCTTCAACCAGTTTCAGGGCTTCATGTTCTTCTGTAGCCCGCACCACATAAGTGCCAAACTTGTGGATTGACTGTGGGGTAAGTCCCAGGTGCCCCATTACGGGGATGCCTGCGGAAAGTATACGGTCAACCGATTCAAGAACTTCACGTCCGCCTTCCATCTTGACCGCATCAGCGCCCGATTCTTTCATTATCCTGATTGCGGAACTTAAAGCTTCCTTCGAATTCCCCTGGTATGTTCCGAAAGGCATATCGGCAATTACAAGGGCTCTTTTTACACCACGTACCACAGATGAGGCATGATAAATCATTTCGTTCAGCGTAATGGGCAGGGTAGAAGAATGTCCTGCCATGACATTTGATGCTGAATCGCCTACAAGAATAACATCTATTCCTGCCTTATCAAGCAATCGTGCCATTGAGAAATCGTAGGCTGTCAGCATGGCAATTTTCTCGTTTTTCAACTTCATTTCCTGTAAAACATGGGTGGTAACCTTGTTTACATTGGCAAACTTTGAAATATGTGGTTCCATAACGTCAGTTTCTGATGGGATTCCCGGAAGTTTTATGACACGGAAGCTCACTGAAAGATACGCAACCGAATATGCTGCTCCGTGTACCGGTTTTCAGGCAAAGATACATATTAATTAATTCCGGGAAGGATGCCGAAAGGGGAATACAGATCAGGCAAATGCTAAGAAATTAACCGGTTTTTTAAACGGAATCATATATTAATGTAATTTTGTTTCCTTATCAAAACGCTGCCAATTCTTAATTCCTATGAAACGTTCCATTGTCCGTCTTCTTTTATCGATCCTGATTTTTTCTACTCTTGCCGGATGCGAAACAGACTTCGATGTAACAGCCCCCTGGAAAGATATTACTGTTGTTTACGGGCTGATCAGCCAGAACGATTCCGTACATTATGTCAGGGTAAACAAAGCCTTTCTGGGAGACGGGAATGCTTATACCTATGCCCAGATTGCTGATTCAAGTTCCTACGGCGATAATATTGAGGTTACAATCTATGAAATTCTTGGAAACGATACATTGCGTACCTTTTTATGCGAAAAGACAATGGTTACAGACAAGGAATCCGGCATCTTCAGCACAACCCAGGAAGCTTATAAAGCTGAATTTAAAATGCCTTCAGATGTGAATCAAAGCAATAGGGATTATTTATATACGGTTAAAATACGAAATATTATTACCGGAAAATCAGTCACCGGAAGCACAAAAGTGGTTAAGAGTTTCGTTGTTACAAAACCACGTGAAGATCAGTCACTGATTAATTTTGTCACAAGCAGCAGCCAGAAAGTGCAATGGACATCTGCTGTGGGAGGTCGAAGATATAATATTTCGGTCAGGTTTTGGTTTGAAGAAGTATGGAAAGGCAACAAAACCCTGCAACGGTATATAGACTGGCAGTTGAGTTCTGTTAAATCAGAATCCGATGAAGGAAACGATGCCCTTGAAATTTTCTACTCTCCTCTGAGTTTTTATGTAGTTTGTAAGAATCTGATACCATACAGCCTTTCGGCACAAGAAGATTCCGTTGTTTCAAGAATGGTTGATAAAGCTGAATTCCGGTTTATGGTGGCCGCAGATGAACTCAATACTTATATGGAAGTGAATGAACCCTCCACAGGGATTGTTCAGGATAAACCTGAATATACGAATATTGAAAACGGCTATGGCTTATTCTCAAGCCGTTACACGAAAAGCATAGCTATCCCGATCGGA
The DNA here is from genome assembly GCA_043806115.1 of Bacteroidota bacterium. Lineage (GTDB taxonomy): Bacteria > Bacteroidota > Bacteroidia > Bacteroidales > Lentimicrobiaceae > Lentimicrobium. The sequence goes on from JAZDHI010000036.1 coordinate 10,085, forward strand.
GACCCTACCGAAGAGCTCCTCTTTGAGGAGAACCTCAAATTTATTGACAATCCCGACAATAAATAACCCCCCTTTTCTAAATTTTATCTGACGAAATGTCAGAATCCGGTGACAGGGTGATTTTAGACTTCTGGCATTTTTTTGTGACGTAATATTTTTATATGTTTGAAAAACAGCATGTTATTATTTAGATTGCTCCGTAATTCCGGCACAATGGGATTATTGGAGTATGTATTGGCATAATCATTGACTTAAAGCGGCAAAGCATTACGAAATTTAAAATCACAATCAAATGGGTAAAATAATTGGAATTGACCTTGGTACTACCAATTCATGCGTTGCTGTAATGGAAGGCAACGAACCTGTCGTTATTCCCAATAGCGAAGGCCGTCGTACGACTCCCTCTATAGTGGCATTTACTGATAATGGTGAGCGTAAGGTTGGTGATCCGGCTAAAAGGCAGGCTATTACAAATCCTGAAAGAACAGTATTCTCGATAAAGCGGTTTATGGGTGAAACCTTCGACAGGGTCACAAAAGAAACCGGACGGGTTCCTTATACTGTTGTCAAAGGTGATAACAATACACCACGTGTTAAGGTAGATGACAGGCTATATACTCCGCAGGAAATCTCAGCTATTGTGCTGCAGAAAATGAAGAAAACGGCTGAAGATTATCTTGGCCAGGCAGTTACGGAAGCGGTTATTACTGTACCTGCATATTTCAGCGATTCACAAAGGCAGGCCACCAAAGAAGCCGGCGAGATTGCCGGACTTGTGGTTAAGCGCATCATCAATGAACCTACTGCTGCAGCCCTTGCTTACGGACTTGATAAAAAGAGTCATGACCTTAAAGTGGCGGTGTTTGATCTAGGTGGCGGTACATTTGATATTTCGATCCTTGAACTTGGTGAAGGCGTTTTTGAAGTCAAATCAACCAATGGAGATACCCACCTTGGTGGTGATGACTTTGACCATAAAATCATCGACTGGCTGGCCGAAGAGTTTAAAAATGATGAAGGAATAGACCTTCGCAAAGATCCAATGGCACTGCAGCGTCTGAAAGAAGCTGCCGAAAAAGCGAAGATTGAGCTTTCAAGTTCCACATCAACCGAAATCAACCTGCCTTATATCATGCCTGTTGACGGAATTCCGAAACACCTTGTACGAACGCTTTCCCGCTCTAAATTTGAGCAATTAAACGATTCGCTTATCCGTGCTACCATTGAGCCGTGCCGGAAGGCACTGCAGGATGCGGGATTAACGGTTACTGATATCAATGAAGTAATCCTGGTTGGTGGCTCTACCCGTATCCCGGCTATTCAGAAAGTAGTAGAGGATTTCTTCGGGAAAACCCCTTCAAAAGGAGTTAATCCTGATGAAGTAGTGGCAGTCGGTGCTGCAATTCAGGGTGGTGTACTTACAGGTGAAGTGAAGGATGTATTACTGCTTGACGTAACTCCGCTATCCCTGGGTATTGAAACCCTGGGAGGGGTGATGACAAGGCTTATTGAATCCAATACTACAATCCCCACCCGGAAGTCGGAGGTTTTCTCGACAGCCAGCGATAGTCAGCCATCGGTAGAAATTCATGTACTGCAGGGTGAGCGCCCGATGGCACGTGACAATAAGAGTATCGGGCGTTTCCACCTCGATGGAATACCGCCTGCACCACGTGGCGTACCGCAGGTTGAGGTGACCTTCGATATTGACGCCAATGGTATTCTCAATGTTTCAGCAAAAGATAAAGGAACAGGAAAATCGCAGCAAATCAGGATAGAGGCTTCGTCAGGACTTTCGGATGCTGAAATCAAGCGTATGAAAGATGAAGCTGAAGCCAATGCTGAAACCGACCGTAAGGCCAAGGAGGAAGTTGATAAACTGAACAGTGCCGATGCTATGGTATTCCAAACGGAAAAGCAATTGAAAGAATATGGCGACAAACTCCCGGCCGATAAAAAAGCACCGATAGAAAAAGCCCTGGCAGAACTGAAGGAAGCTCATAAAAACCGCAATATTGCTGGAATAGACGTTTCACTGGATGCGTTGAATGCCGCATGGCAGGCAGCAAGCGAAGAAATGTACAAGGCCACTCAATCGCAGGACGGTCAACCGGGGAGTGGTCAGGCTCAGGGAGATGCTCCCGGTGCCCAGTCCGATAAATCTACCGATCAGGAAGTAACCGATGTCGATTTTGAGGAAGTGAAATAGACTTCCCGTAAACGAATAGTTCTGCATGAATTTTGCAGCAGTAAGGCAACTTTATAGGTTGCCTTTTTGATTTTTGGCTGCTGCCTTAAGTTATTTTGTAACTTTACACTTTACTGCCGCATTGGATATGAAACAAATCATCTTCTTGTCTGGACTTTTATTTCTGATTCTCGTGTCCTTTGAATCTGTTCCTGCCCAGTCAAACCGTCCGGTAAGGCTTGAAATTCCTGTTAAAGACGATACGGAAATATATAAAGTTGTTCCCTGTGCCGAAAACGGGGTTATGATCATTTACCTCAGCTCCGAAACCGATGCAAAAGACCGTATGATCTGGATTACGGCCTTTCTCGACAGGAACCTGAAGGAGTTATGGCGGAAGTCTGTCGCTATTCCCCGCGGATTCGTGCTTTCCGATGCATTGTTCGCCAATGATCATATGATTGGTTTCTGGTATTCTCCCAAGGGTTCTGCCCCGGATAACTTCAGACTTTTTGATGTCAAGGTTAAAGATTCTGCCGTCAGGGAAGCCGTTATAACGGTACCTGTGAAATCTGACATCCCGCATTTTGGCATCTGTAATTCCTATGCCCTTGCCGGCTTGAATACAAAAGATGAAAAAGCAGTTTTTATACATTATAATCTGACTACCGGTGTTCTGACAAATCTGGATCAACTGGTAGAAGGAAACGTGGTTATTGAATCCATGAATATTGATAATGAGTCAGGTACGGTTTCCATGGTAATGAGAACCATTGGTTCTGCAAGAAAGAGGGCTTATTTTCTGGTAAAAGCAGACAGAAACGGGCGTAAGATCAGCGAACTGGCTTTGACGAAATTCGATGATAACAATATGGTTAACACTGCTTTTGCATATAAGGTTGATAATACTACAGACCTGGTTATTGGTTCTTTTGGCAAAAGCAGCAGAACCAGGATCATTGACGGAAACGAATCTATCGGTGTTTCTTCAACAGGCTTTTTTTCTATTTTAATTCAAGATAACAGAGAGATTAACACGACTTTTTACGAGTTTTCCGCCCTTCAGAATTTTTACAGGTACCTGCGTAAACCATCTGATCTGAGTGTCCGCAAAGCTACAAACCGGGTTGAGCGTGGTGGAAAAGAGATTTCTATTGATCATGACCTGCTGGCTCACGATGTGTTCAAATGGAAAGATAATTATGTGTTTATAGCTGAAGCTTATTATCCGGAGTACCGAACTGTTACAACCATGGTATACGATTATTACGGCCGGCCATACCCCTCAACTTATTCGGTGTTTGAAGGATTCAGGTATCTGACTACTTTTATTGCAGGCTTCGACTCAACGGGAATTATGAAATGGAACAATGATCTTGAATTACGAAATATGGTTTCACAGAACCTTAAACAAAGAGTAATTTCATGGGAAGATCCGGATGGTTTGGTACTGTCATATACTGACGATGCCAGGATTGCTTCAAAAATGCTGAATGAAGGAGGGAACACATCCACCAATATATTATTTACCGACATTGCACCCCTGAGTGCGCGTGATAAAATCTTTAAGGATTCAAACAGTAGTATTCTGGCATGGTATGGTGATTTTTTCCTCGTTTATGGTTATCAGAACATACGCAATAATTATCAAAACGACCGGAACAATAAAAATGTGTTTTACCTGAATAAGCTAGCCTTCAGGTAAGGATTTTCATGCTTTGATATCGTTCGCAAGATGCATTTTGCTTGTTCCTCATCCTACGTTTTTTCATTCACCGGTGTAGAACGATTGAAGAGCCGTGCTATTTGTGGGCTTTTTCTTTCAGATACAGCATGATTGAGCATTTTACAGGTTGAAAAATAGAATATCCGTGTGGTTAACTCCACAAACCCTGATAAATTTTATTCAATGACTGCTGGCTCACAGAGACAGGCTGGCAACACTATATAATTCTTTCATACATTATCTGCTGCTATTGACTGACTTCTTCAGACCCGAAGGTTTCACCATTCTATAGCTTTGCATACCCTATAAAGTGCATAACAAAATTTATGGTACCAGGATTCCATGCATTTACAACCAGATCCAAGGACCAGGAGGGCATTTCAAAGTAACAACCTATTGGATGCCACAACGATGAACAATTAGGGCAAGTCCCGGATAAACACTGTCAAAGTAATTTTTCATTTCACGATAAACCTGTTAGCCCTCTATGTACACTTGTACTGCTTTCTGACGGTGGAAGTAACCTGTTTATAGTTCCTTTCGATGTAATCATAAAAAAAAAGACCGGCGACAAAGCCGGTCTTTTTTTCTTAATCTGAAAACTATTTTACAATACTCATAAATTCAGGATTTCCAAAGAATTTAATAAATTCTCTGTCTTCTGCAGCCTGGGCTTTGAGTGTAGGATCTTTTGCAAACGCTTTACCAAGATTATCAACAACGCCCTTTACCTCAGCGTTGCGAGCAGCAGCTACAGCAAGGAGATAGAAATTGTGACCAGATTCAGGTGCACATTTCAGCGAATTTGTTGCTTCTGTGTATTTGCCGGTCATTATCTGGGCCAGTGCTACATTGCTGTTGCATTTCTTGCCCAGCATACTCAGTGCTTTGTCATAATTGTTCATAGCCAATTCTGTAATACCCAGGTTATAATTTACATCAACACCCAGGCTTTTGGCTTTACCATACTGAACCGAAGCATTCTTATAATCACCTTTCTTGGAAGCGAGCGCGCCAAGGTTATTGACAACGGCTTTGTTGTTGGGCTCCAGTTGGTCAGCTTTTGCGAGGTGAGAAGCAGCTTCACCAAGTTGACCTTTTTCCATTTCAATTACAGCGGCATTGTTGAATCCTTTGTAATTGTTGGGGAACTGAGTAGCAGCACTCTTGTAAATGCGCAGTTTGGTATCCTGATCGTTGGTCAGTGAAGCGGCATAGAGAAGTTCTGTATTGTCAAGTTTTGAAGGATCACTGATGGCGAGATTGGCAATTTCTTCAGCAGTTTTCTTAGGCTCGAAGCAGTTAACTTTAATCTCTACCCTGCGGAGCGGAGGAAGAATGTCTTCTTCTATTTCTTTATAAACAATTGCCATATTGCGGATTTCCTGCTCACGTTTGGTAACATCGCTTTGCGAATTGACAACATTCATGATGATTCGTTTGTCACCGATATCCGAAGCTTCAACAGCCTGCATAAATCCGTTCCAATCTTCACCATTGGCATAAGAATTAAACTTAACAGATGCTTCCGGATCAGGAATGTTGATTACAGGATTCTTTTCTTTGGCCATTTTCTTGAACATATCAATGACCTGTTTTTTACCAGCCTGGGCACGACGCTCAGACAAGCCCTGGTTGTAGCTTTCTTCACCTTCGGGTGATGCCCATGCATTGATATCTATATCACGGATGGTGTAACCCAGTTTGATGAAAGCAGCAAGTTCGTCAAGTTTCTGCTGTACCATGTTTGACCTGTTGAGTGGAAGATTCCAGTTCAGATCGTGCATGTTAACCTTGAAGTAGATTTTTGCATCCTTGGTAACAATTGACTCAGGAATATAGCCATGGTCAGTTGCAATAAGGTCTTCATCATGCATAATCCGGGTACCTGTGATGATTACGCCATCGGCAAGTTTACGCTCCGGAAGGTCGATTACTTTATATTTTGCACTGATTTGTTCAGGTGTAGCATTCAGAACAACAGGTTCTTTGGGATCATAAAGAGAAGGTGACACAACAAGGTCAGAAACATTCATTCCTGGTTCATATGGTACACAATCCACATATGTATAGGAGCCTCCGTTTTTGTAATTAATTACAATGCCATCACCATCAACATCTTCACCCTGGAAGTTGACAGGTTTCAATTTATGTGAAGTTCCTGCCCATTTTAACTCAGGCTGGAAGTTCATAGCAGCTTTCTTGGCGAAATATTTTTCAGGAAAGATCACTTTTACATTTACACAAACAGTATCACCATCTTTAACCAATGGATCCGGGGTGGTTTCATATTTAACCAGGCCATAGCTTTTTTCCATTGATTTCAGGTTCGCGCTGGGTTTGAATTTATAAGTAGCGCCTAACATGAATGTGGCATAAACATCATTTTTGCTGTCAGTAAGTATATCGAGGTCATCTTTAAAAGTATAACGCTGATTGTACTCCAGGTTGAGGTCCCATTTTTCAGCCAGACGTAAATTCAGACCGGCTCCTACGGGGACTCCGAACGATGTGTGGGCACTCTGGTCAAAAGGAAGAGGTGCATCCGGACCAAAACGGCCGGTTACAACATCGTCGTTTTTACTATCACTTCCCTGGGTATTGTATATTACAGATGAATAATTCGAATAGACACCTCCTGTGAAAACGTAAAGATTCAGAAGGCGTTCCGGTTTATAACCAAAAAACAGATTTGTAAGACTAACTGTTACGTTAAGCTGACCATCCCAGATACTCGATGACATCCGCAGAGAATCTTCTTCCAGTGTACTAACAACCCAACCGTTGTTGAATACGCCCCTGACTCCAAAAACAGGACTGAACTGATAACCAACGCCAATACCATAGAAAAAGTTTGTTCTTGGGTTGTGAAAATTGTATTTGTTCAGATCACCGTAAAATTGAGACAAGCCTCCGCCAGCCTGCAGGAAAAAATGCTTGTCGAAAGTTGACTTTGGTGCGCTTTTTCCTTCACCTGACTCCTGGCCTGAAACAAAAACAGGAGAAATTCCAATCATCAGGATAAGTAGCAGCAGAATCGATTTGTAGCTTACTTTTTTCATACTTTTTAAATTAAGTTTATCAGTTTTCAGTTGTTTTACTTGATTAATTCGTCAGCTCTATGAAACTTTGGACAAATATAGGGCAGATTTCTTTGTTTTTCAAAAAAAATAGCGCTAAAATGCCCCGGAGTTGAATTATTTTACTTCAAATTTGTTTTTATGTTTAATTTTTTTCCTAGCACTAAACATCAGATCAATATCGATTGTTTATTGCTTTCCACTGTGTATTCAACACAAATTAATCCATTTTCAGGGGATTAGTAATAGGTTTTTATTTTTGAAATTATTTTACATTATATTAATGAAATGAAAATCAAGTAATTAAATATTTGTCGGATCTTATTTATTCCCTGAATTTGCTAATTCACTGATTCTTAAAAAGAAATCCCATATAACAATCCCGGCAGAAACCGACACATTCAATGAGTGTTTGGTGCCTGCCTGAGGAATTTCAATACAAATATCTGACGAGTTCATTATATCATCTTCTATTCCGTGAACTTCATTTCCGAAAACCAATGCATATTTTTTTTGAGGGTCAGGGTAAAAATTATTGATCATGATGCTTCCTGTAGCTTGTTCTACGGCAACAATCACATAACCATCATTTTTCAGTTCCAGAATTGACGCTGCCGTTGTATTAAAATATTTCCAATCAACCGATTCGGTCGAACCAAGGGCTGTCTTATGAATCTCCCGGTTAGGGGGAGTTGCCGTAATTCCGCACAAATGTATGGCCTTTAGCCTGAAAGCGTCGGCTGTTCTGAAGATAGAACCAATATTATGCTGACTTCTGATGTTATCAAGAACTACAACCACAGGAGTTTTTTCAGCTTCTTTAAAATCCGCTATACTCAATCGGTTCATCTCGTCAGTAGCTAGTTTTTTCATGGTTTTCTTACTTTTTCCGAACGGCAAAGTTAATAAGATGGATTCAATAGATTTTTATTCAACTTTTCACGAATCTGCCTATTTTTGTTTCCGATCAAATAAACGAAGTTGGCCAAAGAAAAAGCTGAAGTAGTTGAAACGCCGTTGATGAAGCAATACAATGCCATCAAGGCTAAATATCCCGATGCATTACTGCTCTTCAGGGTAGGGGACTTTTATGAAACATTCGGACAGGATGCTGTCAGAACTTCCGAAATTCTAGGTATTGTACTTACCCGACGTGCCAATGGTGCTGCAGCCTATATTGAACTGGCCGGGTTCCCGCACCATGCGCTTGATACTTATCTTCCAAAACTGGTCAGAGCCGGGCATCGTGTCGCTATTTGCGACCAACTGGAAGATCCGAAACTGACCAAAACAATTGTTAAAAGAGGCGTTACAGAACTCGTTACTCCGGGGGTATCATACAATGATAAAGTATTGGAGAATAAACAGAATAACTTTCTGGCCAGTGTCCATTTGCTGCCGAAGTCTACCGGTATTGCTTTTCTGGATATTTCTACCGGTGAGTTTCTGGTTGCTCAGGGTAACAATGACTATATCGATAAGCTGCTGCAGACATTCAGACCCAGCGAAGTTATCATCCAGAAGTCGAAGCGTAGGGATTTTCAGGAATTGTTTGGTGAGAAATTCTATTTGAATACTTTTGAAGACTGGGTTTTTACAATTGACTTCGGAAATGATCTGTTGTTGCGGCATTTCAACACCAGTTCGCTCAAAGGATTTGGTATCAGCGATTATCCGGGTGGGATTATTGCTGCCGGCGCCGCATTGCATTACCTGGCTGAAACCCAGCATGATAAAGTCGGTCATATTTGCCGGATTTCCCGCATTGAAGAGGATCATTTTGTATGGCTTGATAAATTCACCATCCGTAATCTGGAAATTCTATATTCTGCCAATGAAGAGGCTTCCACACTGATCGGAGTTCTGGATAATACCATTTCTCCTATGGGTTCCAGGATGATGCGCCGATGGCTCGTGATGCCGCTGAAAGATAAACAAACGGTAAACGAACGGCTGGATGCCGTGGACTTTTTCCTGAAAAATGATGCACTGGCCGAGAGTCTGAGGCAACAAATCAGGATGATCGGTGACCTTGAACGTATCATCTCAAAGGTAGCTACCGGCCGGATCAACCCGAGGGAGGTTGTTCAGTTGAAAAGAGCGCTCCAGACACTTGGACCCGTCAAAGACATCTGCGCCGGCTCGGGAGTTTCTTCTCTTTGCCAGATGGCTGACCAGTTGAACCCCTGTGCTTTGATGACAGAGAAAATTGGCAGGGAGATTAACCCGGATCCTCCGGTAACTGTGAGTAAAGGAAATGTGATTGCTACCGGTGTCTCTGCCGAACTGGATGAAATCAGGGAACTGGCGCACTCCGGAAAAGATTATCTTATCAGACTACAGCAAAGGGAATCAGAACGTACAGGAATACCATCCCTGAAAATCGCTTTCAACAATGTTTTTGGCTATTACCTTGAAGTTACCAACACTCATAAGGATAAGGTACCGGCGGAATGGGACCGGAAACAAACCCTTGTAAATTGTGAACGGTATATCACCCCGGAGCTGAAAACCTATGAGGAGAAAATCCTGAATGCCGAAGGACGTATGCTTGAGCTGGAGTCAGCGTTATTTAATGACCTGGTTTTAGGCCTGAATGACTATATGAATCCGGTACAGGCAGATGCCCTTGTTATTGCAAAAATTGATTGCCTGCTGTCATTTGCCGGGGTTTCACTGGCCAATCATTACAAAAGGCCTGTTATCAATGACGGTTTTGCCCTGGACATTAAAGGTGGCCGGCATCCGGTTATTGAGAAAAACCTGGCAACTGGAGAAAAATATATTTCCAATGATGTTTTTCTGGATGATCATTCACAGCAGATTATCATCATCACTGGACCGAACATGTCGGGTAAATCTGCACTCCTGAGGCAAACAGCCCTGATTGTCCTGATGGCGCAGGCCGGTTGTTTTGTTCCGGCTGATTCAGCTGAAATAGGACTGGTTGATAAGATATTCACCAGGGTGGGAGCATCGGATAATATTTCTTCAGGTGAATCTACTTTCATGGTTGAAATGAATGAAACAGCCAGTATTCTTAACAACATTTCCAACCGGAGTCTGATACTGCTTGATGAAATTGGCCGGGGCACCAGTACTTATGATGGAATCAGCATTGCTTGGGCCATTGCTGAATTTCTTCATCAGCATCCATTGTTTAAACCGAAAGTTCTCTTTGCCACTCACTATCATGAATTGAACGAAATGGCGGCTTCACTGCACCGCATCAGGAATTACCATATTTCGGTCAAAGAAACAGGAAACAAGGTGATTTTCATGCGAAAACTACAACCAGGCGGAAGTGAGCATAGTTTTGGTATTCATGTTGCCAGAATGGCCGGGATGCCCTCAACGATTCTCGAAAGAGCCAATGAATTGCTGGGTGTTCTTGAGAAAACCCATGGTGGCGGTCAGTTACACAGCGCACATAGTAAGAGAAAAGGTATAAAAACAGGCGCCGATCCCTACCAGCTCAGTTTTATACAATTGAATGACCCTTTACTGGAACAGATCAGGGAGGATATTCTCGATACTGATATTAACACACTTACGCCGGTTGAGGCTCTGATGAAACTAAACGAGATTAAAAAACTTTTAAAAAAATCGTGAAATAAATTTGGCAGATTGAATTCAGGTCGTATATTTGCACCCGCTAAAGAGATAAGCGAAAGTAGCTCAGTTGGTAGAGCATGACCTTGCCAAGGTCAGGGTCGCGGGTTCGAGTCCCGTCTTTCGCTCGAAACCCCGAAAATTCGGGGTTTTTTTTTCACAATATGGATGCCCGAGTGGTGGAATGGTAGACACGAAGGACTTAAAATCCTTTGGCCATCGCGGCCGTGCCGGTTCGAGTCCGGCCTCGGGTACAGTTTCAAATCCCTGCATCGCAGGGATTTTTTTTACCTGTACCCTGTGGTTTATTTCACAGGGGAGTTAAAAGATTTTCACAAAGGAGTGTTAAGAACTCCCGTTCTATTTGTTAATTGTTCCAAATCTATTACCATATCTTTGCAAAATATGGCCTGACGTTTGTTGGCCTGATTAAACAGGTGAGCAGAGGATTTATTCCTTTTGTACACTTTTTGAACTGTTTCTTAGTTATTAATTAAAAAAATAGCCCCAGACAATGATGAAAAATTTGTTATCCAATACCACCTGCTTTCCCAACAGGTATAGGTTTGCAGTTATCGTACTGCTTGTGGTTTCTTTGGGAGCGGGACTGAGTTCCTGCAATAGCCAGAAGAAGCTGGCTAAGAAAAAGGCAGAGCAGGAGCTGGCTGAAAAAACAGCTAAGGCTAAAACCGATCTTTTGGCAATAATCAATGATGACGGCCGGATGACCCTTGAAGAAAAGGAATTCAAACTGGCATCTGTGAAGAGAATGAACCTCGATAGTCAGGAGATAAGGGATCTGATAGGCCAGGCTGAAGAAAAACTTGTAATGGAAAGGTCTGTGGTCGAAAAAAGAAAGGAAGAGGAAAGATTATCGCGCGATAAAGAGGCAAGGGAACGTGAAAAGCTGGATGCCGGTCCATACATGAAAATTAATCAATCATTTGATGCGGTAGCTGCTGCAGGTGATGTGACTTCAGCAAACATGAAAATAAGGGAAGCGCTGACAAACTTTGTTAATGAAGAAGTTATAGTACTGACCCTGATCAGTAGTGAAGGAGCGGAAAAAGACTACGACCGCCCGACAACCATCCGCAAATACCTTGAATTCATCAAGACCAGAAAAAATCACCCAACAAGGTATTAAATGCGGTTTTCGATTCGAATGGAAAGATTAAAGAACTTGAACTCATAAAAAAATAGCCACTATGATAAAAGCTAGGACAATACTGGCAACTCTTGCCATTCTGTTAACGGGTTCCGGTCTGATAGCCCAGGACCAGATAAGTCCATCGCGTAAGCAGGCCATTGATTCTCTGGCACTTGAAAAAGTGCGCGACCTGAGTAAATACATCAGTATCGTAGGGAATAAAGATACACCCTGGTCAGAAGCAAACCGTGTTATTGAACGGACACTTGAATTGTTTGCAGATGGAGCTATGATGGGTGTATCCTCACTGAGCAGTCAGGAAGTTAATTATTACGGAGTCCGCGAATACCTTGAAAGACTCATGGCCCTGAACTACGATAAAGTCAATATTCAATGGTATAATATACAGTATATCAGTGATCTTGAACGGCAACCTGATGGCAGGTATGTTGGTGTCATAACCATTTATCAACGTTTCGAAGGTACCACCAAAGAAGGCCTGCGCTATGTAGATGTCACTAAAAAGGATGTTACCGTCTATGTTGAACGTAAAACAACACAGATTTCAGGAAGGATCATTGGTTTCTGGGATGTACTGCTTGGTGATATCAGGGTAACTGAAACAAAACCGGGTAATTGAAAGTTATTGGAATAACATATCCGGCTGCAACCTTAACCGGCTTTAAGGATGTAGCCGGATTTTTTTAACTGCCGGTTTGACTGATTGAAATCCGGCTAAATTGAACGTCAATGAATAAAACATTCTGGCTTGTTACTCTGGTATTTCATTTATTTATACCGGAACTGATTGCCCAATCATTCAATTCATTGCTTGGTGATGAAAGTATTCTTTACGCCCAGACCAAGCAGATGAACCAGTTTTTCAGACGTTTTAATGCTGAAGAAAGTACCAGTGGTGAAAGGTATTATCCCGGTGAAAGAAATTACCGGAATCCGGTTTTAAGGAAAAGCTACCTGAATATTCTTTTCGATAATCAGAATGCTTCAATGACGGAGCCTTTAAGAGATCAGTTTATTTCGGATATCATGAAGGCCTCAAAACCTGCATATCTTGATTTTCATGGTGGACAATGGTTTGCAGAAGTGTCAACCAGATTCTTATTTATGGGAAAAGAAGAAACAATCACTTTGTATCTCAAAATCGAAGAAGAGAACCAGGGCTACAAATGGGTGATTTCAAATGTTTATTTCAACCAGTTTCAGCACATGTTCCATAATCAGGATAGCGAGAATCAGCGTTTTCTGCATCCTTTAAGTCATGAACTTGATTTTATGAATCTTGTAAAAGTATTCAAGGACAAGGAATACGTGGAACAATATACAGCCAGTGATTACCATCCCGATTATCTGACACTGTTTTTATACGAGTTTAAAAAGGGGAACCTTGTTTTTAATACAGTAACAGGGCTGAAATTTCATTTCTTTCAGGTGCCGGGCTGGTATTTTGAGGTTTCCGAATTCAACCGCCCCGGGACAAATTCAGGCTGGCTGATTTCAACCATGTTAAAGCTAAATGAAAACGACAAGGGACTCCTGCTAAAATATCTTTACCATGAGTAAATCTTTTATTTCCGGGTTGATCATTGCTTTTAGCGTGATAGCCGGAGGTACAATGGCTCAGGACACTCCGCAGACGCCAGTACCAACCGGCTCTGCACTAGCTGATGAAACACTTGCCAAATATAAAAAACAGGCAACTCAGATGGTTTCATTTATGGAGTTTGCATTCAATACGCTCGGGAGCAGCAGATCAGAATACAAAGAAAAAGATATAATTATCAATCAGTCATACCTGAAGTTCTTTAAAGATTCAAAAGTTCAGATCGAAGATGACCTGGTTGAAAACAGAGACGTTGTGACTAATAAAGATGTACAGGCCTATCTGAAAGACATTGACTTTTTTTTTACCGATGTCGTTTTTAAATTCATTGTTGAGGAAATTACCCAGGAACTGAACGAAAAAGGCGGGATATTTTTTAAAGTCAGGACCAATCGTAACATTCAGGGTACTTCCATAGAAGGAAAAAATATCAACGATAATAAAACCCGGTTTATTGAAATCAACCTTGACGATGCCAAAGGGGAACTCAAGATTGCCAGCATATATACAACCCGAACAGGTGAAGAACAGGAATTAATTGCCTGGTGGAACAATCTGGATCCTGTCTGGAGGCGGTTTTTTGGAGCCAATACTCTGGTTCTTGACTCAATACCCTTAAGAGATGTTGCAGGAATAGGCAGGGATTATATTTTTATCCTACCTGAAGGGATCCCAAAGGAAGATTCTGTTTTCTACGCAGATACAATAAAGCTGAATCCTGCAACCGTTTTCATGGAAATAAGAAGAATACTCAGGGCAGAACAGGTTAATATTTCTGGGATAAAGGGAATTTTTGACCTTGAGCCCATAAGTGCACTGACTTCTCTGAAACACCTTAATATCTCGGGAGCCAGCATTTCTGGGATGGAACCTGCCCGTAACCTTTCAAAACTTGAAACACTCAATGCATCAGCCAGCCTTGTTGCCTCGCTGCTACCACTACTGTATTGTTCAAATCTTCGTTATCTGGATGTATCTTCAACCTTCGTTACCGATATAAGTATTGTAGAAAATTTTAATAAACTTGAAACCCTTGATATTTCAGGTATTCAGGCTGATAATCTGAAGGCGGTTTCCAAACTTGCCCTCCTGAGGGAATTGCGCTTGAATCAGTCTGCAATACGATCGCTTGAAGGTATTGAACAGCTCTCTTCCCTTGAAGTGCTGGAGATTTCCGATACCCCGGTCGTGAATATTTTACCGGCCGGCAAGCTGTCTGCTTTACAAATTCTCAGTATGGAAAAAACCTTTGTTTCCGATATAACCCCTCTGGCATCTCTGCCTTCCCTCGAATATATCTATCTTGACAATACTCCTGTCAATGATTTAAGCCCGCTGAAAAATATTGCTTCACTGAAAGCCATTTATTGTGATAAAACATTGATAAATAGCGATATAGCACATGCATTTCTGAAAGTAAGGCCGGATGTTACAGTTATATACGAATCTGAAGAACTGACAGCCTGGTGGCAGTTGCTGAACGATGATTGGAAATCGGTTTTCAGATCTAAGCTTACCCTTGATAAAGAACCTACCAGGGAGCAACTCCATGAACTTACTTATCTTAAAAAACTTAATATTTCAGGCAACAGACGGATTAAGGATCTCAATCCGCTTGCCAAACTGACTTCGCTGGAAGATCTGAATGTATCGGGAACAGGGATAGCAGAAATATCTGCCATTAAAGAAATTTCCAATCTCAGGAATCTTGATCTGTCCGATAACGGAATTGTTGACCTGTCACCGGTTGCAGGCTTGAAAAGCCTTGAACTGCTGGATATATCCAACTCAAAAATAACAGAGGTTAACCGGCTTTCAGGTTTGAGGAATTTACGGATACTTTCACTTGATCATTGTGCAATAACTCAGGCAGCTCCGCTATTGAACCTGAAAAGACTGGAGTTATTATATGCTGAAGGCGTTCCGGCTGTTGAAGGCTCTGTAATGCATATATGGGATAGTATTCCGGATGTTCTGATTATTTACCAGACCAAAAAACTTCAGGACTGGTGGAACGGGCTATCCGGATCATGGAAATCTGCTTTTAACTCTGTTGAACCGGTCAGTGGCACCCCGTCACCGGAACAACTTCACAAGGTTGCTTCAATCAGGTCGATCGAATTAATTGAAAACCAGAATCTTTTTGATCTTCACCCGCTTAGAATGCTATCCAGGCTTGAAAATGTGAATATCTCCAGGATGCCTGTAACAGATGTTATAGCCCTTTCTTCAAATTCAAGACTGAAAGAGTTTAATTGTTCAAATACCCCGGTAGCCGATATTAAACCGCTGGCGGCGAACCGGAAGATGACAATTCTTAACATCTCGAACACTCAGATTCATGACATTGAAGTTATTCAAAATTTTTCCGACCTGAAAAAACTTGACATCTCAGGTACGAAAGTTACGAGGTTAAGTCCGGTAACATTGTGTAAAAAATTGGAACAACTTGATTGTTACAATACAAAAATCAGCAATATCAAGGCTCTGGAAGATATGCCGATGCTAAAATTATTGCGCATCTACAATACCAGGGTTACTTCCAGGAGTATTGAAAAGTTTAAAATGGCCAACCCCGGGATAGAAGTGGTTTTCTATTGAAGATTAACCAGCCTGGTTTTTTGAATTCTCCCGGTAATTCCAGCTTATTCCGTCCCAGGAGATTCTTTCAGCAAGGGCGCCGGAATTTTTCAGATTTCGGTCTATTGAAAAAACAATATCGGCTATTTCTTCGTATTGGTTAAAGCCTGGTTTAATCAGTTTTTCGTTGTAATGCTTCAATAGGACAAACAGACCCGGGACAACAACATTCCTCAGGCTGCGCGATTCGCAGATGATGAGACCGCCGTTGTACCCTGTATACAGGAACTCCCTGAATGCTTCCGAAATCAGATGATCCGTTGTTTCGATGAAGAAAGCATTAGCTGCGCCTGCCTGCAACATTCTTGAAGTGTCTTTCCCGGTTCCGAGCAGGGTTTCTTCGAGAATTCTGAATTCATGGATTTTCAGATTGTCATGATCTCCGTGAAATGCTTCTTCACCCGGCCTTACATTTGTGACTTTAAGTCCGGTAATTTTCTCTTCTGCAGCATACTTTTCTATCAGCTTCAGCGTCAGGGTGGTTTTTCCAACATTGCGTGAAGATCCTCCGATTATAATCAGATTTGGCATTACGGGAAGGGTTGACATAACACCGGCTTGATTTAATGATGGATGTGGCTGTTTTTAAAAACAGAATATAGTATGAGTTTACCGGATCACTTCTACCGATGATGCTTTGAAACAGGCCCATGCTTTCATTCCGTTCCTGAGATTCATTTTATCGAATGATTCCTTTGTGATCCTGGCAAATATGTCAATGCTTCCCCTGATGCAGACTTCAAATCCTTCTCTGGATGGATTGATACTATCTATGATTCCGGATAGATTGTTGACTGTGCTCATGTGAGGTTCGTCAAGCGTGATAATGACATATTTGCTCCTTACCAGAATATTTGCAGGTCCGCTTTCATATTCGTCATTCAGTTTAATGTCAGTAAATAAATCTGAATTGTTACCGGACCGGACTTTGGCTGTCAATCCGTTGAGTTCGGCTCTGAAGAAATTACGTTCTCCTGAAAAACCGGCTGTGAAACCTGTTCTAGGGTTTGTCAGAATTTCTGCCGGGCTGCCGGTCTGGACAATGCATCCATTTTCGATCACCGAAATTGTTGAAGCCAGTGCAAAAGCTTCCTCGAAGTCATGGGTAACATGCAGCACCGGTAATCCTTGCTGATTAAGTTCCCGCAGTAGCCCACGCAACCCTGACTTCATTGGGGTATCAACTGCTGACAGCGGTTCATCCAGCAAAAGCATTACCGGATCGGACGCCAGGGTTCTGGCAAGTGCAACTCGTTGTAATTCACCCCCGGAAAGGATGGCGGGTTTCTGATCGAGCAGGTGAAAGATGCTCATCTGTTTAGCCAACTTATGGATAAAACCCTCAGCATCCTTGTTTTTAGAATGTTTAACCGGATAAGCAATATTCTGGCGAACTGTCAGGTGAGGAAAAATTGCCGGAGACTGAAAAATAAGCCCGGTTCTTCTTTTATCAACAGTAAGGGCGGTAATATCCTTACCATTCAGTAATATTTGACCACCATCAGGTTTTATCAAACCGGCGATGATCTCAAGTAAAACAGATTTGCCTGCCCCGGAAGCTCCCAGCAGGATATAATAATCATTTCCAGAAATTGTCAGATTTATATTACTGATTCTGAACCGGCCGAATTCTCTGCTTATATTCTTAATTTCTAGCATTTTCAGCATCTTTGGTCATCAATCTCATCAGCAGGAAGAAAACAACAGAAAGGACGATCAGTATAACGGCAACAGGCCTGGCATACTGCAGTCCGAATGAACTGAAACGTTCAAAAATAAGTATGGGTGCTACCATCGGATGGTATGCAATAATAACCACTGCCCCAAACTCGCTCATTCCCCGGGCAAACATCATTACTCCTCCCGAAACTATCTGACGCATTGCGAGGGGTACGGAGATAGTAAGAAAGACCTTAGCAGGGCTGGCTCCCAGGTTGAGTGCGGCTTTTTCAAGTCGTTCGGGCACAGAGGCAAAACCATCGCGTGCTGAATTGATAAAGAAGGGCAGACTGACAAATGCCATAGCTATTATAATTCCGGATGGATGCCCGATAAAGTCAAACCCGATCAATGCTGCAAGTTTTCCGGCCGGAGAATGTCGCGAAATTACTCCAAGGAGTGCTATTCCGGCTGCAGTATGAGGTATAACTACCGGCAGGTCAATGATTCCTGAAATCAAACGTTTTAAAACGAATTTCTTACGTGCAAGAAGCCAGGCAAAAGGTAAGGATAGCAAGGCAAAGATTAGTGTTGCGCTGATCGATGCAGTAACAGTCAGCCAGATGCTTGTACTCACCTGCTTATCTGAAACGGCCACTGCAACATCTTTCAAATCTGTCGAAATAACAATTCCTGCAAGTGGTGCAATGATAAAAAGCAGTACAATGGCACCCAAAAGATTCGCCACTAAATAAAATGTCCGGTGTTGCATAGATTTTATTACATGGAGCACTGATAAAGGGCAAAAGTAGTGTTTTCTCCTTTTGACCTCAAATCTGTTGATGTGCATTTTCCCGATCAGAATGAACAAATAAACGGAGAAACCAAAACTATAGTTGGTTATTTTTGTTTTTTTGTAAATTTGTTAAGCATTTCCTACATAAATTTCATTTTCATGTCCAGTAAAGTTGCTTTAATTACCGGGGTTACCGGGCAAGATGGTGCTTATCTTGCTGAATTCTTATTGCGTAAAGGATATATAGTTCATGGCCTGAAGCGACGGAGTTCCCTGTTTAATACAAACAGAATTGACCACCTTTATCAGGATCCGCATATTGAGAACCGTCATTTTGTTTTGCATTACGGCGATATGACAGACTCCTCTAATCTCATCAGAATAATTCAGGAAACCCAGCCGGATGAGATTTATAATCTTGCAGCTATGTCGCATGTTAAAGTGAGTTTTGATTCTCCTGAATATACCGCCAATGCGGATGGAATAGGTACTTTGAGATTGCTTGAAGCTGTTCGTCTTCTGGGCCTGATCAATAAAACAAGGATTTATCAGGCATCAACCAGCGAGCTTTACGGACTGGTACAGGAAGTACCGCAATCCGAAAAAACACCGTTTTATCCCAGGAGCCCGTATGCAGTTGCAAAAATCTATGCCTACTGGATCACGGTTAACTATCGTGAAGCGTATGGCATCTTTGCATCAAATGGTATTTTATTTAATCATGAATCGCCTATCAGGGGTGAAACTTTTGTTACCCGGAAAATAACCATGGCTGTTGCACGTATCGCATTGGGGATGCAGGATAAACTTTATCTGGGTAACCTTTCTGCAAAACGCGATTGGGGCCATGCAAAGGACTATGTTAAAGCTATGTATCTCATTCTTCAGCAGGATAAGCCCGACGATTTTGTAATTGCAACAGGCGTTACAACAGAAGTCAGGGATTTTGTAAGAATGGCATTTCATGAAGTAGGTGTTGAACTTGTTTTTGAAGGCCATGGTATTAATGAAAAGGCTTTTGTAAAATCCTGTAACAATCCTGAATACCGGATTGAAATCGGAAAAGAGGTATTAGCCGTTGATCCGGGTTATTTCAGACCTACTGAAGTTGAACTGCTTATCGGTAATCCGGCAAAGGCAAATTCTGTGCTTGGTTGGAAACCTGAGTATGACCTTAAAGGCTTGGTTAAAGATATGATGGCGAGTGATCTTCATCTTATGAAAAAGGACAAATACCTGAAAGAGGGCGGTTACAGTGTACTGAGTTATTTTGAATAAAAACCAAATAAAGAAGCCTTTTCAATGAACAAAGACAGCAGCATATATGTAGCCGGGCATAAAGGTCTGGTGGGAAGTGCAATAATAAAGAATCTCAGGCAAAAAGGCTACAGGAATATCATTACCCGGACTCATGGTGAACTTGATCTGATTAACCAACAGCTTGTCGCTGATTTCTTTGCAGAATTTAAGCCGGAATATGTAATTCTTGCTGCTGCCAAAGTCGGTGGTATTATGGCTAACAATACCTACCGGGCTCAGTTTATCTATGAAAATCTGCAGATACAGAATAATATCATTCATCAGTCTCACATCAACAAGGTGAAAAAGTTATTATTTCTGGGTAGCAGTTGTGTATATCCGAAGAACGCACCGCAACCGATGCGGGAAGAATACCTGTTAACCAGCGACCTTGAGTTTACCAATGAACCTTACGCAATTGCCAAAATTGCAGGCATGAAAATGTGCGAAGCCTATAATCTTCAGTATGGTGATAATTTTATCTCTGTAATGCCCACTAATCTTTATGGTTACAACGATAACTATGATCTTGATGACTCCCATGTGCTTCCTGCATTGATCCGGAAGATGCACCTGAGTAAATGCATCGAAAATAATAATATGGACGCTGTAAGGCTGGATATTAACCGATATGGTGCAAACGGAATTACTGAGCATTCTTCTGATCCGGAAATTCTGGATTATTTAAGCCGACATGGCATTCTGGTTTCAGGACAACCTGATAAACAGTCGGTGAGACTCCGGCTTTGGGGTTCTGGTAATCCATTGCGTGAATTTCTTTGGAGTGATGATATGGCTGATGCATGCGTCTTTTTAATGGAAAACCGCGATTTCAAAGATATAGCAAACGGATCCTTTATTTCCGGTATAAACCAGATTCGCAACTGTCATATAAATATAGGAACCGGAAATGAAATCACGATAAAGGATCTTGCTTTTTTAATCAAAGGAATTGTTGGTTTTGAAGGAGAGATTATTTTTGATGAAACAAAGCCAGACGGAACACTCCGCAAACTACTTGATATCTCAAAGCTTAAGTCTTTGGGATGGGTTTATAAAATGAAGCTTTCCCAGGGTATTTCGGAAGTGTATAATCATTATTGATTTTTTATCCTTCTCTCCCAAAAGAAAAAATATGAAAAGGGGGTAACCCCGTGTCACCCCCTTAACCGTGCAATAATCAATCCTGGTTTTACTCTTTACTGCTTTATCAGTTTACTGACCGAATGTTTCTGTGCATTCTGTGCGTGCATCAGATAGACACCCGAGGGTAGATATCCCAGATCAAACCTGTAATTCATCATTCCTGAGAAGCTTGCCTCCCCGACCTTCTTCCCGGTTAAATCAGTAATTGTTAAAGTTGTTTCTTCCAATGTTTCTTCTTTCAGCCTGATGTTAAAAATACCATCAGCAGAAGGGTTGGGATAAACGCTCAATTGAAGGTTCAGCCTTTCGGGCTCTGATTGTGAAATCAGTTCGCCGGATTCCTTATTTCTGATCACAGTGATGGTCATAAAGCCGTTTGAATAAAGAACAGGTGACCCGTTATCGCGCACTTTTACAGTCAATACGAAAGTATTGGCCGTTGAATTCTGGAGGGCTGTTGAATTGGCAACTGTCAGATTTCCGGAATTGAGATCGACTGCAAATATTCCATTTGTATTCCCAGCTGTTATAGTGTACCTGAGAACCTGACCATGGTCAGGATCAGTAGCTTCTACTTTTCCTATCAATGTTCCGTTTGGAGCATTTTCACTGACAGTAAAGTTTTGATTCAGGACGACAGGAGCTTCATTTACATCCTCAATGTTGATGGTAATAATCTGCTCTGAGTAAGCTCCGTGATTATCTACACATCTCACAGTCAGATAGTACACTGGGGTAACCTCAAAATTGAGTGCAGAGGCATTATCGACAAAAATCCTTGATGTGTAGGCCTGCATTTTAAAAGCATTGTTGGTATTGCCCGCCATAATGTAGCTCTGGAATGTATCACCCGGGTCCTGATCGGTTGCAATTACTTTACATACATAACGACCGCTTGGAATGTTCTCCTTTGCTACATATGTTTGAGGTTGCATTACCGGAGGATCATTTACATTGACTACAGTAACAGTTACCGCTGCCTGTGCCCAGAGTGCGGGACTTCCATTGTCAGCAACCTTTACCATAAGTGTAAATGACGGATTTGTTTCAAAGTCTATCGCCTGAGCATTGCTGACACTTAGAATACCTGATTGTGAAATAATAAATGCATTACCGGAATTACCGGATACTATGCTGAATACCAGGGTCTGGCCTGCATTCGGGTCGCTTGCCTGTACAGTGCCGACTATTGAGCCAGCCGGAAGATTCTCGTTGATGGTAAAGGCTTGTGGTGCAATTACGGGAGCAGAATTCTGACCATTGATTGTAACGGTAACTGAAGCTACAGAGAACATCAACGGATTTCCGTTATCCTGAACTCTAACGCTAATTGTGAATGCCGGGTTTGTCTCCGGATTCAAAGCGCTGCTGTTGGCAACGGTTAAAGCTCCGGTTGAAGCATTCAACGCAAAGGCACCATTAGTATTTCCTGACTGGATTGAATAGGTGAGGGTCTGATTCAGATCAGGATCAGTGGCAATAACTGTTCCGATTAATGTTCCGTTCGGAGCAAAGGATGCTGCAGTGAAACCCTGATTGTTAATTACAGGTTGTTCATTTACATCATTCACTTGAATGGTATTCAACTGTTCACTCCAAAGTGCGGGTGTACCGTTATCACTGGCCCTGACTGTAATTGAATACTGACTGGTTGTTTCAAAGTTTATATTGCCACTCACCGTGATAATTCCGGTTGTAGCTGAAATTGCAAAGGCATTGTTTGTGTTACCAGATACTATAGAATATGAAAGAGTCTGACCGGCATCCGGATCTACAGCATTCGAAGTTCCGATATAAGTACCTGGAGCAGCGTGCTCACCGACTGATAGATTCTGATTGCCTGCCATTGATGGTGCTTCATTTACATTCATGAGCGTTACCGTTACCACTGCCGAAGCAGACAGTTGAGGTTGACCGTTATCTGTAACAGACACATTTAACTGGAAAACCGGGTTTGATTCAAAATTGATGGCGGCAGGATTAGCAATGCTGAGAACACCACTGGCCCCTAGCTGAAATGCGCCGGCTGTATTTCCTGAAATTAAGGCAAAGGAAAGAGTTTGCCCCGGATCAGGGTCGGTTGCTGCCACATGTCCGATAATAACACCCAATGGTGTGTTCTCGTTGGCTGTGAATGCCTGGTTTGAAATGACAGGCGTACTGTTCACAGGTGTAACACTTATGGTCATAGTGGCAAAAGATTCCAGAACAGGCGTACCATTGTCCTGTACCCTGACTGTCAGGTTGAAAACAGGATTTGTGATATAATTCAACGCATTGCTGTTAGCTACAGTAATTATGCCTGTTGATGCCTGAATACTGAAAGCAGTACTGGTATTCCCCGCAGTTATAGTATAGTTTAGGGTCTGATTCAAATCAGGATCTGAAGCTACCACTGTACCGACTGATGTGCCTATAGGTGCAAATCCGGTTACCAGGAATGACTGGTTATTCACAACAGGGTTCTCATTAATGTCAGTAAGGCTTATACTTATAATCTCTTCATCAAGCAAAACAGGCGTGCCATTATCAGTCACCCTGATATTCAGACTATACTGGCTGCAGGCCTCAAAGCAAACAGTGCCTGAAACACTGATCATACCGGTCGTTGATGAAATTGCAAACGCATTATTGGTATTGCCGCTTAAAATGCTGTAAGTTAAATTTTGTCCATTGTCAGGATCGGAGGCAGATACAATGCCTACCTGGGTTCCGGCAGGAACATGCTCGGCAATGGTATATGCCTGGTTTAAAGCAATCACCGGACTTTCATTAACATTATTCACTGCAATGGAAATATTGGTTGAAGATGCCAGAGGAGGTACTCCATTATCGGTAACCTGAATCAGTAGCTGGAATGCTGCCTGGTTTTCAAAATTGAGTAATTGTGAATTGGCAACAGAGATCAACCCCGTGGCACTGATCTGGAATGTGTTGCCTGTATTTCCTGAAATAATTGAATATGCAAGGGTTTGTCCCGGATCAGGATCGCTTGCAGCAACCTGACCGATGACAGTACCCACCGGGCTGTTTTCGTTTACGGCGAATGATTGATTAGAAATATTCGGTGGTGTATTGGTAGGTGTGACATTGATCGTAATGTTTGCAAAGGAAGCCAATACCGGGCTGCCATTATCCTGAACCCTCACGGTCAGACTGAAAACAGGGTTGGTCAGGTAATTGACAGCTGCCGTATTGATGACTGTAATTACTCCTGTGCTGGTGTTAATCGCGAAAGCAGTTCCGGTGTTACCGGCGGTAATTGAATAACTCAATGTCTGGTTCAGGTCCGGATCGGAGGCAACTACAGTACCTACCTCTGTTCCGTTGGGTGAGTAACTTGGGATAGAAAATGTCTGGTTATTTACTACCGGATTTTCATTCACATTTACAACGTTGATTTGCGCATTTGCTGTTGCATTTAATACGGGCGTTCCATTATCCTGCGCTCTGATAACCAAAAGATAACTCTGTTGATTCTCAAAGTTCAATGCTGCAGCACTGTTCACTGTGATTGCACCTGTTGAAGCATTGATGGCGAAGGCTGAATTTGTGTTACCTGAAGTTATGGAATAAGACAATACCTGTCCCTGATCAGGATCTGTGGCAACCATCGATCCGACCTGGGTGCCGGCAATTGAATTTTCATTGACTGAAAACGTTTGTCCGCTCATTACCGGGACTTCATTCACATTGGTCAGATTAACGGTTATGGTAGCTGAAGCAGTCAGGTTGCCGGTTCCATTATCCTGTACCAGTATAATCAAGGGGAAACTCTGGATTGATTCATAATTCAATGCGGATGAATTGGCAACAGTCAATGCACCGGTATTTGAATTTATGGTGAAGGCATTGCTGCTGTTACCACTGGTAATAGAGTAGGTAATAGTCTGGCCGGCATTGGGGTCATAGGCAACGACCTGCCCGACCAGCGTCGAGTTTGAACTGTTTTCAGCAATACTGAATGTTTGATTGGATATTACCGGAGGCTGATTTCCTGTAGAAGTAATGACCTCATGAATCCCTACATCGGGACCACTTGCCTGAGGAACCGGCGTGCCAAAAAAGTCAGCTGTCAGACCCACATTTGTACCTGAATTTATACAAGTGGAAGTCGGTTGCAGACAATAGTCATCGATTACCGGATTTACAAACAACGGGTTTGCAATAAATGAATTCAGGTCATTTCCTGTTGCAGATTGCCACGATGCCAATGTGCTGTGTCCATTGAGAAAGTTGGCCTGCTGGGTATTGAAATTATTGTAATTCGATATTATCGTGCTATTGCAGCTATATGCTCTGGAGTTACTACCGGAAAGGTAAAAGATATTGTTGTTGGAAGTGACAGAGGTATTGCTGATGCTTGAAATACCAGCATTTACATTATTGTAGAATACATTGTTCTTTGCAGTCAGATTATGATTTGTCATCACGGTAACCCCCTGATTGTTTCTTACAATCTTATTGTAATGCAACTGCAGGTCATAAACATAGGAATAGATTCCATAATTACCGTCCTGTAAAGTATTATAGCGAACAATCACCGTTCCTGAAGTGTGACCGAAATACAAACAACTTGTAACAGCGCCTGAGTTTCCGATCATCGTATTGTATTCTATCAGTCCGGTATAGGTTTCACCTGCAGCAATAAAACAGAATTTATTGCCTGAGGAGCTGTGATCGAGGGTATTATGGTGAATGTTGAAGTAAAGATCGTACAGTGAAACCAATTGAATGTTGTCACCAGGTGAGTAACTCTGATTAGGATTTACGAAATACTTCATATTTACATCATAGATATGACAGTACCCTATTTCAATATCCGTTATATCCTTTGCATAGACTCCGTCATCTCCGGTATTATGGATAATACTGTTTAAGATTCGGTTTCCGGGAGCCTGGGAAATTATTCTGACGCCCCACTCGCAACTGTGTAAATCACAATTGTCAACCAGGTTGTTGGGTGAAATGGCTGTGCCATATCCATCAATAATGATGGCTGATGTGGCATTGGCAGTTGATGAAATCTCAAGGTCGCGGACAACGCAGTTCGAAACAGTCGTCATATCTACAATATATCCGCCACTGGTGGTTTTTATGATTTTTGGCCGTTCACCGGAATCATAGGCGCCTAGCGTAATATTACTTCTGCCTGTGATGGTTATATTTCCGGTTGTGCTAAAAGTTGTTCCCCTTTTCTGAAGGTATGTATTCCCGTTGGTAAAGGTTACCTGCGACCAGCTGCTGTATGGATTCAAATAGCTTCCATTCTGACCGGTAGCTGTATTGGTCGGGTCAATGTAAATTGTGGTTTGTCCTACGAGGTTAATTTGTACTACCAGAAGAATCACTAATAATCCTGCAGCACGAAGTCCTTTAAAACCATTGAGAATGCCGGCTTTTGTTGGAATTGAACTTTTCATCTTTCTTTTCTGTTAGTTTGGTGAATAGAAGTTGAGTTTATGTAGTTTTCTTTTCAATCAGGTTAGATTCTGATCTGAATTATTCAAAACTTTGATCATTGTATTATCAGGTATTTTGCAAAAGGTAATCCCGATTTTATCATTTTTCTTCACTTTAGAATGAATTTTAATAATGGGTAGTTTCCCTTTTTTATGGCAGATAATTTATATTAAATGAATTGATTGACAAGTTTCTATGTAAACATGAGCTTTTAGGTAAAGATTATATTACGAATAATTGTATACTTTGTATTTGTATTTTATATGCAGATGCGAATACTATAAAAAAGTTGTTAATAAAATGATGACGGCCACCTGTTCAGGTAGCCGTCATCTGTAAGAAAAGGAGAAGGAAGTAAGCTAATTCTTTATTGCCTTGTATGAATAATTACCTTGTGATGAAGAAATCTTTATTATATATACTCCATCGGCTTGAGATGATAAATCCATGGTGGTTTTTTGATCCGCTGAGAACCTGAGCACATTTATCAATCCTCCGGTTGAATTAAATATCCGGATATCAGCTTCACCAGTAAAAGTGTCTGATTTAATACTGAATATTCCATCAGTAGACGGATTGGGATAAATGCTGAATTCATGTTTTGCATCAATATCAGTTACCATGATGCCATTACCCGTATCTCCCATCTTGTTCCCCACGACATCAATTCTGATGATCCCGGTTGAATAGAGAGACGGTTGTCCGTTATCCTGTATTCTGACAGTCAGATAGAAAACCGGATTTACATTGACATTCAGTGCTCCGCTGTTGACAACATTGATTGCTCCGTTATTCGAATTGAGAGTGAAAGCGTTAGATGTATTTCCTGAAATTATTTGAAAAGTAACTGACTGGCCAAGGTCAGGGTCGCTGCCTGATACAACGCCGACGAAAGTTCCATTTGAAGCAAATTGTGTTACGGAAAATGTACTCTCATTCAATACAGGAGCTTCATTCAGGTTAATAATACTTACTGTTACTGTGGCCTGTGACCATAAATTCCCGGTACCATTGTCTGTCGCCCTGACAATAAGTGAGAATGTCTGAATATACTCGTAGTTAAGAACCATTGAATTATTAACTGATAATATCCCGGTGTACGTATTAAGCGAGAAGGCATTGTTGGAATTACCGCTGATAATGCTATACGCCAGCGATTGCCCCTGGTCCGGATCTGTAGCAAGGATTGTCCCGATTTGTGTTCCGTTTGGAACATTTTCGTTTGCAGAAAACGATTGGTTTGCAATTACCGGTGGTTGATTGGTCGGTATTATAACATTGATTGTTATAACCGCCTGTGACCAAAGGGCTGGCTGACCATTGTCCTGAACCTTTATGGTAAGATAAAATACCGGAGTTACATTAATATTCAGTGCCAGGTAATTCGTGACATTTATTGAACCATTGGTTGTGTTTATTGAAAATGCACTGTTTGTATTACCCGCAACTATTTGATAATTCAGAGACTGGCCAACATCCGGATCGCTACCTGTAGCCATACCTACTGATGTGCCATTCGGCGAGAATTGTACTACCGAAAAGGTATTCGCATTGAGGATAGGCTGTTCATTCAGGTTGTTTACATTTACAGTAATGGTGGCCTGTGACCATAAATTACCGGTTCCATTATCCGTCACTCTGACTAATAATGCAAATGTCTGGATATATTCATAGTTAAGTGCCATTGAATTATTGACAGTAAGGTTGCCATTAGCAGCATTAACTGAAAAGACATTATTGGTGTTTCCGCTTATAATGCTGTAAGTTAATGACTGTCCCTGATTCGGATCCGATGCAGCTATGGTTCCGGCTTGTGTTCCGACGGGTGAGTTTTCATTTATTGAAAAAATCTGGTTTGCAATAACCGGAGCCTGGTTGGTCTGCTGGGTGACTGTTATGGTAATGGTGGCTTGTGACCATAAAATAGGGCTTCCGTTATCTGTGACACGAACAGTCAGTGCAAATGTACCCGGATTGAGGGCAGTGGAATTGGCAACTGTCAGATTCCCGTTTCCTGAATTTATTGCAAAAACATTACTGGTATTCCCTCCGGTAATAGAATAGGTTAGCGTCTGCCCGGAATTTGGGTCTGTTGCATTCACAGTTCCGACAAAGGTTCCGTTCACAGCGTTTCCTACAATGCTGAAAGCCTGATTGATAATTACGGGTGCCTGGTTGGGCGGAGTAGTTACAATGACAGTTACTGTGGCCTGAGAATACAGGTTAGGAGTACCGTTATCGGTTACCCTGATAACAAGGGAGAATGTTTGCGGTGACAATGCTGCTGAATTACTTACGGTTAACCATCCATTTGATGAGTTAATAGAAAATGTACTGTTTGTATTTCCTGATATAATTGAATATGTGAGGGTTTGCCCGGTATTGGGATCAGTTGCCGATACAATTCCAAGCAGTGTTCCATTGGGAGAATATTGAATTATACTGAACGACTGGTTTGAAATTACAGGCGCCTGGTTTGGTGGTGTTGTAACGATTATGGTGACTGTAGCCTGTGAATACAAATTCGGTGAGCCATTGTCTGTAACCCTGACAGTTAGTGAAAATGTCTGTGGTGTCAGGACCGATGAGTTAATGACACTAATCTGACCAGTGGATGCGTTCATTGAAAAAGCATTGCCTGTATTACCTGCTGTTATGGCATATGTCAGTGTCTGCCCGGTATTTGGATCTGAGGCTACCACTGTACCAACCACAGTTCCGTTTACGGAGTATTGCAGGATGCTGAACGATTGATTTGATATCACAGGAGCCTGGTTTGCAGAGGTGTTTACGGTTATGGTTACAGTAGCAGCAGACCATAGAACCGGACTTCCGTTATCTGTTGCTCTGACTGTTAAACCGAAAGAACCGGCAATAACTGCGGCTGAGTTTGCAACAGAAATTCTACCTGTTGAGGCATTGATAGAAAATGCATTATTTGTATTTCCGGAAGTGATAGAATAGGTCAATGTTTGTCCCTGATCCGGATCAGAAGCAGTAACTGTTCCAACAATGGTACCATTGGCGGCATTTTGATTAACACTGAATGCCTGATTGGAGATGATTGGGCTTTCATTTAAGTTCAGGAGATTAACAGTTACTGTAGCCTGTGAATAAAGATTTCCTGTGCCATTATCAGTAACCCTAACAATGAGTGGGAATGAAGTGATGGTTTCATAGTTCAATGCCTGGCTGTTTGCAACTGTCAGAACTCCTGTGGTTGAATTAATAGTGAAAGCATTGTTCGTATTACCTCCGGTAATTGAATAGGTGAGTATCTGTCCCGAATTCGGATCATTGGCTGCTACAGTACCAACGGTGGTAGCATTTGCTGAGTTTTCATTGATCTGAAAGGATTGGTTATTGATTACGGGAGCAAGATTGGTCCCCCCCTGGTTGTTGATATATTCATGATGTCCGATATCAGGATTATTCCCCTGCGGAACCGGTGTGCCGAAAAAATCAGATTGCAGATTTACATTTGAACCGGTATTAACGCATGGAGAGTTGGTTTGCAGGCAAAAGTTATCTGTTGCAGGGTTTACAAACAGTGGATTTGCAATAAAGGAGTTCATGTCATTTCCTGTGGAGGATTGCCACGATGCCAATGTACTGTAACTATTCAGGAAATTGGATTGCTGGATGTTGAAATTGTTGTTGTTCGATATTATTGTACTGTTGCAACTGTATGCTCTGGCAGAACTGCCCGAAAGATAAAAGATATTGTTCCTTGAGGTGACGGTTGTATTACTGATGCTTGAAATGCTTGAATTTACATTGTTGTGGAAAACATTGTTCAGTGCCGTTAGATTGTGGTTTGTCATGACACAGACGCCATTAAGATTTCTTAATATCTTGTTATAATGCAACTGAAGGTTGGTGACATAGGAATAGATGCCATAATTCCCATCCTGTAATGTATTATAGCGTACGGTCACAGTACCTGATGTATGTCCGAAATAGAGGCAGCTCGTCACACTTCCTGAATTTCCAATCATGGTGTTGTACTCCATCAAACCGGTATAGGTTTCGCCTGCCACAATGAAGCAGAACTTGTTTCCAGATGAACTGTGATCAAGGATATTGTGATGAATGTTAAAGTAGAGGTCGTAAAGTGATACCAGTTGAATATTGTCTCCCGGTGAATAACTTTGATCAGGATTAATGAAATACTTCATATTGACATCATAGATGTTACAGTAACCTATTTCGATATTGGTGATATCTTTAGCATAGATTCCGTCATCACCGGTATTGTGGACAATACAGTTCAGGATCCGGTTTCCCGGTGCCTGTGAAATAATCCGAATACCCCATTCGCAACTGTGTAATTCACAATTATCAATCAGGTTGTTTGAAGAAATACCAGTACCATAACCATCTATCAGGATAGCTGAAGTGGCATTACCGGTCGACGAGATTTCAAGGTCTTTAATGATGCAGTTGGAAACAGTGGTCAGATCAAAAATGTATCCGCCGCCTGAACTGATAAACCGTGGCCTGCTTCCTGTATCATAAGCACCAAGGGTGATATTGTTTCTTCCGGTGATAGTGATGCCTCCGGATGTATTGAATGTGGTTCCTCTTTTTTGCAGATAAATATTGCCATTAACGAAGCTTACCTGATTCCAGCTGCTGTATGGATTCAGCTGGGTCCCGTTTTGACCGGAAGCCGTATTCGTCGGGTCAATATATATTGTGGCACTGAATAGTATTGTAGTATAAAAAACTACCAAAAGTAAAGTTAGTACTAAAAACCTGAATTTGATTTTGTACTCAGAACTTGTTTCAACAATTGCTTTATCCCTCATTTTCGATTGGTTTTTTAGTTTTTCTGATTAAATTAGTTTTGTTAGAGTATTCATGAAGAGGTGAATATATCTTACTGATCAGAATTCAATTTCTGAGTTTCTGAAGTTCCGGACACGTTGATTGATTTTCCCCTTATTCACTTCAACAGTGATTTAAGAAATGCTTTTCTGATTTTATCCCGGTACTGGTGTAATGAAAATTATGCCAATGCTTTAGAAGTATGGTTTATTATTGATTTAATCTGACCAGTGAAGAGATAGTGCTGGCCTGACTACCATTTCAGGATGTTTTATTATCAGGGATAAAATAATTCATAATAATTCTTAATAAGATAGTGGGTGTTTGCAATTTTTTTTTCCCCGGATTGAGGAATTAGTCCACAAAAAAAAGCTTTCCTTTTATGGAAAGCTTTTAATAGTGTAAAATAAATTTACTTTTTCTTATTGTTGGTGGTTGCCTTTGTTTTCTTCTTTTTGCTTTTTAAAAAATCAAACCATGATTTTTTCTTATTCTCGGCATAATAGGTATACTCGTAACCATAATCATATAACATACCCCGCGCCTTGACATCATTGATAACAATGCTTACATGTGGTATATTCTTCTGGAGCATGTGTTTGGTGTTGGTTGTAAACGCTTCTTTATTTGTAAAGCCTTGTCTGACAACATAAAGGTTAACATCAGAGTGTTTCATAAGAAGATAAGAGTCTGATACAACACCGACCGGTGGTGAATCGATGATGATATAATCATAAATTTTCTTCAGTTCAGCTATAACAACATCCGTTTTTTCAGATGCGATTAATTCCAGCGGGTTTGGTGGGATAGGACCTGCAGAAATAAAATCAAGGTTTTGAATAAGCGTGGCCTGGATTATTTCAGAAATGGAAGCTTTATTGATCAAAGCGGTACTGATACCCACCTTATTTGAAAGGTTGAAGTCCTGATATAATTTTGGCCTGCGAAGGTCAAAACCAATCAGCAGTGTTCTCTTTCCAAATAAAGCAAAAACAGAGGCAAGGTTTTGCGCGATAAAGGATTTTCCTTCTCCACTGTAAGAAGAGGTTACCAGAATGACCTGTTTATCTATTCCACGGGAATAGAACTGCAGATTGGTTCTTATACTCCTGAATGATTCGGAAATCGGTGAATTGGCAACTTCAGTAATGACAATTTTATTCTTGGTTTCATTGTGAAAAACATGACCGATGATAGGGAATGATGCGAGGTTCTCTATTTCTTTTTTACTGCTGATTTTCATATTCAGAAAATCACTTAGGACAATCACTACAAACGGCAGAACTAACCCCGCTAGAAATGCGATGATGTAATTAAGCATTTTTTTTGGATAAATCAGCGCGGTGGTTACATGCCTTGCAGGGTCAATAACTTCATAATCAGGACTATTGGAAGCCCTGGCAATTTGAGCTTCAGATCTTTTCTGAAGCAGGAATGTATAAATGGCATCATTGAGTTTAAAGGTTCTCTCAATTCCAAAAAGTTGTCTTTCAGTTGAGGGTAACCTTGACATTTCACTTGATATTTTTGCCGTACGGTTGTTGATATCCTGAAGTGCTATATCGGTTGTTGCAGAATTACTCAGGATATTTTCAAGAATGGTTTTTTTTAGGTTTGATATCTGAACTTCAATGGTATTTAATCTCAGGTTTTTGACATTTCCCTGGTTGAGCAGATTAGTCCTTTCAGAATTCAATGTGATGAGCTGGGAAATCATCTGATTTAACAGGGGATCCTGCACATTCATAGATGCCGGGGCAACCAGATCCGACATGTCTTTATTCTTTTCAAAGTATCCACGGATATAATTGTAGTACTTCTGTTGCATCAGCAGCACAGCTCTTTCTCCCTCAAGTTGAGACATCTGCTCTATGGACTGTTGTCCCTGGTAGCTGATATCCATTACCCGGTTAGTGGTACGGAATTTTTGCAACTTGCTTTCAGCAAAAGTCAATGAATCGGAAACCTCACTTATCTGGCTGTCAATAAACTTAACTGTGTTGATCGCTATTCTGTTCTTTTTTTCAAGGTTCCGCTCAAGGTATGCATTCGAAAGAATATTTAAAAAATCTGCAATCTTGTATTTATTGTCCCCCATCATGGTGATAACAACCAAAGAAGATGTTTTTGAAGTGTTAACGGCTGAAATGGAAGCCTGATGCTGGAGGGTTAAAGCATTGAGATTATTAAAAACAAAGTACAATTTATCTTTCTGTATTTGAGCAGCAGCTTGTTTATCAAGAAGATGGACCTTGAAATTAAAGTATTTGCCTTTGATTTCCTCTCCGAATTTGTAAACACCTTTAATTCTTATGGTATCGGCAAGAAAAACAACATCATCAACCAGATAATCATACATCTGAACATTCAAACCGAAGGATTCTATCATAATCTCTTTATCATTCAGAATTCTGAAATATAAAGGCAGGTTGATGGGCTGAAGGTTTGATTTGTCGAGGCTGATCTGAATAGGCGGATTTCCATAAATCTCCTTATCAGCTTTTAAAAAGTCATACTTCAACCGATTACTGAAATGGTATTCTTCCTTATAAATGGTGACTTCCATATTGAGCTGGGTGATGGCATCATTGATAAGGGTGAATGACTGAAGTACACCCAACTCATTTTCAATATTCTGGTTGCCACCGAAAAGTCCGAATCCCTGCATTATATCCTGTGATGTCAGGAATGAATTCTTTTCTTCTTCTTTTAGAAGTAAAACTGTCTGGTTGCGGAAAAGAGGGGTAGCAGTTTTATTGAAGACCCAACTGATGCCGACAAAAATCAGCACCGAAATAGCAAACCAGTGTTTATAGCGTAAAAGCTTAAAAATAAGGTCTTTATAATCAGTCTTTTGCTGAAAAATTTCTTCTGATTTTTTCACGATCGGGGTTTATCTCTGGAAAAAGTATAATACTGTAATTGCAGTAGTTAATGTAGCAAGGAAGGTCGAGTAGGTAAATGTCCTCAGGTTCCTGTACTTGGTTTTTATCGGTTCCACAATCAGCACATCGTTTGGCTGAAGGTAGAAGTAATCACTTTCAATGATGCTCTTATCGGTCAGGTCTACCAGATGATACTGGTAAACTCCGTTTTTTTCCCTGATCAACGTTATTTTACTTTTGTCGCCATAATCTGTCATTCCGCCAGCATAACCAATTGCCTGAAAAATGTTGATCTGTTCCTTAAAGAACGGAAACTCTCCCTGATTTCGTACATCACCTAAAACAGTGATGTTGCTGTTGACAAATTTGATCATAATTGAAGTGTTACTCAGGTATTGTATGAGTTCGCTCTCAATTTTGTCTTTTGCCTCTTTGAGCGTCAGATTATTGACATCAATTTCCCCCACGAATGGAAAATCTATTTTACCCTCCGCATTCACGGTATAACTTATGAGGTTTATGTCCATGCCACCTGATAAACTGGTTTCATTACTGAAAATTCTGGCGTTTTGCTCTTCAATACTTAAAACCTTGATATACAGATTATCAAAGGGTTGGATACGTTTTACCGGCCGGACTTTCTGATATTCTGCTTTTAGTTTCGTAGTTGTTTCATCCTGGACATACTTTAATTTTTCCTGGGGTACACAGGACGAAAGTATCATTGTGAAGGCTGCAAACAGCAGGACCAGGTAGTTTATCAATCTCAATTTTTTCATTTCTTAGTTTTTATCAGCGATTCAATCAAGATGTAGTTATTCTTAGTCGTTTATAACAAGCCCGAATGAATTGCTGAATCCGGGTTTTGCTCAATGATCGGATTGAACTTCAATTTAATCAAATCCGATAAGTCAATAAAAGTGATGAATCCCGTTCACATTGTTCACTGCCCTGACCCTTTTACAACAGTCTGAACAGTTTTCAGAATGAGAATAAGATCCATTTTAAACGACCAGGAGTCAATATACTGAAGGTCGAGTTTCATCCACTCTTCAAAGGATATGTTGTTCCGGTTTGGTGCGATTTGCCATATACAGGTTATGCCCGGTCGCATGGAGAGCCTTCTTAATTGCCAGCGTTCGTATTGCTTTACTTCACTGGGTAACGGCGGGCGAGGCCCTACCAGTGACATATCACCTTTCATGACATTAAAAAACTGGGGTATTTCATCAAGGCCTGTTTTTCTCAGAATTCTTCCAATAGTGGTCACCCTAGGATCATTTTTAATTTTAAACACCGGGCCATCCATTTCATTTTGCGTTTCAAGTAAAGCCCTCAGCTTCTCAGCATCCTGAATCATTGTCCTGAATTTGTAAATGTTAAATTCACGACCCCTGAGGCCAACTCTTTTCTGTTTGAAAATTACCGGCCCTTTTGAAGAAATTTTTATTGCCAGAACGATAAGCAGCAGGATTGGCGACCAAACGAGCAGGATGAAAAAAGAAGCAAAAATATCAACCACATATTTCCACTGATGCGCTACTCTGTTGGCCGGCGTATTCATAAACGAAAGAAAAGGGACATCGTCGAAATAACTCAGGAAAGTTTTGGTGGCTGACATGTGGAAGAATGAAGATTGCATCCTGAAAATTACCCCGATTTCCTCACATGCATAAACCATTTTCTTAATCTCTTCCTGGTTTATATCATTTCTGCAATATAAAACCTCATCCACAACATGAAATTTTATCAGACAAGGCAAACTCTTGGTTTGCTGAATTACCTTTACCCGGCTTCCAAAAACTTCTGTGATCAGTTCTGAATCAGAAATGATGGCCATAATCCTGAATCCCCATTCTTTATGAAGATATAAGCGCTCAATAAAATCAATACAGTTCTGGTCCGCGATAAGGATAATATTCCGGGTATTCATCCCTTTATCCAGAAGGTTCTTGTGATATTTATAAGAAGAAATGATGATTATATTCAGAATTAAAAAATCAAGAACTGCGAATGTTACCAACACATAGTTATTGACCAGGTCGAGGTTAAACAGTATGATGAACAACATCAGAATGCCGGTTCCTGTGATAATAAACAGGAGGCTTTCTATCAGGATGATGATCGTATCCTTCGCCCTGTAAAACTTTGTGAGATTTGTTTTATGAACACCGAAGAACCACAGAGGAATAATTAACATACCAATGGTGAGGTATTGGCTGTTATATGCAAGGCTGGTCTGAAAATACCATCGCACTATCTGGAAAGCTCCGATAAAAGCAAATACCGATATTATTGTTATAATAATACCAAAAATTCTGCTACCAAGATCTTCTCGCTCTCGTATCATTCAATGCATTAAATACTGTCAAAGGTTAATAACCAAATTCGTAACCCGTAACACCCATTCTGTAAATAATAATTAACAAAACTGTCATTCAAAATGTTTGTAAAGGAAAAGTCATTGTTCATGTATTAATTCTTACTCATTTGAAAAACAGTTGTATATAGCAAGATTTTACCTTAGTAAACTATTTTACAAAAGTAATTTAATTGCCTTTTTTCCGACCCCGGCGCTATTCCTGGGCTGGAATGCTTTTCTTTGTATATTAATAAGTTGAGTGTGTTTTAACTGATCAAAATTAAGCCTAAAATTCAATGCTGTAACCAGATGTGCATTTATAATTGAAAAAAAACAATTATTTGAAAGGATTTTAAATTGTAGAGATTCATAACCTGTTTAAAAACAGGTAAATAGGAAATATTATAAAGGAAATGATACTTAAAGGAAATTTTAAATTCTGATTACCGGCAAAAGACTGAATTCAGTTTTGTTTATTATCAAACCATTACTCAGCTGAGATATAATCTTTGAGAAAGTCAAGAAGCATTTCTGAGGCATCGGGTCCAATAGCCGGTGCTGGTTTCAGTGAAAAAGCATGATCAAGGGCAGCAATCATTTCAGACT
The DNA here is from genome assembly GCA_043806115.1 of Bacteroidota bacterium. Classification (GTDB taxonomy): domain Bacteria; phylum Bacteroidota; class Bacteroidia; order Bacteroidales; family Lentimicrobiaceae; genus Lentimicrobium. Next base: position 47,148 of record JAZDHI010000036.1, read on the forward strand.
CCGAATAAACGTCTCTGACAAAGCCAAGCTTTCCGAAACTTCTCGCTGTTGCCAGCTGGTGATCGTTCCGGTGTTCATGAAACTGAGCAAGCCTTGGCATGACTATAATGGGCTTGGCATGCTGCAGGGCTGAAATAATTGTTCCCATGCCGGCGTGACTGACTATAAGGTCGGCTTCCTGGAATTTCTGGTCGAATAATTCCGGTGAAATAAAGCCGGTTGACTCAAAATGGATCGGGATATATGAAGCCCTTGAGATTTGTGCAAAAACAGACTCCTGTCTGTTCTTTTCCGCCCATTCATCCACCGCTTTCAACATCCTGTCGAAGGGTTCCTGTGTGCCTACAACAACAAATACTTTCATGAAATCACGTTTCCTTTAAAAACTGTTGAAACCCCGCTTGCCAGGTGGTTCCATTGAGTCAGGTGAACATTACTGAATGGTTTGGCCAACCTGCCGCTCATAGATATTCTTTCAACATTGGCGATGCTGTCGAGCCATATTGTTTTACTACCTGTGAGCTTTCCCCAGGCTACTGCAAAAAGTCCGGGTGCTGCACCCGTAGATATAATTATATCCGGCTTCTCTTTTAATACAATATACATCACTTCAAATGCCATTCTGATCAGCTTGAATTTATTCCAGCGGTTAGCATCTGTAACTGAATAGAATACCGAATCATTTACCTGTTTATGATAACCTTTGTGTGTTGAAATATAGATGACCCGGCATCCCTCAAATGCAGGCTGAAGCCTCAGAAGCTGTATCCAGTGCCCTCCTCCTGAAGCAACAGCAAGTACCTTTTTTCCTTTTCTTTTCATCACAAATATTTAAGCCCCGAAAAGCCGGGAAGAAAATGCCCTCAAAATGGCTCCGTTTAATTCGTAAAACCTGTATACTAATTCCAGTTTCATCCGGATTCTCATCAGCAATGGTTTCCTGGGGTGAAAGTTTCCTTTACAGAATTCTTTTAGAGCCGGTTCGCTGGTAATTTTAAAATCGATCAGTCTGTAGTTTTCCTGTTTACTGAAAAACAATTTCATTTCCATGTTAACAAATGAAATATGGCTTACCAATCCTGTTTGAGTCAGTCCTGAAAAATTCTGATCAAAGATAAAATTTCCCAGGCTATACATCACCTTTGTATTACCGATGATCTCGACAGGTTGAACAACATGCGGATGGTGTCCTATAATGAAATCAAAACCTGCTTGGCTCAGCTTTTCAGCAAGTTGCCGCTGGGCGCTGTTCTGCAGTGTGTAATACTCTTCACCCCAATGAATGCTTAATATCCAGATATCACCGGATTCTTTAACCGGCAGTTTTAAATCATTGACCAAGGTGTCATATCCACTTTTAAAGTATGAGCCGTTATAATACTTGTCTTTCACAAGACTGCAACCCCAGAAATAGGATTTGGTTTCTCCAAGATTCAGAATCAGAGGCATATTATTCTTCCCGATGACCCTGATGCCATTTTCCTCAAGTTTACGAATTGTATATTTTGCTGACTCAGATCCATGCTGTCCGAAATGATTGTTTGCAACATTGACTATTAAACCGGTTTTGAGGCTCTTTAATAATTCAAGTGATTCAAGCGGAGCAACATATACACCTCTTTCAATATTATAAGAATTCATCTCTGAGTCAGGAGCAAGGCTTGCTTCATAGTTCAGCAGCAGTATTTCTGCTTTCCCAATCAAGTTCCTGGCATCTTCACTGATCAGGTCAGGATATCTTCCTTTAAATTTTGTTACAATCCCCCGGTGAAAATGATGAACATTTTCGCCTGTCATAAGATCTCCTGCACACATCAGATTAATCGACATGACTTACAATCAGTTTGAATTTATCATTTGTTGGGTTCAGATTGGGTAAATAATTTATGCTCACTTTGATTTCAGGAATTCCTTCCCTGATAATTGCCATAATTTCTGATGCAACAGATTCAAAAAGTGCTTCATCACTGAGGTGAATAAACACTTCAATTGAATAGTCTTTTTGCTGTACGATACGATATCCGTCAACCAGAGTGAACCTGTAAAAAATATTGTTGAAATAAGAGCCATGAATCACTCCGCCTGATTCAAGTTTGATCAGATCGCGGGTTCTTCCTTTCAGATCGACGATGCGTGGCCAGTCCAGACCGCATTTGCATGGCTCGTTTTCAATTTTTCCGAGGTCGCCGACCCTGTAGCGGATAAACGGGAATGACTGGCTGTTGAGATTTGTAAGAAGAATTTCGCACATGCCATGTTCATTTTTTATATTTTCAGCATGACAGTTAAGCGTATTGATGTGATAACCATTGTGCTCCCCGCATTCGCAGGTTAGGATTCCGCCGTCATTTGCACCGTACATATCAAACACAGGCTTTTTGAATGCAGTTTCAATGAATTTACGTGTTTGAGGTGTCAATTGTTCCGAAGTTGTAAAAATTGCTTTGAGGTTTGAGAATAAATCAGGCAGTCCGGGCTTTATTTTGAGCATGTTCTGAATAGAGCTCGGGTAACCATACAAGAGTACTGCTTTCTTTATCCTGGATACGGAAAACTCGGGATGCCCGACGATCATGTCTCCTTTGATGAAATAATTATTTTGTAACCGGTGATAGATATTTTCCGTGAACTGACGATTGGCCGTCCGGAGCGAGTTACCCGCAATGGTTACAAAAGGGTCACCGGGCCGGTATCCACTGAAACGGTTCCAGAAAAAATATATATGACCCCAGAACCATGACAGGTGCTCCTTATCAACGTAATAGTAAAAAGGCGCACCTGTGCTTCCTCCTGTTTTTTTCTTTTGATGCGGTCTGCCTTCGATGGGGGTAAATACTTCGTGAAAGTTTTTGTTAATCAATTGCTTGTCGGTAACTGGAAGGTTGCTGGTAACCACAAACGGATAGGATTCAATCTCATCAATTGTAAATCGTTCAAGGAGAGGTCGGTAAAAATTGTTTTTTTCTTTCAATACTTTGAGCAGGCTGGTCAGGTTCAACATCCGTTTTGCTGAAACTTCCGCATTATTGCCGGCAAGTCTTATTAATTCTTCGTAACAACCAAGAATATTGGTGCGCCTGATCATGTCGATTATCCTGACTCCTGCCTGCATAGCTTTATCTGGTTATTAATCCGGTTGTTTATAATATTAAACCTGTTTCTTTATCTGTCTGGCATTCAATGATATTGCAAATAAACTCGAATTTACTTTCCCACGTATGCCGGGACGCAACTTCAATTCTTTTTTTTACCAGAATTTCTGAATTTTCACTCAATGCCAATTTGGCCTGATCGAGGAATTCCCTCGGAGTACCGGCAAAATAGACCAGATTGCCAAACATTTGTTCCACTATGGGAATGTTACAGCTTATGACTGGCTTACCCATGGCAAGGTATTCGAGGGTTTTTACCGGAAACGAATTTTTTATCCAGTCAGCCATGATCCAGTTCAGAAGGCAGACATCAAATGCTTTTGCATATGAAGGAAGTTCCCGGAATTCGACAGGTCCGGTAAAGTAGACATTTTCTTTAGAATCCAGCATTGAATAATCACCGAGTACTTTACCGGTGATCACAACCGAAAATCCGTTTTCGCTCAATATCCGGAAAACTTCCTTGTCATTTGCATCTGACAATGTTCCGAAATATCCGGCGATAGGAAGCCCTTTGGCTCTAATATCAAGCATTCGCTGATTTATGTTGACCTCTTTTGTAAAATGCTCGAAATCAACTCCATGCGTTAGGAGGTTTACTTCCCGTCCTGAAAGTTCCTGCAATTTTTTCTGAATATTCGGGGAGCTGGCAAAAAGGTAATCAACCTGTTTGCTAAGGTAATATTCCTTCTTTTTAAGTTCAGCCAGCAGAGATTGATTGTTGGTTCTGAAATCGGAAATAAGATCCGCAGCCTGATAGACTTTGGTTTTAAACCGCCTTACCAGTAGCGGTGAAAGTGTAAAGCTCCCCGAAATCCATAAAATTGTGTCATTATAACTGATTCCAAGAACCGTAGTTATAATACTCATCTGTACCTTCATCAAAAAAGCATTGATTTTATCCCATACAGGGTTAAAAAAAGGTATATAAAAAGGGATAAATACGTAAAGCCCGGCATCAATTTTTTTAAAGATTTTAAGATGCGTTTTAAGTTTGTTGACTATCTTTTTGCGTTGTGATTTTTTATTATCAGAATTAACCGAGGGAGATTTAAAGGCTACCGGATTTACCCATAATACATTGTAGCCTTTATTACGGAAGCGGTAAATTATTTGCCTGGTGCTTGTAACCGAAGGCCTGAACCAATCAGGTCCGCTACAGATAATCCATTTATTCATCGGTAAATAATTTTGATGGTTTCGGCGTACACACTGTTATTTTATCGTTCAGTTAGCCTGTTTCGCTTTCCCGGGGAAACCCGACTGCCTGAAAACCAATTCCATACCAATCCTCCTGCTTGAGAATGCATTCAGGTAAGAGGATGTATGCAATAGAAGAGGTTTTTCATCTGTTAAATATACTCTTTTAATTTATGCGTTCAATCTGTTTAATTTTCCAGTTCATTGTGAACAATGACCGGTATCTTACATAATGGAAGAATATTGTCGTGAAAAACAAGATGCAGGTAATCATCAGTATTATACATTCTCGTAAGTAAGCGTTTGTGTCCTACGCTTACAGGAATACTTCCCTTAAATACTTCTTTAAAATAATCAGACCTGGGGACAAAGTTATCCACGGGAACATAGGGATTGAATTTCTTAATCTGTCCTTTCAGAAACCTGTTGTTTAGCAGGTTGTTGAGTTTTATCACAGCCATCATTGCTGGTCTTATATGACTTTCAAACCTTAAAGACACGGGGAATGCAGTGGATTTTATTCTGTTGCTTTTAGGTTCCATCGCCGCTATTACAGTATGAGCTTTCTGTGATTTTAGAAGACTGACCGGAAGGGAATGGTATGCCAGCGCTACTGCCTTGTCGGTAAAGGGGGTTACCGGAGTGATAAAATGTTGTGCCCGCATAAGGATGGTAAGTGCATTCCTGAATGACCGGTGGTCCACATCATGGTAAACTTCATTATCAAAAAGGATTTCAGCTTTTGGATAGTCCCTGAACAAATTCCGGTAGGATTCCCAGGTTTTGAATTTGTCGAAATAAGGTAAGGAGTCTGAGAAAATTTCTGGTGTTACGCCTTTCGAAACCATTTTAAAGAATCCGTCAATTAAATCGTCCTGTGTCTTCATGCCGATAACACGAAACGACGGCATCTTACCTGAACTGATATCGCCAAATACGCCCATCAGCGCTGTGTTTGTAAAATTGGTGGCCACGCTTCCCAGTGCAAACCACGAAAGGGTAGGGGTTGTACTCATGGCCGACATGAATGCCAGTTTCCGGTCAACGCTGTAATTTTCAAGCACATGAAGGTCTTTGTCGAGCAGGCCGGCAATTTTATAAACATCCGGATAGTCGAAAACTCCTGTACCATCTTTGAATACAAAAGGAATATAAGGAATCCTGTTATTCTCCAGGAACGGGAGAAAGAGTCGGCAATCTTTCCCTTTTGACAAATAAATCCCTACGGTTTCATCATAATACCGGTAAAAGTTTTCGAAAAATCCATTGATTGTATCACGCAGATCTGAAATGTATTGCTTGTCTGATTTGGTTCGGGTTCTGTTTAATTTCTGATAGTATTTTGAATAACTCACGCTGTTGTCTTTCCGGATATAAATATCTGATGGCAAAACAAAAGAAATTTCAGCAAATTCAGTTCCGCGATAAACAGGATACTCAACCTGCAGGATCTGCGCAATGCTTTTTTCATCCACAGAAACACTGAGATAAGGATTGGTGGCCAATGCAAATACATTATTGCTTACAGCAAGTTGCTTTCCATTGTTATAGACAAATACCCTGTTGGCTCCATATTGGTCGGTAATAAGAATCAGGGTTCTTGTTTCAGCAATGTAAACAAATCCAGAATAGCGACCATTGTAGTCCTTGAGCGCATCGAGGTCACCCTTTTTTACAAGTTCAATAATTTCACCTGCCAGGTATTCACCGATCTGTTTCGACTCATTTTTACATCTTTTAAGCAGGTCGAAATCATAAAAAGTGCCTTCGAGAAAAGCAAAATCATTCCCTGCTCTTTTAAAGCTGATACAATCAAGTTTTTGCGAAAAATCGGGTGTAAGGATGGCAATTTTGTGACTTCCCAGGTCAAAAAGGTGGGTATTCTGACCATACCCGCCGAAAAACCTCTTTATTCCTTCCATCAGTACATTGGTACCATGCATCGGGTTATCAGGATCTGTTTCTACCAGTACATAACCCGGAATCCGGGATCTGATTGCATGATCGATGTTTAAATTATACTTGTACTCAGTCATCTTAAAAGAATTATAGAAATACTATCTTTTAATATTGGAAATGGTTGAAAACCTTACCCCTTTCTTTTTGAGGTAAATAATCAATTCCTCGGTTAATTCAATGTGGTTGGCATGAAACCGGTGGTGAAACAGAATACCGATGATTCCGGTATAATTCATAGCCCGTTTCACCTGTCTTCTGATTTCTTCCAGCGTATAATGATCAGCTTCAGCTTCACCGGTGTATCTTTTAATCAGGTTTGCTGAAACGGATATTTCCCTGAATTTATATCCTTTTCTCGGCCCCGGATGATAATTTATCTTTTTTCCAAACAATATATCTTTCCCAAGTAGTTTTCCAACGAAGTTCTTCAATCTTACTTTTATTGAAAACTGCATTTTAGATGATATTGTATGATAACCTAACTGGTCAATAGCCTTTAATGTCGAGAGGTTATAGGTGCCGTATGGGAAAGTGAAAATCGGAGACCACAAATCGCCAAAGAGCCTGTCCATGGTTTCTTTCCCCTTTTTTAAGTCTTTGTATTGATCATCAAAACTGCGGTTTCCACCAAATTCCATTTTCTGACCGGGATTTGCCAGATTGTGATCATAGCCATGCTGAATAATTTCAACCAGTCCGGGAAATTGCTTTTTCTGGGAAATCAGCCAGTCAACAACCTCTTCAGATACATTGGCAGGCTCTACGGCATGCGAAATTGAAACACCGTGTTTCATACAAACCTCTGTCAGCCTGATCAGCGATTCATCAAGTTTATCCCTTACATCATCATTTCTGAAGAAAACAACTGTTTTTTTTCTGCTCATTTCTTGATTCTGGTATTGATAGGTAAACATTAATATCGATATTTCCGAAAAATAACCTCCAATCAGGCTTAATGGTGCAAAATTGTCAATTGATCCGGTGATTACCGGGTCAGAGATTCAAACTGTGATGTTCCTGTATTTGCTCATTTTCTCACCAGAAAAGTCTGACGCATTGCTTTATTTTATTGATTCATAAAGCCTGCGGGTTTCCGATCCGATAATATCCCATGAATAATTCTGCCATGCCCAGCTTTTAATACTCTCCCTGGTTTCTGCCAGGTTTCTGTATAAAGAAGATTCAAAATAACTGAGGAGTGTATTGCTGATCTGGTCCGGTTCATTTGAATTGATCAGAAAACCGGTTTTTCCTTCAACCATGTCGTTTCTAAAATTACCGATATCGGAAACAATAACCGGTAATCCGAATGAATAAGCCATAAAAATTACACCTGATTGATAGATATTACGGTATGGTAGCACAATACAATCGGCTGCCATAAAGTACTGTTCAACTTCCTGGTCGGGTATATAGCTGATTCTGGCAATTACCCTTTCTTTAATTCTTTGTGAACTGATTTTATCAAGGATAAGCTTTGTATAATCAGGAGATTTTGAATTTCCTGCAATCAGTAGCCTTGAATCTTTCAGAAAACTTTCGGGAAGCTGGTTATAACAGTCGAGCAATAGATCAAGCCCCTTATAGAAATCAATATTACCGAAAAAAAGAACAACCTTTTCCCCTTCACCAATTTTTAATTGTTTCCTTGCCTGGCCGCTAGTTAATCCCGTTATGGTAACACGGTTATTCATGCCATGTCTGATCACTGAGATTTTGGCTTCATTGATCGGGAATTCAAACATCAACTCTTCTTTGCTTTTTTCGGTATGTACAATCAGGCTGTTGGCAAGCCTGTATAATATCTTCAGACTCAACCTGTTTCCCCAGGAATCGCGATTATCGCGTTTACCTGCATTGATATTGTGGACCGTGAGTACCACCCGGTGTCCGAAAAGCCTGGCAGTCAATGGAAGTACGATGCGGTCAATGTATTTGAAACGGTCAAGCCATTGAAAATGAACTACTCTTTTTTTTCGGGACATTAAAAACCATAGCTGCAGGTAATAAAACCTCAGAGTGTTCACTCCTTTGGCAACAATGGAAGAAGACCTGGGAAGAACCCGGAAAACAGGGAAGTAATTTACATTGCTGAATGATTGAAAAATATCCCTGGTCAAATCAACATCCAAAACGTCAATGTTATCTGTTTTATGCTTTGCCAGGCCCGAAACGAGCCCGTACATGTAATCAACCTGTCCGGCACCGTTAAATACTGAAATGTTCATACAATGCTTTTAAAAAGGTATCTGTTTCTTCCGGAAACCAAACAGGTTCAGAATCCTCCATTTTATAAAACCTCCGACGTACAAACAATATTTGAGTATTAATGTTTGGTAAGCCATCGGTGATGTGGCATACATCCTGTAAAAGAGGAAGTCTTTCCCGAAATGGTAGTTGGATTTAATGTCATTTAAGGAACGGACAAGCAGATTGAAGTTATTCCGGTGCAATAGTCCTGAGTTGCTTTTATCGTTCCATATTTTCAGCTGAGGGTAAACAGGTATTTCGTAACCTGCAAGTTTGGCCCTGAAAGTGAAATCGCTGTCACCGTGATATTGCGGAAAATTCTTATTGTCAAGCATCCCGATTTTATCTATTACGGAACGATGTATGATAGTTCCCATCCCCGGAAGCCAGTCTGCATAAAACACCCTGTTAAAATGTTCGCTGTCCTGCTCGTTCATGCCTGTCATATATTTTTTCCCGTTTCTGGTGTCAAAAATTCCACCCATCGACCAGACAACCTGAGGGTCATGCGCATAGTAAATCTTCGAACCAGCAATCATGGGGGTCTCATTGATCAGAATACTTTCGAGATCCGCGAAATAACTGTCCGATGGAGTAATATCGTTGTTCCACCACAACAGGTAGTCACATTTCAGCTCGTTGACAGCATACTTTGTTCCTTCGTTTATACCACCGCTCCACCACAGGTTGCCGTTACCTTTTAATAGAACAGTTTGTGGATACTCCGCAAGAATCCATCCTTCAGTTCCATCATTTGACCCGTCATCAATGATTATAACATGAAAGGCCACTGTATTAAAAGACTGTCTGCCCAGCAGGGCGTAAATCTGTTTCAGACATTTTGATGTAAAGCTGATGCCATTATGAACCGGAATTAAAATTGCGATTTCAGTCTTTGTCATTTCAGGTATTGTTGGTAATCATTGCTGTTTATTTCATCTTCTGAGTAGATCTCTTCATCAGTTTCAGAATCGCTTTCTTCAATTTTCTTGTTTTGAAGATAGACATCTATTAAATACAAAGTAATGCAAATTGTAACTATGGAATCTCCCCGTGCAAATGGCCCTCCCCCGGTAAAGAGTGTGAGAAGCACGGTAATATAAAAATACTTGATAAACATGTGAGATTGATCAAGCTTCATTAAAAGGACCCTGATAATCAGAATAAACACCGCAAGAACAAATAACACTCCAAAATTGCAATAGTCGCCGAGCAGGCCTATGTCAGACTGGTAGAAGCCATATAAATCCATATACATCTGTATCCTTACCCCATAGCCTGAGTTGGCACTTGAAACACCGTTTCCCGTGAAGTATGCAGCATTATTCGGGAACAATTCGGTAAGAAAAAAGGTTGCAGCACGAACCCTCGTATCTTCTCCGACATCTTCACTTTGTTCCTGGGAAACACTTAATAGGTTCAGGAAAATATCCTGAAACATGACGATTACCGGGATTGTGGCCAGTATAACCAATGTCAGGATGAGGAACTTTGATTTTACTCTTTTGCTGAGCAAAACATTAATAATGGTCAATAAAAACATTGAAATAATGATCTGCCTTGTTCCCATAAGAATAAATACGCTGAAAAAGAAAAAAAGCAGGGCTAGTTTTCCTATGGAGAACTCCTTGAAAAGATTATTCAAAACAAAGAAATAGGCCAGTATCAGATAAGACAATCCGGCCAGGAATATTCTCAGGGTGCCCCGACTGTCAGATACTTTGATATCAAAAAGAATTGTCGGGTATGCAGCAAATTGAATCATATAAAAGACAGTGTGAACAATGGCCAGATATATGAACATTTGTTTCAGGTCAGTATCAGAAATTTTAATCAGGTGAAGCGCAAAATAGAATAAATAAAAATACATAAACCTTTGTGCCACAGCCGTGATTCCAAAGCCCTGGTTGTGTCCCGAATATGCCATCAGCATACTCAGAATTATACTGATAAATATTAAAATGATTTCCCACTTGAAATTTAACCTGAATCCCTCATTTGGATTATAAATGTATTGAAGGAGGATTGCCAGTACTATAACACCAATACCGGCAAGTTCAGCGATTTTGATCAGGCCTTTGCCAAAAAAAACCACATTGAATAACTCCATTGAAGTAATGACAATAAAGAAAATCAAAAGCCGTTTTGCCATTTTCAGTTATGTTTTTCAATAGTTGAAATGCCGTGGAAATCGGAAATAGCTTTTTTATAGGCTTCAATGAATGCCGGAGCGTAATTCAACTGACTGAAATGATTGATTCTGTCGATTGAATTCTCCTTATTTCTCTTTAAAAACAGTTCATCAGTCAGTGCTTTCCTGATATAATCAGCGATTTGCCTGTAATTACCCGGATCAAAAACAAATTCTGCGCTGCCGATTGTTTCCGGTAAAGAAGTTACATTGGAACAAATAACCGGTGCGTGATACCGCATTGATTCAAACAATGGCCCTGAACCGGCTTCATAAAGTGTGGGAATAATAACAAGTCGTGTCATTTTATACAATCCAAGCAGGTCGGCTTCAGGTATCACCCCTGTAAATAAAACCTGATCTTTAAGGTTTAAATCAATTATTTTCTGTTCCAGATCAGCAAAATAATCTGTTTTATTTCCGGTGGATACCCAGAAAACCCTGAATCCTTCATTGTTAAGGAGTTCCAGAGCTTTCAGAACAGCTATGTGATTCTTATGTTCCCAGGTTGCTGCCGGAGTCAGTAGTATCTGATCCGGAATATTATATTTCCTCTTTAATTCATAAACTTCAGTTGCAGGTATTCCCGAAACCCAGTCTTCGTTCATAGGAACAGGGCAGACTGATACTGCAGTTTTTACCTCTCGAAAATACCTGCTCAGGTCATCCTTTACATGATTGTATGATACAATAACATGGTTGGTTTCGCTCATTGTCGTATAATACCGGATAGATTTATATATCCTTTCAAGCGGTGAAAAAAATTCGGGAAAATGAAAATGTTGTACATCGTGCATCGAAACAATCACCGGAAAATTCAGATTATAGGCGGGTGAGTGTTGCCTTGGCACATGAAGAACGTCAGGATTGAATTTATTTAAAAAATGTCTGTCAGGATTAAGCAAATTGTAAAGATGGTAATGGAACCTGTTTGACTTCCTTTTCAGGTAAAATCGTGAAAGATAAAATTCTGAGGCCTTTTTCAGGAAATGGTATATTTTTCCTTTCTCTTTGTAAAGAATGGGAGCAACTTTAGGATGTTTAAGGTATTGGTCGAACTCAATTCTCTGATCTGCCGAGTAAAAAATCAAGACTTTCCGGATTTCATCACTCTTAAGCAACATTTTTAAAACATAAATCGAATATTGATAAATACCACCATCACTTGGCTTTATCATTGATAAAAAATACCCGACTGTCATATAGAAAGCATTTGAATGAGGCGATGATTGGATTTTCTATGACCAGCATTGAGTTTTTTATGAAAAATACCAACCTTTTCCTGTGTCATCAACTGCGCTATTAATCATTAATCTGCTGTATTGTTCATTCACGGAATAAAATTAGCGGAATTCCGGCAATTGGTTCTGTTTATCTGAATAAATTATCGAAATTTGACAAATAATCCGGATTTCAAGATTCATTTGTTCTGACAGTAATCCGACTTTCAGGTTCTATGAACAATTCATTTCATGTTGTGTTTCCAATATGTCACGATTTTGATGGTTTTTTCAGGAAATGATATTTTACAATGCAAAATCATACCCTGTTCAACATAGTCACAGTAAACCGGTATAATTCAACCTCAGTCCGATATGTCCGAACATGATACAACGAAAAAGACTTTTTTCTCATCATCAATAAGCCGTGAACAATCGAAAGATACAGGACTGGCATTAATGCTGATATTGCTGCTTGCTGGTTTCTTTACTGAAAATCAGCTTTTTTACAGGCTTGCAATACCGGTTTTACTGCTGGTAATGATGGTGCCGGGTTGGTTTTATCCATTGGCAGTTATATGGTTTGGGTTTTCTCATCTGACAGGTACGTTCATGTCGTGGATACTTCTTACCCTGGTGTTTTTTATTGTTGTATTGCCAGTTGCAGCTTTCAGAAAACTCTCAGGAATTGACAATCTTAAACTGAAACAGTTCAGGAAGGGGAGTGCAACAGTCATGCACATCAGAAATCATGTTTTTCTCTCTACTGACATAGATAAACCCTATTAATATAAATAACTCAGTTTATGGAATTCTTGAAGGACCTGTGGTCGTTTTTAAGGGTCAGAAAGAAGTTCTGGCTGCTTCCGTTGATTCTCGTATTGTTGCTTTTCGGTGTGTTAATTGTTTTAACCAGCGGATCAGCCATCGCACCTTTCATTTACACTATTTTCTAGTTTATAATATCTGCAACCATGTCAGAAGCTATTCTTGGCATCTCCGCGTATTACCACGATAGTGCTGCAGCCATCATTATTGACGGTGAAATTATTGCTGCAGCTCATGAGGAGAGGTTTACACGAAAAAAGCAGGATCCGGCTTTTCCTTTGAATGCTGCAAAATATGTACTTACTGAAGCAGGGCTTGTATACAGCGATCTCAAAGCAATTGCGTTTTACGATAAGCCATATATTAAATTTGAACGTTTGCTGGAAACATATCATGCATTTGCTCCTAAAGGACTTGCCAGTTTCAGATCAGCCATCCCGGTATGGATAAAGGAAAAGCTGTTTATGAGAAACATGCTGGGGAAGGAATTTGAAAAACTTGGCATGGATAAAAGGAACAGGGTTCCGGTTTTATTCCCGGAGCACCATCTTTCGCATGCTGCCAGTGCGTTTTATCCGTCTCCATTTGAAGAGGCTGCAATTCTGACACTCGACGGTGTCGGGGAATGGGCAACGGCAATTATTGCTCATGGAAAGGGAAAGCAGATAGAGGTTCTCCGGGAACTTCATTTCCCGCATTCCATAGGTCTGCTCTATTCTGCTTTTACTTACTACTGTGGTTTTAAAGTCAACAGTGGAGAATACAAGCTCATGGGGCTGGCACCTTATGGGAATCCGGATTCTTCTGAAACAAAGAGATTTAAACAGATTATTCTTGAAAATCTGGTCGATATCCGCGAAGATGGATCAGTGCTTCTCAACATGGATTACTTCGATTTTGCTACTGGTCATACAATGACAAACAATGCAGGTTGGCTGCATTTGTTCGGAATTCCTCCAAGACCTGAAGAAACAATGCTTACCCAGCCATACATGAATATGGCTCTTGCTATTCAGCAGGTAACTGAAGATGTCATGACCATGATGGCAAAGACAGCTAAAGAATTAACCGGAAGCAAAAATCTCGTTATGGCTGGTGGTGTTGCCCTCAACAGCGTTGCTAATGGTAAACTACTGGCTTCCGGGCTTTTCGAAGATATATGGGTTCAACCGGCATCAGGCGATGCCGGAGGTGCACTTGGTGCTGCGCTGGCAGCCTGGCATATCTGGCTGAATAAGGATCGTATTCCTGAAACTAACCCGGATGCCATGAAAGGAGCCTGTCTTGGACCTGAATTTTCAGGAATTGATATTGAACGAACTGCCAGGAAATACAATGCAAAATTTCATTTATTCGGAAGTTTTAATGAATTATCTGCACGGGTAGCTGGCTTGCTGGCTGAAGGAAAAGTGATCGGCTGGTTTCAGGGTCGGATGGAATATGGACCCCGCGCACTTGGTAACCGTTCAATATTGGGCGATGCCCGCAATCCGGATATGCAGAAGAAAATGAACCTTAAGATAAAATATCGTGAAGGATTCAGGCCTTTTGCACCAACTGTACTTGAGGAAGATATAACGGAATTCTTCGAACTCGACAGGCCATCTCCCTACATGTTGCTTGTTGTTCCTGTTCTTGAAAAAAGGCGAATCCCTTTGCCTCAGGGATATCCTGATGGAAATCTTTCGGAAAGATTATACTTTTTACGATCCGATGTTCCGGCTATAACACATGTTGATTATTCAGCCCGTCTGCAAAGTATCAGCAAAAATGCCAATCCGCGCTATTGGCAGGTTATCAGTGATTTTAAAAAACTTACCGGATATGGAATCGTCGTGAATACGAGTTTCAATGTGAGGGGAGAGCCAATAGTCTGTACCCCCGATGATGGCTACCGTTGTTTTATGCGCACCGAGATAGATTACCTGGTTATGGGTGATTACCTGTTTGATAAGCTTGAACAGATTGAGTTGAAAAACGATTCGATATGGAAGGAAGAATTTAAACCGGATTAATTTCTATGGGCAACGAAAATTCTGCAGTAAAACGATACAGAACAGCCGGAGTTATTTTTATGATTTCCGGTTTTATATTCAATCCATGGATGATCACCTGGCTTAAAGGAAGCTCCTTATCCATAACAGTTTTTACAGGCATTCTGCTGGTTTCTTTTTTATTGTTATTGTCCGGTATCGGTCTCATCATCAGGAAAAGAGATTTCTTTTTCTGGGTAGGAGAAAAGTACCGTGATTTTGCTGTCATCGTTCTTAATGTGTTGATATTATTTGCGATAGCTAATGTATTTGCTTCACTTTTGATTCAGAAACCAGGAGCAGTGAATCCTGGTTCTTCCGGCTTCTTTTCCCCTCAGGATCTTCTTACCGATTCGATTGAGTTTATCAGAAAAGTTTATCCGGGGAAAAATGACAATGATATCAGGGAATTATTGCTTCCAAACAGCCCTTATGCAAATCATCCTGTACTTGAATTTCAGGATCGTATGCAAGTGTCAAAGCATTATAATACCGGTTTCGAAGGTATCAGATTTGATAAAAAAGTTACAAGAATCAATGCTTCTGAGAAAATAAACGGTGCAGTCTGGGTTTTCGGAGGGTCAACCACCTTTGGCCATGGAGTTAGTGACAATGAAACC
Organism: Bacteroidota bacterium; assembly: GCA_043806115.1. Taxonomy (GTDB): domain Bacteria; phylum Bacteroidota; class Bacteroidia; order Bacteroidales; family Lentimicrobiaceae; genus Lentimicrobium. The sequence goes on from JAZDHI010000036.1 coordinate 62,601, forward strand.
ATATCGGCCTGCCTTAACAGGCTTGATACAGACAACATTTACATAAATTTCGGGGTTCATGCCTATCACCAGTCTGCTGAAATAAATAAACTGATATTATTGCTCAAAAAGGGTTATCAGCCCAGGAAAGTAATATTTATTGACGGATTGAACGACATAATCAGGATGATAGAAACAAACTTCCATCCCCTTGAAACACCTTCACTGGCCAAAAGTGCGTATACCAGTGATTATAATATTGCCACAAGGGAGCCAGGAAATACTATCCTTTCACAACTTCCTGTTGCACGGTGGTTAAAGTCATTTATTGCTGAAGACCAGATTAATGACATTATAACAGGATTGCCATGGGATAAGTATGATAATGTTTATGATCCGGATAATCTGTATAACACAGATCCGAAAAGGCATTTCCTGTCCACAATTCTCCGGAGTCCATATTCTTCTGTAGATTCTGCCGGGCTGGAATATATAATCTGGAAACTGACTGTATTCTATGAAGCGAATTATCACTTTCTAGAAAAACTTTCAAAAGCTTTTGGTTTTGAATTCTCAATATATTATCAACCCATAGGTATATTGTCGGAAAATAACCTTTTCTGGCGTGATCAGCATACCAGGGGCTTGAATCCCTTGTACAGGAATTTTAAATTTATTGTCCCCAGGATCCGGGATCAGATTGCAAGATGGAATTTCCCTGGTTTTTATGATATTTCTGCAGTTCATGATGTTTGTCCGGATTGCTATGTAGACCTGACGCATTATAATCCTGAATTAAACGGGAAGATTGCAGAGGCAATCCTGATGACTGTGCAGTAATCGTTGTTTGATGCCTGGTGGACAGTTTGGACCGGGGATTTTCACAAAATATGTTGGTTACTAATACAGGTTTTCTTCATTAATCGATAAACTGTTGAATGATTTCCAAAACAAATTGATGAAAAGATCAGAGCATTGTTCACAGGGTTAGTTCAGGAAAGAAAGTACTTTGTCATGTGACTGATAATGAAATTATTAAGTTATTTTGATCATTTCTTTATTACAATAAACGGGTAATATGAATACTGCAGTGTTGGGTAATCAGGAATCGTTTATTGAATTGATGACAAATTTGTAAATTTGGAAAGTTTTAACATTTCAATTTTTAAAGAGGAGATAGATCTCATTATTCCGGACTACAATATGAAAACATTTACCCAGTTAGTTAAGAACCTGAAGAATGACTTTTCAAAGTTGAAAAGTTTAAACGTAGCGGTATTGGGCGATAGTGCCACACAGTTTCTCACACAGGCTCTCCGGGGGACAGGATATGATTATGGAATTGATCTTCAGATATGGGAGGCGGATTTTAATCAGATTGAACGCCAGGTATTTGATACAAGTTCGGAATTATTTTCCTGTAACCCTGAAATAATTATAATTTTTCAATCCTCGCACAAATTGCTTGCAAAGTATAATAAACTTAAAGCAGGCGAATACGGAACACTCGCCGATTCACAGATGTCGCTGGTTGACAGTATTACCTCGTCGATCAGTTCTCAAATGAATGCAAAAATTATTTATTACAATTATTCTGAAATTGACGATTCGGTTTTCGGTAATTATTCGAATAAACTGGAATCTTCTTTCCTGTTTCAATTGCGGAAGCTGAATTATGAGTTGATGAAATACTCAATAAGTCATCCCGGTTTTTATTTATGTGAACTTTCTTCCATACAGAATCTGGTCGGGAAAAGTAATTTTTTTCAGACATCGGTGTATATCAATACAGAGATGGTGGTCAGTCTTGATGTTTTACCTTTGATAGCCTCAAGAACCCTCGATCTTATTACTGCTATGAACGGCAGGGTAAACAAATGTCTGATTCTGGATCTTGACAATACATTATGGGGTGGTGTAATCGGTGATGACGGTATCGAGAATATTCAGATCGGGAGTCTGGGTATCGGGAAAGCTTTTACTGAATTCCAATACTGGATAAAGAAACTTCAAAACAGGGGAATAATTCTTGCTATTTGCAGCAAAAATACGGAATCTGTTGCAAAAGAGCCTTTTGAGAAGCATCCAGATATGGTTCTTCGTCTTGATGATATAGCTGTATTTGTAGCCAACTGGGATAACAAGGCAGATAATATCCGCCTGATTCAGAGTATTTTAAATATTGGTTTTGATTCAATGGTTTTTCTTGACGACAATCCGTTTGAGAGAAATATTGTCAGAGAAAACATTCCGGGAATTATTATTCCCGAATTGCCTGAAGATCCTGCAGACTATCTTGAGTATCTGTATCCGTTGAATTTATTCGAAACTGTTTCCTATTCCAACGAAGACTCGGAAAGAACCAAACAATACCAGGTTGAGGCCCAGCGAAGTATTCTGCAGAAGAACTTTACCAATGAGGAGGATTTTTTGAAAAGCCTCAGCATGTTGTCGTTGGTAGAGCCCTTTACCAAATTCAATACTCCACGGGTAGCTCAACTTTCACAACGATCGAACCAGTTTAATCTGCGAACTGTACGTTACACTGAAGCTGATATCGAAACGATTTCCTCGTCCGATAAATTTCTTACTTTTGCATTTACACTCGAAGATAAATTCGGTGATAATGGACTGATATGTGTCATTATTCTGAAAAAGGAAGATGAGCGTTCATTGTTTATTGATACCTGGTTTATGAGTTGCCGGGTCCTCAAAAGAGGCATGGAGAATTTTGTTCTGAATACTATGGTGCAGTCCGGGAAAGAAAATGGGTTTAAGACTCTCCGTGGCGAATTTATTCCCACATCCAAGAACGGAATGGTTGAAGACCACTATAAAAGTCTGGGCTTTGTTTTTAAAGATGGATATTGGTCTCTCGAGATTGACGCCTATCAGGAAAGAACGACTTTCATTAAAGTGAAATAGATATTTTATTGCAGGTTATGGGAAATTATTTAGAAGCTATTCTTAATAAACTGGATGTAAAAAATCCGACCCATAGTGCTCATTTAAGAAAGAATCACAGATATTTGGGGAAAGACCATGCTTTGATGGCTGAAGATTTTTTCTTCCAATATGAAGCTTTCCTCCTAAGAAATAAGTTGAGTCTGGATTATAGCATAGACTGCTACCTTCACTTGATAGAAGATATGGCCGGTGAAAGAATCAGATTTATCCGTAATGGCCGATATTCTTCATCTTCATTCAGAGAAGTTGAAAAAAAAATTTATCACCGGCCCGAGGTGATGTCCTGTCATATGCATGGGTTGGCCCTGGCACAGTTCTTATGGTTTGAACAATATGAGCGTTTGGTTTTTTTTTTACAGAATCTGAGACATTTTAAAGACAGAGTAAAAAATTACCTTGAAATCGGAGGTGGTTACGGACTTTATATTTATGAGGCGCTTAAACAACTTCCGGGTGTAAATTGTTTTGACCTGATTGATGTTAGTAAAAGCTCAATTGAGCTGGCCAGTGGAATTGTTGATTCTGAGAAAGTGAATTATCATCAGATGAATGTTTTTGATTTCCCTGACAATCAGACTTATGATTTTGTAACGATGGGTGAAGTTCTTGAACATGTTGAAAATCCGTTAACCCTGTTGCAAAAGATAGGTAAACTGATTGGTAAAGATGGAATTTCATTTATTTCAACCCCTGTTAATTCTCCAATGAAAGACCATATCTATCTTTTCAACAATGAGGAGGAAATCAGAGAATTGATTTCTCTGGCCGGATTGGAGATACTTAAAGAAAAAAAAGTCATATCAGATCATGTGAGTGAGGCTTTTGCCGGAAAATTCAAAGTCCCGGTAATGTTTGCAGCAATTGTTAAACTTAAAAACGATTAAGATGGATAAAAGTGAAGTATTAGAGCAGCTCCAGGAGATTTTCAGAGATACTCTTGATAATGAAGAAATCATTCTGACTTATGAAACAACAGCCAATGATGTAGAAGAATGGGATTCGCTGACCCATATACACCTTGTTGTATCTATTGAAAAGCATTTTAAGGTACGTTTCACTTCCAAGGAAATTCAAAGCTGGAAGGACATTGGTGAATTAGCAGATGGGATTCTTTCTAAAAAATAGTATCTTCATGTAAGACACCCGGATAAAATGAAATTGAATTCACCTCTTGAAAAAAAATAATGGATAACAAACTTTGCTTTCATCATGTTGGTGTGCTTGTTGACGATATCGGGAATGCTGTAAAACATTATTCTGATTTGTTTGGTGAGAATAGTATTTCCCGGATCATCAAAGTTGAATCCCAGAAGGTGAATGTTTGCTTTGTGAGAGTGGCTGATGAAAGTTTCATTGAACTTGTTGAGCCATACAGTGAAGAATCTGTTGTTTCAAAGCTTCAGAAGAAAAGGGTTACCTATTACCATATAGGGTATAAAGTTGAAAGTATTACAGATGCTGTTTCGGAACTTGAGCAAATGGAATACAGGCCAATGGAGTATTTTTTTTCTGAAGCATTTGAAGGTAAAAGGTGCATATTCCTGTTTTCACCAGATGCCCATCTCATTGAATTGATTGAAAAATGAATTATATAACTGTTTCACAGTGATTTATGTCAGAAATTAATATCCCAAAAAATATAGCTCATGGTTTTTAATTCCTTGCCATTCACAATTTTTTTTCTGGTGTTCTTTCTTTTATATTGGTTTGTCTTTAACAGGAATTACAAATTGCAAAATATTCTGGTTTTAGGTGGGAGTTATTTTTTTTACGGATGGTGGGACTGGAGGTTTTTATTTCTGTTGATTGGCGTATCGGCACTGAACTATTTACTCGGGATATATCTTGAAAAATCTGAAAATAATACACGCCGGAAAGTTTTGCTTTTTATCGGATTGCTTCAGGGTATTGGCGGATTGATTGTATTCAAGTACTTTAATTTCTTTGTTACTTCCTTTATTGATGCTTTTTCAGCCATCAACATCAATCTGAGTATTCATACCATCAGAATTATTCTTCCGTTGGGTATCAGTTTTTATACTTTCCGGACCATAAGTTACTTGCTTGATATTGATCGGGGTAAGATCAAACCCTGTACTGACTGGGTTGTCTTCTTTTCCTATGTTTCGTTTTTTCCAAGTTTGATTTCAGGGCCCATAGACCGTGCCGGACTACTGATTCCACAGCTGGAAAAGAAAAGGGAATTTAAATACGATCAGGCAGTAGATGGGCTCCGTCAGATACTCTGGGGTTTGTTTAAAAAAATTGTTGTTGCCGATAACTGTGCCATTTTTACAAATCAGGTATTCGATGGCTTTGAATCTCTGCCTGCAAGTTCATTACTATTAGGTCTGTTTTTCTATACAATTCAGATTTATGCTGATTTTTCCGGATACTCTGATATGGCGATTGGTTTTGCCAGATTAATGGGATTTAATATCACAAAAAATTTTGATTTTCCTTTCTTCTCTCAGAATATTGCAGAATTCTGGCAGCGTTGGCATATTTCGCTTACTTCATGGCTGACGGATTATGTTTTTACACCTTTGTCAATCCATTTCAGGGATTTAGGTAACAGGGGTCTTATTCTGGCGATTATGATCAACTTTCTGATCATCGGAATCTGGCATGGCGCCAACTGGACTTTTGTTTTGTTTGGGTTGTTGCATGGCGCTTATTACATACCCCTGATACTGCAGGGCAAAATATTTAAAAAGAAAAAATCGTTGAAAGGGAAGCTGGTACCTTCATTAATTGAGTTAAAAAATATGGTCGGTGTTTTTCTAATGGCTATGGTTGGTTTTGTAATTTTCAGGGCCGATAACATATCCGAGGCTTTCAGCTTTTACGGAAAACTGGTATCATTATCGGTATTTTCTCTTCCTGTAATTTCAAACAAACTGGGTGCTATAGTCACTTTTCTCTTTATTATCGCCTTGTTTATTATAGAGTGGCTGGGAAAGAGCCAGGAATATGCCATTGCTGACATAGGGAGCAGATTCTCAAAACCTGTTCGTTGGGGGATTTATTACATGCTGATTGTTACTATTTTCTTCTTTGCGGCAACAGGAAAGGAATTTATTTACTTTCAGTTCTAACCAGTTAAAAGAATCCGGTTATGAAAAGGTTTGTGCTCACCCTGTTGATATTTTCTCTGCCATTAATCCTGTTGTCCTATTTTGCAGACAAGTTTTTGTCTGATAGCCTGAGACAATCAAGAAACGGGGAATTTGGCGTATGGAATGATATCTACAATGGTAAAATAAATGATGATCTGATCATTTCTGGTGGATCAAGAGCCTGGGTTCATTTTGATCCGCAGATAATGTCTGATAGTCTGGGCATATCGGTATATAACATTGGTCTTAATGGTCATAACTTCCTGCTTCAGGACCTCAGGCACCGCCTGTTGCTTAAGTATAATGAAAAACCAAAAGTAATCATCCATTCAGTTGATATAATGACCCTGGGCAAGAGACCAGATCTGTTTAATCTTGAACAGTTTTTACCCTATATGATCGACGATACTGCTGTTGCAAAAGCAATTTCCAATTACGAGGGATATGATTATCTCGATTACCGGTTACCACTGATGAGATATTCCGGAAAATGGAAAACAGTTTTCACGGCATTTAAGCTCAGATTCGGGTCCAAAGATTACACACCTGACAGGATCAAGGGATATCAGGGCAAGGAAATGGTCTGGAATTCTGATTTTGAAAAAGCAAAAGAGGAATTAGACGGATTTGATATGGTTCTGGATCCCGCTACAGTGCTCCTTTTTGAAAAATACATTCATGAATGCCGCGAAAATAATATTCAACTGATTTTTGTGAGTCCGCCGGAGTATATTGAAGGGCAGTTATTTGTGAAAAATTATGAGGAAATAATGAATGTTTTCAAAAAATTCAGTCGTGATTTTGGAGTACCCTATTATGATTATACAAAAGATACCATGTCATACGACAAAAAGTACTTCTACAATTCTACCCATATGAATAAATCCGGGGCGGAGTTGTTTACAAGGAAACTGGTGATGGATATGAAAAAAGACAAGATTCTCCGGCCTTTATAAAGGCAGATTCAGTTAAATGCTGGAGCAGACCATTCAAGGCCGGGCTACTGACAGCTATGATGATTCTGGAGCCAATTATTCAGTCTGCCGGTATTTAAGGAAAAAGTTCCGGTATTTCTCTGTCAGTTCCGGGTATTTTTCAGCCCATTGCGTTACTAATTTCGCATAAATATCCGGGTTGAGTATTTTTTTACCGACCATAACATCCTTATGCAGATCGCTGAACTTACTTTTAAACCGGAAAAGGCTGTCATCTTCATTTGCGGAAATTCCACCTCCAATGGCAAGAATTTCAAGGCCCATATTCTTTGAAAGCTCAATTGCACTATAATACATCAAATCATTACCCCTGAGTGTCTGATATTCATGATCGGAACCTGCCAGATGCAAGGTTCCTTTATTGCCATAGAACAAAAACAGAGTACTGTTAATAATTTTGTCCTTATATAAAATATGAATCAATCTTGCATGCTCATTCAGCAGTTCACGCACTTTTAAAAAGTAGCTTTCAGGGAAAAAATAGAACTTACTCATATTAAGCCTTATCGTATTTAAATTATACAGGTTAATGAAGTCATCCAGACGATCCAGTCTATCGTCCATCAATACACTTATATGCACATTCCTGAATAATTTATTTACATTCTGGCGGGCTTTTTTATCGGGAATTCTATAGTGGCGGTATGTTTCAATGTAGATATTCTGCCTGACCTTAGTGTATTCGGCATCGCGCCTGCAATGATTCAGCAGGGGATGTTCACGGATGAACTCGGCAACGACCTTGTTTTCAAATAACCATTTGTTTACTTCCCTGTTAAATCCGGAAATGGCTGACTCAGGAAGATCTGTCCGGTTTGTAATGACACCTCCATATCCGTATGCGGTCTGAATATCATAATATGTTTCTCCAAGATCAAAATCATCGATAGATTTGAGAAAAAAAGGATAGATAAAAATATATCCATCCATTTCTGCAACCAGGCACTTTGGTTCAGCCTGTTCGTGTTCCTGCCACGTTTTATACCATTCAGGTAAAAAATTGATGTCCAGGTTTTCAGGTGAAATTTTTTCGAGGGCTTCTCTCCATCCGGAGTCCCCCGCATTAAAAACATCAAATTTCATAATCAACTATTGTTATAGTATGATCTGATGATAGAACAAATTTCCATCACATCTTCCATGTTGAGATCCGGATAACTCGGAAGGTTGATTCCACGCCAGCCAAGGTCTTCGGCTACCTTGTGCTGATGATAGTTTTCACTGTACATAGGCATCGTATGAACCGGATGAAACACAGGCCTTGTTTCAACACCATTAGCTTTGAGATAACTTCTCAATGAAACCCTGGTTTCGGCATCACTTGTCAGAATTGAATACATCCAATAAGTGTGGACAATATCTCCAACCGGATGATGAATAGTTAACGGAAGATCTTTAAGAAACCCGTTGTACCACATTGCAATTTCAATTTTCTTGGCGATCAGTTCGTCGGCCCTTTCGAGTTGTGCCAAACCGATGGCGGCTGCAATATTAGTCATCCGGTAGTTAAATCCTACCACTTCGTGCCAATACTCCCGGTAACGTGCCAGTCCCTGCCCCTTGTAAAGATAGGCACGGTCAAAAATGGTTTTATTGTTGGTAACAACCATGCCGCCTTCGCCGGTAGTTATGGTTTTGTTCCCGAAGAAACTGAATACGCTTACATCACCGAAAGTACCGGCATGTCTTCCTTTGTATTTTGAACCAAATCCTTCAGCCACATCTTCGATAAGAAACAGATCATTTTCACGGGAAATGGCCAGGAGTTCATCCATCTCACAGGGATGTCCGTAAATATGGACAGCCATGACAGCTTTTGTTTTCGGGGTTATTTTTCTCCTGACATCTGCAGGGTCCATTTGCCAGGTATCGGGCAGCGAATCCACAAAAACAGGCCTGGCACCACAATATGCTATGGCATTTGCCGATGCAACGTAAGTAAGTGTAGGAAGGATAACTTCATCCTCAGGACCAATTCCAAGTGCAACCAGGGCCAGGTGCAGCCCTGCGGTGGCATTGCAGGTGCTGGTGGCATAATTCACACCAATGTATCTGGCAAACCCCTGCTCAAACTCTTTAACATATTTTCCCTGCCATGATAACCAATTCGTGTCAATACAATCGTTAACGTACTTCCTTTCGTTGCCTTTCAGCGATGGTTGATAAACCGGATACTTATACATATGAATATGAATTATCTTGTTTTTTTATATCAGGAAAATAAAATCGTTGAATCAGTTCCGGAAACTCAAATATATGCAAAATTATCTTCACCGGATTTTTGCTACTTGCCCCATACTCCGGATGCTTTGTCACTGATGATCCGGTAATACTGCATCGGTCCAAGTATCGACCCGGGCAGATAGGTAATGCAGGATCCTAAAATGACACCGGCTGTGCCCAGCCCGAGATTCACAGAAAGGAACAAGGCAACAGGTATATGAAGCACAGCGACAGTTACTGTAGTATATAGCTGGAGCTTAATTTTACCTGTTCCGTTAATGAAATAGATAAAAATGGAGTACCAGATGTATATCACTATAAACAGGGCTGTAAAAAGCGATAAAAGAAAAGGTACCTTCACTTTGTCACCGACCCATACCAGGTAAAACTGATCGGCAAAAACCAGCATCAGCAGAATAACGAATACGATGCCTCCCCATAGCCGGACGAGATTCTTCATCACCCGTCTGATCCAGGTAAAATCTTTCTTGATATAGGCTTCTGTGAATGCTGACCAGTAAGTATTGGTTATAATCACAAAGATCATTGAAATGAGACCGAAATACTTATATGCCACATTATAGCTGGTAACGGCTTCCGGGCCAACAACCTGACTAATGATAAGGTTATTGGCCGACATGATTACAACCACTGTAATCTGTATGATGAAGAACTGTATTCCCAGGCCTGCCAGATCCTTAAAATAGGTAAGATTGACAAGTCTGAACGATGGCCTGTATGCCTTATAATCCCTGTTGAAAAAATACAGGGAAGCGAGCAGGAATATGACAACAGGTGAGGCACCCAATACCAGTCCCAGGTTGATCAGCGAAGGATCGGTTGTCTTCATCAATATCAGAATTATACTCAGGGACAGCAGGTTTGAAAGGGGGTCAAAAGCATTGCTGATGGCCGGCCGTTGATCCGCAGTTATAATGATTGAAATCAGTTTGAAAATAAACCGGAGAAGGAAAAACCCAACCGTTATTACCATTAGTATGCTTAAATCATGACTCAGTGCTTCGGGAGCATTCAATATCTGCGACCAGTTGAGGAAAGGATTGACCAGCAGGAATATGACAAAAAAGGAACCGAATATCATGCTCAGTGCAGCGTAAGTCGTGCTCACATAGATCCGGGCAAGTTTGTGTTCGCCGTTGGCAAGTGATTCCGCAAAGCGGTTACGAAGGCCATTGCCAAGTCCGATATCGAAATAATTGATCCAGGCTACTATAGAACTCAGGGTAATCCAGATTCCATACTCCGAGGTTCCAAGATAATTCACCAGCAGGGGAACAAAAATAAACCCGATGACAATACTTACGGCTTTGATGCCAAAGGAGACCAGGATATTTTTCCTGGCTTTGATGCTGCGGGTATTCCCCGAATTGATTGCTTTTCTGATGCGGGTAATTGGTGTCATTGGCAGAAAATGAGCCTCATATCGATAAGAGGTAAAGTTAATTTACAGAAAAGCTGAATTGTAACTATTTTAACCATATTCCGCCTGCAGTTTTATTCAGTATTTTGAAATATTGCACCGGGGCCAGAATTGTCCCCGGAAAAAGGCAAATACAAGTAGCAATGATAACGCCGGCAGCTCCGAGTTTAAGATCCCTGGCAAAATAAATTGAAACGGGAATATTAACGGCTGCTGCAATGATGGAACTGTACAACTGCAACCTGATCTTTCCGGTGCCGTTGATGAAGTAAACATAAACATTGTTCCATGTGCTTATCAGGATAAAGATACCCATAAAAAGGGTGATCAGGAAGGGAATTTTGACTTTGTCGCCTACCCATACCGAATAAAATGGTCCGGAGATGGCAATCATTAGGATGACCGTTAACAGGATCAGCAACCAGAAACGCGTCAGCTTCCTTGTTATGTTTCTGATCCAGGGGATATCATTCTTTGTATAGGCCTGGGTATATGCAGACCAGAGCGGGGTCATGATGATGGCGAATGCCATGGTGACCGAATTGAAATACCTGAAGGCAATATTGTATGGGGTTACCTGTTCAGGGCCAAGCTCCTGGGCAATAATCATGTTATCGGTCGAAAAAATCACCAGGACAGCGATCTGAATCAGGAAAAACCTGAAACCCAGTCCGGTCAGCTCTTTTAACTGGTTTAGCCTGACAAAGGCAAATGAAGGCCGGTATTCGCGGTAATCGCGCCTGAAAAAATAAACAGAAGCAAGGGCAAGCACAATTACGGGAGAAGCAGTTACAGCTATTCCAAGGTACATCAGTGAGCCCCTGGTTGTAATTGTCAGAATGTAGATGACAATCAGGGAGATAACGTTGGACAAAGGGTCGAAGGTATTGCTGATGGCCGGACGCTGGTCGGCGATGATGATCACCGACAACAACTTCAGTACAAATCTGATAAGGAAAAGTGAGAAGACGTAAACAACCAGGATATGAAGGTTCTGCGATTCATTTGGAGGAGCGTTGAATATCAGATTCCAGTCAAGAAAAAAACTGACAACCATGAAAATCAGCCAGAGCAACCCAAAAATCAAACTCAGTCCGAAATACGTGGTACTTACATAAGAACGGGCAAGCTCCCTGTTGCCGAGTGCCAGAGCTTCCGCAAACTTGTTCCTGAGTCCGTTTCCCAGTCCTATATCAAAAAAGCCAAACCATGCGACAACCGAACTCAGCGTCAGCCAGATTCCGTAATCAACTGCGCCAAGATAGCCAAGGGTGAGCGGAACGAGCAGAAAACTGATGACAATGCTTCCCCCTTTGATGAAAACAGAATACAGGATATTTTTCTTGATATTCTGACTGCGCTGATGACCCCTGTTTAAATAGCCTTTAAGTATCTGAAGGGGGTTTTGCATAAGGGAATGATATCTGGTGAAAGGCCTTTCATTATCTATAACATGAATGAACTGCGAATGTTCAGCAAAGATAATACATTGAAATCACCTGTAAGCGAAAAGGCTGCATGATTCAACCTGCAGCCTTTCCGCTTTATTTATGAAAGTGAAAATCAGGGATTGTCGTCAAAAGCATCAAACCTGATACCTTGTGCCAGCGGAAGCTCTGTAGAAAAGTTAATTGTATTGGTCTGGCGGCGCATGTATGCTTTCCAGGCATCAGAGCCTGATTCACGGCCTCCGCCGGTTTCCTTCTCTCCTCCGAATGCTCCGCCTATCTCTGCGCCATTGGTAGCAATGTTCACATTGGCAATACCACAGTCAGAGCCTTCATGGGATAGGAAACGTTCTGTTTCCAGGATGTTTTTTGAAAAAATCGCTGATGATAACCCTTGGGGGACCCCGTTGTGAAGTTCAATAGCTTCATCCATGGATTTGTATTTGATCAGGTAGAGTATGGGCGCAAAGGTCTCTTCCTGTACAATGTGGAAATGATTCTCAACTTCTGCGATACAGGGCACTACATAGCATCCTGATTCATAATCCGGGCCATCGAGGACCTCACCCCCGTAAACAATTTTTCCTCCCTCTTCAATGATCAGCTGCTGGGCATTTTTGAACGCTTTAACCGCATCCTTATCAACCAGTGGGCCCACCACGGTTTCCGGATCAAGCGGATGCCCGATCTTCAGCTGTTTATAGGCAGCAATGAGTTTATCACGGAATTTGTCAAAAATACAATCATGGATCAGTAACCTGCGGGTTGAAGTACAACGTTGACCAGAGGTGGCTACTGCTCCGAAAAGGCTGGCTCTCAGTGCCATATTAAGGTTGCCGTACTGAGAAACGATGATCGCATTGTTACCGCCCAGTTCGAGAATGCTTCTTCCGAGACGTTCCCCGACAATCTTACTGACATGGCGGCCGACTCTTGTGGAACCGGTGACCGAAACCAGCGGCACCCTTTTATCGGCAAGGAAACCATCACCAATGTACTTCGAGCTTCCGGCAATAAGATTGAGTACCCCTTCGGGAACTTCATTTTCCTGAAGTACTTTTTCAATGATCTTGTGCACAGCAACAGCGCTGAGCATAACTTTTGAGGATGGTTTCCATACCACTACATCACCGCAAACCAGCGCAAGCATAGCGTTCCAGGCCCATACTGCCACAGGGAAGTTGAACGCGGAGATAACACCAACAACACCCAGCGGATGATACTGATCATACATCCTGTGCCTTTCTCGTTCCGAGTGCATGGTGAAGCCATACAACTGACGGGATAATCCAACAGCAAAGTCCGCAATGTCGATCATTTCCTGTACTTCACCCAGTCCTTCCTGGTAAACTTTCCCCATTTCGTAGGAAACCAGCGCCCCGAGTGGCCCTTTACATTCACGCAGGCGGTTGCCGATCTGCCTGACGATTTCACCCCTTTTCGGAGCCGGTACCATCTGCCATGTTTTGAAAGCCACCGTTGCCTTGGCCATGATGGATTCATAGTCATCCCAGGTAGCCTGATTGACGGATGCTATCAGATTTCCATCGGCAGGGGAATAGGAATGAATGGGTTCTCCCTTGGTGTCGAACCAGACTGTGCCTGTGGTGGCGCCGTTGTTGATTTTATCCAGGCCCAGGCTTTTCAATAAGTCGTTAATTTTGTACAAATCCTGTTTTTGAGTCATTATTCAAGTTTTTCAGAGAACAATCCGTTTATATAAATGTTTGCAAAATTTAATCTTAATCCAGGGGTCAGGATGCTTTTATTTGTCACCACGGCCTTCCATATACGGGTACCTGTAATCTGAAGGCGGCAGGAAAGTTTCTTTGATGGTTCTTGGACTGGTCCAGCGGAGGAGGTTAAGATAGCTTCCCGACTTATCGTTGGTGCCTGATGCCCTGGCTCCTCCGAAAGGCTGCTGACCTACAACTGCCCCGGAAGGTTTATCGTTGAAATACAGGTTACCGGCTGCATATCTCAGTTTACGACAGGCAACATTCAGCGCATACCTGTCGGCCGAAAAAATGCTTCCTGTCAAAGCGTAAGGCGATGTTTTATCGCAGATATCAAGTACCTGATCAAACTCATCGTCTTTATACACATATACTGTCATTACCGGTCCGAAGATTTCCTCCTCCATGGTCCTGAAATGCGGATTGGTTGTTTCAATAAGGGTTGGCCTGATAAAATATCCATGGGTTTTATCACCGGATCCCCCTGCCAGGATCTTTGCGTCTGTTGATTTTGAAGCATAATTTATATGACTCATGATACTGTCAAAAGATGCTTCGTCAATCACAGCATTCATAAAATTTGAAAAATCTCTGACATCGCCCATTTTGATTTCGTTTATCTGCTCTTTCAGGGTACGCTTCAGTTTCGGCCACATGCTCGCCGGTATATATGCCCTCGAAGCAGCAGAGCACTTTTGGCCCTGGTACTCATAGGCACCCCTTATAATCGCTGTGGCGACTTCATTCAGGTCTGCCGATGCGTGAACCACGATAAAGTCTTTCCCACCGGTTTCTCCGATCAGTTTGGGATAAGAAATGTAATTCCCCAGGTTTTCGCCTGTACCCCTCCACAAATGATTGAAGGTGCCGGTTGAACCTGTAAAATGAATACCCGCGAGGTGCTTGTTTTTCAGGACTGTTGCCGAAATATCTCTACCTGCAGCCGGAATGAAGTTTATTACCCCCTGTGGCAGGCCGGCTTCCATAAAAACCTTCATCAGGTAGTAGTTCGACAGCACTGATGTGGATGCCGGTTTCCATACCAGTGTATTTCCCATCATGGCCGGAGCTGCATTCAGGTTGGAAGCAATGGCGGTGAAATTAAAAGGGGTGATGGAAAGAACAAATCCTTCGAGCGCGCGGTATTCCAGCCGGTTAAGGTTACCAAATTCGGAATGCGGCTGACGGCTGTATATCTCGCTGGCATAATAGGCATTGAATCTCAGAAAATCAATCACTTCACAGGCACTGTCGATCTCGGCCTGATAGGCACTTTTACTCTGGCCGAGCATGGTTGAAGCATTCATGGTATACCGGTACTTACCTGAAATCAGTTCCGCTGCTTTCAGAAAAACAGAAGCCCTGTCGAGCCACGACAGCGACATCCATTCTTCGCGTGCCTCAACAGCCGCTTCGATGGCCTTGTTGATCTCCGGGGGCCCGGCCACACAATAGGAAGCAAGTACCTGCCCATGACCGTGAGGCATGATCACGGAATTCCTGGTTTTTGTCTGAACCTCCTTACCTCCGATGATCAGGGGAATTTCAATGATTTCAGAGGACTGCCTGTCAAGTTCATGCATCAGTTCCGTGCGGTGAATGCTTCCGGGCTGATACTGGTTTACCGGTTCGTTTTTTGGCGGGTCGAAGTTGAAAATTGCGTTGTTCATCGATTTTGATTTGTCGTTATGAATATAAAATCATAACGGTAGGTTTATAATTGGTTTAATTTAATCTGCGATTGTATTATTTTAACAGGGGTTTAAGGTTTTCAGGCAATTTGTCCGGGTCACCCGACAGGATTGGATTAACATTGGTCTGCCCTGACTTTTCAATAATTTTCCGGCCTTTGGTCAACAAGTATGCGACAAAAGTTTTTGCTGCCGGGAAATGTTCACAATTATCAGGAATGGTGAGTCCATACACCATGGGTTCACCTTTTAAGGTAATGTATTCGCCGGGCTTGTTACCGGCAACTTTTACATCAACTTTAGCATAATGATCTTTCAGTAAAGGGTTGCCAAGATTGAAGCTGTCGGGCAATTCAAGGAAAGGCAGCTTATGTTGGATGGCCACTGATTTATATATAAAAATATAGTCAATGGTCCCGGATTCGAAAAGGGCCAGCAGATCAACTTCCTTGGGGCGGATGTAATTTTCGTCCTTCTTAATGAAGCGCCCGGCCAGACCCGGAAGCCGGTAATACTCCTCAGCCAGTTTAAGACTTAATATCGTACGGTATCCGCATGGATCAGAATCTGGGTCAGACCTTCCATACTTAATATCAGGTTCAAGCAGGATGGAATACCAGTTCTCCCGATTGATGATTTCAGATTTAAGTGATTCCTTCTGATAAACGATGGCCATTTCGTTACCTGCAAACTGCAGGTTCCATGAGGCATGGGCAGGTATCATCAGTTTATCGATCAGGCTGTAATCAGCAGATGCAAGGATGTCGCAGGACCTGTTCAGATCGGTTATTTTACGGATAGAAGCAAGGCTGCCTGCTGATTCCGCTTTGACCTGAATGCCCGGATTCAACACCATGAATGAGTCGGCAATTTCCTTTAGAGGGACGGACAAGCTTCCGGCATGAAATATCACCAGATCGCCCGAAAGGTTGTCGCTGGTTCCGGCCTTTTGTCTGTTGCATGCTGTGGCTAATATCAGCAGGAACAATGCAGCTATGAAAGAATTAGCTTTAATTCTTGCCATTTAGTGTAAGTTCCTTAATCAGTAATTTAAAATGATCCTGCATGATTACATCCATTTTTTCATGAAAAAGATCGAAAGCCCTGATCAGCCTTTGTCCTTCAACGGTAAGGCTGGTGCTTCCGCCATCGATTCCGCCCCGGTTTTTCTCCAGAAGTGAGAAACCGAGTCGTTTTTCTATACTCTTCAGATCGTTCCAGGTTCTGCGGTAAGTTATACCCAGAGAGTCACAGGCAGCTGTCAGTGAACCGGCTTTATCAATGGCTTTCAGGATTTTCCACTTCCCATCACCCAACAGCCCCGCACCTGTTTCATCGGTAAACCAGATTTTGTATTGCAGCCTGAGGTTACTGTATTTGCTGTTTTCCTTCATAGGGCAGTTTATATAAAGTTTGGTCAGGCATTTGAAATTGAGGGAAAATATCTGAAAATCAGGTTTTACCTGTAGAGGCAACGGTAGGAGGTATCCGCTTTGACCCTGACTTTGAATTTAACGCCAGCAGGAACAATGAAAGTTTCGAAAGGTCTGAAATTATTCCATTCCGATTCTCCGGGGAGTAACACATCCATTTCGCCATAGATTACCGTCATATATTCTATGGAAGAGGTCCCGAATTCGTATTCCCCGGCGGCCATCACACCGACGGTTGCCGGTCCTTCACCGGTCTCAAAGGCGATTGACTTAACTTTACCATCAAAATATTCGTTGGTTTTAAACATGGCAGCGAATTTTAAATTTGCCGCAAAGCTAAAGAATTTTATGCGCTAAAAGGTACCGGTTTTCAGGGAAAGACGTTATATTTTTCTCAGATCAATAATTTCACTGTCACAGGAAAGGCTGCCGTTAATCAATCCTATAATTTTCTGAGCCACATCTGATGGCCGGCTGAGCAGATTTTCCTGATACAGCTGCTCAAACTTAGGTTTCATAGGGAAATTTCCGGAGCTTGTGTGTCTGATTTTTTGTTGCATGGGGGTATCCACGATTCCGGGAGCGATAGATAACATTCTCACCGGGTTAGCCAATGAAATCTGTTCAAGGTTGGTCGTTCGCGTGAACATTTCCAGGCCTGCTTTACTGCTGCAGTATGGCCCCCATCCGGCGTAGGGTGAACTAGCTGCACCTGAGCCGATGTTGACAATAGTCCTCGGGATATCCTGATGTCCAGAAAGTCTGATAAATTCATTGCTCAGGATCACCGGGGCCAGCAGGTTTACATTAAAATGCTGCTGAAGCTGATGCAGGTCATATTCACCGGCCGCAGCAACGGGGTCAAGCACAGCTGCATTATTAACCAGCGTGAGTGAGGTTATGCTTTCCCTTCCGAGGAGTCCGAAAATCTCATTCATTAGTGAAGGGATCTGATGTAATTCGCCGAGATCTGATTCAAAATACCACAATCTTCCGGTAGATGGCGAGACAATATCAGTCAGGGTTTCATTCAGTGTCCTGGAGATACAGATTACACTCTGACGGTCCAGAATCAGTTTTCTGGCGATGGCCTCTCCGATGCCTGAAGATGTTCCTGTAATAATATAATAGTTCATGGTTCAGCCGATTGTTGGTTAAAGGTTCCGGATACTGCCTTTTTTATGAACAAATGGCGGCAAGGGATGTTTACAGGCTTAATATAAGAAGTTGAAATAAAATCCCATACCTGATATGAACAATGCCATTTTCATTTTTGATTACCCTTCCAATGAGCCGGTTAAGTCATACTCCCCCGGATCGCGTGAACGTAAGGAGTTGCAGACAGAACTGGATAACTTATCATCGCAGCAGGTTGATATTCCGCTGATTATCGGTGGGAGGGAAGTGCGTACCGGTGATACTGAAAAAATCAGGATGCCGCACGATCACGGCCATATTCTGGGACAGTACCACAAAGCCGGGCCGGCTGAAGTGAAACTTGCTGTGGAAGCTTCGCAGAAAGCTCACCGTGAATGGGAATCCTTTTCCTGGGTGGAAAGATTGTCGGTAACCCTGAAAATTGCTGAACTGATTGCCAAAAAACACAGGGCGAGGTTAAACGCTTCAACGATGCTTGGGCAAAGCAAGAGTGCCTACCAGGCCGAAATTGACAGTGCATGCGAAACCATTGACTTCCTCAGGTTTAATGCCCATTACATATCAGATATCTATAATGAGCAGCCTCATTCCGATCCGGGGTTTATCAACCGGATTGAGTACAGGCCGCTGGAAGGATTTATCTTTTCGCTGACCCCGTTTAACTTCACTGCTATTGCTTCTAATCTGAACATGTCGCCCGCTGTTATGGGGAATACTGTACTCTGGAAACCGGCAACGACTTCCATCCTGTCGAATTATGTGCTGATGGACATATACAAGGAAGCCGGATTGCCCGACGGCGTTGTGAACTTCATCCCGGGAGCCGGATCAGTCATCGGAAACGCGGTATTTTCCGACAGGCACTTTGCGGGCCTTCATTTTACCGGTTCAAACGTAACATTCAACAGGCTCTGGCAGATGGCAGCCGGTAATCTGCACAACTATAAGTCCTATCCGAAAATAGTCGGTGAAACCGGAGGCAAGGACTTCGTGCTGGTGCATGCTTCTGCCAATGCTGATGAAGTTTCCACAGCATTGGTGAGGGGTTCCTTCGAATATCAGGGACAGAAATGTTCTGCTGCATCACGGGCCTACATCCCACGTTCACTATGGCCTGCTGTACGTGAGCGCATGGGTGATATGCTCTCGCAGATCACAATCGGGGATGTGCGCGATTTCAGCAACTTTATGAATGCGGTGATTGATGAGGGATCTTTTGATAACATCATGAATTATGTGACGGTTGCCAGAAATTCGACGGATGCTGAGGTGATTTTCGGAGGCAAGGGTGATAAGTCAAAGGGTTATTTTGTTGAGCCGACAGTAATTCTGACGACCAACCCCCATTTTGTCACCATGGAAGTGGAGATCTTTGGACCGGTTCTGACCATTTTTGTCTATGAGGACAAGGATTTTGACGAAACGGTGAAACTGGTGGATGAAACTTCCCCGTATGGGCTGACCGGAGCCATTTTTGCCCATGACCGGCATATCCTGGACAAGACCAGCCAGGCTCTGAAGTATGCAGCCGGGAACCTGTATTTCAACGACAAGCCAACCGGTGCGGTGGTCGGGCAACAACCCTTCGGAGGTTCGAGGCAGTCGGGAACCAATGATAAGGCCGGAAGCCATTTGAACCTTTTGCGCTGGACAAGCCCCAGAACAATTAAGGAGACGCTGATTCCCCCGACCGATTTCAAGTATCCCTTCATGAAGGAAGAACGGTGTCACTGATCACAAAGTAAGAAGAGGCTGTCTCAAAAGTCAGGAATTGTCTATATTTCGACAATCGATTGATTATCAGATATCAGACTGAGCGGTTCCGATAGCTATCGGAACGAAGCCTATACTAAACTTATGAGACAGCCTCTTCTTTCTTTTGCCGGAGATGATTATTGAAGTGGTGTTATTACTTCAATCAATTCAGGCAGATCCATACCCAGATTTTTCAGGTGTTCTATGGTGGGAACACCGTTTTTGGTCCATCCCCTTCTGAAGTAAACCGCATCAAGCAGTTGTTCGTAGCGGTCTTCACGGTAACGCCTGGTCGCGGTCATTTTTTCTTCGAGGCTCATTTTAGCTGGATCCATTCCCTGAAGTTCGGCCAGTTGTTTGTCGTAGCGTTCCTGGCGCGACAGGTATTCCTCCTGGGTCACAGGTCCGGCAGCACGGTAGGGCTGGGCATCGTGTTTGCGCAGGCCGTAACCCCTCCTGATGTTAAAGATTCGCTGAAAATTATAGACCCTTTCCGACTGACGGATAATCTCTTGCTTGTCGATTTTGTTTCCGGTTACAGCATTGTAGATGGTCACATAATTGTCCACATGTTCAGGAACTTTGGCTGGTTCATCGCTTGTTGCGTTGCTTTCCGGTTCAACATCATTCCAGGGGAGCTTGCACAAACCCTGAAGTCCGAACCAGGTACGGAACATCGGGAAATAGTGCAAGGCTTCGGCCTTCTTTTCAAAAGTCGGGATCTGGTTGTTTACCATATCCATAAAGATCAGCCAGGCTTCATCGTGCTGCGGACCTTTGTTGGTCATGGCATAACCACCCTGCTGGGCAAGCGATTCCTTCGAGATGTATTGAGAGTATTCAAGACCTTTGTTTTCCATGCCTATGTCCTGCAGGAATTGCGGGTCGCCCCAGCCTTTTGCCGCAAACATCTCTTTCATTTTCCTGACACCCATGCCGGCAATCTTTCCGAATCCTTCGCCTCTCGATAACTGGTGAAGCAGTTCCATGGCTTCATCGGCATTCCCGAAATTAAGTTTCATCCCGCCGGTGCGCTCATCATTCAGAATACCGGCTTCATAACATTCCATCACAAAGCCCAGTATGGTACCCCACGAAATGGTGCATACTCCGTAAGTGTCGCAGTAGAAATTGGCCTCTATTGTAAAATCAACATTGAAAATACCGGCGCAGGATCCGAGGGATGCTGCAGTTTCGTATTCCGGACCGTCCACAATCACCTTTGAACCCGCATACGGGCCTGTCCGGAGTTGATAGTGATCCACACCTTTGGCACACGACATGTTACATCCGATCCAGCAACCGTCGGGAACACCCTGGGTGAATTTTTCCTTATAGACGTTTGAATGGACCTTATATGCATCAGGATGGCTGCCGAATTTGAAATTATTGGTCGGGAACAGATCATAGTCATTCATAACGTTGGTAAGGTGAGCTGTACCCTTGGTCCGCATTTCAGCCTGGCTGTCATCGAGTTCGCGCATCTCGCGGTTGAAGCGGCGACCGCGTTCCATAATGGCATCAAGGTCAACCACATTGTTGAGGTTTCCTTTAACCCCTTTGCTCTTGCCAACCAGCGCCCTGATTCCCTTGTTACGGAATACCGTTCCGATGCCACCCCGTCCGGCCTGTTTCAATCTGACTACCTTGCGCTTTGAGTCAAAAAAGGTAAAATTTAGCATACCGATGAGCGAATGGTCGGCAGCAGTACCAGCTGATACAACCGAGACATTTTTCCGGCCGCTTTCTTCTTCGGCAAACATTTCGGTCAGTTTTTCTGCAAGCAGGTGGCTGTCCTGCGGCAGGTCCATGGTTTCATAGATCTCAACCACATCGCGGGTTTCATCAAAAACAACCACAACCTCCCTGTCAGTTTTCCCCTGGAGTTCAAGGGCATCAAATCCGCAGAATTTCAGAAAAGGTCCAAAATATCCGCCTACATTGCTGTCAATGACAACATCGGTTTGTGGCGAAATGGTTACTACCAGCGATTTGCCGGTACCCGAATACTGAGTGATTCCACATATGGGGCCCATCCCTATAACAATTTCATTTTCAGGGTCATTCCACTTGGTGTCGGGTTTGGTGGCATCCCAAAGCAGCCTGAGTCCGAATCCTTTACCGCCGATGAATTTATCTTTCATCTCCCGGCTGACCGGCTTTTCAACGATCCTCAGATCTCCGACATTAACATAAATGGTACGGTTGTTATAACCTTTATCTATCGGTGCCGGGGTGTATTTATATTCCCTGATCAGCCTGAGTGATTTATTGATTTCTTCAGTATTCATATGCTTTGTAGGATTGGTTTTCGAATTGTGAACAGGTTCACAAATGTACAAACATTTGCCATTTTCCAAATTTAATTAACTGAAAAATAGCGATATGTATCGCTCTGCATAACAGTATCTGTTAAGCAGGGGATTAGGTCAGGATTTTTAAAACCAGATTGCTCTGTCACGACGATTTACCCGGGATATTTCCATAAAATGACAGAATGGGATGTGAAACGGTTGTAATTTTTTTAAATTTGCAATCAGCCTTTATGGAGGCTGTTACCTGATTATTTTATGGTTGGTACCTATTCTGAAGCAATAAGTCAATACCTTGCCCGGTTTTCCGTTGGAATTGCCGGATGTGGCGGTCTGGGTTCCAACTGTGCCGTTGCACTGGCAAGGTGCGGTGTAGGTAAACTGGTGATTGCGGATTACGACATAGTGACCCTTCAGAACCTTAACCGGCAGTATTATTTTCACGATCAGATCGGGCGGCTGAAAGTACATGCCCTGCGCGAGAATATTGCCAGAATTAATCCTGCAATCAATGTGAAGGCGTTTGATATGAAACTCTGTGTTTCGGATGTGATCGAATTGTTTGCCGGATGCGATGTGATTGTAGAAGCATTTGACAAGGCCGAAATGAAGCAGATGATCATTGAAACCGTACTCTTGCAGATGCCGGGGAAATACCTTGTTTCGGGGATAGGCATGGCCGGCTGGGGTAAATCAGATCTGGTTCATTGCCTTCGTTCTGACAGGTTGATTATTTGCGGGGATGGTATTTCGGAAGTTTCAGTGAACCTGCCCGTTCTTGCTCCCAGGGTAAATATGGTTGCAAACATGCAGGCCAACGAAGTACTCGATATTTTATTAAAAGAATTTGTTCCTCCGTTACCGGAAAATCAGCAATGAAAATACTATTAAATAACAGGGAAGAGGAATTCGGATTTCCTCAGCTTACCATTACCCAGTTGATGGCCGAGAAGAATTTTACCTTCAGAATGCTGGTGGTTAAAGTGAACGGAGAGTTGGTAAAGCGTCATGAATTTGATCACAAGGTGGTCAGGGACGGCGATGACGTTCTGATCCTGCACCTCATCACAGGAGGCTGATTTCAGATTACTTCGGCAACGGTAAAAGCACTGCCCCCAACAAAAACCATATCTTCCTGACCAGCAGCTTTCCATGCAGCGAGTAAGGCTTCTTTAACCGAGTTGTATGCTGAACCGGTGAGTCCGAATGTTTCTGCAACACCCTTCAGTTTGGTTGCATCCAGCCCGCGTGGGATATCGGCTTTGCAGAAATAATAGGTAGCATCAGCAGGTAACAGCGTCAGTATGGCCGTGAGATCCTTATCGTCCACAACCCCGATCACCATATGTAAATGCCTGTATGTAACCGACCTGATCTGTTCTGCTACCAGACGTATTCCGTCAGGATTATGGCCTATATCGCAGATGGTAAGTGGTTTCTCTTTCAGGGTCTGCCACCTGCCCTGTAACCCGGTGTTGCAGATGGTATTCCTGATTCCGGATTCAATGCGCAGCTCCTGTTGAATTACCGGGTTTTTCTGTAATGAATGAACTGCAGCCAGCAACGTAGCCAGGTTTTTAATCTGGTATATACCGGTGAGCGGACATGATAATCTGAACGCACTACCGGAAATTCCGGCTTTTACTTTCAATAATTTGGGGTCCTGATTTTCTGAATCCACTACGATATTAACTATCTCATCCGCAAAAAGCAGCGCTGAATTATTCACCGATGCAATGGCTTTGAATATTTCCGCAGATTCAGGGTGTGTTTCACCGATAACCACCGGCACTCCTGGCTTGATGATTCCGCCTTTCTCCCGGGCGATTTCAGCAATGGTATTTCCGAGAAACCGGGTGTGATCGGGTCCGATATTGGTGATCACCGACAGAAGCGGAGTAATTACATTGGTTGAATCAAGTCTGCCACCCATCCCG
Organism: Bacteroidota bacterium; assembly: GCA_043806115.1. Lineage (GTDB taxonomy): Bacteria > Bacteroidota > Bacteroidia > Bacteroidales > Lentimicrobiaceae > Lentimicrobium. Next base: position 86,795 of record JAZDHI010000036.1, read on the forward strand.
GTTTCAATCACGACAATGTCTGCCTTTTCATCGCTGAACCATTTCATGGCGAGCGCAAAGGTCATTTCAAAAAAGGAAGGTTCAATGCGCCCGAAATCCTCAAGATGTTTTTCGACAAAGCTACTGACGAAACTTTCAGGAATCATCCGCCCGTTGATTTTGATTCTCTCCCGGTAATCCTTCAGGTGAGGCGAGGTAAAAAGGGCAGTTTTATAACCGGATTCCTGCAGGATGGAGGCAAGCATATGTGAAACAGACCCTTTGCCATTGGTGCCGGCAACATGGACAGACGGAAAACTGTCCTGTGGATTCCCCGTCAGCGCGCATAACTCAAGCGTGTTGTTGAGATTGGCTTTATAGGCAGCCGCCCCGATGCGGTGAAACATCGGAAGCCTGCTGAACATATAGTCCAGTGTTTGCTGATAGGTCATGCCTGTGATGAAATCAGTATAACTCGAAAATGTAGGTAATGGTGCCTTTCTGTTCTTCCGGGGCGTCCTCTTTGGGGCTGAACCTGGCCCGACGTGCAGCCTGTTCTGCCAGTTGCCTGAGTTCCAGATTAGAGGTGGTGGTGCCCTTGGCTCCTGCAATCACCCGGGTAACCTGTCCGGCCCGGTTAACAAAGATGGTAACAACCACGGTGCCGCCTTCTGTGAATTTGTCGGAAGGCCGGGGAATCTGTCTTGAAGTCCTGCCAGAAAGATCGAATGATACACCGCCCCCGGCTCCGCCAGGTCCATCGTAATTGTCAGATCCAGGTGTACCATTGGCTTTACCCTGATCGCCTGGATTACCGGTGATTCCCTGGTTTCCGCCTCCGGTGGTTTTTCCTGTTTTTCCCTTATACATGGCATTGGGATTCACAACCGGCTTAGGCTCAGGTTTTGGTGTCGGCTTAGCAATCTTTTTTGGGGCAGCTTTTTCGGTGACTACCGGTTTGTCTTTTTTGACCGGATCAATCATCGGGGCTTCATCATTATCTTCAGTCACCACCTCTTCCCTGGCAGTTGCTTGCGAGGGTGCAGAGGTCTCCGGTGATCCTGCAGCAAGTTGCTCCGGCCGGACATCCCCCATCCCATCATCGGAGTTGCCGAGATTCACTTCAACACCGCTTTCCGTGGGAAGTGGGAGTGGGGTTTTTAAAGCCATCAGCAGAAGGCCGATCAGCAGCAGCCCGTGAAATATGATGGTTCCCGCCAGCCCTTTGATATTATCCCTGTCTGTTTTCACGATTGTTTTTCTGTTAAACTTTCAAAAACCCTGCCAATCATCAGTGATTCTGTTATTTGGCGGGTTTGGTTGCAAGAATTACCTTATGCTTTGTACCGGTGAGTTCATTCACCTGGTTAACAGCATCAATCAACGTCACAACATACTGAACCGGCACACTCTGGTCAGCCCTGAGCACAACTGAAGCATCGATCTGCCCTGCCAGTTTATTGCCGATGGTTTCAACAAGAAATTCCTGATTGACCGGGGTTTCTTCGACAAAGTAATTGTAATTGCTGTCAATGTATACAGTGACCGATTGTTTGGCCATGGTTTTGCTGTTGCTGGAAGGCAGCAGAAGTTTAATTGCATTTGGACTCACCAGTGTTGAGGTAAGCATGAAGAATATCAACAATAGAAATACCAGGTCAGACATGGATGCCATGCTGAAGGCAGTACTTATTTTATTTCTCGATTTTATTGCCATTTCAATTGATTTGCATTAAAAGCCATTCAAGTCAAGTCTGTTCAGGAAGCCGGCTCATGAAGCAGGTCCATAAACTCGGTAGCCCTGGCCTCAAGTATAAAGACCACTTTTTCAACCCTGGCAACAAGGATATTGTAACAGATGTATCCCATAATACCAACGATAAGTCCGGCAACAGTGGTAATCATCGCCTGATAAATACCACCGGACAACATGGCGATATCAATGTTGTTTCCGGCCATTGACATATCATAGAAAGCCTGGACCATTCCTGTAACAGTTCCGAGGAAACCAAGCATCGGTGCAGCACCGGCAATTGTTGCCAGGGCTGCCATATTTTTCTCGAGTTTTGAAACTTCCAGCTTTCCCACATTTTCAATTGCTGCATTGATGTCGTTCAGAGGTTTACCGATCCTGATGATCCCCTTTTCAATCATCCGAGCTATGGGGGTATGGTTGTTTTTGCACAACGATAATGCTGAATCGATGCGGCCGTTATGAATGAAATCACGGATGTTGTTCATGAAATTATGCTCATCGCGGGAGGCACGGTTGATCACGATGTATCTTTCAATGAAGATATAGATTGCAATGACAGACATCAATGCTATGGGCAACATAATCCACCCTCCCTTAAGGGCAAGTTCCCAGACTGAAAGGCTGATAACGGTGGGCTGAGGCGCCTGTGCCGTGGTTTTTAGAATGGTATCGGTCAGTGCTGTAGCGGGTTGTGTAATCTGTAGAAGAATTCCTGTAATCATTGTTCTTTGGTTTAATTCAAAGTAAAATTAGGCTAATTGTCAACTGCTCTGCAGACTGGAAAAGATAAACTATCAACATTGCAGTGTTAATATTAAACTCAGTTTTTTCATAAATAGTATTGCCATGCAAACAAAACAGGACAGAAGCCGGATAAGCTTCTGCCCTGTGTGATTGGTTGTTGAAAATCAAATCATAGCGAAAGTGCCGAAAGTGCCAGTTTAATGACAACAAGCACAACGATAAGCACGGCCAGAACGATCACAAACGGTTTGAAACCAGACAAGCCCGGCTTTTCAGTATTTTTTTCCATACTCAGCTTTATTAATTGATAAGACATAGCCCATACATCCTGAAATATGAACAGGACGGGCAGAATTGAAAACCCGGAAATTTAAAACCGCTGGTCTATATTCTCAGGATGGGTAAGAGTATGGTTACAGAACCAAGGAAAGATGACCGATCAGCACCGGTGGAACAATACAGTGAATTTATTGCCGGTAACTTCAGAAAAAGCCTGCTGAAGGAATTTAAGCCCTGTAATACTATTACGGGAAGCGGATATACAGGAACACTGGTATGTTTTGAATTATGTTCCTGGATCGGTAACAGATTGATGGAATGGGCCCCGATGCTGGTCTGATTGTCACCTGTAATACCCTGCCAGACCGGTTGCCGGACCTGAACTGACAGTAAAAAGGCAAGGCTGTAAAAAAATGACAGCAATACATTCCTTGCGAAGAATCCGGAAGTCCAGTTTAAGCTCATTATTTTTGAGGATTCACTGTGTAAATTTAATAATAATCTGAATCCGGAAAAATGAATTTTGAAAGAACTTATTGAAACCGGATGCGGATAATAGAGAATTAGGCTATCAGCGAAGGTTTTTATGATTTTGGTGTCAAAATCATAGTAATTTAACGGAATCAAAATTAATTTTTTCTGTTCATGAGTGATCAGGAGTTGCTGGATGGAATAGTAAAGGGCGATCCTTTTACCGGGCGGCAGTTTGCTGATGCTTATCAGGTTAAAGTTTATAATATCTGCTATAGCTTCCTTCTGAATGTTCACGATGCGGAGGACCTGACGCAGGAGGTCTTTATTGAAGCCATCAGAAATGCGGGAAAATTCAGGGGTGATTCAAAGTTAGGCACCTGGCTTTACCGGATAGCTGTCAACCGTTCACTCAACTTTATCCGCGACAACCGGAAAAGGAGATTCTGGAAGGAGATTGATGAATTTTTTTCTTTTGATGGCTCTTCACAGCATGCAGGGAACCATGAACCCGAAACTTATTCAGACCTGCTTGAACAGAAGGAACAGCAGCGTCTGATCAGTGAAGCCATAGCCTCACTCCCTGAAAAACAGCGTGTTGCCTTTACACTCAATAAGCTTGAGGATTTGCCGTATGCCGAGGTGGCTGACGTTATGATGACCACCGTTTCTTCTGTCGAATCACTGATTCACAGGGCCCGGATGGGATTGCAGAAAAAACTGAAACGATATTATAGGTTATAAAAAGTGCAGGTTATGAGACTTTCAGGTGTCAAAACAGAAAACGACCCCGACATGAAATGCAGGGATGCAGAATTGCTGATCATTGATGTGCTTGCTTCCGGAACTCAGGAACCGGTGCCGGATAATCTGTCGGTGCATCTTCTTTCCTGTGATTCCTGTAGCATGTTATTTGCAGAATATGGAAAAGGGTTCAGTAATCTCGCTGAAGGAAGAAAGAGCGGGCCCGATCCTGCTTTTTATGACAATCTCGTTGTTGCCATGAAGCAACAAGGGCATAAAACTCAGGTTAAAACCAACCCACGCCGCATTTTCCTTTATAGCCCGGCACTGGCTGCCGCAGCAGCTTCTGTAATGCTGGGATTCTGGATCGGCAGCAGGGTGATTTATCCTACTTTACAGATGAAAAGCAGTGAAAGTCTGCCGGCCGTTGCTGAGGGATCTGCAATGATGCAGGAGTATGCGGATGACCTGTACCCTGAAGAAGGTTATACGCTGATGCTTGAAGGCTATCTGGCTGAAAACGAAAACACTGACGGTGATGATACAGACTAAAAGGAACAGGATTCTGTGGTTCGTTTTTATTGCCCTGACCATCGTAAATCTGGCAGCAGCAGCAACAGTGATCTACCACATCCGTAAATATCACCTGGTTTCAGAAGATGTACGGGCTAACGCTGAACTTACCGGTGATTCAATTCCATCGCCTCCGGGTCCGGGTTTTCTGATGAAAGAACTTGGATTTGACGAAGACCAGCAGAATGCATTTCATGAATCAAGAGTTGCATTCAGGGACAAGGTTCTGCCGTTGTTACGGGGGGTAAGGGAATTAAACAATGAACTGGCTGATGAGTTCATCAAGGATAAACCCGATACACTTAAAATGCAGGCGATCAGCCGGAAGATCGGTGATATCCAGGTGCGTCTGAAACTTCTTACGATAGGCCATATGCACGAAGTCAAGTCAATTGCTAATCCTGAACAGCAGGAAAAACTCGGGATGTTCTACCGCGATCTGCTTTCACGGGACGGCAGACCTCCGGGCCAGGGAAAGCAGCACCGGTACCGCCACGGAAGAGGTAACAACTAACAACAAAATACCAACAGAGAATAGTTAGCAGTTATTGGTTTCGCATGACTGTTTTTGAAGGAGGAGGGATACTTCAGGGTTGATTTTTGTTTTTTACATCGAAGTATACCTGGAATCTTACATCCGGAACATCTTAAGAATTTCTTCTTTAAAATTGCAAAAAAACAACGTAGTAACAATTTTAAACTTAAAAAAAATGAAAAAATCAGCATTTAATTTGTTTGTAATGGCCATGTTTTTTGCCATGTTATCATTTTCCCCAAACGTGAACGCACAGGGTCCGGGCAGGGGCCGTGGACCGGGTGCAGGCCCCGGACCGGAAAGAGGTGAACGGTTTGACCGAATTCCCGGGTTAACTGAAGAGCAGCGGACCTCGATGGAGAAGATGTGGACTGCCCATTTACGTAAAGCAGAACTTATACGAGCTGAAATACGGGAAAAGGAAGCCAGGATGAATACACTCAGGCTGGCCGATCAACCCGACGATAAAGCCATTGACCGGACCATTGATGAGATCTCAAAGTTCAGAGGCGACCTGATGAAAGAGCGTGAAGCGCACCGCAGGGAAGTAAGGGCTCTTCTTAACGATGAACAAAAGGTCTTTTTTGATGACAAGCCAGGTACAGGCCGCAACAGGGGAGATGGCAACAGGAGAAATGGCCGGGGAAATCAATGGAGAAACTACGATAATTGCCCTTACCAGAAATAAGTGTTATCGGAATGTAAAAACAGGCGGGACTCCATTCCTGCCTGTTTTTCTTTTCAGTCTTTTATATTGAGGATACAGATGATATACCGGTCTTATTCCCAGGTAATGCTAAACACATCGCGTCCATTCAGGCTGGCAGTATGCATAGCCACCTGGTTCTGCATAATTGCACCTCCGAACTGATTATGATCGTAAACCACGGGGGTGTCAAACCAGCTTTCGATGTTCATTGTCAGTGTGCAGGTCAGGTTGTTACCTGCTGTTGATGTGAAGGAGCCGCCACCCGGATTGACGATAAAGTCATTGTGAATGAAACCGGTAATGTCATCGGGATCACCTGAATTGTTGGCATATATCTGACCGATTCCAAGGTGAAAATTGAATGGTTTTCTTATCCCCTGCAGATCAATCCACCATCCGTTAATCATCATATAGTGGTAGCCGCCTCCCAGCACTTCCGGCCAGGCCATGTTGACTTCCGGAGGATTAACAAATATAAAGGGTTGGTTTTTTTCAGCCGACAAACCAAAGGTGAAGGTCAGGCTGTCGTAAGTCCCCACAGGAATATCATTCGCCGCTAACCATTCAAGTGTCTCCGGCTGGGCAGGGTCAACATAATGGATGTCATCCCACCCTTCAGGTGTGATTACACTACCGTTGTTCAGGTAAAGCTTCAGATCAGAGATGAAATACATAACCTCTGATATCTCATAGACATTTCCGGCTGTATTGGTATAGTTCATTTTGTTAAACTCCAGCGGACCGTCGTTAATTTTATGTTGAAAGCGGATTTTCAGGCCGGCTGTTGCCACAGGTTTATCCTGCTCTCCGCATCCATTCAGGAAAATGGTAAAAATCAGAGTGACGGTCACTATGGAAGGTATCTTTAAGATTTTCATGTTTGATTGGTCTGGTGTAAAGTGATGCTTTTCTTCAGAAGGTAATCTTCATATTTATAAATAACGTTCTGCCAGGCTCATATAGTTTACCGGTTGTACCGGATTGTTTCCTGTTAAGGTGGTCATAATAACCTTTATCGGTGATGTTGTTTATTCCGGCAGTCAACGACATGAAACGGAAAGGATTGTAATTTACCGCAAGGTTAGCAATCACATATCCGGGGGTTGAAGATTCATAGGAGGCATCAGATACCAGGTGCTGACCGGCCACGGCCCTGATTTCCAATACCGGCTGAAGTTTTATGTCATTAAAATCATAGGATATAACCAGCAGGCTTTCCATGGCCGGTATCTCGGCAATGGGGTCGTTTTTTAGCAATATTGTTCCGAGGTACTGATTGTTATCCAACAACACTTTTTCGATTTCAGGGAACCAGGCATATGTAAAACCGGCAGAGAAAGCCAGATTGATTTTGTCTGTAAGGTTTGAGTTAACTCCTGACTCAAAGCCCATCATCACCGCGCGGTTGATGTTGTTGAATTGCTTGACGCCCGGGGCTCCCATGCTGACCGGTTTTGCAACCGACGGTGGAACCATCGTGCCATAAATAAAGTCTTGCACTTCAGATCTGAACAGAGTCAGATAAATATTTGAACTATTTATGGAATATCCAAGGCTAAGGTCGGCCTGATAGTTGATTTCAGGATCCAGGTCCGGATTGCCCAGATAATCATACTTATCATAACCCGTTGCCAGGAATTTAATAAATCTCTCCTGCATATCGGGCGATCGGGCGCTGCGTGCAAGTCCAAGGGATACTGAGAAGTGATCACAGAGTTTCCGCGAAAAAGTTGTGGCCAGGCTCCACAATACTTTTGTTTCAGGGTCGGATTCAAACCATGGTGTTCCTTCTTCCGGAATTACTAGCGTATCGCCTGAAATACTGTGGTTAACATCGATGCGTAAACTTGTTGTATTGCTGATTGTTTTTCTGTCAGTGGTAAAAACGGCATAAAGCCCGGAATTGATAATCGATGCTTTTTTCCAAAGATTTGTCCAGTTTTCATCCACAAATTGCTGCCCGTCCATCTGCATAATCATGGTCGTGTGACGGGTGCCATCCTTGCAGGTATATTGTCCGTCAATGCCATAATTCAGATGGGCCGATCCCACCGTTTTACCGATATCCACCCTGATTCCGGATACCCTGGTATTTACTTTGGCTGAAGCCTGCATCAGTCCTTTATTGGGCTCTACAACATGGCTGTACTGTGGCCTGAACCGATTGTCCATTTCATGATATACCATAGAATGGAAACCGGAGATCTTAAACTGATTTTCCGGTCTGGCCATTTGTTTTCTTTTATAACTGAAAGTAATAATATTCGTGTTGTCTGCAATCTCATCCATCGGGAGTGCCGGGAACATAACATCCCTGCTGAATGATCCTTTGTAGGAGAATAGCAGTTCCTCCCGGTTACCGACCCTGAGTCCGAGGGTTGCGGCAATGTTCTTACCGGCGTAAGCTGAGTTCCACTCTTTCCCGTTCCCGTCCGTATAGTTCCCGAAATCTTTTATGCCTCCCGCTACTTTATAATAGAAATTTTTGCCTGAACCTGAAAGGGAAAGGTGCTGTCTGAAACCGTTACGGTTTGCATCGTAGCCTGTAAAAGACCTTACACCTGGTTTCCTGTCATAAAATGTGATATCGTTGGTAATCACATGAACTGAAGCTGCAGGAGAAGGTCCATACTTTAACTGATACGGGCCCCGGAAAATCTCAATGCGTTCAATGTCTTCCGGTGCCAGGTGGGAAAGTACCGGGTCCATCCTGTTGGGGCAGCCTCCTTCTATATGAATACCATCATCGAGATGAATGTTTATCTGTGAATACCTGAAGCCACGGATCACCGGATCAAGAGCATATCCACCCCTGCGAATACCGCCTACATTGGGCTGTTTTTTCAGCAATTCAGCTACATCAGCAACCGGTGATTGTTCAAGCTGAAGCCGTCCGATCAGGCTGCGTTGAATCAGGCGCCCATAGAGCGTATCGGTGATTTCAACAGCCGGAAGTCTGATGATTGTATCTTTCAGCGATTGGGCGAAAGCCGGTTCAGTTGCAAACCCGGCCAACACCAATACCAGATTTACTAATATTAAACATTTTCTCATATATCTCTGCCCTGTGATTTTTATTTTGACGAACAGTTGGATAATAGTGAAACATAGTTACCCGTATACAGAGGTCAGTCAATACTAATCCCAACTCAGGAATTGTTACCGTCCTGATTAAGGTATGAGGTTAATGCCTGCAACAAACGTCAGGGTTGTTATCCAGCTCTGAGCTCAGGAATAGCATGACTGCTTTTTCTGCATCTTCTTCTCTGGTAACAAATACTTTTTTATTGGCTGCCTGAAGATCTGAGTAGAGTCTTTGGCCCATTCCTCCCGCAATGACGGTTTCACATCCGGCCAGCGCTCCAAGAATACCGGCATGTGAGTGGGAATGATCTCCCTGCGCTCCGTGGGGGTGATCACTTTCATGATGATGACCCTGCGCGTGTCCTGTAATGGTGTTGTCAATGTATTGTTTGCCGCTGATCCGGTTGCCATCTGTGTCAAAAATGATGAAACCTTTGCTGCGACCGAAATGAGCTGAAATGTTGATTCCATCGTTGCTTGGAACTGCTATTTTCATAACCTGGAAAATTTGAATTTTGTTATCAATTATCTTACCCTTTTTGGGTGAACCATACAAAAGTATGAAATTATTATGAACGAATGTTCATAATAAAATTAATTTTTGGGTATTATTCCGGTCAGGCTGGGATTGGGATAAAGGAGATCATGAAATGTATACTGCTCCGCCGCAGGAATTGCGCGATGCCCCGGTAACTTCAGACAGACAGTTGTCGTCGCCCAGGAAGCGCAGGACACCAAGCAGGGCGAAAATAAGAGCTTCCTTGAAATCTACCGTTTCTTTGTCAGGAACAACTATTTTCAGGCTGTTCAGGGCTTCGATCCGTTCCATAAGAAATGTATTGTGCGCTCCTCCGCCTGTAAATAGTGCTTCACCCTCGTCAGCAAGGGAAAGTGCATTGCTGACCTGCACGGCAATGTGTTCGGTAAAGGTACGGAGTACCGACTCTGCCGGAAGGGCTGAGGCTTCAATCAACGGGAGTACATGGGTTTCGGTCCATTCCCGGCCAAGCGATTTCGGGCCGGGCTGCCTGTAGAACGGGAGTTCGTTCAATTTGTCAAGAAGGGATTGATCCAGTGTGCCGTTTCTTGCGTTCATCCCTGATGTGTCCATGGCCAATCCCATTTTCGCGGCTTCCCGGTTGAGGATAAAGTTGGCGGGACAAATATCCCAGGCAAGGCGCCTCCCTTCCTTTTTCCAGGAAAGGTTGGCGAATCCACCAAGGTTCACACAGGCTGAATAATTTCCGAATATCAGATCGTCGCCTATGGGTACAAGAGGTGCGCCATTCCCGCCGAGGGCAACATCAAGGCTCCTGAAATCGCAAATTGTCGTGATCCCTGTTTCAGCAGCGATGGCTGCACCGCTTCCAATCTGAAGGGTCATTTTTTTATCCGGTCTGTGAAATATGGTATGACCATGACTGGCGATCAACAGAGGCAGGTGCCTGCCTCCCTGTATAAATTTCCTGCATTCTTTACCTATCCAGTGCCCATAGTCGGTATTGGCCACTGCGAGGGTAAGTGCATCTGCAGAATAAAGAGTTGCCAGTTTTTCCTGCCAGAAGGCAGGGTAGGGGATGGTTTTGGCCTTTAGTATCCGGAAATCCCACCGTCGGTTATCGTTCTCAAACCTGCACCATGCCATATCAAGACCATCAAGGGAGGTACCTGACATTATTCCGATGGCTTCAACAACCTTACTCATCTTCCTACAGGTTTTCAGTTATTGATTCCAGTTTCATTCCCCTTGATCCTTTGACAAGGATGAAGGCGTCTTTGATTTCATGTTCAAGAAGATAGGCTTTCAGCTCAGTGACTGTTTCAAAAGAGGTGACTCCGGCTTTCCCTTTCGCAGCTTCCGCAAAACAGGGACCAGCTGTGATAATGGCATCAAATGAAAAGCTGATGGCTGATTCCAGTATGTTTATGTGTTCAGCCTGTGCATCATATCCCAGCTCAAACATATCGCCCATCAACAAAATTTTTTTAGCGGATTTTATTCGTGAGAAATTGACCAGGGCTGCCAGCATACTCGAAGGATTGGCATTATAGGCATCCATAACCAAAGTATTCCTGTCAGTAATGATGATCTGGGACCTGTTCATTTTCGGCACATAATTCTCGACAGCCTGAATGGCAGCGGTTAGTCCAACCCTGAAGTGCCTTGCAATACAGAGGGCGGCCATTGCATTCTCAAAATTATAGCTGCCTGCTAGTTTTGTCGATACAGTTTGAACTGAAGGTGTTTGCAGGGTGAAGCAGAGCATGGTTTCTTCCCTGTTCACAGAACCCCTGAAAGAGGCATTGTTGTTTTCGCCATAGGTTACCCTTTCCATATCACCGGTGAGCGACATAAGCAAAGGATTGTCGGCATTGACAAAAACAGTGCCTCCGAACAGGCGCAGGTGATTGTACAGCTCACTCTTTGCCCTGATCACCCCTTCGGCACTGCCAAATCCTTCAAGATGGGCTTTCCCGATGTTGGTAATAATTCCGTGGGTAGGTCTGGCAATCCGGCAGAGTGTGGCGATTTCCCCGATGTGATTGGCACCCATTTCAACCACGGCTATTTCAGTATCCGGCTTTATGGTAAGCAGGGTAATCGGTACCCCGATGTGGTTGTTGAAGTTGCCGGTAGTGGCATGGGTGACGAACCTGGCCGATAAAGCGGCTGCCATCAGTTCTTTGGTGGTCGTTTTTCCGTTGGTTCCGGTTATTCCGATTACCGGAATCCTGAGGGATGACCGGAAGTCGGAAGCCAGTTGCTGCAACGAAGCGAGTACATCATCTACCAGAAGGGTCCTTTCATCAACATAGAAGGACGGGTTGTCGATTACTGCAAGAGCGGCCCCGTTATCAAGGGCATTCCGGCTGTATTGATTACCATCGAAATTGTCACCTTTAAGGGAAAAGAACAAGCTCCCCGGCTGGGCAATGCGAGAGTCGGTGCTGATATATGGATGTTGCCGGTAACGGGCAAATAGTTCTTCGGAACTGGTTTTGTGCATATTAGATCCGGGTTGCAATCGTTTTGCTGCCATTGAAAAGCCTTACCGAATTTAGGGAATAATCGGATGGACATCTCATCAAAACAAAAAATAAACCCATCTGTAAAAACAGATGGGTCAGGCATTAATTTCTTCAGTATGTTACAGACTATTTTTTCTTTCCTGAATAAGCGCCACCGACGCGGCCCATGGCGCAACGGAAACCAATAAAATTGGTAGCCTGATTTTCGTCCATATAACGGCGGGTGGAAGGACTCAGGAAGTAGGCCGGATCTTTCCAGGAACCACCTTTATATACCCTAGATTTATCGCTGATCAGTGAAGTCTTGCCAAACTCATACATCAGGTTGGTCGTGTTGACAGTATCGGCAGGGGTGGTTGTCCAGTCAGGGTTGATGGTCGACTGGTAATCACCGTCTACATAATTAACCTGATTGGCGCTTCTGTAATTAAACCTGTCTTTGCTCTCTTCAGTGGTTACTTCGCGGTACTTAATACGGCCCAGGCTGTCTTTCGGAGCCAGGAAACCTTCTTCATCCGTAACCTTGGTTGTGAATATATTGCCACGGAAAGGAGCATAATCGGCCATATCTTCAAAAGTGAGGGGACGATAAACATCGAGCACCCACTCGGCAACATTGCCGGCCATATTGAAAAGGCCATAATCATTCGGCCATAAAGAGCCTACTTCTCCCGGAATATCGGCTCCATCGTTCAGGCTGCCGGCAACACCCATGTAGTCTCCACGGCCACGTTTAAAGTTGGCCAGGAACTGACCGTAATATTTTTTCTGATCTGAGCGTACAATGGTTCCGTTCCATGGATAAACACGACGTTCAACAACGCGTTCATAAACTGTTGTTCCGACAAGTCCGAGTGCGGCAAATTCCCATTCGGCTTCGGTTGGGAGTCTGTATTTCGGAACCATGATTCCATCTTCCAGACGGGCACGGCGTTCACCGGTACCGCTTGGATTGAGGTCTTTCAATGGCTTGTTGACAAGTCCTTCATACTGACCGGCAAGATATGCTTCGGAGTTAAAGTTGTTTTCGTTGCGCTGATCGGGATCGAAATCGAGGATTCCTTCGCGGATCAGCATCATTTCGTTGACGCGGTCGGTGCGCCACAGGCAATATTCATTGGCTTGTATCCAACTTACACCTACCACCGGATAGTTGCGGTAGGCAGGATGCCTGAAATAAGTTTCGACCAGTGGCTCGTTGTAAGCAAGCTTCTCGCGCCATACCAGGGTATCTGGCAACGCTTTGCGGTACACTTCAGGATAATCGGTGCCAAAAACACGGCTAAGCCAATATAGGTACTCCACATAGTCAACATTGGCTACTTCAGTCTGATCGATGTAAAATGTTGGCACAGTAACTCTGCGCGGGATGTTATCCCACTCATACATCGGGTTATCGGTAGTACGGCCCATGGTAAAGGTACCGCCTTCAACCATTACCAGACCAGGTCCTAACGGCTGATCGCCGTAATTCGTATTTACCTGGTAACCCCCGTTTTTCGGATTATTGTAATCCCACCCTGTAGTCTTGGAAGAATCTTTTGAACAGGAAGTTGCAATAATCAGGACGGATGAGATGATGCAAATTTTCTGATAGATGTTGCTGTAGCTGATCATTTCAGGTTTTTATTGTTTGTTGAATATAGTTAACTAAAATCTGGGGCATTTTATTGCCTTCTGCTTAACAGTTTTTTGTCCGCAGTCGAACTGCCAGGCCAGAGAAACTTCGTGAGCACCACCGGTTGCATTGGTTAGCCGTGATACTGTATAATCGTAACTGTAACCGATTTTAAACTTTGATTGCTGAAAACCGATCAGTGCGATTACTGCATCGGGATTCTCGAAATTGTGCCTGAACCAGGCTCCGGCAACGAAAGGATAAATATTGAGGTACATTCCAAGATTTAACTGATGAAACTTGCCCTGCTGCTGATACATCACATTGGGTGAAAGGCTGAGGTCTTCAACTTCGCCTGTGCGGAGTCCGTTTCTCATATCGATGAGGGCACCGGCGTGGGCGGTTATTTTCATTTCAAGATTACTGTCGCCGTTGCTGTAAAAAGAATTGTCAGGCTGGGTCAGATGGTGGACTGCGACACCCCCGTAAAGGCGTTCGTTGTATCCGAAAACCATCCCGGCTGAAAAATCAATCAACCCACTGTTAAGCCTGTCGGGAGGACTTTCTCCGGTTGGCGGAAGCGGAATATTGTTATCTGAAGAGAATTCCAGCTGATCTTCGAACCTCAATTTACTCCAATCAAGTTTATTTTGCATGTAAGTTCCCTGAAAACCAGCATTCATGGTCAGGTTTTTCGTCAGATTAAGCCTGAATGAGTAAAGCGCACTTACCTGAGTATTGGTCAGAGTCCCCACAGCCTGATTTTCTGACATTACCAGAATTCCCACACCTCCGGAAACTGCTTCAATATACTGGTCATATCCGGCTGAGTAGGTTACAAAACTGGCAGGGATTGAAGGCCATTGATTCCGGTAATTCAATGTAAGTCTGGGACATATCTTAAGCCCTGTTAACGCCGGGTTAAGGTACATGGGATTACCATAATACTGCGAAAATGAAGCATCCTGCGCGCTTACCAGGCTGCCGGTTAACAGTACGAGCGATATCAGGAGTAACTTAAATCTCATGTTAATTTGGAATTTCGGCAGCCAATATTACGAATATTTTTTAATATCGTACGTCAGCTCTTTAAAAAATATGATATTTATCCCTTGTTTGCTGCAATAACGGTTTTTTTTTTCCGTTAGTATGCTCAAAGATATTTTTGAATTCCTTCAGCACCCGGCAAAGATACAATATTTGAACCTATTGTGTAACAAATATGTTCATGTTTAATAATCATCAGAATTAAGAAATGTAATACCCCGGCTACCTGAATTCACGAAACCGGCATTAACCAATCTAAACCGTGTTATTATGAAGTCTGTTACCAGACCGCTTTATATAGGTATTTATTTAATGCTGCTGCTGACTATATCTGCAGTGTATCCGTTATATTCCCAGGAAACCATCAGGTGGTTTGAGCCTTATCATGAAGTATATCCTGACGGAAGTTCAAAATATTACCTGAATTGTGAAGGATCATCCAATACTTCCGGCAACGGGTGGCCATTGCTTTCAGTTTACCGGCAGGTTGGGTCGTTGGTAACTTCAGTGAAGCTGACAGAAACACAATTTGAATCGATGAGCAGTGATGAGATGAGTGCATTTGAAGAAAATGCTGTAACAACATTACCTCCTGATCCGGAACTTAGTTATGAGATGGTTTTTGACCGTGGTAAGCCGCTGCTCCGCATCTCATTTATCCCCTTACGCAGAAATCCTTTATCCGGGAAACCGGAAAAACTGATTGCCTACCGACTTGAGATTGCCACCGATAATAGCAGGCAACTTAAAACCGGAAATAAACAGGAATATGCGCCTGCTTCAGTTCTCAGTAAAGGGGAGTGGTTCCGTGTGTCCGTCAGTGAAACGGGGTTACATCAGCTTAATTACAATGATCTTACGGCCATGGGTATGCAGGTTGCAGGAATGAATTCGGCGAATATCAGAATTCATGGGCATGCAGGTGGTATGTTGCCTGAAAAAGCCGGAGATTTCAGGCATGATGACCTGCCTGAGATACCTGTTCTGGTTTCCGATGGTGGCGATGGTATTTTTAATGCCGGTGATTATCTACTTTTTTATGCGCAGGGGCCCACCAGGTGGAAATTCAATACGGAAACCAGCTTATTTGAGCATAAGTCTCACTTATATTCGGGAAATACATTTTATTATATCACTGCAGGGGAGGAGGCCGGAAAAAGAATTCAGGAATTTCCTCAGCCTTCATCTACGCCGGCAGTCACAGTCACAACTTATGACTGGTTTAAGGCTTACCAACCGAATGATGCCAATCTGATTAAATCGGGCAAGGAATGGTATGGTGATGTGTTTGATATTATTACAGACAGAGATTATACTTTCAATGGTTTTGATCCCGATGTTTCCAAGCAGGCTTATGTCCGTCTAAGTGTTGCAGCCAGGGCGACCCAAATCAGCACATTTACTTTAAAAGCAGCTGGCAAAATATTTAATCTTTATGTATCACCTGTTGTTGCAGAGTATAACACCGCATATGCCAAGGTCAGTACCGAAACCTTCCTGATTGATCAACCCGAATTTTCTTCAGGATTTAACCTTAAATTTAACAAGCCTTCAAGTTCTTCACTCGGATGGCTTAACTTTATAGAGGTAAATGCAAATGCAAAGCTAAAATATGCCGGCGGACAGTTATCTTTCAGGCGTACCGGTCTTCAGGGTGTCGCCGAGTACAGGATTTCGGAAGTGAATAAGCCCGTTTTACTCTGGGATGTTACCGATCCTTTTAGCCCGGGCTTCATTAATGTTGTGGCTTCAGGCGGACAGGTTTCTTTTAAAGCGTTGGCTGACACCCTCCGTGAATATATTCTAAGTGATGATCAAAGCTATCTGAAGCCCGTTTTCGTTGAAAAAGTTGCAAATCAAAACCTTCATGGACTATCGGGTTATGAAATGGTAATTGTAACACATCCTGATTTCGCACAGGAAGCTGCCAGGCTGGCTACTTTTCATGCCCAGCAAAGTAATCTTGATGTTATAGTCATACAACCTCAGGTGATTTACAATGAGTTTTCAAGTGGCAGCCAGGATATCAGTGCGATAAGGGATTTTATGAGGATGCTCCGGATACGTGCCGGGGAAACCAATAAACCCCGGTTTTTGCTGCTTTTCGGGGATGCATCCTACGATCCGATGAACCGCATTGGAGGGAATACGAATTATATTCCTACATTTCAGTCGCCTGAATCACTCCATCCGGTAACCAGCTATGCAACGGATGATTTCTTCGGCTGTCTGGATGATAACGAAGGCGGACTGGCCTCGGATGTACCTGATATCGGAATCGGCAGGTTGCCGGTTCAAACGCTTGCTGAAGCCACAATGGCAGTTGACAAAATAATATATTATGCTACGGCTTCGGATAAAGCGCATGGTGACTGGCGCAATGTTATTTCATTTGTTGCAGATGACGGCGATGGAAACAGTCACATGCAACAGGCCGACATGATTGCAACCATGATTGATACCACTTACAGTAACTTTAATGTTGATAAGATTTTCTTTGATGCCTACAGCCAGGTTTCGACACCCGGCGGACAACGCATTCCGGATGCGACGGAAGCAATAAATCAAAGGATGGACAAAGGTGCGCTTATTATGAATTACACCGGCCATGGGGGCGAAGTCGGCTGGGCACATGAGCGTGTGCTTGAAGTAGCTGATATCAATAGCTGGACCAATTATGACCGAATGCCTGTATTTATGACTGCTACCTGCGAATTCAGCAGGTACGACGATCCATTGATGCAATCGGCCGGCGAACTTGTTTTTCTTAATCCCAATGGAGGTGGCATAGCGCTTTTTACCACCTCGAGACCGACCTTTGGTACGCCTAATTTCTCGCTTGCGAGAAGCTTCTATGACATTGCCTTTAGCCCGGTGGAAGGTGAAATGCCTCACCTGGGGGACCTTATCAGAATCTCGAAACTTGCAGCAGGAGCCGATAACAACAGTAAGAAATTTGTTCTTCTTGGTGATCCTGCCATGAAAATGGCATATCCGGCTTTTAACGTCATTACTCTTGAGATTAACGGCAGAGATATTCATGAATCCACAGATACGCTAAAAGCCCTTAGCGAGATAACCATCAGCGGGATGATTGCTGACCACCAGGGCAACCGCATTTCTGATTTCAACGGTTTGGTTATCCCTGTCGTTTATGATAAGAAAAATATGGTGAAAACCTTTGGATCGGACGGGTCTTCACCAATGACTTTCAGTGTCCGCCGCAACATAATTTATAAAGGAAAAGTTAATGCGGTTGATGGTATGTTTACTTTTTCATTTATTGTTCCCAGGGATATTGCGTACCAGTTTGGCCCCGGTAAGATCAGTTATTATGCTACCGATGGTTTGAGGGATGCGGCAGGATATTTCGACGATCTGGTTGTTGGCGGTTTCAGCGAAAGACAACTTGAAGACCAGTCCGGGCCTGAGGTTTCACTGTTTATGAATGACAGGAAGTTTAAACCGGGGGGGTATACTGATCAGAATCCGGTTATGCTCGCCTTTGTTGAGGATATCAGCGGGGTCAATACCATCGGGAATGGCATTGGGCATGATATAGTAGCCATACTTGATGAACAGAGCGATAATCCTTTTATTCTCAACGATTTCTATCAATCCGACCTGAATACTTACAAAAGCGGGGTCATTACTTTTCCTTTTCACAATCTTTCAGCCGGACACCACACCATCAGGGTCAAAGTCTGGGATGTCAACAATAATTCATCGGAGGCAACAACTGAATTTGTGGTTGCCGGTTCTGGTGAACTTACTCTCGGTAGATTTGAAGCCTGGCCAAATCCGATGAACGACCAGATAACTTTCGAATTTGAACACAACCAGGCAGGGCAGGAACTTATTGCAGAACTGGATATCTACACCTTATCAGGAAGCAAGGTTGCAACTCTGGACAACCAAATCCTTGCAGAGGGTTTCCGTACTACTGTTTTCGGGTGGGATGGCCGGAGCAGTGAAGGATACCTGCTTTCCAACGGATTTTATATCGGCAGGCTCCGGATAAAAACCGAAACCGGACTTTCGTCAGAAAAATCCGTTAAAATTATTATTGCACGTTAACCTCTTTTAAGCAAAACAAACCCATCAAGATGAAATTGAAACACATTCTCTTATCACTCATCTTATTTACTTCTGCAGGAGTTATCCGGGCGCAGATATCTGACCGGATCTCAATTGAATGGGAGGCCCCTGTGCCTCTCGTCATGGGCTATGATACCAGTGTACTTGCTCCTTCTTTCCAAAATGCCCGTTACCTTTTTCTTCCTGAGAATATTTTACCCTCTTTCTGCCGTGTTTTTGCGCTACCGGCCGGAGTAGTATCAGTAAGTACCCGCATCAAACAGATTGAGTACACTTTGCTTACAGACAATGAAAAAAAACTCATTCCGGCAAATGATTATCCTGTTTCACCTGATCCCCGCGCAAGCCTTATGCTGGAAAGGGGGAAGCCACAGGCAGTATTCAGTATGTCGCCTTTTGGGATAGACCCGTCAACAGGGAGCTTTGCCAAGATTAAATCTTTTACCCTGGAACTTGACTATGAGAAAGTTGAAAAGCATGTAAAAAACGGTCAAATCTATGCTTCCAACTCGGTATTGGCTACAGGTGATTGGTATAAGATTCGCATCCGCGAGAGCGGAATATACAAATTAACTTTCGATGACCTCCGGAATATGGGGATTCCTATGGAAGGGTTGAATCCAGACCTTATCCGGATATTCGGCAACGGTGGTTCAATGCTCAATGAAGCTGCCGGAACTGAACGTATTGATGATCTGGCCGAAAATGCAATTAAAGTTGTTTCGGCCAATCCCGGTGTTTTTGTCCAGGGAGATTATGTTCTGTTTTATGGTAAAGGAACACGCTCCTGGAATATGAATCCATTTTCAGGACGGATGGAGCACCTGACACACTATTACGCTGATGAAGCCTGTTATTTTGTTACCATCGGCCCTGAAATGGGGAAGAGGGTTCAGCTTGCAGAAGTTCTTCCCGGGGAACCCAATTATTATTCTGTAGCATACACCGATTATGTGGCTTATGAAAACGATAACCTCAACCTGATCAAGAGTGGGCGCAAATGGTTTGGTGAAAAGCTTGACTATTACACCCGTACTTTTGACCTGCCTTCCTATCAGTTTCCTGATATGGATCTGAGTGAGCCTGTGGTGTTGCGATATGGTATAGCAGGGAGAGCAAGTTCCCAGCTTTCGTATAATATATTATTGAATGGTGAAGTGGTGGCGACACATACCATGGCAGGAATTACCGGTTCAAACGATTTCGCCCGCGAACTCACCACTTCGTCCACTTCTACAGCAACATCCGGTACACTGAATGTGCAGGTCAGGTTTAATCCACCCAATAATACAGCGCTTTGCTGGATTGATTTTGTTGCCCTCAATGTAAGGAGCAACCTGAGGTTCAGTGGAGGCCAGATGGCTTTTCGTGACCCCCGCAGTGTGGGACCCGACAGGATTACATCTTTTACCATGAATAACGCAGTTAACGGGCTGACAATATGGGATGTCAGCAACAATACCGATGTTAAATCCGTTCAATTGACGAAAGTCGGAAACCAGTATACTTTCACGCGGGCCACCGATAAACTTGTTGAAATGATTGCTTTCGACGGTACCTCATTCCTGCCGGTAATACCGGATGGAAAAATAACCAATCAGAACCTGCACGCAACAGGTAACTATGATATGATTCTTATTACACATCCGGAATTTGAAGAAGAAGCCCGGCGACTGGCTATGCTTCATAACAACAGCAATGATGTTTCGGTTGTTGTAGTCTCATTGCCTGAAATTTATAATGAGTTTTCCTCAGGCATTCAGGATATAACAGCTATCCGTGATTTTATGAAAATGTTGTATGACCGTGGTAGCGAAGGGGCGTTTCCGCAATATCTGCTGTTATTTGGCAATGCTTCGTATGATGTTAAGAGCAGAATCAATGGAAATACATGCTTTATTCCTACTTTTCAGAGCGATAACTCGGTGAGGCCTGTCGCATCCTTTCTCTCAGATGACTACTATGGATTGCTTGACGAAGGAGAAGGTGCCAATCAGACCACCGGTTTATTGGATGTGGCAACCGGCCGTCTGCCTGTGCGTACAAAGGAACAGGCTAAAGTGGTTGTTGATAAAATTGAACATTACCTGAATAATCCGGCCATTACTCATGGCGACTGGCGTAATACCCTGATTGTTATAGCAGATGATCAGAATAAAAACCTGCACCTTGAACAGGCTGAAGGATTGATTGAGCGGATAGATGAAAGCCATCCGGTTTATAATGTGGAAAAAATATATTTTGATGCATACAAACAGCAATCGACCCCCGGAGGCAGCCGATATCCTGATGTGAACCGTGAAATAGTTACCCGTGTTGAGAAAGGTGCACTGCTGACAAACTATATAGGCCACGGAGGAGAAGTTGGCTGGGCTGATGAGCGGGTGCTGGAAATTTCGGATATTAACAGTTGGACTAATTTTGACAGGATGGGTATTTTCTTTACAGCAACCTGTGAATTTTCGCGTTTCGATAATCCGGTTCATACTTCAGCCGGTGAACTGGTATTTCTGAACCCTGAAGGTGGGGCAATGTCAATGATCACAACAACCCGCCTGGCATTTGCCTCTTACAATGCTGCACTGAACCTGAGTTTTATTGATACAATGATGAATGCTGAAGCCGGTATATATCCAAGGCTTGGAGATATTCTCAGATATACCAAAAACGATAATTCGCTTTCGGCCAACAACAGGCACCTGACTCTTTTCGGTGATCCTTCCCTCCGGTTGCCGTATCCGAAACACCAGGTCGTCACTACATCGGTATCGGCCGATACCCTCTTTGCCAACACCCTGGCAACTGTTCAGGGTGAAGTCCATGATGTGAATGACCAGTTACTGACTGGATTCAATGGTGTTGTGTATGTGAAAGTGTACGATAAACCTTCAAAAGTGCGCACCCTTGGGCAGGACAACGACAGTTATGCAGTTGATTTCATGGTACAGAAAAGCATACTTTATCAGGGTAAAGCATCGGTTGAAGAAGGTAAATTTTCATTTTCATTTCCGGTTCCGCGCGATATTGATTACAGTTTTGGCAAAGGCAAAATCAGTTATTATGCCTCAAACGGAACAGAAGATGCCCACGGTTATTATAATGATATAATCATCGGTGGTTCTGTAAACCAACCCGAGACAGATTATACAGGCCCTGAAATCAAGCTGTTCATCAATGACACAACCTTCCTGAATGGTGGATACACCAGCGAAAATCCCAAATTGCTTGCCTTCCTTTATGACAACAGTGGAATTAACACTGCGGGAAACGGGATCGGCCACGATATTGTAGCGACCATTGACGGGGATAGCTACAGCTCAGTACTGCTGAATGATTATTATGTTGCAGACCTCGACAGTTACCAGTCGGGTATGGTGAGATACCAGTATTTTAACCTTGCAGACGGGGAACACACCCTTACACTCAAAGCCTGGGATGTTTTTAATAATTCGTCTTCTGCAAGTATAAAATTTATAGTAAAAAGAAACATCATTCTTGCTGTAAATGAAGTTAAAGCATATCCTAACCCTTCTGTCGGCGATGTCTTGTTCAGCTTTGGCCACAACCAGTTTGATGCAGTGTTCAATGTAGAGATGAACATTTATTCACTTACCGGAGAGTTGGTCAGGGTGATTGGTCCCATTTCGGTTGCCTCAGAAGGATATACAGCAGGTAATATACAATGGGATGGTCGTAATGTTGCCGGGGTGTTTGTGCGTAATGGTCTTTATCTGTGCCGGCTGAATGTGCGCGACCGGAATAATAATACCATCAGCAATACGGTTAAAGTGATACAGGCACGTAAGTAACCTTTAGTCTGGGGCAAACAGGAAAGTTTCACTGAGCGCAAACCAAATTGAAATCCAATCCAATGAAAATCATTAAATTAATCCTGATGGGCTTTCTCTTGACAGTGCTGTTTGGTAATGCATCCTGCCAAAAAAACACATTAAAGAAAAGTCCGTTAACCGGTAC
Source organism: Bacteroidota bacterium (assembly GCA_043806115.1). Lineage (GTDB taxonomy): Bacteria > Bacteroidota > Bacteroidia > Bacteroidales > Lentimicrobiaceae > Lentimicrobium. Next base: position 109,437 of record JAZDHI010000036.1, read on the forward strand.
CTGGATTGAATCCGGGAAAAAATCTGATACCATTGTTTTTTCACCTGAATACGATGGTCAGCATCCTGTTTTTGAATTAAAAAGAGGGTTCAGAATAACAGAAGGCTATCAACTACCGGATTACTATTCTGGTTATTATTGGTACAAACTTTCTCAGGATAGTATCGCTTTGTACTGGTTCCTGTCAAGCGCATCATTTCAGTCATATTATTTTAAAATCTTACCTGGTGATGGTAAATTTGCAATGGGTAACTTCTTCATAAACCCGGAAAATCAAGTAGTTGAAAAGGATACATTAATATTCATAAGATTAGAATAAGCAAAACTGTCCTGACAGCAATGGCTTTATTTCATGCTTCAATTTGTGTTCTTCACGGAAGCGGCTGCTAAATATCAGATCAGAAGTTTAAAGGAAGCCTGATGAATATCGGCATGGGGGTAGCTAAGGAATTTTGAAAGAAAGCCGTTGTCAAACCAGTTTCCGGATTGCCTGTAATGGGCTTTGAGATGTGCTTCCTGAATATTAAAATGAAAGAGAAAGCATTGTTGACTGTTAACTTGTGTTTATTATTTGTCAGCTATTATGATTTGGTGCATTGGTGAAAGCCTTTATGACATTGTATTTTCGGATGGACAGCCACGGTGGGCTGTCCCTGGTGGAAGTATGCTTAACGTAGCTGTTTCTGCTGCCCGGTTTGGAAACAAGGTAAGTCTGATCAGTGAAACAGGCTCTGATACGGTCGGTTCACTGATCACTGATTTTCTTGATTCAAACGGAATTTCAACGGAGTTTCTCAAGCGTTACAATGGAAACACCACCCTTGCGCTGGCTTTCCTGAATGAAGCAGGTGATGCAACCTATCAGTTCTATCACCATTCCCCTGAACAGGCACCTGATTTTCCCATCCCGCAGTTCAGTGCCGGAGATGTTTTTGTTTTCGGATCATTTTATTCGGTGAATCCCCGAAACCGGAGGAATATCGCCCGTCTTGCCATGGCAGCAGCAAGGGCCGGTGCCTGGGTATGTTACGATCCGAATTTCAGAAAACCACATATAGGTACACTGGAGGAATCAATGCCATTTATCATCGAGAACATCCGCATCGCTGATATCACCAGGGGCTCCGACGAGGATTTCAGACTGATTGCCGGTGCTATGGATGCATCCCGGGCATGGGAATTCACGCGGAAACATGGCTGCAGCCACCTCATATATACCCGGAACAGGGAAGGTGTGGATGTATTTTCCAAAGGCATTTTGAAGCACTTTGATGTCCCTCAGGTTGAAGTAGTCAGTACAATCGGAGCCGGTGATAGCTTCAATTCCGGTTTTGTAACCAGGTTACACGGAATGGTAAAAAATGAACTTTCCGCCACCTTTTGGGACGAAGCAATCGGCAGGGCTGTTATATTTGCATCGGAAGTTTGCCGGAGCCGCGATAACTTTATCAACAGGCCAGGTGATGATCCTGCAAAGGTATGATTAAGAAGAAATTAGCTTTACTGATACTCAGAATACTCGGCTGGAATATCGTCGGCAATATTCCTGAAAACACACCCAAATGTGTGGTGATGATGGCGCCGCATACTTCGAATATTGATTTTTTATATGGTTGGCTTGGTTACTGCTCGCTGGGATATAGTTCCTATTTTCTTATAAAAAAGGAAGCATTTAACCGGTTCACCGGACCTATTCTCAGAGCCATGGGTGGCATTCCTGTCGACCGTGGTCACAGTGGTAATATAGTACATCAACTTACCGAGGAATTTCAGCGGAGAAGTGAGATTATACTCACCATCACCCCTGAAGGTACCAGGCGTCATAACCGGAACTGGAAGCGGGGATTTTATTTTCTTGCACACAGTGCAGGCGTACCTGTCGTTATGGGATTTCTTGATTACGGGAAGAAAGAGGGTGGCTTTGGCCCTGCTTTCTATCCAAGTGGTGATTATGATGCAGATCTCCTGATGATCACAGGTTTCTATAAAGATAAAAAAGCCCGTTTCCCTGAAAATTTTGGATTGCCGGGCAGAGTGGAGTCGTTTGTCTCCGAAAATAAGAATCCTGAGAAATAGATCAGGTAATAATTCCGGACAGTCTGTCTTCTTTGTCCACTTTCCAAAGAACTTATAATCATACATTATTGACCGGGCTTCTATTTGTGTTAATACTGGCCGGCATTATACGATGCAGATAATTTAATATATCTTACATGAAACTTTTTCATGCTTTTTTTTGTTCATGAACTGATAGGCTGTTTAAATTTGCTAAACTCATTATATTGAGGTTGTCTTAAAAGCCGGCATAGGCTTCGTTCTGATGGCTATCGGAACCATTCAGCCTGACAAATGATGATCAATTATTGGTCTTACTGAGCGATCCCGGTTTCTATCGGGAAGAAATATGAATAAATAAAGGCTTTTGCGACAGCTATAATTCAAAATGTGAAATTTTATCAGTCTGAATTGTATTAAGGTTTGCTCAAATTCAAAAACTAAAAAATTCTTATCGCTGCTGAAGATCCTGATGATATTCTGGTCTGAATTTGAGAATGAACCAAAACTCAAAAAAAATAATGCCAGATGATTTATTCAAAACCTGATATTTTGTATATTCCGGGTTAAGTTCAAAAGAGGTATTATTTAAGAAAACCGGTACAGAACATGTGTGCTTATAACTTTTATTCTTGTGGATATGACTAAAAATTCAGGGCTGAAGCAAATGGTTCTGATACTGAGGTATTTTTATCCGGAAAGCAAAGCTAAACTGGGGAAATGATGTTTTTAAAATCAATTCTTGATCCGCTTAATGGAATTTTTGAAAAATTTGAAACGCACCACGCTTTCTATATACAGGAGCAATATTATACCTACAACCAGTTTGCCCTGTACATTTCAAAGGTGCGTGATGCGCTGCAGGCTCGTCTGACAGTAAGTCCCAACATCGGACTGGTTGTTAATGACGATATTGAAACCTATGCATCCATTTTTGCCATCTGGCTTGAAGGGTATGCATATGTGCCGCTGCATCCCCATCAACCGGTTGAACGAAGCAGGGAGATTATTGATCAGGCAGAAATCTCGCTGGTGCTTGATTCAGGTAAGGATTTTGTTTTGAAAGATGTAGAGATCATTGAAACCCGAATACTTCAATCCGGAATCATAAATCTGCATCCAAAATTAGTTGCGGATGATTCGCTCGCCTATATGCTGTTTACTTCCGGAAGCACCGGCAAACCCAAGGGTGTTATGATAAGCCGTGGTAATCTGGGTGCATTTATGGATTCATTCACGAAAACAGGTATTCAGATTGATGAAAAAGACAGATGCCTGCAGTGTTTTGACCTGACTTTTGATGTTTCCGTGCAGTCATTCCTGGTTCCGCTGATAAAGGGCGCTTGTGTTTATACCATTCCCCACGATCAGATAAAATACAGTTACGTTTACGGATTACTTGAAGATCATCAGCTCACCTTCGGAGCCATGGCTCCTTCTATGATCAGATATCTGCGGCCATACTTTGATGAAATCCGCATCCCGGGCATGAGGTACAACATTGTGACGGCAGAAGCTTCGCCGCTCGATCTACTGCTTGAATGGTCGGAATGTATTCCCAATGCTGAAATTTATGATTTTTATGGTCCGACTGAAGCTACCATTTACTGTACATACCATAAATTTAACCGGGAGGGTTTAAATAAACAACTGAACGGGATGTTGTCGATCGGTAAGCCTATGGATGGATTGAATGCCATCATCATTGACGATGAAGGCAATATCCTGGGTAAGAATCAGAAAGGAGAGTTGTGCATCAGCGGAAACCAGCTCACACCCGGTTACTGGAAGAATCCAGAAAAGAACAGGGATTCTTTTTTTGAAAAAGAGGTAAATGGCTCTTTAATAAGATATTATAAAACCGGTGATTCATGTTTTTTTGATGATGAGGGGGATATCATGCTGGCAGGCAGACTTGATTACCAGGTGAAAATTCAGGGATACAGAATCGAATTGGGTGAAGTTGAATATCATGCCCGGGAGTTTCTGAAAGGGCAGAATGCCATAGCTGTTCCTGTTGCCAATCAGTTGGGAAATACCGAAATCGTCCTTTTTGTCGAAGGTTTCTTTTCGGAAGAATCTGAACTTGTGGCTTATCTGCAAAGTAAAATGCCTTATTATATGATGCCTTCCAGAATAATGGTTGAACCAACATTCGCCCTGAATACAAGCGGGAAGGTCGATCGCATAAAATTGAAAAGTAAACTGAGCTGATTGTAATGGAGAATGTCATTATCAGAAAGGCTGCTGTCAGCGATATCCCGTTTTTGGTTGAGACCATCGTTGAAGCTGAAAAAAGCGGAACGGATAAACTATCCTATGCTACAATTTTCGGTTTGACAGAAGCCGAAGTGAAAGTATATCTGTCGGGCATGATGGCCGAGGAGATTGACGGGTGCGAATTGTCAGTATCGAGTTTCCTGGTTGCTGAATCCGGAGGTAAAACGGCTGCCGCATTAAGTGCATGGATCGAAGGCTCAGAAGGTATTCCGTCAGCTATCCTCAAAGGTAACCTGCTTAATTACAGCTTGCCGGAGAGATGCATCAAACGGGCCATGGAGCTCAACAGTATGATCCGTGAAATACACATTGAGTATTATCCGGAAACCATCCAGATCGGTGCAGGATATGTGGACGCCGAATTCAGGGGCCATAAACTGCTGGGACTGCTTACTGATGAAATCACAGGCCGGCTGATAAAGACCAACCCGGCTGTATCAACAATATGGGCGCAGATTTTCAGCTGCAATACTCCTTCCATCCGGACTTATGAAAAAGCCGGTTTTGTCGAAGTTGGCAGAAAGGAATCATTCAACGAAGCAATCCTTCAGTATTTGCCATCGAACATAAAGATTTTAATGAAAAAAGATATAGTCACCACTTAACTTAACAGAATTATCATGGAGAAAACAGAAGTTTTGGTAAAACTCACACCTATTTTCAGGTCGATCTTTGGGAACAATTCACTTGTACTCAACGATGAGCTGACAGCCAATGATGTTGAAAACTGGGATTCACTCACTCATATGCTCCTTATCACCGAAATAGAAAACAACTTTTCCGTAAAATTCAAACTTAAGGACCTGAATAAAATGAGAAATGTAGGCGACATGGTTCAGACCATCATTTCGAAAATCCAGGCATAAAAAACGCATGAATGGTTTTTACATCGTTTAATTTTCTGATTTTTTTTCCGATTCTGGCAATACTTTACTGGATTACCCCGTCAAGGTTCAGATGGGTTACCCTGCTTGCCGCCAGCTATTATTTTTATATCAACATCCGGCCGGTGTATGCCCTTCTCGTTGCCGGGGTCACCCTGACTACCTATGTTTTTACGACTCTTATGGCTAAAACTGCCGATGAACGGCATAAGCGGTTTTATCTGATCATCAATATTCTTTTGGTTTTACTGCCACTGTTCTTCTTCAAATATTTCGGTGCAGTCAACAATGCGGTTTTCGGGATACTGGAAAACTGGAATATCCGGTGGCCATTACCTGAAATGAGGCTTATTCTTCCGATCGGCATTTCATTTTACACCTTTATGGCCATCGGTTACATGGTGGATGTATATAATGAAGATATTACAGTTGAAAGGAATCCCGGTATACTGGGGTTATTTGTTTCATTTTTCCCGCTGATTCTTTCGGGCCCGATCGAGAGGGCAGGAAATATGCTGCCGCAGTTCAGAAAACCACCGGCCTTCGACTATGACCTGTTTTCAAAGGGGCTGAAACTGGCATTATGGGGTTATTATATGAAACTGGTTGTGGCTGAAAGGCTTGGTATGTATGTGAATGCAGTTTACAGCAATGTTGAATACCACAACGGGTCTTCCCTGCTGGTAGCTTCACTGATTTATCCCTTTCAGGTATATGCTGATCTCGGCGGATATTCACTGATTGCCATCGGGGTTGCCAATGTATTGGGTATAAGAGTAATACAAAATTTTAACCGGCCGTTTTTTGCCGGCTCCATGTCGGAGTTCTGGCGCCGCTGGCATATTTCGTTGATTTCATGGCTTACCGATTATGTGTACACCCCGCTTTCTTTCGCTTTCAGAAGATATAAAGTATGGGGAATTGTGATTGCGCTTATGATTACCTTTATGATCAGCGGTATATGGCATGGTGCCGCCCTTACTTTCGTGGTTTGGGGTCTTATGCAGGGAATATTTCTGAGCACTGAAGCACTGACCAATAAAAGGCGTTCGGTATTTGAAGCAAAACACGGATTGAACCGCAAAGCCTGGTATCTGGTTTTGAGTATGGGTGTCACCTACTTCCTGTTCTCTGTTTCCCAGATTTTCGGGCGGGCAGATAATCTGGACGATGCTTTTCTGGTTTTCCGGAGGATATTTACTGATCCGGGACCTTTGTTCCTCGGCCCCCCTTCAACATTTATCAACGGATCAATTGCCCTGGCGCTGCTGATGCTTAAGGATTTTTTTGATGAATTCAGACCGGGCAGGTTACTGCTTTTCGACAATCCAAGGAAAATTGTCCGGATAATCAGTTGCAGCCTGGTTATCATCCTTATCCTGCTGATAGGAATTCTTGACAGTGGCCAGTTTATCTATTTTCAATTCTGATGTCAATGGTTAAAAGGATCATTATCAATATTCTGCTTCTGACGGCAACTGTTTTTGTCCTTGATTTTGTCATTGGCAGAACCCTTCGGTATTACTATTTTCTTGAAGAATCGGGGATTCATTACCGCACTGCCTATTCCATCAACACCACGACAGCAGAATTTCTGATTCTCGGATCATCCAGGGCAACACACCACTATGTACCCGATGTTTTTGAAGAGTGTACAGGGATGTCATTTTACAATACAGGCCGGCAGGGAACCGGTATTTTCCATCAGCTGGCAGTGTTAACAGCAATTCTGAAACGCTATAAACCAAAAGTCATCATTCTCGATTATGCCGGTGACTTCAGGCTGGGCGACAATACCTATGCCCGTTTATCTTCATTGTTGCCATACTACAGGGAGCATGAGGAATTGAGATGGATTGTCCATCTGAAAAGCCCCTGGGAAAAAATAAAACTGCTTTCAGAAATATACCCCTTTAGTTCTCAGGTACAGCAAATCATCCTCGGGAATCTGGAATTTAATAAAATCAAGGAGAAAGACGACAGGGGATATGTTCCACTGAATGCCAGATGGCAGGCTGACATTGATTCGGTTGACAACTTACCGGAATTCGGGCTGGATACCCTGAAGATAAAAGCATTCAGGCAATTGATCCGGATGGCTAAGGGTGCTGGTGCCAGGGTTTTTATCGTGAGGTCACCTGTCTTTTGTAAAACAACCTGGAATGACGATGTGGAGATTTGCATTGAACAGAGTAAGGCAGAAGGCGTTCCTTTCTGGGATTTTTCGCAGGATACCCTTTTCCTGAACCACAAACACCTGTTTAAAGACCCTGGTCACCTGAATCATGAGGGTGCCCTGATTTTTTCAAGGATCATCAGCGACAGTATTGCCCCCTGCCTCGGGCCCTGATTCTGATCCTCCCGCCGGTTATGCTTTTATTGCAGTTCAGTCACTATCTTTGTTGCTGCTAAAAGACCCACAACCGGCATGAAAAAGCAAATATTGTTATTTCTGGTGGCATTCGCCAACCTGACCGCATCTGCACAGGACGGTCCCCGCTCCAATGTCGCCATTCCTGATATTCCGGGTTACCATACCCTGAAAGGTGATTTTCACATGCATACGGTCTTTTCAGATGGGCTCGTATGGCCTACCCTCAGGGTGATTGAGGCCTGGCAGGAAGGGCTGGATGTGATTGCAATTACAGACCATATAGAATATCAGCCATTTAAGGATGATGTGAACACCGACAGAAACCGGCCTTTCAACCTTGCTGATGAGAAGGCGAGGGAATTGGGTATCCTTCTGATCAGGGGAGGGGAGATTACCCGTAAAATGCCTCCCGGACACTCAAATGCCGTTTTTCTGAAGGATGTCAATAAGCTTGACACGGCCAACTGGCAGGATGCTTTCGCTGAAGCCAAAAGGCAGGGAGCATTTGTCTTCTGGAACCATCCAGGCTGGAAATCTCAACAACCCGATACCACAATATGGTTTGAAGAGCATACCCTTTTGCTCGAACAAGGCCAGATACAGGGTATCGAGATCGTGAATTTCCTGGAGTACTATCCGGAAGCCTTTGCGTGGGCACTGGAGAAAAACCTGACGATCATGGGAAATTCTGATATCCATGGATCAATCTACCAGGAGTATAGTCCGACAGGGAAGCTGAGAAGGCCTCTGACCCTGGTTTTTGCCCGTGAACGATCGGTTGAAGGGGTAAAAAATGCCCTGATCGAAGGAAATACTGTGGTTGTTTTCAACGGGGATATCTATGGACGTCAGCAATGGCTCAAAGCCCTGTTTGCAGCCTGTGTCGGACAGGAGGTGAATGCTGCGGCCTCAGGTTCAGATAAACACAGTATCTTCCTGACCAATTACAGTGACATTGGTTTCAGGTTGATTCCCGGAAAGGATGCCATGAAAAACCACCTGATCTATCCGATTGAACTGCCCGCACATTCAACCGTTGCCATGTCAGTTACACCGCGTCAGCTTGGTGGCCCCGGAAAAACAACACTGCCTCTGGGATTTACCGTTGATAATATGTTTGTTGCTCCGGGAAAAAAGCTGGAAGTTGTAATCCGGTTTTAGTAAGATATATGTCATTGGAGGTTTGCCGGGAGTTCAATGGATAGATGGAGCAAGGGGGAAATGGAGCGACTTTTCAGTTGACAACGAACAGTTAACGGTTAACAGTTTGGATCATTAATCCTTACTCTGACTCACTACTCATTACTTCAATTTTTTTGACCATCCCTGCAGGTCGACTGCGCCTGCCTGGCTGACGCCAGTCAGACAAGCTCACCACAAGCCGCTCAATAACTGGTATAACGAATTAAAAACTAACAACGAACAGTTAATAGTTTTGCTCACAACTCATTATTCATTACTCCCTACTCCCTACTCCTTACTTGTTACCTGTTATCTGTTATCTGTTAACTGTTAACTGTTAACTGATATTTCCGTCGTGCCCATGCCAGATAGATGGCTGTAAGCGTAACTCCCGCACCTGAAACGATAAACATGGCTGCAGAACCAAAATTAAACCAGATCAGACCTGCCAGGGTGCTGGCAAGCATGGTGAAAATGCTGGACAATGCATTGTAGAATCCCAGGGCGGTAGCGGTATCTTCTTTCCGGCTGATATTGGTAATCAGTGCTTTTGAAACTCCTTCGGTTGCTGCCGCATATATTCCGTAAAGCATAAAAAGCAACCCGAAGACCCACATTCCCGAGGCGAATCCCATACCCGTGTATACCACTGAAAATAAGATCAGACCCGAAATCAGCGTTCTGTAAAGTCCGAGCCTGTCGGCCAGGATTCCAACCGGAAAGGCAACCAGGGCATAAACCAGGTTGTAAAAGATGTAATACCCGATCATCGTCGTGTCGCTGACTCCCTGCTCTTTCAAACCCAGGAGAAGAAATGCATCTGAGCTGTTGAACAGGGTAAAGGCGAGCAGTCCTCCGATCAGCATTTTATAGGGAAGGGGAGCTTTGTGCCTGTATGACAGAAAGCTGAAAAAACCTGGCCGTACACTGATTACAGGTCTCTCTTTCTTCTTTTCGTGCAGGAAGAGAGTAATAAATACCGAAACAAGTCCCGGCAGTAAAGCAATGATGAACAGCAATTTGTATTCTCCGGGCCTGAAATGCAGGTAAAGGAGTGCCAGCATCGGTCCGATGGCTGCACCCAGGGTATCGAATGCCCTGTGAAATCCGAAGACCCTGCCTTTGTTTTCCGGAGAAGTTTCATCACTGAGCAGGGCATCGCGTGCACTGGTACGAATTCCTTTGCCCAGGCGGTCGGTGGTACGGGCAACAAATATCCACCACACCCAGGTAAAGGCGGCCATCATGGGCTTGGCAAGAGCACTGAGGAGGTAACCAAACCTTACAAAAGGCACACGACGGCCGGTCTTATCAGAAAGGTTACCGAAGTAGCCTTTACTGATGCCTGCCGTAGCTTCTGCCATCCCTTCAAGCAGTCCGATCAGGAGCACAGAGAAACCGATTGACCGGAGGAAAACCGGCATAACCGGGTAAAGCATTTCGCTGCCTATATCGTTGAAGAAACTCACCATTGAGACCAGCAGGATGCTGCGGGTGATGATGCTGTTGCCGGTAAATCGTCTGAAAATTGCCATCAGATGCAAAAATGTCATGCAAATATCGTAAGTTTAAAGGGATTTACCTTCGGTGAACTCCGCTTCGCTCCGGTTCGGATTTCGGATTAAAAAATATACAGGAATCGAAGGTGGCTGAGTGATTTGCTTTTTATTTTGGTTAAAGAAAACAATCTGGCTGCAAATCGTATCGAAGCCACCGGGATTGTGGATTGCTGATTGCAGATTTACGATTTACGATTCTTACTGACTGCCAACTGCTTACTGCTTACTGCCTACAGATCAACCGTGCCTGAAAATGACACCTGGGCCGAAAAAACAACCCCACCATAACTTCTACGTCGGGATGAAGTGAAATTTCTCTGAAAATTAACATTACTTATTCACACTATTCTAATAAATGAGTATATTTGTTACTCAATATCCTGCCGAAATATCTTCAGTCTGGTCTAAACATCTATTGTGACTGACCGGGCGGAGCCGTCAGCAGATAACAGTTAACAAATAACAGCTAACAGTTTTAGGAAATTGATTATAAGATGGTTGGTTGATTCTGAGGCTTCTTTTTATAATAGTGTATGAATTTTTCCGTAACATTTATATTAAATAGATCTAGTTGTGAAAGAAAGTATTCTGAAAGAAAAGAGCTATGCATTTGCATTAAAAGTTGTCAGGCTTTATCAGCAACTGGTTTCAGAACAAAAGGAATATATATTGAGCAAGCAGTTGCTTAAATGCGGAACTGCACCCGGCGCACTGATAAGGGAAGCGGAATTTGCTCAGTCAACACCCGATTATATTTCAAAATACAGCATTGCATTAAAAGAAGTAAATGAAACGGATTACTGGTTGTCATTGCTCAGGGATACTGCATACATTGATGATCTGGTTGCAGATGAACTGGTTTCAGACAACAATGAATTGCTTAAAATGCTGATTGCATCGATAAACACTCTCAAGCAAAAATTGAAATAAGGGTTCCAGGTTAAAAGGCACCAGTAACCTTTTATCATTACTTAAACAGAAACTGTTATCTGTTATCTGTTAGTTATTAACTGAACAATGCTCGACACCCTCGTCACCTCCAAAACCAGGCTTAAGTTGCTGGTCAAGTTCTTCCTGAATGCCTCCACGCGCTCTTATCTGCGTGATCTGGAGGCAGAATTCGGAGAGTCGACCAATGCCATCAGGGTGGAATTAAACCGCTTTGAAGATGCCGGTATGCTTACCAGTGAGGTTGAAGGCAATAAAAAGTATTTCTGCGCGAACAGGAAGCATCCTTTGTTCGGCGATATTCATAATATCCTGATGAAATACACCGGAATAGACAGGGTGGTCGAAAATGTTCTTCATCAACTGGGAGGTTTAAAACAGGCATGGCTGATCGGTGATTTTGCACGCGGACGGGACAGCCGCATCATCGACCTGTTGCTTGTCGGTGAGAACATCAATACAGAATACCTGATAGGTCTCATTGAGAAAGCAGAAAAACATATTGACCGTAAAATCCGCTATCTGGTACTGCAACCCGGAGAGGAAGTAACCATACTGCCTCATTATACGGAGCGATTGCTGCTTTTCGGGATGGAGAAGTGAAGGAGAAAGTCTGAAGTCTGAAGTCTGAGGTCTGAGGTCTGAAGTCTGAAGTAAAAAGTAGGGAGTAAAAAGTAAGGAGTGAGGAGGATCTTGTCCAGAGATTGGTTTGTCTGTAACTTGTTGTTATTGTTTGCAAAGTAGCTCCTTGTACTGAAGAGAACTCAGTGAAAGTGCAGACCTGCCTACCCGCCGAAGGCTGGTAAATCGACAGACAGGGAACCGCAGAGAATGATATAATCTTTTGATAAAAAGGACTTTAACCCGGTTAATCGAAAACCAATTATAACATTTGTAAATTTTCAAATTCCAACGTCGAATTGGAGAGGTATGAAGAGCATTGAACCTGCCTGACCGACGATCGAAAACCAGGCAATAGAAAATGTATGGTCAGTCCTGCCTGAATGTCACAGGCAAGCAGGCGGGCAGGCCATGAAGCGATTGAGCCTCATAAACGCCAGCAGGGCTTTGAACTTCAAACGTGGCACTGTGAGCTGGGTCGAAGGGCACTAAAACAGTCATTCAGGCACATTAAACTATGGAATTTCTCTTTTCAAAACATGCTTTAGAGCAAATTCACTTCAGGAGATTATCTTTGGCTGTGATTGAAAATGTGCTTTATTCTCCTGATATTGTAATTCCTGATATAGAAGGGGTTGAAGTGTATCAAAAGCTTGTTTTTGAGAATGATAAATCCTACCTTTACAGGGTGTTTGTGAATATAAGGAAAATACCTCCTTTGATAGTTACTGCTTATAAAACTTCCAAAACTGAAAAGTATGAAAATCAGGTATGATAAAGAAGCAGACGTTGTTTATATCAGGTTCTCCGATCTGTTAGTCGCAGAAAGTGACCAGGAAAAACCTGGAATAATATTGGATTATGCTGAAAGTGGCCAGATTGTTGGTATTGAAATATTGAATGCTTCAGCCAGCATGCTTAATGAGAATGGGATACTTTATGAAGTTGCATAAAATTCCTTCAAATTATAACTGCGGCATTACATATGACAAGAGGCTGTCGAACCTGTTGGTGAGCGCTGTCTAACCATTTCCTTTCTTAACCGCTGAGAACACAGAGAAAGCACACAAATCCGCAGGGAATTAAATAATCTTTTGATTAAAGAACCCAAGACCTGTAGTTTGAATACCCATCAAAATATTTTCAAATTTTCAAATTCCAACGTCGAACGCTTTTTAACCGCAGAGAGCGCTGAGAATTCGCAGAGTGCCGCAGAGAAAGAAATTTACTTCTGATCACAAGGAACCCGACCACTGTAGTTTGAAAACCATTAAAACATTCTCAAATTCTCAAATTCTAACATCGAACGCTTTTTAACCGCAGAGAACGCTGAGAATTCGCAGAGAGCCGCAGAGAAAGAAATTTACTTCTGTGATCACAAGGAACCCGACCACTGTAGTTTGAAAACCCATCAAAACATTTTCAAATTTCCAAATTCTCACATTTTCAAATTCAACTTCTAACGCCAAACTTCTGACATTTTATGTCTGAAATTTTGTAACTTTGGTTACAGTAAATGGATAATCATGAAAACTTTCAAATACATCGTTTACAGGGAAGGAAAATATTTTGTTTCCCAGTGCCTTAATGTTGAGGTTGCAAGTTTTGGTAAAACAGTTGAGGAAGCAACCAAAAACCTGAAGGAAGCACTTGATTTGTACTTCGAAGATATCCCTTCCAGAAAAAATTACCTGAAAATCAACGAGAGCCTGATGGGTGAATTGACAATAAAATTCTGATGACGAAACTACCATCATCAGAAAAAGTGATCCGTGTTTTGGAAGATCATGATTTTATATTTAAAAGCCAGAAGGGAAGTCACCGAAAGTATGTGAATGGCTCACAAATTGTTATAGTCCCAGCCCAAAAACGTGAAATACCGTTGGGAACACTGAAATCGATCAGCAGACAATCCGGGATTGAATATAGTCGGTTCCTTAATTTGTAGGATCAATCTCAGAACCAAAACAGAATGAAAATCCGGAATTGTTATCGGGTATATGATCAAGAGAAAAATAAACTCTGTTGATTGAAAACCCATCAAAACATTCTCAAATTCTCAAATTCTAACATCGAACGCTTTTTTACCGCAGAGAAATCGCAGAGTGCCGCAAAGAAAGAAATATACTTCTGATCATAAAGAACCCAAAACCTGAAGCTTGAAAACCCATCAAAACGTTTTCAAATTCAACTTCTAACGCCCAACTCCGAATGCCTATCGCTGAAGTCGCTGTCTTTCGCTTAAGTCGCTTCGTTCGCTGATAAATAACAGGTTTAAAACTACCACTGAGTCACTAAGATCACTCAGGAACACTAAGAAGTATCCTGTTCGCATCGTTCACTAAAGTCGCTCCCTCATCATGGAATTGAGTTGTGAGCCCCTGCCAGAATAATGAAAACACATCCAAACTGTTAACTATTATCTGTTAGTTGTTAATTGCAAAGTCGCTCCATCGCCTTTGAACCGCGAAGCGATTGAACTTTTGAACACTTCGAACGCACGGAACTTATGAACACCCAACCTTTGATAACTACTGCTACCTGTGGGCTATGCTGCAGAAGCAATTCATTATATTTGTTATCGTGCATCCTGAATCCATTGTCCCTCTTAGGTTTCGTAAATGTGACTGACAGGGCGGAGCCGTCGGAAAGTTAAACCAACAACGATCAGCCAACAGTTAACTGTTAAAAATCTGGATAGAATAGCATGATTTTCAGAAAACATGGCGATGATTTACTGAAAACACGGCCATGTTTTTTATGATCGGTGAGCATGATTTCAAACATACATAAATCATTCAGCCTGAAGCATTATTGCTAGAATGCTTCCTGTATTCTTACTGATCTTATTCAACAAGCTCTTTTAATAATTAAAAATTTCAACAAATGCTCAATCAAAAATCAATTCTGATTACAGGTGGAACCGGTTCTTTCGGGAAAAAATTCACCGAAACCATCCTTAAACGTTATCCGGAAGTGAAGCGCCTGGTAATATTTTCAAGGGATGAACTTAAGCAGTTTGAAATGGCTCAATATTATCCATCTGATAAATTTCCCCAGGTGAGGTTCTTTATAGGTGATGTGCGTGATAATGCAAGGTTAAGAAGAGCTGTTGAAGGAATTGATGTAATAATTCACGCTGCGGCACTTAAGCAAGTACCTGCCGCCGAGTATAATCCGGACGAATTTATAAAAACCAATATTGGCGGGGCACAGAACGTTATTGATGCAGCATTGGCTACCAATGTTAAGGTTGTTGTTGCACTTTCTACCGATAAGGCGGCTGCTCCGATTAATCTTTATGGAGCTACAAAGCTGGTATCGGATAAGTTGTTTATTGCAGCAAATAATATTAAAGGCTGGCGCGACCTGAGATTTTCTGTCGTACGGTATGGTAATGTAATGGGTTCAAGGGGTTCAGTGATTCCGTTTTTTATGGAAAAAGCAAAAAATGGAGGTCCGTTGCCAATAACTCATAAAGACATGACCCGGTTTAATATCTCTCTTGAAGATGGGGTAGAAATGGTACTGTGGGCAATTGAAAATGCCATAGGAAGTGAATTGTTTGTGCCGAAAATTCCTTCCTACAAAATTGAAACCGTTGCCAGGGCAATAGCTCCAAAGGCTGAGTTAACAGATATTGGAATCCGTCCGGGTGAAAAGTTACATGAGGAAATGATTACCGAAAGTGATTCCTATTACACCATTGATACCGGGAAATATTATGCAATTCTGCCTTCAGGTGTCAGTAAACAAAAATACCTTGATTATTACAAGGCTGTTGAAGTGCCGGTTGGCTTTAAATACAATTCCGGTGAAAACACTGAATGGATCTCTGTTGAAGAAATGCAAAAATTAATCGTTGATTTTGTTGACCCTGATTTTAAACCCATACTTTAATGCGAAAGATTATCCCTTACGGCCGACAGCATATAACCGATGAAGATATTCAGGCTGTTGTTGAAACCCTGAAATCCGATTTTCTTACCCAGGGTCCGAAAATTGCTGAATTTGAAAATGCATTTGCAAAATATATCGGCGTTAAATATGCCGTAGCGGTTTCCAATGGTACAGCAGCATTACATCTTTGCACACTTGCATTGGGGGTGAAACCAGGCGATAAGGTTA
Source organism: Bacteroidota bacterium (assembly GCA_043806115.1). GTDB lineage: Bacteria > Bacteroidota > Bacteroidia > Bacteroidales > Lentimicrobiaceae > Lentimicrobium. Next base: position 125,468 of record JAZDHI010000036.1, read on the forward strand.
TTACAACTCCGATCACCTTTGCTGCTTCTGCAAATTGTGTTCGTTATGCGGGTGGGGATGTCGTTTTTGCAGATATCAACCCCGAAACTTATCTGATTGATATCGATGCTGTTGAACGCCTCCTAAAAGCTTCGCCCAAAGGCACATACACCGGAATTATTCCGGTTGACTTTGCCGGCAGGGCTGTTGACCTTGAAGCATACAGAAGCTTAGCAGACGAATACGGTTGCTGGATAATCGAAGATGCCTGTCATGCCCCTGGCGGATATTCTATTAACAAAAAGGGAATGAACCACAATTGTGGCAATGGTGATTTTGCTGATCTGGCTATTTTTTCGTTCCATCCGGTTAAGCACATTGCCTGTGGTGAGGGTGGAATGGTAACAACCAATAATGAAGCGCTTTATAAAGAATTATTATTGCTCCGAAGTCACGGAATAACAAAAGAGCCTGATTTATTAACTGAAAATCATGGTGGGTGGTATTATGAGATGCAGGAACTGGGGTTTAATTACCGGTTAACAGATTTTCAGGCTGCTATGGGTATCAGCCAATTGAAACGCGCTGATGAGGGACTTAAGCGAAGAAGGGAAATTGCAGCCACCTATGAAAAAGCTTTCTCTGATGCAGAATTTATTAAGAGACAATCCGGTGTTGTGGAAGGGCACGGTTATCACCTTTACATAATTGAAGTTGAGGACAGGAAAGGATTGTATGAGCATTTACGCAAACACAATATTTTTTCTCAGGTTCATTATATTCCCGTGCATCTGATGCCATACTACAGGGCGTTTGGTTGGAAAAAGGGAGATTTTCCAAATGCAGAACGCTATTATGAACGCTGTTTGAGTTTGCCGATGTTCCCAACTCTGACAGATGAAGAATTAAGTTTTGTAATAAAATCGATTGTTGATTTTTACAATGATTGAAAAAATCGGGCTTGGGTCTGTTCAGTTTGGGTTAAACTACGGGATTAGCAATAGTTCAGGCATTACTGAACCTAAGGAAGTAGCCCGGATTCTGGATTATGCCCGGAGTACCGGAATTGAATTAATCGACACTGCCTTCGGGTATGGTTGTAGCGAGGAAGTACTCGGAAAATCAGATCTTCAGGGATTTAATATTGTTTCTAAATTTTTGCCTGCCACCAAAGAGTATTCAGTTGAAAATCAAATAAATACATCGCTTAAAAGAATGCAGGTCAGCCAGTTTTATGGTCTGCTTGCTCACCGTCCCGAAGATGTTGTCTTACATCCTGAAATATGGGAATATCTGGTTGGATTGAAGAATAATAAAGTGGTCAGGAAAATCGGTTTTTCATTCAATACCCCTGAAGAAGCCGATAGGGTACTTGGATATGGATTTATACCAGACCTTATTCAGGTTCCTTTTAATTATCTGGATCACAGATTTTTAAATATTATCCTGCTATTAAAAGCCAAGGGTTGTGAAATTCATACCCGTTCAACATTCTTACAGGGTCTCTTTTTTACAGATGTTAACACATTGGATGGTTTTTTTGATGAGGCTAAACCTGCTATCCTGGAATTACACAAACACGGACCTGCATTGCCGGGATTACTCCTGAAGTATTGTCTCCGGAAGACTTTTATCGACAAGGTCATACTTGGCGTTAATACTCAGAAACAACTGTCCGAAAATATCGGATCGATAAAATTGGATGGAAACCTGGGTGAACCTGAAGTTGAGATTAAACATGAGATACTGACACCTTCTAAATGGCCTGTGAAAAAATGATAAAGACATTTGACTTAAAAGGAAAAGTAGCTGTAGTAACCGGTGGTTATGGTCACCTTGGCTCCGGAATGGTGCGGGCCTTGCTTGAATCAGAGGCTACTGTTGTTGTAGCCGGCAGATCAGAAGAAAAATATACCCTGACATTCTCTGCTGAGGAAAGGGTTTTGTTGAATTTCAGAACAATTGATGTTACTGATTCTTCAAGCATAAACAATTTTTTCAACAATGTTATCACAGAATTTGGCACCCTTGATATACTCGTGAACAATGCCCATTCGGCTAAAGGAAATTCACAGGAAAATATGTCTGACGATGATTGGAACTTTACATTTGAAGGGGTTGTTGGCTCTGTACATAAAATGATAAAAGCTGTGATTCCAATAATGAAAGACCGGAAATCAGGAAAAATTATCAATATTTCTTCAATGTATGGGATAGTTAGTCCGGATTTCAACATATACAAGGGAGATGATTGCGACAGATATACAAACCCACCGCACTATGGCGCTGCAAAGGCTGCCATGAATCAGCTTACCCGCTATTTTGCCGTTTTACTGGGTCCTCATAATATTCAGGTCAATGGAATTGCCCCGGGGCCTTTTCCTAATCCGGCGGTTCAGCAGGATAATCCTGTTTTTATTGAACGACTCTGTAAAAAGAACCCCCTCAATAAAATTGGAAAACCTCAGGATTTGGCCGGTGTGATATTATTGCTCAGTTCTGCAGGGTCAGATTTTATTACGGGACAAACGATTCAGGTTGACGGAGGCTGGACCATATGGTAAGTAATCCTATAATCATTATTCAGGCAAGAATGAACAGTGAACGCTTGCCTGGGAAGATTTTAAAACCGATTGGTGGTAAGCCGATGATTGGTATTCTGATAGAGCGGCTTAGGCAATCCGGAATTCCAATGATGCTTGCTACTTCCACCAATAAGGAAAATGATGAACTGGTTGATTTCGCTCAAAAAAGCGGAATAGATGTTTTCCGTGGCAATGAAGATAATGTACTGGAGAGGTATTACCTGGCTGCGTTAGCCTGTAATGCTGATCCGATTATCAGGCTGACAGGTGACAATCCTTTGATGGATGGCAGTTTAGTTAAAGATGTGCTGGCTTATTACCAAAAATTCAAAAATAGCAGGGTTTATGTTTCTACAGGTTTAAGCAAAACATTTCCACTCGGTATCTCTGCAGAAGTATTTTCATTTGAGCTTTTAAAAGAAGCAAATCTAAATGCAAACCTCCCAGGGGAATTTGAACATGTTACCCCTTATATGCACCAGAACAGACCAGGTGACGTTAAAATATTTCCTTATGCCGGTGAGATGAATAAATATCATTACAGACTCACGGTTGATACAGAAAAGGATTTCAAATTGGTGAAAGCATTGGTGGAGGATTATAAGTGTGATCAGCAATCAGTTATTGAGATTGTCGGTATTTTAGACAGTCATCCTGAATTGGCCCGGATGAATAACAGTATAATTCAAAAATCATGGATTTAAGCAGATCGGAAATATTCGTTCGTGCAGACGGAAGCCCACAAATTGGTCTCGGACATGTTGTCAGATGCATGGCTTTGTCATTGATGCTGAAAAACGAATTTGAGATAACTTTCTACTACCGCGAAATGCCTGATTCTATGGTGAAAGAGATTAGTGATGGTGGTTTTGGTGTAGTTAAAATTGAACATGAAGAGCAGTTTTTTGAAAAATTGTACAAAAAAGTAGTAGTAGTACTGGATGGATATGGGTTTGATGACGGTTACCAGCATAAAATAAAAATTAAAGGGGCTAAACTGGTTTGTATTGACGATCTGCATAATAATTTATTTCTGGCAGATCTGATTATCAACCATGCCCCGGGTATTACACCACAGGCATACAAGACCAAACCTTATACTCAGTTTGCACTGGGACTTGATTTTGCATTGTTACGACCGGCATTTCTTGAACAGGCTAAAAATCAACGTGAAATTGTTAAGATTGAAACTGTGCTGGTCTGCTTTGGAGGATCAGATAGCAGGAATCTTACAGAACGCACACTTCAGGTGGTTCTCAGATTTCAGCAGTTTATTAAAATTTATGTTGTAACCGGTTCCGCTTTTGTGCCTGGAGATGAGCTCGGGAGACTGCTTGACAGTGACCCGAGAATAGAGCACCGACAAGCACTGACAGAACAAAAAATGCTTGAAACGATGCTTGATTCTGATCTGGCGATTGTTCCCTCAAGCGGGATACTGTTTGAGGCTCTTGCTTCAGGTTGCCTTGTTGTATCAGGAAACTATGTTGATAACCAGAAGCTGGTTTATGAGAATTTCAGGGATTCAGGCTGTTTTACTGACGCCGGAAATTTTGAAATCCCAGAATTGACGAAAGCAATCAATGAAGTTATTAACGGACATACTAAAAATCCTGTCTTCATCGATGGTAATTCTGCAACCAGAGTTATCAGGCTTTTTGACCAATTGAACAAGGAAACTTTCATAACTGTAAGAAAGGCAAAAGTTACCGATCTGGACATCACTTTCGGCTGGGCTTCCAGCGCTGAAATACGTCGATACGCATTTCAGCAGCATCAGATTTCAAAATCAGAACATACAAACTGGTTCCTTAATAAACTTGCTGAAGCAAATTGCCGCTTTTATATTATTGAGTATAAAAATGAACCCATTGGTTCAATTCGGTTCGATATCCGGGAAGGTGAAGCAAAAATAAGTTATCTTCTCGATCCCCTGTTTCATGGACAAGGCTTTGGACAATTGATACTCAAAAAAGGAATCGAACAGCTTTTAAATGAAGTTGAACCGGACCATTTAACCATTCATTTGGTAAGCGGAGATGTTATGACGACAAATGTACCATCAATAAAGGCTTTTGAGAGATTGGGCTTTATCAGGAAAATGGTATCCGAGAATTTTAAGTTTGAAAAATTGGTAATATGAAGTCATTTAAAATAGGTTCTTTCAATTTTACAGAAAACAGCAACACTTTTATAATTGCTGAACTTTCTGCCAATCATAACGGAAGTTTGCAGACCGCGCTGAATACAATAAAGGCAGCTAAACGTGCCGGGGCTGATGCCATTAAAATACAGACCTATACGGCAGATACCATTACCCTGAATTGCAATAATGATGATTTCAGGTTAAAGCAAGGGACCATCTGGGATGGTAAATATCTGTACGATCTTTACAAAGAAGCCTATACTCCCTGGGAATGGCACAAAGAACTCTTTAAAGCGGCTGAAGAAGAGGGGCTTATTTGTTTCAGCAGTCCTTTCGATAAGACTGCCGTTGATTTATTGGAAGAACTGAATGCCCCGGCATACAAAATAGCATCTTTCGAAATAACCGATATTCCACTTATTGAATATGTTGCATCAAAAGGCAAACCGGTAATTATTTCGACGGGAATTGCCGGACTGGAAGATATTGAACTTGCGGTTGATGCCTGTAAACGAAAAGGGAATGAACAGATCATACTTTTAAAATGCACCTCCAGTTACCCTGCGCCGGTTGAAGAGGCTAATATGGCAATGATACCGGATCTGGCAAAACGTTTTAATGTGATTGCCGGATTGTCAGACCATACTATGGGTATTACCGTTCCGGTTGTAGCGACAGTTATGGGCGCCAGGGTTATTGAGAAACATTTCATTATTGACCGCTCTATCGGAGGCCCTGATGCCTCGTTTTCACTGAACGAAGAAGAATTTACAGCGATGGTTAAATCAGTACGCGAAGCAGGGGTGTCCATTGGCACCGTTGATTACGGATTAACACCTAAAATGCTGAAAAGCCGCGAGTTTTCACGGTCACTTTACATCGTTGAGGATATTCCGGCAGGCGGAAGAATTACCGAACATAATGTTCGTTCAGTCAGGCCTGGTTTCGGTCTCCATCCCAAATATTTTAATTCCGTGCTTGGCCTAAAAGTCCGCACCGGATTAAAATACGGAGACAGACTCAGGTGGGAGGATATTGAATCATCGGAATTATAATATTCCCGGTCACTTGCAGAACATCCGGAGCGATCAGTCAAAGAAAGTGGTTAAATTGTATTCATGAAGGGTATCACAGCACTATTTAAAAGAATTTCTCAATCCGGAGGGGCTGAAAGTCTGGCGGTCAATACCCTTATCATATACACCCAACGACTTACTGCAGCGGTTCTGTCGCTGGTTACTACACCCATTATACTGAATGCGCTGGGGGTGGAAGATTATGGTATCTATACACTGACCATTGGCCTGGTGGGCATGCTGGCTTTCCTTAACTGGTCATTATCATCAGCAACCCAACGGTATATTGCCTTTGCACTTGGTGAAGGCAAGACTGATAAATTAAAACGTATCTTCGTTTCAACACTTTCTATTCATGGGATTTATGGAATTATCCTGCTGATAATTATTTCGACCATCGGTGCTTTTTTTGTTGATGAACTGTTAACCATTCCAATTAACCGTATCGAAGCGGCTAAAACCATCTTAATTGTTGTATCGGTAATTACATTTGTCAATATTATTACGGTCCCTTTTATAGGAGTTTTCAGGGCACATGAGAATTTCCTCTATCTGGCAATCCTGGGGATCATTGAATCATTACTGAAACTTGGAATCGCGGTTGCGTTGCTCTTTGTTTCTGCTGATAAACTTGTTTTTTATACCTTACTGATGTTAGGGTCAACATTGTTGATTTTCGGAGCTAATTTTTACTGGGGAAAAAAGTTTTACGGGGAGATCAATTTTAACCCCGGCAACCTTGATAAGGCCCTTATTAAGGAAATGCTTTCATTTATGGGTTGGAGCCTTGTTGGCGCTCTTGCAATACTCAGCCGGAATCAGGCTGTTTCCGTATTACTCAATATGTTCTTTGGCGTCATCAAAAATGCAGCATACGGCATAGCGATGCAGGTTAATGCTGCTGTAGCCATTTTATCGCAGGGTATAATTACTGCCGTTAGTCCCCGGATTATTAAGTCAGCCGGTGCAGGAGAAAACGACAAGATGATCTACCTGATGCGAACGATGTCAAAACTAGCTGTACTGTCTGTTTCAATCGTTGTTCTTCCTTTTTTTTTTGAAGCCTCATTTATTCTTAAATTATGGCTAAAGAATGTTCCTGAAGATGCGGTGCTTTTCAGCAAACTGATATTGGGCTTTGGATTAATTATGCTGCAATCTGCCGGGATACAGGCCGTTTTTGATGCAATTGGGAAAGTGAAAGTTTATAATTTATGGGTAAGTGTTATATTGATTCTGAATATCCCGGTATCATATGTTCTTTTCCTGAAAGGATTCCCTGCTTATTCAATCATTCTTGTCGGTATGATACTGGAAGTTATTTCACTGTTTGTCAGGCTGTTATTATTAAAAAAATATTTGAATTTTTCAATCCCTGCCTTTCTTTCAGATGTATTTATCAGGATAGGATTACCCATGGTTGTAATCTGTTCTGTGGCTTTTTTAATCAAGGATCTTGGCAGGAGCGATTTCCAGCAATTGGTGATTACTTTCCTGCTGTTTCTGACTGTCTACCCGGTGGGCTTGTATTTTCTATCTTTAGACAGGTCGCAAAAGGAGTTTATAGACAACTCTCTGACCAGGCTTTTTAAACCCGGCAGAAATTAACAACATGGAATAATGAAGAATATTATAGCATTCGTGCATACAGAATATCATTTACTGCTGACAGTTAATCAGGTATTGAGGCTTTATAATGATGCTGCAGCGTTTAATGTTGAACTCTATATCCGGAGAGGAATCAACAGCAAGCGGCTTAATCAGCCACATGACTTTTCTGGTCTTCCGATGACTGTTACCTACTTTGATGAAGAAATAAACACACACGAACCGCTTTCTGATAAGGCAAGAGCTGAAATAAAAACCCTTCTTGATAAAAATCCGGATGTTTTTATATTTTACCAGGAACAGGATGTTTTAATGGTCATCCTTGCTTACTATTTCAGTAAAAGAGGGGTTGATGTATGCCTTTACCAGGATGGTTTAAAGCCATATAACCATCTGCAATACCACTCTCTCGGCCTGATCAGGGCAGATCACCGTCAGAATATCTGGCTTGGAAAAAATAACTTCGTGGTCCCAAGCTGGTTATCACCTGTATGGTCAAAGAAATATGCGTTTCTTAAAGGAATCAGCAAGGTTTATCTTACTTTCCCGGAGATGTATGATAACTGGAACAGGAAACATCTCAGGAAAATCGAATTTCTGCCACTTGATTTGCTGAATCCGGTCTTTAAAAGGCTTTTTGTCTGGGATGAATCTATGCTGCCAGAGCGTGAAAAGGTTATCTTCTATATGAACCAACCTATGCACGATGATGGTCGGTATGAAACAGGGTTTCTACGTCAACTGGAGAACAGGTTCCCTGATAATCCCATTTATATCAAACTACATCCCCTGACGAATAATATAAAGACAGAGCAGTATAAAACCCTTAAGAATGTTAAGATAATAAGTTCAACTTTGCCCGCTGAATTGTTTATAATGAATTTAAAAGAATCGGTCATCCTGTCGATAAATTCCACCTCAATGTTTTTGGATAATCCGGAAAACAGGTTTTATTATCTCTACAGGATTTTTGAAGAAGGAATTAAGCGATTAAGCAGGTGGAAAGTTAAACGAAACCCTGCAGCACATATTAAAGTAGTGAACAGCATTGATGAGATTTCATTTTAATTTAATCCTGTTGCACAATGAGTAACATCAGAAAAAAAACCACCCACCACAAATCGAATGTTGCTGCCCTCTGGTTGCTGTCCATCGTATATCCGTTATTGACTTTCATTACTGCTTTAAAAAACTTCAGCAATAAAAAGTACAGGGTTTTCATTATACTTTTCGGAGCCTTATATGGTTTTACATTTATTCCCATATCAAAGTCAGATGGACAGGCTTACAAGGATACCTTTCTGGGTATGAAAGATTACACCTTTACAAAATATATAAATGACATAAGCAGCATTGCAGATGATGATTCGGATTTCCCTGATATTTATGCCTTTACATTGTTCTTTATTGCAAAAAAGATATCGGATGATCCCAGAGTGTTCTTTCTGATTACCGGCATTTTTTATTTCTGGATGTTAATTGCGTTGATGAGTTCCATCTGGTCAATGGCTCCATCCGGATGGGGGCAGTTCTATTTCTGGTTTTTCCTGGGCTGCATTTTTGTGTTGAATTTCTCTGCCGGGATTAACGGAGTCCGATTCGGAATGGCCTACATGGTCTTTGGATATGGAGCCCTGAACCTGATTTTAAAAAAGAAGATCAAATTCCTTCTGATTGCTTCGTTGTCGATACTGATACATTTTTCATTGCTTTATATGGTGCTGTTCCTGGTGGCTTTTTATCTGGCCGGATACCCCCGCCAAAAGAACTTCCTCTATGTTTTTCTTGCCATCGCATTGGTATCTTCCATATTCTCAACCTTTATAGCTGAGAATGTAGGTTTGTTCGGAACAACCATTGAAAACAAGTTTAATGAATATACAGATGCCGGCTTTATGGAGAAACGTGAAGAACACACTGAAGTATGGCGTTGGTATGTGAATTTTGATAAATACTCCACTTTTTATTTTGTCAATATCGCCATGCTGCTGATCCGGTTTTTTGCCAGTAAAATCAGGCATGATGATACCGCGAACCGGCTGTTCTCCTTTGCGCTGATTATTTTCGGGGCCAGTATCATTTCAGGAGGTCTGGTCGATTCAATAAGCAACCGGTATATTCTGATTTCCAATTTATTTGCACTGGTTTACCTCTTGTATATCAGTTACCTCAATCCCGGCAACCTTTATCTGAGCAGAATAAGCAGGATTTACAGGCCTATTTTTATTCTTCACGCGCTTGTTGTATTGCGGGCTGACTTATATACAGTAAGTCCCTGGCTCTTGTTTGGCAACCCGATTGTTATGGTGGTGATGGAATCCGACATGTCGATTCAGGATATTATCATGGATCAGTTCTAACCTGAATAATCCGCTTCGCTGAACTTCGGTTCACAAATCCCGGGCTTATTTATGTGAATGATTCAGGTGACTTTGAAAAAGCAAACATCATAACATTACATAATTTTTATAATCCTTATCAGAAGGAAAGAACCATCCGTTTCTCCCTGAATAATGTTTACTTGGGTACACTGATGGGTTTCAATACCGTGATGAGTTCCCTTTTGAGAGAAGCCCAACCCAGACCCAGGCTACACATCCGGTATTCAAGACTATGGTTCAGCACCTGGATTGGATGAGCATAGCATTAAACTATTTCAGACAGACTTCAAACGGTTGGCAACAGGTTATAGCTAAGTGAATATATAATGATGATCGGCATTCATATCTCAAAAGGTGATTTCAGTGAACGTTGGGTGGATTATTGCCGTGAAAGGCAAATACCCTATAAGCCGGTATGTTGTTATGATGTTGATATTATCGGGCAGCTTGGAGATTGTGATGCACTGATGTGGCATCACAATCATGTTCATCCGAAAGATGTTGTTTTCGCGAAACAATTGTTGTTTTCGCTTGCGGCAGCCGGTAAACCGGTTTTCCCCGATTTCGCAACCAACTGGCATTTTGATGACAAACTGGGTCAAAAGTACCTGCTCGAAGCGGCCGGAGTCCCCAGTGTGGAAAGTTTTGCCTTTTATACAAGGCAGGAAGCCGTGAATTGGATTCATAACACATCCTTTCCGAAAGTATTTAAACTCAGAAGCGGGGCGGGTTCAGAGAATGTAAAACTGGTCAGGTCGGAAAATGAGGCAGGAAAACTGGCGCACAGGGCATTTGGAACCGGATTCAGGCAATCCGATGTTCCGGGGGATATCCTGGAACAGATCCGAAAAAAAAAGTTAGGCAGGGCTGCTTATGCAGATATTTTAAAAGCCATGGCACACCTGGTGGTTCCTTATTATGTTGAAAAATCAAAAGGCAGGGAAAGAGGTTACCTCTATTTTCAGGAGTTTATTCCCGGTAACCGGTCCGATACCCGGGTGGTTGTCATTGGCAGTAAAGCGTTTGCACTGAAGAGAATGGTGCGGCACAACGATTTCAGGGCTTCAGGCAGCGGTCATATCATTTATGACCAACATGAAATCGATACAAACCTTGTAAGACTGGCTTTTGAGATCAATCAAAAATTGAAAGCACAATGTCTGGCCTTTGACTTCATTCATGATCAATCCGGGAAACCATACCTTGTTGAAATCAGTTATGGATTTGCCGACAAGGCCTATGATGCCTGTCCGGGTTATTGGAATGATGGACTGGAATGGATAGAAGGGAATTTCAACCCTTATGGCTGGATGGTAGATGATCTGATCGGGCGGATAAAAAAATCAAAAGGTTTTATCAATTGATAGTTACCTGAGTCAGGAGTCTTAAGGAGAATCATTTTTAATATACATCAAAAGAACCGGAAAAAAACTGAATCAACAGGTTAATCAAAGGTTCAGAAAAATATTAACAGGTTAAGATGAATAAACAAGAACTGGTCAGAAATCTGATAAATATACCCGGCTGGCGAACCCGCAGGCACCTGGTTGTTTTTGAATCCGATGATTGGGGCAGCATTCGCATTCCATCCCGTGAAGTTTATGAGATACTGCTATCCAGTGGTTTGCCGGTTGATGAGCATTATTTTACAAAGAATGATTGTCTGGAAAGCAACGATGATCTTGAATTGTTATTTGAGGTATTAACTTCCCGCAGGGACAGGAAAGGTAATCATCCGGTGATCACTGCCAATGCTGTGGTTGCCAACCCTGATTTTGATAAAATCAAAGCTGCCGGGTTTTCAGCGTACCATTACGAACTGATCGGTGAAACATACAAGAGTTATCCCAATCACTCGGGGGTGATGAAGTTATGGCTTAATCATGGCATTGGTCAAAAGCTACTGTGGCCTCAATTTCATGGCAGAGAACACCTGAATGTCAGTTCATGGTTAAGGTCATTAAACACGGGTGTCAGGTCCGAAAAACTTGCATTCAGTCATAAGGCTATATTAGGGATGCCAGTTCCGGGTGAGCCGGTTCAACCCTATAATTATATGGCTGCTTTTGAATATCTTTCAGAGTCGCATAAAAAGGAAATTGAATTGATCGCCTTGTCGGGACTCGAATTGTTTGAAAAAGTATTCGGATTTCAATCCAGATCTTTTGTTGCTTCCTGCTCAATACAGGGAGAGCATTTAGACCCTGTGATAAAAGAGGGCGGGGTTTTGTATCATCAATGCGGTCAGCAATACCGGCCACTGGGTAATGGCAGGGTCAGGATTATTAATAAGTTGTGGGGGCAGAAAAACAAATCGGGTCAGACCTATTGGCGAAGAAACTGTCTTTTTGAACCGAGCAGAAAGCCGGAATTTGACTGGGCCGGTCATTGCATGAAAGATATCAATATTGCGTTCAGATGGGGGAAACCTGCAGTCATTAATTCACACAGGGTGAACTATTCAGGAGGGATTTTTGAGTCAAACCGGGATAATTCCCTGGTCCAGCTGAAACAATTGATCGATGGTATATTGAAGCGTTGGCCTGATGCCGAATTTATTACCAGTGAAGATCTCGGAAATATAATGACAGGTGTTGAGAAAACATTATAAGAATTAAATGAATATTATGCCGGATTCATATCCTGGCAGAATATCCGTGATCATAGGCTGAAAACGGATTCATCAGATAAAGCATTGGCAAAAACACCCGGGTGACCGGAACCGGAGATTATAACCTGAACCGTCCTTCAGTTTTAATTCAGCAAATTTTTTGTATTGTAAACTTAAAAACCATGAACGATAATACCAGATTGAACCTTGACCAGGGCCTTGTGCAGGAATGCAAATCAGCCGCAGAAAGGATAGTTGAAAAGGTGCTGCTCGAAATAAACAACAAGACCACCAGTTCTGTTGAAAGAACAATCGCCCGGCTGCTGGGTATTGATGGGGTAAATGAGGATGATATTCCATTTCCCAACCTGATTGTTGACCATTTGATTGCAAACAACGGAATCAGATCCGGACTTTCGTACTGGCTTGGTAATGCGATGATACAAACAGGTAAGAGCCCGCAACAGATTGCCGGAATGGTCAATGACGGTTCTGTGAATCTCGTGGAATTGCCGCAGGCAGAAAAGACAGCGATTTATACCCTCATGATTGAGGAATGTGGTAAGGCACTTGACCGGGTTTCCGCTGTCAGGAAAGACAAAGAGTTGAAAAGGGCAAGGCTTGGTGAGAATCCACCACCCCACGCCTATGTATTGACCGCTACAGGAAATGTTTATGAGGATGTAATCCATGCGATTGCCGATGCAAGGTATGGGGCAGATATTGTTGCTGTAATAAGGTCTACTGCTCAGAGTTTACTCGATTATGTCCCGTTTGGCCCGACCACCGAAGGGTATGGAGGCACTTATGCAACCCAGGAGAATTTCCGTATAATGCGCAAGGCATTGGATGACTGGGCAGAAGAAAACAAGCGGTATGTGAGATTATCGAGTTTCTGTTCGGGTTTATGTATGCCTGAGATCGCGGCAATGGGTGCATTGGAAGGGCTTGACAACATGGCCAACGATGCATTATACGGCATCCTTTACCGTGACATCAATATGATCAGGACATTTATAGATCAGAAAATGTCGCGGATGATCAACGGATTTTCCGGAACAGTCATTAACACGGGGGAAGATAATTATCTCAGAACCGCCGATGCGGTTTCCGCAGCGCATTCAGTGGTTACATCACAATTGATTAATTACCATTTTGCCAGACGTGCAGGCTTAAAAGGGGAACACATTGGAATCGGGAATGCATTCGAGATTACTCCGAACCTGAAAAACGGACTATTATATGAATGGGCACAGGCATTGCTGACACGGGAGCTTTTTCCTGATTGTAAAACCAAGTACATGCCGCCTACCAAACATATGAATGGGAATATTTTCAGAACCCATGCCGTTGATACGATGTTCAACTTTATAACCATTGCCACCAGGCAGGATATTCAGACCATTGGCGTCCCCACCGAGGGTTTTTATACGCCAATCATTCACGACAGAACCATCAGCCTGGAGAATGTCAAGTATGTATTTAATAATGCCGCTGATATTTACGATGAGATCAGCTTTAAGGAGGGTGGTATAATCCAGACCAGGGCGAAGGAAGTGCTATCAGAAACCTTGCAGATGTTGCACAAAATTGAAGAAATCGGCTTGTTTACTGCCATTGAAAAGAAGTTTTTCGGCGATGTAGGCAGAAGCATTTCTGATGGAAAAGGCCGCGAAGGAGTGTTTGAAAAAGATCTTACTTATTTCAATCCGTTTACTGAACTAATTCTGGGAGAGCAATAGTATGGAAATAAAAATAGATTTATCCAATGTCCGTCCTTATGGCGACCATTTGAACGATGGCATGGTACAGTTGAGTTTCACCCTGCCTGTACCTTTTAACAAACAAGGGAAAAAAGCTGCTCAGCTTATCGCCAGGCAGATGGGAATTGAAGCCCCCGATGTGGTTCATCATGAAGAGCTGTTACCCGGCTTTACATTCTTTATCATTTATGGTAAATGCAATTATTCCGTAAATTATAACGGAATCAAAGTGGATACCGAGGATGTTAGTGTTTTATCACAAAGCGATATCGAAGCCCAGATAAAGAAAAATTTCGACAGGGATCTTGTTGTTGTTGGTGCCAGTACCGGAACGGATACCCATACAGTCGGGATTGATTCTATCCTTAATATGAAAGGTAACGACGGCCATTATGGTTTGGAAAGGTTCAAAGGATTTAAAGTTTACAATCTTGGAGGCCAGGTGCCGAACGAAGAGCTGCTTGCAAAAGCAATGGAAGTGAAAGCAGATGCCATTCTTGTTTCACAAACGGTTACACAGCAACGATTGCATATTCAAAACCTGACTCAATTTGTCGATCTTGTCGAAGCTGAAGGAATTCGTGATAAGGTTTTGCTGATAGTCGGAGGTGCCCGCATAACCAATGAACTTGCCAAGGAGCTCGGTTATGATGCAGGTTTTTCCAAAGGCAGTTATTCAAACCATGTTGCTACTTTTATGCTGAATCAGCTGGTTAAATAGCATAGTGCTGTAAATTAAGGAGGCTCAGGTGGGATTGATTCATATTACCAGGGATATCAGTAAGGTTTCTTTTATCGGACTGGCCAAGAACACAGGCAAGACTGTGGCGCTGCAGAAACTGCTGGATGAAATAAGCGCATCGGGTGCCGTTTGTGGCCTGACTTCTATTGGACACGACGGGGAAGAATTTGATCAGATCAATATTCTGATTAAGAAACCCCGCATTTATGTGTCGGAAGGTTTCTTTGTTGCAACCACCGATAAGCTTTTTGCATTGGGCGGGGCACAATTTAAAATCGTTCGTACCACTGACTTTAATACGCCATTGGGAAGAGTCCAGATCGGCAGGGTTGAAAAAGCGGGACTGATTGAAATTGCCGGACCGTCAACCTCCAGCGGGGTTAGCTACGTAACCGATATTATGCTTGATATGGGTGCCGGCAAAGTGCTGATCGATGGTGCCATCAACAGAAAAGCCATTTCATCACCCGAATATACCGATGGTCTGATTATTGCGACGGGTGCTGCACTTGACAAGGATCAGGATCGTGTTGTCAATGAGACTGTTGAAGCAGTGAATCACATCAGACTACCACATTACAAAGCCGGAATCTTAACAGATAACCTGAATGGGGTGGTGTTTATTTCACGCGATGGCAGAATAAGGCATACGCAGGAATCAATCATGGCGGACAAAGCAAACTTTTTTAAAGCTGTAGCAGACCGTGAAACTGAAAGTATCATTTCATTCAAGCCGGTTGTAGAATCGGTAATCAATCAGATGGTTGAGATCATCAGCAAACGAAAGAGGCGTATTGTATTGGTCGTAAGTGATTATACCAGACTATTTCCGGGAAACAGAAGCATGAGCTTTTATGAGAAAAAAGGGATTGATATCCGTGTGCTTTTCCCGTCAAATTTGCTTGCATTGACGTTGAATCCGGTTGCACCCCTGTCCCATTTTTTTGATTCTGATTCCTTTCAGCATGCCATTAAACAAAAAGTTCAGGGATTGCCGGTTTATGATGTATTAAGTCCTCAATATCAATAACATGAGACGATTGTAATCCGTTTGTTCACAGCATGAAGAAGACATTAAAATCGTTGAAACGAAGCCTTGGGAATATTCCGGGATGGAGAACGGACAGACAGATAATTGTTTTTGAGTCAGACGACTGGGGAAGCATCAGAATGCCCTCAGAAAATACTTATAATACCTGTCTGAAAAATGGCTACAGGGTAGACAGAAATATTTTTTCCAGATACGATTCTCTGGCTTCGGTGGAAGATCTTACGCTTCTTTTTGATCTTTTACTTTCGTACAGGGATAAAAATCACAATCCACCCGTTTTTACTGCAAATTGTCTTGTAACCAATCCGGATTTTGAAAAGATCAGAAAGGATAATTTCGAAAACTATCATTATGAACACATTACCGATACTTTCAAACGATATCCTGAACACAGCGGATGTTTCGGGTTATGGAAAAAAGGAATGGACAATAAAGTGTTCCGGCCGCAGAGCCATGGCCGGGAACATCTGAATGTAAGCCGTTTTCTCAATGATCTGAACCAGGGTAATAAAGATGCACACTTCGCCTTTAATCATGAAATGCCCGGCATATTTGCAAAGGACAACGTGGTTGCGGGTAACAATTATGTGGTGGCCCTTGAGTATAATAATGAGGCTGATAAAACGGCCAAAGGTGAAATAATCAGGGAAGGTCTCCGCATTTTCAGCGAGCTGTTCGGGTATGAATCATCGTCTTTTATTGCGACCAACTATATATGGGCTCCTGAACACGAGAAAGTCCTTTCTGAACAAAATGTCAGGTTTATTCAGGGTTCAAAGTTTCAGCTTATCCCGAAAGGGGAATACGGAGGGTTCAGTAAAAAGTATCATTTTACCGGCCAGAAGAACAATTACGGTCAATTTTATTTAGCCCGGAATGCTTATTTTGAACCTGCGTTAAACCATAATTTTGATTGGGTTTCTTCATGCATGAAAGAAATCGAAAACGCTTTTTTCTGGAAAAAACCAGCCATTGTTTCGACGCACAGGATTAATTATGTTGGTTTTATCGATCGTCAGAACAGGGACCAGGGCTTATTTCAGCTGAAAGATTTATTGGATAGAATTCTTTTAAAGTGGCCGGATGCCGAGTTTTTATCAACGGATGAATTGGGCTGTTCAATGCTTGATGATTGATCTGGTCACCTTCAAAAGCAGGAGAATATTTCGCTGAGTCAGACATAAAAAACAGGCGATGGCCATTAATGACGAGTTGTAATATTTTTTCATTACTTACTTCCCCGGTTATTTTTTTTTGCACGCACTGATGGCACAGGATGGAGTTGCATTTGCTTTCAACAAATATTGAATTATGCGGTACCATCGAACAGGCTGTGATAATATAGTTCTTTTAGTGACCCCGCCATGGCGGGGGTAGAAAACAGAGTGAGAATTGACAAATAAGTCCCATAGGAACGGTTTAAAGTTTAACCGGTCAATATTGATTAAGATGAATACATTCAACAGTCAAATGAAATTATGTGTCTGAAAAGTACCTTTATTGAGCGTTGTTTTAATTAATGCTCTCTCCAACTTCTGATCCGAATCCCAATGGTCATTTTAAAACTGAAAATATAGATGAAAATAGCCATCCACCATCAGCGTGGTTCCTACAGCCAATCCTGGATTGATTACTGTATAAAAAACAATATTTCGTACAAGATTGTAAACTGTTACGAGAGCGACATCATCAGCAAATTGGGTGACTGTGATGCTTTGATGTGGCACCACAGTCATTCCGATCCCAAAGATGTCCTTTTTGCAAAGGAGCTTCTCTTTTCGGTTGAGGCTGCCGGAAAACTGGTTTATCCCGACAGCAGGTCAACCTGGCATTTTGACGACAAGTTAGGTCAGAAATACCTGATGGAGGCCATGGGGCTACCCCTGGTGCCGGCTTATGCATTTTATGATAAGACGGAAGCATTGAAATGGGTTGAAAATGCTGAATTTCCGCTTGTTTTCAAACTCCGTGGCGGCGCGGGTGGCAGAAATGTCAGATTGCTGAGAAGCCGTCAACAAGCCAGAAGGATCATAAAAAAAGCATTTGGCAGAGGGATAAGACAATATGATGCCATTGGCGGGATCAAAGATAAAATTAGGAGATACCGCCTGGGTCTGAGTCCGGCGAAGGAGGTGATCAAGGCATTTCTTCATCTGGTATATCCCATCCGGCTTGAGAAATCAAAAGGAAGGGATAAGGGATATGTTTATTTCCAGAAGTTCATTCCCGGTTGTGATACCGATATCAGGGTACAACTGGTGGGTGACCGCAGTTGGGCCATGATACGAAAAGTCCGTGAAAACGATTTCAGGGCTTCCGGTAGTGGCAACATCGACTTTGATATGTCGAAGGTTCCCATGGATGCCATTGAACTTTCAGTAATGGTGGCCAGAAAACTCGGAATGCAGAGCCTCGCCATCGACCTGTTACCTTACAACGGGGGTTATGGTATCGTTGAGATCAGTTATGCCTTTGGAATAGATGAAGAAGAACTGGAATTTGGTTACTGCGACGGCAATCTGATCTGGCACCCCGGACATATCAACCCTTTCGGCTGGATGATTGATGACCTGATAAAAAAATATAATAATGGGTAAGCAGGCGAAACACATCTGTATCGTATCTCCTTCCCTCAAAATCGGAGGTATTGAACGGGCATTGACGGTTCTTTCGAATTATTTCGTTTCGCAGGGCTATGAAGTAACCTTTATTTCCTGTCTGACTGGTGACAGGTTTTACACTCTGGATAAAAGGATTCATCTTATTGAACCGGTATTTAAAAGAAACAGCGGTCAGCTCAATAAATTTCTGTTTTACCCCCGGGTTGCCGGTTTTATCAGGAAGCAGACCATAAAAGTCCGTCCCGATGTAGTGCTTACCTTTGGTGACTGGTTTAGTCCGCTGGTATTGTTTGCTTTGATCGGATCAGCAATTCCTGTTTACATTTCTGACCGGACCAGCCCGGATTATGCATTTGGTATAGCGGTACGTGCAGGTAAAAGGATTTTTTATCCCGGATCTGCCGGGTTTATTGCACAGACTAAAAGGTCTGCCGATTATAAATTAAAACAATTCGGCGATAAACTGAACATCAGGGTTATTCCCAATGCGATTCGTGAAGTTACGCTTTATAATATTCCACGGGAGAAGATAATACTTTATGTCGGGCGGTTCGCCTGGGAAAAGGGCCCCGAAAGGCTGATCGAAGCATTTGCGATGATTGAGGAGAAGAGGGATTGGCGTTTGGTCATGGCAGGCTCAGGTCCGATGCTTGAACCCATGAAGGCATTGGTCATGAAATTGGACATAGCTGATATGGTCGATTTTTTAGGCAAAGTTGAAAATGTTGATTTGCTTTATTCCCGGGCCGGGATTTATGTCCTGCCTTCTGTACTGGAGGGCTTTCCCAACTCACTTTGCGAAGCGATGGCGGCAGGTTTGCCTTCGGTTTGTTTCGATTCCCTTGCCTATGAAGATATTTTCATTCCCGGGTCAAGCGGTATGGTTGTTGAAAAAGACAATATTTCCGGCCTGGCTTCTGCCCTTAAATTATTAATAAATGACCCTGATGAACGCAACAGAATAGGCCAGAATGCCCGGCTTGCCTGTAAACAGTTTGATGTTAATTCTGTCGGTGAAAGAGTGCTGGATTTTATTTTTGACAAAAAGTGAATAATGAACTGTCTGTATTCCATTTATTTTGCACTTCCGGACTTTACCAAAACCGGAATTATCGGTAAGATTGTTGTCCGGCTGCAGGAAAGGATTCTGAAAAGAATATTTGACCGGATTATGCCTGCATATTTCAGGCGTACGGCTAATCAGGCAGGTTCGGGGATAAATTCAGAACTCCGGGATGAAAAGTACATAGTTTCCCTTACCTCTTTTCCGGCACGCATCGATGATATCTGGATATCCATAGAAACCATTCTCCGGCAAAGCTTTAAACCGGATATGATTATTTTATGGCTGGCTGAAGAACAGTTTCCGGATAAGAAGCTGCCCGAAAGCCTCCGTAAACTTGAAAAACGAGGCCTGACAATACAGTATTGTGACGATCTCCGGTCGCACAAGAAATACTATTATGCATTTAAAAATTATCCGGATGCAAACATCATCACCCTGGATGATGACCTGTATTATCACAGGGATGTGCTGAAAAATGTGGCAGAACTTCACAGGAAATACCCGGGATTGATCTGTACAAACAGGGCGCATAAATTTACCTTCCGGAACGGATTGCTGAATCCATACCGTAAATGGAAATTCAATGTAACCGATGCACTGCCGTCGCATTTACTGGTTCAAACCGGTGGCGCAGGTACTTTATACCCACCTGGTTCACTCAGCGACCAGGCATTTGATAAAAAGCTGATCAGGGAGTTGTGCCTGCATGCTGACGATTTGTGGTTAAA
This sequence comes from Bacteroidota bacterium, assembly GCA_043806115.1. Lineage (GTDB taxonomy): Bacteria > Bacteroidota > Bacteroidia > Bacteroidales > Lentimicrobiaceae > Lentimicrobium. The sequence continues at coordinate 145,825 of JAZDHI010000036.1, forward strand.
AGCTATGGCGCTTAAAGAGAAAACATTGGTGGTTACCAATGCGAAATACAATAAGGATTTCCTGACCATTGCTTCAACCCAGAGAGTAAAACTTGTAACCACGAATGTATTTGATGGTGGGAATGACAAGCAGTTTAAAGATGTTTGTGAATATTTCTCAATCAATTTAAATTCAATTGAATATGCATATAGGCCTAAAGAAACGGATTTTAAATAGTTCATTTTTGTACTCCTCTGCTGCTGTTTTGGAGAATTTACGTTTTAGTATCTACAATCGTAAGAAAAACAGGGGCAGCAATAACAGGATTATAAAAGGCAATCAATCTATATTCAGAAGAGTAAAAATCAGCATTTATGGTAAAAACAATACCTTGCAGATTGGCTCTAAATGCAGATTCCGCAAAGTGGTTTTTGACATCACCGGCAATAATAATACGATCAGACTTGGTGATGGTATAACTTTTATGGAAGCCGGCCATTTCCTGATTGTAGGCGATAATTGTACCATAGAAATTGGTCATTCGACACTGTTTCGTGATGGTAGTTTATTCGCCGGTGAGAGTAATACCAGCATAAAAGTAGGGGAAAATTGTTTTTGCGGTGTTGTCACCATCAGTACAAGTGATTTTCATTCAGTATTGGATCTATCAACAGGTGAGCGGATTAATAAACCCGACAATATAATAATTGGAAATAATAATTGGATCAATAATTCTGTTTCTATCAGAAAAGGCTCAGTAATTTCAAATGATTCAATTATCGCGCCCAATGCTCTCGTCAATAAGAAATTCCTGATTTCAAACGTTATTATCGGAGGACAACCTGCCAAAGTAATACGCGAAGGAATAGCCTGGAGCAGAGAAAAGCTTTAATTTAATTGTATTTAGACCAAGTGAAAAAACTTATCATAGGCATCACTGCGCCCGGTAGTGTAATACTGCTGGAGGGGCAATTAAAATATTTCAGGGAACAGGGATTCACTACTTACCTGATGGCACCTTCGCATGAAAAGGTAACGGCCTATTGTGCCGCCGAGGGCTGTATTCATCTTCCGGTGAAAATCGAAAGGGAAATATCGCTGCTGAAGGATTTGAAATCCCTGGTACAGGTGCTGGCCCATTTGCGCAGGGTTAAACCGGATATTGTGAACTTCGGTACTCCGAAAATTTCATTGGTTGGAATGATTGCTGCGCGAATGCTGGGCGTAAAGCGCAGGATATACACCTGCCGGGGTTTCAGGTTTGAACACGAAAAGGGTTTCAGGAAAATGTTGCTGGTAACCATGGAAAGGATAACAGCATTTTTTGCCCAGGATGTGATTTGCATCAGCGATTCGGTGCGTAACTATGGTGTGGCCAACCGGATTTTTCCGGCCCGGAAAGCGTTGGTAATCAATAAAGGCAGTAGCAATGGCATTCCGTTGAAAAGGTTCAACCCTGCCACCATAAACCCGGATAATACCCGACAATTAAAACAACAGTTAGGGCTGGATGGTTATTTTGTGTTTGGCTACGTTGGACGTCTGGTTGACCGCAAAGGCATCAATGAACTGTTCGCTGCCTTTGAAATGCTTTATACCGGAAATAATCGTCTGAGGTTATTATTTGTTGGCTCTCCGGAATTTGAGCAGATTGCAGATAAAGCACTGATTGACAGGATGAAAGCCCATGATGGGATTGTTATGGCCGGGTCTCAGCGCGATGTTCCGCTTTACCTTTCGGTGATGGATGTATTTGTGCTTCCGGCCTGGTGGGAAGGATTCGGCAATGTTTTGGTTCAGGCGGCAGCCATGGGAAAGGCGGTGATCAGTACCACGGGTACCGGCACCATTGATGCGGTGGATCCTGATTTCAACGGAATACTGGTAAAGCCTAAATCGGTGAATGAACTTAAAGTTGCCATGGAGAGATTATTCGAAGATGAACCCCTCAGGAAAAAGTTGGGAACAAACGGAATCACCTGGGCTGAGAATTTTGACAGTCCGATTATCTGGGAAGGGATGGAGGCGTTGTATGGAGTGAGTAGGGAGTAATGAGTCTGGAGTATGAAGTTGTAAGCAGTGAGTTTCGTCCCCCGATCCCCGTCACTGGCTTGAGTAAGGAGTAAGGATTTGTGGTTACGGAGTCAGGTGGTCAAGCATAGGTGGTCGTGCAGCTTGCCCCGCAGAAACGAAGTGTAGGCGGGGGAGTCGAGACCAACCAGAGTGGGGAGTCGAGACCGACCGGAGAGCGGAGTAATAAGTAAGGTGTAAGGAGTGGTGAGTCTGGAGTATGGAGTTGTAAGCAGTGAGTTTCGTCCCCCGACCCCCGTCCCCCGACCCCCGTCCCTCGACCCCCGTCCCCCGACCCCCGTCCCTGGCTTGAGTAAGGAGTAAGGAATTGTGGTTACGGAGTCAGGTGGTCAAGCGTAGGTGGTCGAGCGTAGTCGAGACCAACCGGAGTGGGGGAGTCGAGACCAACCGGAGAGCGGAGTAATAAGTAAGGTGTGAAGAGTGGTGAGTAGGGAGTATGGAGTTGTAAGCAGTGAGGAGGGTGCTCATTAAACTGTGTCAAATTTAAAACTTAGATTTGACAAAGCTATGAAAGAAAAAATCAATTGGGAAGAGTTCAGCAAAGAAGCCGCTGAACATATCCGACAGGGCAAACCACTGACAGGCGAAGGTGGTATATTCAGTCCACTGATCAAGCAAGTTTTAGAAGCCGCTTTAGAAGGTGAGCTTGATTCACATCTCAATGATACTCGGGGATCATCAGGTAACCGGCGTAACGGTCGAACTCCCAAGAAACTCAAGAGCTCAATAGGAAACATAGAGGTTTTTACACCGCGCGATCGCAATGGGAGTTTTGAACCAGTAACAGTCGAGAAACGACAAACAGTCTTGCCTGGTGATTTGGATGAAAAAATCATGGGGCTTTATGGCTTAGGCATGAGTTATAAAGACATACAGACACATTTAAGCGAGATGTATGGACTTTCAATTAGTGATGGTGTAATCAACAGCATAACAGATCGTGTAATACCAGCGATAAGGGAATGGCAATGTCGGCCATTGGAAAGGCTATATGCGATTGTATGGATGGATGCCATTCACTTCAAGATTCGCGAAGATGGAAAGGTTATTACCAAAGCGGTATATTCTGTTTTGGGAGTAAATATGAAAGGGCAGAAAGAAGTACTTGGATTGTATCTTGGACATAATGAAAGCGCCACATTTTGGCTTCAGGTATTGAACGATTTGAACCAGCGGGGAGTTGAAGATATTCTCATAGCAAGTATTGATAACTTGAATGGATTTGCAGAAGCAATTGAAAATATCTTTCCTAAAAGTGAGATTCAACTGTGTGTTATTCATCAGATCCGCAATAGCATGAAATACATTCCATGGAAAAATTACAGGGAATTTATGAAGGACCTGAAAAAGGTTTATCAAGCGGGGACTCTCGAACTAGCAGAGTACTATCTTGACGAACTGGATCAGAAATGGGGAGAAAAATACTCTGTGGTGATCAAAAGCTGGCGAAGCAACTGGATAAGATTGAGCAATTATTTCAAATATCCAGAACAAATCCGAAGACTTATTTATACTACTAACACTGTTGAAGGATATCATAGGATGGTAAGGAAAGTAACTAAATCGAAAGGCGCTTTTACCTCCGATAATGCAATGTTAAAGCTTGTTTACCTTGCTACCCTTAACTTTCAGAAACGATGGGTTAATAACTTGAGAGACTGGCCAATGATAATTAATCAATTATTTACGTTCTTTGATGAGAGAATTAAAACAAGTGACACAGTTCATTGAACACTCCCCTAACAATTTACTGCTAACTAATTCTTTTTTCTTTGATTCCGCTCATTAAGGTATATTTGTAGATATCTATCACCATATACAATCAGTTTTAATGGAATTACGCATCCTGAAACCACGTAAAGCACTCAATAAGGCGTTCCTGAAAGTAAAACCCCGGCGGACTGAAATCGAAAGTTTTAAGACCAACCTGATCCAGTTGCTTGACAGGATCAATGACACGGAATCAGAAGAATTTCATAAGAACCTGGTGATTGACTTTCTGAAGAAAACTTATTACGAGCCGGATCATTATATCAATACCAAGGGCCGGAACGACCTGGTTATCCACAATTCCGACAAGGCCTCGGGCACCGTAGGGGTGATTATTGAAGCAAAAAAGCCCGGCAATAAACCGGAGATGCTTACCACTGAAAAAATCAATGTGAAAGCATTTCAGGAACTGGTGTTGTATTATCTGCGGGAACGGATCACGCATAAAAATATTGAGATTAAATACCTGATCGCCACCAATATAAACGAATGGTTCATCTTTGATGCAACCCTGTTCGACAGGCTGTTTGCCCAGAATAAAACGCTGCTGAAACTTTTTAATGACTTCGATTCCGGAAGGCTGGCCGATACAAAAACCGATTTCTTCTACAAACAGGTGGCAGAACCGTTTATTGCCGATATCAAACATGAAATTGAGTTTACCCATTTCGATATCAGGGAATACGAGAAGCCATTGCGAAACAATGACCAGAAGGATGACAATAAGCTGATCTCCCTGTTCAAGCTGCTTTCGCCCGAACATCTGCTGAAACTTCCTTTTGCCAACGACAGCAACAGCCTCGACAAACGTTTTTACAGTGAATTGCTTCACATCATCGGATTAACCGAAACCCAGGATGGCAGCAAGAAACTGATTGAGCGAAACAAGGAAGGCAAGCGTAATTCAGGTTCGTTGCTGGAGAATGCCATTATTCAGTTAGACAGTCTTGATAAAATTTCACGGCTCCCTAACCCCGGGCATTTTGGGGCCAATATGCAGGAGCGGCTGTTTAATGTCGGGCTTGAATTGTGCATTACCTGGATAAACCGGATCTTATTCCTGAAATTGCTGGAAGCCCAGTTGATCTCCTATCATAAAGGTGACAAGGCATTTGAATTTCTGAGTCCGGATAAAATAAAAGACTACGATGACTTAAACAGCCTGTTTTTCCAGGTGCTTGCCCGCAAACAGGATGAACGGAACCCGGATGCGGGTAAGCTATTTGCCAAAGTGCCCTATTTAAATTCTTCCCTGTTCGAACCAACAGAGATTGAGCATACAACACTTTTTATCAGCAATTTAAGTGACGATCACACCATCCCGGTTTATACAGCAAGCGTTTTAAAGGATGATAAAGGCAAGAAGCGAACAGGAAACATCAATCCTTTAGCGTATCTGTTTGAATTCCTGAATACCTACGATTTTGCCAGCGAGGGCAGCGAAGAAATCCAGGAAGACAATAAAACACTGATCAACGCTTCGGTGCTTGGGCTTATTTTTGAGAAGATAAACGGCTATAAAGACGGCTCATTCTTTACACCCGGTTTTATCACCATGTATATGTGCCGTGAAACCATCCGTAAAGCGGTGGTTCAGAAATTCAACGAAACCAAAGGCTGGGATTGTACGGATATAAATTCGCTTTACGATAAGATTGAAGACCGGAAGGAAGCCAATCAGATCATCAACAGTTTAAAAATATGCGACCCGGCCGTTGGTTCCGGGCATTTCCTGGTTTCGGCTTTAAATGAAATCATCGCGATAAAAAGCGATCTGAAAGTGCTGCTTGACCGCGAAGGAAGGCGTTTGAAGGAATACCAGGCGGAAGTGGTGAACGATGAACTGATTGTAACCGATGAAGATGGCGAACTGTTCGAATACAATCCGGCCCACAGTTCGACAGGCTCACTGCAGGGCAAAGAGAGCCAGCGTGTACAGGAAACCCTGTTTCACGAGAAGCAGTCCATCATCGAAAACTGCCTGTTTGGGGTGGACATCAACCCCAATTCCGTAAAAATCTGCCGCCTGCGTTTGTGGATTGAACTGTTGAAAAACGCTTACTACAAAAACGGCACTGAGCTGGAGACGCTGCCGAACATTGACATTAACATCAAATGCGGCAACTCGCTGATCAGCCGCTTTGCCCTTGATGCCGACCTGAAACAGGCCTTGAAAAAGAGTACCGGTAAATGGACCATTGACAGTTACCGGCTTGCCGTGGATACTTATCGCAATGCCCAGAGCAAAGAGCAGAAGCGCGATATGGAAAGGTTGATGAACGAGATTAAAACCAATTTCCGCAGCGAAATCTCCTCGAACGACCCGAAAGTAAAGCGGCTCAGAATGCTGAACGGCGAACTGTTTACCCTCACCAACCAGGGACAGCTGTTTGAGTTCTCCGTTAAAGAAAAAGCCGGCTGGAATTTAAAGGTGGAGAAACTAACGGCAGAAATCATTAAACTGGAAGCCGAAATTGAAGAAATAAAAGGCAATAAGATTTATGAGAATGCTTTTGAATGGCGGTTTGAATTTCCGGAAGTTTTAAACGACAATGGTGATTTTGTGGGGTTTGATGTGGTGATTGGGAATCCGCCGTATATAAGGCAAGAGGAATTCCTTGACATTAAACCTTATTTGTCCGACCATTTTAAAGTATTCTCTGGAACCTCTGATCTTTACACATATTTCGTTGAGCAAGGAATCAGCCTTTTAAAACCAAAAGGAAAGTTCATTTTTATTCTTCCAAATAAGTGGATGAGGGCCGGATATGGTCTGAAACTAAGACAATTCATTAAGGGCAACGCAATTGATTCCATTCTGAACTTTGGCGATCTGCCTGTTTTTGAAGAGGCCACCACGTATCCTTGCATTCTTCAACTGTCGAAGGACCAGCCGGTAGCTTCCTTTGAAGCAATGAACATGCAAACACTTTACTATCCGATGGGTATTGAAGTATATTTGAAGGCAAACAAAATTAAAGTTCTAAGCAGTGAGTTGCAGGGTGAAGGTTGGGCATTGCTGGATAGCCGTTCACAGCAACTTTTGGCGAAATTGAAGAGTTCTGGCATTCCATTAGGGGAGTATGTAAATGGGAAGATATTCTATGGTATTAAAACCGGACTAAATGAAGCTTTTGTTATTGACAAGGATACACGCGATCGCCTGATAGCAGAAGACCCTAAAAGTGATGAAATTATCAAACCATTTCTGGCAGGAAGGGATATTAAGCGTTATCAACATCCAGTGGCTGATAAATTCTTGATATTGTTTAAGAATGGAGCTACCCATAGATTATTCGGTGAATTGGGAGAAGAAGATGCACTAAACAGTATTTCAGAAATGTATCCTGCATTAATGAGGTATTTAAGTGGATTTATTCTGAAGGCAAAGGCACGGTATGACAAGGGTCATTATTGGTGGGAATTAAGAGCATGTGATTATTATGAAGAGTTTGAGAAGCAAAAGATAATGCTTCCGGATATTTCTTTGAGATGCGAAGCATTGCTGGATTCTGATAATGGCTATTATTGTGTTAATACCGCATATATAATACCCGGCTTGTCTTTATCAGATTTGGCAATCATAAATTCCAATCTTGTTCAATTCTTTTATTCAAATCTTACACAATCAATCAGGGGTGGATATTTAAGGTTTATAAGGCAATATCTTGAACAGATTCCAATTATTAAAACGGAAATACTGGATGAGAAAGTATCCCGTATAATTGAACTAAAGAGAGCCAACCCAAATGCTGATACCTTTGGCAATGAATATGAGATTAACCAACTGGTTTACCAACTTTACGACCTTACACCAGAAGAAATTGAAATCATAGAAAACGGAGTAAAATAGAAGAAACGTGCATCTATCTAAAATGTGGTTCTGAATCAATAAATTTTTAATACTTATGGACGGAAATTTGGAAAATACATTACAGGAATTCAGGAACGAGTTGCAATTGCTGGTGCACAAAAGCCAGGATGATTTTGAAAAGCAACTTGTTTATCTCAGCGCCGGAGGTATAGCTATCTCAATGGCATTTGTGGAAAAACTAACCGGACAGATCAGTCTTACACATTGCAAAGTGCTTCTTATTTCCGGATGGGTTTTATTAGCACTTACATTGTTGATAAACCTTGCATCACATGTTACTACGATTAAAAAACACAATCAGACAATAAAAGAGATCGATGACGATAATTACGATCAAACAAAGGCAATAAAAAGAAACAAAATGATAAGTTTTTATAACAGATGCAGTCTGATTGCTTTGTTTTTGGGGATTATTGCAATAATATCTTTTGTGTTTGTGAACATTTAAAACTATTGTTATGGCAAAGCAGAATCAGGAACAAAAAGGAAGACAAAGTTCACCTCCACCCAGAGAAAGACAACAGAATGGAAGGGAAACAACTCCACCACCACCACCTGCGGAGAAAAGGAAATAGGTTTAATGTCTCTTTTAGAAATAAGATGCTTGTATTTCTAAATAGTCAACAAAAACTGTTTTATGTTTTGAAATCATTGCTATTTTTACACTATGAAAAAGCAACCCAAAAACAGGGCAGTACCAAGGATTGAATACCTTAGGGTTAAAAATTTCAGGGCATTGCAGGACCTTGAGTTGAAAAATATCCGGCCCTTCACTGTATTTCTGGGGCCTAACGGAAGTGGTAAATCTACTGTTTTTGATGTTTTTGCTTTTCTTAGTGAGTGTTTTTCTGTTGGTTTAAGGAAAGCCTGGGACAAAAGAGGTCGTTTTAAAGAGTTACGAACCCGGGGTTGTGATGGCCCGATAGAATTTGAATTGAAGTACCGTGAGAAACCCGATTCGCCCATTATTACTTATATTTTAAAAATTGACGAAGATACTAAAGGCCCGTTTGTAGCAAGTGAACGTTTACTCTGGCGAAGAGGTAGCACTGGTCAGCCTTTTGCATTTCTTGAATTTGAAAAGGGTATCGGTAAAGTTATTACTGGTGGAGCACCCGAAATAACCGATGCCAAGCAGGAAGAGGCATTGGATAGCCCCGAAATGCTTGCAGTAAACACGCTCGGTCAGTTATCTAAAAATCCGAGAGTTATAGCATTAAGAAGATTTATTACAGGATGGTACCTCTCATATCTTACTGCCGATCAAACCAGAGGAATTCCAGAGGCTGGTGCACAAGAACGGCTCTCCGCCACAGGCGACAATCTTCCAAATGTAGTCCAGTACCTTAGGGAACAGCATGGAGATGTTCTTAAGAAGGTACTCGATGCTCTTTCAAAAAGAGTACCTCGCCTTGAGAAGGTAGATGCTGATATTATGCAGGATGGCAGATTGTTGCTTCAGATTAAGGATGCGCCTTTCGACAGACCTATTTTATCAAAGTTTGCATCTGACGGAACCCTGAAACTGCTGGCATATCTTATTGTGCTATACGATCCCTCTCCTCCACAATTAATAGGAATAGAAGAACCTGAAAATCAGTTACACCCTAGACTTTTACCAGAACTCAGCGAAGAATGCAGAGCTGCTGCTGAAAACTCACAATTAATGGTGACTACCCATAGTCCGTTTTTTGTAAATGGCCTAAGGCCTGAGGAATTGTGGGTGCTTTACAGGGATGAAAAGGGGTTTACACAGGCAAAATGTACATCTGAAATGCAGGGTGTGAAAGAATTCATGGAAGAAGGAGCTTTACTTGGTAATCTATGGGTAGAAGGGCATTTTGATGTTGGCGACCCGCTTGTAAATGCAGGTAGCAGGTTGTTAAATTCAAAGCACTGAATCAATGCATCTTGAAATTCTCCTTGAGGAGCCCTCTGCTGAGAAAGTAATGAAAAATATACTTCCGTCCATCATTACAGGAGATCATACTTTTAAATGTATCGTTTATCAGGGTAAAAATGATTTGCTAAAAAAATTACCAAGTCAACTGGCTGCTTACAAAAAATGGATTCCGGACCATTACCGCATCATTATACTTGTTGACCGGGATAACGAAGATTGCAAGAAACTAAAAGCAAAGCTTGACCAGTGCGCAGTAAATGCCGGTTTAAAATGCAAATCAAATCCGAAAAACATTCCTTTTCAGATTTTAAACCGCATTGCGATTGAGGAGATTGAATCATGGTTTTTCGGCGATCCTGATGCTGTCAGACTGGCATATCCAAGGCTTACGTTATTTGAAAACAAAGCACAATACCGGAATCCTGACAACATTGTTAATACTTGGGAAACTCTTGAAAACCTTTTGCAACAAAAGGGATATTTCAAAACAGGGCTTCGCAAAAGTGAAGCAGCATATGAAATTTCACTCCGGATGCAACCTTTAAATAACCGTTCGCATAGTTTTCAAATATTTTGGTCAGGTATATCGGATTGTCTGGTATGATTATTTATTTTCAAATCCGTCTTTTCATTCAGAGAGATATTTTCGTTGGTTTTCTAGATGAATATAAACTAACTACAAAATCAATAATGCAGATATTGAAATAGATCAAATTATTAATGATTTATTAAAGTTAGAGCATTAAATAATGAAACTAGCGTAAAATAAAAGGGATTTAAATGTATACTACCTCCAATAATACAAGCGCAGCCATAACCTATTTGCATAAACGATTATGTTATTGCTGTCTACCCCAGTTTACTTCAACCATAGAAAGTTCTAAACAGTTGAATCCGGCTAGTATAAAAACACAAAATATCTTCGGAAACCTATCCAGCTGCCACACGTGAACCTGATAACCATTAACCGGCTCGAAAGTTATTTGCGTTTTGTTTCAGATAAAGTATAATGTTTTAAGTGCTTAAATATTTGTATCAGAGAAAAATTGACCAACTTGTTTATAAGCTTTACGATTTAACACCAAAAGAAATTGAAATAATTGAGAATGGGGTAAAATAAAAGTCAGATTAAGCCACTGATATCGAAGCACACGAGAATATGAAAAAAAAGGTTTTAGCGGGTATCCTTTTTGCAATGATCGCAATTCAGGTATTTGCCCAGGTAGAAAAGAATACCATACTGCTGGGTGGAAATGCAACGATTAAAGTCACTACGGCAGAAAGTGCATATTTTATAATAAATCCATCTTCAGGACTTTTCCTAACGGATAAAATATGATTGGGCGTTACTGCTCCGGTGATGTATATAGATGAAGAATTTGCCTGGGGGGTGACTCCGTTTGGCCGGTACTACTTCAGTCCGGAAAAAAATCAGAGTATCTATGCCAGAAGTTCGCTGGGCTTGTCGCACTACGACTCTTTTTATGTCAATCTTTCTCTGGGCATTGGTAATGTCTGGTTTATAAATAAAAACGTGGGAATTGAAGCGGAATTGGCCGGAATGACAGATTTTTCTGATTTTGGCGCAGGGTTATTTATTGGATTTCAGATCTATTTTAACAGTCCGGAAAAATAGTTTAGCTGCCACAACAATCGGGTCTGCGGGAGAACAAAATGACGCTTTTTGCCTTCAGCCAGATAATTTCGTACTTTTGACTTATGAAAACACTTCGTGAAATAGAACTTACCTTAGAAGAGCACAAACAGCATCTGTTTTCTGCATACCCAATCAAATCATTAGCAATATTCGGTTCTTATGCCAGAAAAGAGCAGAATGAACAGAGCGATATTGATCTATTAGTTGAATTCAACGACAAAATTGGTTTACGATTTATAGATTTGGCCGAAGAACTCGAAAAAATAATTGGATTTAAAGTAGATCTGGTTTCAAGGAATGGAATAAAAGACAAATACTTTGAAAAAATTCAATCAGATTTAACTTATGTCTAAGCGGGATCTTTTGTTACTTCTTGAGGATATGCTTGAATCAGCATTGAAAATCAAGAGGTACACAGCAAATTTGGTCTATGATTCATTCCAGGATGATGATAAAACCATTGACGCTTTGTCAGGAATTTTGAAATTATTGGCGAAGCTGCAAATAGAATAGACCCCGATTTCAGGTCTATGAATCCAGTAATTGATTGGAAAAGAATTAGGGGATTCAGAAATAGAATCGTTCACAACTATTTTGGTATTGACTATGAAATTGTTTGGACTATTATTGAAAATGACTTGGATTATCTCATCAGACAGATTGAAACTGTAATTTCAAATTATAAAATAGAGAACAGCGGGGAATAATTACTGGCCCATCAGAGGCTATACGATACCAGGATTTCGATTTCTCTTCGAAAGTTAATTATTTCTAAATTCGAAATCACTTCTAATAAGTGCGTTGTCTGAGTAAAAGTCTGTCAGCGCTTTGCCTCGAGTGCTAGCAACTATTTTTAAGAAAAACCTGACATAAACAACATAATTTAAACATTTGTACTTAAATTTGTACTCCATTATGTACATAATAAACAATACCATGTTAACAACTACAATTTCTGATTTCAGAAAAGATATCAAACGATATCTTGATCGTGTGACTGAAAACTTTGAAACCTTGATAATTAACAGAGGCAAAGACAGTGGTGTGGTGATTATGTCGTTGGAAGAATATAATTCGCTGAATGCTACCTATCATGAGTTGTCATCCAGGGCAAATGAAAAAAGATTGGATTCAGCCATTGAAAAACTTGGCAAAGGCTCATCCTTTCAGAAAGACCTTTTTGAAAAATGATATACATTTTTGTTGATGAGTCCTGGGAAGATTATTTGTACTGGCAAAAGACCGATAAGAAAATCTTGTCCAGAATAAATGACTTGTTGAAAGATATTTCACGAACTCCTTTTTCTGGTTTAGGAAAACCTGAACCGCTCAAACATAAATATAAAGGGTATTGGTCGCGCAGAATTGATGGTGAACACAGATTGATCTACAGAGTAAAAGACGATGAAATACTAATTGCAAAATGCAGATTTCATTATGACTGAAGTTGAATAAAAACATTTGCTAATAAAGGCTAGAACGCTATAGGGCACAAGGTTGTAAGGAGAAAGATTGTACATTTATTGAAAATTGTGCTGGCCGGAAAGAGAACTTTTCAGAACTGCCCGCCAGCGCTTGCCTCAACCGTTATTTTAGAAAAACGACTCAATGAACTATAACGACAGGAAATTCAGACCAATTAGCAACACGGAAAACGGAGAAACTTCAAACGAAACGCTATTTCATTACAAGCAAGTCGGAAATATGCTTACTTCTGAATACTTAGGTGGGAAAATTAAGTGTGGTCATCTAATTGGTTTGGTTGACAATGCAGGAAATATAGAAATGTGTTATCACCAGATAAACGACAAAGACGAATTGATGACCGGGATTTGCAGATCAAAACCAGAAATTCTGGAAAACGGGAAAATCCGCCTTCACGAAAATTGGGAATGGACTTCGGGTGACTACTCAGAAGGAACATCAATATTAGAAGAACAATAAATTAAAATATCATGATACACGAACACAACTACAAACTTACTGCTGTATGGACCGGTAATAAAGGTGAAGGAACAAAAAATGTACGAACCTACGATCGTAGCCATACGGTTTCAATTCAAGGTAAACCAGAATTATTCCTAACCACTGACAATCTTGCCGTTGGTGTTAAGTCAAAATTGAATCCTGAAGATTTATTGGTTTCCGCCATTTCATCATGCCATATGCTTTCATACTTGTATCTATGTGCAATGGAAGGAATTGTAATTACGGCATACACCGACAATGCCACAGGCATTATGATTGAAAAGGAAAGTGGTGGAGGGAGTTTTAAAGAAGTAAGCCTGAATCCCATTTGCTGTGTAGCCGATAAAAGTATGGTAGAAAAAGCCACCAGGCTGCATCACAAAGCTCACGAAATTTGTTATATAGCCAACTCTGTAAATTTTGAAGTAAAGTGTAATCCTACGTTCAAAGTAGAATAAAGGAAAAAATGAAAATCTGCATCGCACAGACAGAACCCAAAAAAGGAAATGTTTCAGCTAACATTGAAGCACACAAAAGATTTATTGACCTTGCTTTGACATTTAATGCAGAAGCAATTTTTTTTCCTGAGCTATCACTAACAGGTTACGAACCAGAACTTGCCAAAAAAATAGCGACTAATCAAAACGATCATCGATTAGACATCTTTCAACAAATAAGTGACAACAACAATATCATTATCGGACTTGGGTTGCCGACAGCAACGGAATCAAAGCCAGAAATAAGTATGATAATCTTTGAACCTGAAAAACCAAGGCTGACTTATTCAAAACAACAACTTCATTCGGACGAATTTCCATACTTTGAAAATAGTGTTGGACAAGTAATAATCAGGACGGACGATACTCATATCGCACCCGCAATTTGTTATGAAAGTTTACAACCGACACATTCTGAAAACGCTTTCAGACTTGGTGCTGACGTTTATATAGCAAGCGTAGCAAAATCAGCAAATGGAGTTGAAAAAGCTTTTAACCATTATCCGGGAGTTGCAAGGCAATACGCAATGCCTGTATTAATGTCAAACAGTGTAGGTTTTTGCGACAATTTTTTAAGTGTTGGTAAAAGTTCTGTCTGGACAAAAGAGGGTAAATTAGTCGGACAACTTGACGACAAAGCAGAAGGAATTTTAATTTTTAATACAGAAACAGAAGAAGTAATTGAAAGAATTATAATAAACAATCGCTAATGAAGTTGAAAAGCTGGTTGGAATCAGAGTTGCTGAACAAGTCAACAGGGAAATGGTTATTCTTTTATTTATTCTTTATCAGATACTTTACAAAACCAATTCCAATTGAGTCAAATATATAAATAGAATAATATCCCTTCTCATGCTCACACTGGTTTTTGCAGCGACAAAATCTTTAAATGCACGGCAGCCCAACCTCGAATCGCGGTGGGTTGTCTGGAACAATACGCTCAAACCTGATTCAATCCGATTGAAAGCAATTGATGATCTTATCCGGGATGGTTATCTATAAAGCCGGCCCGATTCAGCTTTTTATTTCGCTCAGTTGCAGTATGACCTGGCAAAAAGTAAGGGCTTGAAAAAGTATATGGCCATGGGATTAAATGTTCAGGCAATTTCGCTGGAGAATCGCAGCGATCTTATAAATGCCCTGAAATACCGGAAACGAAATTTAAGGCTTAATGAGGAATTTGGGAATAAATAATATATTGCACATACCTTTGGTTCTATCGGAACCATTTACACTCAACAGGGCGACTACGTTAATGGTTTGGACTATTGCCGGTAAAGTCTGAAGTTTTTTGAAGAGTTAAGCGACAGCGGCGGTTTAGCCGGATTGTATAATAATATAGGAATCTCCTATAACCGGCTGAAAGATTACCCAAAGGCTCTGGAATATTATCAGCATGGCCTGGAAATGGCTGAACGGTCAGATGGTCACACCGGAATAACTCATAATGTCCGCCTGTCAAACTTTTGCAGAAGTGTAAGCTTGCAGGCAGAGCCTGCCATGATAACAAGCCGGGGCAGAGCCCCGGCTTAACACTGGTGTGTGCTTGTAAACTTATTGTAGCAAGGGAAACCGCAGGCAGAGCCTGCCATGATAGCAAGCCGGGGCAGAGCCCCGGCTAAACTTTGTGGTTTTTTACTTTTTACTTTAGACTTTAGACTTTAGACTTGTCTTCAGAATATCTTCGGAAACCTTTCCGGCTGATAATCGTGCATAATATTGTACACCGCATCAAACACATCCTCGGCATTGGGATTTGAGAAGTAGTCGCCATCGGTGCTGTAGGCGGCTCGGTGGGCCATGCCCGTGATGGTTCGCGGTGGGGCATCCAGGTAGAGATAGCCGTTCTGTTCTTCAAGTACCTTCTGCATCATATAGGCGGTGGCGCCGCCGGGCACATCCTCATCAAAGAATACAATCTTATTGGTCTTGCGGAGCGATTTAACGATGTCGTGGTTTACATCGAAGGGAATGAGCGACTGCACATCAATCAGCTCGCAGGAGATGCCGAAACCCTTCAGCTGGTCGGCAGCATCCTCGGCAATGCGCACGCAGGAGCCATAGGTGACCAGGGTAATGTCGGTGCCGGGCCTTATTATTTCGGGAATACCGGGCCTGATCCTGAATTCGCCGATGTTGGAAGGGCGTTTTTCACGCAGGCGGTAACCGTTGAGCGGTTCAATGATGATAGCGGGCTCATCGGAAGCCATCATGGTGTTGTAGAATCCTGCCGCATGGGTCATGTCGCGCGGAACCAGCACATGCACTCCCCGCACGGAGTTGATTACCATGCTCAGCGGGGAGCCGGAATGCCAGATGCCCTCGAGCCGGTGTCCGCGGGTGCTGATGATGACCGGGGCTTTCTGTCCGCCCTTGGTGCGGTACTGAAGCGTGGCAAGGTCGTCGCTGATCACCTGCAGTCCATACAACAGGTAATCAAAATACTGTATCTCGGCAATGGGGCGGAAGCCGCGCATGGCGAGGCCGATGCCCTGCCCGATGATGGTGGCTTCACGGATACCGGTATCAAAGATGCGGTGCTCGCCGAATTTCTCCTGCAGGCCTTCCCAGGTCTGGTTAACGCCCCCGATCTTTCCGACATCTTCACCGAAAACGACCAGTTGCGGGTATTTTGCCATCAGTGCATCGAAGTTATCACGCAGGATTTCCCTTCCGGGGACGGAAACCGATTTCTCATCAAAAACCGGAGCTATGGGTTCTACATTGTCGATCCGGAAATCGGAATTGCTGTAAAGGTAGGAGTTGTAACGGTCGGCATTGCCGGCCATCTCCTTTTCGAGCCAGGCAGTTACATTGATTTTAAGCGAGTTGTGCGGGTTGCTGCACGAATCACAGATCAGGCGCAGGATTTTACGGGCTGATGAGATGATGTCTTTGCGGATGGGATCGGCAATGAGCCGCAGATCTTCCTTGATGGATTCAATATTCCGGGTTTTGGCGCAGTTACAGGTAGTAACGTCGGCCATTTTCAGGAACTCGTCGCGCCTGGCTTTGATGGGGTTCAGGTAGTTTTCCCAGGCAGCTTTCCTTGCCTGTTTTACCCGTTCGATGGCTTTGCTCTCGATCAGATCAAGTTCGGCAGGGGTGGCAATGCCTTCACGCTCTATCCACTGCCGCATCTGCGGAATACAATCGTATTCCTTTTCCCATTCAAGCTGTTCCTTCGATTTGTATCGTTCGTGTGAACCACTGGTAGAATGGCCCTGGGGCTGGGTCAGTTCCGTGATGTGAAACAGCACCGGCACCTGTTCTTTACGGCAGATTTCGATGCCTTCGCGATAGATCTGCACCAGGGTGGGGTAGTCCCAGCCTTTGGCCCTGTATATGCGGTATCCGGGGTTGTTTTCATCGGCTTCAAAGCCTTTTAACACTTCCGAAATGCTTTGTTTGGTGGTCTGGTATTTGTTGGGCACCGAAATGCCCCAGCCATCGTCCCATACCGACATGGCCATGGGCACCTGGAGTACACCGGCCGCGTTGATGGTTTCAAAGAAATGTCCTTCAGAGGTGGAGGCATCGCCAATGGTACCGAAGGCTACTTCGTTCCCCTTAACAGAGAATCCTTTGGTTACGGAAGTATCTTTGCTTTGCCTGAAAAGTTTTGAAGCCAATGCAAGACCCAGCAGTCGGGGCATCTGCCCGGCGGTAGGGGAGATGTCGGCCGAACTGTTTTTCTGTGCTGCCAGGTTTTTCCAGTTTCCCCGCATGTCGAGGCTGCGGGTGGCGAAATGGTTGTTCATCACCCTGCCGGCGGTTCCGGGATTAAAGGTGGTATCGGTATCGCCGTATATCTGGGCAAAGAACTCTTCGAGGCCCATCATGCCGGCAGCCATCATAAAGGTCTGGTCACGATAGTAGCCAGAACGCCAGTCGCCTTCCCTGAAAACCTTTGCCATGGCCAGTTGCGGCACCTCTTTCCCATCACCGAAAATGCCGAATTTGCCTTTACCGGTGAGCACTTCGCGACGGCCAAGCAGACTGGCCTGCCTGCTTTCGAAGGCTATGCGGTAATCGTTGATTATTTCATTCTTATCCGGCAGAGCTGTCTGCACTGTGGTGGATGGAGATTTTGCAGTTTTGGTACCCATGGGCATTTTAAATTGGTAAGGAAAGCGGACAGGCTTAATTCCTTAACAAATATCATGATTATTGGTTCAGCAGCAAAGGGGAATCCTGAATTTATTTCGGGTTGTTTCTCCAGGTAAGGCCGCAGGCATTCACGCGCCGGGCAATCAGGTAGTGGGGTGTAGTTACAAGATATTCCTTTGTTAACCCGCAGAAATAAATGAGTTCATCGATGTCGTCTTCGGTTTCGCAGCCGTACCGGTACTGCAGTACCTCGCGTGAAATGATGGAGAGCAGCTTTTTCCGGAGTTCGGTATTCTCATTGATGGCCTGCATTTTACGCAGCTCCCTGGCTTACTTACTGAAAGCATTATACAGCAAAGTGAAGGGGCCGGGGAGTAGCAGCCCTCCGTCAGGACTTTCGAATTTTCTCCTGAAAGGCTCGGTTGGTAGCTGCAACCTTTTGATTGCGGCTTCTTCGGGTAGATTCAGGGTCAGGAATTCCTGCCGGAATTCCCGGTAAGTAGCAGGATAGGGCCTGATGGTGGCTTCGTTCAGCAACAGCGTATCTGAAACCAGGGTAATGCTAAGGGTATAGGATTGAGCGGTAAGGCCGGTGGGTATGTGCATGTAGAAGGGCTTGTAACCGATCATGCTCACTTTGAGTGAATCCCTTTCGGCAAGTACCAGGAAGAACTTACCGTTGACATCGGTAAATGTACCGTATTTACGGGTAACATTCAGTGCATGTGCTCCGACCAACTCTTCACCCCTCAGGTTCCATACCTGCCCGCTGATCATCACATAAGCCTGGGCAGAAAGCCTGGCTGCAGGTGCAATCAGGAGTAACAGAAGCAAAACAGGGCCTGTCAGACGCATTTCAGTTGGCTTGATATGCAAATGTACGACCATTCGGGGTTTTATCCAGTTAATATTTGTTAAGATGCCTGGAAACAGGAGTGGAATCGTTGCGATGGTGATTGGAAATCTGGCAATGGTGGTCTCGTGCCGATACTATCGGGGCTCAGCGTGACATTGATTTATCACGGGGCTAAATATTAAGTCTTCCAGTGGACTGTCATCCTGAGCGGAGTCGAAGGATAGACAGTCCTATTTAGATCGACCCGGTGCGTTGCGCTTAGATCCCGATGGTGATCAGGCAGAGACCGTAGGAAACAACTTTCCGCAGCACGGGCAGCTTGCCCTATAAAAACGAAGTTGAGGTGTGGGAGCAGAAACCGAAGGAAAATCAACCCGGCCACCGGAAATAAATCAATGGTATAACGTTGAGCCGGGACCCTGAAATGCCTTGAACTGTTGAAGCATTGTTTAGCCGTCCGGACAGATCATTGAACAATACAGTTATTATCTTGTTATTTGGAATGATTACGAATAAGAAGTGTAAGCTAAGTATTAACTTAAACAAGGACTAAAAAATGACAAAATTTCTTAAACTCTCTTCATTTATTGTTCTGGCAGGTTTTGCATTCGCCTGTGGCGGCCCTCAGGGGGAAAAAGCACAAACCGGTGATGCGCAGAACGTATCGGCCACAACCGGAGCTGTAACCATGACTGTTGATGCAGCATCATCTAAAATTGAATGGACGGGAGCCAAACCAACCGGTCAGCACAATGGTACCATAGGTATTTCAGAGGGCCGCCTGATGCTCACCGATGGTAGCATTGTCGGTGGAAAATTTACAATTGACATGAATTCGATTGTTAACCTTGATCTTACCGGTGCTGAAGACAACGGCAAGCTGGTCGGACACCTGAAATCAGCCGATTTCTTTGATGCCGCCCAATATCCGACTGCCGTATTTGAAATTACCGGGGCAACAGCCGTCAGTGGTAATCCGGAAACCACGCACAACCTCACCGGCAACCTCACTATGAAGGATGTTACCAAAAGTGTTACCATTCCTGTAAAAGTCGCCATCGAAGGCGGTAAACTGACGGCAACCACGCCTGAGTTCCTTATTGACCGTACCCATTGGAACGTCCAGTATGGTTCAAAAACCATCTTCGACAACCTGAAAGATAAATTCATCAACGATGAAATCGCACTGAAGATCAGCTTGAGCGCTGCCATGTAATTCATACAGTCATCAGACAACCGGAAAGCCCCTGAAAAGGGGCTTTTTTGTTTTTGGGATGAGATGAAGGGAATTTCTAATATCTAATGTCTAATGTCTGACACTATGAATTGAAACGGCATCAGTTCACAAATATGCAATCCGGTGGCTTGGGTATATTTTGCAAAAATTGATGAAGTCTCTGGTCATGATGGTACCGCAAAACACTCAGCCACCAGTAATTTTAGTAATTCTCAGCCAGAATCTCAAAATAGGCCTGAGGGTGCTCGCAGCCGGGGCAATTCTTCAGCGCCCTTTCACTTTCATAAATCAGGCCGCACTTACGGCAGATCCATTTTACCTTTTCATCACGTTTAAATACCCTGTCTTCTTCAATGTTGGCAACAAATGCAGCAAAGCGTTCGTGATAAAACAGTTTTATGCGCCTGAACAACTTGAACTTTGTGGCAACTCCCTTGAAACCCTCTTCCCAGGCAATTCTTTCAAACTCTTCGAAAAGCCCTTCAGATTCATCGATTTCAAGCCCTGCGGCTTCTTTCAGACAGGCCAGGGTTTCCCCTGTCCCTTCCGATTTAAAGGGTACAGTTACCCCGATGTTGCTGTTTTCAAGGAATTTATAAATGGTTTTGGTGTGTGAACGTTTTTGTTCGGCTACTTCCAGAAAGATGGCCGACATCTGTTCATAACCATCTTGTTTGGCCTGTTTGGCAAAGATCTCATAACGCCTGATGTTGGCCGATTCAATCAACCAGGCCCTGGCAAGGTTCGATTCAGTTTTACTTCCAATAAGAGATTCCATAGCACCTTTGATTTTGTTTCCTGAGTAAATTTAAGCATGTACAAATACCACCAAAACAAAAGACTTCTGATTACTTTGTTACCCGAACCAATTTTATCTTCATTCGTTAACTTCTTTAACTTCAACGTGATCTATTTTCATTTTTATGAAACTTTTCCACTTCTTCAAACATCCTGTTGTATTGCACTAAACTATTCATTTCAGGTTGTAGCTCATTACCCTCAGCCTATGGTAAATTTAAATAGGCTATTGCATCAATAAAGATATTTATACCGTTAAAGACTGCATAAAACTTCATTTACTCCTTATCGGGGCGTCATTCCTCGAAAAAGCCAACTCTATTGTCTCTAAAGTGGTTATTGTATTATCAATTGTTTACTATAGGGAGACCAGACGGATGCCTGTATTATTATTACGGTCGCCAAAGAAGTAGTGACGATCCGAACTTCGGCAACCCTTCGCACTGCTTTCCCAGCTACCGCCGCGATAAATACGATCCGATAATGTTCCTCGTGATGATGGCCCTTTTGGGTTGGTCTGAGCTTCAGAAGAAAAAGAAGCATACCAGTCACTGCACCATTCATTAACGTTGCCATGCATATCAAACAATCCGTATACATTGCTCTCAAAATTGCCAACTGGCATGGTTTTGCGCCTGCATTCGCCTGTTGCATTGTTGTTATACGGATAATTACCATCGTAATTTGCCTGAGCAGTAGTCAGATTCTTACCAGTGCTAAAAGGTGTTGTTGTTCCTGCCCTGCAGGCATACTCCCATTCGGCTTCAGTTGGCAGGCGGCATCCCATCCAGTCAGCAAAAGCTGTGGCATCGTTCCAGCTTACATGTATCACGGGATGGTCGTATTCTGAAGCCGGAATCAGATTTCCTTCCACATCACATTTCCAGTTGACACCTGCTTTCTTCACAGATTTTGTACCTGTCCAAACCAGGCTTCCAACATATCCACCTGTTCCTTTGTCGGCATCAGTTTGGTATCCTGTTGCATCAACAAATACTTTAAACTGTCCGACTGTTATCTCGTATTTGCTCATTTTAAAGGCGCTCAACGTCACCTGATGCTGGGTTTCGTTAGAATATCTGTCTGCTTCGGTAGCGGGGCTGCCCATGGCAAAGGTGCCTGCAGGGATACTTGCCCAGGCGATTTTGGGTTTTTGAGCAGAAACCTCAGTTGCAACAAGCATGGCTGCTAAAATAACCCACAGAATTACCGGTTGTTCGGTTTTTCGGATCATGAGAATGAAATTTATATTGTTCATAATATGTAAAGGATTTTCAGTTTCTCCAATGATTTTAATCTTTTTTGTTTGTCGGTGATGTCTTCATATTATATATGTCAGGAAACTGACGAACTCATGCAATTATTATTGACTTTTCATTACTTTTCAATCCATCCCACGATTCTTTCAGACACCGGACTTTCCCTGGGACTGGCATAATCGACCAGATTTCCGTTTTCATCGATCATGAATTTCTGGAAATTCCAGGTTACACCGGCATCCATTTTGCCATTTTCCGACTTGTTGGTCAGCCATTTATAAATCGGATCCTGATCCTTACCCTTTACAGAAACCTTCGACATCATGGGAAAAGTGACACCATAATTGATTTCGCAGAATTCCTTGATTTCAGTCTCAGTTCCGGGTTCCTGGCTGAGGAAATTATTGGCCGGAAATCCGATGATCACGAAATTCCGGTCCTTGTATTTTTTGTATAAAGCTTCAAGTTCCTTATATTGGGGTGTCAGCCCGCATTTGGATGCTGTATTGACCACGAGAACCTTCTTTCCTTTCAGTGAGGCAAGGTCGAATTCCTTACCATCGATGGTTTTGGTTTTAAAGCTGTGTAGCGTTGTCTGTGCACTTACTGCCCCTGAGATCATCATAGCCATTGTAATAAATAAACAGAGTTTCTTCATTTTGTTTTAGGATTTTAACTATATCCTAAACAGGAAGTTCCGTACAATGTTCAAAAAATATCTCCACACTTAGTATTCCGGGACCATACAAACCATCAGTCAGATCAGGTGAATGAATTACCTTTGCCGGCATGAACCTGATTGCCCGCAAACTTTTCAGGAACCTGAGATACCAGGAACTCTTGCCCGACGAAAAACGGACATTCAGGTTGCACCTCGGCTATACCGTTTTCGATAATTTTGTAGCCGGTGTTCTGACCCTCAACGAATTTGTCTTTCTGCGGAGCCTGCAAGGTTCATCTTACCAGTTGAGTTTTCTTTTCCAGTTTTCGGTCCTGGTCTTTATTTTTCTGATTTTCTTTTCGGAATGGCTGAAAAGGGTCAGGAACAAACAAAAACTGATCCGGTGGACCGGAATAGCAACCCGGGCTCCCCTGGCCGTATTGCTTTTCTTTCCCCGTTCCGCGGAAGCAATGAGCGGGACTTCTGTTTACCACTATATTTTTCTGCTGTTATTCCTGATCTATTACCTCGGGAATCCCATTATCTTTCCGACCATCAACCTTTTCCTGAAAAGCAACTACCGCCACGAGAATTTCGGAAGGCTCTACAGCCTGGCCACCCTTTACGGGAAAATACTGATGCTGGTCATTGCTTTCGTTTACGGTATTCTGCTCGATTACGATCCATATGCCTACACCTGGGTATTTGCCCTTGCAGCCGTTGCCGGGGTGATCTCCGTGATGATGCTCTCCTCAATCAGGTACACAGAAACCACCGGATCCATTCCCGTTGGCGGATTCTTCAGCTCTGTGAAAGAATCAATTCTGGGCATGCGGCGGATTATGAAGAACAATAGGCCATTCCGTCACTTCGAGATGGGCTTCCTGTTCTACGGTTTTGCCTTTATGAGTACGGTGACCGTGATGACCATCTTTTTTGAAAAGCAACTTGGTCTGAATTATTTCAGTGTGGCTACCTATAAGAATGCATACAACATCATAGCATTGTTCCTTATCCCGTTTTTCGGAAGGGTTCTGGGTAAGATTGACCCGAGGAAATTCGCAGCTTTTACCTTCGCCTCCATTATGCTTTACCTGCTCAGCCTGGTGCTGACCTGGTACTTTCCGCAGCATACCGAGATCGGTAGTTTCAAACTTTTTTACAGTATGATTCCTTTCGTACTGTTCCACAGTGTTTTCGCTGCAACCATGTCGCTGCTCTGGAGCATCGGTTCGGCCTATTTCTGTAAACCCCACGAAGCCGGTGAATACCAGTCGGTACATCTCTTCCTGACAGCTACCCGGGCTGTATTCGCACCCCTGCTTGGTGTGCTCTTTTATGAAATGTACGGCTTTGTTTTTACCTTTAGCATCGGCGCTGCCTCGCTCCTGATTGCCATTGTGATTATGTTCTGGTCCTACCGGAGGGAAAGGGTCTGAATTTCGGATTTCGGAATTCGCCTGCCCCGCCAAAGGCGGTGGGATTTCGGATTTGAGATTTGAATAACAAGAAAGAAGGTGGCTGAGTGATTGGCTTTTTTATCCTGGTTAAAAAAAATAATCAGGGTGCAAATCGTATCGAAACCACTGTTATTGTGGATTTCGTGTCTCCAAGTCTCCAAATCTCCAAGTCTCCAAGTCTCCAAGTCTCCAGGTCTCAATGTCTACTAGTCGCTAAGTCCTTATTTCTTCCACAAATTATTGTTTGGGAACGCATCGGGTATATTGGTATCGCCCAGTTCTATATCCGTCAGTTTATCAGCATCCGGAATATCCACCAGGATTTTTGCGGAACCATCCTTCCAGATTCTGACTGAGGCCTTGTATTCATTCACCGAACCATCGCTGTATTTGAATTTAACTTTCACAGGCACAGGGATATCACCTTTCCGCAGTATGGTGACTGAACCTTTGCCTGTGCCAGTTCCGACATCGCCGATCGCAAGGTCCGGGTAGCCGTTTCCGTAGAACCATGGGCTGAAGTACCAGCTCATGTCTTCGCCGGCAATCCGGCTGCAGGTATTCATAAAATCATAAGGGGACGGGTGTTTGTAAGCCCATTCATTGAGGAAGGTTTTTATTGCCAGCCTGAATTTATCTTCTCCCATGGCGTCGCCCAGGTGATAAAAGGCAGCCGCCGCCCTTCCGTAAACATTCTGACGGTAAGCCGTTGTGTTGGCAATTGAATTTGAGGGTACCGACATGTTGATATCGTCTTCCCGGCCTGCCCAGTTGGCATAGGACCGCATATATCCGCGATGCGGGTTTGTTTCAGGCAGATAGTATGCTTCAATTTTCTTGGGTAGGAAGGTAATCAGCCCTTCATCCATCCAGCCGTAGCGGGTTTCGTTGAGTCCGGCCAGGAAAGGAAACCATGTATGGGATATTTCATGAGCGGTAACAAAAACAGTAAATGTCCTTTCTTCTCCGGGACCATCGTTCACAATCATCGGGAACTCCATGCCTCCGTGACCACAAAACACGGTCATTGCCGGAAAAGGATAGGATACCCCGGTGATTTCACCCGACATCATCTCCAGGGTTTTTGCACCGATCGCAGCTACTTCCCTGAAGTCTTCCGCTTTTTCCGGATAGGCAGCATTGACCGGAACCCGGCGTCCGTCAGGAAGGGAAGCATAGTGCTGATCCCACTGATACACCGGGCTGATACCAAAGGCAAAGTCGGTCACGCTTTCAGCTTTATATTGCCATTTTTTCATTTTTCCCGGGTTCAGTACCCTATCCGCTTTAAGGTCATCGAAAGAGGCAATGGTCATGGTTTCTCCGGTTCCGGATGCTTTTGCAAGCCGGGTCATCGTCTGAGGGGTTAACAGCTCATGGCCGTTCTGTAACACACCGGTTGACCACATCAGGTAATTTCCCGGAATCGTCATGTTTACATCGAAGTTCCCGAAGTCGTTGTAAAACTCCCCTGACCCCAGATGCTGGGTATAATCCCATCCGGATACATCGTCGTAAACGGCTATCCTCGGGAACCAGAAGGCGATAAAGAAAGAGAGTGAGTCATAAGTTCCGGTTCGCATCTGGGTCTTCAGCGGATGTAGCAGGCTCCATTTTATTTCCAGGGTGAGTTTGCCTTCCGGTGCCAATGGTTTCTGAAGCCTGATAAAAACCTGTGTGCCGTCGCGTTGCCAAAGGGGAGGAGTCAGGGCAAGTGTTTCCCCGTCGATCTTCACACCTGAAACTTCAACACCTTCGGTGAGATCTTCTGCTTCAACTTCATACACCCGGTTGGTACCTGCCTTGAAAATGTCGTGGTCAATGTTCAGTACCATATTTTTAAGTGTATCCGGACTGTTGTTGACATAGGTGATGACTTCTGAGCCGTTCAGAATTCGGGTCTGAGGATCGAAGGAAGCATCGATCAGGTAATCGGCCCTGTTCTGAAAGTACTTTTCTCCGGGAGCTCCTGTTGCATTCCGGGTATTGTTTTTCAGTGCCTTTACGTATTCACGGGGTTGATAAATTTTTTGCGGTTGACCAAAAGTCAGTAATCCTGCTGTAAAAATCAGGTTCAGAAAAAGTAATTGTTTTTTCATGTTTCGGATGTTGATATACAATGAGCTCAAATACCAAGCCATGATTATAACAATTTGTTAAACAGTTATATATAACATGAACTATGTAAATATACTGTACGATACCGGACGATGGCTGTTCCGGTGGTGAACACAGGGAAGTGTGCTGAATAAATAATTATATTCATAACTGAAAATTAAAAAAGGAGAGGCGAAATCAGGAATTGCTACTTTTTTACAAATTTCTGATTCAATAATATGCCATTATCATTTTTTACGATCATCAGATAATTCCCGGGTTTAAGATTGCTGATATTGACTTTTGAATGATCTCCGGAAAAAGTTGTCCGGGAAACAAGCATTCCTGAAAACGAATATATTTCGAAGTATTTTCTTTCCGACAGTGTTGTGCTCAGTGAGATATAATCACCTGCAGGATTCGGGAATAAAATAGATGATTCTGATTCATCATTTGTTTCAATGTTGGTCAACAGGTATTCCAGGGCTGATAAAAAGAGATAATTGAATGGCTGGGCATCTCCGTTTTCACTGTTCTGCATTACTACCACTGTAAGATCCAGTTCCGGAGAATGAAACATCTCGGTCAGATTTCCGATTCCCCCGTTATGCCCGTAAATCATAGTATCCTGACCAAGTTCCAGAGCCATTATTCCCAATCCATAGTCATTTGAAAACGGATTTAAATTAAGCATCTCGCTCATAGCTGCAGTTCCCAGGATATTGCCATTGATAAGATTTCTTATAAATATGGCTTCATCCAGGGGATAGGATACAATATTGCCTGCTGAGAAAGCGGCAGATAATAGCGAGGTATGCGGAAAATCTGTCAGATCAGTTAACTGATCATCAACAAACATCCACAAACCACAATATGGTTCAGAAAATAATTCATAGGCTCCAAAATAAGTGTGGTGAAGCGGGAGGGTTGAAAAAACGTAATTTCTCAGCTCATGTTCGACCGGATTTCCGGTAATGGCTTCAATAACAGTTCCCAGTATTATATAATTTGAATTGGAATATTCGTAATCAGACCCCGGTGCAAAAATATGTGGTTGGTTAAGGTAGTTGTGAAGAATTTCTGCAGGAGTATAAAAATGTGAGGGATCTGAAAACTGGTCAATAAAAAACATCGGATGCTGATCAACATCATAAACTCCACTGGTATGATTGAGCATCTGCCTGATCGTTGTTTCGGGCAATACGAAATCTGTGGTATCGATATAGGCTGTGTAACTGGTGTCAAGGTTGAGCAGACCACTTTCCCACAACTGAAGCAGTCGGGTTGCAATAAAGGTTTTGGTGGTACTTCCGGCATAAAAAACTGTTGTATCGACAATGGCTACGCCAGAGCCATTATCACCGGCCTGGCCTGTCCAGAATGCATCGCCCGGCAGAATAACACAGGCTGAAATTCCTTTTACACCAGGGTTAATCAATGAGTTTTCAATAATTTGCTGAAACTGAGTTTCAAGGTAAGGTGGTACCTGGGCGTTCAATTGTATAGATATCAGCGCACAACAGACGATCAGTTGAAATTTTCTGCTCATTATCAGGAGGGTTTTAGAAATTTCAAATATAACCCCTGTAAATTGATAACTATTTGACCTTAGTCAATCAGAGAATTAATTTATTGTTAAGTTTAAGCTCCTTTCTTATCCTGCTTAACCGCTCACCTGATATGCCAAGATAAGACGCAATATATTTCAAAGGTATTTCTGACACTTCAATGGGTTGACGCTGGTATAATTTTAAATACAGATCGTAAGCATTTTCATTTTTAAGGTCAATCAGCCTTTGAATAAGTACTTCAATGTAATGACTCAGCAATCTGGCTGTCAGAATTCCGGTTTCAGGATAACTTTCGGTTACAGCATCGATATCGCTTTGATGGATTTTAATAATACGGCTTTCTCTTAAGGCTGCGATTGTATCGAATCCCGGTACTCTGTTGATAAATGAATAGGGACAGGTGTCAATATCTCCCGAGAAACTGAATCCAAGGGTTGTTTCCTTGCCGTCGGTGACTCTGAATGTCCTGAAACATCCTTCTTCAACGAAGAAAACAAACCGGCAATGATCGCCCTGATTTAATACTGATTCTCCTTTTTTCACATTTACCGTGCTTCCGGATTGTCTGATGGCATCAAGGATCTCTTTATAATTATCATTTAATCCGGCAAATCCAGTCTTGTTATCGGGGTTGAGGGTCATAACCGGTTATATTTATTCAATCAAATAAGAAGTATTTCCAATGAGTATAAGCTGTATTCCCCGAATCGTACCAGCCCTGGCTTCTTTCGAGTTCTCCGGAAGAAAGTATCAGAAACCAGGAGGTATGGCTAAAAGCCTTGTGTTTATCTTTAGGATTATAAACAACCCACTCCCGGGTTCCGGCTACATCAAAAAGAAACCTTGGCTGCTCAAAGCTGAGGTTGTAGGAACCACCTTCCGGTAAATAATGGTACTTTTCAATCCCGGCAATATCCGGGTAATAGTCAATGTACATTGCCTGCAAGGTAGCAGGATAATGCCCGTTTCTGATGTGATATTTTTCAATTGCATCTATAAAATCTGCTGCATTGATGATGGCTTTGTTTCTTGTCCAATTGGTTATTGGTCCTGCACAAGTCAACGGTATTATCAAAATTGAAATAGGAATAAATATCAGATAAACCGGCAGAAAACCATACCTGTTCAGATTGCCGGGAGGCGAACGTTTAATTTCCCTTTTCAGAAAAGCAAATACTACTGCCCAGCTTAATGCAATAAGAATTCCCAAAGTCATTCCAGCAATGAAATACGAGATCAGCGATAATACTGCGGCAATCAGCGTACAAAGGTAAAGCGATACCAGGCCAAATGTACGGGCCCGTGCAGGTTTTAAAAGCCATAACAGACCGGTAACTGACAGTAGTAATCCGGATGTCCCAAAGATCTGGACAAGCACAGAAACAGGCATGGCCAACGGGTCATAATTGCCTGGAAGAAATGGAAACAGGATGAATAGAGCAAGTAATGCCGTGATTCCGGAAATAATCAGGGCATGTTTAAAAATCACAGGTAGATTCATTTTTGTGACGTATTGTTATTTAAACGGGAAAGAATATAACCCTGCCCGACCCCCCGGGACAAGCCTGTGCATAGCAGATACAACAGAGGTTCATGACCTGATTATTGTATCAGGGGTAAACAAAATGGTCAATTGGTTCTGGCTGTTAATATTGCTGAACACAAAGTTATAAAACCTTTTCTGATATTTTAAATCAGGCAAAACGTTAGTAACAGACACTCAAATACCTGACAGCTATTTCTTCATGAGAAATCTTATCCTTTCATCTGCACACCGGATTTTCAGATGATTAACTGTAATCCGGATTTTAAATTGTAAATACCCATCCTTCTGCTGGATTTAACGGTTATGTTTTCAAGTGTATGCCAATGTCTTATCCGGTATGGAACGACAATTTTCAGGGATCAGGGTGTTTTGATTTTTCATGTTCCGGAATCATTTTTGCTCGGCAAACCGGTAACCTATACCGGATTCGGTCAGTAGCAACTTTGGCCGGGATGGATCATCCTCGATCTTTTTCCGCAATTGTGCTACAAACACCCTGAGGTATTGGGTCTGTTCAGTATAACCATAACCCCAGACTTCCTTCAGTATTTGCGTATGTGTCATCACCCTGCCTTCATTTTTTGCAAGCAATGCCAGTAGTGAAAATTCAGTTGAGGTAAGCTTTAGTATCTCATTGTTTCTCCGTGCGGTATGATTTGTCAGATCTATCGTGAGGGAATCGAAAACCAGCATCGGTTTAGCCTCGCCCGACTGGCTTTGCCTGATGGCCAGCCGTATCCTGGCGAGCAGTTCACCGGTACGGAAGGGTTTGGTGAGGTAATCGCTGGCACCGTTATCCAGCGCGTTGATGATGTCATCTTCAGAATTCCGGACAGAAAGGATGATCACCGGCTTTACATACCATTCACGGATTTTTTTCAGGATATCAAGGCCATCGGCATCCGGAAGCCCTAAATCCAGAAGAATAAGTGACGGATGGGTGGTGGCAGCCAGAACAAGGCCTTCCTTACCGGTTGAGGCTTCTGAAATGAGATAGCCGTTGGCTGACAGCGTTATTTCGAGCAGGCGGCGAATCTGGACCTCGTCGTCAATTATCAGTATTATCTCTTCATTTGTCATTTACTCCTCCGTCCTGATGAATTGATCCATCGCAGCTGTTCTGACCGGGATTCTGATGGTAAACAAGGCGCCGCCATTCTGACGGTTCTCAGCAACCACGGTTCCATGGTGCGCTTCAACAAAGCCTTTAACAATTGAAAGTCCCAGTCCGGTTCCACCGGCGATGGCTTCTTTTCCACGATAAAACTTGTTAAAAACGGACTGCAGTTCCGATTCCGGGAATCCCGGTCCCCTGTCCATAACCTGGATGATCAGCAAATCGTTGTCATAAAAAATCTTGAGTCTTATCCGGCTTCCTGCCGGTGAATGCTGGGTTGCATTGAGTACCAGGTTGTGAATGACCTGTTCAATGAGTCCGAAATCGAGGTAAACCAATGGCATTTCAGGTGGAATGATTACCGACAACTTGAACAACTGCAATTCATGTTTCAGATTATCACCTGTTTTGTTGGCCAGATCGTGTACGTCACACCAGTCGGGACGGGGGGTAATGCGTCCGGATTCAAGACGCGACATATTCAACAGATTCTCTATCAGCCGGTTAAGTCTGACAGAAGCAGTATTTATTTCACCATACAGTTTTATTTTTGTTACATCCGGATATTGCTGGGATAACAATGTATCAGATGCTCCCATAATGGTGGAAACCGGGATGCGCAACTCATGGGAAATGGAATTGAAAAGTGTTTTGTAGAGTTTGTCCGACTCATTCAGCAGATATGCTTTTTTAGATGCGTTTCTCAAATACTCGCGTTCATATTTACCGGATATCTGTGATATAAAGGCTTCCCAGAATTGTTCTTCACCCTGGGTCAGGATTTGTTTATGTTCAACGGCAATAACGCCCATATTCTCGTTGCTTCCGGTAAGGGGGTAGAACGTGAAGGCTGTTGAAGGCAGGGTGTCGGTAAAATTCCCTGCTTTGGAAGAATGCTTATAAACCCAGGCGGCAATACTGAACTCGTTTTCGGTCAGCTTTATCCCTGCTTCCATGTGAACCTGATTATCAAGTAGATTTGAATCATTTTTCAATAGAATTGCACATTCCAGATTGAAGTATTTTTTAATGTAGCGATCTGCAATCTTAGATACTTCAATGATACCGGAAGCCGCTGACAGATCCCTGGTAAGTTGATACAGAGCATGGGTTCTTTCTTCCCTTACCCTGATTTTCTTTTCCTGCCTTCGGACTCTTGAAGTCAGTATCCCGTTTAAAAGAGCTATGATGAAAAACATAACCAACATCAGCATATCCTCCGGATGTTCAATATGCAGCGTAAAATGCGGAGGAATAAAGAAGAAGTCCCAGATGAGTGCACTTAGGGATGCGGCGAGCAGAATCGGGCCGGTACCATAGAAAATCGCCAGAATTGAAACCAGAAATAAAAGTCCGAACGAAACGACCTGGTAACCGACAATATCCTGAATAAGATAAAAAGCAATCGAGGACAAGGCAATAATCAGCGAAACAATCAGGTATTGCCTGATATTGGAGGTAAAAGCCGGAATGGAGACTTTCTTACGATATTTATCCTTAGCCTTGCTGTCTGCCCCCAGGATATAGACGTCAATATTTCCACTGTAGCGGATCAGCCTGTTGACAAAATTGCCGAGTCTGAGCATGGATTGCAGAGTACGGATCCGGGGCTTGCCAACGATGATATGTGTAACATTCTCTTTCTGGGCAAATTCAACAATTGCTTTTACGACATCAATGTTGGTAATTATCCGGAACTTAATGCCCAATTGCCTTGCAAGTTTGATGTTCCTGTCGAGTTGCTCACGTTCCCTGGGTGTTAATTTGTGCAATGTTTCAACATACAGCGCCTGAATTACAGCTCCCATCGAATAGGAAAGATTCTTGGCCCAGCGCAACAATCGTGTTGAATTCGGACTATAATCAATGGCTACCAGCAGGTGCAGACCCGATTTCCACGGACCCCGGATACGCTTTTGCTGCATATAATCATGCAGTTGTTTGTCAACACGATCGGCCACGATCCGCAAAGCCATTTCACGCAAAGCGGTAATATTTCCTTCCCTGAAAAAATTCTCAATGGCTTCGCGTGATCTTTCAGGGCTGTAAACCTTGCCTTCCGACAACCGCTGCAAAAGTTCGACGGTTGTCAGGTCAACAAGTTCAACTTCATCGGCATTCTCGAATATTTCATCAGGTAATGTCTCCCGGACAATTATACCGGTTATCTGGGCCACTGTCTCTGACCGGCTTTCCAGATGTTGTACATTGAGGGTTGTATAAACATTGATTCCATTTTCAAGAATCTCAAGAACATCCTGGTATCTTTTGGCATGCCGGCTCCCGGGTGCGTTGGTATGGGCCAGTTCATCAACCAGCACAGTTTGGGGTTTCCGTGCAATGATGGCGTCCAGGTCCATTTCCTGTACCAAACCGGATTTATATTCATAAGTTTTTCGGGGAATAATTTCAAATCCTTCGACCAATTCTTCGGTTTCCTGACGTTTGTGTGTTTCAATAACGCCGATCAGAATATCAGCACCTTTATTTTTTTCACTCCGGGCAGTTTTCAGCATCGTATATGTTTTACCAACACCTGCGCACATACCGAAAAATATCTTCAGTTTGCCCCGCTTGCTTTTTTCTTCTTCATCTCTCAGTGAAGCCAGCAATTGATCAGGATCCGGTCGGTCATCGGTATAAACCATAAATTATTTCTTGGTTTCCAGTTTAACAATCATGTCTGAAGCCCGCTCTTCAAGCATCCTTAGCTGGTGAATCAGTTTGTTTAATTCCTCAATATCAGCGCTTACATCCTGTTTATAGGAACTTGCCGGCTGCAGGAATGTCGATTTTTGGCCGGCACTTAGTTTTTCTGCCATTTCATTAAAAACCAAAGAGATGTCATAAAATTCATCTTTCCCTTCAAAATGAAGCCGTTGTCCGAAATTACTGGAAACTATTTGTTTAATACCATTGTATAACTGAAAAAATCTTTCATTGAAATATGATCCGAAACTATAGGTAAAAGCCAGTGCAATCAGAAAACTCAGCGTCGCGATGATGGTCATTTGTATTAACGCATTTTTGGCAGAAAGTTTGGCATCATTTGTCTTTGATTCAATGGCTTTCTCATTGATCTGAGATATCATGGAAATCTGCTGGTAAATACCATCAAATTTTTTCTGAAGAAAGATAATATTTCCCGAAGAAACCCGGGACAGGGTTGTACCCCTGACAGTGTCGCGGAATTCGGCGAATCCTTTTTCAATTCCAATTGCCAGCTCATCTTCGCCAAGTTCAGTAATATTATCCTTCTCGAGTTGTAAAGATTTCTCAAATAACTGTACTTCTTTCATTATCAACACACTATCTGATGTATGTTGCGTCAGGAAGCCATTAATGACTTCCTGATTTATATTCTTAATGCTTTCAGACATCTTCCTTGCATATACAACAGAATTATGGTTTTCCTGAAGTATTGCATTGGTTTTCGTTGACAATTTATTCAGATAATAAGCCGAAAAGACCGATAGCACGGTAATAATTACAAAAAAGAAAAGAATGCCTATGATGAATTTTACACGGATGGAGCGTTTCATATCGGCGGACTTGTTAACGGATGGCTGCGTTGGTTTTGTCAAGCTTATCAAGTTCAATGTTCAAAGCAAGAACATTGATTCTTTCAATCCCCAGAAAACCATACTGAGGTGCTTCGGTAAATTCCTTAATTGTATTCATCAGTTTCATTCTCTTGTTAGTGTCAAGGTTTCTCGATCTGACAATCCTATCAACCTGCATAACTGCTGACGCGGAGGAAATATGCGGATCGAGCCCACTGCCGGAAGCAAAAAGCATTTCCGAAGGTACAACTTTTAAGCTGTCGAATCCGTTAAAAGCGTTGAATTTATTTGCTCTTTCATTAACAAGATTCTTCTGTTTAAGATTCGTCAGTCCATAATTAGAGCCCCCCGAAGGTAAAGGATTGTATGAAATTGCAGAAGGACGCGAAATGAAATAAATGGAACTGTTGAACTGTTGCCCGATGAGATTGCTACCAATCAGTTTATTATCCTTTATGATCAGGCTTCCATTGGCTTTAGCCGGGAAAGCAATCTGAGCAATCCCTGTCACAAACAGAGGATATATGATTCCGGTTAATACTGTGAAGAACAGAAAAACTCTAAGTGATATTATGAATGTTTTCATTGTACAATTTTTTTTGTCTGGTTGTAATAAGTCAACATGTTTTCAATAAGACTGATCATATGATCAATTTCAAAAATTCTGCCGGAAGAAATAAGGATAATTTTAGAATCTTTTTCTTTGTCGGAATTTTGAATTCTATTTATTTCCAATTCCCTTCGCAGGACAAGCTTTTCTTTCAAATCAAGAATCAGATTTTCCATTTCACGGATATCAAAGATTAATAAGAATATCAATCAGCTTAATTCCGATAAATGGAGCAATGAGTCCTCCGAGACCATAAATGAACAGGTTTCGGGTAAGTGCAAGACCGGCTGAAATGGGTTTATAACGAACACCTTTCAATGCCAGTGGAACCAACATGATGATGATAAGCGCATTGAAAATGACTGCACTCAGAATTGCGCTTTGCGGCGAACCCAGATTCATAACATTAAGCATAGATAAAGGGCCATTTCCGTCAGTGCCCGCGTAAAGCGCCACTGCGATGGCCGGGATAATGGCGAAATATTTGGCTACATCGTTGGCAATGCTGAAAGTGGTCAGCGATCCCCGCGTCATCAATAACTGTTTACCGACTTCCACAACTTCAATCAGTTTGGTAGGGTTGCTGTCCAGATCGACCATATTACCCGCTTCACGGGCTGCCTGTGTACCTGAATTCATGGCTATTCCGATATCGGCCTGTGCCAGGGCTGGAGCATCGTTGGTTCCATCGCCGATCATGCCGACAAGATGTCCGTTGGCCTGTTCTTCACGGATACGTTTCAATTTATCCTCAGGGGTTGCTTCGGCCATAAAGTCGTCAACCCCGGCTTCTGCAGCAATGGCAGCGGCAGTCAATGGATTGTCCCCGGTTATCATGATCGTCCTGATTCCCATTTTCCGCAATTCGGCAAATCGTTGTTTGATGCCGCCTTTAACGATGTCTTTCAGATGTATAACCCCCAAAACCCAGCTGTCTTCTGCTACAACCAGCGGAGTTGCGCCTTGTCTGGCAAGATCGGATACTATATCATGAATTTGTTTGGAATAAAAACCGTTGCTGTTCTGAATGAATGTTCTTATGGCATCTGATGAGCCTTTGCGTATCTTTCGGACTGAACCGTCCTCCGATTTGAAATCAACACCACTCATACGGGTTTGAGCCATGAAAGGAATAAAAGTTGCATTCATCTGATGTACTTCCCGGCCACGGATATTGAATTTTTCCTTGGCCAGTACAACAATGGAACGGCCTTCCGGTGTTTCGTCCGACAATGAGGAAAGTTGCGCTGCGTCGGCAAGCTCTTCAACAGAAATGCCTTCGGCAGGAATAAAATCGGTTGCCATCCTGTTTCCCAGGGTGATGGTACCGGTTTTATCCATCAATAAAACATCAACATCACCGGCAGCTTCAATGGCCCGGCCGCTGGTAGCGATCACATTGCGCCTGATCAGCCTGTCCATCCCGCTGATGCCGATGGCGCTCAGCAATCCGCCGATGGTAGTGGGAATAAGACAGACGAGTAAAGCAATCAGTACCGGTAGTGTCAGATTTTGACCGGCCGGCAAACCGGAAGCTGACAGACTGTAGTCAAAAAAAGCCGGTAAAGTAGCGACTGCAAGCAGGAATACGATTGAAAGTCCCGAAAGGAGGATCGATAATGCAATTTCGTTTGGCGTTTTCTGACGACTGGCACCTTCAACAAGGGCAATCATACGATCAATAAATGTGTCGCCTTGCTCAGTGGTGATGCGGATTACAATTCTGTCGCTGATTACTCTGGTTCCCCCGGTTACTGCCGAGCGGTCTCCACCGCTTTCGCGGATGACGGGGGCCGATTCGCCGGTAATGGCCGATTCATCAACGCTGGCAATCCCTTCTGTTACTTCACCGTCAGATGGGATAACATCGCCTGCTTCACAAACAACCCTATCTCCTTTTCTCAGGTCGGTTGCGAATATCAGGATATCCTTATTGCCATTCAATTTGCGGGCTTTGGTCTGAACCCGGTTTTTGCGAAGACTTTCTGCCTGTGCTTTGCCACGGCCTTCTGCTATGGCTTCGGCAAAATTGGCAAACAATACGGTGAACCACAGCCAGATCGCAATCTGAAGATTAAAAGATGAGAAATTGCCGGAGAATAACCCGGTGAATGCAATAACCGTTGTAAGCACCGATCCGATGGCTACAATAAAAATTACCGGATTCTTAACCAGGGACGACGGGTTAAGTTTTTTAAAACTGTCTTTGGTAGCAGTTAACAACAAATCCTTGTTGAAAAGTATGTTTTTGTTTTTGGGATTCATTTTGTAGGAAATTAGAATGTTATATTCTGATTCACGATAATATGCTCAACGATTGGTCCGAGCGAAAGTACCGGGAAGTGTGTCAACCCACCCACAATAAGGATGACTGAAATCAGCAGACCGATAAACAACCAGTTGTCTGTTCTGAAAGTTCCGGATGAGGAAGGGGTAATGTTTTTTTTCGCAAGACTTCCGGCTATGGCCAGCACCGGGATAATAATGCCAAACCGGCCGATGAGCATGCCGAAGCCCAGTGTCAGATTGTAAAATACCGTGTTTGCATTTAATCCTGCGAAAGCGCTTCCATTATTCCCTGCAGCAGAGCTGAAAGCATAGAGGATTTCAGATAGACCATGTGGTCCGGAATTGTTGAGACTTGACAGACCCTGATTGGATACCGAAGCCCATGCTGAAAATACAAGAATTACAAGGTTCGGAAGCAGAACGGCGATGATGGCCATTTGTACTTCAAAAGCCTGGATTTTTTTTCCAAGATATTCCGGTGTACGACCAACCATCAAACCGGCTATAAATACAGTGAGGATCACGAAAATAACCATCCCGTATAATCCGGCACCGACACCACCGAATATTATTTCACCCAGCATGATATTGATCATGGCTACCATTCCCGAAATTGGTGACAAACTGTCGTGCATTGAATTGACCGATCCGTTTGAAGCAGCAGAGGTTGAAGTCGCCCAGAGAATGCTGTTGGTTATACCAAACCTGGTTTCTTTGCCTTCCATCAGCGGGAGATGTCCGAATACCGGGTTGGCTGAATATTCCGCATACAACGAAATGGAAAGCCCGGCCAATAGCATGATGAGCATAGCCGTAAAAATCGTCCAGCCCTGTCTGGCTGACCCCACCATTTTACCGTACGTGAAGGTAAATGCTGCAGGGATAAGCAAAAGTGCCAGCATTTCAAGGAAATTGCTGAAAGGGGTAGGGTTTTCAAAGGGATGCGCACTGTTGGTATTGAAGAATCCCCCACCATTGGTTCCCAGTTGCTTAATCGCGATTTGTGATGCAGCAGGTCCCATTGGAAGGACTTGCTCAGTACCCTCCAGTGTGAGAACCGTATCGTAAGTTTTGAAATTCTGTACAACACCCTGACCCACAAGCGTTACTGACAATAAAACAGACAGAGGCAAAAGCACATACAGTGTCGCTTTGGTCAGATCAACCCAGAAATTACCCAGTTTTTCTGAAGATCTGTTGGTCAGGCCCCTGATCAGTGCCAGTATCACAGCCAATCCCGTAGACGCGCTTACGAAATTCTGGACGGTAAGGCCTGTCATTTGTACAAAATAACTCAACGTAATTTCTCCCGCATAACCCTGCCAGTTGGTATTGGTCATAAAACTTACCGCTGTGTTGAATGCCGAATGCCATGAAACGTCGGGCAGGTTGGCCGGATTCAATGGCAGATAACTCTGAAACACCTGAATCAGAAACAGGAATACCAAACCTGACAGGTTAAATATGAGTAAATTGAAGGTGTATGATGCCCAGTTTGATTCTTTATCAGGGTCGATTCCTGATGATTTGTAGGTTAGTTTCTCAAGCCAGCCAAACACCGGCAGCAACAAATGTTTTTGCCCGGTAAATACCTTATGCATAAAATTTCCAAGGATAGGGGTAAGTCCTGTCAGCACTGAGAAAAATACAATTATCTGGATATAGTCGCGGGTTGTCATTCTGTTTGTTTTTATAGGGAACAGCACTTTCTTAACCGGCTGGATCAGAAGCTTACTTCATGTTGATATATCCGGTCCTGAATGGAATTGGTGCTTAAAATTTCTCAGGTTTCACAAGGGAGTATATCAGATACCCGAGTATTAGCAGTGAAATTACAATTCCAACCAGGTATCCTGTTGGAGAATTGGCTGATGCAGATCCGGAAGTTGATATAAGAATTGTTGAGATCATGATCGTGTTGGTTAGCGACAACGTTTTTGTAGCGTTTATAATGAATTTATCTGGATTGATACCTCTGTTATCAGGGTTTTATCAGGATTCCGCTTCTACCTGTTCCGGTAGAAGTGTTCCGGGTCTCTTTTTTTACCTTGTCCGGAAAATTCTTTCTCAAAAATCCGGATAGCAAGGTTTCCTAAAAGGAAAAACCAGGCAAGAACAACTGCTGCAATCAGAATGTTGGATATCATCGTTCACTGATTTACCGGATTGTTTGCGGACGGCTGAGGATCATAAATATTTGAACAGGCCGGTTTACAGAACAATGCATCAGCGGAATGAAAAATTATCCCTTGATTGTTACGGCTTCATTGAAATGATCAGAATCCTGCCGGTGTTTTCACATTACCTCTGCAAACACATTGCAAAGATGCCCCGGCCGTTGTAAAGACGGTATTAAGATATTATCAGAGGGTATAAAGAAAATATAAAGATGGTAATTAAATCACCTGGACTGTAAGTGCAGGCAGAGCCAGTGTTTATCATATCAATGACTTATGACTCAAGACTTTTGACCTTGAACCAGGTACATGTTATACCGCCAAAGTAGGATAAACCTGGAGCTTTGAACTTTGAACTTTGAGCTTTGAACTTAATTAACAAAACAACATCCCGTAATATCTCCCGATCCGCCCGGCCAGTTCATCGATGGATATGTATTTGCTTACCCTGAAATTTTCCTTACCGTCAAACTGGACTATTATGGTCGGACTGGCAAAAACCCCGTTTGATGCAGCCAACTCAGGAAACTGTGCCGCATTGATGTAGGCATGATCCATTTCCGGAAAATTTTCCATCATCATGGTTTCAACCTTGGGTCTTAATGCTACGCAGGGGGCACAACTGTCGTTATAAAAATAAAGCAGAAGGGCCGGAGAAACTGCGGAAATCTGCTCCAGATCTGCCTGAGAATGGATGGATACTTTCATCCGGCAAAAATAAACAGATTATTAAGTAATTGATTTTAAAGGCACGAAAATCAGTAATTCTTCATCAATTCCGGTAATTCAGGAAAAGAATTCAATTTCTGAAAAAAACCATGTGACCATGTGAACAGGTGTCTGAAAATCCTTCAATCCATAGGGATAGCGCGTTAAATATATAGAAAAATTCCGGAAATTGCAGTTTATTAACATCCGGGTACTTAAAAGAATGTTAATGCCTGTAACTATTTTATTGTCAGGATTTCAGGTAAAACCAAACATCCAGCTTAAGCTATGAAACACCATTTGTCTCTGATTGCTTACCTGCCTTTGATTGCACTTATCCTTTTGTTCCCTTTCCGGCTCAAAGCCGGTAACAATCCTGCCAGACTGCCTGTGACGGGTACCATCGAACGCCTGCTGGGTGAAAAAGCGGTTGCTTTTGAATGTCACCTCATGAATAAACAAAGCGGGCACGATGTGTTTGAGATAGAAACCATCGGAGGAAAGGTTATTCTCAGGGGCACCTCGCAACCGGCCATCGGTTATGCGCTTCATTATTACCTGACACGCTACTGCCAATGTCAGTATTCTCATGTCGGCGAGAACCTTTCAATGCCCGATCCGCTGCCGGTTATCCCTGAAAAGATCCGTATGGAATCACCCTACCAATACCGGTATTTCTATAATTATTGCACCTACAACTATGCCAAGGCCTTCTGGAACTGGGAACAATGGGA
This sequence comes from Bacteroidota bacterium, assembly GCA_043806115.1. GTDB lineage: Bacteria > Bacteroidota > Bacteroidia > Bacteroidales > Lentimicrobiaceae > Lentimicrobium. The sequence goes on from JAZDHI010000036.1 coordinate 186,358, forward strand.
GAAGGAGATAGACTGGCTGGTATTGCATGGCATCAATATGCCGCTGGCCATTACCGGAACGGAGGCTGTATGGCAGAATACCCTGATCCAATTCGGCCTCAGTACTGAAACCATTGGAAAATTCATCCCCGGACCGGCCTATACCGCATGGTGGCTGATGGGCAACCTCGAAGGCTGGGGCGGACCTGTATCACAGGCGTGGATCAATCAGCAGGTCAGTCTGCAGAAGAAGATTACCGGCAGGATGCGTCAGCTCGGCATGACCCCGGTTTTCCAGGGATTTTACGGAATGGTACCCGATACCCTAAGAAAGCTATTTCCGGAAAACAAGATCTATGATGGTGGTCTCTGGGCCGGTGATGAAGAGGGATTCCGCCGCCCGGCCTTCCTCGATCCCGCCGACCCTTTGTTTGCTGAAATGGCTGCCGTTTATTACCGTGAACTTGAAAAACTCTATGGCAAAACAACCTTTTACGGGGGCGATCCCTTCCATGAAGGTGGAAATACAGAAGGCATTGATATCACCGCTTCGGCCCGGTTCATTCAGCAGGCCATGCTCAAAGCCAACCCGGATGCAGTGTGGACGCTTCAGGGTTGGTGGGACAACCCGACAGATGCCTTGCTGGCCGGGGTAAGCAAGGATCATACCCTGGTACTGGATCTTTATGCCGAAGGAAATCCGCAATGGGAACGACGCGAAGGCTTCAGCGGCATTCCCTGGGTATGGTGTTCATTGCTGAATTTCGGCGGGAAAGTCGGGATGTACAGCCGTTTGGATAAACTGGCAGCTGAACCCGCGCGCGCGCTGCAGTCACCCTACGGCGCCAACCTGAAAGGCATCGGTATGATGATGGAGGGCGACAAAACCAATCCGGTTAATTTTGAACTGACCTTCGATGCAGCATGGTCAGACAAGGCCATTCCTTTGCAAAGTTGGATCAACGATTTCGTTACAGCCCGGTACGGCGCTGAAAACAGCGTATCACAGGAGGCCTGGCAGATCATCAGTCAGACAGCCCTCAACTGCCCGAAAGCGCAGGAAGGCACTTCTGAACCGATCTTCTGTGCCCGTGGGGATACCGGCGTGAATAAAGCCTGGCGTTGGGGGTTTATCAATATGTATTATCCGCCTGAAAAGCTGCAGCAGGCATTGAAACTGCTGTTGTCATGTTCCGGTGAATTCAGCAGTAAAGATACTTACCGGTATGATGTGGTGGATGTTACCCGTCAGGTGATCTCCAACTATGCCTACCAGGTCTACAAAGAGATGATGTCAGCGTATGCTGAGGGGAACACCCTGACATTCAATAAGAAATCAGCTCTTTTCCTTGAGCTGATGGATGATCAGGAGCGTCTGCTTTCGACACGAAAGGAGTTTCTGCTGGGCTTGTGGATTGATGCGGCCAGGAGGAATGCAACCTCTGAAACGGAGCGCGGTTTGTTTGAGCAGAATGCCCGGACCCTGATAACTGTCTGGGGCAACGAAGGGGTGGCCCGAGAACTGCATGAGTATGCCAACCGTGAATGGGCCGGCATGGTGGGAGGTCTGTACAAAAGCCGCTGGCAGGCATACATCGGTGTTTTGAATAAACGTCTGCGTGGCAATGATACCCCTCTGCCCGATTATTACAGCATGGAGGCAGCCTGGACAAGGGACAGATCTCCCTATCCTGTTAAAACCACCGGAGATCCGGTTAAAATTGCAGGTGAATTGTTTTCAAAGTATTTCAATAAATCAGAATAGTCATGGAAGAAAAACGCCTCACAAAAAGAATTGTCTCTATCGATGCCCTCAGGGGGTTTGACATGTTCTGGATATCAAGCGGCGAATCCTTGTTTATTGCCCTGTTTACCTTTTTCGGAACCCCGTTTTTTATAAAACTGGCCGAACAATTCGATCACCCGGCATGGACAGGTTTTCACTTTTATGATCTTATTTTTCCGCTGTTCCTTTTCATCATGGGGGTGGTGATGCCGGTTTCCATCACCCGCAGGCTGGAGAAGGGCGATTCGCGGAAACAATTGTACCTGCATATCTTCAGGCGGACGTTGCTGCTTTTTTTGCTGGGGCTCATCTATAACGGGCTGTTCGATTTTAACTTTGAACAGCAACGATATACCGGGGTGTTGCAGCGCTTTGCTTTCTGTTACCTGATTGCCTCCCTGATCATTATGAATTTCAGGCTGAAGGGTCAGATGATCTGGGCAGCCGGATTAACGCTGGGATACTGGATATTTCTGCTCCTGGTTCCTTCTCCCGGATTTACTGCATATGACCTGAGCCCTGAAGGCAACATTGCGGGATACATAGACCGGATGTTCCTGCCGGGTTCTTTCTGCTGTTATACATATGGCGACAATGAGGGCATCCTCACCATGATACCGGCGGTGGTGAATGTTCTGTTCGGGGCACTGGCCGGTAACTGGCTTCTTGGGGCGCTGAGTGAAAAGGAAAAAATAAAGAAACTGGCCATCACCGGAGGCCTGCTGATTGCCGGAGCCCTGATCTGGAACCTGGTGCTGCCGGTCAACAAATACCTCTGGACCGGATCATATACCCTGCTGACCGGTGGTATTTCGTTTCTGCTATTGCTTGTCTTTTTCTGGATCATTGATGTGAAAGGATGGCAGAAATGGGCTTTCCCGTTTATTGTCATAGGACTGAACCCGATCACCATTTACGTGGTCCAGGGCATCTTCGATTTCGGAATCATAGCCAACATCTTTATTCATGGTTTTAAAAACAGCTTCGGAAGTTTTGAACCGGTGCTGACCCAACTCAGCATTGTGGTTGTCAAGTGGTTGTTCCTTTATTTCCTCTACCGGCAGAAGATTTTTCTGAAGGTCTGATCTGATTAAACTACTAAGGCCCCAAGGATACAAAGAGGCACTAAGCAATTGAAAATCATGATTCAAAGGGTTGGAGTGCTCTGAGTATCTGAGTGGTTAAATAAGGAGAAAGCCAGGGTAAAAGAAACCACTATCCCCGACAGGAAAGAAATAATCTCCTGACATCATATGCCCAATCACCAACCTCTAACGTTTAACATTAAAAACGCCCGTCCCGAACAGGGCAAAGTCATATTTTGCAGGATCTTCAGGGTCAAACCGGCGAAGGTTGGTGGAGAGTTCAACGACGGCTTTCCAGTCGTTTTGTGTTCTTTTCAGCAGGCCAAGTTTACGGGCTGTATTGCCGGAGTGCACATCCAGCGGGCAGCAGAGCAGGGAAGGTGAGATGCTGTTCCAAAGGCCGAAGTCCACACCCTGTTCATCCTTCCTTACCTCCACCGGAGAAACATATTGATCCGTTTGGCGGCACTGCCAGTAGCCGGATTCGCCAGATGTTTGACTGACCGCTCCAGGTGCGGACTTTCAAGGAAAACCTGCCTGAACCGGCAGATGGAATTAAAAACATCTGGTTCACCCTGTCGGATGCCTGAACGGAATACCGCTTCCAATCCACTATGGTTGAGATAGATATTCCGAAGCGATTCAATAAAAAAGAGGCAATCATCACCATTAAATGTACGGTGGACAAAGCCTGAAACACGCCTTAAATCGCCCGGTCCGGCGTTCATCAGGAAATCATAAGGGGTGTTGTCCATCATTTCCATCAGCCGGAATCCATTTCTGACAATGGTGGTCCGTTGACCCCAGGCAATGGTAGCTGCCATAAAGCCGGAGATCTCAACATCTTCACGTAAGGAAAAACTGTGGGGAATGCTGATGGGGTCATCCTTGATAAATTCAGGACGGTTATAGAGGGCGGTTTTTTCATCGAGGAAGGCCTTGAGGTCTTTCATAACCATGGGAGACTATTTATTGGCATCTTTTAGGGTATGATATTCCAGGATTATAAACGATTCAATAATCAAAAGAGTTAACTCAATGCACAGAAAATAAGCGCCATTCAAAGTTTTCATCTCCGGAATTAAGTGATCCTTAAAAGATAGTATAACCCAGTAAAACCGAGAAAGCCCGGTATTCAGAATTCCAGTACCGATAGCTGACAAGAATGTTTCGGTTAAAACCATACCTGACTTCCAGGCTGTACCTGGATTTATATTTTATACCTGTACCTGCAACGAAGTTTACCAAGGATTTTATTTCAAGCTCTGTTCCGGTTTCATAATAAATACCTGAATTCAGGGACGCATTTAAATTAACGGATGCATTGAGGAAAATCGCGGTGTGCTCATTCAAAAAGAAGTAATGTCTGATACCTGCCGGCAACTCCAGTGAATTGTATTCAACATCAAATCTGCCGTTTTCCATCTCCTTTCCGGAATTTAAATACGAGAATCCCGGTTCCAGGATAATTGACCATTTGTTCTTTAAAAAAGGTAAAATGAATTCTGCTTCCAGACCTGCATATAATCCTGGCTTGTTGCTGAATCCGGCATCCCTGAAAGAATTAAGATCATTGTAAATTGAAAGGGATGAAAAGCAGACCCCTGGCCTGAGCGTCAGATAAAACAGATCTTTCTTTTCTTTGGGTGATGTTCTGACTTGATCCGGCAGGTTACAACTGTTGTACTTTTCAAAAAAATCAAGCAGTTCATTCCTTTTATATCCGATCCTTTCGATATCCGATAGCTGAATTCGTTCACACGGGAAGTTAACCCAGAGATATTGCCTGAAATCATTGTTTATCCCTACTTTTGATTCAGGTGTCAGGTACTGCTTATTAACCAGCTGAATAATTCCGGAAGTTTCTTTTCCGGTGAAGTACCTGACGAGATTTACGTCAGCGTAACTGTAAAGATCAGCTTCTCCTTCAACCAGAACCTTTAAAAACAACACTTCCCTGTTAAAAACAGGATTTCTCACATGGCTGAGTTCCGCAATTACATCACTTGATCTGTCAATGCTCACATCAGCCCTGATGAATTTAGAGATGCCGGTGACCCCGAACTCACTGACGGAATCGATGGTAGCCTTCTCAGTCCGGCCATCTTCAGTCATTTTATACAGAAAACCAACCGGATTGTTTTTCCAGTCAACGTTTTTGATCAGGCAATCGGTTTTATGCCCCCGGTTATCGATAAAGTGTCCGGGTTCAAATCTGATCTGTGAAATTACGTTGAAACTCAAAACAAGCAGCAGTAAGCATACGGATGTTCTTTTCATACTCAGGATGAATAACTTTTCATGGAAAATCTGCTTAACAGAACCCTTTTATCTGATTGATTTTAAAGCATCCGGTAAAAAATCCCAGTGCATTTATCAGCCTTGTAGCTTCTGAACAGTGATCTGCTTTTATTTTCCGAATGTACAAAGAAAACCATTCCAGGCCGGTTTTCCCAACCAATAGAAAGGGGCGTTCCTCTTCTGTAAAAGGGGCGTTCCTTTTTGGTAAAAGGGGCGGAGTTTTTTTGTAAATGAAACTGAAAGTCTGTCTAAAATTTATAGCAACAATTTTAAAGTCCGAATTACTTGTATTACTGCCACATTGAGCGAAGTCGAAATGCACTTGGTTTACTCAAAAAAGAGTAATATTAGTAGAATTAAGTGGGCTTCGACTCGCTCAGCCTGACAGCTGAACATGCTGAAACCCACAAGAAAGTTTAATTAGAAATTTAGACAGTTACTGAGCTTTTTAATAATTGTGTTCCGGAAAATGTCAGACTTTGGTTGTCTCCATGCAAAATTGTATCCCTGATATTTTGCCGGGTGCAATGAAATTTTAAAAAACATCCTTGTGTTTTAGCCAGGAGATGCCTGTGTTTTCCGGAAAACGTCTTTGTGTTTTTATTTACCGTGGGTAATATATGGCAAAGAGTCATTATATTTGGTCCGGACAACAACGTAAGCACCTGATAAAATGAAAAGAACTTTATTCCTCACCACCGGACTGCTGGCATCGTTCAGCATTGGTTTACTCATCAATCCGCTGATTTCCGGACAACCGGAAACTATTCCGGGGCAATCAGGCATCGGTCTCATTGAAGAAAAAGAGGACCCGATAAAACTGGGGGCATTTTCTCTCAGCCTGAGTGTCAAAGACCTTGAAACCTCGAAACAGTTTTATGAAAACCTCGGATTCCGGGCTTCAGGTGGTGGCATGGAAAAGAACTATCTCATCATGAAAAACGGGAATTCAATCATAGGATTGTTTCAGGGTATGTTTGAAGGCAATATGCTGACCTTCAACCCGGGATGGGACGAAAACGCTAAAAACACAGATCCGTTTGACGATGTCAGGGAAATTCAGAAACATTTGAGAAACAACAACATCACACTTACGATGGAGGCGGATGAGAAAACCTCCGGCCCGGCTTACCTTATGCTGAACGACCCGGATGGCAATGTTATTTTAATTGATCAGCATCGTTAATTTTTCAATACCTGGCAACCACAGAAAGTTGCCTCGCCCGGTGCACGCGTGCCGCTCCTGATTATCCGCTGTGAAGGCAGATGGAAAAATAATTAAATTGCCGGAATTAATCCTTCCATATGCTGTTTATAGAACTTCTGTCCGTCGCGCTGCTGGTATACATCGGAACACAAACCTACGGGGTCATAAAGTTTAAGATCACCGGCGACTACAACGACCTTTACAATATTAGAAAAAAGCATCGCAGCAACCAGGCAGCGACCGATGTTGTCCTGAACGAAAAATACCGGTACTATAAGAACCTTTCCCCGCAAGGGAGGAATAAATTCCTGGCCCGGTTAACCTATGTGCTGAACAAGGTACAGTTTACCGGATATGAAGGACTTGAGGTTACAGAGGAGATGAAGATCTGTGTGCTGTTTGCGAAGATTCAGCTCACTTACGGACTTAAACTCTTCCATTTCAAACGGTTTAAACGGTTCATTCTTTACCCGGAATCGTTTTATTCCCGTTTCTTTAACAGGAACCTGCTGGGGCTGACTTCCGGTGTCGGTTTTGTAACATTATCATGGGCCGACTTTCAGCAGGGGTATCTGGTTCCTGACGACCGGTATAACCTTGGTCTTCATGAGATGGCCCATGCCCTGAGGCTGGAATTGCTCGAATATCTCAGCCCGGATGAGACGCTGCAACGCCTGAGTGATGAGATGGACAAGCTATCCGAAGATGAGCAGCAGATGGTTTCGCGCGGTGTGCCTTCCATTCTCCGCGAATATGCCCTTGTTAACAAGGAGGAATTTTTCTCGGTTTGCGTAGAATATTTCTTTGAAGTGCCTGAAATGCTGAAACAAAACAAACCGGAGCTTTTCGCCATGCTGTGCAGGATGCTGAATCAGAATCCGATGAATGCAAGCATTGATTATCACATAAAATAAGTGAGCCGGTTCTGCCTGCAAATTCGATATTTATACATAAGCAGTCCGGTTTTTTCCAGCCTGCTGATTTTGATTTGAAATATAATTTTACGAATTTTGTTAAGGATACAGCTTTTCGGAAATTGATGGAGAAAATGACTGAATTATTTAGGGCTGGTATTTCTTCCTGGCAGATCAATACGCAGCACAGGACAACTCTCTCCGATGTTTTAATTTTTAGTCAGAAATAAGTACTTATAAATGATTGTAATTAATTGAGAGTTGTTTAGAGTTGAGCAAATATATGAGTTAGCGAACATGGTTGCCTAATGACTTTATAATTAGCTAATTAAAAAAATAAAGGAGGTAATATTATGAAAACAATGTTCATAGATAGGAATTTTACTCTTGCTATTCTTCTGAGTTTAGCTGCTTTATTAACTAGATGTGACAATACAGGTGATGAGCCTAGAACTGTACCACATGATGGAAGATGGGGAGTGTATGAACTTGATCTTGCTACGGAGAATACAAGGCTAATTTATAGTACTTCAGAAAAAATTACTGGTGTTCAACTAAATGATGAAGGTAGTGATTTTGTTTTCTCTAAAACTTCAGGGGGAACCAATGATAATTATGAAGAGATTTTCACCATGGGGATAGATGGGAGTGACTTAACAAGGCTCACCAATAATAATTATTTAGATGTCTATCCGATGTGGTCACCTGATGGTTCAGAAATAGCTTTTCTATCCATACGTGATACTGATTTGGATATATATGTAATGGATAAAGATGGGGACAATACAGAAAAACTCTTTGATTCAGGCACTAATGATGCTGATATTCATTGGGTTAGTAACAAAATCTGTTATACTTCAAACAGCCAAATATGGACAATAAATAGTAATGGACTAGAACCATTTCAAGTTACGGATCCTCCCAACGCCGGACAATGGGGCGATGCTAATCTTCCATTCGGGGACTATGATCCCAGATTAAGTCCTGATGGCGCAAAAATTGTTTTTGAGAGGCTTACAGACGATATTAGTCTTAACGGCAACTATGATATTTATGTTATAGATTCTGATGGTTCAGGAGAAAATGCATTGACAAATAATGGGAATACACAAGGTCTAGCTAGCTGGTCGCATTCAGGTGATAAGATTATTTACATTGTTTCAGCCATAGCTAATGAGGGGAAGTATGATATCTATATGATGAACTCTGATGGAACAGATAATCATTCTATCACTCCTAATTACTTTGACCCCCTATTCTTAATACATTCCTGCATTTTCTCACAAGATGATTCAAAAATATATTTCATAGGAGAATGGTGGGAATAATTATGCACGTTTGCTAACAATGGGTCATAAAACATGCCTGTTTTAGTGGGTTTTCGAGCGTTTCGTCCCGCATCAAGTTTTGTATCGTGGGATACAGACACATCTCCGCAATCCGGCACGTTTCATACCCGCAACCTTTATAATAAATCCGTATGAAAAGACTACTACCCTTCTTTATTTTGCTCCTTTTGACAAATTTATTATTTGCTCAAACTGAGAATTATAAAATTGCAATTGAAAATTTTCAGTCAAGCTATAATGATGAGAAATATGATGAAATTTTTTACAGTTTTTCACAAGAAATGAAAAAAGCATTGCCTATTGAAAAAATAAAACAGTTTCTGATAAGTTTGAAAAGTCAAGAAGGTAATATTGAAAGTATGGAGTTTATCGGCTATCAGCAAGAAACTTATGCAATTTATAAAACGAAATTTGAAAAAGCTTTTTTGGCGGTAAACATCTCACTTGATGGCCAAAATCAAATTAACGGACTTTTCATTAAACCATACGAAGAATCCACGGAGGCAACAAATAACACAGTAAATGCATTGAGCAGTTATCCAAAAGAAATTGCTGAAATCATCTTTTCCAAATCAAAAGATTTCCCTAACAACACACAACTTTCCGTCGCTATAATTCAAAATGGAAAAACAAATTACTACGGAATTATAAAACTAAATGACACCATAAAGACAGCTGAAAATCAAAAGAAAATTTTTGAAATAGGCTCAATCACAAAAGTATTCACATCAACCGTTTTAGCTTCCCTTGTTGCGGAAAAAAAAATAAGATTGACAGACGAAGTCAATTTTTATTATCCGTTTACTTTCAACGACAACATCAAAATAAGTTTTGAGAGTTTGGCTAATCATACTTCGGGTTTACCTCGCTTACCTGAAAATTTGGATTTATCAAATGAAACCAATCCATATAAAAATTATGACAAAAGCCAACTCGAGGAGTATCTTAAAAATTTGTTGAAACTTGAAAACGAAATTTCCAAAATTTATTCATATTCAAACCTTGGTACAGGACTTTTAGGTTATACTCTCGGTTTATCCCAAAAAACAAACTTTCGAACCCTTTTACAAAAGAAAATTTTTGATAAGTACAAAATGAGAAATTCATACACCAGCTCACAACATTTGGGGAATAGTCTTATAAAAGGTTTAAACAAAAAGGGGGAAATAGTTTCTAATTGGGATTTTGACGTGTTGTTTGGTGCAGGTGGAATATTATCTACAACTGAAGATTTAGCAAAGTTTGCAAATGCCCAATTCAACCCTAAAAACAAAGAACTTGAATTGACGAGAAAAACAACTTTTCAAATTAAGGGTGACACTAAAATTGGCTTAGGTTGGCACAAATTAGAATCGACAAACGGAAACGAATTACTTTGGCACAATGGAGGAACAGGCGGATATTCATCTTCAATAGTTATGAATATGGAAGAAAAAACGGCAGTCATTATCTTGTCCAATGTGTTTGACATTAATGATAAAATTGATGCTTTATCCTACGAATTGATAAATAAAATAACGAAATAACGACACCCTCCGGGCATTATTTACACTTGTTGGACTACTTCGGAAATATAGATTTGTATTTTTAATCTTTTTCCAGATCGTACAACAGGTGTGCGCTGCAGCTCATGCAGGGCAAACACCCGGGCTAAGCAAGGAGGGTTTACCCAACGCGGACGGCCCCGCCAGCTATAATTGACGGGGAGCGCCTCTAATAAGTTATCCATCAAAAGGGATCGCTTCAAGCAAGAACTTCATACCTGATCTGTGCAGGCTGGTACGACGGTTCATCTGGTGTCAGCTTCACTGATCTTTAAACCAGTGATTATCTTTGTTTAGAAAGATCAAGTGATAAAATAGAAATGCAGACACACTATTCCTTTATGGAATGGACATGAATGCATGAATTTTTAGTGAACTCACCTGAACGTATACCCCAGGTTAAATTCCAGGAACTCCGCCAGCATCAGGTTAATGGCCCTTACATTCACGCCCAGCGATACATTGTCGATAAATTCATACCGGGCGCCCAGCCGTTGGTAGGTTTGCTGAAAATTGCCATAATTACGGTGAAAGGCATAAATACCATAACCGCCGGTGAGCGTCAGTTTGCCGATGGCAAATTCGGGTTGTACAATGAAGCCAAGGGTGAAATTCTCGGGCCGGCGTGGTCCGATGGTTCCATCGGGTGCAGCGTTCAGGCCGAACCAGTAATTCAGATCGGCCCCGGTTCCCAGGCGGAATGCATTGGAGAGCTGAAAGAAATAGATCCCGCTCAGGCCGCCGATGGCAAAGTAGTTGGTATCCAGTTCATGCTCCACCAGTTGGTGGTTGCCGTATCCCAGCATCAGGAAGGTCTGATTGCCCTGCCTGTTCCGCGGAACCCTTTGAACTGAACGGACATCAGACCGGCCATGGGGATGATATTTCAGTTCCAGGAAAGGGGAGTAGAGGTTCAGTCCCCGGTTGGGCCGCTCAAAGCCGCCATTGGAGAAATGGGTGAAGCTGAGGCCGGTGCCCAGGTCGAGCGTCCGGCTGATATGGTAGAAAGCGCTGACCCCGATGTCGAGATGTACGGTCATGCCTCCGCCCACCGCGAAATTCTTCGGGTTGGTGACAGAATCGTAGTGGTGCCAGTTCCAGGCCAGGCCAAACTGGAATTCGGAATACAACTCCGCATTCTGCCACCGTTTTAATGGAATCCCCAGGATACCGTACATTGACATGGGATAGCCCAGTTCTCCACGACTGAAGAAATCGCCGGCAAAAAACCCGAAGCCGTAATAGGGGCATCGGTATACCTTCTGCCAGTCGCGGTATCCGGGGTTTTGCCACAGCATTTTCAACGACAGCGATTGATAATGGCTGATGGGTTTTCCGGCAAGGTTGTCACCCCTGACAAACTCAGTGGTCGGCATCACATTCCCGTAGTGATAACTCAGGGCGATGGCCGGGTAGTTTTTGTTTTCCAGGGGAAGGTTCTCTGTCTGTGAAAAACTGCAAAGGGAATAATCCAGGAATAAAAACAGCAGGATAAATCTCATATCAGGCGCTATACTGACCGACAAATGGATAATTCAACCACAGCATAACGCAACGGGCTTCGGTTTATTTTTTCAAAGGCCTTTTTGCGATGGAAATACACCAGTCAAAGTATCGGCAGCACGCGCCTGCCTGTTTGCCAGGCAGAAAGGTCGGGGTTTGCCCTGCCTCCATTGGTAATAGTGCGATGCGTGTCAATTCGAAGATTGATAAAAGAAAACCTCCGGAGGCTGTCCGGAGGTTTTCAATGGTTGGTGTGTGTGTAAGCGTAATCTAATTCAATAAATGCTTTTCCTTTATAATCTCCTTGCCCTTGGCGATGGCTTTCTCGTTTTCGGGAATCAGGCCATGGTGACGTTTTGGCAATGATTTTTCGAGTCCCTTGTGGATATATTCCGGCTGTAAAATGGGTTTAAGTTTAAGGTAGCCACCAAGAACGACCATATTGAACACCTTCGACAGCCCTACCTTGGATGCCTCATCGGCGGCTTCGATCGTGTAGATGTTGATGTCCTTACGCTCCGGATGGCGGGTAATACCGTTGGGGTCATAAATCAGCAGGCCGCCCGGTTTCACCGTTTTTTCGAATTTATCCATCGACTGCTGGTTGAGGATGATGGCTGTATCGAAATTGTTGACAATTGGTGAACTGATCCGTTCGTCGCTGATGATAACGATCACATTGGCCGTGCCACCGCGCATCTCTGGACCATAGGAAGGCATCCAGCTAACTTCCTTGTTCTCCATTACACCTGAATACGCCAGGATCTTTCCCATTGAAAGGACCCCTTGTCCGCCAAATCCTGCTATGATGATTTCTTCTGTCATTGCTTTGACTGTTTATTATTTATTTGCAGCTGTTTATTAATCCTAAAAGTTCAAAAAATCAAGTCCAGAGATTTTTAATTCTTCCACAAGATTCAAAAAGCAGTTATTTTTTACTTTTTACCTGTCTGCCGACTTACCCGCCTTCATTGGGCTGGCAGGCTTTTTACTTTGAGTTTTGAACTTTAAGCTTATTCATTTACCTTGATATCTCCCAGCGGATAGAACGGGAACATATTCTCCACCATCCACTCGTTTGATTTCAGAGGTGTCATTTTCCAGCCTGAATTGCAGTTTGAAACGATTTCCACAAAAGAAAGTCCTTTGTTGAGTTTCTGATTTTCAAATGCCTTGCGGACTGCTTTCTTGGCTTTGCGTACGTGGGCAGGTGTATGGACAGCCTGCCTTGTAACAAAGATGGTTCCGGGCAGCTGGGCAATCAGTTCCGTGATTTTAAGCGGGTTGCCCATGGTCTGGACATCACGTCCGTAAGGCGAAGTGGACGATTTCATCCCCGGAAGGGTGGTGGGGGCCATCTGACCTCCGGTCATCCCGTAGATGCCGTTGTTGATGAAGATGATCACAATATTTTCACCACGATTGCAGGCATGAATGGTTTCAGCGGTTCCAATGGCGGCGAGGTCACCGTCGCCCTGATAGGTAAACACAAACTTATCGGGATGCAGCCGTTTGACGGCTGTTGCCAGCGCCGGGGCACGCCCGTGGGCAGCCTGTTGCATGTCGATGTTCATAAAATCATAGGCAAGGACGGAACAACCAACCGGCGCAATGCCAATGGTCTTATCCTGTATATCCATTTCTTCAAGCACTTCCATTACGATCCGGTGGGCAGTACCATGACCGCATCCCGGGCAATAACTCAGCGGCTTGTCGGTGAGAAGGTCTGTTTTTTTGTAAACCAGGTTTTCTGGTTTCCGGATTTCTTCTTTGGTTATATTGGCCATGACAATTATCCTCCGATTATTTTTTTATGCATTGCATCCACAACTTCAGTTGGCGAAGGAATGATTCCTCCCATTCTTCCAAAGTGCTCAACCTTAACCCTGCAACCAACTGCCAGACGGACGTCTTCAATCATCTGGCCAGCACTCATCTCAACTGTCAGAATACCTTTTACCTGATCGGCAAGTCTGGCAATGACAGCAGTAGGGAAGGGGAACAGGGTAATGGGCCTCAGCAGACCGACCTTATAGCCTTCAGCCCTGAGCAGATCAACAGCTTTCTGGCTGAGACGGGCGCTGGTTCCATAGGCGACAATCAGGTATTCTGCATCTTCACAACTGATGGCTTCGTAACGGGTTTCGTTTTTCTCCATCTCCCTGTATTTGGCCTGTAGCGCGATGTTGTGCAACTCCTGCTTACCCGAATCCAGGTCAAGTGAGGTAATGATGTTACGTTCACGGTTTTTGGTCTTCCCGGTGGTTGCCCAGGGGGTGTTTTTTATGATTTCCTCTTCTGTCCACCGTGGCTTCTGTTCATCCAGTTCTACTTTTTCCATCATCTGTCCGATGGCGCCGTCAGAAAGGACAAGCACGGGGTTGCGGTATTTAAAGGCAAGTTCGAAACCCAGTCCTGCAAAATCAGCCATTTCCTGAACGGATGAAGGGGCAAGGACAAGTAATTTATAGTCGCCATGTCCGCCACCTTTGGTCGACTGAAAGTAGTCAGACTGTGATGGTTGAATGGTTCCCAGTCCAGGACCTCCGCGCACAACATTCAGGATAACACAGGGCAGTTCAGCCCCTGCTATATAAGAGATGCCTTCCTGTTTCAGGCTGATACCGGGACTGGAAGAAGAAGTGAGCACGCGTTTTCCACAGGATGCACCTCCATATACCATATTGATTGCCGCAACTTCACTCTCGGCCTGAAGTACAATCATTCCCGTGCGTTCCTGGGTCTTTTCTGCCATCAGGTATTCCATAACTTCCGACTGTGGTGTGATCGGGTATCCGAAGTATCCATCGGCACCGGCGCGGATGGCAGCTTCGGCAAAGGCTTCATTGCCTTTCATTAATCTGAGTTCTTTCATAAACTTTCAGTAAATTATTTTCTATTCAACTTTTTTCCTGTAAACGGTGATGACACCATCAGGACAAACGATGGCACAGTTGGCACAACCGGTACAATCATCGTTGATTGATTCAGCATAGTTATAACCTTTACCGTTCACATTTTTCGACAAAGCAATCACACCTTGCGGACATGCCGGAATACAAACCGAACATCCCTTGCATTTCTCGATGTCAATTACAATGTCACCTACGACTTTTGCCATGATATTCTGAGTTAAATTTTGTAATGTTTCTGATGCCACGAAATTAGGATATTTTTATCATCCGATACCCTGCAATCGATTGCAAAATGTTCGCGGGACCACTATTTATATCGATTTTAAACTGAAGGGAATTGCCTTGCAGTTACTCTTTATCATCCATCATATAAGCAATTTAAACTGAATGATGCAACCTGAATTTTTTCAATCGTTCTTCCAGTTCAGGGAACTGGGAGGGCTGTACCAGTGAAACGCAGGCCCTCAGACCTTCCAGTCTTTCGCTTCCTGTGATGGAGAGCGAAATAGCACTGATGCCATAATAAAAAAGTTCTTCGATCAGCTGTTCACCGGAAAAGCCCGGATAGGCTATGGTAAAATAGAATCCGTCGGCAACGGGTTCATTCACATCGGTATCGTAAACGATGTGAAAGCCGTTTTCAAGGAACATCCGTTTCATCACCTTTGCCTTTTCACCATAAACCCTGACTTCTTTGACGAAGTTGAAATGACCGTCGCTGGCGGCTTTAAGCATGGCAGCCAGTGCATATTGGGCCGAATGGGCTGTACCTGAACTCAGGGCATAAACGGTACCGAAAATCATTGCCCGGCCAAAGACGTTGCAGTTATAATAAGTCATCAGCCCCGGAGCCTTCCGGATAAAAAGATCGTTCGAGATCACCATCATACCGATACGCTGACCGGCATAACTGAATGCTTTGGAACTGGATATAAACAGTATGAAGTTATTGGTATACTTCGCGACAGTCGGCTGATAGGGAGGGACGCCCGGCTTTGAATAATCCTTGCGGAAATCCATTCCGAAATAGGCCAGGTCTTCACAGATGACAACATCGTATTTATTGGCCAGTTCACCAATGGTTCTCAACTCCTCATCTGTAAAGCAAATCCATGAAGGATTGTTGGGGTTTGAATAAAGAACCGAGTGAATGTTGCCTTTAATAAAGTAGGATTCCAGTTTATCGCGCAGTTTATCGCCCCGGAATTCATAGACATCGAAACTTTCAAATTTCTGACCCAGTACCCGGTGTTGCTGTTTGTGTACAGGAAATCCGGGATCAATAAAGAGGGTGGTATCTTTTTCCGGATCCATCCTTCCAAGAGTGAGAAAAGCGGCAAAACTACCCTGCATTGAACCAACCGTAGGAATACAGGCATCAGACTTTACATCGATGTCCATAAAGTTCTTCACGAACCTCGATATCTCCTTTTTCAATTCCGGTGTTCCATCGATATCAGGATAAATGGCTGCGACACCGTTTCTCAGGGCTTCAATTTCGGCTTCTGTCCCGATGGAAGAGGGTTTCATGCCGGGAATGCCCATTTCCATACGAACATATTTCTTGCCTGTATCCTGTTCAATGTTATCAATCAGCCTTTTTATCTCCCTGATGCTTGCCTGTCCGATGCTTGGCAGATTCATATCCTTGATGCGGGCCTTAACAACCCCGTATTCAATGGGGGTTTCTTTCCTGAATTCTTCTTTCATTGTTGTTTTGATGGTTGATTAATATCGGTGATTTACTTAAAAAACAGGAAATAATTCCGCCTTCAGAAAATTGTACTATTTGTAACAGATTGTAATTAAGTAAATTGCAATATTATCTGGACTTAGTGTAAATAATTTTACCTGTTCAGATATGGGGGGCAAGTTATAGAATTGGATGCACATGGCAAGGGGTTATGAAAAAAAAGCTATAACTGTTATTTTTTTGTGAAACCAAACAACGGTTTGAAACGATATGTTTTAAGTACAGCCTGATGATATTGGCAGAAAATTCAGTGGGAGGCCTGATGTTTGCCTGTATGAAAGAGGAGTCCTGGGTAGTTATCACTTCCCTTTACCTGATGCTGTGGCCAGGATCAGACCCAGCGCAATACCCAGCATAGCGGCAAAAAGTACCTGAAAATCAGGAGGCAGGAGGAAGGTTATGGTATGTGCCGGGAACCAGAAAAACGGAATGGTCTTTTTAAACACGAAGTTCCATTGAACATCCCAATTCAGGTTTCGGATAATGACCCCGAAATCAATGGGTGTAAACAGACCTCTCAGGGTGCCACCTGTACGTAGGATGTGCGTATCGGTGATTTTATGCAGGGTCATCATCACTGGTGCATAGATTGAATTCATGAAGACACTGATGCAAAAGGCTATAAATAGTTTTTCGGAACTAAATCCGCCTTCAAAAGCAGACTTTGCATTTTCGATCCCCATATAGGTCAGGAAAGTCACGGTTCCTGAAGTAAAGATCACAAAAGCCAGTTTGATGGTAAGTCCGAGAAATCCCCAAACGACAGCCCTGGGCATAATCCCGAAGCCGGGGGTATTGTAGCTGCCGGTGCGGATTCTGAGTCCGATCACTTCACCCAGCGTGGCAAGTATGGCAAATTTGAAGAAACTCATCACCATGCCATGCTCCCTGTTGAAGGAGTTGTAGGCATCGTACAGAACATCCGAAACAAAAAAAGGAAGAAAGAAAAGGACCACACAGCAAACAAAGAGAAAGTCGGAACGTTTCATAACAGGAAAAGGTGATCAATGATTTTGTGGCAAAGATATAATGTTGGATGGAAAAACTGATTCCGGATTTCGGATTTCAGCAGCCCCGCCAAAGGCGGTGAGATTTCGGACTTATTTTTTACATCTGTTTTTGATTGTAGATGCTTTACCGGAATGATCCTTAAATACAAGATTTCTGGCTTGTCTGAGCGGCATCAGGGAGTTTGTTTTCTGAACCGCCCTGAACTATTATATCTGAAAAAGAGTTTTGTTCCGTCATTTCAGCATTCCGGTTTTCCATTATTCTGTTGATCAAAAAAGCAATTTTACATAAACCTGAATCCGGATAATATAAAACCGCAATCCATGATCAAACCAGCCCGTACCATCGACGAAGTCATCACCATTCTGCAGGAGATTGTTGACCGGGAAACCCTGCTGAATAGTCAGTTGGCCTACTTTCCGGCTTTATACCGAATGGTTACAATCAGGGTAAAACTGGGAATCCTGAACAATGAGTTTGAAGACGGTAGGCGGATGGAGCAACTGGATGTGATGTTTGCCAACCGGTATATTTCAGCTTATGTTGATTTTAAAGGCAGGCGGCCGCTCACCGGCGCCTGGCGTGTAACACTGGAAGCCGGGAGAAAGCCGTTGCTGATACTCCAGCACCTTTTACTGGGGATGAATGCCCACATCAACCTTGACCTGGGCATTGCCGCAGCGGAAACCATGAAAAACAAACCACTTTCCGGATTATACAGCGACTTTAAAGGCATTAACCGTCTGTTGGCTGAAATGTCGGATAAGGTGCAGATGCGTATCGGTAAAGTATCGCCCCTGATAGGATTGCTCGACAGGCTTGCAGGTAATTCAGATGCAATGATCGTAAAATTCAGCATCAATGAAGCCCGGGATGGCGCCTGGAAAAGTGCACATGAATTTCATACTGCCCAAAACAAAGGAATCTTTCTGACAGAACGCGACAGGAAGATTTCCGCCCTTGGCCTGGGGCTGATCTACCCGAACAGCCGTATGGTGAAAAACCTGGTGTCGGTCATCAGGCTGGCAGAGCAAAAAGATGTAAGGAAGGTTGTCAGTACCATTACTTCCGGAATCTGATCTTGGTAAAGTCCCAACGTCAATCATCAAACGCCCGGTGCGAACCGCCTGAAGGGCATTAAGCGCACGAAGGGCCTTGAACAGCGCAGCATTGAACCTTTGAACATTTCAAACTTCAAACGTCCAACTTCTAACTCTCTTCCCTGAAAAACAGCCTGTAAAACGGCATACCTCTTTCCTCATCAAATCCCTTCTCAATATTATCGCGGTTCCCATGCACATAGATATGGAAGTTCTTATCCAGTTTAATGATGCTCTTGTAAACTTTCGACATTCTTTTTACAGCCTGACCTGAAATATCGAAATCCTCACTGATCTTTACATCCCTTTCTGCCTCGAAATCGCGCCGGTACTCGTTAAATGTCTCAATTACTGCCGGCTCTGTAAAAACCTCACTCATAAACTCTTCCATCACGAATTCGTCTTTCTCTCTGAAAAACTTCATCGATTTATTCAGCAGTTCGGCCTGGGCCGGACGATCAATATCGAAAACCTCAGGCATTTTACCGGAAACAAATTCCTTGCATAAATTCAGTGTCTGACTGGTCTGGAAGTAGTCATCATTGCGCTCCCTGAGCTTCAGGAAACTGTCCATCCAGTATAACGCTTCGCTGTTCCTGCTAAGATTGTCAACCGTTGCAACCACAAAGCCATTCTCCCTTTCAGTATTGAAAATCAGGCATCCCTTGTCCAGTTTGTTGATGTTGATGCCATCCTCAGGTTCAATGCTGAAATTATCGGGAGTAGGATAAACCTTGAGGAAGGTTTCCCTGGATTCGGATTTAAAAAGCCCGATGGCATCCACCTCTTCACCATCTATAATCAAATTCTTCAGATAAGCGACATACAATTCCCCTGCTTTTACCTTCGGGTGTACCGAACTTTCGTACAGGTGATTCGCCAGGTTCACAGAATTCAGATAAAAACTGCCCGGATCATCAAATATCGAACAGGAGAAATGATACACTTCATTCAGGTGCAGATCTGCTTCATGGTACAGGTTGAAGTATTCATTCTTCCCGAAAGGGGAGAGGAAATACCTGATCAGCAGGTCTTTGATGGCATTGCTGAACTGAACCGGTGATTTTGAGAATATTATGCCCTCCTCCCGGCTTTTATTACCGGTTTTATGAATCACAAGCCGTTCGAGGCCGGCTTCTTCTTTAACAATCATTCTTACAGGTTTGATTATGTTGATGATATAAGATTTCAGGCTCATTCATTAACCGCTGCAATGATAAGTATTTTTGCACTTGGTCACATGAGCTTATCCTTCCGGGGTTTCCTAGGTTGTTAATTGTTGTATTTTAGCGCTTTCATCGTAACCCGTTACCTGATTATGAAAACCCTGACAGAAGAACAGCAATTGATTTTTGATAAAGAAACAGAGAATCTGGAGCATAAATTTTTAAATGTTTCCAGCCAGTTTATTGAATCGCTTGAATTTAAGTCAGTCCGGTTTCATGAAATGGCCAACCTGCGCGGCGATGAAGCGGATCTTGAAGTATTTGAGGATGCAGCCGGGAGGAAAATCGCAAGGCTTTGTGTAACCCAGTTTACCAATACCGAAGGAGATCTGTTACATATTTCCTGTTATGCGACGACTGAAATCATGCCTTTGCTTGAAAAGGAATCCAGCTCCGGTTCACGGTGAAATGATCCATAACCATTGATGAACTGCCTTTTTTAAACTTATTATTGTCACCCTATGACCAACACCAGAAATCTTGCATTGATCCTTTTACTGACACTGCCTGCAATATCAGAAGCCTGCACCAACTACCTTGTTTCCAGAGGCGCTTCAGTTGATGGTAGTACAATGGTAAGCTATGCTGCCGATTCACATATCCGTTATGGTGAACTATACTGGCGTACGGCTGCCGACTGGCCGGCAGGGGCAATGGTAACTCTTTATGACAGGGGAACTGCAGAACCAATGGGCCAGATACCTCAGGTAGCCCATACCTATCAGGTGATCGGCTTTATGAATGAGCACCAGGTTGCCATCGGGGAAACAACATTCGGAGGCAGGGAAGAACTGATGGATACCAGTGCTGTAGTTGATTATGGTAGCCTGATGTTTCTTGCACTGCAGCGATCAAAAACCGCCAGGGAAGCAATACAGGTAATTGCAGAGCTGGTTGAAAAATATGGATATGCCAGCAGTGGCGAATCCTTTTCAATCGGTGATCCCACCGAAGTCTGGATTATGGAGATCATCGGAAAAGGC
This sequence comes from Bacteroidota bacterium, assembly GCA_043806115.1. GTDB lineage: Bacteria > Bacteroidota > Bacteroidia > Bacteroidales > Lentimicrobiaceae > Lentimicrobium. Next base: position 207,014 of record JAZDHI010000036.1, read on the forward strand.
AGCCGGATGGTTCAGGATAAGAAAACCGGTAAAAAGATCAATGCGGATAAAGGCGCTTTATGGGTAGCCATCAGGATTCCGGATGGCTATATCTCGGCGCATGCCAACCATGCCCGCATCACCGGCTTTCCGCTGGAGAATGGAAAAAACTCTGTCAGCAGCAAAAACATTCAACTGATTAAAAACCCTGAAATTGAAGTCGTCTACGCAAAGGATGTTATTTCCTTTGCGCGGGCCAAAGGTTATTTTACCAAAACAGATAAAGAATTCAGCTTCAGCGATGTTTACGCACCCCTGACTTTTGATGCAGCACGTTTCTGCGAACTGCGTGTCTGGTCTGTATTCAACCGTGTCAACAGCGATATGCAAAAATATTTCGACTATGCTGCCGGATCGATCGGCAAGGAAAGGATGCCATTGTATATCAAACCTGACCGCAAGTTAACAGCACAGGATCTGATGCAGTTTAAACGTGACTATATGCAGGGTACCGATCTGGATATGTCGAAAGAACCCGGTGCCGGATCGTTTGGCCTGCCTTACCGCTGGCGTCCGCTAACCTGGAAACACGAAGGACTGGAGTATTTTAATGAAAGGGTTACCACAACACAGCAGACCGGATTTTCATTTGTAGCCCAGATGCGACACTGGTTGCCCGATCCGATCGGGGGCATCTTCTGGTTTGGGGTCGATGATGCAGGGTCAACGGTTTATATGCCGTTCTACTGTGGAATTAATAAAGTTCCCCATTGTGTTGCGGAAGGCAACGGTGACATGCTTACCTACTCTGAAACAGCGGCTTTCTGGGTTTTTAACCGGGTGGCACATTTCAAATACCTGTTTTACAACCGGGTGATGCCCGACCTTATTAAACTCCAGTCAGAACTTGAAATCAGGTTTGCCTCTGAAATACCTGAAGTAGACCGAAAAGCTATTGAATTATATAAAAGCGATCCGGTACGGGCAAGGCAGGAGCTTACCATGTATTCCGGCCGGACAGCTCAGAACACAGTTGACCGGTGGCGGAAGTTGGGTGAATTTCTGTTGGTGAAATACCTTGATGGTAATGTTAAAAAGGAAAAAGATGGCGAATTTCTGCGGAATGCCTGGGGATATCCGCAATCGCCATCCTTCCCCGGTTATCCCGAAGAGTGGAAAAAAGAGGTGATTGAACAGTCGGGTGATAAGCTGAAAATGCCCGGGACTAATTAGTTTTCAGTTCCGGCACCTCCGCATCGAGTTCCTGCCGGATGCAATCCGCCCATATCCGGTATCCGGCCTCATTCAGGTGCAACATATCCGGTTGAAACAGTTCCGGCAATGGTTTGCCATCGGCACCGAGGAAACGGTCGCTGGTGGATATGAAAAAGAGGTGGCGTCGTTTTTTACTGTATTCCATGATCAGATTGTTGGCTGCGCTGATCTTATCCCATGACTTCCAGCGCGAAGGGGTGGGGGTGATCTCTATCCAGAATACCGGGACACCCGGATGGGACTTTCTGATCAGCCGGACAGTCTGCTTCATCAAATGCAGGACGGCTTCAGGCGACTTGTCAGTGCTGTCACCGGTGATATCGTTGGCGATGAAAACAACTGCAGCACCGAATGACTGGGGGCCTGTGATTCCGGAGCAATAATATACATAATCGTTCAGTTTTGCTCCACCATATCCCCGGGCCACGGCCTTATAAGGAAGCATATCCTCTTCAATCGTGTTCCACAGACGTATGCTGGAACTGCCGGTAAACAGAATGGTGTTAGGATCAGTAGAGACAGGAAGCTTCACAAGACCTGCTATTTCCGTTTCCCATTTCAGTACTTCCGGATCGCTGCTTAACTGAATTACAGGCTGACAGCCTGCCAGGAAAAGTAGAATCAGTGGAAGGAAAATCGAAATATATGCCCTGGAAAAATTCATAAGTTTAATCAGCTATCATACTTCTATTTTCTGGAATGAATGGCAATTCGGTTTCCCTCCGTATCCATAAAAAGTCCCATATACCCGATCTCCTCGGTAATGATCTTTTTATGCATCAATACCTTACCGCCGGCTGCTTCGACCCTGCTGAGTTCAATGGCCAGATCACCCGAACGTGGGGTGAAATACACCAGGGTACCCTCTGCCGAAGGCTTGTAAATCTCGGGGTTGTACACCAGACTACCGGAACAGCCCAGACCCTCCTCCTCCCATGGGAACCAGGCCATATCGAGTCCGTCGAGCTGGTTCCGCTGTAGTTTGACAGCAAGTACCGCTTCATAGAACTTTATTGCCCTGTCCATATCATTAACCGGGATTTCAAACCATCCCACCACATTGTTTGTTGCCATAAAATCCATGTTATTTACAGTACAAGAACAAAAATCGGAGCTTCTGGTTTTCAGCACAGGTAAATCAGTTACCTGAACCAGTTGGCAGCATAAGAATCTTAACCAGCCTCAATCACCTCTGACAAGCTTGTAAAACGTAAATTATTAATTATTTATTCGTCATTCGCCATTTTTACCCTGAGCGGCGGTTGGTGAGCCTGTCTGCCTGAATGCTCAGGCAATCAGGCAGGCTTTTCGTCGAACCAAGTCGAAGGGCTTCATTCGTAATTCATCTCAATTCTGATCCTCGCATCTACGGCTACCACTCCTTTAGCATTACCAAGCAACGGGTTGATATCCATTTCAGTAATTTCAGGAGCAGCTTCACAAAGAGCTGAAAGGCGGACAATGGCATCGGCGAAGGCAGCTTCATTCACCCCTTCCTGACCGCGGACACCCTGAATGATCTTATAAGATTTGAGGTTCCGGATCATTTCGCCGGCTTCAGCAACTGATACCGGCGATAAAGAAGTCTGAACATCCTTAAGTACTTCAATAAAAATGCCTCCCAATCCGCAGAGGATCATAGGCCCGAACTTAGGCTCATGCTTTGCTCCGGCAAAAATCTGGATACCGGAAAGCATAGGCTGTATCAGAACAGCGGTGGTATCCTTGATCTGAATCATTCGGTTAAATTCCTGGAAAACAGCATTATCATCCTTGATATTCAGGGCTACACCACCCACATCCGATTTATGTACCGGTCCAACGACTTTCATTACCACGGGGAATCCCATTTTCTTAGCAGCATGGACAGCATCGGGGGCATTGGTTACCACAGCTTCACCGGCGCGGGGAATACCGGCTGCATCCAGCAACTGCTGTACCTTTTCCGGTGACAGGTAGCCGTCGCCTGATGATTCAATCACTTTTCTTATCGCCTCCCTGTCAACAGAAGGATGAATAGCAGGTGCAGCAGGAGCAGGGGTGTTGTAAACCTTGGCCAGGGCATTGCCGAAAACCACCTCATCGGGGAAATTGATCCTGCCCAGTGAAAGGAAATATTCAATTTCATTACTGACATTGATCACTGAAGGAAGAATCGGGTAGATTGGCTTCCGGCAGGTCTTCATCTTTTCATCGAGCAATTTATAAACATCGTAAACCTCAAACAGGCCGGGGCTGCCAAAGATGACTGCCATGGCGTCGATGTTGTCAAACTGATTATCGCAATAGTCGATGATATCACCGAGATTGGCTGCTGATCCTGTGGCCAGAAAATCGATGGGATTGGCTACCGATGAGCCGGGGAGTAGTTTTGCCAGGAGTTCAGGGCTCTCGATGTGGGGAATTTCAAGACCGTTGTTCGACAGGGCATCGGTCAGCATCACGGCCGGACCTCCGGCATGGGTGATGATCGCGATGTTTTTTCCTGTCAGTTGTTTGTGCATAAAAATCGCAGCGACCGTCGCCAGTTCTTCGCGTCCATAACATCGGACGATGCCTGCCTTTCTGAACAGCACATCCACAGCCGAATCGCTGCTTGCCAGTGCCCCGGTGTGCGAAGAAGCGGCCCGGCTGCCGGCCGATGAACTACCCGATTTGATGGCAGCTATTTTACATCCCTTTCTGATCAGTGAGGAAGCATGTTTCAACAGCAGATCTGGTTTATTCACACTTTCGATGTAAAGCAGTTTGACGGTTGAGCTGGTTTCCGGATCAAAACTTTCGTCCAGGTACTGAAGCACCTCTTCCACACCCATCTGGGCGCTGTTACCCACGGAGTAAACACTCGAGAACGACAACCCGTTGGGCATTCCCGATTCCATGATAAAAACCGCTGTGGCCCCGGAACCGGAGATAAAATCAACGCCTTTGGGATCCAGTTTCGGAATGGGCGTGGTGAAAACGGAGGTATGATGCGTGTTCATCACACCAATGCAATTGGGACCGATCAGGCAACCATTCACACTGTTGATGGTATCAACAATCTGTTGTTCCAGCAGTGCACCGGCTTCACTCTCTTCATGAAACCCGGCAGAGAGAATGATAAATGCACGTGTGTTATTATTTTTTGCCAGCAATTCAACCGTTTCAGGACAATACTTAGCAGCTATGGCAAGTATCGCCAGGTCACAATCGGGCAGGTCGTTCGGATTCTGGTAACATCTGATACCCTGTATTTCAACCTCTTTGGGGTTGGTAACATATAAATGCCCTGAAAACCCATGATCAATCAGGTTTTTCAGGACTTTTCCCCCGGGTTTGGTAACATCGTTTGAACCCCCGATAACGACAATGCTTTTCGGATGGATAAGTTGTTGGTTAATCATGATAATGAGCAGTTTAATAAATAATTGTCCGGAATTTTCAGGATATTGAAACTGTTGCGAAGGTATTAAAATGAAAAGAAATGGCGAATGAGAAATATGTTGTATTTCTGGAACCTATTAAGTTCTGGATTGAATAGGCCGTAAAATATCCAAGTATCCCGCTTCTATTCTACCCAATTCGGCGGATAGTCTACCGATGCGTGCGGATGGCGATTTCATCTTAATCTGAAAGGTACAAAAACCGGTGTCCTGCTTTTGTATTCATCCCAGTCAGCCCGGCCTTCATATTTCTTTTCCAGCATCGGAACACCGGAAACATAGCGCAACAATAACGTAATGATAATCGGACTCAGAATTGTATAAATTCCATCCACTACCGGAACAGCCATCAGCCAGATGCCCCACCAGAGCAAAGCCTCACCGAAATAGTTGGGATGACGTGTGTATTTCCACAGTCCGGTAGTGATGATCTTTCCGCTATTTAACGGATTTTTCCTGAATCGGGTCAGTTGATAATCTCCCATTGCTTCAAAGTAAAATCCGGTTGAGAATATAAGTATGCCGGCAATATCAATCATCCCAAAATCAACTGAAGAACCCTGATTTATATGAATTACAGGCCAGATAATTACCACCATAAAGAAACCCTGAAGCATAAAAACCTGCAAAAAGCTGCGCATTACGAAGAATTTCCAGGTCCTGCGCCAGTTGGCATAACGGAAATCCTCACCACGGCCACGATTACGCAGAAAAATATGTAAAGTCAGCCGCAATCCCCAAATCAGAACCATTGAGCTGACTACAATTTTTTTTATGTCTACGTTATCTGCTATCCATAAGCTGTAAGCTGTAAGAACAACAAATCCCAGGCCCCAGAAGATATCCACGATGGAATTATCCTTCAGAACCAGTGCAAGCATAAACGCGAGTGTCATATATATTATGACTACCAGTGAAATTTCAGGGAGATAGTTGAACATTGTTTCAAATTGAGTGAATGCCAAATCAGAGTTTTATTTTTTTGATCATTTTCATTTTAATAAGCAATGAATCAGGTTGTAATATCTGAAAATCCGCTCTTTGCGTCTTTGCGTTATTGCGTGAAATCAGCCTGTCATAAATGTTGAATGAATAAAAATGCAATTCATTTTTCAGAAAAAAAGCCGGAATAGCATCTGCAATTCCGGCTCCAAGTATCTGTTTAATCTTTATTCTTCAAACATAATCGACAGGGCAACAACGCCGGGTCCGGCATTCACACCCAGAACAGGCGATGCATCATTGATAAATTCAGGCTCCAGTCCACAGATCTCTTTCATCTTTTCGGCAAACCAGTTGGCCGTGCTGATATTTCTGGCGTGTGAAATAGAGTAACCCCAGATTTTACGTTCAGCGACCATACTACTCACTTTTGCCATTACCAGAGCCATACTGCTCTTCTCAGTAAACGGTTTTCCGAAAGTTTCAGTGCGACCTTCATTGTTCACCGTGACAATCGGCTTCAGATTAAGCAATGATCCGATCAGACCCTTGGTATAACTTACCCTGCCACTCTTCACCATATACTTGATGGTTTTTGAAGAGACGAACATTTTGGTGTTGCTTGACCATTGATCAATATTGTCAACAACATCCTGATGAGTTGCACCATTTTCAATGGCTTTGGCGGCACGAAGAACAACCAGTCCGAGACCACTGGAAAGGCGTCTGGAATTGATCACATTGATCTTCTTCCCGCTGTGTTCTGCCACGGCATGCGAAGCCTTGGAACTGTTGCTCCAGGTTCCGCTCATGGCAGCACTGATGTGGATTCCGATGATGGAATCATAATGGCTGGCAAGGTAGGAATATCGGTTAAAAAAGTCTTTATAAGCCGGCTGCGCGGTAGAAGGATAACTGGCCGCCTTGTCGATCATCGAATAAAACTGTGCAGGCAGTATGGTAAGGCGGTCAAGGAAATAGTTCTCCCCGAAATGGACGCTCAGAGGAACCACATGCAACTGATACTTTTCAATCAGTTCCTGCGGAATATCACAGGTAGAGTCGGTAACAATGGCAACCGGAAACCTGGCATTGGAGGAAATCTCCTGCTGCATTACCATATCATCTACTTTCTGGTAGGTAATGTTGCCAAATTTGGTCAGCACCTTCATCACCTTGGCGGGATGATCGCTGTGGATGTGAACCCGCAACTTTTTTGCCGAGCCGGCAACCACCATCGAGTCACCCATATGGGCAATCCCTTTGCGCACCTGTGTTAAATCAATATTTTTCTTTTCATCCAGCATCAGCATCGCCTCGGTGCAGTACCTGAAGGTAATATCATCGTGTGAAACAATTTCAGAATCAGCGATTACCACAGTTTCACGTCCCGAAAGCAGTTTTCTCAGCTCGCCGGCTTTCACAAATTCAACCATTCCCTGAAGGAATACTACAAAGCCCTTGGCTCCGGCATCTACCACATTCGATTTTGCGAGAACAGCAAGCTGGCCTGTAGTGGCCTGAAGCGATTCCAATGCTTTCTGGTAAGCCTGGGCAAGCAATTCAATAAAATCCTGTATGGTATCTTTAAGGATATAGATAAACTCAGCCCATTCCCTGATCACAGTAATCATAGTACCCTCTACCGGGTTGGCGATGGCTTCATATGCGTAGGTAACCGCTTTCTTGATGATTTCTGCAAAAGTCTCAACACTAACGGTTTCATGCTTCTGTATTTCATTGCTGAAGCCATAAATGAACTGCGCGAAGATAATTCCCGAGTTTCCTCTGGCACCTGTAAGGGCTGCATCAGCCAGTGCAGCTGCAGTTAACTTCAGATCAGAAGTGGGGATAGGACTTTCAACAATCGATCGCATCGTGGATGCCAGATTGGTGCCTGTATCGGCATCGGCTACCGGAAAAACGTTGATTTTGTTGAGTAAAACCTGATTCTCGAAAATCTTCTGGGCTCCGGCCAGAAAACTGTAATAAAGTGTTTTCCCGTCGAGTTCAGTAACTGATTTTGATGGAGTGTTCAATGTCTGGTTTTTAATTAAACAATTTGAAGCTAATAACAAGCTATTTACCAAAATGTTAACGACCAGTAAAAAAGGGATGGTAGCAAAGGAAATGGAACAAACAATAAATTAAGTAAAGTAAACCGGATCCCCCTCCTGATCAGTATTGGTTGCAAAAGTAATTCTTAAAAAATTACAGAAGTTAATCCTGAAGAAGGTACACGATATTTTAATCCTGTTTTAAGCCCAAACGGCGTAAAAATTTGGTAGTAAGTGTGTTAAGCTATTGAATAATAATATGATACAATAATAATACCTGTTGATATCTTTTACCACCGTGGAGCGGTTTTAAAATACAACGAATCGCCATTTCTGGTTTTATTTGATTCGGTTGTACTGATCAAGCTTACCTTCTCGTATAACCTGATTCAGTTCTGCTTCAATATCCTTGAAATTGCTTCTTTTTCCGCAATAGTACAACTCAGTGATCGGATCAGTTTCCAGCATCATTTTCATAAATTCAGCCTGGGTCGGGGTATGATCCAACCTGCTGTATTCATAATAGGTCCATTTAAGGAACGCACATCCTTCATTAATTCCTCTCCGATCAAGCAGGAAATCACTTTCAAGCTTTACCGGGTAAGCCAGATCACCATTGTAAAAGACATCAGAAGGTGCCGGATATGAAATCAATGATTTTTTATCCTTTGAAAGGATTACAGGAACATGCTGAAAATAATTGTCTTTGGTTTTATAAATCACTACCTGGGGTCCGGTTACTTTAGCCGGATTCTGCGATTCAGATAAATGAGATTTTGATTTACAGGCTAATAAGCTAACCATCAGCATGAAACCGAATAGTTTAATAGATCTGGTTATAATCATTTTATTGAGATTGAATAATTGAGAACCGGACAAAAAAAGGAATATGACCTGTACTGAATAATTAATATACAAATATCGGTTTTTCTTTTAAAACTTCAGGTCTGTTTTGAATTTTGAGAGAAATCAAAGGATTTTTTACTTTTGGTACAATTGTTGACTATGTAAAAAAATCATTAAATAGTAGCTTTGGCTGAAATATTGTTTAATTTTGTAGTTTTCTGAATGAATCCAACATAATATTAAATAATCTAATTAATTCAAAAATGAAAAGGTCAATTTCATTCTTAACAGTTGCATTACTTTTGGGAATCGGGTCAGTTCTTGCCCAGGATGTTAAAACTGAAACCGTTGCGCCAAATCCAAATGCAGCAGAAATCACTTTCGATAAACTGGTTCATGATTACGGAACCCTGTTTGTTCAGGGTGATGGCAATTGTGAATTTACATTTACCAACACTGGCAAAGAACCCTTGATTCTATCGAGTGTTAAATCATCCTGTGGCTGCACTGTGCCAAGTTATCCCCGCGAACCGATTCTTCCGGGTAAAAAAGAGAGCATAAAAGTTAAGTATGATACAGGCCGGTTAGGGCCGATTAATAAATCAATCACGGTAATGTCGAATGCAAAGACTTCACCTGTTGTCCTTAAGATAACCGGTAACATTATCCAGAAAACGGACGAAGGCACAGTTCCTGAAAAAAGTGTTAGCTCGGGATCGGTACCTGTATCGAAAAAATAGACATTATCTGATAACAATCTGAGCCGGGGAAACCCGGTTTTTTTTGTTTTAAGAATGTAATAAAAATGGAATTACATTTTTTTGGAACTGTTGAAATTGCTTATACCTTTGCTCCGTCATTAATCAAAACTGAGTTAAACCATCTGCCATGCCTAAGATTTCAGACCGGGGTTGTCAAATGCCTGCATCTCCCATTCGTAAATTAGTTCCGTTTGCTGAAGCCGCAAAAAAAAGAGGCATTAAAGTCTATCATCTGAACATCGGGCAACCCGATATTCAAACCCCGGAAGTTGCCCTGGAAGCAATCAGAAAATTTAATCTGAAAGTCATCGAATATAGTCATTCGGCCGGCAATGAAAGCTATAGAAAGAAACTGGCAGCTTATTACCAGGGAATCGGGATCAACATTAACCATGAGGAAATCATTATTACAACAGGAGGCTCAGAGGCAATATCTTTTGCATTAAAAGTTTGCCTGAATCCCAGTGATGAGATCATCATTCCTGAACCATTCTATACGAATTATAATGCTTTTGCACTTGCTGCCGGGGTAAAAGTTATACCCATTACCTCCGGAATAGAGAATGGTTTTGCCTTACCGGCAATCAGTGAGTTCGAGCAATCGATTACCCCGCGTACGAAAGCCATTATGGTATGCAATCCGAATAATCCCACCGGATATCTGTACAGCAAAGATGAACTCCTGCAATTGCGCGATCTGGTGTTGAAACACGACCTGTATCTTTTTGCTGACGAGGTTTACAGAGAGTTCTGTTACGACGGGAATGAACATTTTTCTGTTATGAAACTCGAAGGACTTGAGGAACATGCGGTATTGATGGACTCTGTGTCGAAACGTTACAGTGAATGCGGTGTCCGGATCGGAGCCCTCATTTCAAAAAATAAAAAGCTGATTGCCACCGCCCTTAAATTCGCCCAGGCACGACTGAGTCCGCCTTCATTGGGTCAGGTGATAGGAGAGGCCTCACTTGATACGCCGCCATCCTATTTCAATGAAGTTTATGATGAGTATATTTCACGAAGAAATCTCGTGATTGAGGAATTGAATAAGATTCCCGGTGTTTTTGCTCCAATGCCTAAAGGAGCCTTTTATTCAGTTATCAGCCTTCCCATTGATGATGCTGACATGTTCTGTCAATGGCTCCTCGAAGATTTTAGTTTTGAGAATCAGACAGTCATGCTGGCACCGGCTACCGGTTTTTATGCGACTCAGGGACTTGGCAAAAATGAAGCCCGCATAGCCTATGTGCTCAAGAAGGAGGACCTGAAGAATGCGGTCAAATGTCTTGAAGAAGCCCTGAAAGTTTATCCGGGCAGGAAATAGGTGCCATTTATTCAGATCGTTCATTCGGGGCATTATTGGCCCCTTTTTTATTTGAAATCATTGTAAAGGAGGTATTGATGCCTGATTTCTTGAAAATCTGAAAGGCCTTGTTGCCAGGATGCCCTGATCTCATCTTCTGATAAACCGGCTTCAATCTGTCTCCTGAGCTGATCAGTTCCGGCCAGTTTACTGAAAAATGAAGTAAAAAACTTTTCTTTCTCAGAACAGGCACGATACATTTCGAGCAGCCACTTTAGCCTGATCCCCGGGTTATTCTGGAGTGAAGCGGCTTCAGAACCCAGATTGAAGCCACTACATTCAATGTCTTTATACAGAGGGTTCAGACTGGCTCCTGCACGGCTCTCCGGAGTAAAGACGATATCACCGCCTGTGAAACCGGGGAAACCAATGATGCTGAACGGATGATCGGTACCCCGGCCGACACTCACCGGGGTTCCTTCGAAAAAACACAGGGAAGGGTATAAATAAACGGATTCCATATCCGGCAGGTTTGGGGAAGGCCTGACCGGGAGCCTGTAAAACTTCCGGTGGTTATAACCCGACACTTCAACCCAGTCGAGATCGCACCGGATACTGTCTTTCAGCCAATGTTCACCATTCACCATCCGGGCATATTCAGCCAAAGTCAAACCATGAACCACTGGAACAGGGTGCATTCCTACAAAAGAATTGAAACCAGGTTCAAGCACAGGACCGTCAATGTAAAATCCGTTGGGGTTTGGCCTGTCAAGCACAAGCAAAGAAACATTGTTTTCAGCGCAGGCTTCCATTACCAGGGAGAGTGTTGAAATATAGGTATAGAACCGGGCACCGACATCCTGCAGATCGAATACAATGAGGTCTATTCCTGAAAGGTCTTCAGCCGTAGGCTTCCGGTGATCCCCATACAATGAAACCAGGGGCAATCCGGTCATATCATCGGTATTGTTATCCACATGCTCCCCTGCTTCGGCCTGCCCCCTGAAACCATGTTCCGGTGTGAAAACCCTGACAACATTGATTCCTGCCGACAATAAACTGTCAACCAGATGAGTCTGACCAATCATGGACGTCTGGTTGGCTACAACACCGATGCACTTATTCTCAAGTTTCCCGAAATAATGCCTTGTTCGCTCGGCTGCTGGCCTGATGGCCTGTTCATAAGTGGCAAACGCTGTTCTGTCCTTACTTATATGTTCAGTGACGGGTTGTTGTCTTTGCAGCCGCCTTTGTTGTGAACAAGAAACGAACATAATGGAGGCCAGAAGCAGGGTAATTCGGGAAAGGCGCATCCGGTGACAGATAGTTTAAGGTTTGTTCAACTGCAAAGTTAAGCGTAAACATTTAACTTTGCAGTTAAATAAACCAGGTTGAACTACGAGTATTTTATCAGCCGGCGCATCCGTTCACGGGACGGTAGTTCATTTTCGAGACCGATTGTAAAGGTTTCTGTTACCGGTATTGCACTGGGTCTGGCTGTTATGCTGATCTCTGTCGCTATTCTTCAGGGATTTCAGACACAGGTGCGCGATAAGGTTTCAGGTTTTGGGGGTCATATTCAGATTACCGGATTTGATTCCAATAATTCATTCGAGCCAACTCCGATTGATAAAAATGAAGCTAAAATCAGTCAGATCAGGAGGCTCGACGGAATCCTGAATGTTCAGGAATTCGGACTGAAAGCCGGTATCATTAAAACAGATGAGCAGATCGAAGGAGTAGTGTTCAAAGGTGTAGACTTCAACTATGACTGGCGGTTTCTGAAAAATAAGATTACAGAAGGCAGAATTCCGGCGAATAATGACACTGCAGCCGGAAACGAAGTCCTGATTTCTGAGAAACTTGCAAAATCGCTGGGGTTCAGGGCCGGAGACGATCTCAGGATGTATTTTATCATTGATAACACGGCACGCGGGCGAAAATTCTCCGTAAGCGGGATTTACAATACTGGCCTGGCTGAATTTGATGAAATGTATGTATTCGGCGACATCAGGCACATCCGGAAACTCAACGGCTGGGATGATAACTTCGTTTCAGGGATCGAAATCACTATAGCCGACTTCCACCTGCTCAATCCCATAGCTGATAAGGTTTACAACATCATTGGTTTTAAACTCAATACGCAGACTATAAAACAATTATATCCGCAAATCTTTGACTGGATCGAAATTCAGGATCTCAATGTACTTATCATCCTTATTCTGATGGCGCTGGTATCCGGAATTACCATGATTTCAACGCTGTTAATTCTGATTCTTGAACATACAAGGGATATCGGAATGCTGAAAGCGCTGGGTTCAACCAACGCCGGCATCAGAAAGATTTTCATCTATACCTCTGTTAATATTACGTTTTACGGACTTTTATGGGGCAATATCGCAGCACTTACACTCATATTCCTGCAAAAGACATTTGGTTTTATTCCACTTCCGGCTGATTCCTACTTTGTTTCTACAGTACCTGTTTCATTGGGATTGCCGGCTATCCTACTTATAAATCTGGCCACTCTACTTGTCTGTACAATGATGATGCTGATTCCCTCACTGGTAGTAAAGTATATTACCCCGGTTAAAGCCATCCGCTTTGAGTAGTATTTTCATAAAAAAACAGCAGACAACCCGGAGGCAGCCTGCTGTTCTCCTATATCATGTGATTCAAATTGAAATTACAGCATTCTCTGAATCACCCAATCCGCTGTTGACATACCTGTCTGCCTCATCATCATTAATCCAGGTAGCGCCATCAACCAGATAGCGGAACTGGTATTCACGTCCTGATTCAAGTTCAAGTGTCTGACTAAAAGATCCATCCTTCAATGGTTTCATCTCATCTGATGTTTCACTCCAATTGTTGAAATCCCCAACGAGATTCACTTTTCCGGCATCGTTCACCTGGTCTTTGGTGAGTTTGAAACTTACTTTACAAGCCGGTTTACTTTTCAAAAACTGTTTCTTAATGCTCATTCATCTGATTATTAATTAAACAATGGCTTAATGTTCACAGAAAGCTGAAATACTTATCCGTAAAGCAGTGCAAAATTAAAATATTTAGGACTTCACCTGAATATTTTATGTTATTAAAATGTTAAATCGCTTGATATGTTAGTGTTTTTTATACACTAATAACAATGCAATTGCACTGAAGAAGAGAATTTTTAGAAATGATGATGTTTGATACCCACACCGAAAAATGATTAATATCAGTCCTTCCTGTGCAGGCCACACTCTCTTGACTCAGGGTTTTCCCACCACCAGCGGCCGGCTCTTATATCTTCTCCAGGCAGGATCGCTCTGGTACAGGGCAGGCATCCAATGCTTGGAAATCCATGGTCATGAAGCTTGTTGTAGGGGATTTGGTTTGCTTTGATATAATCCCATACCTGTTGTTCAGACCAATTTATCAACGGGTTAATTTTCATCAGCTGATTGGATTCATCCCATTCAACCAGCTGCACATCCCTGCGGGTCACTGATTGCTCCCTGCGCAACCCGCATATCCAGGCATCGAGTCCTTTAAAAGCCCTTTTCAGGGGTTCAATCTTGCGGATATAACAACAAAGCTTTCTGTTTTCCACACTTTCATAGAAGAGGTTGATTCCCTTGGTATTGACCATGGATTCAACCCTGATGGCATCCGGAAACATGATCTCAATATTCAGCCCGTATTTTTTTGAGGTGAGGTCAATAAGGTCATAGGTTTCCGGGAAAAGACGTCCGGTATCAAGGGTGAAGATATGTGCTGACTTATCGATATCGGAAATCATCTTTGTAATCGCCTGATCTTCGGCTCCCAGACTGGTTGAAAAGGCTACTTTGCCATCAAACTCATTCAGAAACCAACCCAACACATCTTCGGCCGGTTTACCTGCCAGAAGTTTGTTAATATCCAATACATTATCCCGATCCATCATCTTGTTCAATTAAATAGTTGATTGATTTTCAATTCTTCACCGGCAATAATGCCTTTGTCATTCCGTTCGAGCCGGCAGGCCTCGTGAAAGTAATCGTGTTCAAAAAGCAGGATGTATCCATTCTGAACGGCCTCCTCCAGAAAGGCTTCTTTTTCTTTTAGTGTCAGTAGTGGTTCAATATCAACAGAAGGAACATAAGGAATTGGAATAAAAGCCCTGGCCGGGATGAAATCCGCTAAAAACACAACTGTTGAACCCTGCACCCTGATAAACGGGATAATCTGTCCCCTTGTATGTCCATTGAACATCCGGATCTCTATATCCGGCATCCATTTGCCTTCCTGTTTTATGAGATGAAGTTTTCCTGATTTTTCCAATGGTTCAAGGTTATCAGAAAAAAAAGCAGCGGATTCACGCTTGTTGGAATATTTTGACCATTCCCACTGGGCTTCCGAACACCAATAGCGGGCATTCGGGAAGAATTCCGCCACATTTCCGGTATTGTCATGGTAAGTAGCTCCACCAACATGATCGTCGTGCAGGTGAGTGTAAAGGACATCAGTAATTTCAGCAGGGAAGAGGCCGGCTTTTTTCAACGGTTCGGTAAAACCTGATGCACCGAAACGATGCCGGTAGCTGTAATATTTTTGATCCCGTTTATCACCCATACCTGCATCTATCAGGATATTGCGATCTGAAATCTGAACCAGCAGGCACCGGGTTGTAATTTTTATCAGGTTGTCACCGTCATCCGGATAAACCTTGATCCATAATGACTTTGGAACCACACCAAAAGCAACACCGCCATCCATCTTCCAGTTATCAGCTTCTATGGTCGTCAATTTCATCATTTGCGTTTTGAATTGCAAAATTAGTGTTTTTAGGTCTTCACCCGTTCCTGGATGCCGGCGGTGTCATTCATACAGGAAACATATTTCATTACATTTGCGGTACCAAATGATTCCCGATGAACGTACACTTCATTGCCATTGGCGGAAGCGCCATGCACAACCTGGCCATTGCCCTGCATAATAAAGGATATAAGGTTACCGGATCAGATGATGAGATATTTGATCCGGCGAAGACCAGGCTGCATGAGCTCGGCCTGCTGCCTGAAATCATAGGCTGGGATACTGATAAGATACACACAGGGTTGCAGGCAGTTATTCTGGGAATGCATGCAAAGGGTGATAATCCGGAATTGCTGAGGGCTAAAGAGCTTGGCCTGAAAATATATTCTTACCCCGAATACCTCTATGAACAGGCGAAGGACAAGACCCGTGTGGTGATCGGAGGCAGCCATGGTAAAACCACCATCACGGCCATGATCCTGCATGTACTGAAACAGGCCGGGATAGTGACTGATTTTATGGTAGGAGCGCAGCTTGAAGGATTTGATGTGATGGTCAGGCTGACTGAAGAGGCGCAATTTATGGTTTTTGAAGGCGATGAATACCTCACCTCGGCACTTGACCGGCGCCCCAAATTCCATGTCTATCAACCGCACATCGCTCTCATCAGCGGTATTGCCTGGGATCATGTCAATGTATTTCCGGAGTTTGATATCTATACAGACCAGTTCAGGATTTTTGCCGGGATGATTCCACAGGGAGGAAGCCTGATTTATTGTGATGAAGATGAGAATGTCGTTTCAGTTGCAGGTTCAGCACCGGCCAGCGTTACTAAAATTCCTTACAACTGCCCCGATTATCATATAAAAGATGGAATTACTTACCTGAATCATAAAGGGGAGTGCATTCCCATGAAGATATTCGGCCATCACAACATGCTTAATCTTGAAGGAGCGCGGTGCGTTTGTGAAGCAATGGGGGTGGATACCGGTTCATTTTATAAAGCCATCAGCACATTCTCAGGTGCATCAAAACGACTTGAACTGGTTGCTAAAAACCATTCCTGTTCGGTATTCAAGGATTTTGCCCACAGCCCCTCAAAATTGCAGGCCACAATCAATGCAGTAAAAGATCAGTTTCCTGAACGTGCACTGATCGCATGCATGGAGCTTCATACATACAGCAGTCTGAATCTTCAGTTTCTCGAAGAATACAGGAATACAATGAATAAGGCTGATCTCGCTGTCGTTTTTTACTCCAGGCATGCACTCGAGCTTAAACGATTGCCTTTCTTTTCTACTCAAGATGTTGGTAATGCATTCGGAAGATATGATATAAAGGTTTTTAATGAAAACTCAAAACTTACTGAGTTTTTGAGATCCATAAAATGGGAAAATGCCAACCTGCTGATGATGAGTTCAGGTAACTTCGAAGGAATTGATTTGAACCAGTTGTCGGAAAGTCTGCTGGGATAGTTATACCTGATAAGTGAGGTATTGAAACGCACTGTCAGAATTTCATTTTTTCTTTTCCTTCGGAGGCTTTGCTTTCAATGACTTATCGCTTTTTACTTTTTCCTTTTTTTCTTTCTTTTCTTTCTTTTCCGGAAGGATATCATTAACCCAACTCATGGCAGCCATGGTTGCCGGAAATCCGATTGTGCTTGTAAGCAATAAGATGGTATGCCTGATTTCATCAGCAGAAATACCGGCTTCTGTGGCCCTGCGTGTATGACTGTGTACCGATCCTTCCGATTGAATGGCTGCAGCACCGGCAAGGCTGATCAGGCACATCGTATGCTCGGGCAGGGGACTCGTTTCCCTGATGGTTTGCCCGAGTTTTTCAAGGGCTTCGAAATAGGCAGGATAATCCGTTTTGTTTTTCTCGTAATGCTTTGGAAGCCTGGTTTTCATAACAGAATAATTAAGGGATGAAGATTAAAACCATTCAATTTCTCTGAGTTTTACAGGTCCGTACCACGGATGTATCTCTATGGTCAGTCTGCCTGCCTTTACTGCCGGATCCTGGTTGGTAAGTTCAATGGCTTCTTCCATAGTGGCTACATCAAGAATAAATATTCCGCGCAAATCTCCCTTATCCAGAAATGGTCCTGCCAACAAAAGCTTTTTATTTTTTGCCGTCTGCATGATGTGCGCCATATGACCTTCCTGTATTTTCGCGGTTGTCAGCGAATCATGGCTGCGATCGGGTCCTGTTTTCAGGAAAACCATAAAATATCCGGTCATCTCTTCTGGATCAGGCTCATTTCCTGTCTTCTTCTGCTGAGCAGAGACCTGAATCTGATTGCATAAGAATAATGCAATAATAAAGGAAAGTAATAACTGAATTCTCATAAGATGGGTTTTATTGTGAATTAACCCGAATTGCCTTCAAATTGTTTATCGTAAACCATTATATCCTGATACTTTATGATATTATGTCCCTGATCCGGCCTATTGATCAGAACAGGAAAATACTTTTGAATATTTTTTATTAGTAGTTATTAATCAGTATTTTTGAATAGCTGTAATCCCGGGAGTTAACCTAATGCCCTAATGATGAAAAACTTAATTTTTTCAGTTGTATTGTTTGTCTTGTCATTCACAGGACTGGCCCAGGATACCATCACAATACAAACACTCACTTTCGATTCCATCACAACAAGGAGGGGTGTCTGGCAATTTCCGCGGGAAGGAACATTCAGGAAGATTCTGATGCAATACACCCTGAAGTGCGATGCTCTGACCCAGCATGACCAATACCCATGCGGAGAGTGGGACTATTTGACTTACAATATATTTCATAAACATACCGGGGTTTTTGATTCAACTTTATTGTTTCATCCCTCTTATACATTGATCGGTGGAAAAACCCCGGATTCAATCATGTTAAGGAATGAACCATGTTATTCCTATCACAGGAATTACCATACGTTTGTTACGGCAGCCGATACTTTCGCATTGACAAATTCGGCAATAGGCACCGGAGCAGTAAGTACAGATCAATTATTGAATACCGGCAAAACTGCATCAAGATCGCAATTTATCTGGACCCGGGAGGAATTGGAATCAGCCGGAATAGCTGCAGGCCCGATTACGGGCTTAAAACTATCTTCAAGCGGTGGTGGTGATCTGGTTGCACGGCTTACTATCAGAATGGCATTAACTTCCCTGGTATTTACCGGTTCAGATCTACTGGATGAATTGGATACCTTTTATGTACATGGGGTGGATTTTTCCATTCCGGGATGGATTGATCTGAATTTTACACATCCTTTCTTCTGGGATGGTATTTCAAATATAGTCATCGATTTTAGTTCCTCCCGCCCTCTGCCAGGTCTGAATGCACAAATAGCAGCTGATTCCGCCGGTTCTATTTGTGGAATTGTGAGCGGAAGCAACAATTATGCGCTAAGTTTTGACGGACAGACAGACTTTGTCCAACTTCCCGGGGGGGTATATTTTGATGGAAATTTCACTTTTGAGGCGTGGATTTACAAACGCAGTAACCAGAACTGGAGTCGGGTATTCGATTTTGGAAATGGTCCGGGTAACGACAATGTAATCATCGTTCTTTCAAATGAAACATCCGGAAAGCTTAGTTTCCATGTGAACCGCCCTGTAGTTTCAAAGTCTTTTATCATGTCTGATCCAACACCGCTGAATACCTGGACTCATGTTACATTAAGGCTCCGGAATAATATCGGGTGGGTTTACATCAATGGTGAATTTGTAAAAGCCGGAGTGCTCACTTTACCCGACAGTGTCGTCAGGGAAAGAAATTACTTAGGCAGGAGCAACTGGGACAACGATGGGTTCGCAGATATGATGATGGATGAAGTCAGATTATTTAACCATGCGCTTGAACCTGAAGTCATTGCAGGTCATTACAGGAAGCCGCTATCAGAGCCGGCGGCTGACAGCTCCCTGGTATTTTATTTTACCTTTGATCAGGGTTCAGGCGATGAGGTTGAAGATTTATCGGAAAACGGAATGGCAGGAAAGCTTTATGGATTGCCTCAGTATTACAGAATTCAGGGAGAAGAATTGCAGACAGGGTTTGATACAACCAGCCTGAGGCCAATGGTTGTTTTTGAGAATCTGATAACTTCGTCACTGAATCATGAGATAATAACTGTTCTTGATACTGTTGAAAATGCCCCGCTTGAATACATTCTGTTTGATGATCCGGGAAACCCTCTGATTGCTACAGATACCATAAGAAAGCATCAGGCAGGCTTTTCCTGGATCTATGATAACTGGCAGAAGGCTGATTCTGTCTGGAACACGCCCGATGAAGTTCTCAAACTGGAAATGAGACCCTATTATGATGCACCCTACGAGATTGTTGATGACTATGAAATCGGAAGGTTTATTACCCCTTATGGCATCAACCTTGATCTCGGCCCCCAGGGCTTTACCTGGACATATGATGTTACTGATTATGCCCATTTGCTTAAAGGAGCTGTGGATTTCAGCGCCGGAAACCAACAGGAACTGATTGATGTCAGATTTCTGTTTATTACAGGGGAGCCGCCACGGGAAATTATTAAGCTTGATAAATTATGGGGAGGGTTAAATTTCTGGTATTACCGGGATCTGGCTTCAGATGCCGCATTGTCACTCACAAAAGTTCCCGTGAACCCCGGAGCTGCACAATTTAAAGTCAAAACACTGCTGTCGGGCCACGGGCATAACAGCAATACCGGGGAATACCCGCATTGTTGCGAATGGAAGGACAACAATCATTTTCTGTATATCAACAATCAACTGGCAAGGGATTGGAAAATTTTTCAATACAATGAATGTGCCATGAATCCTGTATTCCCTCAGGGCGGAACCTGGAATGGTGCCCGTGAGGGCTGGTGTCCGGGCGATATGGTCAGGTACAGGGACTATGAAATTACTGATTTCGTGGATAGCGATACGATTTCAATTGATTATGACATTACCCCTGTTCCGCCCGACAATGAGGGTATGGGATGGGGTAATTACATGGTCGGAATGCAATTGCTTCAGTATGGTCCAAATACACATGTAACCGATGCAGAACTTTATGAGGTGGTTTCTCCAAGCAATTCAGGATATTATTCAAGGTTAAACCCGGTTTGCTATAACCCTGAAGTTATTATCCGGAATAATGGTACAACGGATCTGACTTCGCTCAGATTCTGGTACTCAGTTTCGGGCGGGAAGCCTGAAACCTGGAACTGGAATGGTCGGGTTCCTCCCCATGAAACTTCTTCCGTATTTCTGCCTGTTTCCGGCAACAGTTTCTGGATGGGTGATTCACTGCATAGATTTACCGTTACAGTAAGCTTACCAAACGGACTTCCGGATCAATATGCCGAAAACGACACCGGTATCAGCCTGTTCAACATGCCGGATTTTTATAATGAACCATTTGTTTTAAACTTTAAAACCAACAAGCAGGCATACAGATACAGCCTGAAAATAAGGGATAATACCGGTCAGGAATTATTAAGCCTGGAGAACCTTGAAAATAATACCGTTTATACCGATACAATCGGTTATGCTGATGGTTGCTATACCCTTGAACTTCTTGATCAGGAGAACCTGGGCCTTTCTTACTGGGCATATCCGGAACAGGGGAGCGGTTACCTCAGGATAGACAATCAGGGAGGAGGTCATCTGAAAACTTTCGATCCGGACTTCGGAAGATCGGTATTATACGCATTCAACCTTGGAGAATCCTATTATATCAGCGATCCTGAAACAGTCGTATTCAACATCTATCCCAATCCGTTCGAAGAGGTTATTAAAATCCATATCCCATATGCAGCAGGCAAATCATCACTGAAAGTGTTCAATTCAATGGGTGTCAGTGTGATTTCCAGCGATGTTAATTTTGATGGAAAGAGTTCTGTTGACGTGGACCTGAATGGTCTGCCCGCCGGCATATATTTCGTATCGGTAAAATCAGGATCCGGTATATTTACCCGCAAGGTAATCAAGCAAAAGTAATCCGGAATTCAAATGATTATTTTCCTTAAAATTCTGAAGAGTTCTGCTTTTCTGATTGGTTTGGCAATATAACCATCACATCCGGCTGATATGCATACTTCTCTGTCTCCGGTCATTACATAGGCTGTTGTTGCGACAACAGGTAAATAGGGCTTATGTTTCTTGATTATTCGTGTTGCTTCCAGTCCGTCAATTTCAGGCATCTTAATATCCATGAATACCAGATTGATTGCCGGATTGCTTTCGGTGATCTCGATGGCTTGCCTGCCCGTTGTTGCGTAAAGCAGAGAAGCTCCGGTAGGTATCAGCAGTTTTTTAAGATAGGTAAGGTTAGTGAACTCATCTTCGGCAATCAGGAAGGTATACTTTGAATAATCCGGATATTCGGATTGGTCCACACAAGGTGTACCGGATTCGGGAAGTTTACATCTCACCGGCAGACTGAAGACAAACACTGATCCTCCCTCAGGATTGGGTTTCAGCCAGATTTTCCCTCCGAGTGATTCGATGTAAGCTTTGGCGATGGACAATCCGAGCCCGTTTCCTCCATGTTTACGGTTTAATGCATCTTCAACCTGCCTGAATGGCTCAAAAATCAGCTTCTCATATCCCTGTTTCACCCCAATCCCGGTGTCTTTTATTGAAAACTCAAGTGATAAATCATTCATTTCACAAAGCACCTCAATACTTCCAGACTCAGTAAACTTGATCGCATTATCCAGCAGGTGTGTAAAAATCTGATTTATTTTATCTTCATCCGAAATAATGTCAAAATCAAATTCTTTGCAGTTTAAGGGAAAATGAATTGAAACAGACTTCTTTTTTGCCAGATCTGAATATTTTTTCTCAAGTTTATTCATCAGATGTTTCAATGAAAACTCCCTGTAATTGACGGTCAGTTGTTCTGTTTCGATTTTCGATATTTCAATGATATCCGTAATGATTTTTAACAATTGATAGGAATTCTGGTGAATCGTTTCAACAAATGACAGCTTTGTTTCTTCATCCAGGTTTTTTTCAAAGAGTAATTCTGCAAACCCGACAATCCCATTCATCGGTGTTCTGACTTCGTGACTGAGGTTGGCGAGAAAGGTTGATTTTAAGCGGTCGCTTTCTTCCGCTATTTCTTTGGCCCTGATCATCTCCCTTTCTGCTGCTTTCCTCCCTGTAATGTCCAGAATCATGCCTGAAATACTATTACCTTCAACAGATGCATTGATTATTACGTCCTTCCTGTGTCCGTTTTTTGTTAACAGTATTGTTTCGAAATCACAGACGCTTTTCCTTTCAGAAACCGATTTCAGCAATTCTGTTTTGTCTTCAGGATGGAGGTATAAATGATCGGCGGGAGTAACTAAAATCTCTTCCAGGGAATCAAATTCCAGCATGCTGCTTAAGGCTTCATTAACAAAAAGAAACTGCCCGTCCGGCCTGGATTGAAAAATTCCGATGAGCGAATTCTCAACCAGCCTGCGGTACCGGTTCTCCGATTCCAGCAAGGCATTTTCAGCTTTGATTCTTTCGGTAAGATCAAGGTCAATACAATAAAGCTCAGCTTCTTCATCTGTCAGTTTGTAGACTGCATGGCTTGAAAATACATATACATAACTGCCGTCCTTACGCTTTAAACGCAGTTCTTCGCCAGGGTGTGCCTGTCCTGTTTCAAACATTCTTTTAACACCATTTTTTGCATATTCCAGTAATTCATCCGGAATGATCAGATCGAACAGATTCTTACCCATCGCTTCTTCTGTTGAATACTGGTAAAGCTTTTCTGAAGCTTTGTTCCAGTATTTAATGGTGCCATCGGGGGCATATCCCTGCACTGCAATGTTCGAAATGTTATTCAGTATTGAACTGAACCTTGCTTCACTTTGCCTGAGTACAGCCTCGGTTGCCATCCAGGCTTTCCGGATCTGTCTTTTTTCCAGGATTTCATCAATTGAATTGCACAACCTTATGTATTGATCTTTCGGCACGTAATCAGAGGCACCTGCTTTCATACAATTAACAGCAGTTTCCTCACTTATCGAACCGGCAATTATGATTACCGGAATCTGGAGATTTTTTTCATACAAGGCATCCAATAGAATAAGTCCATTAAAATCAGGCAGTGTGTAATCAGAAATGATAATTTCAGGATTGAATGAAATAAGAGCTCTTTCGAAATCAACTCTCTTTTCAACACGTTTACTGATGAATTCCAGGCCTGCTGAACGGAGTTCGTGAACAGCCATATTAAAATCGGTTTCATTGTCTTGTGCAAACAGAATCCGGATTTCTTTGTGATTCACCATGTTTTCAGGAATTGTTAATTCAAATATAGAAATATTATATCAAATAATCAAGTTCAGGTTAATTCATAAAAAAAGGAAAGGGCGGCACCTTTCCTTTATTATTGATTCCAGGTTGAAGATTATCCTTCTTTTGCTATTTCAGCCTCTTTTTCCCGGCTGGTAATGATAATTTTGAGTTCCGCTTCATTCTCAATATAATCGATCAGAATTAAATCACCTTCATGCAATTTGGATTTGATGATCTCTTCAGCCAAAGCATCTTCGATATATTTCTGAATGGCACGTTTCAGAGGTCTTGCCCCAAATTGGGAATCCCATCCTTTTTCAACAATAAAATCTTTTGCCTGCGTAGTTACCTCCATGCGGTAGCCCATTTCTTCCACACGTTTGAAGAGGTTTTTCAGTTCTATATCTATTATCTTGTGTATGTCATCCCTTTCGAGAGAATCGAAGATGATCACATCATCAATACGATTGAGGAATTCAGGTGCAAAAGACCGTTTGAGTGCATTTTCGATAACGCCCTGGGCATGGGTTGAAGTACCGGAAAGTTTGGCATTCGTTGAGAAACCTACGCCTTGTCCGAAATCCTTCAATTGCCTTGAACCGATGTTGGAAGTCATGATTACAATGGTATTCTTGAAGTCAACCTTTCTGCCAAGGCTATCGGTAAGGATGCCATCATCCAGAACCTGCAGAAGAATATGGAAGATGTCGGGGTGAGCCTTTTCGATTTCATCAAGCAATACAATAGAATAGGGCTTGCGACGGACTTTCTCGGTAAGCTGGCCACCTTCTTCGTAACCGACATATCCGGGAGGTGCTCCAACGAGACGTGAGACAGCAAACTTTTCCATATATTCGCTCATGTCGATCCTTACAAGCGCATCTTCTGTATCGAACAGGTATCTGGCAAGGACCTTTGCAAGATGCGTCTTACCAACGCCCGTAGGTCCCAGGAAAATGAAGGTTCCGATCGGTTTGTTCGGATCCTTGAGACCAGCACGGTTCCTGCGTATAGCTTTCACCACTTTCTGAATGGCTTCCTGCTGACCGATTATGCTTCCGGCAAGGTCGTCCACCATATTGATCAGCTTGTCACTTTCATTCTGGGCAATCCGCTGAACGGGGACACCAGTCATCATGGCAACAACCTCGGCAACATTCTCTTCGCTGACTTCAACCCTGTGAATCTTTGAATCTTCTTCCCAACGGCGTTTGGCAGAATCAAGTTCAATCATCAGTTTACGTTCCGAATCACGATATTTGGCCGCTTCTTCAAACTTCTGACTGTGAATGGCCTTATTCTTGCTTTTCTTTACTTCTTCGATTTTGCTTTCAAGCTCCAGTATTTCGACCGGTACCTGCATATTGGTGATGTGAACCCTGGCACCCGCTTCGTCAAGGGCATCGATGGCCTTATCGGGAAGAAAACGATCAGTCAGATAGCGATTGGTCAGTGAAACACAGGCTTTGATGGCTTCAGGATTGTATTTCACCAGGTGATGATCCTCGTATTTCTCCTTTATATTGTTAAGAATTTCAACGGTTTCTTCAATAGAAGTCGGATCAACCAATATCTTCTGGAATCTCCTTTCCAGTGCACCGTCTTTTTCAATATATTGCCTGTATTCGTCCAGGGTGGTCGCTCCGATGCATTGAATTTCACCACGGGCAAGCGCCGGCTTGAACATATTGCTTGCATCAAGGGAACCTGAAGCATTTCCGGCACCGACAATGGTATGGATCTCATCGATAAACAGGATTATATCCCGGTTTTTCTCCAGTTCATTCAAAACAGCTTTCATCCGTTCTTCAAACTGTCCGCGGTATTTGGTTCCGGCAACCAGGGAAGCGAGGTCAAGCGTAAAAATGCGTTTGTTGAACAGAACGCGTGATACTTTTCTCGCAATAATCCTCAATGCAAGACCCTCTGCAATGGCAGATTTACCCACTCCCGGTTCTCCGATCAGAATAGGATTGTTTTTCTTTCGCCTGCTGAGAATCTGGGCGATTCTTTCCAGCTCCTTTTCGCGTCCCACTATTGGGTCCAGCCGGCCTTCCTCGGCAGCTTTCGTAAGATCGCGCCCGAAATTATCGAGTACCGGAGTCTTGGATTTCGAGTCAGCAGGTTTTCTGGTGCTGCCACTGAACCCTTTCCCTTCATCACCATCATCTTCCGACGAGCTGCCGGGCAACTCATCTGAAGGGGATTCATAAGTCGATTGCTCTTCATTACTGATGATTGATTTCAGTTCGTCGCGAACCGCATCATAGTCAACACCATATTTACCCAATGTACTGGTCACCAGATTATCTTCATCTTTCAGAATAGCCAGCAGCAAGTGCTCGGTTCCTATAAGTTCGCTGTTAAACATTTTTGCTTCAAGGTAAGTAAGTTTCAATGCCCTTTCGGCCTGTTTGACCAATGGCAGATTTTCTGCCGATTTGTCACGTTTAACCGATGTTCCTATTGCTGATTCAATGGTTCTGCGAACTTCGTTCGTATCTACATTTAAAAGATTCAGAATCTGGATAGCCATTCCTTCACCCTCACGTATGATTCCTAAAAGCAAATGTTCTACACCTATATAGTCGTTTCCAAGCCTTAACGACTCTTCACGGCTATAAGTAAGTACATCTTTTACACGTTGAGAAAACTTTGCTTCCATTTTAGTAAGAGATTAATTTAGTTGAGTTGAGTTGGTTCTGAAAATACCACCTGTCTACATAGTTAAAATAACAATCTGCGATTAACTATGTTCTGCAATATAATTCAAAGTTACACCGAATTTTGGATAAAATCAATAAGCTGCAAAAATACGTCAGTAAAGATGGTCAGATTTCCGGAGATCAAATACGGTGCCGTTTTACATTTCTTAACATTATATTGTTAGTAAATAGCTGATTTAACATTCCCGTTAAGAAGGATTGTAAGTAAAAAAATTGTACTTTCGTATCCCTTTAAAAGACTAGTTACATTCTTAATTTGACCGGGATAAGTGATGGAAAATCAAGCCAATGGCGAAAAAATAGTAAAAGTTAATATTGAAAATCAAATGAAGTCGGCCTATATCGACTATTCAATGTCGGTTATAGTGTCAAGAGCCCTTCCTGATGTACGCGACGGGCTTAAACCTGTTCACCGCCGTGTTCTTTATGGAATGCTTGACCTGGGAGTGCTTTCGAACAGGGCCTACAAAAAAAGTGCGAGAATAGTAGGGGAGGTGCTGGGTAAATATCATCCCCACGGAGATACCTCTGTTTATGATGCGATGGTGAGGATGGCCCAGGATTGGTCATTGCGTTATCCGCTTGTGGACGGGCAGGGGAACTTTGGATCCATCGATGGTGACAGCCCGGCAGCCATGCGTTATACCGAAGCAAGGTTAAAGAAAATCGCAGAAGAGATGCTTGCCGATATCAATAAGGATACGGTTGATTTCCAGTTTAATTTTGACGATACACTTGAAGAACCGACTGTATTGCCCGCCCAGATACCTAACCTTCTCATAAACGGCGCTTCAGGTATCGCAGTCGGAATGGCGACCAACATGCCCCCCCATAATCTGAGTGAAGTTATTGATGGCATTATAGCCTATATCGATAACCATGAAATCACCATTCCGGAATTGATGAAATTCATCAAAGCGCCTGATTTTCCTACCGGTGGTATTATTTACGGGTATGAAGGTGTGAGGGATGCTTATGAAACCGGCAGGGGCCGGATAGTGATGCGGGCAGAAAGCAAGATTGAAACGGATGCGCATGGTCGTGAAAGCATCATCGTAACATCCATACCCTATCAGGTCAATAAAGCAGAAATGATCAGGAAAACGGCAGACCTGATCAACGAAAAGAAAATAGAAGGGATATCTGATATCCGTGATGAATCAGACCGTAGCGGTTTGCGTATCGTTTACGAATTGAAACGGGATGCCATCACAAATGTAGTGCTTAATAAGCTATACCAGCTTACCCAGTTACAGACTTCGTTTAGTGTCAACAACATATGCCTGGTAAAAGGACGTCCGATGTTGCTGAATCTGAAGCAACTCATCCACTATTTTGTTGAACACAGGCATGAAGTTGTGATCAGGCGCACCCGCTATGAATTGAATGAAGCTGAAAAGAGGGCACATATTCTTGAAGGCCTTCTGATTGCACTGGACCATCTTGATGAAGTCATTGCATTAATCAGGGCATCCAGAACTCCGGAAGAAGCCAGAAATGGTCTTATCGAGACTTTCAGCCTTTCTGAGCTTCAGGCAAGGGCCATCCTTGATATGAGGCTTCAAAGGCTTACCGGACTCGAACGCGATAAAATCCGTGAAGAGTATAACGAATTGTTGAAGATGATCGAACATTACCGCAATATCCTTGACAGTGAGGTGATGCGGATGGACATCATTAAAGCGGAATTGCTTGCGGTTAAAGAGAATTATGGTGATGAAGCCAGAACGGAAATTGTATATTCTGCCAGTGATTTCAGGATAGAAGATACCATTGCCGATGAAAATGTGGTTATCACCATCTCGCACATGGGTTATATCAAGCGGACAGTTCTTTCTGAATACCGCCGTCAGAACAGGGGAGGGCGTGGGGCCAAGGGATCCAATGTCAGGGATGAAGATTTCCTCGAATACCTGTTTGTTGCTTCCATGCACAATTATATGCTCTTTTTTACCGAAAAAGGGAAGGTTTTCTGGATGCGGGTGTATGAAATCCCTGAAGGGACCAAGACTTCAAAGGGCCGTGCGATTCAGAACATGATCAACATCGAACCCGGAGATAAGGTGAGGGCATTCATCAATCTGAAAAGTATCAAGGACGAAGAATACATCAATAATAATTTCATCATTCTCTGCACCCGTAAAGGCATCATCAAAAAAACCTCACTTGAAGCCTATTCAAGGCCAAGGCAGAATGGTATCAATGCCATTACCATCCGCGATGATGATCAGTTACTGGAAGCCAGACTCACCAATGGTACCAGTGAAGTAGTTATGGCATTACAGTCGGGGAGGGCCATCCGTTTTAACGAAAAAACTGTCAGGCCGATGGGTAGAAATGCTTCAGGAGTGAAAGGTATAACTCTTGCCGGTGCAGATGATGAGGTTGTTGGAATGATTTGTATGGAGAACAATAATTTCGATATTCTGGTTGTTTCAGAAAACGGATATGGAAAACGTTCTAAATTAGATGATTACAGGGTTACCAACAGGGGTGGGAAAGGCGTAAAAACGTTAAACATCACTGATAAAACCGGACATCTGATTTCGATTGATTCCGTGACCGACAATGACGATCTGATGATCATTAACCGTTCAGGCCTGATCATACGTCTGGCAGTGGCGGACTTAAGGGTAATGGGCCGGGCTACCCAGGGTGTGCGCCTGATCAACCTGCGCGATAACGATTCCATTGCTGCTGTGACGAAGGTTGAAGCGGACGAACCCATCGATGAAGAAGTAATCGATGCAGAATCTGAACATATTGTACCACCGACAGAGAGTTCGTTTGATACATTTCCTGTTGAATCCGATGATGAGACCTCAGGCGATTCTGAAAACAGTGAGGAAACCGATGACGATGAGACTGGCAAGGATATTGCAGGTGATGAATAATCCTTATATATTTGCACCGTCATACGAAGGGTATTAAACCATTAAACCACAAAAAATGAAAAAATTATCCCTGATCTTCCTTACTGTTTTTACAGTAACTGCGGTGTTTGGGCAAAAAGCACTCCGTACTACTGCTTTTAACGATTTACGCAAAGGGCAGTTAGACAAAGCCATGCTGAACATTGAGCCCACCATTGCAGATCCGACAACCATGAACGATGCCAAAACATGGTTTTACAGAGGGAACATTTACCTTCAGATTCATATGAGTGAAAATCCGGAGTATAAAAATCTTGATCCCAATGCTTTGGATAAAGCCTATGAATCCTATAAAAGGTTACTTGAGCTGGATACCAAAAAAGAATTCTATACCGAAGCCATCCAGAATATCTTTGTGATAAGCGAACAGCTTTACAATCAAGGTGTTAAGCATTTTGGAGCAAACCCACCTGAATTTGAGAAGGCGTTAAGTTCATTTGAAAGGGCCGTGGATGTAAATGCTACCTATGGAAACATTGATACCCTGGCGATTTTTAATGCGGGTTTATCGGCAGAGAATGCCAAAAACTGGAACAAAGCCAGGGAACATTACGGCAGGATCATTGAATTGAACTATCCGCAACCGTTGGTTTATAATTCGCTTTCGAATGTGTTTCTTGAAGAGAAGGATACAATTCAGGCTTTGGCAACGGTTCAGGCCGGACGGAAAAAATATCCTGATAATTTTCAGTTGTTGATTCAGGAAACCAATATTTACCTGGCATCCAAAGAAAACGAAAAGGCAATGGCCAATCTGCGTGAAGCCATTAAAACCGACCCACAGAATCCGACCATTCACTATGCGGTAGGGGTTAATTATTTCACTATGAATAATTTAACTGAAGCTGAACAGAGCTACCTGCGGGCAATTGAAATAAAACCCGACTATTTTGAAGCCAATTATAACCTGGGTGCATTGTATGTGAACCAGGCAGCAACCATCATAGAAAAGGCGAATAAACTGCCGCTTTCTGCTACTGCAGAGTATGATGCGCTGAAACTGGAAGCAGACAACATTCTGAAGAAATCCATTCCATATCTTGAAACTGCTTCAACCCTTGACCCGAAGGACAAGAGCACCCTGTTATCGCTCAAGGAAATCTATACCAGGCTGAATATGATGGATAAAAGGAAAGAAGTCGAAGCCAAACTGGCAGATTTATAATCTGTTCAAAATTTTTCCAAAGGCTGTCTCAAAAGGGCAGCCTTTTTTATGAAAGCAAATCCCGGTGTGAATGATCTTAATAACCTATCCACCGGAGGATGGTTTGCTTTTTTTCGGATAAGAGGGTAAGGGTCAGAAAAATGCTATTTGACATAATATAAATTATGAAACATTATACACATTCATTTTACCCCTAATTATTTTCTTTACTTCATTGGATTCTCCTAATATCCAATAGGATGTCAAACGGGAAAAATTAATTCTGATATTTTACTACGGAAAATCGTGGAATGAAAACATTTCTTGATTATTTATACTTTTTAGTTTCAGCGCTATTTAAGAAATTAACTTCTATTAATGTGTATTTAAGTTTTACCAGATAATTAAAAAATCATCCTACCGAATACCAATATTTTGCGTCATCCCTTTATAGAGACGATTGTTAATCTCACTTTGTATCACATATACAGTGTAAACCATGAAATGAAAAAGGGATGAAAATCATCCCCTTTTTGTGACCCCGACAGCCCGCCTGCCGCGGGCAGGGATTCAAACCTGTAACCCTGCCTCGCCGGCAGGCAGGCTTCTGATCCGTTGTCAGATACTCTATTCCTGAATCAATAATTTATTTAGCATTTCTCTTCCACTACCAGATTTCAGATACTTTTCCCAATTTCTTGCTGCTACGGCATCCGAAAACTGCTTAGTATATACCAATTTCCAGGGTCGATATGGACTAGTAGAAAAATTCCTGCCGGAATTATGCTCATTCAAACGAGCAATAATATTTTGCGTCATCCCTTTATAGAGACGATTGTTAATCTCACTTTGTATCACATATACAGTGTAAACCATGAAATGAAAAAGGGATGAAAATCATCCCTTTTTGTGACCCCGACAGGATTCAAACCTGTAACCTTCTGATCCGTAGTCAGATACTCTATTCAGTTGAGCTACGGGGCCTTTACGAGGGTGCAAAGATATACAATTTTCCGGATTTTCAAATTTTTCGGGTACTTTTGAAGCCTCCAACACAAAAAAATATTCAGATGAAAATCAACTGGCCTCAGGAACTGCCCATTGCCATTACCGTTACGGATAGAGATGGAAAAATTGTAGAGATGAACAACAAATCAGCTGAAGTCTTCGCAAAATATGGCGGGCAGAAGCTGATCGGCCAACAACTCAACAATTGTCACAATCCGCAGTCACAGGCCACGATTGCCCGACTGACAAATGATAATGCTACCAATGTATATACCATTGAGAAAAACGGCCAAAAGAAACTGATTTATCAATGCCCCTGGTATAACAATGGTGAATTCGGCGGACTTGTTGAGCTTTCAATGGTTATCCCGGAAGAGATGCCGCATTTTATCCGTTAGCCTCCCTCCTGTCGGTCGGATCCAATATTTAATATTAATCGGTTTAGATTTCAGAATTATATATATCTGAATATAAAGTTTAAATAAATAATTTTATATTATTTAATATCAGATTATTATATGTTAATAAATCTATTCATCACCGGGAGCTTTACGCATGAGTTTTTTCCGGGAAAGTGCTTTTTTCAGCCGGAGTCTCGATTCCCTGGCTGCTTTGCCCGGCTTGACCGGAATCCGCTTTTTAACCGGTATCAAAGCCTTGGTTAACAACAAATAGAACCTTGTCAGTACATCTTCTTTGTTAGCTGATTGGCTCCGCTCCTTCTGCGAATACATCCGGAGTGTTCCGGCTTCTGTCAGCCTCGAATGCAGCCTGACCAGCAAAAGGTCTTTCTGCTCTCCGGTCAGCAATAAAGATGAACGGATATTGAATTTCAGCTCAACCCTGGTTTCAGTTGTATTGACATGTTGTCCTCCCTTCCCACTGCTTTTCGAGGTTGAAAACTCAATTTCCCTTTCAAGGTCAGGAAGGCCGGCTTGACTGAATAAAGAATCCATTCATGAATGCTTTTCTGCAAAGTAAAGCTTTTTTGAAGATAACCGGCAAAAAAAGAGACGGAAACCCTGGCGGAAAGTCCGCAATTTCAATTTTAGTCAGTTTAATGATGAGCTGATGTGTTGAATTTCCCGGTTATCCCATGTCTGCATGGGAATCGCCTGCCACTTTTTTGTTTTTGTCTCATCTTATTTTGAGGCGGTTTTTATTGTACAACCAATGGCTTTTGTAAAATCGGGCCGGGGCGAAATACCTGCCAGTAAAGCATCGACTGCATTTTCAAGGTATTTTTCCTTAACAGCCTCCGGTTCCTGTGAGTTATCATCTATAGCGCCTATATAGGCAACTTTCAGTGACTTATCCTCTCTTTTCAGCAGGAACACGTGAGGGGTTCTGGTTGCACCATATCTGGGATAGATTTTCTGTCCGGCATCTAACAGGTATGGAAACGTAAATCCTTTTTCTGAAGAACGCTGTTGCATCTCCTTATATCCATCTGCAGGCACCAGTTCCGGATCGTTGGGATTAATTGCAATTACCGGATAACCAAGCTTTTTATATTTCCTGTCGAGTGAGATAATCCGGTCTTCATAGGCTACAGAAAAAGGGCAATGATTGCAGGTAAAGATTATAATAAAACCTTTGGCATCCGGAAACCCGGCAAGCGATACCATGTTGCCGTCAATATTTTTCAGTTTGAAATCAGTAGCTTCATCACCGACTTTATATCCCTGGGCAGAAAGGTTGAATACAAAAGTGATGATCAGTAAGACCGGAAGGATGATATTTTTCATTTTTTGATAAGATTTTGGTTAACAATGGTTTGTAATTCTTCATTGGTGAAGCTCTTTTCATAAAAAGCATGAAAGTTCCGGTTATAGATAAGGGTTGCCGGCAAAGCTCCGGACCAGTCAGGTGAAACTTTGTTAATCCACGAATTGCCATCATGATCATAAAGCATGATAACTTCCGGACTGAGATTATTCTTCTGTACAAAAGGTTTTAATCTTGACTCCAGGTCTTTTTTAAAGTCAAGGCTAACCAGTATTACCCTGATATTGCTGCCTTTGTAATCTTCGTGTAATTTCTGAAAAGAGGGAAGTTCTTTAACACAGGGAATACACCAGGTTGCCCAGAAATTTACTATGTAGGTGGTATCGTTCCTCAGGTTCAGCAGCGGCTCAAGGCCATTAAAATCTGTCACCCTGATTTCCTGGGATCTGAGCGAAGTTATGCTTAGAAAGACAAGTAAAAGGAGTGCGGTTGATTTCATCCGGTGCTGTATGATTTATCTAAACAGCCGTTTTGAATAGTTTGTTCAAAACGAATGGAAAGACAATCATCACTTGCTTAAAAAGATGGTTTTCCCGTTGATCACCGTACGCAATACTTTTGTGTGCGGAATTTCACTTTCCGGGATTTGCATGATGTCGCGGTCGGTAAAGACGAAATCAGCATTTTTGCCAGGCTCAATACTCCCCCTTCGGTCTTCTTCAAAGCATGCCTTTGCCGCCCAATAAGTAATCGATCTGAGTGCCTCCTGGCGGGTCAGCGCATTTTCTTTCTGGAATCCCCGGGCTGGTTTGCCTCTGGTGTCTTTACGGGCAACAGATGCGTAGAAAGTCAGCAGAGGGCTGATATCTTCAATAGGAAAATCAGTTCCATTGGCTATCCAGCCATTCTGGTCCATCAGGCTTTTATAGGCATAGGCATTTCTAATGCGGTAATCGCCCAGACGTTTCTTCGCCCAGTTCATATCGGAAGTAGCATGTGTCGCCTGAATTGACGGAATTATTTCAAATTCCCCGAAAAGGCTGAAATCTTCCGGATGTACAACCTGGGCATGTTCAATCCGCCAGCGCAGGTCATTGTCAGGAAGGAGATAATCGCTGTAAACTTTAAGCACGGTTCTGATGGCTGAATCTCCGATGGCGTGGGTATTCACCTGATAACCGTTATCATAAGCCATTACGCAATATCTGCCAAGTTCTTCCGGAGTAATGGTAAGGATACCAAAATCACCGGGAGAATCGCTGTAAGGTTTTATCAGGCAGGCTCCCCTCGATCCGAGAGCCCCATCGGCATACAGTTTAACTGACCTTACAATCAGCCTGGGTTTTCTGACAATTCCCTTTTCAGAAAACGATCCAAATTCTCCTTATTGGGATTCAACATGGCATAAATTGCCATTTCCAGTTTGTCCTCCTTTTGCAGACTATCATAAAAGTCTATGATACGGGCATCCAGGCCTGCATCGGTGACCATGGTGAGGCCAACCCCGTAACATGCTCCGGCTGCCACCGTCACGAGATCAGACAACTCCGGCCCTGCCGGTTCCGGAATCAGGTTCCGGAAACGGTCTGCCATTGATTCCAGGAAAATGCCGGTAAAATTTCCATCTTCCAGGATGGCTTCTTTTTTATTCGTAATACTATCGCTGGTGATGCCGGAAAGGATGATTGCAGCTTCATTTGCCAACACGGCATGCCCATCTACCCTGATAATCACCACCGGTATTTCAGGAAACATATCATTCAGCTTCCTGTTATCAGGGAAACGGTGCCCGGGCCACTTATTCTGATCCCAGCCCCGGCCTGTCACCCAGTTTGATTGGTTTTTTTCCTGATGTTGCTTCAATATTTCCAGTACCATATCGAAGGATGAAGCACCGGAAAGATCAGCATACCGGCTAAGTAAGGCATAACCATAGAAATGGCTGTGTGCATCTATAAAACCCGGATAAATGGCTTTTCCATCAGCGTCAATCACTGAATCGGCCTGATATTTTTCGTTGATGGCCTCATTATCTCCGACTTCAAGAATTTTACCATCGGCAATAGCCATCGCTGCCTCAATACTGAAAGCACTATCGGCTGTATATATCACAGCATTCTGAATGATCAGGTCAGCAGAAAATTTATCGCTTTTGCAGGATGAGAGTAACATGATAACAGCCGGTAAGAAAATTAATTTTCGCAACATCAGGCTTATTTTTCAGCAAACTTAAACATTATTTATTTCTGCATTTTTGAAGGGAACCCTTTTTTTATAAGTTATCCTGAAAAACTTTTCAACAGGAACCATATGATTAACTCAGATTGTGTTTGTTTTGAAATGATTGGAAGAATTCCTGTTTTGATGGTTATAAAGCTGTTTTTTGTTCGTTTAAGACTCAGAAGCATTTACCGGAAAAATAAAATTGGTTGATGAAATATCCGGTAAATCGAAAACCTTTTATAATTTTGGACTCTGAAACTAAATATGCCATAAACATGAACAATAAGTTTTTCACTCCCCGGATGATGCTGATTCTAACGGCCATACTCACAGCTGCTTTTATGCGTCTCGTACCACATTGGCCTAATTTTACGCCGGTTGCAGCAATAGCTCTGTTCAGTGGTGCAAACATCAGCAGAAAATCACTTGCTTTTCTGATCCCGCTTGCTGCCATGCTGATCAGCGACGTTATTCTGGGATTTCATTCAACCATGATTGCTGTTTATGCCGCTTTTAGCATTACCGTGTTGGTCGGTTTCCGGCTCTCCGGCCGGATAAGGGCTGGTAATATTGTTCTGGCGTCAGTATTATCTTCGGTAATTTTCTACCTTGTTACCAATTTCGGATCATGGTACAGCGGAATGATGCCTTATCCGAAGAATTTTTCAGGATTGATGGAAGCTTACGCGGCCGGAATTCCCTTCTTTAACAATGGTCTTTTGGGCGATCTGTTCTATAATACTATTCTTTTTGGTGGATTTTACCTGGTAGGCCAGCGTTATCCAAAGCTTTTAAGGATTAAATAAATATAAATAATGGTTTATCATTGGAAACCCCTTATATCAAATCAATAAGGGGTTTTTGATTTTATAATCAAATGCTCAGGCTGAAATATCTTCGTCTCGTTCAAGAAGTAAAACAGAATGCTGAGGCACAATAAAATATTTATCGTCGTTATACACTATCTCAATGGCCCCTTTCTGTAAAAAGATAGCCAGATCACCTACCTTTGCCTGTAATGGAATGTATTTGATATTGTCTCCCGATTGTTGTTTCCAGATTTCATCTTCTTCACCGGAAACCGGAATTGGATAACCAGGTCCTGCCTTTAACACATATCCTGATTGGATTTCTTCCTTTTCATTATAACCGGGAGGCAAAAACAGGCCACCTTTCGTCTTTTTTGATAGTGAAAGCGGTTTGATTAGCAATCGATCACCAACTACTATCAACTTCTGTAATGTGTCAGGAGAGATTTCTTTCATTAAATTGTATTTACTTATAAGGGTCGAACCATGAAAACTAGGGCAAAATTATTGAAAAAAGTGGTATTTTTGTAATATTGAATATTCATGACATATCCTTTGAAATGAAGGATACAGAATCACTGTACGGTAATCAATGATCCTTGTTATAAAAGAAACAACCATGAAAATAGTCGCTTTCAAGACACGCAAGCCAAGACATTTCAACTATAAGCCTCTGTATTATGACAGGAAAAAGGAGGAAATGGAAGAACGGCTGAAAAAATATTCAAATCCGGAACAAGAAATCACAGAAAGGTTGAGGGCACGGATAAAGGAAACCTGGCGGGTAAAGGAAGGACGCAACAATTTAATCTCGAAGCGAACGCTCATAATTTATCTTGTTGCTTCGGTGGTAATCATCTACTTTATCTTCTTCCGTTAACAGCGGCAAGCCTTAACCTATGTCAGATATCATCAGGCTTTTGCCCGATTCAGTTGCCAACCAGATAGCCGCAGGAGAAGTAATTCAACGTCCGGGATCGGCCGTAAAAGAATTACTTGAAAATGCCATAGATGCCGGTGGGGATAACATTGAGCTGATCATCAAGGATTCTGGTAAAACCCTGATTC
Source organism: Bacteroidota bacterium (assembly GCA_043806115.1). Taxonomy (GTDB): domain Bacteria; phylum Bacteroidota; class Bacteroidia; order Bacteroidales; family Lentimicrobiaceae; genus Lentimicrobium. Next base: position 244,311 of record JAZDHI010000036.1, read on the forward strand.
AGATTATTGACAATGGCTGTGGGATGTCGCCAACGGATGCAAGGATGAGTTTTGAACGGCATGCCACCTCCAAAATAAAAACTGCTGATGATTTATTCCATATCAGAACTTTCGGGTTTCGTGGTGAAGCTTTGGCTTCCATCGCTGCCATCGCGCAGGTTGAAATGAAAACCAGGCGGATTGAAGATGAACTTGGTGTACAATTAATGATTGAAGGTTCATCTGTTAAAAGTCAGCAGCCATGTGCCTGTCCACCGGGCACTTCAATACAGGTTAAAAACCTGTTTTTCAATGTGCCTGCCAGGCGGAATTTTCTGAAATCAGATCCTGCCGAACTGAGACACATCATTGAAGAGTTCCAGCGGGTCGTACTTGTAAATCCGGGCATCGCCTTCAGCTTTATCAACAATGGCAAGTTATTGTTTCAGCTGCCCAAGTCAGGACTGAAACAACGGATCGCCAATGCTATGGGGACGGTTAATTTTGAAAAACTGATTGCCGTCAACCAGGAAACCAGTGTTGTAAAAGTATCCGGTTTTATCGGGAAACCCGAGAATGCAAGAAAAACCAAGGGGGAACAGTATTTTTTCGCCAACAACAGGTACATCAGGCATCCCTATCTTAACCATGCAGTTGAAGAGGCTTTCCACGACCTGATTCCTGCAGGATACTACCCTTCCTATTTCCTGTTTCTGGAGGTTGACCCAGCCCAGATTGATATAAATATTCATCCTACCAAGACAGAGGTCAATTTTCAGGATCATCAGACCATCTATGCCATACTCAGATCTGCTGTAAAAGCCTCCATCGGAAAATACAGCCTCTCCTCTACCCTTGACTTTGAGGCAGAGCAGAGTTTCAATTTCAATTTTCCAAAAGATAAGCAAGTGATATCTCCGGGCATTCAAATAAATCCCGAATTTAACCCATTTGTTAAAAATCCACAACCTGAACTGCATTTATCATCAGGAATAAGCAAGAGCAAGGATATCAATCAATGGGAAAAGATATATGAAGGTCTTCGGCATTCCGGATCAATTCCGGAGCCTGCCGGTCAGACCAGAATCATAGGTGCGGACTTTGGAAATGAAGTGCAGGGTGAAAAGGGATTTATTCAGCTTCAAAACCGTTATATCATTACAAAAGTTAAGTCAGGCCTGATGGTCATTGACCAGCAGGCGGCTCATGAAAGGGTACTTTTCGAAAGATACCTCGATCGCATTGAACAGAAAAGAGGACTGGCTCAACAACAACTGTTTCCACAGACTGTTAAATTGTCAGCCCCGGATACTGAACTAGTAAACGAACTGATTGCCGAAATTTCACTGCTGGGTTTTATCATTGAGCCATTTGGACCGAATACATTTATCATAAATGGTACACCGGCTGATCTTCACGATGAGAATATACAGGAGCTGATTGAAAATGTGCTTGAGAATTATAAAAAAAACCAACTCGGCCTGAAACTTGATAGAAAAAGCAACCTGGCAAGATCCATGGCTAAAAATCTGGCAGTAAAACCAGGTAAAGCCCTGATGCCGGAAGAAATGCAATCACTTTTAGATGATCTTTTTGCATGTCGGGTACCGAATCTTAGCCCTTCTGGCAAGGTCATTACAGTGATTCTCAGTATTGATGAGATTGATAAACGATTTACTTAATTTATATAGAACTGATGAATTTACAACAATATTCGCCCAGAGGATTTAGCATGTTGCCCCCTGTTGTTAAAAACCTCCTCATTATCAACGGTTTGTTTTTTCTGGCTCAGCTGTCGATCGAACAGGTCTTTCATGTTGATCTTACTGATTATCTCGGAATGCATTACTTTGAATCAGCAAAATTCAACCCGGCGCAGCTTGTTTCCTACATGTTTCTTCACGGAGGTTTCTCACACCTGTTTTTCAATATGTTTGCCCTGTGGATGTTCGGGTATACGCTCGAAAATGCCTGGGGGGGCAAAAGATTTCTGACCTATTACCTGGTAACGGGAATAGGAGCTGCTTTAGTACATATGTTTGTGATGTATATCTCTATTGCAGGTATTCAGGCAGATGCTGCCGCTGTAATGAGGGCGCCTGACCCGGATTTATTTGCTGTTTTCCTTACTGACCATTTCCCTGGCTTCAGAAGCCAGTTGTATGAATTTCTTAATGCCTGGAATGCAAATCCATCCAACCATGAATACATTAATCAGGCATCAGCCTATATGGACGATCTGATTAACCTTAAGATGGATGTGCCCACTGTTGGTGCCTCGGGTGCTGTGTTTGGCATTCTGCTTGCTTTTGGTATGATGTTCCCGAATTCACTGATCTACCTTTATTTTTTCTTTCCGATTAAAGCAAAGTGGTTCGTTATACTCTATGGTGCAGCTGAAGTATATTTTGGATTTGCTAATAATCCGGGGGATGATGTGGCTCATTTTGCCCATCTGGGGGGAATGATCTTCGGATTTTTTCTCATCAGATACTGGAACAGGAAGCTTCGCCGTTACAATAACTGGGAATGAGAATATTTAGTTGACAACTTTCAACTTGCAAAAAACATTTTACGACATTTCCTGATACAATAGCCGTCAAAGGAGGGCAGGCAGGTAAACATTCTGAAACCCGAATGAAACTAATAACTGGCAGGTTATTGATTGATAAGAGATGTCTGATATGTAAAATATTGAATTTCAGAATGTTAGAAAGCTTTTATGCAGGTGAGGATTTTGTGTAAATCATTAAAAAGATGCCTGATTTCAGGAGTGTTGCATACACATATTCCCGGAAAAGTTTCCGAAACTGAGTAATTTTAATAATATATGTTCCAGCAGTTATCGCCCATTGATAGGTTAAGATTTTTTTTCAGCCGCCGCGAAGCGTTGCCCCTGCTAATCCTGACGAATGCAGCTATATGGCTTGTAATGATTCTTGTCAGGAATTTTGCCTTCCTCTTTACCAGTCCTGAATCCGCTTTTTCCGGAAGTTATAAGTCACAAATCAGCGAATGGCTCTCCCATGCTTTTGCTGTTTCTGCCAATACGACAATTTTGGTTGAGCGGCCCTGGACACTGTTCACTTATATGTTTCTCCATTTCGATTTCTTCCACATTTTATTCAATATGCTGTGGTTGTGGTGGTTTGGGGCTATCTTTATTCAGTATCTTTCACAAAGACAGCTTTTGGGCACATATTTTTTTGGTGGCCTGGCCGGAGCCTTTTTATACATTGCTGCATTTAATTTCTTCCCTGTTTTCAGCATAGCCAGGGAATCAGCCGTAGCGTTGGGTGCTTCTGCTTCAGTGTTGGCGATCGTGGTTGCCATTGCTTTTTATGTACCCGATTACACTGTACGGATGTTGTTCCTGGGGCAGATGAAGATTAAGTACATTGCAATTATTACGATAGCTATTGACCTGTTGATGATCGATTCAGGAAATTCTGGTGGCCATATTGCGCATCTGGGCGGTGCTATCTGGGGATTTGTCTATGTTAAAATGCTTCCCGGATTTGATCCGACCCGTATTTTTGTGGTTTTCAGGAGGGAAAACCTTCGTTTTTCAGGACCAGTCAAAAAATCAAAATTTAAAGTTCACAAAGGCGGAAGACCAGTTTCTGATGATGACTATAACCGCGAAAAGATATTAAGACAACAGAGAATCGATTCAATTCTGGACAAAATTTCCCGCTCAGGTTATGATAGTCTGACAAAAGAAGAAAAAGAACTGCTTTTCTCAAGCAGTCAGAAAAAGAAATAGGATTCCTTTATGACGACAAAAGAAAAGAAAAAGAGGACTTCTTTACTTTCGAAGCTGCTTCTGGCAGCCAATGCCGTCGTCCTTACAGGTTTGGCAATGGGATTTCTGGCAGCATATATTCCGCCTGATAAGCTTTGGATATTTGCATTTGCTGGCATTGCTTTCCCTTATCTTGCCCTTATCAATGTTGTTTTTATTTTTATATGGATGGTTGCCGGAAAGAAATATTTCTTTGTTTCACTGGCAGCCCTGCTTATCTGCTGGAACAGATTAACAGGTTTCATTCAGTTCAACAAAAATGGAGAAAGGGAGAAAACAGAAAACAGCATCAAAGTAGTATCCTATAACGTCAGAATCTTTGATCGCTATAACTGGAATTCTAAACGTATCAGCAAGACAGCAGAAGATATACTGAAGTTAACCAGAACGCTTGAGCCGGACATTCTTTGCCTCCAGGAATACCATGCCGGCCGGAAGGGATCTGCTGATATGGAGGATTCAATAATTAAATATACCGGACTGAAATACAGGCATATAGAATACGCAAAGTACAAGGGAAAGACCAAGGCATTTGGTATAGCCACCTATAGTCGATGGCCTGTTATCTCATCGCATATCATTCCTTTCGAAAGAAATCCGGTAAATTTCTGCATTTATAATGACATTGTATTTCAGCAAGATACCATTCGCATTTTCAATATTCATCTGGAATCAATCCAGTTGAGCAGGGAGGATTACCTCTTCGTTTCCGAACTCACAAATCAGGCTGAAGATAAAGCACTATTTTCTGAGAACTCGAAAAAGATCCTGCGAAAGTTTAAACAAGCGTTTATTTTCAGGGCATCCGAAGCCAGGGAAGTAGAAGAACAGATAAAGCTTTCTCCATACCCCGTTATTGTATGTGGCGATTTCAACGATACACCCTCTTCTTACACTTACAGAAAAATGTCTGAGGGGCTTTCAGATGCTTTCAGGGAATCCGGGAGCGGTTTTGGCCAGACCTATGCCGGAAGGTTTCCTTCATTCCGTATTGATTATATTCTGCATGACCCTGATATGCAATCATACGGGTTCCGGAGGACCCGGGTTCCGCTTTCAGACCATTATCCGGTATCGACCTTCATCACCATTCACGGAAAAAAGAATCCTGAATGAAGAAAAGATATCCCGGAATTATAGTTCCCATATTGAAAATCACTGCTATAATTCTGCTAACGGCACTAATAACAGGTCTTTTTTCACGGTTTATCAATCCATACTATTTCTGGCCTGCTGCTTTTTTAAGCCTGGCATTTCCTGCTATTTGGATGCTCACAATAATTACAGCCCTCCTTCTCTTCCGGATAAAATGGTGGTTTTTCGTTCTGATTATTAGTGTTCTTGCTGCTTCGCCGTTGATGCTCCGGCATTTTACCTTCCCGTTTTTTCATCAGAAGAATAAAACCAGTGAATACCTGATCATGACTTTCAATGTGCATGGATTTGCTGGAATCCGGAGTGGAAAATCAAGTTATGAGCGACAGGCATTGGTGCATGAAATTATCAATGATCTTGATCCTGCTGTAGTCTGTATGCAGGAATACCCTTTGAAATCAAGAAAACATGCCCGTTATCTTGATCATCTGAATAAGGAACTGGAACTGGAATATAAGCATATTTCTGATTTCAATGCAGAATCTAAAGGGACCTCATATACATTTATAACAGCAACCAGGTATCCTGTTAAGCAGCGAGGCACAGTCTTTACCATGGATCCGGAAATATGCGGGATATTTACAGATATCGAGTTTCCTGAAGGAATGGTCAGAGTGTATAATATCCATCTTCAATCGGTGAAACTGATCGGAGAAAAGAAATTGCTCAGACCTCACCGGAATCCGGGAGCGATAAAATATTTTTTTACTTATCTGAAAGGTACCATATCAAAGCTCAGGAAAGCATTTCCGGCACGCAGTTACCAGGCGAGGATGATTGAACAAAGCATCAGGACTTGTCCTTATCCTGTAATCATAGCCGGTGATTTTAATGATACTCCGGCCTCCTTTTCGTACAATGTGCTGAGAAAGGGGATGGAGGATGCAGCATTTAACCAGGGCTCAGGGTTTAACCGTACCTATTCCGAGAGCCTCTACCCTATCAGAATTGATCACATCTTTATCGATAAAAGCCTGAAAATGGGAAGTTATGACAAAATGAAAATCTACCTTTCCGATCATTTTCCGGTGGTGGCAGGGTTCGGATTTAAAGCTGCACGCTAGTCTTGCCATTCTGAATTACCTTACTTTTGTTAAAAAAATCCTTATCCGATGAATTTCAGGCTGACTTCTGATTTTGAGCCGACCGGGGACCAGCCCCAGGCAATACATCAACTTGTTGAGGGTCTTGAAAGAGGTGATCCGGCTCAGGTACTCCTGGGTGTGACCGGATCAGGTAAAACCTTCACCATCGCGAATGTTATTGCAAAGGTGAACCGTCCAACCCTTATCCTGAGTCATAATAAAACCCTTGCAGCCCAGCTTTATGGTGAATTCAAGCAGTTTTTTCCGGAGAATGCAGTGGAGTATTTTGTTTCCTATTACGACTACTATCAGCCGGAAGCCTTTATCCCATCAACCAATACCTACATTGAAAAGGATCTTTCGATCAATGATGAAATTGAAAAGCTGAGGCTCAGTGCTACTTCCTCGTTATTGTCAGGTCGGCGGGATGTCATCGTTGTTTCCTCTGTATCATGCATATACGGTATCGGCAATCCGGATGATTTTGTAAACAATGTGATCAGATTAAAAAAAGGTGATGTGATCAGCCGTAACAAGCTTTTATGGAATTTTGTTGAAGGCCTTTATAGCAGGACTGAAGCCGATTTTTCCCGTGGTAATTTCAGGGTTAAGGGTGATACGGTAGATATCTTCCCTGCGTATGCTGATTACGCGGTCAGGATTATCTTCTGGGATGATAATATAGAATCCATCGAATCATTTAACCCGACCGACGGTCTGACCATTGAGAAACTCGATCAGATCAACATCTACCCTGCCAATATCTTTGTCACCTCAAGGGAAAAGATGAAGGATTCAATCCAGGAGATCCAATCAGATCTTGTAAAGCAGGTAGAATATTTTTCGGAAAACGGTAAACCGCTGGAAGCCCGCAGACTTGAAGACCGGGTGACCTACGATATGGAAATGATGCGGGAACTTGGGTATTGCTCAGGCATCGAAAATTACTCAAGGTATTTCGACGGACGGGCCACCGGTTCCAGGCCTTTCTGTCTGCTCGATTATTTTCCCGATGACTTTATCATGGTTATCGACGAAAGCCATGTCACGGTATCACAGATCAGGGCCATGTACGGAGGTGACAGGTCACGGAAAACGACCCTGGTGGAGTATGGTTTCCGATTGCCCTCGGCCATGGATAACCGTCCGCTGAAATTTGATGAATTTGAAGGACTGACAGGACAGACCATTTATGTTAGTGCAACCCCTGCCGATTTTGAACTTCAGAAATCGGAAGGCGTAGTGGTTGAACAACTGATCCGGCCGACAGGATTGATTGACCCACCTGTTGAAGTGAGACCGAGTGTTAATCAGGTTGATGACCTGCTTGATGAAGTTGACAGAACCATCAAGGCCGGGGGCAGGATCCTGGTGACAACTCTCACCAAGCGGATGGCGGAAGAATTAACCAAATACATGACCAGGCTTGATGTTAAATGCAGATATATTCATTCTGATGTCGATACCATTGAACGTGTTGAAATCCTCCGTGACCTGAGGCTTGGAACCTTTGATGTTCTGATCGGGGTCAACCTGCTCCGTGAGGGCCTCGACCTGCCAGAAGTATCACTCGTCGCCATTCTTGATGCCGACAAGGAAGGTTTCCTCCGTTCTGAAAGATCTCTTACACAAACTGCAGGACGTGCCGCCCGGAACATCAATAGTAAGGTGATTCTTTATGCAGATAAGATTACGGATTCTATGCGGAGAGCAATGGATGAAACAGACAGGCGAAGACTTAAGCAGATTGCTTATAATACCGAGCATAACATTATCCCTCGTCAGATTGTCCGGTCAACCAGTTCAATTCTGGGCCAGACTGCAGTTGCCGACTCTTCACATCGCCCGGCCAAAGCCTATATTGAAAATGAGAATGCCAGTCTGGCTGCGGATCCCGTAGTCAGGTATATGAGTGCGGAACAACTTGAAAAAGCGATCAATCAAACAAGAAAAGCCATGGAAAAATCGGCGAAAGAGCTTGATTTTATTGAAGCGGCAAGACTAAGGGATGAACTGTTTTCATTGCAGGAAATCCTGAAAGCAAACGGTAATGCCTGATTTTGGGCGTTGAGCATTCTACCAGATGGTACAGGTTTGATGAATCCGGAACAATCACCTGCAATTTAGTGGTTGTAAAATCGTTTATAACCGGAAATTCTAAAATATCGTTGTGAAGAATAGAGCCCGGAGGTATGTATTCTGGTCCGCTGTCGGACTACTCATTTTCCTGTTATTCATGGTGCTGCCCCCAAAAAGTTACCACGTTCCGGCATATAAAGCCAGGCCGGGTACCCGATTCTGGAATCTTCCCGGAGGTTCACAAATCGGGTATTTTCTGATTCCTTCAAATGGTAAAAGGAAGCTCTATCCGGTAATTTTTCTTCAGGGAGGACCCGGAGCGCCTGTTTATAACAGAAATATTGAACTGCTGGCACCACTGGCTGCGGATGGATATGAAGTCTATCTGTATGACCAGGTCGGTTGTGGATCATCCGAAAGACTTGAAAATATAGGTGAATACACTGTTGAGCGGCACCGACGCGATCTGGAAGAAATTGTTACGGTCATTGGTGCAGAAAAAGTTATTTTGATCGGCCAATCATGGGGCGCTATGCTGGCATGCGCCTATATTGCTGAAAACCCTGATAAGGTTGAGAAAGTGATTTTTACCGGCCCGGGACCTGTCCTGCCCTGGAATTCAGAATCCGAGACAACAGAGGCTCCTGACAGTCTTCATCTGAAGCAACCTGTCTATACCAACAGTCAGGGACGGAAAAAAACATACAACCTCAGGGCAAGGGTCGTTGAGGCTTGTGCCAGGGCTTTTAATCTGAAACTGGCCCCTGACAGAGAAATGGATGACTTCTCAACACTGCTGAACAATGAAATGGGGAAATCTACCGTCTGCAATCCTGAAGACCCTGCCGTCATTGATAGTCAGGAAAGTGGCTCAGGTTATTATGTTATGGTGAAAACAGTTCAGAGTTTTGGCCGTTCAGGAAATATCCGCTCCAAACTGGCAGCTTGTCAGGTACCTGCCCTGATAATGAGGGGGCAATGCGATGGCAAGGCATGGGGGTACACCGCCGAATATCTCAGGTTGTTTATCAATCACAGGCTCATTATTGTTCCCGATGCCGGACATTCAATCGGAATTGAGCAACCGGTTGCCTATACAAGGACAATCAGTGATTTTCTGGAAATCCGGTAAAACCATTACCGGATTTTTTTTCACAGGAAAGACAGACACCTTCGGATGTCTGCAGAAAAGCAGGTATTACCGGTTGATTAAATTCAGTATTCCCTGAAACCCGGATTAAACTGTATTTTCTTTTAAAACAGCAGATTCTGCTGTTACTTTTCGTTGTTTTCTCCATTAACATTTAACCGGATTTCTTTCCCAGAAGGGAATATCCTTTCAGTCATCTGAAACTGTGTTTGATACTCTGAGATAAAACAAAAATAACTGAAGAAACATGAAAAAGAAGATACTGGCAATTGACGATGAAGCTGTTATCCGCAAACTGCTTGAAACATTTCTCAGCAAACAATACGATGTAGTTACCCGGGCCAATGGAATGGATGCCATGTCCTACATTCAGGATGGCAACATTCCTGACCTGATTATCTGTGACATCCTTATGCCTGAAATGAATGGTTATGACTTTGTCAGGCAGATAAGGTCGAGTGGATTATTCAGCAAGATCCCTCTCCTGATGCTTTCCGGAGAAGAAGACAGCAAAACAAGGATCAACTTTTTCAGGATGAAGGTCAGGAATTTTATCACCAAACCATTTAACCCTGAGGAGTTGGAGGTTCTTGTTGAATTGATTCTATCAGACAGTAATTAAAACAGGCAGAAATGGAAGAAATGATATCAGGCAAGCTTAACATTGCTTATATAGGAGGTGATACCGGCACCATTGAATTGCTAAAAACACATGATGCATTTGATGTTTCTGACTTTGGAAACAGTCTGCTCTTTATCAACTGGCTGAACAATGGAAACAATCCGGATGGAATCTTATGTGAAAGCTATCTGCCAGGTACAAATGGGATTGAATTTCATCAGTACATCGGAAAGCATAATCTGGCCCGGGAGATACCTTTCATACTGGTTTCCAGACATGAAGATGAAAAAATCAGAAAAAATGCCATTTCAAACAAGGTAGATGATCTGTATATTACCCCATTGATTGCGGAAAACATAGAAACCAGAGTTCGTTTTCTGAAGGATCATAAGGAACTGCTAAGTTCTGGACAGGTAACCTCAGAACAATTCCGTGATTACAGTATCCCTTTGGTTAAAAGGTTATTCGATATTTTTGTCGCTGGTATGGCTCTGATCTTCCTCGCCCCTTTCCTGCTGGTCATTATGTTTGCTATCTGGGCTGAATCAGGCTTTAAGGGAAAGGTTTATTACATCTCAAAAAGGGTTGGGACCGGCTATAAAATATTTGATTTCTATAAACTCAGATCCATGAGCCTGAATGCCGATAAAATGCTGAAATCAATGGCCCATCTGAACCAGTATGAAGCAGAAAAGGTTGATGATGAATGCCCTGACTGCAAGAAACTGGGTCACCCATGCTCGACACTTCTGATCATTGAAGGGAACGAAATATGTGAAAAGCATTATATGCGACTGAGACAGGTAAAAATTAACCAGTCCTTTATCAAGATCAAGGACGATCCCCGAATCACGAAAGTCGGCGCATTTATCAGAAATACAAGTATTGATGAACTTCCCCAGCTTATCAATGTGCTGAAGGGTGATATGTCTATCGTTGGTAACAGGCCCCTGCCGCTGTATGAAGCGGAACTGCTTACGTCTGATGAGTGGGGTGAGAGGTTTCTGGGTCCTGCCGGAATAACAGGGTTATGGCAGGTTGAACTCAGGGGAAAACAGGATATGTCGATTGATGAAAGAAAAACCCTGGATAATGTATATGCCAGGAATTATTCATTCTGGGGTGATATCAAACTGATACTACGTACGATACCTGCTCTGCTACAGAAAGAAAATGTTTGAAATTTCCGGATAACCCATCAAAGGGCTGCTAAAAGTTAACAACTTCCGGCAGCCCTTTTTTACTGAATATAAAAACGGAAGATCCTGATATTTGATTTCACCGGAGATTCAGAAATGCAGATATAAAACTGTCTAAACCCGGCATATCCGAGGCATTTATGGTAATAAAAGAAAAACCGGAATTCAGCAATGATCAGGGTAGTTGATCATTCTTTCTATTTCAGGAAGTTACCTTTTCCCATGTAGCTGTTTCATGATTGTACCGCCTGATAATACGGCATGGATTGCCAACGGCGACTGAATAAGGCGGAACATCTTTTGTAACAACACAACCTGCGGCAATCACGGCGTGCTTCCCGATGGTTACACCAGCTACGACCACTGCATTTGCCCCGATCCAAACTTCATCCTCGATTGTTATCAGGGATTTGGAAACAGGTTGCTTTCTGATCGGGATATTTACATCTGTGTAACCATGGTTCAGACCGGATAACACAATATTCTGGGCAAAAATTACTTCATTTCCGATATTGACCGGTCCGATAATGGTATTTCCCATCCCAATCCTTGAATTGTTACCAATGTTGACGTCGCCAACCCCGTTGTTTAATGTCACAAAATCTTCAATCGTACAATGATGTCCGGTAGTGAATTTATTCCATGGAAAAACATCAATCCTCGTATGCCGCCTGAATACGGTCCCTTTTCCCTTCTGATGGATCAAAGGATTCAGAAACCAACGGACCCAGAGTCTTGGCCTCGGATTCTGCTTTGAGGTTATCAGAAGCAAAGCGATTTCCTTGATTTTCGGATTTGAAATGACACGTTCCTTGATTGACATGGGATGGTTTATTTATTTTGGAAATAAATCCTGATTCGTTTAATCTCCTTTAAAATTCTGGATACGACGGCATTCAGAAAAGATCCGCTTTTTTCGACAGTCCTTGTTCCTGTCCAAGCCATCGAAGGCAGAGTGGTAATACGTTTAAGTTTCCCTGTTTTTAAAAGGGCCATTGCCATTTGCCCATCTTCCATGCGGGCATCATTTTTAATAAAGCCGATTTTAAGGGCTTCTTCCCTTGGAAAGCAGAAGTTCATTCCAACTACCACCAGTTCAGGGTTGTTGATATTCCGCAGTGCATGAACCATGTCCCTGAACAGTTCGTAAAATGCATATCTTAAACGTGACTGATTCTTACCCGGGATAAATGAATAGGTTCCAAAGCTACCCATGCTTTTTCCCGAAAGAACGGGCTTCAACATCGTATCAATCCAGGTCGGCGGGTAAGCGGTATCGGCATCACCGGTCAGGATATACTTTCCTCGCGAATTTTCCATGGCCGTCTGCCTGGCAAAACCGTATCCCTGCTTCAATTCTGAAATGGGTGTTAATCCGCACCTTCTGATAATCTCTGAAGTCCGGTCTTTCGAGTTGTTGTCTACATAAATAAACTCAACAGGAACCAAGCTTTTCATGGCACTGAGAGACGAAAGGTTCCGCAGTATGGCTGACTCCTCGTTCCAGGCAATGATATTGACTGAGACCAGGGGTTTATCCGTTTTTTGAGCATCAAAACCGGCTTTGATTTTTCCGAATACTTCATCAGAAATATCTTCTATTTTTTGGTAATCATGCCAGTGTATTCGGATATCGGACGGAACGATCGGACGAAACATTTTCTCTGTTTTTAAGGGATTAAATTGTCATTTTCAAAACAATATCAGATTTTACACTCAATCCGGCCTGATGATTCAGGTTTACAGCTGTCAAATCAGACTGCATCTCAGGATTAACCGGCACTAAAGGCCTTCACAGTGTCAACAGCCTTCGAAATTTCAATCACATTGTTTTCCCAGGTATGCTTTCTGGCGAATTCCTTCCTTCCTTCCACGATGTCTTGACTTCTTTCTTGAAGCGCCACTTCAATATGTTCGATGTATTCTTCCTTGTTTTCAGCAAGATATGTATAATCAGCAAATACATTCATGGCCTCGGTTCTGGTAGCAACCGTTGGTTTTCCCATGGCGAGGTATTCATCAATTTTCCTGGGGTAATTTCCAATGGTAACAGGACTAAGAATCTGCGGGTTGATTGCTACATCAAACTCATTGAGATAAGAAGGTAGCTCGGTTCCTGATTTATTACCAAGGAAATAAACGTTTTCAAGCTGGTGAAGGCGGCTGTTTCTGAATCTGTCATCTTCAGGGCCCACAAGTACAAGACTCCAGTCGGGTCGGCTCAGGGCAATATGTTCGAGCACCCCGATGTCGAGGCGGAGCGACAACAGCGCTCCGATATAGCCTATAACCGGTTTAGGAATATCCCTGATATCTTCGGGTACTTCTGTAACCAGCCTTGTATCAAACAAACTAACATCACAACCCTGCCCTACGTAAAATGAATCCGGATTATATTTCCGGGCCTGTGATGCAAGGTAGGTTGAGTTTGCAACAACCAGGTCGGCTTTCTTCATATGCAGACCCTCTACCCTCTCGCCCTGATTCTTCCAGTAATCAACAACTATCAGGTTATCACGGGTATAGTAAATGTAGGTTTCAGGTTTCAGCAGTTCTTTCATATAGAAACTCCTGTACATATCACTGTCATTGAAAACAATAAAATCTTTAAACCCAAGCTTCCCGATGGCTAACAAAATCTGAGCTGCAAACCTTCTGTTGTTGATCTTATTAAGCCAGTCGAAAATCACCGGAGATTTAATCCAGCTGATCGATTCAAGAACGGTGGCAGGATATAAATTCCATAAATTCCTGCTGATTTCCTTAATCAGGGGAGATCCGCCTTTCACAATGTCGAGCCGTTTTCTGACTTTTTCCTGCTTGCGGTTTCTTAAAACAGACATCCTGTCGAGTGGGGAATTCACATAAAGAACTCTGTTGTTCCTGGAAAACTCCTCGGCAATATTTTTACAGTTGCTGCCAATTTCGATGTCCCATGGCTGAATTCCCAGTATTATAATATCACGGTCCTTTATCATCTCCGTTTTCTTTCAGATTCTTATTTACCAGAGGACTCATTGATGACTCCATGCTGGGTATGAATAAATACTTTATTGGCACCTTTCAGTCTGAACAATAACCTGAACATCAGCCAGAATCCCATCGGCAGTGTAAGAATTGCATTCAGGGTTTGTTTTGTATAAAACTTCCTGTTTACCGAAAAGGCAAATGCAAGCACAATAAACATCCAGATAACCAACCAGTTGAAGAAGTTAAAAAGGAAAAATCCGGTCGCTCCCGAATAATTTATCAGACTTATCAATCCCATGAGGGCTGTAAGAATGGTTACTAAGCCAAGTAACAATATACGTGGTGGCATTACCATCTGATAGACTTTATCCAGGAAATCAATATTGAAACGGGTAATGAACTGAACCAGGCCATCCAGGGCAAACCGCCTGAAATATATAAACTGGGCAGCAAGCCATCTCCTCCGCTGATTTTCAAAGACAGCTTTATCCTGCACTTTTTCATCCAGAACAACAGCATCTTCAATGTATTCAATCTTAATCCCATCGCGAAGCATGGTCAGTTCAAGTTCTTTATCAAATCCCCCGATGGCCTGTATTTCTGACATTCGCTTTTTAAACATCCGGTACCGGAATGCCATACCTGAACCGATTAGTCCTGAAGCCAATCCGGCGACCCGATGACCTTTGCGGAATATATGATTGTTTACCTCCTCACTGATGGAATCCAGAACAGCCATTGAATTGTTCATATTCTTGGCCATCCGGTGTCCCTGAACGGCGGTGAAGCCCGCTTCAAATGCCTGGTTGATTTTTTCAAGAAAATCGTAACCCATGATGTTGTCTGCATCCAGCACAACGGCTATATCATATTCGTCCCCGATGGCACTCATTGCAGCATTCAGCGATTTTGACTTTGTACTTTTATCAAAGACAACTTCTACAAGTTTCAGGGGAAGTTTTTTAAGAGCTGAAATGGTTTCGGGCCGGAAGGTATCGGCGATAATCACAACATCAAAATGGGAAGAGGGATAACTCTGCCTGAGCGATGCTTCAGCAACCTCGAGAATCACAATATCCTCCTTATAACCCGGAATCAGGACAGCCATCTTTCGTAACTGAGGCGCAGGAAAAGTCTTCTTTCTATATGGGAATACCCCCATAAATGAAAAGAAAAGAAAATATACAGCAGCAATTGCCAGGTAAATAAATACAATCGCCTCGGTTATATTTAAAAGTATCTTGAGAAATTCCATCATCGGTTATATTAGTTCTTCCAGTTTATTGACTGACCTTCCATTGAATGTGTTTTCCCACCAGACGGCGAGTACCAGCAGGTTGAACAATTTGAATGCCTGAACCTGGGAATACCAGAACCAGTTTGAATTCTTCTGATTTTCCTGCCTGTAACGTTGAATAAATTGTGCTACCCAGGACATGTTCATTCCTGAGTTGACCATACCAGACTGCAATATGACCTTTTCCGCGAGATTCAGATTCCCGGCAGATTGAAAGAACAACGGCAGTGGAGCGAATCCACCCTGCTTCTTTTTAGTGGATAATTCATCCGGCATCGAAGCCGAATACAGGTTCTTGTGAAGAATCTTGCTCTTACCCTTTCCTTTGAGAAGATCAGTATAACTTCCCTGAAAGCGGAGTTCTCTTGGTAACCCGGCAATGAAGTCTGCAAGGTCAGTGTCCATATAGGGAAATGCAATTTTTATTCCCCTTAAGGCTGCATTCTGCCCGGCCTTGAAGAGAATTATTTCGTTGATTACCTGTTTTACATCAACCAGATACTGCCGCTGAAAGAAGAATGTATCAAAATCGCCCGATGGATGTATTCCTGAGGGTGCCCCGTATTTGCTGATATCCGGCTTGTTCAGACCCAAAGCTTTCAGTTCTCCTTTTGAAAATCCGAAAGCATCCATGGTTAAAATATTTAAAATCTTCCGGTTATGAAAGCCATACCTGAAAAGATTATCATCCTTCGCATTGTTAAGGGCATTTGTAAAATTGTAAAATCCTTTCTGCAGGAAACTTATTCCTGATTTCCTGATAATATGGTTCAGAGCCAGCTCCCTTGCAAATGTTCCATGGTGCTGGTCATTACCATCCCCACCAAGTATTACATCCGGCTTATACCCGGCGGCCAGCCGCATAGCTGCGAAGTTTACCATCATTCCGCCTTCCTGGAAGGGGTCACCCAACTGACGGATTAATTCCGGTATTTCATTGAGTTCTGAGCCATCGATCTCATATTGATGAAATTCTGCACCGTTCCTGTCAGCCATTTGCCTGGCAAGTGGTATTTCAGACCAGGGATTGTCTTTAAACCCGACTGAAAAAGCCTGAACTTTACCGTTATATATCTCCCGCAACGCTGCAATATTACCGGCACTGTCGTATCCCCCACTCAATAATACACCAACATTACCTGCACCCGCAATGCGCTTCCTGATGGCATCAAGATGGAGGGTATGATACTGCTCAACAGCATCCTCTATTTTCAATACTGAAGAACTTCCTTCATGATGGAAATCTTCATGTGAGTACATGTCTGATGAAGACAGAACACTTCCATTCCATGAAAGCAGGTATCCGGAAGGCAATTTACAGATACCCTTAAGCCCGGTTCCCGGAGCAGGAATGTATCCGAATTGGAGAAAGCCCGTTAGGTTTCCCCAGTCAGCAACCTGTTCTGATTTTGTCAATTCTGACAGGCTGGTCATATTTGTTGAAAACCCGGTTTGATTATAATACAATTGCTGACCGCTTCCGAACCTGTCCCTGTGGAAGAATAGACGGTTTCCGTCTTTCACCATTACCAGAAAAGTTCCGTCAAGATGGCGGAAACAATCCACTCCTGATTTCAAATACAGGGATGCAATATATGCTGGCGGATTCAGACAGGGATTATCAGCGACTCCGGATAAATAAACCGAACCATGAAAGAATACCGTCAGGTTCCCTTCTGTGAATAATGACCAACCCTGGCCACTGTTGATTATCCCCGTTTTAAATAATCCGCTCAGTGTCGTCATGACTATTTCAGTAG
This sequence comes from Bacteroidota bacterium, assembly GCA_043806115.1. Taxonomy (GTDB): domain Bacteria; phylum Bacteroidota; class Bacteroidia; order Bacteroidales; family Lentimicrobiaceae; genus Lentimicrobium. Next base: position 261,412 of record JAZDHI010000036.1, read on the forward strand.
TTGATTTCTGCGTATATCAGAAAAGTGAATGAAATTCCAGAAATATGCTTTCATGGTGGCTTTAGCCAGATCGGGACGTTTGTCAAATAAAAATGAAACTACCCCTTTTGGGAAAGCGAAAAATGATAAATACACCAGGGTGATAATCCTTTTCAATCCATGGATATTGCGTCTGGCAAACAAAAACCGGTTTCTGGTGATGTAATATGTTTTCAACGGACTCTGCTTGCCTGTTGACATGGATTCTTTATGAAAAACAAGGGATTCAGGAACATAATACACCTTGTATCCGGCCCTTTTTATCCGTTCAGCCCAGTCATGCTCTTCATAATAAAGAAAGTACATCTCGGCCATCAGCCCTACCTCTTTAATGACTGATACAGGAACCATCACGGCTGCTCCATGTATGGAGAAGGTTTCAACGCATTGATCGTACTGTCCGGTATCAACCTCATTCAGTCCAATCAGAAATTGTCTGAGCGTTAGCGGGGTATAGCCGGTGTAACCGGCATATTGAATGGTATCGGGTGCATAAAAAAAACGGATTTTCGGACTAACCATGCCAATATCCGGATCAGATTGCAGTTTACGCACCAGCGGCTCAATAAACCCCCGGTCAACCTCAGTATCATTGTTTAACAGAAGAATATATTCACCTTTTGCGACACTGATACCAAGATTGTTACCATTGGCAAATCCAAGGTTCTTTTCGCTCTGAATGAATACAACTTCAGGATATAACTGGCAGATGATTGCCGGATCATCATTTGGGGAAGCATTATCAACGACAATGATCTCAATCTCCGGATAGGTAATCTGTCTGAGTGAATACAGCAAAGCACAGGTCACCTCAGGGTGATCATAGTTTACCGTTACTATGGAAACCAATGGATAATCCATATTCAAGTTTTATAACCCGACAAATGGTACTGTTATTTACCACTATTTTACTTGTAGATCCGTGCTTTAACAATAGTATTTTGCCCTGAACCGACATTTCAGTGGAAAAGAAGTAAGATTTTCTCCCTTATCTCCTGTCTGATGTAATTTTATACCTAAAATCATGAAAAGTAACCTTCTCAAACCCTAATTGTGACTTATCGTTGCCTTTTCGAACAACATCCCGGATTTTTTTGCTTTAATGCCAACTTCATAGTAATTCAAGGAAAAAATCAAAGAATATGACAGATTGAGTGCCGGGTTTAAGAAGGGCACCAGGTAATATACATGCTTTGAGTTCATCATGGTTTTAACAGGCACTCCCTTTTTTTTATTTCAATGAGTAAACTTCAGGAATTACCTGTACTTCAGGTGATGCAGCAAGGACTGAAAAGTAAATCATTTCTGCAGTTTTTTTTATTGTATGACAGGCAGATCGCTTAGCAGGAATACAAATGGAGTTTTTATTATTTGTTTAGAGTTTTGTCTGAAATCAGTTCAGGATTTAATGAATTCGGTCAGATACAGACTTTAAAATCCCCTGGCTAAAAAGTTAATACCAGGAAAATATCTTAAAGATTGAAGCTAAATTGGGTAAAGATTTATTCCTGAAATTTTATGGAAGTCTGAATTCAGGCGCAGAAGAGATGAACGGGAAAAGGTAAGAATCTGAAACAAAGTAAGTCGCACTCTATTTTGGGTATAAAATATAACCATTTTGTAACAATAATTTGTTAAACAGGCATTACTTTCATTGGAAAAACGGATTTAATCAATATGGCACTACCAATCCTGCGAATCCTGGAAATGCCGTATCCCTTGTGGTGCTGTTATAAACCGGAAGGGATTATTCGAATTAAACAACAATTCACCGGACTGCTTTATGGATTCTGATTCAAAACATTTTAGTGAGATAACTCTGCTGATAACGCACTATAACAGGAGTTTATCCCTTGAGAGATTGCTGAAATCATTCAGTGAACTGAATATCATTTTTAACGAAATTATTGTTTCAGATGATTGCAGTAAACCGGAACACATCAACAATTTAGTTTTGTTCAAGGACCGATATGGGATTATTCCTGTCTTTGCCGAAAAGAACAAAGGCCTGGCGAATAATATCAATAAAGGTCAGCATGCAGTAAAATCGCCATTCACCTTGTATGTTCAGGAGGACTTTATCCCCACAAGATATTTTAGCCAGAGATTAATGGATGGATTATCATTGATGAAGGAGGATGCACACCTTGATCTTGTCCGTTTCTATGCCTATCGGAAATATCCTTACTTAAAACCCATCGGTCTCGGATTTTCCGAAATGAGGTTCCGTTTTTGGGCACCCAATGCCTATCAGTTCAATTGCTACAGTGATCACCCGCATCTGAGAAGAAGCGCTTTTCTGGAAAAATTCGGCGAATACAAGGAAGGAATTAAATCGGACAGGGCGGAATTCAGAATGGTGATCGCCTTTCTTCAGAAGAAAGGAAAAGCAGTGATTCACGATGATTATCGCGGTATATTTATCCAGGAGAACAGTGCAGAGGAACCGAGTCAGGTCAAAAGAAAGAAACTGAGGATGCAGATCCAGGCATCTGAAGGCTTTTTAATTAAAATCATCAGGTCAGTCTACCGGAATATAAAATTCAGGTATGAATACCTATTTCTAAAAACCGGATCAAATGAGTAACAAGCCAGCCAATATAACGATTTTCACAGTTTGCGATAACCACTTCTCGGTCTTGCTGGCTGCCTTAATCAAATCCATTGATGTGAACCATCATTCTGAAGAACACATCGATTTCTATATCGTTGGTGACAAACTGACGGAGAAAAACAAACGCAACCTCGCCCTTTGTGCCAATCCGGAAAAGATTTCCTTTTTCTGGGTGGATATGAGGGATATAATTCAGGATAAATCAAGTCTGCCCCTTGATGGCTCATCTTTTCCACTGATCGTTTACATCCGCCTGTTTTTTCCGCACTTTTTACCTGCTGACATTGAAAAGGTGATTTATCTTGATGTTGATATGATCGTCAGAAAAGACATCGCTGACCTCTGGAGGATTGATCTCGGGGAAGAGATGATCGGTGGCGTTCCTGACAGGTCTGAAGTCGTCAGTTGTAGTTGGGGAGGCATTGCCAATTACAGGGAATTGGGTATAGATCCTGATACAAAGTACTATAACAGCGGACTTCTGCTGATTGACAGCAGGAAATGGATTGAGGCAGGTATTACAAAAAAGATCATTGATTGCATTTCTGAAAATACCAGATATGCCAATTTTCCCGATCAGTACGGATTGAATGTTGTCTTTGCAAACCAGTGGCTTGAACTGGATCCGAAATGGAACAGTTATTCAATGATGGAAAGGGAAGATCCTTTTCTCATTCACTTTATCGGCATCAAACCTATTTTCACCTCTTATAACTATGTTCAGAAATACAGGGATGAGTTTTTTGGTTATCTCCGCCTGACTCCCTGGGCTGATTTTAAACCGATCGGAAATCATATCAGATTGCTTAAAAAACTTCAGAACAAATTATTTAAAAAGGCGTACCGCATTTTATCGGTATTGACAGGATCAGCATCCGGAAGTCAGAAAGCCTGATTTTCAATACTTATCACTATTTCTGATTCACTTCCCTCCTGCTTCGGCCAATGCAGCTGAGGCTTCCGGCAATTTAACCTCTGGTTCAAACCTTTGCGGGTCCAGTAGCAGGGCCATAGAAACATAGATCATGATACTGGTCGGTACCTGACCCAGTACGGCATTGCCATAGGATGCAACCATGATGCCAAACATCCCGGCAGCCAGTGCAGACATGTTGTTTTTAAGTATCGGATCCCTGATCTTTTTCATTATCAGGTAAGACGCCTTGATAATAATATAGAAAAGAATTATCAGATGAAGCACCAGTCCAACCACGCCCTGTTCTGCCCAGATCAGAACATACCAGCTATCGGTAGCAATATTGGCCAAAACCGTATTCGGAAGAATATTCTTGACTTTGGTGCCGGCATGTCCCAGGCCACCTCCAAAAGGCCTGCTGGAAAGATAAACTGACAGGGTCTTCTGATTTGCAAGTCTGGTCTGTAAGGATGCATCGTTGGGATCAAAGGCTGTGCGCATGCGCCTGATTTGCTGGATATCCTGACCAATGGTTGTATACTTGAAAAATATAAAAACAGCAACAAGTAAGACAAAACCTGAGAACATAACGGTTTTATTCTTCCTGAGAATAAAATAAAGCACAAAGCCGGCCAGGGGTACACTGATCGCTCCTCTTGTGCCTGAAATAAACATGCCATAAATGCCTAAAAGCCCCACCAGAGGAAAAAAGAGCCTTCTGAAAGTATCTTTTTGTCCCATTGACAGGATCAGAAAAACGACTCCTGTGTATGCCTGGTTGGCCCCAAATTGTCCGGCATCGCTCATAAATGAGAAAACGCGCAGTTTGCCAAAAAGCAGGTGTGTGGAATAGGCTCCGCTGTCAAGCCAGGCTTTCTCCCATGCATCAACTCCGAAAAAAACCTGGGACATGCCCTTCAGTGATGCCAATACAGAGAAGACTCCCCATATGTACAGAAATGCGTAGAATCTTTTATTTGTATTGATCAGAAGCAATGAAACAACTATAACAAACAGCATGTAAGCTGAAACAGTACGTAAACTGGAAAGCCAGACAGAATAATTTCTGATTTCAGGATTGGCAGCACTCAGAACTCCATATCCAAGCCATATAGCTGCCAGTAAAGTAACATCCTTCTTCGCCGGACTCCAATCCATCTCCTTATGAAAATTCTGAAAAAACAGTGCAAGAATTGTTAATATCAGGATTGAGTCTATTGAAGTTCCTATCATTGGCACTTCAACATACCGAAGTGCCCCTAGTATTACATATCCGAGAATTGCTACAGTATAAATGCCTGTGATTGGTTTGCGAAACAGCAGGTTGAGATAAAAAAACAGGAAGGGCAGTACGATCAAACCAATTCCGGTAACCATTCCGCCTTTCCCGATAATCCAGGCAGCGGCCAGACAAACAATAAATATAGGTATGTAAAACATGGGAGATCCAAGTCTCACAGATCCTGATATGGATTCAAACGGATTTACTTTCTTCAGCATATTAATTATCCTCAGATACCGTTGCTTTTTTCAATCCTGAATATACGATGAATTCCGAAACATTTTTGTATTTCTGAATTTCAGATACATGTTTCTGTAGAAATCTATCCCGGAAGAAAACACCTTCCGATGAGAAAGCGATAACTCCTTATCCAGAAAATAATATCCAATCCAGACGCCGACTGCAGTAAATACAATGGATGCTATTGCAATAATTGCCAGGGATTTGAAAATAAAAACAGCAACCAGGTCGCCGATTACATTGGCTAAAACCATATAACCGACCTTGGTCAGATTCCGGTCAGGCCGGTTCACACTTTCCAGACCTATTCCCGTCATCCGGTCGAGAGGTAAAAGAAGGCCGTAGAATGCAAAAATCCTGACAATAGTCGTAGCGTTAAAACCTGTAACCGGATCTGTACCAAGGTATTGGCTGCCGCCCAGGATCATCACAAATAATTCTGCGAATATAAAGGTAACCAGACTGATCAGTATAAATAGGTATGTCATTGCCCCGGAATAGGAATAGAACAATTCTCTGACCTCATCAACCTTACCCAGAATACTTGCTTTTGACAATTTAGGAAAAGCTGTTGCTGCAAAACTGCGCAAAGGGATCTGCTGCAGTTCTGTTAATTTCAATGGAATGCTGTACAAAGCAACAGCTGCAGTCCCCAGGGGGCTCAGGCTTATAATCAGCGTATCTGCACTTCGCAACAGGTTTGTACCAATGATGGTAAAAGTTGTGTATTTTCCGAAGCTCAGCAACTCTCTCGTAGTTCTTCGTGTGGCTTTTACCATATACCTAAGTCCATCCCAGCCATTGAATACGCAAATCGCTGAAGTAAGCAGATTAATTCCAAGCTGTACCCAGATGAGCTGCATCAGGGTCATATTGAAAAACAGGTAGTTGAACAGAAGTAGCATGAAAAATCCTCCGCTGTTAACTGCTTTGATCCATAGCAATTTGCCGAATTTCTGATCGGCCTGCATCACCACAAGTGCTGTATTGAAAGGCAGGGTAAAAAATGCCAGCAGAGGATACCAGATGAAAAAGAGTTCATACCCGGCATTACTGATGGGTTCACTGAACAGTAACTGACAAGCCCAGACCAGGATGGCGATACCGGTTGTCGCAACAAGTCCGATGAGTCCGTTTGAGCCGATAAATCTGAGTCTTTCATCCTGATCAACTCCCGACAGGTATCTGACAACTGCAGTATTGGTGATGCCAAAACGAAACATATCCATAAAATTGGTCGCAGTAATATATAGAACCCACTGCCCGAAGATATCGATGGGGAAACTTCTTGTCAGTATGGCAAATCCGGCAATCCCAAAGAAAGCATTGGTGATATTGCTTAGAAGCGAAAGGAAATTGGCTTCATGAATAATTTTCTGCAGGATGTTTTTCACAAGAGGTACAATTTAGGGTTGATACCCGGTGAAAAACTGAAAACGAACCAGGCGCTTAAAGAACTTCCTTAACCAGCTTCTCTTCTTCGGCAGATCACCCAGAACCGATTCCACAGCCTGAAGATCAACTCCGTTGATAAGATAATGTGGTTGTGATGAGGTACATTGTATAAATCCATCGAGTGCACCCTGATCAGCAGTTGTCCACTGATGATTTGCCCTGCACACCATGATGGACATCGATGCAGATTTAATCAGACCGGCAGGATAAGGCGAAGACAGCAAATCCGGAATCTCAATCAATACAAAATCCGGACTGGTTGTTTCAGATATCCCTGCTGGAACCAGATTCCGGAAATTCTCCGCTAAGTAAAAATCCTTATTAATCTCATAAGTCAAAAAATCTTTCTCATCAAGAACAGATCCCGGACTCCTCAGGAAGGGACTTTCGTAGTCTACGCTGCAGTCACCATAACCCAATAACCTGGTCAAAAAAGAGAATTGCTTTTTTCCCCTATTGTTTGTATGTGGATTAAAGTCCTGTTGATCGCCGGTATATCCGGTCTGTGATGCGCCTGAACGGGGAACGGAATCTTCAGGATAGTTCAGGACAAGGACTTTTTTTCCAAGGCTTTTGAGCATTAATGCAATGTTCCCAATAAGCACAGATTTTCCTTCAAGACTCAGTGTACTGTAAAAAATTAATGTATGTGGTTCTTTTGCTTCAATGTTTGCTTTTGGAGCCAGAATAATATTCTGAACTATGATCTCCAACAGCCGGTTCGCAATATATGGAAAGTTCAGGGTTCCGGTTCTGAGAAATACTTTTGGAAAAATTCCGATCAGATTTAATTTCAGGAATTTAGAAGCCCTTTTCGGATTCTTCAATGTCTGATCAAAATACTCCATTGCGAGAATGGTTCCCAGCAAAATACTAAAGCCAAAAACCGCAGCTACCATGACCAGAAGCTTCCTCTTTGTAGGATTTGGTGAAAGCGGATAGAATGGCTGATCCACTGCTTTGATGCTCGAAGATAGTTCTGCATCCTGTAATTTTAGTTTTGCAAGGTTAAGCCCGTGCAGCAACTCTAGAAACTCCTGCTCCGAAACATTGATTTCCCGTTCAATCCGTTTGATATTTGCCCCGGCCGGTGCATAAACTGCATATTGCTTCTGAAAATCCGTAATCCGGTCCCCCAATACAACAAGCCCCGCTTTTGTATCCTCGTATTCAATTACATTTTTAAGCCAATCATTCAATAGTGCATTGATGGGCAAGCCCTCTGTTGTGTGCCCGTAATTGTAGAGATTATTAACAATTTCGCGCATTTCCTCCTTCAGTTTCTCCGCCCTGACTTTCAGTATTATGAGTGATTCGCCATTGGTGGTATCTGATCCTGGGATGGTCTCAATTGTTGCTATTTTTGAATTAATATCTCCCAGTTGATTTCTCTTTTCAATGATGGCAGCATTGTTAAGCTGAATTTGCTGCTGATTCCCGAGCTTATCCTCAATACGTTTCAAAGCGGCCTGGGTTCCGGCAAGTTTAATGCGCATATTATGATAGTTCACATCCAGGTCTTCCTTGACGATAGCTACCGCCTTACTTTGTTCATAATAGTTGATGATATTGTGGTCTTCATTGAATTTTAAAAGCCTGTTTTCACTGACCTGCAACCTCGCTGCAGCTTGTTTTACCTGGTATTCAAAGTACTTGACAACAGCATCGGACCGGTTCTCTTTGATGCCTTTATAATTCTTTATACATACTTCGGTAAGAAGTAGAAGCGTTTGCTGACAAATACCGGGATCACTGGATTCATAGTTCAGTTTAACCAGGTCACTGGTTCCGATTCTCTGAACCTTCACTTTTGACAGTGCATTCAATGAGTAATGCGGATGGTTGAAATAGAGTAATTCATATACGAAATTGGTATCACTCATTGCCATAAAAGCTTTCAGATTCAGAACAGTCTGTTCATAGGCCTCCTTGTTTATCGATGATGGCAGCATTCCATCATAGGAAGTGGTATCAAGCGAACTAAAAGAAAAGTTATCATTTGTTTCAATGGTATCGCTATCCGTTGAATCTTCGGAAGAAACACCGGCTGAATACTTAGTTACTCCTTTTTGCACGGATCCTGATACAGGAACTGTCCGGGATGATTTTCCCTGCTTTCTTCCTTCTGTCGGGTTCTTATCCCTGACAATAAGTTTTTCAATATGTCCCGGGGTGATTGATCGCAAGGCGTTAAATGATTGGCGGGAGATGTATTTATCGTCATATTTATCAAGCATCAGATGTTGCGCAAGCAGGCGGATAGCAACTTCATGCTGGGTTTCACGCGACTTGATAACATTGATGAGATTATCGAATGCTGTATTTGTTGCAAAAAAGCTGAGCGACTTATCCATTTCGACACTCGAGCCAGATGCGATTCCCGTATAAAGGGTGGTTTCAGAAGAATAAACATAGGTAGGCTTTCTGGTAAAATAGAGCACCAGCAGAGCCATAAGCAATGGCGTAATAATCAGAAGTACCATATGTTTCCTGAGCAACCTCAGAATCTCAATTATACTCATAGTTTTCCGGGATAGTTTTCATAAGATTAAACCTGATTCCAACAATCTCCTCCAGTATCATATAGGCTGTCAGAAATTCCATACGGGCATTTTCAAAGCCTGTTTCCGATTCAGCAAGGCTTCCGGAGATGCTGGTATATTCCGCCAGGGGAATCACTCCATTAAGGAATTCCTTTTCTCTCATCTGCATATTCAATTTTACCGTTTCAAGATTTCTTGCCTTTATGCTCAGCAGGCGCTGTTTCAGAATCAGGTCATTGTATTGAATGATTACAATTTGCCTCGTTTCCCTGATCTGGGCCTGGACCATGCTTTCGGACTGGGCAATTTCAGACTTGGCCAGTTTAATCTGATTCCTGCGGTCAACCATTGTACTGAATGGCAAATTGAAGTAAAGTGCTGTGGTGTATTGCGTCTGACTGCTCGAAGAAGCCACAGGAACAGGATCAATAGCCCCCGATGAACCCGTTGCATAATTGAACAGATTACCATATCCGACATTTGCCTGCAAACCTATGTTCCTGGTCCACTCAATACGCTTTGACCGGAGTTTTGATTCATTTATCTTCAATTGCTGATCCCTGAAATGTTTCTGAGGACTATTGGCAATGGCCGAATCGATTAAAACCTCAAGAGAAGGTAGCTTCATACTGATTTCTTCAATCAGCGGATCAAAAACGGTATTCTTCTGTGCAGACAAAGAACCGGCATCAACCAAACAGAATGAAAACGCAAGGATAAGTATAACGGTAACTCTCATAATCAGGCAGTTTTAAGCAGGTAAACAGGCATTATTGACCCGGTTTGGTTCATAAGAATATATCCGGACCAGAATTTTCCATAGCATTTATCAATAATTTACGCCATTGTAATGACCCGTAAGTCTGATATTATCGGGACCTTGTGTTTTTTCAGGTGAAAGAAGCCGGAATAAAACAGTTATTGCCTGGTTTTATTGACCAATTTATAGAAAAAAGCCTTGAAGAAAATCGCTGTAATAACAGGACTTCTCCAAGGCCGAGGACAAACTCCCGGCGTTTGTCCCACTCTCAGACAATCCAAATAGTAGATGTTTTTACTATTATCCCTGGATTTGTCATATAAACCGGCAATTCAGTTGATTGCCTGCACTCTTTAACCTTACTGTATTTCGATACTATTCCAGGATAGAAAAGGTTTAAAAACGCCGTTCACCGGGAACGGATAGTTTTATCCGGAAGCAATTTTACCACAAATACCTTATGTGCCATTGTCATTTCGTATTGGCGGAGATTAACTGTGGCAGGTTAAGGCCAAAATCCATACCAGAATTTCTATATAAATGATAATTAAGTATATAATATGATAAATGAAATTAATTATTGTCCTATTATCGGACATGATACCCATATTGCTACATTTTCCTGATTCCGGAGTGCATGCTGTTTTTTTGACTGCATTTTTAGGTTACCAGATAGTATCTTTACGGGATAAAAAAGCAAATGATGATCACGCCTAACATCTCCCACCTTACACTCCAGGCAATCAAATCTGCCATCAAAGCCGGTCAGCTGATTCTGGAAATTTATAACAGTGAATATATAACTACCTATAAGCAGGATAACAGTCCGCTTACAACGGCAGATTCCGCTGCCCATAAGAGCATAGCAGAAGACCTTGCGGAAACCGGCTTTCCTGTTTTGAGTGAGGAAGGGAAAGAAATTCCGTGGGTAGTGAGGCAACAATGGCACTATTTCTGGCTGGTTGATCCGCTTGACGGAACAAAAGAATTTATCAGCAGAAATGGCGAGTTCACAGTGAATATAGCCCTGATTGCAGCAGATACCCCTGTAATGGGTGTAATTTATGTCCCGGTAAGCGGGATGTTGTATTTCGGCAGTGCTGAGACGGGTTCATACAGCTTTGATTGTATGGTTAATCCATTCAACCCCCAGATCAACAGATTGGATAAATTGCTTGAACAATGTATAAAGCTGCCATTATCCTGTCAAGCGGAACAGTTTACTATCCTGGCGAGCCGATCGCATTTAACCCAGGAAACTTCAACAGTCATTGAAAAAATTCTTGAGGAATATCCGGACAGCAACATAGTGAATACAGGCAGTTCCTTAAAGTTTTGCAGATTAGCAGAAGGAAACGCCCACTTTTATCCCCGCTTTAGCCCTACTATGGAATGGGATACAGCAGCCGGTCATGCGATTGCTGTTAATGCAGGTATTCAGGTAAAGGCCTGGCCGGGTACTGGTCCTTTGAAATATAACAAAGAAAGCCTGGTAAACCCCTGGTTCATTGCCCAAAAGGCCGGTTTGCCAGACTTTAACGGATAGCACCCGTTACTTCTGTTCATTTTTGAAATCAATTTCCAATAAAGGTAATTTTTCGAAAATGACAGCAACCATTTTAACCTTCTGGATTCTGGTATTTATTGTTTTCTATGCATATGCCGGATATGGTATACTTCTCTATCTGATCGTCAGACTAAAACGGATTATTTTAAGGAAAAGGCAAAGCTGGGATCCCGGGTTTGAGCCAGAGGTAACCCTTTTTGTGGCAGCCTACAACGAAAAGGACTATGTACAGGCTAAAGTTGAAAATTCACTGGCACTGGATTATCCGGAAAAAAAACTACATCTGGTATGGGTAACCGATGGTTCGGACGATGGAACTCCCGAAATGCTCAGAACCATGAGCAGGCTGAAGGTTTACCACCAACCTGAACGGGCAGGCAAGATCGGAGCCATGAACCGGGGAATGAAACTCGTAACCACTCCCTACGTTATATTTACCGATGCCAATACCATGCTTAACCCTGAGGCAGTGAGAAATATCATCCGTCACTATGCAGATCCTCTGGTAGGTGGTGTCGCCGGTGAAAAAAGGATTGCAACCAGGGAAAAAGATGCTGCTGCAGGCGCAGGTGAGGGAATCTACTGGAAATATGAATCTGCCCTGAAAAAACTCGATTCGGAGCTCTACTCTGTTGTGGGGGCTGCCGGGGAGTTGTTCTCCATCAGAACTGAACTGTTTCATGATGTGGAAAAAGACACACTACTTGATGATTTTATTCTGACCATGCGTATTACCCAGCAGGGCTATATTGTCAGATATGAACCGGATGCCAATGCCACGGAAACATCGTCAGCCAATGTTGAAGAAGAACTGAAACGGAAAATAAGGATTTCAGCCGGTGGCCTGCAAAGTGTGGTTAGATTAAAAGCCATTCTGAATGTTTTCAGATACGGAACCCTGTCATTTCAATACATCTCACACAGGGTACTCAGATGGACCCTGGCCCCCCTGGCTTTGCCATTGATTTTTCTGCTGAATCTAATGATAGCATTATATTCCGGCCTTTTTGTCCCGGGTTTCTATACTTTACTTTTCTGGGGCCAGGTGCTGTTCTATCTTGCTGCATTAACGGGCTGGTATCTGGAAAATAAAAAGGTCAAAGTCAAACTGCTCTTTGTACCATATTACTTTTTCATCATGAACCTTTCAGTTTACCTGGGTTTCAGACGATTTATCAAGGGCAGGCAGACAGTCAACTGGGAAAGGGCTAAAAGGGCATGATTAAACAAAAAAGCCATAGCTGATCGCTATGGCTTTTTTTTCTGATGTCAATTTTCTTACTTGAAATCAATCAGTTCAACATCAAATACCAGTGTTGCACTTGGTGGTATGGTCGGCATACGGCCATTTTCTCCATAGGCGATGGCTGAAGGAATGACAAGCCTTGCTTTTCCACCCTTTTTCATCATGGCAATACCTTCATCCCAGCCTTTAATCACCTGACCCTGACCAAGTACGAATTCAAAAGGTTGTTTCCTGTCAACAGAGGAGTCAAATTTTGTCCCGTTGAGCAGCGTCCCGGTATAATGAACTTTCACGGTTTTACCAGCAACCGGTGACGCTCCGGTACCTTTGGTTTTTTCAATATAGTAAAGGCCGCTTGCAGTTGGTTTAACACTGATATTGTTGTCTTTAATATATTTCTGCAACAACCCCATTTCATCCTGCCTGGCTTTTATCTTTGTTTCTTCAGTTTTCTTTTTCTCCGCTTCCTGTTCTTTCTCATATTGAGCCTTTGGCATAAAATCAAGCATCTCCAGTTCATAAATCAGGGTTGAATAAGGAAGAACCATCTGACCCCTTCCCTTTTCTCCAAATCCAAGGCTGGAAGGAACAATTACATTGGCTTTCGTACCTTTCGACATCATCGTCAGTGCTTCGGTGGCTCCTGCATTATCAAATTCCTTTCCATTTTCCCATCGCAAAGGTTCACCCTGATCATAAGATGAGAAGAAAACCTTGCCCGATATATCCGAAACCTTGAAATGGAAACGGGCTATATCACCCATCTTCGGTTTTTGACCAGTGCCCTTTTTAACTTCAGTATAATAGAGTCCGGATGCCTGAGGTATAGTCGTGATGTTATTCTGGGTCAGATAAGCTGCCAGTTTTGATTCTTCCTGGTTCTTCAATTCTGCCAATTCAGCCTGTTTTTCCATATCTATCTGTGCCTGACTCTTAGCAGAAATCATCTTTACATCAAATGTCAGTTCCTTGCCTTTATAGGTGGAATCAGGTAATTGAGGTAATCGGATGGTCTTCAGAAAAAATGAATCAGCACTGGTAATGAAGGTTGCACTATCACCTGGTTTCATCATGGCAAGTGCGGTGTAGATATCACCTTTGTAAGTAGGTTCGCCCAGAGGCAACATAAACGGTTCAGGAATTGTACCTGAATTGAACAGAACAGAATCGTTCACGGTATATTTCATGGACAAAGTCAAAACCATACCGGTTTTCAAGGTGGTAGTATCGTCTCCCTTAACATGAAACTTATAATACAAACCATCATCTGTCTTTTTGAATCCACGATGTTTCGAGCAGGCTGACACACCAATAATTAATGCTGCAAGCGACAGCAGTAAAGTCATTTTTGAGTACTTCATTCTGATAAAATTGGTTATAAATGAAACAGATATTTACTTTAATGCAACCAGTTCAAGATCATAGATCAGTGTTGATTTCGGTGGTACTTTATCCTGGTCACCGAGCAGTCCGAAACCGAGGTGCGAAGGTATAATAAATTTTGCTCGGTCTCCCACCCGTAGTAATAAAATTCCCTCCTCCAGTCCACTCTCGACACCTCCCCTTCCAATGATAAATTCTTTGAGTCCGCTTTGATCGGATGAATAAATCTCTTTTCCGTCAATCAGCCTGACATTGTACTTTAATATTGCCAGTTTACCCGCTTCTGCCTGTTCACCTTTGCCTTTTACATATACAGAATACCTGAGACCGGAGCCTGTTTCCTGCATTTGCCAGTGGTATCTGCTGATAAACTTTTCGATCTGCTCATTCTCAAATTTTACAGCCTGCTTGTTCGCATAAATGAGTGGCTCATCAAATTCTCCCGAATTCATTTTTTCCTGTTGCTCACCTCCCCTGTTACAGGAAAAGAGAAGCAATACATACATTATTAATCCAATTTTACGGGTATATCTCATCTTTGAAGGAATCATGGATTCAGAACAGAACTTTCCATGGCCGCTTTTATCAGGCTCTCCTGATAACGGGGAAGCAATGCTTCGAAGGTTGAAAGGGTCAATTCCATTGATTGAAAAGAATCACCTCCGGCGGCATTCCGGTGTCCGCCACCCTGGTAATGTTCCCTGGCAAAATTGTTGACAGAATAAGCACCTTTCGACCGGAAGGAAATCCGGATTCTGTCATTCTTCTCGGTAAACAAAGCAGCAAAGCTGATGTTCCTTATCGACAGGGCGTAATTTACCACGCCTTCAGTATCTCCGGGTTTGAAATCAAACCTGGAAAGATCCTCTTTTGTCAGCCAGATATAAGCCGTGCCGTATTCTGACAGGACGACCATTCTTTCGCTCAGGCAGAAACCCAGTAATCGCATCCTGCTTTCAGAATAGGTATCATATACCAGTCTGTGTACCTGCTCAGTATCTACACCACTCTTAACAAGATTTGAAACAACCTCATAGGTACGCGGTGAATTACAGGCAAAACTGAATGAACCCGTATCTGTCATAATACCTACATACAGACATTCGGCCATGGATTTGTCTATGATATTTGCATCACCGGATGCCTCAATAAAGTCATATACCAGTTCCGAAGTTGAAGAAGTGTTGATCACGGAGAATGCAAAATCAAAATGATCCTCTGGTTGCAGGTGATGATCAATCAGTATCTTGATGCCCGGGGCTTGAAAAAGCTGGTCAGTAAAGAGATTAACCCTTGGAATTGCATTATAATCAAGACAAAAGATAACCGATGCTTTGGCAATTAATTCATCGGCTGTCTTTGATTTGTGAAAGTAAATGATGGTATCTTCCCGTCCAGGCATCCAGTCAAGAAATTCAGGAAAATCATTCGGGATAATTGTCTTAACACTGTGACCTTTCATGCGGAGATAACTGCTCAATGCAAGAGAAGATCCCAATGCATCACCATCGGGGTTGTAATGGGAGGTTACCACGACCTCTGAAGGAACTTCCAGCAGTTGCAAAACCTTTGATAAGGTGTCGGGATTAAACTTGTGCAAGACAGAATTATTAAATTAATTGATTTTTAGCGAACACAAATTTAGAAATTATTGTTAATAGCGGAGATTCTTTTAATGTCGTACATTTACTTAACAAAATTCAAGCTCTAAACTATGGCAGGTCGCATTACTTTTACAATGATTAAACCAGAAGCCTATCAAAATGGTCATGCTGGTAAAATTCTGGATATGATTCTCAGCAATGGATTCCGTATCTCAGCAATAAAAATCCTTAATCTCACAAGTGAGCAAGCAGGGAAGTTCTATGAAGTACACAGGGAAAGGCCGTTTTATAACGACCTTGTAGGATTTATGTCATCCGGTACCATTCTGGCAGCTATTCTCGAAAAGGAAAATGCTGTAGAAGAATATCGAAAACTAATCGGATCCACCAATCCGGCTGATGCTGCTGAAGGAACCATCAGAAAAGCTTTCGGGCAATCCATTCAGATGAATGCTGTTCATGGGTCAGATAGTCATGAGAATGCCATTATCGAAGCCTCATTCTTTTTTTCAGAACTGGAGCGCTGCTAGAGTTATTCATCGCCTGGAGCATACTCAACAAAAGTCCTGTCATTATAGAATATCAGGATCTTTGAAATTCTCCGGACAGCCGCTAGAGGTTGCTCCGGTTTTTTGTTTTCATTCTCCTGAACTGATGTTTCAGGTTTTCTCTTTTCTACCCTCGAAGATTGTTGCTGAACAAGAGCAGGTTCAAAAGATGAACCCTGCTCTTGTTCCAGGTTTTCATTTTTTCTGCCTTCTTTTTCCGGTAACGCTTCAAAGTTTATTTCTTCAGTAATTACAGCTGCCTGAGGTGGGTCCCCGGCTATTTTTACCTCTTCAGGAATGGCACTCAACATGGAACCTTCATCGTCCATATTGAATAATTCCATGATCCGGGGTTTAGGTTTATCTTCCGGAAAAGAATTGACAGTTTTACTGCTCGTATTTTCACTGGCCTGGCCGGGATATGGATTCATCATTGGACCTTCTCCAAATAATATCCAGTGCATGCTTATATCAGGATACAACTTAATCAGCTTTTGAATAAATTCAAGGCTGGGCTTATTTCTCCCATTGACAATATGTGAAATTCCTGAACGTTGAACGCCCAGATCATCTGCTAATTGAGAAGGGCTGATATTCTTGGTTTTTAACACCAGTGCTATTCTGTTGTTCATATGTAACAGTCCGGTTTAACTGAAATAATTTACAATGCTAATTTAACGCTTCAAATATAAAAAAATATTAAATGTTATCTGTGTAAAGGTTAATAAATTTCACTGTATCTCAATATATTCTTCTTATAATATCTGTAATATACACATAAACAATTGTATAAGATAATACTAAACTCTTTGCGATTTAAACTTTAAAAGCATCCTTAATCTAAATATATACTCCATATAAACTATATAAAGTGCAGATAATGAGGATTTATAAATAATAAGGTAAGCATTATGGCCCAATATCGGACATGTACAGGCGTCAACCTACTATTAGCTTAGATTATAAGCATTTACATGATTAATGTTACTAAGATAACCAATTATTCATTTAAAAGAGGTAATAGTTCAATAATATTACATCTGTAGTCTATAAAGTACCTGAATCAAGAAGTTATATTATACTATTTATACATTTATTATACAGATAAATATGAATAGTATAAAGACGAATTTATAAATATTAAGGCATTGATTTAAATACACATGTAAAGTTTGCGTTTAATAACGCTGTCTTTAAAGTGATGTTACAGACGTACACATATTGAAATTAGACAACAGGATCAAATGTTTACAAGTATAATGAATTGGATGATTTTACTATGGTTACAGATGTAATTTATTAGGTTTACAAATGTAATTCACTGCTTCTTGCCTTTGAGTGTATGATAAGTTTTCGAAATAGTAGTTAATAGCTTCATAAATTTTTTTATTTATCAGAAATAGAAGCCATAACCCTATGGGCTATCTTCCGGTTTATCAATGGTTGTTTTCTTAAAGTATAACTATGTTTAAATTGATTATATCCTGCTGCCCTGCAACAGCAATCAATTTATTCTATCAGGAATGGGATGTTAGCATTCAGAATAGCGTGTAAGAAACTGAATTTCAATAAAAAATCCGGGATAAACCGGATTAGAAATTTTTTCTCAGAAAATCGGAGAGCGGCATTACTTGATAACTTTTGCTGTCGTCACATAATAACCGTCAGAAAGCTGAAGCATATAGATTCCTTTAGGTATTCTTTCAAGCTTATTGAATACAATCATGTTTTTACCTTTACCCAACTCTACACCTTCCATTTCGGCAACACTAGATCCTACCGAATTAAAGATCTTCAGGTCGACAATACGCCAGGAAGATGATTCAACCTCAATGTTGATTTTACCACTGAATGGCACTGGGTAGGCTTTGAGGCCTGAGAATGGCTCCTGGAGTTGAAGCAGTGATGAAGTGAGCAGGTTGTTGGCCAGTGAAAAATTTGGAATACCCCACCCTTTGAGATTATCGGGGGTTGCTGACTGGCTCCCGCTCATTCTGATAGCATTCAGAAGTTCCATATTACTGAATGTGGGGTTGGCCTGCCATAAACAAGCGCTTGCACCGGCAATCACCGGTGAAGAAAAAGACGTTCCGCTTCCGCCAGCCACTCCTGTTGGAATAATGGCTACAATGGTGCTAACCCCCTGGGCAGTCACATCCGGCTTGATCCGTCCATCGAAGGTGGGTCCCGTTGAACTGAAGGATGCATAAATACCATCCGGATCAACCGCACCTATAGTAAATACACTGTCACCATCTGCAGGTGCACCGATATACTGCCATCCGTTAGAACCTGAATTTCCGGCACTGTTTACAACCAGAATTCCCTTTGATGCAGCCATATCAGCACCGATTGTCACTACGGTGGTATTACCGTCCATATCTTCATAGGTATGGTCTTCGGCAGGATCAAGAAAAGTAGTGTAACCAAGAGATGAATTGATAATATCGGCACCAACTGAGTCGGCATATTCAGCGGCATTCACCCAGTAATACTCTTCGATGACATACTCAAATTCAGGCCGGCCATCCTCCGATCGGAGAAGCCAGTATGATGCTTTTGGAGCAGTGCCTATAAGCTGTCCGGGCAGGTTGCCCCCCATGATGGACAGTACCATCATACCATGAGTACTAATGGAAGTATTGTAAACATCATTGCCCGGGGTAACAAAATCCTTTGTCCCCAGAATCTGACCATTTGCCCGAAGGCTGTCAAAAGCGGCTAATGTATTGACACTGTTAAAGCCGGCATCAATCACCGCAATGGACATTCCTCTCCCGGTAAACCCCATATTGTGTAACTGATCAACAGCAATCATCTGGGCCTGATTCAATGATTGACCATAATTAAAAGCCCTTCCGTTCTTATGATCAGCATTCCTTTGTTTCACCGGATGCCTATCAACAATTTCATTATCAAAATATGGCTTTTTTCTGTGCGTAGCCTGACTGGAAAAGAGATGGTCAGCAGGAATTATCTCTTTTACAAACGGGTGTTTCGATATTTTTTCAATACCTCCCTTATCCCTGGTTTTCACAACAATCAGGTTTAGCCACTTTGATCTGTAAAGAATTTCTGCTCCGGTTGCCCTGATAGATTTCAGGTAATCAGGATTTACCGGCAGGTCAGATTCAGTAACCGGAATCTGCTGGAGCAACCTCCGTTCAACCGATTTAGTCGAAAGAAATTCCAACGGCTTCGAAATTGAATATCCGGAGTTCCCTTTATCGGTAAACTTTACACTGTATATATGGGATTCCTGCTGTGCAATACCCAGTGAAACAATGAAAAATGAAAGTAGTAAAGTAAAGAATCCCTTTATCATATAAATATTGTTAGTTCACCTTTGGTAAACATTTATTAAAGTAAAAGGTTTGAATTCAGTCAACTGCAAATATCGTCATAAATCAGATTGAAAAGTTAAATACACCTCCGCCAAATAATTAATATCTGTTTTTTGAAAATGTAACCCAATGACTCAGCTTATATTATTCAAATTTTAACCTGAGTGCGAAATTCAGAATAATTGAGCAAAAACATACCTTGGTTTTGAATTGAGATCCGGAAATATCTCTATTTCACTGAATCCCATTTGACTCAACATGGAGTTAAGATTATCTCCTTCCGACTCGTTGATTTCAAACCATAATTCTCCTCCGGGTCTCAGATGGCCCAGCGCGAAACCAGCAATTGCCCTGTAATAAATCAAAGGATCAGCATCTTCTACAAACAATGCAATTTCCGGCTCATAATCCAGCACGTTTCTTTTCATCAGACTTCTTTCAGATTGTCTGACATAGGGCGGATTACTGACAATCACCTGGTACGTTGAAAGTCGGTCACTATCTTTCTGATCCCTGATATCGATCAGTGAGAAACTGACAATAGCACCGTTTGCCTGAGCATTCTCTTTTGCAATCTCCAATGCAACCCCGCTGATATCAACAGCTTCCACTTTTGCTTCATTCAGCATTAAGGCTAAACTTATGGCTATTGCTCCGCTGCCTGTTCCAATGTCAAGCAGGCTGATCCCCTTCCGGGTATTGTGCTTTCCGGCTATTTTCATTACCAGACCTTCAGTTTCCGGACGGGGAATCAATACTCCGGGCTTAACATGAAACGGATAACCGTAAAACCAGGTCTTTCCTGTAATGTACTGAACCGGAACAAATTCAATCAATCTGGGAATGGCTTGTTTTATTTTATATTCAAATCCCTTGTCAGCATGTTCATTTCTTCTGAGCAGATAATGCACATTATCCAGTCCGGTAAAACATTCAAACAGGAACCGTTGAATTGACACGGCTTCTGTCAGGCCATAAAGGCCTGCAATGGCATCAACTACCTTTAATTCAAGTTCTTTATATGTCATAAATGGTTCTTATTCCGCGAAGATAGTCATTGTTGTTTTTTTCATAACCTGCTTATAAGGCAGCTTTATATTTTTCCTGCTACCTTTGCTTCAAACCCAATGCTGCATCTGACATGCAAACTTATTAACGGATGATTACTTTAGTTACAGAAAAGGGAACGCAACGGCTCAGTGCTGAACATTGGAATGATTTTATAAAGAGGCACCCTGACACCTATCCTCCCGGAATCCTGTCTGTTGTTGTTTCAAACAGCATTTTCCCTTATTCTCTTTTTATTGCTTCTCCTCAACAGACCGAACCCGGATGTCTGAACAATAAGATATTCATTACACCTGAGGCAATCAAACAGGTATTTCAATACCACAGATTCTTTGATCCGTTGCGGGTTGAGCTTAACTGTAACATGTTAGCTTGCTCCAAACCTATTGAGATTGCCATCCTGGGTTATTTTTATCTGAATCCTCTCCCATTTTCAACCTCATTGATCGCCAGGTGGTTTGAAGATGCTGGTTTAGAAGCCCTGAGAGCCTCGGAACTGGCCCGGGTTGTTTATACTGCCCGAACCAACAGGGAAGAATCTGAATTATGGTTTATTGATGATGAATTTCAAAATGCCTGGGGGTCCGGAAGCCGGGATTCTGAAAGCTGCCAATATAGAACTCCAGATAATTTAAATGATGTATTCAGTCTGTTGCATAAATCTTCAGAGATTATGTTTCACTTTGATTCCCTATGCCCAAACCCTCAATCCGAAGATAATTCGATTATACACATCAATATGGAAAATGTTGATGAATGTAGTTTTCTTGTTGAAGATCATTTGTTTATTATTGCAGGCATGGCAACTTCAATCACTGAAATGGCGAAGCTTTCCGAAAGCAGATGGCCGGCATTTCAACAAATTATCATGGATTCAATCCCGGTGTTCTTGAGAGATTTCTATTCCTTAGGCAGATTGATCAGCGAGAAACCCGATATTCTCCATTCTCTCAGGCTTGAAAATCCGGGTGAAACCGATTTGATAAGTATAGGCATGGACGGTAAAATGATAAGTAAAAGCCTGGATACCTGGCTCTCCGGTAACAAATGTCTCTTTAAGAAAGCAGAAGTTCCCATTTATCTCCGGATCAGAAAGCAATAAGAGCCATCACGAATCATTGAGGTCAATCAGCTATTTTTGCCGTTAAAGAATCTGAAATGATTTACCTGTTTCTGGCCGTAACTGCTTCATCACTGATATTAATCAGTTTTAAAGTCTTTAAAAAACTTGGCGTTGACAGTTATACCGCAATTACAATGAATTATCTTACCGGCGCTTTTTTCGGATATAATTCCCTGGGATGGCGTGTTGACTACAACAGTATTATTTCTGCCAACTGGTTTCCAATGTCTGTATTAACAGGTTTAATATTGATTTCAGGATTTGTTCTTTTATCATTATCAACGAGGAAAGCTGGCCTGGCACTCACTGCCATTAGCAGCAGGATGGCTGTGATCATATCTGTATCAGCCGGAATTTTGTTTTTCAATGACAAAGCCGGATTCATGAAGATGGCTGGAATCATTGTGGCAATGCTGGCCTTCTACATGATATTTAAAAAGGGAGAGCATGAAAAGCGTGGTTTTTATACTTTTTTGCTTCCATTCACAGTTTTCCTTTTCATGGGCATGAATGATATTGTTCTGAAAATAACGCAATACTATTTTACAGGAAGTGAAAATGAAACAGAACAGGTCAGGTATGCTTCCACATCGTTCTTATTCGCTTTTTTATTGGGTATACCTATATTATTTGCCCGGGATAGAAAAAGACGGGTCATTAATCCTGTTTCCTTAATTTCCGGAGTATTGCTCGGCCTTCTTAACTGGTACTCTACATATTTTTTTTTAATGGGACTGGCAGTAACGGAAGTTTCAGTATTTGTTCCGCTGGTCAATATCAGTGTTGTTGGAATTTCATCTTTCACAGGTTATTTTCTCTTCAGGGAAAAACTTGGTTTACTAAACTGGATTGGTGTATTTACAGCACTTCTGGCAATCTACCTGATTGCCGGGTGAAGGTGATAATCGGAGTTCAGGCAGGTTTGTTTGTGAACGTGACCGGACGCTGAAATCCAAATCGGAAGCAAATAATACCAGAATTCAAAACAAAATTTTGAAATATTGCAGCTTTATTATTGTAGTTCGTTCATTTCGCTATATATTTGAGATAACATCCATATAATATGCTGCTGCCATGAAGAAATTTACTCTGACTTTATTCGTTATTCAGGTTATGTTGTTAATGATGAACAGACACCTTGCAAGCCAGGAGTTCATATCATTCACACAAAGTAATTATGGCGGTGTAAGCAGCCTTCTGATTCAACCTGCAGCCATTGCAGATTCAAGGTACAAATTCGACATGACTCTTGTTGGTTTCGATCTGCAATTCAGCAACAACTACCTTGCATTTAAAAAAAATGCGTTTCTAAACCCTTCCAAACTGGAAGAGGATAATTTCATGGAACAGTATGTTTTTCAAAATCTTGACGGAAAAGACAAATCAGGGATTATCCGGCTGGGTGTTTCGCTCCCCTCCTTCATGGTTAATCTTTCCGAAAACAGTGCTTTTGCAATATCATCGAGAATCAGGGGCTTCACCAATATAGACAATATCAACGAAGATCTTGTCAGGCTCGCTTATGAAGAGTTTAATTATGAACCGTTACTTTATAAAAATCTGGCCAACGCAAACTTTAGCATGCAAGGCAATGTCTGGGCTGAATTTGCCTTTTCTTATGCCAACGTCCTTATAAATTCCGGAAAGCATTTTATAAAAGGTGGTATAACCTTAAAATACCTGGCAGGAATTGCCTCAGGGTATGGATTTGTCAGGGAGTTGAATTACAGGTTTGATGGACCGGATACGCTATCACTGTTTCAGTCAAAAGTTAATTATGGCCTGTCACGCAATTTTGATAGTGAGGGATTAGATCAGTTAAGGATTGGTTCAGACCATGGATTTGGGATGGATCTGGGGTTTGTATATGAGTATCGCCCGGATATTGAAAAATACAGGTATAATATGGATGGGCGGGAAGGCCTGCTGAGGCCGGATAAAAACAAGTATTTACTGAAGGTTGGTGTTTCACTGATTGATATAGGTAGGATTAGCTATAAGAAAGGGTATCATAGTCAGGATTTTGTTGCCGATATCAGGGACCTCGATATATCAAACCTTAATATCAACTCTATTGAAGATTTCAATGATACTATCAGCGATCTTTTCAATTTCAGAAATAATAATACCGAAAGTTTTTTAATGAGTTTACCCTCAGTCCTGAGTATTCAGGTTGATTATAATATTGCCAAAAACCTTTATCTGAATTTCAGTCCTTTCATAGCCCTGAAGCAGGGCACCAACCTTATAACAAAAACCCATTATTATTCTCTGTACAGTCTTACACCAAGGTATGACCTTAAGTGGTTCGGTGCAGCCCTTCCATTAACAATGGATGATTTTGGCAGGTTCAGGGCTGGAATTGGATTCAGGTTTGGTCCTGTATGGATCGGGTCGAACAGCTTATTTTCCAATTTCTTTTCAGATAGAATTTATGGTACAGATGCGTATTTGATGTTAAAAATACCTGTGTTCAAAAGAATTAAACGCGACAGTGACCGTGATGGGATCTCCGATAAGCTGGACCTATGTCCCGAATCATCAGGGATCTGGTTGATGCAGGGTTGTCCGGATGCTGATGGGGATGGCATACGTGATCAGATGGATGAGTGCCCGGCCGACCCTGGTCCGGAATCCCTGATGGGTTGCCCCGATAGGGATAAGGACGGGATCGCAGATAAAAACGATCTTTGTCCTGATCAGGCAGGCCCTTTTGAGCTTAACGGTTGCCCGGATTCCGATGGTGATGGTATTGTTGACTTTGAAGATGAATGCCCTGATCTTCCGGGTATAGCAATACTTAGAGGATGTCCTGACCGCGATCTGGATGGTATTGCCGATAAAGATGATAAATGCCCTGATATTGCCGGCAAACCTGAATTTTTTGGTTGCCCCTTTAACGATGCCGACAATGATGGTACTGCTGACGGGATGGATGATTGTCCGGCAATTCCTGGCCCTGCAGCCTTAAATGGATGTCCCGATACAGATGGAGACGGGATTTCCGATTTAGCCGATTTGTGCCCGGATATTCCAGGTATTCCTGAAAATAATGGTTGCCCGGCTATCTTAAAGGAAGAGATTGAAATAATTGACAGGGCTTTTTCTGATCTAGAATTTGAATCCGGAAAGTCGCTAATTAAATCCATTTCCTTTTCATCACTGAATGAGTTGGCCGAACTGTTAAATACCAGGAAGATGTGGAAAGTTTCTTTGGCCGGCCACACCGACAACACAGGTAATCCTGAAAAAAATATGGAATTATCCAAAAACCGGACGCAAGCGGTAAAGGACTATCTGATCAAACAAGGTGTTGAGGAATTCAGGATTAAAACTGAGTGGTTTGGTCAGGAAAAACCAATTGCTGATAACTCTACAGCAGAAGGAAAACAGAAGAACCGCCGTGTTGAAATGAAAATCGTATTTGATTAAATATTAATCAACTCTGATTTTAATATACTGATATTATGAGTATTAAAATTTTGATTAGTTTTTAATCATTGATTTTTATTCATTTTCAATCAAGAAATATGCCCGACAATCAGGTAGTAGTTGATTTGCATCAATGCCTCGCTGTTTCAGACAGATTGATTCTATTTGAAATCCGGCCGGGTTTTATAAAGAGGCCTTTTCTAATCCATCCTCTGAAAGAGGAAACAAGATTGCAGATGTTATTTTTTGCAGTTGCAATCTGCCATCAGACCCGCAGCCTGAAAAGCATAAGAAATAATCTCTTCGGATGGGATTATATTGAAAAGGTCTTTCTGGATCTGGCGTTAAGGAGATCTTCTTTACTGAAACCGGAGTTTTTGGATAAATCAGATGTGACTGGTATTGAATCTGCCCTGGAATCAGCATTCGCTGATGATGGGAAAGCAAAAAATTCAACCCTTGACAGGATAGAAGAGCGGGTAAGACTGATGAAGGACCTTAGCAACTACATGAACCGGGAATTCGGAGGGTCTTTTGCCCGGTTGATTGAAAAAACCGGTGGTTTGTTATATAACAGGGGCGCAGGGTTTTATGAATTGCTTCAAAATACGGAAGCTTTCGCTGATCCGATGCGAAAAAAATCATCTTTTCTATTAAAACTCCTGATTGACAGTGGATTATTCAAGATTAAAGATACTGAGAGCTATATTCCGGTTATGGACTATCATATGCAAAGGGTATTGCTGAGGTTGGGATGTATTATAATTCAGGATAAACCCTTGCTTGAAGCAATAAAAGCTAAGCAGCCCTTGCAGAGTGACCTGCCGGTAAGAAAAGCCTGTATAGAGGCTGTCAGAGAGATTTCCGGCTATTCCGGAATTGATGTTTGGAAAATGAACGATATTTTCTGGTCACTAGGCAGGTCCTGCTGCAATGATATAATGTTATGCATCGACAGGCAATGTGCTAAAGAACCGTGTACTTTTCAAACCATCGTACTGGTTCCTGATCATAAATATTGTAGTTTTGAATCCATTTGCAGCGGTTATGGCCGGGAAGAAACCAGGTTGCTGTGGGAACCCATTGTAGAAACACATTATTACTGATGAATACAAACTGCCCGTTTTGCAATATTGATAATCAATCACTTGCATTTGCCTTTACTGCACATTTCAAAGCAATTTACAATCTTTCCCCCATCCTTCCGGGACACTGTCTGGTTATTCCGTCCAAACATATTACCAGCCTTTTTGACCTGAATGAGGAGGAGATCAATACTTTTTTTTCCTTTTCCAGAAAGGTGACTGCTTTTTTATGCGAAGTATATCAATGTGATGCTTATGACTGGTCTTTGCAGGAAGGAGCTGAAGCCGGACAAAGTATTGCACATCTTCACCTGCACATTATTCCACGCAAATCCGGTGATCTGGAGGAAGGAGAGAATTGGTACGGGAAATTGCGACTTTCGGTGGATCCGGATCAGAAAGCAAGAATCGTTTTGCCAGACAAAGAATACATGGAAGTTACCTACCGTCTGAAACATTTGTGGAAATAAGCCATACGATATTTGTTGTTACCTGAATAACAGACGTTTCTCAGAAAAAAAACAAAGAGACACCAATCACAGCCAATACAGCTCCGAGCACTTCCCTAAAATTGATTTTTTCATGAAAAATTAAAGCTGAAGGGGCTATGATCATGACAGGTGTTATTGCCATTATTGTTGAAGCGATGCCGGAGGAGGTATATTTAACAGCAAGTAATGAAAACGATACTCCGAGAAAAGGACCAAAAAAAGCCCCAAGTGACAGGCTTTTCATTGCAGGGAGATTCAGAAAAGCTGAATGAACCCTTTTCCATCCGCCGTAAGCAGAAATAATTACCGCAAAACCAACCACTCCGGTAAGAACCCTGATTTGCGTGGATGCAAAGGCATTGTAACCGTTCATACCATATTTGCTGATAACCAGGCCTATGCCCTGCCCGGCTGCGCCTAAAAATGCCAGTATAAGACCTTTAACCGGATATTTGAAGTGATAACTGTAACGTCTGTTAACAACGGAGGTTCCATTTTCAACTTTGCTTTTTCTTCCCAGAATAGCAAGACTGATTCCTGTCAGGGTAATCAGCATACCCAGTATACTTCGTGAAGTCATTGTTTCTCCTATGATCAACCAACCAGTCAGGGCTGCTATAGGCGGTGAAAGTGCCATAACCAGCATCGAAATTCTTGCACCAATTATAACATATGACTGGAAAAGAAACAGATCACCCAACACAAAACCTATCAGTCCTGATACGGATAACCAAATCCAGTTGTGGGCCGTTGCATGAACAGGTAACAAACTTCCGGTAATGAAAAGGCTGAAAATGCTCAGGTAGAAGAATGCTATTATTAACCGAAGGAGGTTAACAGACAGGGACCCAGCCTTTTTACTTGCTGATTCGAATGCAAGGGCAGTAATTGTCCAGCAGACTGCAGTAATCAGAGCTGCCAGCTCACCTTTTAAACCATCAGGCATAATACTTGGGTTGGTATGGGCAAAAATATGGTTACATGCTTAAAGTTATACTGCAATGACAGACGAGTTATGAACATCGCTTCATTAATCCTGGCATCTTGAAGAACAACTCATTTTCTTGATTTATCTGATCTTCAGCTCTTTTAGAATTTCAGAAAAAAAAAACAGCAAAAAAAAATGTTTTTATACGGTGATTCATGAGAAAATTATTAAGTTTACCAAATACTGGGATTCTTCTTAAACCTGTTGAAAAACCTGAGTTTTTAACTATACAAAATTAACAATCAGGATGTTGTTTGATGATACCTATCGTACTATCACTACCAGGTCTACAGGTTTATATAAAGAGAAGGGAAGCAAATTCATTGGTATAGCATTACCGGTCAGCGATGAATCAGAAGTAAAGTTTTCGCTTGATCAGATCAGGAAAGATTATTATGATGCAAGGCATCATTGTTTTGCTTATGTGCTTGGTTTTGACAAATCATCTTTCAGGATGAATGATGACGGGGAGCCTTCGGGTACAGCCGGACGGCCGATACACGGGCAGATTCAATCGAATGACCTCACCAATGTTTTAATTGTGGTTGTCCGTTATTTTGGCGGAATCAAATTGGGAGTCAGCGGTTTGATCAATGCATATAAATCTGCATCCATGGATGCATTGGCTCAGGCAGAAATCGTAGAAAAGACCGTAAACGAGATTTATGAGTTAAGATTTAACTACGATTCCATGAACGACATCATGAAAATTGTGAAAGATGATGGCTTGCAACTATTAAGTACTCAATTTGACATGGAGTGTAATCTGATTTATAAAATCAGAAAGAGGGAGGCCGACAGGGTAAATGAAAAATTCAGAAAAACGTATGGAAGCAAGCTAATATATATAAAATCTGAATAAGTCTTGTCATTACTGAGAAGTTTAAAGATCGGCCGCTTTTACAATACGCATATTTTTCTGAAAATGCAAGTGTAAAATTTATTTTTTTTTAACTTTTTTTCAATGACATTTGTTGAAAAATGTAGTTTGAAGAGACAGGAATCTAAAGGTTCTGAGAATGAGACCTTACACATTTTACCAAAAGCACAATCAGGGAAAGACAGGAAATAAATTATTGATTACAATTTTTTACGTAAGGGAGAATGAGAGAAGTTCATCAAGAAGTTTGGGAGAATTGCCTAAAGATTATTAAGGACAACATCAATTATCAAAGCTACAAAACATGGTTTTCGCCTATCAAACCTATAAAACTTGACGACAACGTACTGACTATCCAGGTTCCCAGCCAGTTTTTCTATGAATGGCTTGAGGAACACTACATCAACTTACTAAAGAAAACTATAAAACATGAGCTTGGTCCTTCCGGAAGGCTGGAATACAGTATTATTATGGAGAATTCAAACGACCCAAGGGCTCCTTATACCATCAAGGTACCTACCAGCAACAGGAGTGTTCTGAATAATCCTACAGTTTCCATGCCGATTGACCTTAACAAAGGTTCTTCAAAAGAAATACCAAACCCATTTGTAATTCCTGGCCTTAAAAAAATTCAGGTTCATTCGCAGTTAAACGAGTCCTATTCCTTCGATAATTTTATTGAAGGCGATTGCAACCGGCTTGCCCGTTCTGCTGGTTATGCTGTAGCAAGCAATCCGGGGAAAACAGCATTCAATCCTATATTTATCTATAGTGCGAACGGGTTAGGTAAAACTCATCTGGCTCATGCGATCGGCATTCAGGTAAAAAACAATTTTCCTGAAAAAACGGTTCTCTATGTAACAGCTGAACAGTTTATCCAGCAGTTTGTTGACGCTGTGAAAAATCAGAACCAGAACGATTTTGTCCATTTTTATCAAATGATCGATGTACTCCTGATCGATGATATACAATTTCTTTCTGGTAAAGAGAAAACCCAGGATGTTTTCTTTCATATTTTCAATCATTTACACCAAAACGGCAATCAACTGGTAATTACTTCAGATAAAGCACCGGTTGAAATGAAAGGTATTGAACCAAGATTACTATCCAGGTTTAAATGGGGGCTTGCCGCCGACCTTCAGATCCCTGATCTGGAAACACGGATCGCCATCCTTAACAAACGATTGTACAAAGACGGCATAGAGATGCCATTTGATGTTATTGAATATCTGGCGTATAGTATTACCACCAATGTCAGAGAACTCGAAGGTGCTCTTATTTCACTGATGGCGCAATCTTCACTCAACAAAAAAGCAATCACCATTGAGCTTGCACGTCAGATGATCGACAAGTTCGTAAAAAACACTTCCAAAGAAATTTCTATTGATTATATCCAGAAGGTGGTTTGCGACTTCTTCAATATCCATGTAGATCATCTGAATTCAAAAACCCGTAAACGTGAAATCGTTCAGGCCAGACAACTTGCGATGTTTTTCTCAAAGAAACACACGAAATCTTCACTGGCCACAATAGGGCTGCATTGCGGAAACAAGGACCATGCTACAGTGCTTCATGCCTGCCGGACTGTGAATAACCTGATTGAAACCGACAAGCAGTTCAGAACCTATGTTGAAGAAATTGAAAAGAAGATAAAACTCTGAATACGAGACACTAAGCATACACAGCAAAATTAATAACCTCATCCCTGGGTAATCCGTGATGAGGTTATTTATTAAAACTAACTTTTATGAGAATCCTGATGGTCTGCCTTGGAAACATCTGCCGTTCACCATTGGCTGAAGGTCTCATGCGAAAAAAGCTTGAAGACAATTTCATTATGGGGGAGGTTGATTCCTGTGGGTTTGAGTCATTTCATGAAGGTGACATGCCTGACAGGCGGGGAATAGAGGTTGCCATTCAGCATGGAATAGACATCTCAGGTCATAGGGGCAAGTTATTCAGAAAATCGTTTTTCGATACCTTTGACAGGATTTATGTCATGGATAGCAATAATTTCAGGGATGTTTCCGCTGTGGCAAGAAACAACGGGGATATGAAAAAGGTTGATTACATCATGAACATGGTTTTCCCCGGCAGCAATATGCCGGTTCCTGATCCTTATTATGGAGGTCAGGCTGACTTTTTAAAATCATGGGAATTATTGGATACAGCAACCGACAGAATCATTGAATCGATCAGAAAAGGGTAACAAAACTGTGATGCAGGAACCGGATAAAACAACCATTGAGCTGGCCGGGAAAAGAATTTCCGGATACCTGCACCGTACTCCTGTGCTTACATGTTCAGCCCTAAACAGGATGTTTGGCTCAGAATTGTTTTTCAAATGCGAGAATTTTCAGAAAGCAGGTGCCTTTAAATCGAGGGGGGCGACCAATGCCGTATTCCAGTTAAGTGATGATGAGATGGTTCGTGGCGTTGCAACCCATTCTTCCGGCAATCATGCTGCAGCCCTTGCTCTTGCGGCTTCACGTCGAGGTTCCCGAGCTTATATTGTGATGCCTGAAAACTCGAGCAGGGTTAAAATTGATGCTGTAAGGGAATATGGCGGAATAATAACTTTCTGCAAACCTACACTTGAAGCAAGGGAACAGACGTTGAAACTGCTCCTTCAACGGACATCAGCTTCTGAAATACATCCTTACAATGATTACCGGATAATAGCCGGGCAAGCAACAGCAGCTATGGAGTTTCTGGAAGATGTACCTGATCTGCAGATGATCATCGCTCCTGTCGGTGGCGGTGGATTGCTGAGCGGAACAGCCCTGGCAGCAAAGTACTTCGGACGGAATGTAAAAGTTATTGCCGCCGAACCAGACGGGGCTGATGATGCTTTCAGATCGTTTAAATCAGGATCGTTCATTCCCTCTTTGAATCCAAAAACCATGGCAGATGGCCTGCTGACCTCCCTGGGTTCACTCACCTACCCTATCATCATGAAATATGTTGATGAAATTGTTACAGTCAGTGAAGATGGTATAAAAGAAGCGATGAAACTAATCTGGGAACGCATGAAAATCATTGTTGAGCCATCTTCTGCTGTTCCATTGGCTGCTATTCTTGAGAAGAAACTGGATGTAAGCAGAAAAAAAACAGGAATTATTATTTCAGGTGGCAATATTGATCTGTCGGCATTACCTTTCAATCAAACCTTATGAGCAATAAGAAGGGTTCAGTTTTTCTGATTCCGAGTACTCTCGGCGACTCAACGCCCGAAAAAGTTATACCATCTTATAACCTTGAGTTGCTCCGGAATCTTGATGTATTTATTGTTGAAGAAGTGAGAACAGCCCGCAGATTTCTGCGAAAGTGCGGATTCATTAAGGATTTTGAATCCACAACATTCCATATTCTGAATGAGCATACGACTGAGAATGAAATTTCTACGTTTCTTGATCAGGCAAAGTCGGGTTCAGATACCGGTCTGCTATCTGAGGCCGGATGCCCTGCCGTTGCCGACCCAGGCTCAACCATAGTAAAACTTGCACATGAATACGGTATCAGAGTTGTGCCACTTTCAGGGCCTTCATCTATAATTATGGCCCTGATGGCGTCGGGTTTTAATGGCCAGAACTTCTCCTTTCACGGATACCTGCCTGTAAAAGCCCCTGAACGGAATCAAAAAATCAGGGAGCTTGACAGGGATATGATAAGGTCAGGTCAAACCCATATATTTATTGAAGCCCCTTACAGGAACAATCATATGATTGAATCCATCCTTTCTAACTGCAGCAATGATACGATGTTATGCATAGCAAGTAACATAAGCCTGAGTGATGAATCAATAAAAACAGCTACGGTAGCCCAATGGAAAAAGCTTAATTACGAACCCGGTAAAAAACCGACCGTATTCCTCCTTTCCAGATGATTCTGATGGTATTTAAAATAACAATCCCCGCTTTAACGGGGACTGCTTATCTTAAATAACAGATAATCAATATTCTAATCTTAATGGTGATGACCATGTGGGCCATGTACATGACCATGGCTGATTTCTTCAGGAGTTGCATCGCGCAGTTCCAGAATACTACCGGTAAAATACAGGTTTTTACCGGCCATCGGATGGTTGAAATCCATGGTAACTTTTTCCTTTTCAACAGATTTTACGACACCTTCAAGGGGATGACCTTCGTTGTCCTGCATTGGTATGACATTTCCTATACGAAGCATTTCAGGATCAATTTTACCGTCCATCATAAAAACATCGATCGGTAAAGTAACAATGGCATCCTCGGTAAAATCGCCGTATGCTTCTTCAGCATTAAGGGTAAACTCAAAAATATCCTTTGCTTTGAGATTCAAAAGGTGCGCTTCAAATTTTGGCAGGAGGTTGCCGGTACCATAAATAAATACCAGAGGTTCGGAGGCATCAGCCATATCCACTACTTCCCCGGCAGCATTATCTATTTTCAACTCGTAGGTGAGCGAAACCACTTTGTTTTGTGAAACAGTCATTAGAATTGTTGTTTTGTTAATAATTCATTCAGCATCAGGTAACGGTACTTTGTTGATTTTAAAAAGCAAAAA
Organism: Bacteroidota bacterium; assembly: GCA_043806115.1. Lineage (GTDB taxonomy): Bacteria > Bacteroidota > Bacteroidia > Bacteroidales > Lentimicrobiaceae > Lentimicrobium. Next base: position 294,565 of record JAZDHI010000036.1, read on the forward strand.
TAGATAAAAAGACAAAGCAGGAAAGCTTATCTCCTTTTTTTGTAATTTTCAGCAGGTTTTAAAATCGAACCAAAATCCGGTAATCCAACAGAGTATTATCCTTGATTCAGATTCATATTTTGGAAGATAATATACTGATAATTTCAGATCTCAGTAAGAACTTCGGAAAAGTTAAAGCCTTGTCCGGGTTGAATCTTACTATATCCCGCGGACAAGTGTTCGGGTTGTTGGGACCCAATGGAAGCGGAAAAACGACCACCTTAGGTGTTATTCTTGGAGCGATTTTGCCAGATAGCGGTAGTTTTCATTGGTTTGGCCAGCCCGTAAAAAGTAAATCGCTCAAGCGAATCGGAGCCTTACTTGAACATCCCAATTTTTTTCCTTACCTGAACGCAACAGACAACCTGAGGATTATTGCCCGGGTTCGGGATGTACCGGTAACGGATATCGACAGGGTACTGAAATTGACAGGCCTTTCCGACCGGAGGAACCATCGTTTTCAGACCTATTCATTCGGCATGAAACAAAGACTGGCTTTAGCTTCTGCAATGCTTGGAAATCCTGAAGTACTTATTCTTGATGAACCAACCAATGGTCTGGATCCCGGAGGAATTGCTGAAATCAGGGATTTGATCACAACGATTGCGGCATCAGGCACCACTATTATCCTTGCCAGCCATTTACTCGATGAAGTACAGAAAGTTTGTACACATGTGTTGGTTCTACAAAAAGGTGAAAAACTTTTTTCAGGAAATGTAGACGATGTTCTCAGCAATACCGAAACCATTGTAATCGGATTGGAAGATCTGACAAGTGTAGAAATCATTTTGCCTGATTACCATGACTATCATTCACATCGGATCAATGGAGGCTTTATTGAGCTCAAAACCAAAGGAGCCTGCCGGCCTGGTGACGTGAATCAGTTTCTTTTTGAACATGGGTATTGCTGTTCACACATCAGTATGCATAAAAAAAGCCTGGAAAGCTATTTCCTTGAGCTCACTGGCAATCATTCAGGGAATCTGTCAATCTGAAAAAAAATGAAAAAGTTACTTTCAGCCATTTATCCTGAATGGATTAAGATTATAAATTACCGGACATTCTGGATTTTAACCGGTTTATATGCTGCAACACTAATACTCCTTTTACTTAGCCTGCAGGGTATTCTGGATAACTTAACAATGAATGTAAACAATAAGTCACCACTCCCTATCCCGGATTTCTCTGTTTATGCATTCCCCGGAGTCTGGCAAAACCTGACTTATATAGCCGGGTATCTTAAAATGTTTCCGGCATTCCTGATCATAATACTGATTACCAATGAGTTTACATTCAGAACATTGAAACAACAGATTATTACAGGTACAAGCAGGCTGGAATTTCTGAATGGCAAGGTTATGCTGATTATCATGTTTTCTTTGGCTGTTGCACTGTTGGTTGCTCTGACCGGACTATTTGCAGGTCTCACACAGGACTCATCAGATATTAGGCTGATCTTCAATAATAAATTGCTGTTTATTCCTGCTCATGCTCTTGAACTGATGACCTATATGTTGTTTGCAGCTTTTCTGGCAGTACTGTTTAAAAGGGCCGGAATCACAGTCATCATATTCCTCCTGTATTCTCTCATAATCGAAAAGATACTCGTTTTTAAACTTCCTGATGATGCAGGCAGGTTTCTTCCACTGGAAGCTGCAGGCAAACTTGTACCACTGCCCAATAGTTCTCTGATGAAGCTATTCGGCGTTTCATTCAGTGAATATACCTCCTGGCAGGATGCAACAATCTGCTTTGTATGGATTGTAGTTTTTATTCTATTAATCTATAGAATCCTCATTAAAAGAGATTTATAAGGAATCGGGAAATTCAGCCGGAGGCTCATTTTCCGAAAGTGAATCAAGTTCGGGTGAGTAGGACGAACACGTATAAGTCCTGGTGATTTTAATCTCAGGCTTCTTGAATTTTCCCCTGTAATGCATTAGTTTGTTATTTGTTAAGATACTTTCCATATACAGTCCGAAAACGGGAAGAGCTGTTCTCAGTCCTTCTCCAAGCTGGGAAGTTCTGAACCTGGCATTCCTGTGTTCTCCGCCAACCCACACACCTGAAACGAGCCTCGGTGTTATCCCGATAAACCATCCATCTGAAAAGTTGGAAGAGGTACCTGTTTTTCCGCCAAACTCAGTATCATACCTGAAAAGATCATAATCCCATAATCCCTGTGTTGTCCCGCCTGCTTCCGTCAATCCTGACCGTAACATAACACTCATAAGAAAAGCTGTTTCAGAACTGATCACCTTTTCTGACTTTGGTTTGTATTCATAAATGATTTTACCTTCCTTATCGGTAATTTTAGTCACAAACACGGGCTCATTCTTTATTCCGTCATTCAGAAATACACAGTAAGCATTTACCATTTCAAGCAAGGTTACATCACTGGAACCAAGACAAACCGACGGAACATTTCTCAATGGAGAGCTTACACCCATTCTCTGGGCACATTCAATTACTTTATCCCATCCCATTTCGTTGGTCAGTTGCACTGCGATTGAATTCACCGAACGAGCAAATCCATTTTTAAGTGTTATGTTATTCCAGGTAAAATTCCAGTCAGCATTATGTGGCGACCAGGTTTTGGTTTCGCCTTTTTCTATATATTTTATGGTGACCGGTTGATCCGTACGTCTGTCGCAGGGTCCCAGCCCATTTTCAAAAGCTGCTGTGTAAACAAAGGCTTTGAAAAGAGAACCCGGTTGCCGCCGGGCCTGATTCACATGATCAAATTTAAAAAATCTGAAGTCAATTCCTCCGACCCAGGCTTTGATAAAACCAGTCATTGGATCCATACTCACAAATCCCGTATTCAACAAATGGCGGTAATATCTTATTGAATCCATCGTACTCAGAATGGTATCGGTTGGACCTTTCCAGGAAAAAATGGTCATTTTGCGGGGTAAATTCAGGTAGTGGCTGATTGAATCTGCATCGTTGCTGAATTTTTTATTCAAACCCTCATAGTACGGCGTTTCTTTAGCCAGGCTCTCGATAAATCCCGGAATCTCATTTCCTTTACTGTCTATCCATGGATTTTGGCCTTGCCAATGCTCATAAAAACGATTTTGCAGCCTTTTCATGTGTTTTTCAACCGATTGCTCAGCATATTTCTGAAGCTGCGGGTCAATGGTTGTATAGATCTTCAGTCCGTCAGTATATATATTGTATCCTGATTCTTTACTCCATTCCTGCAGACTTCTTGCAACAGCTTCTTTAAAATAGGAAGCATCGTCATCATCATGTGAACGCCGGTAGCGAAGGGTTAGCCTGGTCTTAATCAGCGAGTCAGCCAGCGCTGAGCCAATAAAGCCATAGCGTTCCATCTGTGACAGGATACTGTTTCTTCGTCTGATGGCATTTTCCGGATTCTGTGTCGGACTATAGTAAGTCGGAGCTTTCAGTAAACCTATCAGTAAGGCGGCTTCTTCGGGTTTTAATTCTGAAGGGATTTTATCGAAAAAAGTCGCAGCAGCCGACTTGATTCCAAAAGCATGACTTCCGAAATCAACCGTATTAAGATACATCGTAAGAATGTCATTCTTGGAATAGTAAAACTCAAGTTTCAGTGCATTTATCCATTCTTTTGATTTATCAACCAATATATTTACACCCGGAATATAGCCAAGCAGGCCTTTCTGGTTTTTATGGCGAGTTTTATAAAGATTTTTAACAAGCTGTTGGGTTATTGTGCTGCCTCCACGTTTTTCACCCCTCGCCGTACTCCAAATAGCAGCTACAGTGGCTTTCAGGTCAATTCCATTATGTTTGTAAAATCTGATATCCTCCGCTGCAAGTAAAGAATTGACCAATGTTGGTGACAAATCAGAAAATTCTACAGGTGACCGGTTCTCAAGGAAGTATTTACCAATAAGTAATCCATTTGACGCATATAATTCAGAAGCTTCACTTATTTCCGGGTCTTTCAGATCTGTCAGTCTGGGTGACGGGCCAAACAAACCAAGAAAATCAAAGTTTATACACAGAATCAGAATCAATATCAGTATTAAACCCTGAAGGAACCTCATTGCCAGCTTTTCCCATAACCTGGTAATGTTGGAAGGTAGTTTAAAGAAAATACCAAAAACAAACTTCAATACCTTCTTTAGAAATTCAATCACTGATTTTGTTGTTTTCAAACCCACTTAAACAATTATAAAATTGAAATTCAGCCCTTTAAACCCGTTTCTTTAGCTATTGAATTATCCTGCAATTTACAATGAAATCATTTTGAAAATACGTTGTTTTTTTGTAACTTTTCAGCATTAAAACCGTCTGTAATATTGTACTATTAGCAGGAAAAACCTGCTTTGGTAATATTTATTGAAACTTTTGTTTTTGGTATTCAGCTATAGTTACAACCCAATCATAGGAAAATGAGGAAATTTATTATTATTTTTTTAGCACTTGTCATAATTTCATCAGACGGGTTTTCACAATACAAGGCTTCAGATTACCTCAAAGCGGCTCTGGTTGCAACGAGGAATAAGAATTACTCTCAGGCAGTGTTGTTGTGTGATGCGGCTATTAACCTGAACAACACCTACGAAACGGCGTACTTTTACAGGGGTTACAACAAGTTTCTTATGAAGGATTATTCCGGCGCTCTTATTGATTTCAGTGTTGTAATTGATCTTAATGCTGAAAACCTTGATGCCTACCTTTATAGGGCATTAACAAACCAGAAAATCGGAAAAAAATGGGCCGCAACTGAAGATTACAATGCTGCCAGACGAATTAATACCATTGAGACCATGGCTTTTATAACCACAAACATCTTCAGGTAAATAAACACATCAGCACATCTTAACCCAAATCAGGCCACTGAAAAGCATACTGTTCAAACGGAAAGAACCTGCAACCAATTAAATATTAGCTTAATACCCGGGTTGCCTGATTACACATCTTCAGACCAGGGTTTTACCTGTGAAATGCCTAATTTCGCTACCATTAAATCACCTGATTCAGGTATATTTCAGTATCCTTTCCAATCGCTGGTCCAGGGGTGGGTGTGAATAATTTAGAAAAACATACCAGGGATGTGGTGTCAGGTCAGAAAGATTATCTGAAGTCAGCAGGCGCAAAGACGAAGCCATTGCCTCCGGATCTGCATTTTCCGCTGCAAACCGGTCAGCCTGAAACTCATAACGACGTGACAAATAGTTTAACATCACAGAAGTAATTGATGATACCGGGCTGTATAAAACCATAAAAACAACGAGGCCAAGATGGAAGCTTTGCCCGGCAGAGCCAAGTGCCTGGTAAATAGCCTGATTACCAACCACCAAAGAAAAGAGATACAATATTAAACCGGTTTGTGCAATAGAAAGTATTAAAGTTTTAATGGTATGTTTTTTCATATAATGGCCCACTTCATGGGCAAGTACGGCTGTTATCTGGTCAGGTGTCTGGTTCTCAATCAAGGTATCATACAATACGATGCGACGTGTTACTCCAAACCCTGAAAAATAGGCATTTGCTCTTGTTGAACGTTTAGACCCATCGATAACATAAATATCAGCCAGACGAAATCCGGTACGTTGAGCAAGGTCATTTAGCTTATCACGCAATATACCTGGTTCAAGGGGGGATTGCTTATTAAACAACGGCACTATCAGATTAGAGTAAAACAAGCTGAAGAATACTGAAAATATAGTTATTGAAATCCAGGCTAGCAACCAGAAGGAATTACCGAGAAGAATGTACAGCCATACAATCAGGCTTATTAGCCCTCCTCCTATGAATGCAGCCAGAAGCCATGATTTAAGCTTATCTTTCAAATATACAGAAGGAGTTGTTTTGTTGAAACCAAATTTTTGCTCAATCACAAATGTATCGTAAAGATCAAAAGGCGTGGAAAGCAAATCTGCGACCAAACCAATGATACCAAAAAAGAGAAGGCTTTGCAGGATACGGTTGTCAGTATATGACCGAACCAGATCATCAACTAAAACAAATCCGGATAACAACAAATAAAGTGTGGCTATAAAAGACAACCACGCTAATATCAAACCAAAGCGGTAAGAGGTCGTTTTATAATCAATATATTTCCCGTATCGTTCCGTTGTGTAAACACCTTCGAGTATAGGAGGCAATTGTCTGAACCTTGACTTATGATTGAGATAAGCCATGACCTGCCCTGAGAAGAACCCAACAGTCACAAAACCAAGGATACAAATAAAAAGTATGTCCGTCATCAATTTGATTCCAAAATTATATTACTCATCACACCAATGATGGTTAAACATCCAAATTGAATGTTTTACAAAATAAAACCATTCAGTTCCTTCACTTAATAACTACCATTGAATTTACGAAGGAACCATTCCAGGCTTAATAACGATATAATAATAAACAGCAGTGGAATGAAGCTGATCAGGTCAGTATATCGTTTGCGTACGTAAGTTACCGGTTTAACATCTTTCCTGCTTTTAATCAATTCTGCCAGACCAGAAATTTTATCCGGTGTAATTCCTTCTCCACCCGTCAGTTTGGCCAAAGAATTCAGCAAACGGTGATTGGCAACCGTATTGATGTCTTCAAGGTTAAGTGCATTTATAACAAAGGATCCCGGCTGTTTCAACGTCCCGGTTCCGGTTTCAACACTTGCTTCATAAGTGTAGATACCAGGTGCAAAATTGCCTGCATCCAACAGGTAGGATTCACCTGACGAGGTAAATTCGAATTCGTATTTTTTTCCATCTTCACCAGCGATTACCATGGTCACAAGCTTATCATTTACCAGCTCAAAACTCTCGTTGAATAATATTGCGCCAAACTCAATATTTTCATTTTCAGCATAATAATCACGGGCCGAGACCCTGAATCTGCTTTTCTCAGTTTTTACTGCAAGATATTGAACTATTTTGCCAATCAGTTCATCAAATGCAACAAAGTTGCTGTTTTTCGAAAAATCAGTCAGTCGCCAGCGCCATAAACCTTCACCTGCAATTACTCCGATCCTCCGGTCAGGATTCTGATTAAAAAAAATCAGCGGCATTGTTGTAGCAGATGTTCCTACAGATTGATTTGCATATACATATACTGCATTCCCAGGCTTATACTTTGCAAAAGGCGTGGTAAGAGGGGGTACTGTCTGTATGAGTTGTTTCAAACTTTCAGAACTGATAAACAAAGGGAAATTATTGTTAAACAAAGGCAAAGATTCGTTGAAGGTATTGTTGAATCCTGATAAAGAGAGTCCGTTATTCAGGCTGTTAAATGTATTGATGTCAGATTGGTTGCCAAGTATATAAAGAGCAGGAATATTAAGACTTTTCAAATCATTCAGGAGCTTTGAAACCTGGTTGCTGACTGAAGGCAACTGATGCAGGATAAACAGGCTGTAATCTGAAGGGTTCCCTGTGAAGTCCTCTGCAAAAAAGAGATCAGTTTCAAAATTATTGCTGTTTCCGATGGCCCTCTCAATTGCAGCAAGGTCAGGATGAGGTGAATTCCCGATAATGGCTACTTTTTGCCTGCCATCTTTAACCTCAATGATAATTTCACGGGTATTGTTCGATTCGTTCGTCTCCCCTCCTATCGGATCAATACTGATATGAAATCGCAATTTTCCTGTTTCAGTTGCCAAAGCAGTGATCGGAATAGTGATCATCTGTTTATCTGAAATAAACCTCAGGTCTTGTGAAAAGATTTCAGTCCCTTTTTGCATCACTTTCAGCCTGCTGGATTCTCCGGCTGATTCATAAGCCTGGATAAGTATTTCTATTGGAAAGCGATTTCCCTTGTATGCCAGGCGGTTGAAATTAACCCGTTTAACCATCAGGTCACGGTGTTGATTGGTATCACCAATATTAATTGTAAAAACAGGATAAGATACATCGCGGACCAGGTAGGAAGGATCTGATCCTGCATTATAGATTCCGTCACTGGCCATGACAACAGCGCCAAGATTCCGGTTATAGAAGCGGTTGTTTATCCCGTTAAAAAAATCAGCTATATCGGTCAGTTTTCCTGAAAAATCTATGCTGTCACCAGGACGGGCCTTTTCTCCAAAAGTGAATTTTATAAGGTTATATTCGCTGCCAAGTTGAGCTCCCAGCTCATTGATTCTCTTTTGTAATTCATTTCTGACAAAATTAGAGTCCGGACATAGGAGCATAGACCTTGAATTATCGATAGCAAGCACAATCGCAGGTTTTTCTGTAGTCCTGACCATTGTCTTAACCATAGGCGAGAGCAGCAAAAAAGCAATAAAACTCCCTGCAAGGAACCGAAACAGAGATAAAAACCAGATCAGCGCACGTGAAAAATCATCGGATGTATTGCGGTAATACAGAACAACAGCCAAACCAGCCCCAAAGACAAGGCACAAAGATATCATCCATAACGAGTATGCAGCAACAAGTTGTAAACCCAAAATAACAGAATTAAAGTGAATGCAAATTTCCGAAAAAAGCTAATCATTTAAACAGCCTGACATCAATACAGCAAAAAAAGTAGTTGTCTAAAAAGCAACCATGAAGTGCTTATAAAACAACCCTTTCTGAAATGTTGTATTCTAGTTTCGGAAAGCAGTGAGTAATGAATAGCCAACCATTTTGCCATTCTTGTCGAAAGATTCTGTTTTCACGGCTCCAACATTTTTTGAAACCCATTGAGTTGACTTTACAGTCATCTTCATGATCGATTTTACTTCCATTTCATAGGTGAGTTTATAGCACTCGTAAGTTCCGGCCGGTGTAGAAATGCTCTCAATTGCTTCAACTTTTCTGTTGAACATTTTTACCGACATCTTCATGACCGGCATTCCACCGGAAACAAAGTTTATATTGATTTCACCATCTTTCAATGGCTGACCTACCTGCAAAACATTGGGATACTCCAGATCCAGTCCGTCAACAGTCATTTCCATACCCTGCATTCCACCCATGGTTGCAGGATCCAGGAAATTCTTCATATCCATATAGAAAACCCCGTTTTCACAACGCATACCGAGTTCCTGTGAATATGTCGGTTTATCCTTATTATCAAACTGTTCGCTCTTTACTTTCAGGCTTAACCCTGAGGCCAGTGGTTCAACAGCAAGTATGGTCTGCTGATTGGTGCCTGTAAGTTTTCCTTTGGCATCATAGTTTTTCATTTCGATAAATGCTCCGCTTTTCACCGGGAAATAGCCTTCACAATTCTGTGCATTCAACCCTGAAACAAACAGGATGCAAAACATCATAAGTGTAGTCCTTCTCATAGTTGACAATTGTTTTAAGATTATACAAATATAATAATTCCGTCATTCAACCGGATAATGTTATATAAAGAGATTTCAGTTGTAGTAATCTGATTTATTGCAATCTTTGTCAGAATAATCCTGTAGAGTTAAATTCTATGTTGCTGAAACAATGAAGAGATTCCGTCTCCCTATCCGGTTAACAGTGTCAGGTATTTTATTGATAACCCATACGATGGCACAGGAAGCCAGCAATCCGGCTGGAAAAGTACCTGATTTTAAAGAGCTTCCTGAAATCAGTTGGACCTTCTCAATTGCAAAAGCCATCTATTCATCGCCGGTTGTTTTTGATAATGTTGTCTGTTTTGGCGGGCTAGATAGTACTTTGTACTCCATAAATATAAATTCGGGAAAAGAGATCTGGCATTTCAAAACGAAAGGAGAAATCCGGTCAGGGGTTTGTATACATGAAAATTTTTTGTTTCTGAACGGAGGCGATGGTCATTTGTACGCTCTTGAAAAAAGTTCAGGAAAAATGGTCTGGATGTTCAAAACAAAGGGGGAAAAGAAATATGACTTTGCCGATTACTTTCATTCAACACCGGTTTATATAGAGGGTAAAGTTATTTTTGGTTCCGGAGATGGGAGTCTGTATGCAGTAAATGCCAACACAGGATTACTTGAATGGCAATTCCAGACATCCGGTATTGTTCATACAAAACCAGCCATCAGTAAAGGGAAAGTATTTATTGGTTCATTTGATGGTTTTGTTTATGCTCTTAGCCTTGCAAATGGTGAATTGATCTGGAAGTTTAAGACAGTCGGTCACCGACATTTTCCTTCAGGGGAAGTTCAGGGCTCGCCGTTTGTTTTCGATGATGCCATTATCATCGGAGCAAGAGACTATAATGTATATTGTCTTGATCAGCATAAAGGATTCTGTCATTGGAACAAAGCTTTTTCAGAGGGATGGGGGCTTTGCAACAATATTCATGACTCAGTTTTATACATAGGAACTGCAGATGAAAGGGCATTGATAGCAGCAGATCCGTTTACAGGTCATGAATTCTGGAAAAGAAATATGGAATTTCTGGTTTTTGGTGACAATGCCTATTCTGATAGTTTGCTATATGTTGGAACTACCATCGGTAAGCTGCATGGTATCAGTCTCACGACTGGAGAAAAAGTCTGGAGTTTTGAAACTGATTCATACCGGAAAAACCGCTATAAATACTTTAAGGAAGATGATTCTTACCGGGATGACATATACTCTGTTATTAAATCAAATGAGCATTTTCTTGAAGTAGAGTGTGAACTGGGTGGAATATTTTCAACGCCTTGTATCACTGAAGATTATATTCTTTTTTCAAGTACAAACGGAACCCTTTACTGCCTTCATAGAAGATGATGAATTTGAAATGTAATTACTATCGCGGATCTGCTTCCTTTTACCTGCTTGCCGAAACCTTAATATGCTATAATGATGTCATTTCCGGAAACAGGTCAATACCAAAGCATGGGAAAAGTAATGATATTGGCCCTGGATGCAAAAAGCAGATGACTGGTATGCTGAAGATTAAAACTCTGACGATCTGATTCAGTAACAATTCCTGTATTGATGAAGCAGCCCGGGACAAGTGTCTGGCACAGGCAGCCAATTACCATGGTTGGTCGTCCAGTGGTGCAAAATTCATGGCAGCGTCCGGGGTAATGAAAAGGATTCTCTGCAACAGGAATGATGACCGGAGCAGTCAATATTTTAGAATGGGATCCACACATTTACAGGATGAAGAAAAGCTGCTTAACAGAAAAATGTGTGATTGTGAAGGCTTTACAGAACAGCAGAAGAAAATAATGTCAGGAAACTGATCAAAAATAATGGCCGGATTGAATAACCCCTTGCTCATAAATACAACACCAGGGAATAATAAGAAAAGAGGTTGCCACGCAACAAATAAGCTGAATGCAGCTTCATGCCGGATATTTTCGCTGGGTTATGCAGAGAAAGTAAATCAATAGATTACCTCCTCAAACAAGAACTATTTCTTTGCTAAGTCAGCGGATAACTTAGGTTTGAAACAGTCTCACCGAAACTTACAATTATTAAATCAGACTATTATATGTCAATTGTTAACTGTTAATTGACAAAAGCCATTACATCTGCATTCCTCCACACACATTAATAACCTGACCGGTTACGTATGAAGAAAGATCGGATGCAAGAAAAAGGCTCACGTCTGCCACATCTTCCGGTTTTCCACCGCGCTTCAGTGGAATATCATCAATCCATGCCTTACGTACTTCGTCGGTCAGTTTCGCCGTCATATCTGTTTCGATGAAACCCGGCGCAATCGCATTACAACGAATGCTGCGTGAACCAAGCTCCTGTGCCATTGATTTGGTAAAGCCTATCAATCCGGCTTTTGAGGCCGAGTAGTTCGACTGTCCGGCATTGCCACCAACACCAACCACCGAACTCATATTTATAATAGAGCCGCTTCGTTGTTTCAGCATTACTTTCTGAACTGCTTTTGTCATATTGAACACCGATTTCAGGTTCACTTTTATTACAAGGTCCCAGTCTGATTCCGACATCCGCATCAGCAGATTATCGCGTGTGATACCGGCATTATTGACAAGAACATCGATGCGGCTGAAATCGGTCATCACATCACCGATCAGTTTTTCACTTCCTTCAAATGAACTGGCATCACTGGCATAGCCTTTGGCTTTTACGCCGAAAGCACGAAGTTCATCTTCAAGAGCCTGGGCAGCAGCATCATAATTCAGGTCAGAGAATAAAACATTGGCTCCTTCGGCAGCGAATCGAAGGGCGATGGCCTTCCCTATTCCACGCGCTCCACCTGTAATCAGGGCTGTTTTTCCTTCAAGTAATTTCATTTGCTATATGTTAAGTTTGGAACTCAGTGAGGTAAATTTATTATTTCCGCAATTCAGGATTGTATTTCCGAAACATTCAGAAAAATAACCGTACAAATTTAATGGATTTTCAAGAAATCCATTTCACAAGGTTAAAGTCCTGTCTGTGTGCCAGGAGCTGATGTTTGGGATAGAGTCTGAAAGCAAAATCAAACACCCCTGCCTGCAGGGTTGGAATTTCAATGAAGAATGTTACGATATTACCATTAACGCCGGCAACATTCATTTCCTCAACAAAAGAAAGGCTTTTTACTTCGTCTTTCACTTTATGTCCGAACAATACTTCAAGACCAACATCATGAGCAGCCAGTTCATTTACATTCAGCACCACCTCGGCAACAAAGTTTTCGCCAAGGCGTAATGGCTTACGGGTAGAGTCAGGCATCCTCACCGAAACAGTTTCAATACTGTCCCATCCCCTGATAATCTTGCGCTTCCAGGCGGACAACTGGCGAATACCTTCATAATCGCGGTCAAACAGTGACGTTGAACGGTTGATGAGTTTAGTATAAAACTGATGATAGTAATCGTCGATCATACGTTTCATGGTAAACTCAGGCGCTATACCCGAAATGGTATTCTTGACAAATGACACCCATTTATGCGGAACACCCTTTTCATCCCGGTCATAAAAATGGGGAACAATTTCTTCGGCAAAAATGTTATAGATGTTTTCAGCATCCAATTCATCCTGGAATTGCTGATTTTCGTATGTTCGTTCTTCCTGTAATGCCCATCCCGCGTCGGGTTTGTACCCTTCAGCCCACCAACCGTCAAGAACTGAAAAGTTAATAACGCCGTTCATAATCGCTTTTTCTCCGCTGGTTCCTGATGCTTCAAGTGGTCTGGTTGGAGTATTCAGCCAGACATCCACACCCTGCACCAGTTTAGCACCCAGTGACATATCATAATTCTCAACAAAGATGACTTTACCAGTAAATTGCGGCATCTTTGAAATTTCGAGAATGCGTTTTATCAGGTCCTGCCCGGCCTTATCGGCCGGATGCGCCTTACCTGCAAATACAAATTGGACCGGGTGTCTGGCATTATTTACCAATTGTGAAAGCCGGTCAAGGTTATTAAAAAGAAGGTAGGCCCGTTTATAAGTGGCAAACCTTCGGGCGAAACCGATGGTCAGGGTTTTATCGTTCAGCGTTTCGAGTGTACGGAGGATAAGCTTCGGGCTTTCCTGTCTTCGTTTCAGGTCATCACCCAGTCGTCTGCGAAGATAATCGAATAACTCCTTTCGATGTTGCTGACGCAATTTCCAGATTTCCTCATCGGGTACTGCCTGAATTTTCTCCCATAATTTCCGGTCAGACTGGTGCTGGAAAAAGTCTTCACCGAAAGTACTCTTATAAAGGTTTTGCCATGCAGGAGAAGTCCAAGTAGGCATATGGACACCGTTGGTGACATAACTGATGTATAGCTCTTCGGCGTAATATCCTTCGAACATACCCTGAAACATCTCGCGACTCACCCGGCCATGAATTCGGCTTACTCCATTCATCTCCTGTGAAAGCCGGGTTGCCAGGACGCTCATTGAGAATTTCTCATCAAGCTTATCTTCGACAAAACGGCCCAGATTCATAAAAGTGTTCCAGCTGATGTTCAGTCTGTCAGCGTAATGTGGGATATATGCCCTGAGCACATCCTCGCTAAAAGCATCGTGTCCGGCAGGAACAGGGGTATGAGTCGTAAAAAGCTGTGTTGACCTTACGATTTCCACAGCCTGATCGAAAGAGAATTTCTGGTCCTGAACAAGCAAGCGAAGTCTTTCAATACCTATAAAGGCAGCATGACCTTCATTGCAGTGGTATATATCAGGATTCTGGTGTAAGGCATTCAACAGGCGGATACCCCCCACTCCCAGTAACAATTCCTGTTTGAAACGGTTATCCCAATCGCCGCCATACAGCTGATGGGTTATCATGCGATCCGATTCATTGTTTTCGTCCAGATCAGCATCCAGCAAATACAGCGGTATCCTGCCAACATCAAGCTTCCAAACCTTGGCATACAGGGTTCTTCCCGGAAGAGCCAGGGTAATCATCACCCATTCACCGTTGCTATTTCTAACAGGTTTCAACGGCATGTGGGTAAATTTCTGAGGTGAATATGAAGCAATCTGATCGCCGAATGTGGAAAGGTTCTGCCTGAAATAACCATATCGGTATAGCAAGCCGACTGCTACAAGATTAACATTTGAATCACTGGCTTCTTTCAGGTAGTCGCCTGCCAGCACACCCAAGCCCCCGGAGAATATCTGAACGGTATCGTGAAGTCCGTATTCCATGCTGAAATAAGCTACCTGATGCCTGGGTTTCTCTGTTGCTTTTTTCATGTAAGCTTCAAACTCCTCGTAAATCTGATCGAGTTTGTTAAGAAAAACCTCATTTCGCTCAAGCTGAAGCATTTGCTTAACAGTGAGTGATTCAATCAAGGCAATGGGATTATGATTTAACGCTTCCCATTGAATAGGATCAATCATCCTGAAGAGTTCAGTAGCATGCGGTTGCCAGGTCCACCACAGGTTGCGCGATAGGCGTTTCAATCCATTAAATCTTTCCGGAATTCCTGGTTTTACCAGTACTTTATTCCAGACCGGCGTCTGTTGTTTCTTCAGCGGAAATGCCATCAGCAGATCGGGTGTTCGCTTGTCGCGAAAGAGTTCTTCACGGCTTTGAACTTTTTTCAGAGCAACGGTATATGCTTCAAGATATTTACCGGCTAATTCATGCCATAAAGCGATACGGGATATACTGAATGCTTTTAAACGGGCATCCTCCGCTTCCTTTTTATCGAAAGCTGAATAATTCAGAATAATTCTGCTGATCTGGCGGGTGACGACTTCACTGTTTGTATCCGTCCGTTCGATGACCCATGCTCCTGGCTCATGATCTTTCCGCTTCTCCCGGATCCAGAGTCCAAATCCGGCCAATGAGGTTGTAATTGTCGGAATATGAAAAGCCAGACTCTCAAGTGGAGTATAACCCCATGGTTCATAATAGGATGGAAATACCGAAAGATCAAAGCCAATGAGCAACTCATAATACGAGAAATTAAAAATGCCATCAACGCCACTCAGGTAAGACGGCACAAATATCAATTTCACCATATCTTCAGGCCTGTTGAGCAGGCCTGCCGCTTTTGCTTTATTGATAACCTGATCGTGCTCAAGGTCAAAAAGCCCATGAGTAAGGTACTCACCATGGGTAGGTGCTTTAAAATCAGGATCATTCAGCCTTGCCAGCAGAGAAGCTGAAGGACCGGAGTGATTTGCCGGTACTGTAATAAAACCAACAATTGTCCTGGTGAGTCCCTGTTCCTGGTTTAAGGCTGCCAGAGCATCTATATATAAATCAATGCCTTTGTTTCGGAATTCGTATCTGCCGCTGTTAACCAGCAGCAATGTATCATCAGGAAGGTCGAGGTTGAACATAGCCCTTGATATCTGCATCAGTTTGTTTCTGGCCATTCCACGGCGATTTTCAAATTCAGCAGATGTTGGGACAAAACTGTCATCAAAACCATTCGGAGTAACAAGGTTAACCGGTCTTCCAAGAAAATGAGTGCATTCGAGGGCCGTAATATCACTCACTGTTGTGAAAGCATCGCTGCTCTGGGCTGCCGCGCGCTCAAGTGAAAATTTTGAAACAATGTCAAAACGCCGGGCTGCGGCATCGGGAGGATAACTTGAGAATTCGCTGTATAGCGGGAGGTTGTTACCGGCAACCGCTCTTCCCAAAGCTGTGGCATGAGTAGTGAACACACAACCTACCTGCGGAACATATTCGCGAAGATAAAGAACACCCGTCCCTGTCATCCATTCATGAAAATGGGCGATAATCCGATCGTGGGCAGTCAGGTTAAACTCGTAGAAACTTTCAATAACTTTTGCAGCAGCATAACCGAAAAGAGCAGGTTCTACATAGTCCCACTGACCAGAGATGGAATCCAACTGGTATGTTTCCCAGAAATTGGCGAATATTTTATCCTTAATCTGGAAATATGGTGTAAAATCAACCAGTACGACGATGGGGTTGCTTTCGATGTTCCAACGACCTATACGGAGTCTGATCCCCTGTGCTTCTGCATGCTCGCGCCAGGAGCGGTAGATATATCGATCTTCAATAAAATCAGGATTTTTATTGGTCTCTTTCCAGACATCGGGACCGATCAGAATGTAGTTGTCTTCAAATTCCTTCTGGATACCCGGAGCTTTGGTGGATACTACTGTGTAGATGCCTCCTACCTTGTTGCATATTTCCCAGCTCGTTTCAAAAATATAGTCAGGCTTGATATTTTTTTGCTCAGTCATTTCAGGTTTTGTCAATATTCAACAATAAAGCCGCCACCTGAAAGTGGAGGCCTGTCAATTAACTTTATTAAGATTCAGTGTAAGTTTAAATCCAAGGTTTAATTAAAGATTTTCCCAATTGTAATCAGGGAGTTAAAATAAAGACCTGAGCTGTTCAATCATTTTGTTCCGATGGGTTTCGATGATTGCTTTGCGAGGCTTACCTAATTCCTTCATCAACATGGTCAGTTCTTTCCGATAGGCTGCCGGAAGATTTTTTCTGAATTTCTCAATTTCAGCTTCTGCTTTATCAGAAAGTGAATAGGCAAGATCCCTGATTTCAATATTATCAATAACCGTTTTCAGTTCCTTTCCTGTCAGCTTTAAAAGGAGTTCAAAACTTCCTTCCTTTTTTCCAGTCCCGCTCTTTTTATCAGGCTTTGTAACGGTTTTCTGCTTTGTTTTGCTCACTGATTTGCCTTTGGGTAACTGGCCGTTTTCAGACCTGGTTTCTTTTACGATCTTCGTATTGGGTCTGCTTTTGTGGTATATTAAGGGGTCTGGAACAATGAAAGTTTCAACTTCTTCACCAGGTTCCCTCTTGCTGCGTTCGACTCTGCCAATGAAGTCGGAAAGGATATTCATGTAATTGATAAAGGCTTCATAGGGGGTGCTGTATGGATTGAAGTACTTGTGAACGGCCCCGTCGGAAAACCATTTGGTGCACATATAATAAAAGTGATCGGAGGTCTGCAGATAGAGCCAGTCTTTCTGAATTTCCTTATTATTACAATTTCGAACCGACTTTGCCAGGTTATAGAGACTATCGAAAGCTTCATCCTGCATTTCGTTGCCAAGCCATGCTGTAAGGTCACGTTCTTCATCGGCCCAGGATATCGGGTGTGGCACGTGAACCGCAGCAACCGGCTGAAGCTTTGAAGCTATTTGAGAAGGAGTGCCGAAGGTAAAATTGGTATGGGCAAAAACCTGTTTAGGAACTGCTTTCATAAAATCGAAAATGCCTGTTTCAGCCCACTGATGCTCACCGAACGATTCATAATCGAGAAAAATATTCAGTACAGGCTGATTCTTATCAAAATTGTTAAGCCATTTAGCGAACTTGTCAGCGGTAAGGGGCCATTCAATCCAACTCTGATTCGAGAATCTGAAGGCAATGTCGTCACTCAACTGATAATTGCGTAACAATAATTTCAACTTAGGATTGGTTCCGCTGCAATACAGGAAATTCGGACTTTTCCATCCGAGAATGTGCTTGGCACCCTCAGTAAGCATCAGGTTAAAGCCCAGATCAGAAACCAACGAGCCTATATAATCAGAAAAAATCAACTCAGTATTGCGAAAAGCCGTAGGCCGGACTCCGAACAACTGTTCAATCCGATCGGTGTGTTTATTTACCTGACTTTTGAATTCTTCGGGATCTTTCAGGGCAACCAGAGAGTGGGCATAAGTTTCAGCCAGAAATTCAACATTTCCTGTCGCAGCAAGCTTTTTAAAACTGGCCAGCACTTCAGGAGCATACAACTCGAACTGATCGAGGGCTAAGCCGGAAATAGAAAAACTGACTCTGAATGCCGCGCCATACTCTTTGATGAGACCAAGCAACAGGTTGTTCATCGGAATGTATGAACGTTCTGCAACACGTTTAATAATGGATCTGTTCTGGAATTCATCATAATAATGGTGGCTGGCACCGATGTCAAAAAACCTGTATGTCCTGAGCCTGAATGGCTGATGAACCTGGAAATAAAAACAAATTGATCTCATAACACGCTGTATTTTTCTTCTGATTGTTCAGTAACTATCTTTGACCTGTTCATAAACTTCTTTTATCAGCCTGGCTGCATTCTCCCATTTCAGGTTTTCAACTTCACTGGCACCATATTTTGAGAAAACGGATGAAAGGCTGTTATAACGAAGCAATGCATAAATGGCATCGGCCATGGCATCTATGTCCCAGAAATCAACTTTCAGGGCATGTTGCAACACTTCGGCAACACCCGATTGTTTGGAGATTACCACCGGCACATTTGATCTCATGGCCTCCAGCGGGGAAATTCCGAATGGTTCCGATACCGAAGGCATCACGTAAACATCACTCATGGCAAACATGCGATCGACATTTTCCCCACGAAGGAAACCGGTAAAATGGAATTTCGTGGCTATGTGCAACTGAGCGACCCGTCTGATCATTTTTTCGAGCAGGTCGCCGGTGCCGGCCATTACAAAGCGGACATTCGGGTCACGCTGAAGTACTTTATAAGCAGCTTCAATAAAATATTCAGGGCCCTTCTGGAAAGTTACCCGACCAAGGAAGGTTACTACCTTTTCGGGAACATGTTTTTCAATGTGTTCAAAATCTGACCTGTCGGTAGGTTCCACAGCGTTGTGGACAGTAACAACTTTATCAGGATCAATCCCGTAACGATCAATCACAATGTTACGTGTAAGGTTACTTACAGTAATTACCCTGTCGGCAGCTTCCATACCCTGGCGTTCAATATCATACACCTGTTGGTTGACATTTTCACCGGAGCGGTCAAATTCGGTGGCATGCATATGCACTACCAGTGGTTTTCCACTTGCTTTTTTTGCCGCAACACCGGCAGGGTAGGTAAGCCAGTCATGTGCATGAATCAGATCGAATTGCGACTCAGAAGCTATCTGTGCGCCTACCAGAGCATATCTTGAAACTTCTTCGAGAAGGTTTGCGCCATACTTACCCGAGAAGGTGTAACGGGCATTATAAATGGATTCTTCAGACCAGTTGAAATAAGCTTCTCCTTTTTCAATCAGGTTATCGAAAGCCTCAGGTCCGACGTAAGGCACCAGACTTGAATTGACTTCAAGGTAGGTGATATTTTTCCAGAAATCCTGTTGTTCAGCTTTCCTGATATCGATGGTAATATCACTGGCATTAATCAGTCTTACAGCCTCCTGGCTTTCGTCGCCATATGCCTTAGGAACAACAAAAAGAACTTCAACCCCGTTTTTAAGCAGGCCTTTTGTCATCCCGAAGCAAGCGGTGCCAAGTCCCCCGGTAATATGAGGTGGAAACTCCCAACCGAACATCAGTACTTTCATACTTTAAATCCCTTCTGTTTCAATTTATAATGAACGCATTTTATGAAAACGATCTTATTTTGCCGAGTGCTGCCTAATCAGCCAGTTGATTCTGAGCAACTCCGCAACGCTCCATGCCTGTGAAATGGCTCCTCCCGGTTTATGCGGCGGATCACCATCGTAAACTTCAGAAATGGTGCCGACACCATGCTCCATCATCACCTCTTTAAACCCGAAATAAAGATCAGTTACGAATTTAAGGGCCGATTTGCCATGAATAGACAGATACCCTTCAATAAAATGGCCCAGTAACCATGGATAAACTGAGCCCTGATGGTAAGCCATATCGCGCTGTGCCTGGTTACCGGCATAAACACCTTTATAAAGCGGATTCTTTGGCGCAAGGGATCTCAGACCACGGGAAGTAAGAAGTTCGGAGCGGATCCGTTCAAGGATACTGTTACGCATCTCTTCATTTACAGGTGAGTACGGCAAAGAAGTAGCAAACACCATATTCGGTCTGACCGAGAAATCCTTGTAGTCTCCATTGGTGTAATCAGCGAGATAACCACGACGGGCATCCCAGAAATTATTTGTAAAAGCCTGTGGAAAGGCCGCTGCAATATCTTTCCATTCGTTGATAAATTCCTGATCTCCGGCCTGGGTTGCCAGTTCCATGGCAAACATCAGGGCATTGTACCATAAAGCATTGATTTCGACAGTATATCCTATCCGGGGTGTAACTGGCTTTCCTTCAACAACAGCATCCATCCAGGTGACTGCATAACCGGTCTCACCTGCATAGATCAAACCATTGTCATGCATTCTTATGTTGTAGGCAGTACCGGCTCGAAATCCTTCCAAAATGGTTTTAAGCTTCTTTCCGTATTCCTTCCATAGTTTCCGGGTTGTTTTGGTATATAAACCATATTGCTGCAGTGTCCAGAAAAACCAAAGGGGTGCATCGGCCGAATTATAAAGGGCCTGTTCGCCAATTCCCTTGTTCGGAAAGAGCGGTCCGCGCATCTCCTGGATTATGGTATCAATCGCAGCCTTTGCCGTTTTAAATTCACCAACTACCAGCGCCAGACCAGGCAATGATATAAAAGTATCGCGACCCCAGCGACCAAACCATGGGTAACCTGCAATCACTTCAACTTTTTTACCACTCTTCACAATAAACTGCTGTGATGCATTCAACAGGCAATTTTCAAAACTATCACGTGGCACACGACGCTCAATTTCACTGTTGAACAGCCTTTTAAGCGTTCCCGGGATCACCGGTTCGGTAGCTGCAGAAAAATAAATGCTTTCTCCTTTGGCAATGGGCATCTCAAAGTACCCGGGAACAAATAGGTCTTCAAGATAGTCATAACCGCGTGCTTTCTCCTTAATGTATTCAATATTGTAGTACCAGTCAGGAACATGTATATAATCAGGTTCTTTTGAAAACTGGAGATGGAGATAGGAATATCCCCTGTACATTCTCAGCTTGATTCCGTTGGAAATGGCTTCGTAACTGGTATCAACGTCATAGTTTGCCTTGCTGAGTGCATGGATGTTGCGGAATGCAAGAAACGGCCTGAAACGGATTATTGTAGGAGAATGTGCGTTTACAAGCGTATATTTGATGACCATTCTGCCATCCTTATGCGAAAAAAGCATCTCTTTGGTAAATTCTATGCCCCCGACACCATAAGTAAGTTTCGGAATGGGCTCAGTATTAAAGTCTTTCAGGTATTTGTGACCTTTCGGAGAAAAAACTTCTCCCTGATATTTGCGGATTCCCAGGTTAAATTCCGCGTTGTGCTGAATCAGCGTTTCATCAAAAGCAGATAAAAGAACATGGTTTCCACCATTTATTGCCGGCTGAGGCACAACCAGTAATCCGTGATACTTTCTGGTATTGCAATTGATGATGGTGCTGCTTGCATAAGCTCCTTCACGGCTCGACCTCAGGAGTTCTTTCGGCAAACTGTATTCAAGGTTTACCAGCTGATTTTTATCGAAATTTATATAACTCATAACAGCTACTTTGGCTATTTGATATGACCCGGATTTGAAGGGGCAAAGATACATCATTTTATTGGTAAGATAAAATGGATCATATGCAGAAAGGAATACACTGTATCTGTTTCTTTCCTTTTCAATTCTACAAACAAGGCTTTTTCTTTAATGTTTCAGAAGGATGTTTTTTTGACCGGTGACTCAAATCTGAGCCCGCTTACTGACATTGGCAGAAAATTAGACATTCTGTTTTCATTTCGCTTCAGCCTGTGATCCTTTTCTGACAGACTAAACCATCAAATAAATATAAGGAAAGTCTGCATTTCCTTATGATATTATTTAAAAATAAACAAAAATATCAGGTTGCTTGCTGTTTAACCCGGCAGGCGTAAAAAACAATAATTCCGATATAAAAAATATTTTACGGATGACAATATTTTTAACTATTATTAAGAATAAATCAATTTTACGTAAAAAAACATTTTTATTTGGATAAATATGGTCTTTTGCTTACATTTGTTCAATTATATAGAATCTGAAGATAACTTTGACTGTATTAACCCCTAAATACTCAAGGTTTTATGATTCAATTTCAATATTCTGAAGAAGTGAAGAATGCACTTCATGTTTCCGGGTCAGTTGCCAGGGAATGTTTGAACGAGCATATCTACCCGGGGCATTTATTAAAAGCCATTCTACATAAGGATTTTGGGTTACCTGATTTTATTGAAGAAATAAAAAAAGATTACTATTACCTTGTTGACTGGGCCGAAGCCAGAACCAAACTCTACCCGAAAACTTCCAAGATACCCGAAAATCCAACTATGGATGATTCTGCCATCGCGGTTTTTTCAGAAGCTGATAATTACAGGCTGAAGTTTGGCAAGAACTTGATTGATCCCATTTGTATTTTAGCTTCATTATGCACCCCCGGTGTAGGTTTTACCTATGAGCAATTAAAATCATTTCCGCTTAGTCACAACGAAATTCTTGATTATTTCTCAAAACAAACTGATATTGGAGGTAAATCAAATGCCGGATCTGCAATCCAGTCACCAAAATCCGGCGGAAAAGCTTCTGCTTTATTCAAATATTGTTTTGATAAATCCTTATTGGTTCAGCAGGGTATGGTCCCGCCGGTCGTTGGGATGGAAAAGGAGATTTTATCAATTATCGAAGCTTTGGGCCGGAAATTCAAATCAAATGTATTGATTCTCGGTGAGTCAGGTGTTGGAAAAACCTCTCTTATCAACGGACTGGCACACAGACTTTCAGACAAGATTATTCCGGGATTTCTTACAGATATCAAATTATTCGAGCTCGATGCCAGCAGCCTGGTTGCCGGAGCCAATTATAAAGGTGAGATAGAAGACAGGTTTAAAACCACCGTCGATGAAATCAGAAGTTTCGAAAAAGCAATTCTGATCATTGAATCGCTCGATAATGTTGCTGACAAACACAATACCCTGAATTCAATAGCCGGAATTCTGAAACAGGAACTGACCAAAGGAGAGATAATCATAATCGGAACCTCCTCTGTTGATGGATATACAAAACACATTGAATCAGACAAGGAATTAAGCAGGAAGTTCGAAAACCTAAAACTGGAAGAGCCCAACGAAGAAAAAACCTTCAGGATAATCAAAGAAATTAAAAACAGCTATGAGGTACATCATAACCTGAAGGTTGAGGATAATGAGATTAAAACAGCAATTAAACTTGCAAAACGTTATCTTACTGAACGGTGTCTTCCTGATTCTGCACTTGATCTGATTGACAGGACCCTTTCGCTTATCAATACCATGAATGAGATTTCTGAAAAGGAAATTGAGCAGTTAAAAAATAAACTTCAGTCAATAGAGCAAAAAAAACAGACAGAGACTTCCGTTGGGCTGACCATTGAACTTGGCTGGCTTTATGAAGAAATCCATAACAGGATAAGTTATTCTTTACTTTCAGGAATTGAGGACCATACTGAATTGGATTCATTGACTTCCACAGAGGATAAATTTCAGTTCCTTACTGCCTTTCTGGATAAACTGGAAACATTGGCCCATACGAAGAAAGAAAGTATTGATGAATCCGATATATCCATTATTGTCGCCCAGCTGACCGGAATTCCTTTGGGGAAAATCAAAACAAAAGAGCGGGACAAACTAATCAATGCTGAGGAGATTATCAAAAGCCGGGTTGTCGGACAGGATCATGCCATAAAAACAATTATTGAAGCCATCTATGAATCCCGCTCAGGGCTGAATAAGAAAGGCCAGCCTATTGGTTCATTTTTCTTTCTGGGACCAACCGGCACAGGAAAAACTGAACTGGCCAAAGCCCTTGCGGAATTCCTTTTTCAGGATGAGTCCTCAATGATCAGGTTTGATATGTCGGAGTTCAAAGAGGAACATTCGGCTGCATTACTGTATGGAGCTCCCCCGGGTTACGTTGGGTATGAGGAAGGAGGAGTACTTGTAAATAAGATAAGACAGAAACCATACTCGGTGGTTTTATTCGATGAAATTGAGAAGGCCCATACCTCAGTATTCGACATTTTCCTTCAAATTCTTGATGAAGGCAAATTACATGACCGGCTAGGGAAAGAAGGCAATTTCTCAAACGCTCTCGTTTTATTTACCTCCAACATCGGAAGCGATTACATCTTCAAGACGTTTGAACAAAAGAAGATACCACCCGCCAATGAGCTTATGGAGATTATGTCACGCCATTTCAGACCTGAATTCCTGGGCAGACTTACAGAGATAATACCATTTGCTCCGATCTCAGAAGAAATTGTGATGACCATTTTTGATATTAATATGAAAAGCCTGTACAAGGCACTGGACGAACTTGGAATTGAACTGGTTATCCGGCCGGAAGCAAAGAAAAACCTTGCCGCTTCGGGTTATTCAATACAGTTCGGTGCCAGACCCATCATTGGAGTCATCCGTAACCGTATCCGGCGACCTTTATCTAAACTGATCATTTCCGGAAAAATCTCAAAAGGATCAAAAGTTGTATTGCAGTACAATAAATCGGAATACAACTGGTCCTATTGAGTGTTTGCATAAGTTAAAAATAAACAGTCAGTGAATTCTTTCATCAGGGCGATTAAACAGCTATTCGGAAAATCCACAGATACGCCGGGACAGGAGATAAACAATGAACAGGAAAACACAAACAATCTGAATCAACAATTTAACGATGATAATTTCAATAACGAAAACTTAACAGGTATGGCAAGAAAAACAGTGATTACACGAGTACTTGAGGTGGAAACCAGCGATGCAATCATCGAATTTCCTCAGAACAGGACATTACTGGTAGAACAGTTAACCGATGAACCACCTGCAAAAGCTGAAGTCGTTAAAGGTTTAAGAACGATGGAAGACGTTTTTAACAAATACAAGCCCAGTATAAAACTGGAATTTGAAGATATGAACGGACAATCCAGAAAAGAGACAATGGATTTTAATGAGCTCCGGGATTTTGAAATGGATGGACTCATTAAAAAATCCCAGTTTCTGAAAGACCTGAAAAACCAGAAAGAAGATTTCCTGAAAATCGAGAAACAACTGAGGGCGAATAAAGTGCTCAGGGAAGCTGTTTCTGACCCGGAAAGCAAAGCTGATCTGATAAAATCGCTTCAGGCATTGCTCAAAGAACTTCAGAATGTTAAATAAAGGGGTGGTTCCAAAAAGACAAATAAAATGGCAAAACTAGAAAATGAACAAATACAGAACGATCAGGGTCAGGCTCAGCAATTGGATAAAATTCTGAAAGAAGTTGATCAGATTGCAGAACCGGCAAAGGTACTTGATCATAGCATCGGTAAATTGGAAAAATTCGGGGGATTCGATTTAATCGAAGGTGCTGTTGACGGCCTTGAGAATATGAATCCTGCAAACCGTGCATCAAAAAGTATTTTCCTTTCGGAAAGTGAATTCCGGGAAAACAGGGAAAATCTCGAAAAAAGTCTGGGTATGTGGATCGCCTTACTGGCCGGTAATGAAAAAGTTACTGATATGGTCGAGACATGCAAGTCAGAAGCAGTAAAAGTAGATCTCACATTAAAGAAAAACCTGAAAAACACATTTAAGAGAACCGAAAAACTGGAAAGGGCATACAGGGCTGTATCGCTGTTCTTTAAAAATTCCGAAGCTGCTGAAGTGGAATACCTTTCTATCATCAATGCTGACAAAAACCAGTTACAGGATTCCGAATCCAGATTTTTCAGAACCGTTGCAGACGAACTGAATAAATTCTATGACAGGCTGAACCTCAAAAACAATTACAGCCTGCTTGTAATTCCAGGCTATCTTGGTTCCAAGCAGGCTGTGAATATCTGGGGTAAAATCGCTTACAAGAACAAAGTGTTATTAATTACAGACTATAAAGACAGACCGGATTTTAAAATGCTGAAAGAATCACTTGAAAAAGAAAGTTTCAGTGGCGGCGATGTTTTCCTTTCAAGTGTCCTGCTGACCTGTAACTGGCTTGTAGGTCGCAAGAACTATACTGAGGTTGATGAAGAAGAACCCCTGTTTGTTCCGGGTGCTGGTGCTTTGGCTGGAAAACTATACAATACCGATGGTATTGTAATATCACAGGGCGCTGCCGGTAAAAAGCACGGAACACTCAACGAGGTTCAGGGAACAAGACTCGATTTGTTAAAATCTGAAATCGCCAGCCTGATCGATCTCTGCGTTATTCCGATTGTTTATGAGGACAACAGGGTGATGGCCTTCTCCAATAAATCCCTGTTCAACGGTAATCCGATCGGTCTCAGGGAGTATTCTATTGTAAGAGTCTTTGACTGGATCGGAAAGGTGTTTATGAATTTCTTCAATGATGTTGCTTTCCAAAACTGGAATACCAAACTTAAAAACGACCTTAAGGAGGAAATTACCAAGTTTCTTGACGATTACCGTGGACCAGGCAAATTGATTGAGGATTACAGATACCAGGACATCAGGCAGGACCCGGTCACAAAGGATATTACGATTGAGATTGATATCAAACCCTTTTTTGCAGCCAAAAATTTCCACATCAAACTCACAGGGCATGAAGGGACTGCCGGAAAGGAATGGGATCAGAAAGTTGATTAACCATGCAGTATTTATATATATAGTGAATGGTCGGACTTATGTTTAACCTAAATAATTAAAACTATGGGAATTGTGACATTAAAAGTTGATGGTCTCAAGGAAAGAGACGTATTTCACCTGAGCTATGAACTGCGTCAGGAAACCGACATTGAAGGACAGCCTGCAGCTGTTGTCCGTGGTGGTAAAATGCATTTCAAAGTGAAATCTACCAACGATGGTAACACAGAATTCCTTGAATGGATGTGTGACCCATTCGGATTTAAATCCGGCTCGATTGAATTTGTCAAAAGAGATGGCACCAACATGAAAACACTGAAATTTCAGGATGCCATTCTTGTAGCTTACGAAGAGATGTTCGATGCACTTGACGAAAGCAGTCAGTTTGAATTGTTCACCATTTCGGCAAAACACATCGAAATGGGCGCTGCAGTCCATGAAAATAAATGGACTGAATAAAATTATGATTTTAGCATAAAAGGATGTCTTGGATCCTTGAGAAAGTGATCGGATTCCGTCAATAACAGCGCAATTCCCGGACAGGAACTCATTACCTGTTTTATCATTTTATCATTGATCTGAGGCATCTTTAACCCTTTAACCAAATTTAATCAAATGGCATTAGAGGCTTATTTATGGTTTACAAGTGGTGCAACTGACACTATGAAGGTGCTCGAATGTGATTTCGAGTTCTCGCAGGAAATAGATGAAACCGGAAAACCTTCAGGAACCCCAAGGGGAGGTTTGATTCATGTAACTGTTGAATCGAATGATAAAACTACCATTGCAGAATGGATGTTCGCAAAAATGGGTTTCAAGAGTGGTGTAATCGAGTTCTCGCTGAGGAACAACAAGAAAAAAGAGCTGGCTTTCGAAGATGGAGCCTGCATTTCCTATCATGAGAGTTTTAACGCGGTGAACAACATGCCAATGATCCTCCGGTTTACCATATCGGCGAACAGCATAAAAATCGGTAACGCGCCTCCATTCACAAATCTCTGGAAAAAATAATTATAAAATGTCATAAGATGGCTATTCAAACTGATGTTGACATTTCAATAGGAAACACACCCATTGAAGACTTCCTGAATATCTCGCTTTCCCAGCAGGTATTGATGCACCATCATTTATATATTACCATCAGGAAAGACCTGCTCGATAAAGATAAATCCGAAAACCTTATCGGTAAACCGGTTAAGCTGAAAATAAAATCGTTGGTCCATAACAATGAAGAAACCGAATTTTCCGGTATTGTTTATGAACTTAAGACAACCCGATCGAACCAGTATTCCGGCGACCTGATACAAATCCACGCCATGAGCCCCGATCTTGCCATGGCTGATATTCAGAATTTCAGGTCTTTCGAAAATGAACCGCTTCATCAGATTGTAGATACAATCTGCTCAGATTATAATATCAGGCAAAAGGATATTTCCGGATCAGCGGATACTCAGCTTAAATATACAGTCCAGTTTAATGAAACCGGGTTTGATTTCATCAGGCGGCTCGCCATTCGTCATGGACAATGGTTTCTTTATGACGGGACGACCCTGAGGTTTGGATCCCTGCCTAAAAAATCCACTACTCTTGAATTTGGCAAAGACCTGTTCGACTTCGAATTTTCTGTAAAAACCAATGCCTTGAATCATACGTTCACGGCACACGATTACATGCTCAATAAACAGGAATCATTCGATGCATCCGGTTCAGCCAGTCAGCAAATTCCTTTGTTGTCAAAAACTGCGCATGATGCAAGCAATAAGGTTTTCGACAAGCAGGCCAATCATTTTTTTCAGGGTGGTTTTTATGAGAAACCATGTCTGGATGAGTTGACAACAATCACCAACCTGGCAAAATCATCGGCCATCTCCAACCTTATGTTCTGCCAGGGGAGCAGCGATGATCCCAACCTTATGCTGGGCGGAAGTATTGAGATTAAAGAAACTGAAACCGAGAAGCGTTCCGATGGCAGTAGTCCGCCCCCGGTCAATCATGGTAAATTTACAGTCATTCAGCTGAATCATTATTGCGACAGAAGCGGGAACTATAAAAACGATTTCAAAGCAGTTCCTTATGAACTTAAGCAACCGCCCTATTCCAATCCTGACATCATGGTATTTTCGGAACCGCACAGTGCAGTGGTTAAGGACACTGCTGACCCTGAAAGCCTCAGCAGGATCAGGGCTGAATTATTCTGGCAGCGGGGCAATAAACTGGATACTCCCTGGATGAGAATCGTTACACCCTATGCAGGAGAAAACAAAGGCTTTCATTTTATTCCCGAAATCGGTGAAGAGGTTCTGATAGGTTTTGAAGGCGGAAATCCTGAACGTCCTTATGTGATCGGTTCCTTTTATAATGGTAAGACAAAACCGGATCAGCGTTGGCAGACCAGTGACAACGATTATAAAACCATCCGTTCCCGCAGTGGACACACCATCGAAATGATCGATAAACAGGGAAGCGAAGAAATAAAAATTTACGATGGCAGTCCGGACAACTACAATTACTCCATTACACTTGCATCCCACTCAAAACAGATTCTGATAGAGGCCAAAGGCGATCTGGAAATCAAAGCAGACAACATTAAGATCACAGCCGCTCAGAATCTTGAACTTCAGGCGAACAATATCAAAGGAAGTGCGGACAGCAATGTGGAATTCAATGCTACCATGAAAATGAGCCTCGATGGAGGGACACAACTGGAGCAGAAGGCCAGTGCCAAGGCAGTGGTTAACGGTGGAGGCCAGTTGGAATTATCGGGAGGAATGGTTAAAATTAACTGAACATGGCTGAATTTGTGTGCAATGGGGCAGTTATGAAGTGCAGTATGGGACTTGCACCTTCTACACTTATGGTATTACCGGTTTGCAGAATAATGCTTTGCGGTAATCCCATGGCTACCATTATGGACAATAAACCCATGGTTAATATATTACCCTTCGGGATGTGCCAGTCGCTGGCCAACCCGGTGGTGGCTGCTGCCACATCCGCTGCCATGGGCGCACTGACTCCTATGCCATGCATACCCAATACTCCGTCCCCCTGGATGCCTGGCAATCCAACGACTATGGTAGCAGGTAATCCGGGGCTGACCAAATCATGCAAACTTATGTGCATTTGGGCAGGAATTATCTCTGTTGAAATGCCCGGACAGTTTACGGTGAGTTAGATGTTGTTTTTCTGATAATGGAAGTACTAAAAATCAAAACAACTATGAGAAGATTTTACTTTCTGCTATTTTGTTTTTTTGTTGTAACCGGTTACGTTATCGGACAAACAGGATTATCCTTAAAAATAGATAGTGTAAAAGCTGTTCCATCTTCAATTTGCAGAGGAGAATCGTCACAATTAAACGTTTTTGTCAGTGGAGGAACAGGGTCTTATACTTATTTATGGAGCCCGGGGAAAAGCCTGAACGACAGTACAATTTCCAATCCCATAGCCAATCCAACAGTTACTACACTATACAATGTGATAGTGAAAGAGGGATTATCATCTGATACTGATACAATATCCATCTTTGTCAACCCTTTACCAAATGCGTACATCAACGGGGGTGATTCAACATGTCACAATGGAAGCGTAGTTCCGATTGTTTTCACAGCAATTTTCGGAACAGCCCCTTATACCTTTTTCTATAATTTTAATGGTGAAAATTATCAACAGGTTTCAGATGACGTAGTTTTTGTTCTCAATCATGAGCCAATTGATATAGGACGATTTCAATATATTCTGGTCGGAGTGTCCGATAGAAATGGATGCTATAATGATGCCACAGGGACAGAAACAGTGATGGTTTATCCTAATGGGCAGGTAAATTCAACATCTGATTTGCATGTATGCAACAATGAAGAAACTGAGCCGATTTCATTTAGTTCAAACAATACGGCAGGTTTTACCACTTATACATGGACAAACGATAAACCACAAATAGGTTTACCTGCATCGGGTTATAATGAAATCAACGCATTTACTGCCAATAATCCGGGCTTTGCTCCTTTGTATGCAACCATATCAGTAACGCCTTATTTTCATTACGATTCAGATTCCTGCGCCGGGCCCTCCGAAGAATTTTCCATTATTGTTAATCCTTCAGGGCAGGTAAATCAGCCTGATAACCGGATAGCCTGCAATGGTGAAACAGTTGAAGCTGTTTACTTTTCATCTGAGAATACCGGAGGAACAGTCATTTTTGAGTGGACCAATGATAAACCTGAAATCGGATTGCAAGGAAATGGAATCGGTAGTATTTCACCATTCACTGCCGTTAACAGTGGAGATTCTCCTGTAATAGCCACCGTAGAAGTAACTCCAAAATTCGATTTTCATACAGCTACTCCCTGTTCAGGACCTTCAAAAACGTTTACCATAACCGTGAACCCCTCCCCCACTGCAAACTTCACTGCCAATGGGGTTTGTGATGGATCGCCAATGATATTCACAGATCTGTCAGCAGGTGAAATAGATGAATGGCTCTGGGATTTCGGTGATGGACAGCATTCTACTGAAGAGAATCCCATCCACACTTATTCCTCATATGGTGAAAAAACAGTTAAACTTATTGTCAGAAATTCACTACAGGATTGCCCTGGAATGGCGGAAATGAAAGTGATGGTCTATTCAATTCCAAAAGCAGGTTTCACTTTTGAAAATTCCTGTGGCAACTCACCCGTTGATTTTCAGAATACTTCTGCCAATGATCTGGGAAATGACGAGATCAATTTCTGGAAATGGGATTTCGGTGATGGCGGCAGCGCTACGACAATGCATGCCACGCACACATATGCCCATGATGGAGAATACAATGTAAAACTTCTTGTTAAAGCCAGTGAACCCGGATGCGCAGATTCAATTACAAAAAATTTAAAAGTGTTTCCCCTGCCCTCCTTTTCCATCCTGGGCGCATCCAATGTTTGCCGCAATCTGAAAGATATTGTTTACCAAATTTCCAATCTGGAAAATGCTGTTCCCGAAAACTCCGAAATCAGTTGGAACATCACCGGAGGTTCCACAACCGGTGAGCCGGCCGACTCAGTCAGAATCAACTGGTTGACCACTTCCGGATCAGGTTCTGTGGAATGTATGATAACAAACAAATCAACGGGATGTGTTTCACCGCTGGTTGTTTTTCCTGTCACTTTCTCACCGACATTTTCAGCTCCGGAGCCTGAAACAGTTGTTGTTAAGACATTGGACGGTGATCCGGTATTATTTATTTACCCGGAATCGGGATATGCCTATACCTGGTATAAGAATAACGAACCCATACCCGATGCCAACCTTCAGTACTATTATCCGGGCGTTGCCTTTGATCCTGCCGACTATAAAGTTTATCTTGAACCCATCGGAGATTTCGGGGAAACCCTGTGCGGGAACTTTGCCTATCCGGAGGCATCAGCATATCAACAGAAGATTTATACTTTCAGGGAAGATGATCTCTTCCTGATTTACCCGAATCCTGCCTGCGATGCAATCGGTGTCGTGATTCATGAAAAGGTGGCCGGAGCGGATTACAACAATATCATGCTCAGCATTGTCAATCCCGCCGGGATACCAGTGCTTGAGCAGCAGATTACCTCCCGCGAAACCAACATCGGGGTAAGTCATCTGCCGGAGGGAATCTACTTCGTTGAAATCATTGTTGCAGGCAACATTCAACAGGTGAGGAAGCTATTGATTCAATAACTCATAAAATCTCAGAAAATGGAAGAGACTTTTTTTATTTTGTTGGCCTACCAGGGGAACGAATATACCGTGGAAATCGAAGATCCGACCAATTCGATACAGGAGATCATCAATAAGCTGATTACCGGTCTCGGATTGTCGCGGACCGATGGCGGCGGCAATCCGGCCACCTACCACCTCGGACGGGTGCTGGATGACCAGGAGGAGATTCTTCAGACAAAAATTAACGGCGAAGAACGCACCCTTGTTGACTACCGGATTCAGCCGGGCGACAGACTGACCCTGACCATGATACCGATTGCGGGTTGATGGTCAGCCTTTTTTATCATTAACCAAAATTTGCCGAGATGGGAAAATTTGAGAGTTTTCAGCGGGAAGATATCAGCGGGCAATCAAAACGGCTGCTGTTTGAATGGATGGAGATTGATAAGCTCTGTAAAAACAACAATCATATTTCATACGTAGTCAGGCGGAAAAACATTGAAGGCCTGCCTGTTGAGTATGATATCACCTATAAGGTACGGAGCATTGTCGGCGTGACTGCCCCTGAAAAGGTTGAATTTGTTGAAAATGGTGAAACCAGAAC
Source organism: Bacteroidota bacterium (assembly GCA_043806115.1). GTDB lineage: Bacteria > Bacteroidota > Bacteroidia > Bacteroidales > Lentimicrobiaceae > Lentimicrobium. The sequence continues at coordinate 327,504 of JAZDHI010000036.1, forward strand.
CAAAGAAGTCAGAAAACCTGTTTTTGGCGATGAGCATATCCTGAAGTTAAGCCTGCCGAACAACTTCCCTTCGGCCCGGGGAAATCCCCAGTTAAACTTTATCAGCGATATCTGGCATCCGAATATCCGGTCATCCGGAATGTTCAAGGGCCGGGTATGCTCCAATGAAAAGGATTTGGGGGTAATCACCACACTGGCCGCCCGCATCCTCAGAATCGGGCAATATCTGCAATACCAGCTCTATCATGCCCTGGATTCCTATCCTTATCCGGAGGATACCCAGGTTGCCGGGTGGGTTCGTGAAGAGGCCGAGCCTATGGGCTGGATCAATATGCGCGAAGGCATCTTCACCGATTATTCCAATCTGAGAGAAAAAGACAAACAGGGCGGAAAGGTGCTGGTGCTGCCCAGAGAAATCGAACTGAAGGCAAGTGGTAAAAATATAATCAAGATATAATTGTCCATGAAAATGAAAGCAATTACGCAAATAGCGCGCACATACCCGGGCATCCTGAGGATAAGATTATTCTATTTAAAATCGTGTAAGATTCTGACTGGAATGATTATTTTATTGATATGGTTTTTATCACCATTAAACCTTGAAGCACAGTTCAGGCAAAATTCAATAGTAATAAAAGAAATCGCTAGGAAAGAAAAAAAGATTGATTTATTTCCTAAAGAAATAATAGCTTATTTAAAAGTAATTGGAAGGGTAGATAAAGGAAATGATGAAATTATTATTGAGTTCAAACCAACTTTTGTGGAGCATGATCTTACCAATGACAAAATAGATACGCTAAAAGCTGACAAAGTAAGCAAACTCGAGCTAAGCTTTGAATTATCACTTATAAGCCTTACCCCTGAGAATTATATTTTAAACCCCATAAAAAAGATAAATGTTTTTGATAAAGCAAAGAATGTTAATTATAAGTTAATTGTTAATAATCCTTCAAAAAATTTAGAATTTGAATTCAGTTACAGGTTGGTGTACAAAAATTATAAGAGTAGTGTTGATGAAAAAACGAAAAAATTAATTTTGGAGTGCACGAATCCATCTGAAAACCAAGATTCAGGTGGGGTATTACCAGATAATAGTGTTGCTTTGCCTGAAAATATGAAGGGAGGTGGAGGTGCAGGTTCGGCTCCGAAAAAAACCACCGGAACTGTATCAGATACTGTGAAAGCTGCAGAATTAATGCCTGGTCTGCTGGATGAATACAGAAAACTTTATGAAAAGGTTTATAAGAAGTGGATTGATTCGAAAGATTCATTGACCTACAATGCTGCTGATATTGATTTAATGAAAGAAGACTATAGCAGCGCTAACAGAAAAAGTGAAAATCTGAATTTAAATTTCAGTACAGTCCCCGATGCCAAGAATTTTGGAAAACTTTATAGTGCCTACAAGGAAAATATCGGAGGATTATTGACCGAACTCAGCACTTTGCTCGAATTATCCTTGAACTCAAAGGAATCAAAGGAAGATGTTGCAGTTAGTAATGAAAAAGGTAAAACCAGGCTTCTGACTACACTTCTCATTATTCTGGGGGCTATCCTGATGGCCATTCTGGTTTATTTCCTGATAATAAAAATCCAGAAAAAAGTTAAAGTGAATTTTCAAAAGAAAATGAAACGAAAGGCAGAACTGGAACTTAACAAACAGAAGTTTCATGTTACCAGGCCGGAGAACAAACTAAAACTATAAAAACCAGCAGCAAAAATGAAGACGAATCATTTGAAATTCTTGTTGCTATTGTGTTTGCTGTCCCTGTTTCCTGTTTTGGTTTCAGGCCAGCTATCACCCGGAGATGTGAAACTGGTTTATATTACTGATATTCCTGTGTCAGTGCCTTTGATTGTTGAAAGTTCAAAAGGGAAACCTGAAGATGTTGGAGTAATAACAATTAAAATAAAGTATTTCCTTGATAAAACCGGGGCAGATAAGTTACAGATGTCTATTAATCCGGTTACCCCGGCGGGAAGGGAGAATTTTATCTTGTTATTTGACAGGCAATCTACAATTGACAATGTTCTTAAAAATCAGGATAGCCGACCTAAAAGAGACGGTTATTTCCTTGACCTTACAAAAACATTAAAACCATTTATTGAAGTAAAAGGAAACCCCGGATTATTGGTTCCGGAGGAACCATCTTTCAATAAAGGAGTGATGTACATTGATAAAAAAGTGCAAAAACCAATAATATACAAGCTGAACAGGAAAAATACCACACCCGAAAGATTGGAATTAACAATTAACATGTATTCTGGCAAGAGTAAAGAATGGTCTGATAAATTTCAGGCAATCAATGTCAGCATTATTCTTCCCGCTGAGTTTAATTGTAAAGAGTATCTCAGAGACTTTAATCTGTCCTATAAGGCCGATTATGAATACAGAGCCCTGGTTCTTGAAGCTGCTGATCCTAAAAACAACAATACAACAGGCTATAGCCGGATCAACAGTAAAATTGATAAGGCCATTGCTGCCTTTGATAAATTAAAGGATATTAAAAGAAGTATTGATGTTGACCCTCGAAGATTTAAGTGCCGGGAACTGGTCTCACTGTCAGATAGTATAAGTCATTTGTTGGCTTTGAATGACCTTGCGAAATTCAATAACCTGAAATTCAGTCTTAATGCCCTCAAAGAAGGCAGGAAACCGGATAGCCTGAACCACTTGCAGCCATCCATCCCGCTTGTTCAGGAAGTAAAACCCGTAACCGGCAAGGATGAAGCACTGCAGGAGAAAGCAAGAACTTCTGAACCAAAAGATAAGAAAAGCCCGGCAGTAGTACCCTGTGAAGATTTTCTGAAAAAAAATGAGACCCTATTAAAAACAGTTGCGGGCATGTTCAGGGCAGAAGAGTTCCGCACTGTAACAGCCGGATTGAAAAGTCAACTGGGCTCAATTGTCCTGTTGATTAATGAAAAAAAGGCTGATACCCAAACGGATAAGGATAAGCTGAAAGAGGAGGTATTGCAGATTTCATCTGAAAATAAAGAAACCGGCAGTAAACTGGATAAATATGAAGAGGATTTTTCAAGACTGGAATCCATCACTGACAGCCGGAAAGACTGTGAGACCAAAGATTTATCAAATGAAATTGACAGCCTTCAGCGTGCTGTTGCCATCCTCAAAGAGGAATGGAGTGGCATCAATGCAGGCCTGACCCGGATCATGAGTGATGTTTTCCCTGACAACCAGCGTAGGATGGATCAACTGAGGGCTGATTTCAGCCCGGCATTTTATTCCGTACTTACTGATTTTATAGGCCTAAAGACTTCACTTTCTATATTATCTGACCGGTTTAGGAAAAAGAATAACTCAGGCATGTATTATAATTGGGAAAAGGAAAAACTCTTTACCCGGTTTAATGCCTGTAATCTGATGTATAGCTCCGTCAGCAACCGTTTTGATTCAATCAACAAAGCGGCCGACAGTGCATTCAGTTCACAATTCGGGGGTATGGGAGCTATTTGGGGTGATACTACTGAGGAAAATATTGCAGCCATCAAACAGCTAAAAAACAGCGTAAACAATCAGATTTTTCAGTTGGAAAATGATATTTCGGAATCGATACCCGACAGGTTTCCCTGGACAATGTTAATCATCGCCGTATTTGTTGTATTTACATTATTGTTTGGCGCATGGGTATATTACCATGCCCTGGTAAAGAGAAAAAAGCGTCAGGCAGACGTTGTGGATGTTAAACCATTGGAAGGCCGGTTTAACCATCCCGGTTCACTGGCATCAGGTAAGGATAAGGTTGCATCCGCAGACACGGAAACGGAGCCGGCAAAAGAGCACATCCCTGAACCGCAAAAAATCGGAGGTATTACCATCACCAGGTCAATACCCGACGGAAAAGGCAGACACAACCTGGATGCAGGCCGGGGCCTGGAACACGTGATTGACAATGCAGGTGCTGATTTTTTCTGCATTGACCTGAACGACATCTGGGCCGATACCCTGGTTCGGAAAGTCTACATTCACCGTTCCTGTATAAAGAAAACCTATAAATTCTTTTTTGAATCCTGCGCGGCAGAAGGAAAAATTCCTGAAACCGGAGGCTATCTGATCGGAGCCTGGGAACCCGACAGGCAGGACCCTAAAAAATACAATGTTTCGCTCGAAGACTTTATTGAGCCCGGCGATGATGCCATCTATGAGGAGTACCAGCTGAACTTCGGGGCTAAAATTGGCGTGCGGCTTGAGCGGTTGATCCAGGATTATCGCGAAAAATCGGGCAGGGAATATACCTTGACAGCCTGGTTCCACAGCCACCCTGAAATAAAAATATTCCTGTCGAACCACGACCTGGATGTACAGGAACGCCTATCCAGCAAGGAGCATAAGCATAAGTTACTGGCGCTTGTGATTGATCCCAATACCCAGGAAGATCATAAAATGGCTTTCCTTACCGGAATATTTTCCTACAAGTCAAATGGCGCTATGAATAACAACCCCGGGGAGATGAAACTTGTGAAATGGAAAGACCTTTACGAGTGGGCGATTACCCCGCCGGTTCATGAAATAAAGGATCATTATTGCATAGAGTTTAACCATATTTTCAGCAGGTCTCTCATCAGCAGGCTCTATCTGAATGACAAATGCATCACGCGCTTTTCGCTTTTCCTGGATGAACTACCGGCCAATCCGGATGCCAGCGGCTTTTTTACGGGGGAAATTATCAAAAACGGAAACGAAGTCAATCAGTCGGTCATTTTTACGGATTTTATCGAAGGTTTGCCCGGCGATATTCCCGGTGTTGTCGGGCGGTTCTTTGGCATGGAAGATCCCGACACCAGGATTGCCATGATCATGTCTGGTCAGGAAGCAATCCCGGATGCTGGAATTCTGTTATTCTGTCAGAATATGAATAAAGATCTGGTGATTTTAACAAAGAAGGACGGTTATTCTTACAATCTCAGAAAAGATGTCAGAAAAATCATCCCCTTTTCTGAAATTGAAACATGGCCAACCCGCAGAAGGTAAAATTAAAGAGACGCTAAAATGAAAAAACAACTGCTCATCTGCCTGATTGCAATAGTAAACGGGAATGTTTTATTTGCTCAGAATTTCAAATTGTATGATTCCTTATCCCTGAGTAAGCCAATATTCGAACTGGTGAACAATGAACCTGTTTATGACAGCTTTTCAATCAGGTTCAGCAGGTATGATAAAAACAAAAGGCAGCTGAAGAGACCGATAGAAGATTTAAAAACAGTTACCTTCAAAGTCGATCAGTATGCCGGGGATAACAAGGAAAAAGCCCCTGAGTATATCCCCGGTTCACTGGCGTTGCTCAAAGATCCATCCGGTAAACCAATCATACCTTCCGGAATTACCATTTCGATACTGATAGTTAAAAGTGAAACTACAGGCGCATTGTTGGTTAAATCAGCGGAAGCTATAAAGAATTTTATCAAGCAACTGCCGGAGGGAAGTGTTTTCACTTCATGGAGCCACCATACCATTACTACAAGCAGACCATACAGTAGCAATCTGTCTGAATTCTCAGGTGTTGATATTACTGGGAGTGATGCCGATCTTTACAATGCTATCCGGATAAAGCTGCATGAATTCGATAAATTCCTCATCAATGAAAACGCCATCCTCGAGCCGGGTTATGATAAAATACCTGAAATCGCTGAAAGAGCAGCTAAGGATTCCATCAACAATTATCTGATTGTGCTTACCGACGGAATCGATAATATCGATCAAATACCGAAATATAGGAACATTCCTTTGTACCGGGCTATCCAGGAAAATCAGTTGTTGGAGGAAATAAAAAGTAATCGCAATAAAGTTAAAATATTTGTTTTGGACTGCGGGAGCAGCCATAATGAAACGCTTAAAGACATTTGCGAAAGCAGCGGAAATCCGGGGGGCTATATTGGTAAAGATGATCCCGATCAGGAAAAATTCTGGGGGAATTTAATTAACGTTCTTGCAAATGATTACCAGGCCCGGTTTAAAAACCAATTCAGGGTATTAATTGGAGAAGATCTTAAATTAACCCTTAGTATACTGGATAGTAATAAGGATACCATTGCCAGCGGCAGTGTTACCTATAGCCCCGGAAGTTCATTCAGACCGGTAAAACCCCGTGGCAACGATTCTATGCTCAAGACACTGCTGACAGGATTACTTGCCGGGGTCATACTGCTTTTATTGATCCTGATCCTGATCCAATTGATTTATCCGCTGATCAGAAACAAAATATTTCAGTTAAAATATGTTAAGCATTACAGACCCCTGGTCAATGAAAAGAAAAGGGTCTGCCCTTATTGCTTTGATGAGATCAGGGCAAGAGAAAAGGTTGTCGTAAAATGCGAACATATTGTTCACAACGACTGCTGGGTAAAAGGCGGATATATGTGCCCCGAATTCGGGCAGAACTGCCATGTTGGAAAACAGGATTATTTTGATCTCAAAGACCCCTTTTCTACCAAAAACAAGGCCTATTACCTTAAATGGGTTCTTTATGGTCTGATAGCCGGATTGCTGGCATGGCTGATTTTCATCTTACTGTCCGGTGCCGGCCTGTTTGACAGATTATCAGCAAACATGGTTCATTGGTTTTATCCTGTTGATATCGATATACAGGATGAACAGAATTTCATTGGCAAAATAAGCCCTTCATTGATTACCGGAATGTTAATGGGATTCCTGCTTTGTTGCTTTTTTGCCTATGCTGAAGAATACCGGAGGCTGAGCTGGCCGGTTACCAGCCGCATTTTATTAAGGGGACTCATTGGTTCTGTCATCGGTTTCCTGTCGTTTTTCATTGGCAACCTGTTTATCCTGTTATTTAATGAACCAGACAGGAGTTTCTTCGCCGACTCCATTCCCTGGCTTTTCTTCGGGGCTGCCATAGGCTACAGTCTCTCCGTAAGGACCACCATCCACTGGAAACACGGACTCATTGGCGGATTGATTTCAGTCATATTCAGTTTCCTTGTCTGGTATGGTATGTCACATGATCTTGAAGGAGATATTGCCATTGTAATCTGCTTCATGTTTTATGGCGCCGGACTTGGTTTCTCCATCGCAACGGTTCGTTCCACGGCTGAACAATACTTTATTAAGATCCTGAACGGGGCCAAAGAGGGAAATATGATCGCCGTGCATAAATGGATGAGTTCGCAGGGCGGGATGAACGAAGTTTTTATCGGGATGTCCAATAACTGCGAAATTCAGATGAATTGGGAGAAAGAGCAGTTTGTCGGCGATAAACATGCCAAAATGTACATCAACAATACCAGGAAAATGCCGGTCATGGTATCGCTGAAAAAAGATTTCCCGACCCTTTACGACGAAAGAATCGAAATGGCTGCCGGAAAAGAGTATGACCTGATCAATGGTGTTACCTTCAAAATAGGCGAAACCATTTTCCAGTATATTGAAAAAGATAACCAATTCCAACAGTAAAGCCATGAAACGATTCATAATTGTGCTGACCGTTGTTTTCACAGGTATAAGTGGCAGTCTGATGTCTCAGATGCAACATCATTTTTTGGTACCTGATGCAGTTAAATTGAATTTGCTCCCAGATGTAAACCAGCTGACATTTGTACCGGGTGAATCCGGGGCAAGCCCGGATATACCATTTGCAATGATTCCCTCTGCTTCCGGGTTTAACAATCATTCTGTTAAAGCAGCATCCGCTCCCCCAACCGCAGCTTCTGTCAATTTAACCGGTGAATCGTGGTTCCTGAATGTCAATGCCGGTTCATCCTACCTTCATAACAAGGATATAAAAAACAGCGATTGGGTTATAAAGACAAACCTGGGATACCAGGCAGAATTCGGCTACAGCAACCGTTTCAGCGACTTATTCTCATATGGTATAGGAATCGGATTCAGCTCCTACCCTTCCGAGATTTCAGCAAAGTCCCTGACAGACACCCTTAACGGAATGGACTTTGAAGGGGTGCAGCCCAACGATCCGGTGGAAAGAAGGATCAGTTACCGTGATGTGAATGAAAAAACCACCATTATGTACATTGAAGTTCCGGTTTTTCTTGAAATCGGAAACACCAATTACGACAAAGCAGGATTCTTTCTACAGGTCGGTGCCCGGATATCCTATCCGGTAATGAACAGCCTTGATGGTTCAGGGAACTATGATATCAGGGGCTATTATCCCGACTATGATACAGAAATTACCGGTGTTCCTGAACTTGGCTATGTTGAGGAAGAACAATTATTCACCGGTGAACAGGAGCTAAAACTAAATCCCTACAATATTTCCGGCACTGTTGCAGGGGGATTCTCTTTCCCCATGAGTGAAAAGCTCATCATTCGCCTGAGCGCATCCTATGTGCATGGCTTCACGGATATTTCCGGGGAATCAGAAGAGCTGACGGGGAACCCGGTAACCAATAAGAGCCACATGCTCAGCGGTGGTGAATCAAAGGTTTTTACAAGATCTTTTGGAGGCATAATCGGCATCATATATCAGATAAATGTCAGGTAAACTTATACAATGATGGGCAAACTGGTGGTAACAAACCAGCAACACTGGGGTGAAGAGGTCTATTCCCTGTTGTCGTGGTTCGATCTCGAAAAGGTTAAAAACGCCAGAGTAATGGTGGTCGGTGCCGGTGCTCTCGGTAATGAGGTGCTGAAAAATCTGGCCCTTTTCGGTATCGGGAATATTGTGATAGTTGATTTTGATGTGATTGAATACAGCAATTTATGCCGGTCCGTTTTGTTCAGGAAAGAAGATGCCAGCAGCAAGAGGCCAAAGGTTGAGGCTGCCGCCCAGCGTATCCGTGAGATAAATCCGGATGTAAATATACTTACGATAAATGGCGATATCGGACCCGATGTCGGCCTTGGTATTATCCGGGAAATGGATGTCGTGATCGGTTGTCTCGACAGCAGGTATGCCAGATACCTTATCAACCAGCACTGTTTCCGGGCTAACAAAACATGGATTGACGGTGCCATAGAAAACCTTGAAGGGTACGTGAGAATTTTCTCGCCTGAAAGCAATTGCTATGAGTGCAGCCTGACACCGGAAGAATTGCAGCACATCACCCTCCGTACCGGTTGCCCTGATATCGCAAAAGTCAATACCACCTTCGGCAGGGTGGCAACGACCCCGGTCAGTTCATCCATCATCGGGGCCATACAGGTTCAGGAAGCACTCAAAATCATCCATAAAGACAAGTCAGATGAAGAAAGCTTCAGGCACAGGTCGCTGATTGGCAAATTATTCAAGTATGACGGTATGTTTCTTGAATCCAGGATCTTTAAAATGGAGAGCTTTCATCCGGGCTGCCCAAGCCACGATTTATGGGAACCCGTTATTCAGGTTGAAAAACTCAGTGCCTCGGCGAAAATTGAGGATGCACTGGCTATGATTAAGGAAGCAACAAAATCAAATCAGGTAGTAATCAACCTGAGAAACAATGCATTTATTAAGAAAATAATACCTGAAAAGACAGAAAAGGAGTATAATGTGTTGCTTCCGGAATCAAAAATGAGCGAATTCTTACAGAACAACAGCCTGGGAATCAACCTGAGTGAACGTATTTACCAGGATTTTGTCGAGAATATCGGCGACGATTTCCAATATAAAAACCTGACGCTTAATCAGATAGGAATCCCATTTTACGACATCATTCAGGTGTCCACATCCCGGGGATTCAGCTATGTGGAGCTGAGCGGGGATAAAGAAATTTTAACTTTTAATTGACCGGTTGCCATGCTTTTACCTCCTGATTTATCGACTGAAGTAGTTGTCAATCTCCTGATGAAGCATGGGCTTGTTCTGGACGATTTCCTGTTTATTTTCGAGGGTAGTTTCCGGCGCAATTATCTGAACGATCTGCATAAAGTGGATCAGATCAATTCTTACTCCAACCGCCCTACCTATATGGTCTACCTTAACCGCGACGGGATTTATGATAAACTACCGGAAGGTTTGTTTCACAGAATCGACCGGTTTGTTAAACCTGAAAAATCAGGCGAATTAAAGACCTTCAAGGAAGAGTATGAGCAACAAAAGAATGAAATCATCGGTTCAAAGAAGTTTTTCCAACCCATCGAAAATGAGTTCTTCCGGAAAAGAGTGCTGAGAGAGGCTGCGCTTTCTGATAGTTTTGCCAATCCCTTCAGGACAGTTTACCGGTATTTCTTTTCCGGCAAAAGCAGATATGAACTGAATGAGAAATTTACCGAAAGTGTTACCTCGTTTCTTCCTGCAGTTCGCAATTTCAGGGGTAACCTTTCAAAGATCAGGTTTTTCCTTATTTCAATCCTGCAAACCAATGTCCGGATAGAGCAGTGCGAAACCCTGGCCGTTTATCCCAACAACGATCCGACAATCAGCAAACCTTTGGGTGAATCCATATTGGGTAAGGATTTTTACCCCGGCAGATCATTTACCGATCACAGGATTCAATGGAATATTAACATTCATGCGAACAATGACAGCTTACACTATTATCTTGAAAACGGAGATTACCGGAAGTTTTTCGGATTTGTAAAAACAAACCTTATTCCTGCCGGAGTTGAAGCCGAATTTAATTTCCATATTTCTGAAACCACTGACTTCTTACTTCAAGGCAATAATGACGCAAAAACCGCTATGTATCTGGGATATAATACCTGCATCTAAAAACTGAAAACATGGATAATTCATTTACACATAAACAGGTCAACTGGCAGGACGGGATGAGAATCGACAAAAACCATTTTGTCGCTACCGATCATTTCCACATCGACCATCTGAATGTAACCAGGAGCATACTGCTGCATGAAAATAACTTTGGCCTGCTGCCATCGCGCGATAAGACCAGGGTTGTTAATGAAATAAAGCTGGTTTCTGAAGGCGGGTTGATTAAAATTGAAAGATACAGTATTGCTGCGCTGATGTTTAACGGGATGCTGCTCATGGTAGATTCCGATGAACTGAATTCACTTAACATGGATACCGGAAATATTCAGGTGGGTTTTGACCTTAACGGGTTCTCTGAAAAGGATTTCTGCCTCCTGGTGAAAGTGAATTCCTTTGATGGGCTTGGCTTTGGAACCTGTCAGTCAGATGACGTGAGCCTGCGCAGACCTTTTCTGATCAGCCATTTCAACTTCCTGCTGCTTCCCGAAAGCAAGGTTAAAGATTCCTACTTCGGAGATGATTTCCTGATTCTGGAAAAATTCTCGGTTAGCAATACGGCTGTGGTTCCCGACACCGGCTATATTCCCCCTGTCACCGCCATGATTGCCCATGAACTTCTGGTAAAATATCATAAATACGTTTATGATACGATCAACACCGTTGAACTTTGTCTGATCGAAATCGGCAGACGTTACAGCAACATGAATGCAGAGAGTTTCCGGGATACCCTGATTATACTGTCAAATAATTTATTGAATGCCCTGGCAAGAATCAAACCCGAAATTAAACACAGATGCCTGTATGAATCTCCGTTTGAACTGATTATCAGGATTAAAGAACTCGCGAACATTCTCAATTATACGCTTACCATCCGTACGTCCATTGGCAAAGACAGGTTTCTGGATGAGGTGAACAGAATTCTCGGAGCCTCCAAGTTTGAATTTGAAGAGATGATCAAACAAATCATCAATCTTGAGTATCGCCATTACAACATCAGCGACGCGGTATCGGTTACCAGGGAGTTTCTGGAACAGATCTCGAAAATTTTCCAATCGCTCAGCGAATTCGAAAAATCCAAGAAAAGTGCCGATATTTTTATCAAAAAATAAATTCAATGCTTTACAAAATTCCAGTGGATTTCCATTATTTCTTTCAAAAAGCGGGTATTGGCAAAAGTGTAAAACAAGCCAGGCTTAGTCCCGAATTTGAAAAGTTGCCAACACTTAAAGCTTCGATTGACGATTTTATTGATTTGCTGGTTTTTACGCATCCGGGTGAGTGTAAGTTTGCCTATGACTTTGGTTTCAGCTTCTGGGAAACAGAATTTTCGAACCTGACGGTTGAACGCTTTAATAATTCAGAGTATCCGAGGAAACGATACGAGGAAAATCTGAAAGAAACCATTCAGAAATATGAGCCAAACCTCACGGATGTAAAAGTGGAAATTCTCTTATCGGACGATGAGTTAATGATTAACAGGCTTAAAATCAGTTTTTTTGTCGTAATTGTTGTACACGGCTTTATTAAAGGCATCAGGAAGGAACCCTACCGGAAAAATATTGTCTTCTCCCTGGGACCCGTGATAAAGAAATAAAACCCTTAAAACCCCGGTCATAAATGGATGCGTTGTGGTTAAAAACAAACGAACTGGTTAAAAAAGCACTCGAACTCTGGGATGCCAGGGACTGGAATGTGGAGGAGATAGATCCGGTTGTTAAGCTGTTGTTTGCTGCAGTAGCAAATGAATCGCTTCAACTGGAGAAGGATATCCGTGAATCGGCTTTGATCACCAAGGATAGTCTGCTGAATTCATTGTTGCCCTATTCAATCACCGGACCCAAACCTGCCTGTGCCATGATACAGGCAATACCGGTGGAGGCTCAGCTTAAACTGAATGATAAATTTATCTTCGAATACCAGGTACCGGGCGCATCAGGCAATGTTAAGGAAGATTCCGTCATCTCATTCCGTCCGGTAATTGATGCAACCCTGATCAAGGCTACTGTGAAGTATGCATTTACCTTCGATCGTCTGGTTTCCCTCACCGATTACCAGCAATATAATTCTGAAAAACATGCAGCTTCACAGCATTCAATCTGGATCGGAATTAAGACCGATGATGCTGTTTCCAACCTGGATGGACTTCCTCTATTTTTCAATCTTAAGCAGTCCGGGTCAAAGGATTACGGAATTATAGATGAGGATATGCCCGATATTGTGGCTCTCCGGACCGATATCCGGGAGATGTCGCTGGAAAAGGCGATTGATCCGGATCTCTTTTATCATTTTCAGGAAGAAGAGAGTTCTCAGTATTCCTACAACCTGGCATCCTATGCAGGGCTTCAGGCCGAAGTATTGTCTTATTATTCTGATTTCTATTACCAGGTTGTTGATAAGAACCTTCAGAAAAGCCGTTTGGATAAGAGGAAGTACCCGGGGTTCTTTGAGGATATTTTTGAACCTGAAGTATTGAAACAACTCAGGGATGAACTGGTATGGCTTGAATTCAGGTTTGGCGCCACCCCTCCCGACCAGCTGAAAAATGCCGGAATTCATATCAATGCATTTCCGGTTCTCAACCACAAATTAAAAACCATTTACCTTGATAAAGAAGAGCCGGTAAAAAAAATACCCGTTTCGGAAAAAGAAGAAATAATCGGCATCATCAGTTATAAAGCGTTTGATGAGTATCGTTCCCTGTTAAAAACACCACAGGCAACGCAATTGCCCTTTATCATCAGGGACCTGGAGATGGAGAAGTACTCGCAAAAAGATCTGACGGAACTGATTGAAGAAATGATAGACCGGTTTATCAGTGATAACCAGGCATTTCAGGAAGAGTATCGGGTTAGCCTGGATGATATGAACAAACTGAGGGAGGCCATCAAACCTGTGATGGCTGCCAGGCTCAAAAACCGGAAGACCTCGTTAAAACGAAACAATTATGCGATATTCAACCCCGGGAACCGGAACGACATCTCGTCGGTTGAATTGCTTTGCAGTATGACCAACGGGGCAAATGCCAATGGAATCGCTGCCGGAGAACACCTGAAGCCGGTGAATGCCTCGATCAACCAGAATGAGGTTTTCTTTCTGACAAAGACAATGAATGGAAGAAACACCTTGTCGGCCGATGAAAAAGCCGTTGAAGTCAAACGATTGCTGATGTCGGGCGACAAACTTGTGACAACCGGTGATATTAAAGAATTCTGTTACGCTGAACTGGGTAAAAGAATCAAAACCATTGATCTGAAGACCACCTCCTACAGGCATGAAACATCCGTCAGACGGTGCATCATGGCAACCATTGCGCTGAACAGTGAAGATAACAGGGATGAGGACCTGGTGCTCCTGAAAAGAAGCCTGGAACATAAAATCAGGATAAAATCCAGCCTGGTTTTACCGGTGAAAATCAGTTTTCTGACCATTTGATTTTAATGTAAGTTTGATGTAAATTTATTCCAAATCTGATCAGCCTGCTGAAGCAAAACCATGAGTAGCTTTAAAGCCGAAATAACCATTGGTAGCAACACCTACAAGGTGCTGGATGCCGATATCAGCTATTACCAGCATACCCGTGGCGGAGGCATGCCCAGCAGTGATATTCAGGGCGGAACCTTTACCATACGAATTGAATCTTCGGGCGGTCCCCAATACGATCAGCTGGCCGAATGGATGTTTGGAAAAACCTCCATGCAAAAAGGGATATTGAGGTTTTATAAAAAGGACGGCATCAGCAAGCTGTTTGATTTTGAATTTTACGATGCATATTGCATCAGATATTCTGAACATTTCAGCAGTACAAATGATCAACCCATGGTTCTCACCCTCACCATTACACCGGGGATTGTCCGGATGCGGAATATTGTCAGGGAGAGGCCATGGAAGGTAAGTGAAACAGGTAATCAGAAAACGCCCGAAGTGTTTTTTGTATCTGACAAAACTCCAAAAAAGGAACCCGAAATTGACAGATCTGTTGACACAATAGAAGAGAAGAAAACCCAGGCATTGGAATTCTACAAGAAATCAGGGTTCACTGAAAGAAAAGCTCTTGAGCATATGGAGGGCATTGATTTTAGCAAGCCTGTCGAAATTGTTAAATTGAAAAAGGGAACCGTTGTTCAGCAATGGGTGGGAGAAAATGGTACCGGGAATTATTTTACAACAGAAGAAAATGGATCCTCTCAGAACCTGGGAATAGATTATTCAAAAAGATCTCTCAGACAGTTTACATTGACCGAAGATGTCGAAGTACTGAAAAGCACTGCGGCAGATTATAAAGGGTTTAAAGGAGGCGGGGTTCAATTTTTTGGTACTGAACCAAAGAAACATATTTCTTAATACGGATGACAATGGATGCTGAATATCTTATAAATTTAATAGACACTGCATTATCTGAAACCGATAATGTCGTTGCTGATTCGTTACATTTCAAGGACGATGAAGAACCTGTGGCAGGTACAAAAAAAGTACTTCTATTACTCAGGAGCGAAATACAACATAATCCGGAAGCTATTCATAACAGGGTTTTAAGAGCAATGCATGATCTGGGCATGTCGGCCTATAAAGATTTTGAAAACACCCCGTTGGAAGATGCAATCGGAAATGTCACTGAGTTTTTATACCAGGAAATTCCCCGGTACAAGGAATTGGAACCTTTACGAATGGATTTCGGGAAAGGGGATCCGGTTTGAGTTTATATACTTGCTTAGTGTTATTCTTTTTTCAGGCATTTACTAATTAACCAGGTGACTCTGTATTTTAATTTTTGCATTCATTAT
This sequence comes from Bacteroidota bacterium, assembly GCA_043806115.1. Taxonomy (GTDB): domain Bacteria; phylum Bacteroidota; class Bacteroidia; order Bacteroidales; family Lentimicrobiaceae; genus Lentimicrobium. The sequence goes on from JAZDHI010000036.1 coordinate 342,916, forward strand.
TAACCAAAAGAAAAAATGAAAGCATTACCGGAAAAGTTATTCAGAGGTGTCGCCAGCATGTCACGTCACCACATGGAGGCACAGAATTTCGGCACCTGCACGCCAAAGGGAGGCGATTCAGGGGATGGATTAATGATTAGGCATACATTTGGTGCGACAGATAACAGTCGTTTCACATCCTGGACCTCAACAAGGTCTGTCGCCGAAGGATATGCAAGATCGTCACCGAATGGGAAAGGAGTTGTTCTTGAGATTGATTTTGCGGGCCGAGTCGCCCCTTTGGTTGAATACCGTCAAGTTGGTGACAGGTTTGGTGAAGATGAATGGTTGATAGAAGGAACTGTCAGGGGTGTTAGAGTTTCATCGATATGACTTTTTGGTTTATTAAGTACTTAAAAATATTCCTTTTAAACCATTGGATTGGCAATATATCATGAAACCATTAGAGTATCATGTAGTTTTTAATATGTTGGAAGAATTACTTCATACCCAACAAAAGGTGGTTTCGGACCGTGAAGAGGTTTAAAAGGAGCACGAAATTTATTCGTAAATGATTATTAACACCATTTACTCCTTCTCTCAAATTTAAATTCCAATATAATGCCCTCTAAAAATACTACTGAACAGAATATAAGTATAACCTTTGCGAATCTTTGGATGAATTATCCAAAAGATCCACCCTGTGTTAACCCAAATGGAGATCCTCCGCCAGGTTGGTCCAATCAATGTGCAATAAAAGTAAGTGTCGCACTTGAACTTTCAGGAGTAAGTTTTCAAAGTTTTAGCGGCTTGCGCTGCCCTATTGATATTAAAATGAAAGGAATGATTGGTAGTGCTCAACAATTAGCAAATTGGTTGATAAAAAAGCCATTTAAAGGTTGCCCAGAGGTTACGAAAATCAATCCTACTTCATGGGAAATCAAAGTTTCAGGTAAAACCGGGATTATTTTTTTTAAAGATTATTGGCGACGAAAAGGTGAAACAAGAGGTCAAGGTTCTGGAGATCATATAGACCTATGGAAAAAAGATACACTAACCCCTTCATTACAAAGTTTATTAAGATTCAGATTAGGAATTGATAGGATGCCTAATTTTAATCCTTTTTCAAGAGGCGAAGATAATTTAAACTGGTACTCAGACTTATCAAAAGCAAGCGAAATATGGTTTTGGGAAATACTATAAGTTTATTAAGCCTCATTTTCGGGATTATTGATGTAAAGCTGATTTATTTTTGTTATAAAATACCCGGGCCTGGCGTAGTTAGTTTATAATAGTCCTCACGCCTAGGGAAATAGATCACGATTATCCTGTCTTTAAGGAAGGTTGTATTTCGTACATCCTTGATAAACAGCTTAATCAGATTCCTGCTTTTTCTTTTTTTCAGCCTGAATACTCCAGAAAATTGAAATCCCTGCCAATACTATCGTCAAGCCTGGAAATATTTTATTATTAGCGCATTGACAAACTAATGATGAAGTATAATAACCGAGGCTAAACAATGTTAAAATCAAAAAGTTAAACGATAATCTCTTTAAAGTCTTTAAAGTGAGTTTCATAACATTCATTTTTTTGGTTAATAATTTGAAATATACCAAGTGAGCAGGGACCAAAAGCGAATGCTGTTTATAAATTCACGCTGTTTCCGACTAATGATATCGTTTCCAGATAAAGTAAACACAAAGCATTAATGCGATGATAATTAGTCTAATAAGAATAGCACTATTAGGAGATAGAAATGCGTGAATTGTCTTTAAAATCCAATCTGTTTTTTTCATAGTACGATGATTTTTATGTTTTGAAAGCTGGGTTTTTCTATCAGAATCATGGAGCAGAGGCTGACAGTCCAGTAATTCTTACCTGAGTTGAGCGATTTGACAGTTGTGAAAAAGCGCTTTACTAAGAAAAACCACACTTCAGAACTTATTGCAATTCAACTGACAGATTCATAATTTTTCAGTTACTGTCCGGGATAAAATATTTTTTACCACAAATGGGCACAAAGTTTCTACACAAAGTTCACAAAGTGCCGTTAATGACTCTTTTTAATCCATCTTTCAGCAATACAACATTAAAGTTTATCAACAACCCAGGCTTATAATCACCAGGTTTTAAATAGGTCAATGTCTGAGCCTGGTGAATCTCATTTAATGCTTCGTCACTTTTTCTTTGTGTTCTCTATGTGAGTTTTCTTTGTGTACTTTGTGGTTATTTTTTTTTACCGGGAATTATAAACATCCACCCGAACAAAAACAGCTTTTGTTGTGAATTGCTAATAATCTCTTCAACGATTGAGTTATTCCTTCCCAGAATCGCTCATTTTGAGTCTTATATAAATAAATTTTTCCCTCAGGAAAAAAGCTGAAAGTCCAATGAGCAGGCCAATATAGTAAACAAAAGGACGATCCAAAATTGTTGAAGATAAAATTATCGCAATCACTATAAGGATGGTAGCAACCATTTCAAATTGCCCTGCAAAAGCTGTAAATCCGGCAATAAATGCTGTTTCCTTCTCATCAACCGTTCCAAAACCCAGCTCCGGGCTTGCATATATATTCAGTGGACCAAATTTTATTTGCAGACTGTGATTCCCGGGGGCAATCTCAAATGAGTCCTCAAACCCGTTGCTGATTTTCCCGATTCTCTCACCATCCAGGTACACTTTGTAGGAAGAAAACCATGCAATCCATGAATCTTTTGTTTGAATTGTTATTTTTGCCATGGTTGTTAGATTAAATTAAAACCTGAAAATTCTTTTATTTCTGACTTCTTTCACGAAGTTGGCCTGCAGGTTTGAAATAGAAAGTCAATTTCAATGCGATAAAAGCAAGGGTAGTAACTGAAATACCATATCCCGTCAATTTACCTGAAGTGTTTAACTTTTCAGTGTCTCTAAGAAAATAGAGGATTATCCACACAAACATCATTGAATGATAGGCTAACCAGCCATTCTTGTAAAGGCCTGCTGGCTGGCTAGGGTTTCTGCAGACGGCTCTTTTCCTTTATTATTCAGCAATTTTATTCCTTCAATTTATCACATTGATTTTATCTGGAATTCAAAGCCGCTTTATAGCCCTCGGTAATCTCTTCTGGGCCGTAAGTAAGAGCATACATCACCAGCATTCCTAGGGCAAAATACAGTACTTTCTGGCCCCAGGCTTTTTTCCTGTTGATAATTCCTGTAACCAGCAAAACGATTGCCAGCGATATTAAAATAATTCTGATAGTTTCTATCTTCGAATTTCTTTTGTGAAACAATAATTTTACTTTTCGACCAATCAATTAACGATAAAGCGTTTACAAATCCCAGTCTGAAAGCAAGATGATTATTAAACTCAGCTTATAAGAGAAAAACTACAAATCATCTCATAATCTATCTACTTCTTCAATTTTAATCACTTTGTATCGTAAACTATATGTGTAGAGGACTAAAATCAGTAATAAAAAAACACCTCCGCATATCCATCTCTGATCTTCGGTTAACCGGCTTAACAAAGAACCATTAATAACTAAGGGAATAAACAGTATGCCCAGTATAACAGGAATAATCATAGAATAAATAGATTTCGAGAACTTTGTAAAAGAGGTTAAAAATAATCTGTTCTCTATATCCGACAATGAAAAATTCACCTGACGGCTTCTGATTATGCGTAGCAGGCCGGAACGGATTTCCAGGTTATGATTCCCATGCTGCACATCAAAGTTTTGCGTTTCACCGTGTGAAAGCCGGCCAATCTTTTTACCATCCACATAGACAAAATTCAACCTCTCTGCATTAGAATTCTTATCCATTTTAATTGTAATTGTTGCCATGACATTCCTACTTTTATCTGGTTATATTTAACGAGTTAAGTTCTGCCTGTTTCTTCAATCTCAATTGCCTTATCCTTAAAAACAATTGCCAATACAAAATACAATAGCAGCACAGGAAGAAACCATGCAAGATGATGAACTACCTTGAAACAGGAAATAGCAATAATGTATCCTAGCATAGCAGAACCAAAGATTATATATTGTATTTTAAGCAAAAGAGAAAATTTCGCCATATACGATATAACTTCATTCTCTTTGACAGAAAGATTGATTAAGGGGCTTCTGCTAAGACTGAATATATCACTCTTTATCTGAAAACTATGATTCCCCGGCGAGATGTCAAAAGATCGGGTTTCGCCATTTTTAACTTTATCAATCTTCTGGCCATCAAAATATACAAAATAGTAAGAACCGCCGCCGAGAAATGATTTTTTACGATGAACTGTAATTGTTGCCATGGCTCATAATTTTGGTTTTCAAACAATATTTAATACAAAATTACACTATACCCAATGCCTTGTTAACTGCCAATGCCTGTTGATAAGGTTTATAACCCGCATCGGCATCTTTCCAGATTAATAGTGCCCGATTGAGGTGTACCCTGGCATTTTTCTTTTCATTCATTTTCAGGTAAATCATTGCTGCTTCAAGGTTATTCTGAGGATTGAATGGATGCAACCTTAGAGCTTTTTCAATGCTCTTTTTTGCTTCTTTCAGGTTTCCGAGTTCCCGCTGGCACATAGCTATCCTCCGGTCAACACTCACTGAAGAAGGTGTCAACTCTTTGAATTTAATATAATGTGACATTGCTGTTTGATATTGCTTTCTGATTTCAGCGATTCTGGCCTTTTCAAAGAAGATATCTCCCAATGATTTTTCTCCTGCAGATGCTTTATAAAATGCCTCTGCATCTTTAATATTTGCTTCAGCATCTTCCGCTTTTCCCAATTCAATATTATACCTTACAAATCCAATTTTTACTCCATTTTCAAATGGTGGTTGTAAGGTTTTTTCGATATTTATAAGTAATGCAAAAATCTCGTCGGCCTTGCCTGCAAGTATATATTTATCTACATTCTCCAGAGGTAAACCCATGAGGATGATCGGCTGTATAAAACCTGAAGCAAGGCTATAATATTTATTATAGTATTCAAACGATTTGATCAATTCACCCTTTAACCGGTAAAATCCGGATAACTCAAAATAAATACCGGCGCTGTCGGGAGCCGATTTAGATAATATAAGTGCCTTGTTATAATTACTTAAAGCCTGATTGATCCTTCCCTCTTCCAGTTCAACGCTGGCGATCATCAAAAGTGCATTTGTGTTACCGGGCTCAAGCAAAGACAATTTTTCAAAATTCCGTTTGGCATTATGAAAATCGGCCTGCTTCAGATAGAGCTTTCCAATATCCAGCAATGTGCTGGCATCATTGGGTGATTTAGTTTTATACTGTTCAAAATAATAGAGGGCTGAATCGGAAATTCCTTTTTCCAAATAGGAATACCCAAGTATTCTCAGAAAAGAAGTATTCTCAGGATCAAGAGCTACTACTCCTCTACTCTCACTTATAAGTTTATCAACTTCATTTAATTGCCCGTAAATTCGAACCAGTGTTTCACGGGGAGCAATATCTTCAGGGCTAACTTCCTTCCAGAGTTCGCAGACCTTTAATATCTGCTTTGTATTGTTTTGAACACTTAGATAGAGAATTTGAGAAAGAAACTGATAACGCTGGGGAAGTTTATCCTTAAAATCAACCACCATTTTAAAGGATTTAAGTGATTCCTCCATTTTGTTCGTTAACATGTAGGCTAAACCTAAATAATAATTAGCAATCAGAAAGTCCTTATCAATAGAAGTCGCCTGTTTGAATGAACTGATCCCTTCTGCCCAGTTATTCTTGAAAACACTGGCATAATATCCCCTGGTAAAATGCTCAAGTGCATCTTGCGAGGCAGTATAAATTTCAGCAACAGGCATGTCTGTTACATTTTCTATCTGGCCGTCAGGAATTTCAAGGTCATTTTTAAAACTCACCATTATCTGATCAATCAATAAGAAAAGATCCTTTCCAGAAAAGTTGTTCTCCGCAATTAATCCGGCATTCCTGGTTTCATATAGTTTTGTATTGATAGAATATTTGCCTTCAGAATAACTGAAACTTCCGGTCAGGAAGGTGCTTCTGTGAAAATCTTCTGCTAATTTCTTCTTCTGTCCAAGTGAGGTTCTTATGACATCATTAATTCCTTTTTGCCTGAAATTCCAAATGAAATTTCCGGCACCCCACACTTCGAGGAATATATCCTGGGAGGCATCATATTCTATCAGGTTAGGAATAGCATATTGTAACCAGTTCAGAGATGAGTCAGAACTTTCATTCTCAAAGAAAAATAAAAGTGTCTTTTTACGGAATTCATTTTTAAGAACGGTACGCTCTGTTCTTTTTCCGTTCTCATCTTCATAGGTCACCGTAGTGGTTGCAGCCCCCAAATCCTTGCCATTGAACATAAATATAATCAGAATAATTGAAAAAACCGCATTTGATGGAAAACCAATCAGTTCTGCTTTGGACCATTTACCGGAACTCCGGAATCCATGAAAATAGGTAAGCAAGAAAACGGTAGGTAAAAGGGATAGTAAGATGACCCATGCAAGATCAATTAAATGTGGTGATTTCAGGTTACTTGTTACAAAATAGGAAACAGCCATTCTGATTATCCAGGCCCCCAGCAGGTAAACTGCCATGACATGAAAGACCCTCCTGTTCAATAATTCGTTAAAAAAATAATTGACATCTTTCTTTTTTACATTGGTAACTCCTTCAATGATGACCTCAAAAATCTCCACCGGATCTTTGATGCCTTTCAATGTCTTCGCCCCGATAGAATTCAATCTGATATCTGTTTGATTCTGAATCTGTTTTTTAACAGCATCCGAAATACAAACACCATTGGCAGAAGCAAGCGGTTGAATCCGCGCTGCAACATTTACCGCCGACCCGAAAACATCACCATCCTTAAAGATTACCTCGCCAATATGAATACCGGCACGGATAGTCAGATCCTCTCCCGCGAGCCTGGTTTGTATGCTTATACCACATCTGACCGCATCCACTGCACTGTTGAACATCAGCAGTAAGCCATCTCCCAGTTCCTTGATTATTTCTCCATTGTACGATTTTACAATCGGAGATATGATATCCCGCTGCTGTTGCAAAAGATGAAGCATCCGTTCCTCATCTTCTTCCATTTGCCTTGTATAACCTACAATATCGGTAAAAACAATGGCTGCCAGTTTGTGGTTTATTTCAGACATATTTCAATTCTTTAATGATGATAAAAAGATTTTAATTATTTCAATGCTACCCTATCTCCAATCTCCAGTTCTACCCAGGGAAATCCTTTTTTAGTAATTCTTGCCAGTGCCGTTGAATCGTACACTTCAATTATTAAATTCAACTGGTATCCCATAAGAACAATCCGTTTCATCTCCGACATAATCATAATGAAATTTACTTTAAATGTACCTGGTCACCAACTTCAGGTACAAGAAATGGGAATTTTTTACTGTACACAGTTGCCAAAGCCGTTGAATCAAAAACGTTAATTATTTTATAATAAATTCCTGTTTCCATTAATAAAACCTTTGATTTTATTTTCTTTTTAATCAAACCATTGATTAAATCCTGGTATTCAGCATAACTCCAATTATATTCAACGGTATCAACATTATCAATCCATTCCTGAACTGATTTGTAATAATCATGTGCCTTCTTAAGTTCATTAAGTTTCCGTTGAACTCCCTGATCACTGATTTCATTGTAATCTATATAATGTCTGAAACTTCTAAAAAGCAAACCTGGCTTTGGTATTTTATCAGTTTCCCAAAATTTTATTATAATATCATTGCCATCTACTTTGGTTATTGATCCAGGGGAATAGTAGTAACTGTCCATCCATTTTAATAAACTCTTGGTAAACTTTTCTACTAATAAAGGCACTGAATCAATCACTTTCGTAAACACCATTTCATAACTGAATCCAGGTATTTCAGTCAAGAGTAAATATTTCTCCGCATTTTTGAATTTATAAAGATGGGGTATTATTATTGCCAAATTTTCGTCGTACAGATTTGTATCTCTTTCAACATCATGGGTAAATATCAATCCTTTTTCTGCATATTTCTGTTTTTCTTCCTGTTCGGTTTTAACATCATAATCGATAATAAAGCTTGTTTTTAGTTGCTCATAATATCTTTCATTTATTTCTCCAGTTATCTTTAGATCGATGGACTCAATCAAATTCCAATTGCTATCCAATATTTCGCTTTCTTTTTTGTTAAGTCGCTTTAAATATTCAATATCTTTATCATTACTTTCAATGTCAGCCAGGAAAATTATACCCCTTTCATTTTCGCTGCTGTCAGAAGATTTTCTGAGATTTCTATCCGACAGATAAAAGATGGCACCTGCCATTGCGATAACAAAAAATGCAATTGTTCCGATCCATATAAGTCTATGTTTTCGCTTATTTATTAGTAATGGTTTGGGGATACCGATTTTTTCGGTGTTGGTATCAAAGAATTCATAAATCTCTGTCGCTTTACCAATGCCTTTCAATTTAATTTTGCCGTAGTAAACTGAACCGGCATTTATTTCCTGATCCTCTTTCAACCATCCGGAGGCATTTTCCCAAACCGATCCTGATGTAATTACCTGCCCGCCGGTAGCCAGCGACATCACACGTGCAGCCAGATTCACATGAGTGCCGAAGACATCCGGAACAATATGCTCTTCAACCGATACCTGGCCCATATGCAGGCCGATACGAATTTTTAACTGGTAATTTTTAAAAGTCAGGTTATCGGCATTTACCCGCAACTGATCCTGCAGTTTCAGGGCAAGTTTCACCGCCAGCGTGGGATCGGAAAAGACGATCAGAAATGAATCGCCGATCTGTTTAATAATCTCTCCATGACCTTCCTGCCTTACCTGGCTGATGATGATTTCATCGTGGATATGCCTCAGCCGTGCAGAAGCCACTTCACCGGCATCATAGGTAAATTGCGTGTAACCGACGATATCGGTAAACAGGATGGTCAATACCGAGGTTTTCCGGGTTTGCCTGTACTTTTCGATTTTATCAATATCTTCCGTAGTCAGCTTTTGAGAAATATCGGCTTCCCGGGAATTTTCAATGCCCTCCCCTGTTACAATAGTATCTTTTTCCATAAACAGCGAATTATTAGCTTTTTATATAAGACAGTATAGTTCAAATATATGGAATATTAAGGAATAATAAAGCATGTTTATCGAAAATCCTAAACCAAAAAAGCAATTCTGACAAATAACATTGTCTGCTTTATCAACGGACTGGTGGATTCTGAATAATCGGTATCATGGTTGCCCTGATTATAGAAATGTCATCGGTAGCGGAACTCACAATGAATTTTATCTCCCTATATACCAATATATTACCCCTTACGGATTAGCCCCGGAGGGGCTTAATACCGGTAGAATAAAAAGGAATCCCCATCTGAGTATAGTCCTGTAAGGATGGGATATATCAGGTAATGCGAAAATTCCCGTGAAATTTAACGTGACAACATTAAATCAGTATATTTGTGAGAATCCGTCTGATAAGCCCGGAAATTTTAATACAATTTTATAGATGATCATTGCAAAACAAACCAGCTATGTCGAGACCATTTGATTTTAAAGACCACGTAAAAAAACCAGGCCTTTTTCCGGCAATGGAACCTGTGTGCCCACTGTGGCAGAAGCCTGATACACATCCTGGACCACGCGCACCATCTGCTACCCAACCAATCGGGCCGGGCCGGATCTACCGGGGATGCCTGGATCAGGGGCGTTGACAATTGTGTGATGCTGTGCGAAGCCTGCCACTACAGGGTACACCAGGATGGAAAATTCAGGACTGGTGCGGTTGCTCCGCCCGGTTATTTCCCTTTTTCGCACGGAAACAACAGGAAAGCACACCAGGAATGGGCAGTAAGAATGAAGAAGAAATTCTGGTATTAATTGCTTAATATGGGTTGATGGTGTGTAATAGATTTTATGAATCTCAACTATTTTTGTGTTATTTTTAGAAAACCCTTTTTTCGGTAATTTGCGATTTTGATCTGATAGTATTTAAATCCCATATTACCCGATTTTATTTCAATATGGAAATCTTTGCCGGAATAGATGGTACCCTTTCGTATGATTGGATAAATCAACCAGGAGGTATGGCTACAAACAGCCACATATATGATTTCTACAGAAAGCTGAACACACAGGGTGGATTTAAAGAGTATTTCGAAGGCCCCCGGTTATCAGGTGGCGATGTTCAACAGATAGTCCATAACGTTGAAGATTATATCAGAACACATCTCAAAAAAAGGCCCGGTGCCAGGGTTTCACTGTTTGGTCATAGCCGGGGTGGATTTGTTGCCATACTTGTGGCTAAAAGACTGAAAGGAACCTGTATTGTTCATTTTTTAGGTCTCTATGATGCCGTTGACAGGACTTCCGGAGTGGATTGTGACACCATAGAAAATGTTGTTGCCGCTTATCATGCAATAAGAGATTGGAGTCGCGGCGATAGGATTTACTTTGGTAATACCGGGCTTAAGTTCGCCCAAAGCGTTCGCTATACACCTCAGACTTTTTGGGCTGCCCATGGTGCAATTGGCGGTGATTATGAAAAAATACCTTCAAAAGAATCCGGATTCAAGGCTTCCATGGACCGTTTCCAGGGACAAGCTGCTCACTCCTGGATGCTTGAATGTGCCAGAAATGAAGGACTGCTTGTCTGATATTTAGTTCGATTGATTAAGCATTTATGATTATCAACTTTATCTATGATATATGCGATTTCCCCCTTGACAATCTGAAAATTATTCCTTAGCTTTGATATATCCTATCAGGGAATACTCGAATATATTATTGAACAGCTCCCCTTTATTGACTACTCAGTTCATTCCCGGGAAGAATCCATATCGCTGTAGATTTTTTATCTATATCAGTTCATTCGTAAAATGGCTATATGAAGAAAAAGGTCTTACTGGTTATCTGTATTTCATTGGTTTTTCCCAGCATCGCCGTTACCCAGCAAATCATCAGGCAATCTTTAAGCAGCCTGGGTACAGTTGCTTACAACACAGAATGTTGTATGGTTCAAACCATGGGTCAGCCCTCCAATACTAAAGTTTTTTACCAGGATAACCTCCGGTTGAAACAGGGTTTTCTGCAGCCTGTCCGGAGGAATTTACCTTCAGCCGGGTCCACCGGACACCCGGTGGCTGTTGATGTTTACCCCAATCCTTTTTGCGAAAGCTTCGTCATCTTGATCAGGGATAATCGTTCAGGGTTTGTATTCAACCTGACAGATATCACCGGAAAGCGCTTGCTGGATGGTGAAATCAGGGGAAATTCGGAGCAACACATCTTTACAGGCACACTGAATAAGGGAGTTTATTTAATATTGATTTATTCCGGTAAAGCCCTGGTTGCGGCAAAAAAGGTTATTAAATACTGACATTATGAAACGAACATGTTTGCGAATCAAGCACTTACACCGATGAAAATAGCAAACATGGAGTTCCATCCGACCGTTAAAATTAAAATTATTTAAGGATGAAAAAAAACCTCTGTTTGATCCTGCTCTGCCTGATCGCTGCAGCTGTTTATCCTCAGGACAACTTTTCCGTCAATTTCGGCCAGACTTTTGCCCGTTTTAAATATGCCGATTCAAAAGGCAATGCAGATGAAAACATGAGTGCCGCCATTGGCAACGCTTATGCATTGAATTACAATAAAACAGGATCGAATGGTTTATTTATCAGGCCGGAGTTGGGTTATAAAAAGTATGGTGCACAATCATCCATAGATGACCTGTTGCTTAACTGGTCATTGCAATACCTGGATTTAAACTTCGGAGCCGGCTACCGGGGGACTGACATGAAATTCAATCCGGTCATCGGAGGTTCTCTGTATGCATCCTTTCTTTTAAAAGCGGATCAAACGGTAGGAAGAAATATTTATAATCTGAAAGAGAATGATGACATCAATAAAATGGATTTCGGAATGAATCTTATAGCCGGAGTAAATTATTCTTTTTCGGAAACAGCTTCAATATTACTGGAATGCAGATATGCCATAGGATTACGCCAGCTTGAACCAAACCAGGTCTCTACGCAGACACAGGATATGAAAAACAGGGCATTTTCGTTACACTTTGGACTCGCCTTTGACATCACCGGAAAACAGGCAAAAAAAGCCACTGTTGTTGACACCACAATTGTCAGACCAATTCTGGAAATGCCAGTAGCCGGAGAAAAGCCTGCTGATGCGGAGCAGGTAGCTGATACTGTAAAACTTCAGGAGAATAAGGCTGATGGGGAAAATACCGGTCAGTTCTACATTGTGATCAGCAAGTCCCTGAATATGAGGGCGGGACCCGGAACAGAACATAAGGTTATTCTGGCAATCAAAAAGGGAGAAAAAGTGGAAGTAATTGAAAAAACCAGTGATATCTGGTGGAAAATAAGGTATAAGGATAAAACAGGCTTTGCTTATCAATCACTGCTTGAAAAAACAGATAACTGAAAAATCCCCGGAAAATGAAAAAGATAATATTTCTGATTACCATTATTGCAATGATTTTCATTGCAAACGGAGCAAAAGCCCAGGCAACGGATGGTATAACTTATCAGGCAGTGATTACCGATGAAGAGGGCATTGAAATAGCCGGGATGGACCTGAGTGGGAACATTTTACCTGAAAGGGCTATAAATATCAGGTTTACCATCCTGGAAAGCAGCGACACCGGCACCATTGTCTACCAGGAAAAACATATTGCAATAACCGATGCCAATGGCCTTGTTTCATTGGTAATAGGGCACGGTGTCCTGACCAACCTGAGCCCGAACACGGCAATTACGCAGATATTATGGGCAAACGCCAGCCATTTCCTGAAGGTAGAAGTAGATCTCGAAAGTTCCGGTGATTATAAACTGATGGGCGTTCAGCAGATGATGGCGGTGCCTTATGCTTTTCATTGCCTTAACTCCGTGAGTTCAGATTCAAAGTGGAGCGGTTATGCAGACCAGACAGGAAATATAGGACGAACTGGGAACGTGGGCATTGGATTAACAATCCCTACACAAAAACTTGACATTGAAGGCAAAATCAGAATCCGGGGAGGTGAACCCGGTCCGGGCAAAGTTCTAACCTCTGATGCTGATGGTGTGGGAGAATGGGAATTACTCCCTGGAACATCCTCAGATTCAAGATGGAGCGGATCAGCAGACCAGACTGGAGATATCGGAAGAACCGGAAATGTGGGTATCGGAACAACGGTCCCCTCTCAGAAACTTGACATTGACGGTGCGATCAGAATCCGGGGCGGTGACCCCGGAGAAGGAAAAGTATTGACCTCCGATGCAAATGGAGTGGGATCGTGGAAGGAATCAGGTACAGGTGGTACGCCGGCAGGGAATGTTCCTGCCGGTGGAATCATTATGTATTCAGGGGCCTGGAGTTTTACAACTTCCGGACTGGGCACTGGCCATCTTACAGGCTGGGCTTTGTGTAACGGGAATAACGATACACCTGATTTGCGTGAACAATTTGTCATGGGAGCTTCAACCGGTGTTGAATTGGAAACAACAGGAGGTGAGAATTCATATTCTCTTACTGTCAATCAGTTGCCAATTCATTCACATGATTTTTCGTCGGGCCAAACGACCGATCATTCCCATACGTTTACAACAAACGCCTCAGGTTATCATATCCATGACATCTCTGTTCTTTCTGGCGGTATTCACCAGCATGATGTTGTTCAGGGATCTACCCCTGTTCGCTGGGGAGATAATAATGGAATATCTTCCAACTGGATCGAATCAGCCGGGCAGCAAGGAGGTGTCAGCGGCAATTATCTGATTGCATCGAATGCCGGTGAACATACGCATCCAGCCAGCTGCGATCCGACTCCTAATCACACACATATTGGTACCACAAGTCCTACGGGAGCCCATTCTCACAGCGGGACAACCAATCCTTCAGGCAACGGAGCACCCATCGACAATCGCCCGTCATTTGTTAAACTGGCTTTTATTATGAAACTTTAGTCAGAAGCTGTCAAATAGATATTATTTGAAAATTTCAATTGGCATAAATAACAAACAGTTACTAAATTCAGAAAAAATGAAAGAAAAGATTGTTTCGGTAATCGTGATAGCGTTTTTATTCGCATCATGTACTTCAGTAAAAAAAATAAATACCGCTAAAGCAAAGGATATCCTGGGAGCAGGGGTGATTCACATGCCGGTGGTTGCTGACCTCGATGTTAAAGAAACCAAGGTTTTGGGGCAGGCATCCGTAAAAGGTTGTAAGAATTCATTGAAATCAATGGAAATGGCAAAGATGCTCGCGTTATCAGATGCTTTAAACAATTCGCAGGCAGATGTTCTGATTGAACCAAGGTTTGAAACTGAGATCAAAGGGAGAAAAATTACTGTGAAAGTGGCCGGTTTCCCCGGGAATTATAAAAACTTCAGACCCGTTGAACCGGAAGACCTTCCTTTGCTGGAATCAGAAGCATGTCAGCGACTGAATTTGTTTTTACCGGAAGACATACATAAAAAAGCCAAACTGAAAAAAGCCGGGAAAACCAGATTTATGCCACGATGAAGAGCAGCAGAGTAAATAGTTTCGCTAGGTCCTGAGTTGAAAGATCTCTTCGTTAATTAGACTTACCGTAGAACGGGAAGCTTTTAACCGGGCTGCTTAAACCATGTTAGTGTTTGCATGGCTGCCGGTTATCAATAATCTGTTTGTAAAAGATGATTCAATTGAAAAACCCGATTGAAAATACCGGACAATCGGTTTATCTTTGCCGCCGGAAATTCTGTTCCGGAAGGTGAGCGGGATTTTTGCTGCAATAAATTCAAAACAAATCATCTGATGGTATTCGAAGCAATAATTTCGCTGCTTACCCTTGTACTTCTCGAAATTGTACTTGGAATTGACAACATCGTTTTCCTGTCCATTCTTTCAGGAAAATTACCTCCTGAACAACAAAAGAAAGCACGCCGCATCGGACTGATACTCGCTATGTTTCTCAGGCTGGGTTTGCTGTCCATTATATCTTTTATTATGCAGCTCAAAAACGAATTGTTCTCCGTCTTTGGTCATGGATTTTCGGGCAAGGATTTGATTCTCCTTCTGGGTGGGTTGTTTTTGCTGTACAAGAGCACTTCTGAGATTTACCATAAAATGGAGGGTGAAGAAGGTGATATCTCCAAAAACATCAAAAAAGCCACTTTTGCCAATATCATAGTCCAGATATTGATTATGGACATGGTGTTTTCGATTGATTCCATCATCACTGCCGTAGGCATGGCACGTGAACTATGGATTATGTTTACGGCTGTGATTATTTCTGTTGGCATCATGATGTTCGCCGCCGAACCCATCAGCAAATTTGTAAACACCCACCCCGCTTTTAAGATGCTGGCGCTTGCCTTCCTTCTGCTGATCGGATTTTCGCTGATGAGTGAAGGCTTTGGCATCGAAATACCGAAAGGATATATCTATTTCTCAATGGCATTCTCCCTGCTGGTAGATGTACTGCAGATGCGCATGACACGCGAAGGTGTAAAACCGGTAGATACCAGAGACCATTATACCGAGGATCAGAAAGCTCCTGACAAGAAAAAATCTTAAATATGTATCCGGATAATATTGCCTGTATAATTGAAAAATAAGATTTTGGAGTGGGGAAATGCAAAGCCTGTGTTGAATTTCAGCGAAACAAATTATACTTTTTAATTCTTGCTGCTTATATCTTTCCCTCCTTTTCCGGCTGTTGACAGAAACCGGTTCAGTATTTCCAGCAGTATTCCCGGTTTAACAGGTTTTGCAATATAATCATCACAGCCAGCCCTGAGTGCTTTTTCCCTGTCACCACCCAAAGCATACGCTGTCACAGCGATTACCGGAAGGTCAGGTCGCATTTTTTTAATTACCAGAGTAGCATCGTACCCATCCATTTCAGGCATTTTCATATCCATCAGCACCAGATCAATCTCCGGCGTATTGCGGCATGATTCAACGGCTTCAAGACCGTTTTCGACATGAATAATCCGGTAATTCAGTTTTTTCAGGATTACCTCCAGAAGCTGATAATTTGTATATACATCTTCGGCAATCAGCAGGGTTCTGCCTTTCCCGTTTGTAATTTCAGCCGTGTTTCCGGAAATTTTTCCGGAAGATACTGTTTCCACAACAGGGTTATAAGGAATTGTGAACCTGAAGGTTGTTCCTTTGCCGGGTGCAGATTCGAGCCAGATCCTGCCACCCAGAAGTTCAACATAAGCCCTGGAAATGGCGAGGCCCAGGCCGTTACCTCCATATTCCTTGTTCGGATTCGTATTGGCCTGCCGGAACCTTTCAAATATCAACTGATGCATTTCAGGAGAAATGCCGACCCCGGTATCTTTTACATACAGTTCCAGCATATTCAACTTTTGAATACATCCGAATTCAACCATCCCCTGTTCGGTAAATTTTATGGCATTCCCGATAAGGTTGGTAAGCACCTGACGCAGTTTTGTTTCATCTGTCATAATCACTGCACCGGCATTTCCCAATGATGTCCTGAAATTGAGATTAAGATTTTTACCACTGCTTTGAATTTTAAACTGTTCATAAAGCATGGCAAGCATTTCATTAACATTGGCCTTCCCTTCACGAATTTTTTCCTGTCCTGCTTCAATCGTTGCTATGCTGATGATATCATTAATAATCGACAGTAATTGTTCTCCATTCTGGTTGATAATCCTGTAGAAGTATTGTTTTTCTTCAGGTGTAGTATCGGGATCATCAAGCAGACTGGTAAATCCTAGTATCCCGTTAAGCGGGGTTCTGATTTCGTGCGACATATTATTGAGGAATGCTGTTTTCAGGCGATCGCTCTCTTCGGCTTTGACCAATGCATCCCTGATGTCCTGTTCAGCCTTTTTCCGTTGGATGGAAAGGCTGATCTGATGGGAAACAAACTCAAGCATCTCAACATCCTTTTGTGAATAGGCATCCGGATATTGATAACTCTGAACAACCAGGGCACCGATGGCCTTTCCATCAACCAACAATGGCACTCCAAGCCATATCTGACAGATCTCTCCCACAATTTCAATCTGACCTTTGTTTCTGAGACTTTCAATTTCCTTTGAATCCGCCAGCAATGATTTTTTATTCCGGATGACATATCCGGTGGCCGATTTCCCTGCAGGCCATTCCGGGATATTGTCTTTCTCATCTCTGAAATAGGGTGAAGAAAGCATATCCGTTTTCTCATCATAAAATGCAATATAAAAATTGGTTGTATCAAGTAAAGTACCGAGTTGCTCCCTGATGATCAGGAAAAGCTGTTCGAGATCGCCCGTGACCAGCACTGCATTAGAAATCTGGAAAAGAACCCGTTGAATCTGTTCTGCCTGTTTCCATTCGGTAATGTCGTGACCTATACCCACCAACCCGCTTACCTTTCCGTTCTCATCGTGAAGTGGAATCTTGGTCGTCAGCATCCAGCGCAGCTTGCCATCGGCACCCATTACATCATCTTCGCTGTTTATCAATGGTAGACCGGTTCCTATAACCTGTTTATCATCGCTATACCCGCGCCTGCCATGCTCTTCGCCCAATATGTCCACATCAGTCTTTCCCAAAGCCTGAGATTCCTCTTCCATACCCATAAGGGATAAATCGGCGCGGTTGGCAACAATTTTCCGGCATCCGGTATCTTTAAAATATATGGTATCAGGCAGATTATCAATCAGGGTACGAAGCAGGATCCGCTCACGCTGTACAGCCTCCTCGGCTTGTTTGCGCTCTGTTATATCTATCACAGAGATAATACCTGCAGGTTTCCCCTTAAATAGTACTGAACTGCCACTCAGGTAGACCCATTTCTCATTTCCGTTTTTTAAACGGATTTTAAACTCATATGAAGGCGTTGAAGAAAGTCCCATTTGCCTTTTTCTACCTCTCTCCCTGATGAGATCGCGGTATTCTGGTGATGCCAGTTCCCAGAAAGGTCTTTCAAACAGTTCCTTTGCAGTATAACCGCTGATCCGTTCACCGGCCGGGTTGGTATAAACCCAATGATCATTCTGGTAGATCATAATGGCATAAGGAGCCGACTCGGCCAATGTCCTGAATTTGTCCTCACTCTCCCTGAGTGCTTCCACTGCCTGCTTTCTTGCACTTATATCCCTTATAATCAGCTGAACAGCCTTACTTCCTTCGTAATGAATTGGAATTCCAATTATTTCAACGTCAATATATTTATAATCCATCCTCACAAACTTCTCTTCTTCAAAACCGACTGGTTTTCCTGTCAGATCAATCTGTTGTAATCTTTCAAGTTCCTTTTGCCGGTAGTCAGGATGCACCAATTCAATCACGGATAATGATTGCAGTTCAATAAATGATTTCGCGCCCAACAGCTTGAGTGTGGCCGGATTGGCGAATAGTATCCTGTTATTGTTATGTATAACAATTGCATCCGGCGAATAATCCACAATTTGCCTGTACTTATGTTCACTTTCCTTTAAAGCAATCTCGGCAGTCTTACGCCCGGTAATATCCCTGCCGAATACAACAAGGCCTTTCCGGCTGCCATCGGGATTGAATAAGGGTGTTTTGATTATTTCATAGGTCTTTTCTTTCCCATCCCTGGTGGGAATTATTTCATCTTCAACAGACGGGATTCCCTTTAACCAGGCATTTTCATCGGTTTTCTCACAATTGGCAAATGCCTCAAAATAGAGAGGGTGTGTAAATGCTGCCAGTTCAGTATCCTTCTTCAGATAAAAATCAACTCCTTCCAGCCCAAACAGATCCAGATCTGCCTTATTGGCTTCGAGCCATCTCCCGGCGCCATCCTTGAAACAGATAATATCATGCGTTGTATTAATCAGGGTAAGCAACTGTTCTTCCTTTATTTTCAACACTTCTTCAATCCGCTTACGCTCAGAAATATCCTCATGCTGAATAATAACATTCAATAATTCTCCCTTGTCATCCAGGATTGGATAAGCTTTGTTTGCAAACCAGGCTTCTTTTTTATTATCGATTTTTATACCCTGAGAATCAGCGGCTGAAGAAATATTGAAATAAACTTCCCATTCTTCAATGGTGTGTTCCTCGAATACCCTCTTCAATGCCTTATCTATTCCGTTCTTTTTTATTTCCGAATCATTGAAAATATTGTAAACCTTTCCTTCAATATTTTCCGGGGCAACACCAAACAGCATGCTTAACTTTGGATTTATTCTGGTGCACCATCCTTCAGGATCAAGAATCTGGGTGCTGGTGGCCGACTGAAGAAACATCTGTTCGAAAAATCTCCGCTGCCTTTCAAGTTCAGCTTCGGCTTTTTTCCGGTCAGTAATATCATGCAAAAATGACTGATAGGTACTGTCAGGCATTGCCCTGGAATGCATTTCAACCTGAATAAACAATCCATCTTTTCTTTTAATGAACCGTTCTGCTTTAATCATTTCTCCCTTTTGGAGTTCCCGGTAATTCAAAGGCTTTTTAACCAGTATCTCAGCAGGAAACAGATCAGCCATATTCATTTTAAGGAGTTCTTCCCTTGTATACCCGGTGAGCTCAATTGCTTTGGTGTTAACAGTAATGAAATTACCTTTCTGATCACCCTGAAAAAACGCATCGGTAGCAAGTTCAAGTAACATTCTGAATTTTTCCTCACTAACCTGCATCGCTTCTTCAGCTTTCTTTTTTTCGCTGATATCCCGGAAATTGAAAACAATGGATTCGATCCCGGGCTTCTCTAACATGTTGCTGATCCTGCTTTCAATCCAACGCCAGGATCCATCCTTATTTTTAAACCTGTACTGGATCGCCGGAACCAGCAATGGATTTCCGATGACATTAACGAGAGCATCGGTTACCATTTGCAGATCATCAGGATGTGTAGAAGTTTCAGGAGCTATTAGCATTTCTTCATCAGCCAGATAGCCAAAAATCCGCCTGGCTGAAGGGCTGATGTATTTATATCTGCCTTCACGGTCAATCAGGACAATTCCGTCCGGGGCATTCTCAATCAATGCCTGGAAACTAATGTCCTCATAAACAGATTCTTCCTTATTCAATTTAATTTTCAGACCCTTTTTCATTTTATCCCTTGATTTAATGATCCCGAGGATGGTTTATCGCCCGCTGGAAGACTCCCGTTTTCTTTAACATGGAAAATAACCGGAAGGTTTCCGCCCGATCAGTAAAGAAGAACAAATGGTTTGTTAACATGAGTCAACAAACTATTTAAATCGGGCTGCAGGCAATTGGTGTTAATGAACGCTAAAATTAATAAAATCGCGGTTCTGTAACAGTTTTCAGGTTCAAATACGAATGCACCAGGAAATTCTGAGAAAGTTATTTCCATATTTTTGACTGTCAGGCCTTTACAATTAAGCATAGAAATATCCATGTTCGTTTCGGACCAGGATTGATCTCCTCCGGCAATAAAATTGGTTCAATTCCGTATTAAATAGGTTATCACTATCTTTGCACCTTCTAATACAAACAATGAAAAATGTTTTCAGATTCCTCAACGGAGCAATAGTTATACTGGGTATTGTTACCATATCGGCCTCCTGTTCAAAGGAAGAACCGGTTGACCGGGATCCGGGGTTAAAGCTTGGGTTTTCAGGAGATACTGTTTTTTTTGATACTGTTTTTACAACAGTAGGTACTTCTACACAGATATTTAAGGTATACAATCCATCTAAAGACAGAATCATCATCAGTTCTGTTGAGCTGGCACGTGGTGAATCCTCTCCGTTCCGGTTCAATATCGACGGCATTTCTTCAATCCGGATAACAGATCTTGAAATAGGTGGAAAAGACAGCGCTTTTGTTTTTGTCAAGGTCACCATCGATCCGAATCAGGCCAATGCACCGTTGGTTCAGAATGACAGCATTGTTTTTGTTACAAACAACAACAGGCAGGATGTAAAACTGCTTGCCTGGGGACAGGATGCCTATTTTTACAAGGAAGGCATCATTGGAACCGATTATGTTTTCCAGTCTGATAAACCGCATGTCATTTATGGGTATCTGGCCGTTGATTCGCTCTGCACACTCACCATAGAAGCCGGAGCGAATGTCCGCTTTCACAGTGGTGCTTTTATGCTTGTTTACAGGGATGCAACCCTGAAAGTAAATGGGACCAAAGAAAATCCGGTGATCTTTGAGGGGGACAGGCTCGAAGATTATTACCGGGATATACCCGGACAATGGGGACGTATCTGGATATATGCCGGCAGTATTGACAACGAAATCAATTACGCCATTATCAGAAACGGGGAAACAGGGATTCAGGCAGATACCACCGGAAACTCCCTCTACCCTACCCTGACAATTTCCAACACATTGATATACAATATGACCGGTATTGGCATTTTGGGTCAGGGAACGACCCTGAAAGCAGCCAACTGTGTCATTGGTAATTGCGGCGGAAGATCCGTAGCACTGACATTAGGCGGAAACTATGATTTCAGACACTGTACCATCGGCAATTTCTGG
Organism: Bacteroidota bacterium; assembly: GCA_043806115.1. GTDB lineage: Bacteria > Bacteroidota > Bacteroidia > Bacteroidales > Lentimicrobiaceae > Lentimicrobium. The sequence continues at coordinate 364,343 of JAZDHI010000036.1, forward strand.
AACGAGTCTTTCCGAAGGGAAACCGCTCTATTACTCAATAACTATTATTTTGACACTTCCAGCAATGTGCAGTTGCGTGCCCTGGAAAATGCTTACTTCGGAAACTGTGTGATTTACGGCGAAAAAGACGAGGAGATTAGCCTGGATCAGCATGCTTCCGGTGGTATCTTCAACTATCGTTTCGACCACTGCCTGCTGAAAACCGGATTGAATACCACGTCGGGGCTGAATTATATCAACTGCATCAAAAATGAAGACCCCTGGTTCAGAGACACTGAGATCTCATCTTTTCAACCGGATACGCTTATTTCAGCCGTGGTTGATAAAGGCTCTCCGGAAATCACAACTGGTGCATTCATCAACCTGAATAATGACCTTGAAGGGAATTCCAGGATCAGCGACAATGCTCCTGACCTGGGCGCCTATGAGTTTAAGGCCGTCGTCCCTGCAAGGCGCAGGCGTTAATCAATTGATGGATAAAAAAACGAGGTGTTCTCAAAAGTCAGGAATTGTATGTATTTCGATCCCGATAGCTATCGGATCGAAGCCTATACTAACTTATGAGACAGCCTCGTTTCTATCTGTTATAATAAATCACTTCTTCAGCAGTTCCATCATTTTTGCCCCGATCTCGGCCGGAGAATCCACCACATGCACTCCGCATTCGCGGAGAATGGCTTTCTTGGCTTCTGCGGTATCACCTTCTCCCCCAACAATGGCCCCGGCGTGACCCATGGTACGACCTTTAGGAGCTGTGGCTCCGGCTATAAAGCTCACCACTGGTTTGGTTCCGTGTTCTTTGATCCAGAAACCGGCTTCAGCTTCCATGCCTCCACCAATCTCACCGATCATGACAATTCCTTTTGTTTCCTTGTCTGCCATAAACAATTCAACGGCATCACGGGTAGTTGTACCGATGATCGGATCCCCTCCGATACCAATGGCTGTGGTCTGGCCCAGCCCTGCCTTGGTCAACTGATCAACGGCCTCATAGGTAAGGGTGCCCGAACGGCTTACGATGCCAACGATGCCTTTCTTGTGAATAAAACCGGGCATGATGCCAATCTTGGCTTCTTCCGGAGTAATGATACCCGGACAGTTTGGTCCGATTAGCCTGCTGTTGCGGCTTTTCAGGTATTCCCTGGCCATCATCATATCCTTCACCGGAATTCCTTCAGTAATACAAACGATTACTTTTATGCCCGCATCTGCTGCTTCCATAATGGCATCGGCGGCAAAAGCCGGCGGAACAAATATAATTGATACATCGGCACCGGTCTCTTTTACGGCTTCATGCACAGTATTGTATACCGGACGACCCAAATGAAACTTCCCACCCTTGCCGGGAGTAATGCCACCTACTACATTGGTGCCATATTCAATCATCTGCGATGCATGAAAAGTGCCTTCGGTGCCTGTGAAGCCCTGCACGATGACTCTGGAATCTTTATTAACAAGAATACTCATAAGGCTGATACTTTGTGTTTGCTTTTTATAAATTTGATTCTAACAAGCAAAATACGCTAATTTTGTTCAAAAAAGTGGGTAAAATTGATTATTTTTAGTGGATCTGAATTATCAGGCAATAAAATTAAGAAAAAAAACTTCCGATGAACCCGGCATTATTCAACTCCAGCGACACCATCTGTGCCTTGTCAACCCCGCCCGGCTCAGGTGCCATTGGCATAATCAGGCTATCAGGTCCCGATGCCATCACTTACTGCCGGAAATACTTTGAATCAAAAAGCAGTGATTTCGACCTTGAAAAGACAGCAACACATACCATCCATTTCGGACGAATCAGTGAAAACAATGTATTGATTGATGAAGTGCTGGTTTCAGTATTCAGGAATCCGCATTCTTATACCGGACAAGATGTTGTGGAAATCTCCTGCCATGGCTCGGTCTACATTCAAAGGAAAATACTTGAAATGCTTCTTTCTGCCGGAGCCCGCCTGGCCGAGCCGGGTGAATTTACGCTCAGGGCATTCCTCAGCGGGAAGCTGGACCTCTCGCAGGCAGAAGCCGTGGCCGACCTGATTGCCTCTAATTCCGAATCCTCGCATCGTCTGGCCATGAGTCAGATGCGCGGTGGATTCTCATTGAAAATAGGCAAATTAAGAGCCAGCCTGGTTGACTTCGCATCTCTGATTGAACTGGAACTCGATTTCAGTGAAGAAGATGTTGAATTTGCTGACCGTGCCGCACTAATCAATTTACTCGATTCCATCAAATCGGAAATTGAAAACCTGAAATCCAGTTTCGTGCTTGGCAATGTGATGAAGCATGGAATTCCGGTTGCCATTGCCGGTAAGCCAAATGTTGGCAAATCAACCTTGCTGAACGCACTGCTCAATGAAGAACGCGCCATTGTTTCGGAAATTCCGGGAACCACCCGCGATGCCATTGAAGACACCATCAGCATTCAGGGCGTTACATTCCGTTTTATTGATACAGCCGGTCTCAGGCATACGGAAGATACCATTGAAAGCATAGGTATTGAACGTACCTATGAAAAAATGAACCAGGCTTCCGTTGTTCTTTATGTCTTTGATATCACCTCTGCATCCGAAAAAGAAATAGATGAAGCCATCGGGGATATCCGGGCACAGCTTGACGACCCTGACAAACAGATCATACCTGTAGCCAATAAGACTGATATGCTGCGGGAAGCGCCTCATAGTTTTAAAAAGCTGGTTGAACTCGACACCCTTTTTGTATCAGCCAAACGAAATGAAAACATCAACCTGATTACTGACCGGCTGCTACAATCAGCCCACAGCGGTGAAGCCAGCGATCAGACCATTGTTTACAGTCTCCGCCATTTTGAAGCCCTTACCCGTGCCGCCCAAAGCATCGACAGCATTGAAAAAGGCTTTGCCGAAGGTATCCCCTCCGATCTGATTGCCATCGATATCCGCCAGGCACTGTATCACCTGGGTTCCATCACCGGAGAAGTGACGACCGATGAATTGCTGGGGAATATTTTCGGGAAGTTTTGTATCGGAAAGTAAAATCTTCCAGTGCAAAGAACACATTCCTGATTATCAGGGTCAAGCTCATTTTCGATATTTTACCAGTAAGAACGACTATTTTTGTATTATAGATTTTGTCATTACTCATTTTGTATAATATTGATAATCAATTTGTATATTATCATTTTAATTAGAACAAAGCTTAAACCTGAATAAAATCAAAATTATTTCATATTCATACTTCTATATGTATCAATAAATTAAAAGTTATTAACACATTGGCTTTTTATCTATAATTTCGATTCATTTTTAGTATCTTTGTTATCTCTATTTGTTTTGCCCCCTGAATCAACTCCAGAATTAGAAATACCACCCGGCAATCAAATATAAATGTAACGGACTCGTGTTGCTCATTTATAACACAGCGCTTACACGTAATTAACCTTGATTATCTTCTACTGAAAAAACTTTCTGTTTTTTCAAAGTTTTTTCACTTCTACGGGTTACTTCTGCAATGAAAAGCTGATAATTACCTGAAGCAGGTAATTCATGTAATGGTTACCTGTTTAGAACTGATGAAATCATTACTACACAGGATTGTATGGTAGGCAATTGCTGTGCAGTATGTGTGTTATAGATACCATAAAGATGAAAACCATGCTGCAATTCTCCTTCACCACCAGTAAATTATGCATTGCCGGACTGATCACATGCTATTTGCTGGCCTCCGGCAATGTAAACGGAAATCCCGGATTCTCTGCAAACTCAAGTTATACTGAGTTATCCGGAATCCATCCTTCCCCCTGTCAATATGCGGCTGCGGGAGCCGGATCAAAAAACTGGGCATATTCAGGCGATAATCCGGTGCTGGCCTCATGCGCCAGTTCAGGAGAAATGACCCGGCACAAAAGGATTCCCGGCAAAAAAGAAAGGATTCAATTCCTGCCTTTTTCTTTGCAAAATACTCCGTCAATCTCCAACTCGGTGGACGGATTGCTGAATGGCTATTTCTTCGGGCAATCTGCTCCTGTCTCCTCCTACCGGATAACAGCCGCTAATTTGGCCGACAACCTGACCCTCAACGCTTCGACTACATTTTCCGATCCCACTGCATGCGGGATCGTGATTTCCTTTTCTCCCGATAGTGGGTTCTCTGCAACACTGATGCTTTCCCCGGTAGAAGGCATAGTAGATACAACAATATATGTTAAACCGGACTGCACTGCTGTGCCATTTATTAGTGATGGAAATATCATACATACCAGCACAGGAGCCACAAACGATACAATCGCAGTCCATCTGGAAAACGGTAATGAATATCAGTATGCGCCTGTTGTAACAATCGTACCTAAAAAGGCTATGCCATCTGCTGATGTATACGTTCCTTTATTGGCTGACAACTTCAACGGAGTAAATGAAGCAGGTTATTATATTGACTACGATCCGGCGGTTCTGTCATTTACCGGAATTGAGCATATCAATCCGGGCTTGCCTGATTTCCTCTGCAATAACTGTCCTCATTCATGGATATGCTGTGAGAATCCGTCCGGTTACATTCTTTGGTTCGTTACTTACCTTGATTCCACAAATGCCAGGTTATTTATTGAAATCAGCAATGACTCAGATCAGTTAGTGGTACCCGATGGTGAAAAACTATTTGACATTGTTTTCAGTTATTCGGAAGGATATTCAGACCTGACATTTACCGATGGTTATTATTTCTCAGCGATTGGTCCTTACGCAGGAACTGAATTAATTGATCAGCCTCTTCAGAATTATTACCACAATGGTTCAGTCGGGCCTTATCTTCCAAAGACCATCTTACTTGACTTAAACATCGAAGGCTTGTACAATCCGGAAACAGGGATAATGAACCAGGCCTATGGAAGGGACTTTCCGGTAAGTGTAGCCGATGAAATAACCGTTTGCCTTGCAAGCAATACTTTCCCATATACCTTTGAATTTGTGATCGACTCTGTACTGCTGCACCGAACAGGACAATGCCGTTTTGAAATTCCCGGAAACTTTAACTCAGACTATTATCTTGTGATTCGCCACCGCAACAGCATCGAAACCTGGACCAGGTATCCTGTTTCGTTCAGTCAGGATACCATTATCTATAATTTTTCCGACAATATCCACAAGGCTTTTAACGACAACCTGCTGCTCGTTTATGACAAATACTGCATTTTAAACGGTGATATCAACCAGGATGGTTTCATTGACAGTGGTGATATGACCATTCTTGACAATGAATCGAACCAGTTTTTAACCGGGTACAACCAATCGGATCTTAACGGAGACTTCTCAACAGATACAGGTGACTTTAATATAGTCGACAACAATACTTACTGGTTTGTAACGGTGCACCATCCCAATGCACCGTATCCTGAAGTGGTTACAGCTGAAATATTTGGAATTACGAGCGATTCAGCATGGTCGGGGGGCGAAGTGATTACCCAGGGAGCATCTACAGTAACATCAAAAGGAATTTGCTGGAATACGTTACCCAATCCTACCATCGACCATTCATTTACCACAGATGGAGCTGATTTTGGGTCATACATCAGCCAGATCACCGGTTTATTGCCCGATACGACCTACTATGTGAGGGCATATTCAGCCAACAATGACACTTTGGTTTATGGCAACCAGCTTAACTTCAGAACATTGGCAGAGCTGCCGGTTCTGACTACCACAGAAGTAAGCGGAATATTGGCAGAATCAGCAATTTCAGGCGGGATTCTTACTTACGATGGTGGAGCTCAGATTATACAGCGGGGTGTTTGCTGGAGTACCAATCCCGCTCCGACACTCACTGATAACAGCACAAATGAAGGTGGAGGTGGCGAAGTATTCACCAGCCAGCTTACCGGGCTGATTCCCTATACCACTTATTACCTGCGCGCCTATGCTTCCAATTCAGCCGGAACTGCTTACGGCAATGAACTTATTTTCAACACCCCGGAACCTGCAGAACTGACCGATGGAAATAATTATGCCCACTATCTGTTCGACGAAGCTGTCAATGTTAAAGATGCTAATAACCTTCTGTCACAATTACGTGACATTACTCAGGGAAATACATCAGGTAATGATATTTTCGGCGGAAGCGGAAATTTTAATTCAGCCTCGGGTTGGAGTATGGCATCGGGTTGGTCCATATCCAATGGAAAGCTGGTATGTTCCGGAGGCGGGAGTGGTAATATCTACAGATCTGCGCCGGTCTCGCTGGCAAATGCAGTGTATGATCTGCAATATACTATTGACACTCTATCCGGATCATGGGTCAGGAATATCAATTGTTATCCGCTTGTAAACCGGACATCAGCCGGCACTATCACTCAAAAAGTTATTTCGGCAAACGGGTATCTTGGGTTAAGCAAGAACGCAGTTACCGCCGGTAAGATAGACGACTTCACTGCAAAACGGATTGCAGGCAATCATCTTGTGCAGTACACTCCGACTAACCAGCCAGTAGTCAGATCAACTTATATACAATTTGACGGGATAGATAACTACCTGAGAACAGCAGTTGGAGCAGATTCAATTGGAACCATTTACATTGTTGGTCATCGGATCGGAAATGATACCGGGCTGGTGGTGCTTAACAGTCTGACCGGTGTGGGACAATATGTGAACAAACGTTTGACCATCGGAGCCAATGATGCGCTTTCAGTTTTCTATAATTTCAGAATAAAGGAAATGCTTATCCGCAAGACAAGCGATGATTCTGTTAACCGGGCTAAACTGAACGCTTATTTTCAGAAGAAGATTCTGGTTGATGGCTATAATGTTCCTACGGGAAAAACCACTTCACCCGCTACCAATGCCAATGCACGCCAGTTTATTGTGACCCTCATTGATGATGATGCAACGGAAGGTGCCTATCCGCAGGATCCGACAACACCCGACCATCCCCATCAGGGTGGCTATTATACCCGGTTGCATCCGATTATTGTTGCTGCCAACAGATACCTGCTGGCTCATAACCTGATTCAGCCAGGTGAAGAGATCGCACCCGGGGAATGCGTATATATCCACAACAGACTATCAACCAACCCTGCAAACACCAATTATTACGAAAGGGGATACCATCTTAAATGTTTACAGGATCTTTATGGGTGGGAAATTGCAAACCATTCCTACACCCACTTTGGCTATTTTGAAGGGCAGACCATTGAAGATATTGAGGAAGATGCGGAATACGAAATAAATATTGCCCACGATGAGCTTGAGAATATATACGGATTTAATGTGAACACTTTTGTTTATCCTAAAGGCATACAAAGCCACATTCTCCGTGAAAAGGTTGCAGAAAAACACACTTCAGCCTATACCGACAGAGGCGCATTTGCCCTGGTAAACAATCACAACAATCCACCACTCAACCATTTTGCAGTCAGCCGGAAAACACTTGACTACATCCTTTGCGATGCTACCGGCAACCTGACCAATCCGACCATTGCTCTGAATGCCTACAAAAGCTATGTTGACAGTGCCAGCAACGCAAAAGGCTGGCTTGTAACAATGTGTCATATCGGAGCTTATTTCTGGAAAAACTACAATGCTCTTTATCCTGATACCACATACCCTGCTGAATGGATAGTACCTCTGGCAAAACTTCCGTCGGACTGGGTGAACAGCCCCAACCATGTTTTACCGGATGGATGGTATCCCTACCCGAACAGTTTGCCTGACTGCCTCTATAAAATGATAATATATATCTATGAGCAGGGTGGCAGAATTGTACTCCCCCGTGATGGTATTAACTTATTTGGTAATTTGAATACCACAGGTGATGTTACCTGGGGTGTACAGGGTTACGAAGCTGAAAATGACTCCTTAAATTATGAACACAAAGCGGTCGGTGTAGATGGTAGTATTTCCTCTTACAGGGAATAAACAATATTTACTTAATCCTGTATGCCTGAAAATATGTTGGGTATGAATGTGTAATTTTTTGAATTCTAAAGAAGCTTCCGGTTTAAATATTTCAGCACCGGAATTCCGAACTGGTTCTCTGTTAAATCATTCACCTGATTTTAAAGAAGAAATAATAATATTTCAGGTTCAGAACTTTCCGAAACGGATCGTTTTTAAAACATATCTGATGCTGTTTAATTCTGTTTTTATTTAGAATCATGATCGTCCTGCCAAAAAAATATATCGTCACTAACAGTACCCCTAAGGATTTTTATCTTCCTATCTACCAATATATTATCCTTAACGGGATACCCCAAGGTGGGCTAAATAACGGTAAAATAAAAAGGAACCCCCATTTGAATGGAATCCCGTATGAACGAGATACATCAGTCATTGCAGAAAATTCCTGAAAATTAACCATACAACATTAATTTAAAATCACTATTGTCAGGTTAAAACTAAGAAAGAATCTGCAACAAACCCTGACTGCCGTAGGCAGGCTGCCAGCCGGTTTACCCGCCTCAGGAGGGCAGGCTGGGACACCAGGGCGCTAAGTAACACTATATGAGTAAAATAAATTTGTGAAACTTGGTGCCGTCGAGCCTTAGTGGCGAAAAAATGAAAGTGAGCTGTCTGCATTTGAAATCTTCTGAAACCCACAGCTGTAAGGCGTTTCGTTCAAATTAAAACTTTTTTCCCGGACAACAATGATTTAAAATAATGAAATGATGATCTTAGCGGATTCACGTTTCCAACTCTGTAAACTACTTCAATGATTTCTGACGATATCATTTGGTAGCATGAGCTGATCGGCTAATTAAAAAATCAATCAGTCACTAAATATGTATATATGTATTATATTAAACAGACACTCCATTTTTAAAAACGAAACATTATTCAAGTGAATTTGTTTCATTTCTGTTGAATATTGATTAACTTTGGGTTGCACTAACACCTGCACCGGTTATTCTGATATCAACCCTCCCGGAACTAAATATTGTTGACATACTACTTGTAAAATATGAAGTAATAGGTTATACAGCGATATTTTCTTCACTAAGTAAATTTCTTTCAAATTTATTATGTGTTATGAAAACCGAATCTCCATTTCCAACACCATCAGGGATTATTATCCCGATATCCTTCCTTATATATTTTATTTTATCATCCGGTCTCATCTACGGAAACCGGGTGGAGTCAGAAACTGCAGTGCTGTTTCAACACCATGGTAAATACAGTGGAATCCGGAATTTTATCCACTCTGTGGGTCTTACCAGCCCGAAAACTATAAAACCCGGATTCCCGGCATCTTCTGTTAAGCATTCAAACATCCTGAATGAAACGAATACAGTTAATCTATCCATCCCAGCCTCCACTCTGCTTATTAATCCGTGTGAATCCAGGCCCATGTTTTCCCTCTCGCCCGAAGCCGGATTTTCCGGACGACTGGCACTTTTTCCGTATAAAGGAAATACAGAAACAACTTTCCCGGATAATCCGGATCGGCTTATTGTGCCGGATTCAGTTAAGGGAGCGGTTATTCATTGCAGTACCGGTTCATCGCCGGACACCCTCAGCATCATTCCGGAAAACAAAGCTGATTCTCAACACAAACCTGTTGTAAGAATCGGACAGGTTAAGGCTAAACCATCATCCATCGTATCTGTTCCGGTTATGGCTGATAATTATAAAGGCATTGGTGTAACAGGTTATTTTATTGACTATGATTCTTCCGTTTTATCCTTTTTGGGAATTGATCATGTTTTTCCGGGTTTGCCTGACAGTATCTGTTGTAATTGCACAGATCCTCTGAAATGCTGCAAAGGTGCATCCGGTTACATTCATTGTCAGCTTACAAACATGGATTCCTCACATGTGAGATTGAATATTGAAATTCACCTGGATTCGAACCACGTTACTGTACCCAATGGCGATACACTCTTTGACATTGTATTCAACTATTCAGAAGGATATTCTGATTTAGTATTTGCTGGCGGTAATGCTTGCCCGGGAAACAGTCCTTATACGGGAACGGAGATGATAAACCAGTCATTCGAAAACTATTATTTCAATGGTTCAGTCGGATCATTGTTATCAAAAACGTTCATACTTGAACTCAACCTCGAAGGTCTCTACAATCCCGAATCCGGAATTATGAATCAGGCCAGTGGAAGAAATTTTCCTGAAAGCGTGGCTGATGAAATTACCATTTGCCTTGCGGGTATTACCTTCCCTTATGCTGTTGAATTTGAAACAGATTCAGTACCTCTGCAACGGTCAGGGCAATGTAGGTTTGAAATCCCCGGAAGTTTCGACCAGGACTATTACATTGTGATCCGGCACCGCAACAGCATTGAAACCTGGACCAAATATCCGGTATCTTTTACCGGGGACACCGTTTATTATAAATTCACTGATCTTGCTCAAAAGGCCTATCATAATAATCTGAAAGCTGTTTCGGAAAAATACTGTATTTATGCCGGTGACGTCAACCAGGATGGTTTTGTTGACAGTGGAGATATGACCATTCTTGACAACGAATCAAGCCAGTTTATAACCGGTTATATTCCTTCTGATGTGAACGGTGACCAGATTACAGACACCGGAGATATCAACATCGAAGACAATAATAATTACATTTTTGTATCAGCTCAGCATCCATTTTCTGCAGTTCCTGAAGTTATCACGACCGATGTTTCAGGCATTACCACTGAATCGGCTCTTTCAGGGGGAGAAGTACTGAATCATGGATCGTCACAGGTGAATACCCGTGGTATATGCTGGAATGCATCACCTGATCCTGTTATTTCGGATTCAATGAACATCGAGGGTAACGGTATAGGATCTTTTTCAAGTAGCATTACCGGTTTGTTACCCTATAAGACTTATTATATCAGGGCCTTTGCCGCCAACAATGATTCGCTGGTTTATGGTAATCAGGTTATTTTTAATACAATGGCTGATCTTCCGGTTGTTACAACTATGGAAGTCAGTGGAATACTCCCTGAATCAGCCATTACCGGTGGGACAGTTACTTACGACGGTGGTGCATTAATTCTGCAGCGGGGGGTCTGCTGGAGTACCAATCCGGTCCCTACCCTGGAAGATAGCATAACAATTAACGGAGCGGACACCGGAACATATATTAGCAACCTGACAGGGCTTATCCCCTATACAACCTATTACCTGCGTGCATATGCAACCAATGCAGCTGGTACTTCATATGGCAATGAGTTGGTTTTCAATACCCCTGTACCTTCTGAGCTCACTGATGGAAACAACTATGCCCATTATATTTTCGATGATAACAGCAATATCAGGGACGGCAACAACCTTTTATCACAATTCCGCGATATAATTCAGGGAAATGCTGCCGGTAGTGATATATTCAATGGAAGTGGTGATTTTGAATCATCTGCAGGCTGGACTCTGGATGCAGGCTGGTCAGTTTCAGACGGCAAACTTGTCGCCGATGCGACAGGAAGCGGGATAGTATACAGGTCTGCACCTACTTCCCTGGCAAATGCAGTCTATAACCTGCAATATACCATTGATACGATCAGCGGCTCATGGTTCAGAAATATCAATTGCTATCCGCTTGTTAACCGGACAATTGCAGGCAGTTATTCTCAAAATGTTATATCGGAGAATGGATACCTTGGCTTAGGTAAACAACTGTCTACCAAAGGTAAGATAGATAATTTTACTGCAAAACGGATCGCCGGAAACCACCTCGTGCAGTACAATGCAACAAACCAGCCAATGGTCAGGTCAACCTATATACAATTCAATGGGAATGACAATTTCCTGAGATCAGCCGTTGGTGTTGAATCAATAGGAAGTATTTACATCGTGGTTCAGAGAATAGGAACAGATGATGGCTTTGTCGTTCTTAACAGTCTTGCTGATATAGGACAATATGTGAACAAACGGCTGACAATAGGTGCAAACAATACACTTACATCATACTATAACATAAGAATCAAGGAAATTCTTATTCGTAATGTTACTGATAATCAGGCCACACAAACCAAACTTAATACTTACTTTGGTAAAAAAATAATGGTTGACGGATGGAATGTTCCACCCGGGAAAACTTCTTCACCGGCCACCAATGTCAATGCCCGTCAGTTCATAGTCACCCTGATCGATGATGATGCCTCTGAAGGGGCTTATCCACAAGAACCATCAGCACCGGACCATCCTTACCAGGGCGGTTATTATACACGGTTACATCCCGTTATAGTTGCAGCCAACCGGTATTTACTTGCTCATAATCTTATACAGCCCGGTGAAGAAATTGCACCCTCTGAATGTGTTTATATTCACAACAGACTATCTACCAACCCGGCAAATGTAAACTATTTCGAACGGGCTTATCATCTTAAATGCCTTCAGGACCTTTACGGTTGGGAAATTTCCAACCATTCTTATACCCATTTTGGATATTTTGATGGTCAAACAATTGAAGATATTGAGGAAAATGCAGAATACGAAATCAATACCGCCTTTGATGAACTCGAGAATTTATACGGATTTAATGTGAGTACCTTTGTATATCCCAAAGGCATTCACAGCCATATTCTCCGGACAAAAGTGGCTGAAAGACATACTTCGGCATTTACTGACAGGGGTGCATTTGCATTGGTAAATAACCATAACAATCCACCACTCAATCATTTCGCAATCAGCCGTAAAACACTTGACTATATCCTTTGCGATGCCACCGGTAACCTGACTAATCCGGCAACTGCCCTGAATGCATTTAAAAGCTATGTTGACAGTGCAAGAATTAATAAAGGATGGCTTGTTACCATGAGTCACTCAGGGGCCTATTTCTGGAAAAATCACAATGCGCTCTATCCTGATCCATCATATCCGACGGAATGGATAGTACCCGTTGCCAAACTTCCTGCTGACTGGCAAAACAGCACCAACCATATTCTACCCGAAGGATGGGTACCCTATCCAAACAGTTTGCCCGACTGCCTTTATCAGATGATTATCTACATCTATGAGCAAGGGGGAAAGATTGTTCTACCCCGCGATGGTATTAACTCATATGGCAATATGAGTACCAGCGGTGATGTTACATGGGGCGTTCAGGGTTATAAAGCAGTAAATGATGCGTTAAATTATGAACACAAAGCAGTTGGTGTCGATGGCAGTGTGACCTCTTTCAGAGAATAGCAACCCGCACCCTTATACAATTTTTGCAGAAAAAGTCCCGGTAACTGAAATTCAATGTCATCCGGCTGAAAATTAAATTTTTGCCCTGCCTGTCAGCCACCGCTTTCGGCTGTCGCTCAGAAAAAGGCTGGTGATACGAGAGAAAAAGTGTCATTCGACTTGAATAAATGCAATTCTGCAATAGTGATGGTGAACGTCTGATTAACTGATTCCATGCAATCATTGAATTCAGGTACCAGATAAATATTATCAGACCGTATTGCTACCACATAGGAAAATAAAAACAAAATTGAATATCTTCGTAGAAATTCCATTCTTTGGTTTCAATAAAAGCCACATTATAATATGCACAACGACTTCAGCCGATTAATTTATATCAGTTTTCTGGTCACACTTTTATTCGGGGCATCATCATCATCACTTTCAGCGGGAGAAAACGATTTAACCATTATTTTCCATCCACGCGGGGTTATCGAAACAAACATCACCCTGCTTCCTTTATCAGGTCCCAGGCAATTTAAAAGCCTGGCAGAGTTAAAATCGGTTAAGAGCGGGCAAACAGCCGTGCTCACCATTCCAGGTGAGTACCTCCCGGGCGAGTTTGTAATAAGGTTTGATTACAGAGAAAAGCAGGAGAGCACACCCTACCCTTCCGAAAAACATATTCTTATCGGGAACCAGCCCCTGGAATTGTGGGTGCACCCCATGTTTGCCAATAACCCCGATAGTACCTGGTTCAGTAAAAGTGAGACAGAGAATGCTGCCTTTGCCCTGTTTTCAAAAGAGAATGGACGTCAAAAGGAAAAGATCGGTCTTTTGCATCAGTTTCTGATGGCTTACGATAACCCGGAATCAGATTTTTACAGGCAGGGCATCCATGAGTATAATCAGCGAAGGCAGGCCTACAATGTATGGTTGGAAAAAAAAACAAAAGAAGATAAAGCCCTCTTCGCAAGCAGCCTCTACCGTTTCAGCTATCTGCCTGAAGTAGCCTGGACAGGCACCGAGCAAGAACGTATCTCCAGCATGATCAGTCATTATTTTGATGGTATTGATCTCAACGACCCCATTATCACGAAAACATCTCAACTGAATGAATGGATGAACAATTTCGTTAATTTGCACGGCCAGATGGCAACATCAGTGGCTTTACGCGACTCGCTGTTCCCTGCTGCGGCAAAGTCGGCCATCGAAAAAGCAAAAAAAGGTCATCCACAGGTGTACGGCTGGATGGTTGACTATTTTTACCGGGGGTTCGAAAGCAATAATTTACCCCAGGGTATGAAAGTACTTGAGCCTTACCTGAACGATCCTGCATGCCTTACTACCAAGAGAATGGAGATAGAACGAAGACTCAATGGAATGAAAACGCTGGTGACCGGTGCCAAAGCTCCGGATTTTTTATTGTTTGATGGTGAAAATAATCCGTTTCAGCTTTATCATTACTCAACACCGGCAAAATATACCCTCCTGCTGTTCTGGTCGGCCGATTGCAGTCATTGTGCTGAAACCATTCATCTTTTGCATCCATGGTCGCAACAACCTGATATTAGAAAACGCATTTCAGTTATCGCGATCAGCCTGGATGAGACAAGTACGGAAATCGATGCCTGGAAGAACAAGATTAAAAATCTATCAGGATGGAAACACCTTAGGGCTAATGAAGGCATCAACAGCAAGGTGGCGAATGATTACTACATTCTGGCAACCCCGGTAATGATATTGCTGAATGCAGAAACCGGGGAAATTGCAGCCACCCCTGATTCATTCAGTGCATTATCTATTCTGATCAAGTAATACCCGTCGTTCCTGTACTTAACCGAATCACAATCAATTCCTGAAACACTGCAGGCAATATCAGCTGTTCAGTTAAATTGTACATCTTGCCCCTGCTGCAAATTCTATAAACCAACCATTCCTGACCATACTAATTTGTATTTTTCCTGAATAATTCACTAAAAACACCAAAATATTGAATATTAGTTCTATGGCACCATTGCATCAATTCATTCTTAGTGCCACAAAGACTCTAAGTCTCAAAGAATTCACTAAATTTTTAAACAATTCAGATCCTATTCCTGGTAATTATAAATAATCACTATGGTCCGAGCAAGAATTAATGAATACATGGTATCAGTTGATAATGAAGCATTTCATTTATTATCCTAAAAGGTACCTTGCTTTCTATTGTCTGCTGTCCAGATTCCGGATCATACAATCAGCCGTTCCGCCTAAAGATGATCAGGTTAACCGGCTGGCATGAATCACATTCTTAATTACCTTAATTACCTCATTTTCCTGGTTAATTATTTACTCTGATAACAGTAAAAAATAATATTAAACATAACCGGATTTCAGTTTTTTTTATTAATTTAGCATCACTATTCAGTTACATTTATTTAACTGACCCTCTCCTTCACTGATTTATCTATCCGATATCTTAATTATATTTAATAAGTAGAAATTATAGTTCCGGATTCTCGCCTCCGGAATAATGTGAACGGAATTCAACAGATATTAATTCTAAACCTCAAATCCATGGAAAAGTTACCTGAACCCGGTAGCAGAAATCCACTGCTTTTTATCCTTGGCATTGTTCTGATGTTGAATGTCCCATTGCCGGCCATGGCAATTGAATCAGATTTCCTGCTGACCATAAGGAATGTTTACCAGGTTGCACCGAATGTTCTTGAATTTGATGTTTATCTGGAGGATACCGACCCGAACCAGCCTTTTCAGTTATCGGCAATTCAGCTGGGAATATATTTCAATCTTGGAATGCTCAACGGAGCGCCAACAAGTACATCAATGACTTCTATCATTTCAGGTTATTCCCAGTTACCGGCGAATATGCAGCCAATCTCAATAACCACAACTTCAGCCGGCCTGATCAGGATAGCGGCCAGGAATTTCCCGGGACCCGGAAACGGATATATCGTAGCTACCACATCACCAGGTACCCTGATCACTCATCTCAGGATTACCAATTCAGTAGCATTTACCACAGGTTCGACACCAGACATGTCATTTACCTCAAGTTCTGCCGTTAATCCATCCTACGCAACCAGGATAGGCATCTATGCCGGCGGAACCACCAATACTTTTCTTACAGTGACACCAAATGTCAATGCCATAGTTCCTGAAAACCCGGTTCTTTCCGTTCCTACCATTATTAATTCTGTGGCAGGGTATTTATATGCATATTATTTTCAAATGGATACTCCTCCAACTACTTATCAAATAACTGCAAGCAATTTGACGGATGATCTGATCATTGATGTCACAACCACAAATGCCAACCCGGATGAGTGTTCCCTGGAGATTTCACTTACACCTGACAATGGATATTCTACTCAGCTTGTAATAACACCTGTCAACGGATTTGTAAATACTACGATTTATGTTAAACCGGATTGTACAGTTGTTCCTTTTTCAACCTATGGAACAATAACCCATTCCAGTACCGGAGCCTCACCCGATATCATGGAGATATGGATAGAGAATGAGTATTCGTATTATTATGCACCTGTTGTTACCATTGGTCAGGTGTATGCTGTGCCGGGAATTTCAGCATATGTGCCAATAAATGCAACAGGCTTCGAGCATTTTGGAGTTGCAGAATATTTTATTGATTATGACCCGACAATACTTTCATTTACCGGGATTGAAAATGTTCATTTAAATTTACCCTATCACAGTGTTTGCTTAAATTGTGAATACCCCTATCTGTGTTGTTATGATTTTACCAATTACTTAAGGGCCAATGTCATAAATATTGATCCGTCACACAACAGACTATATATTGAAATTTATCATGAAGTAGGTCAATTCTCGGTTCCTGATGGTGATAAGCTTTTTGATATGGTTTTTAATTATTCAGGCGGTTATGCTGATTTGGTCTTTACCGATGGAAATTATATTTATTCCGGCAACGGAGCGCCCTGGGATCCGGTGATTATCAATGAACCTTTCGGGGATTATTATTTCAATGGCTCAGTAGAACCGGTTCAGGATCCACCGGTAATTACCAATTCAGTGAACGGAGAAATTTCTGAAGTCTTTTATCAGATGTATACTCCTACGGTATCCTATCAGGTAACAGCCACTGATCTCACAGGTGACCTAACCATTGAAGCATCTACTACCGGAGCTTACCCTGTTGATTGTCAGGTTAAAGTTTCTCTTTTCCCTGATCAGGGATTTTCATCTCAGCTAACCCTGTCTCCCGAAAATGGGTCTGTCAATGCCACTATCTATGTAAAACCTGGTTGCAATACTGTTCCGTTCTGGTGTGATGGAATAATCACACAAACAAGTACCGGAGCAACTCCTGATATAATCGATGTATACCTCGAAAACTATTATTCATACAGATATGCACCGGTTGCAACAATTGCAGATGTTTATTCCGGGCCAGAAAATGAAGTCGTCGTTCCAATAACAGTCACGAATTTTACAGATGCCGGTGTAGGTGAGTATTACATCGAATACAACCCAACTGTGCTAACCTTTACCGGACTTCAGAATGCTCATCCAAACCTTGAAGTCACCATCTGTAATAATTGCACTGAGCCTTATGAATGTTGTTCTGATCCGTTTATTTACTTTTTATCAAATACAACAAACATTGATCCTACCCACAGTATCCTTTACCTTAAGTTCTATCATGAAAGTAACTACCTTGGGAGATACAGCATTCCCGACGATGAAATACTAGTTGAATTGCTGTTAGAGTATTCCGGAGGTTTTTCAGAACTTACTTTTACTGAAGGCGGGTATCTGTTTTCAGGAAATATGGCTCCCGTTGATCCTCATTTTATTGATGAGCCCTTTGAAAACTATTATTTTAATGGGTCTGTCGGACCGTTTCCCAAATCCATGAATCTGACATTAAATCTGGAAGGTCTCTTCAATCCGGCAACCGGTGAAATGAATCAGGCTCAGGGAAACGCTTTCCAGGGAGAAGTCGCTGATGAAATTACTGTCGGAATTGCGCAAAGTACATTTCCCTACACGGTCATATTCGAAAAATCTTCGGTCTTGCTTTATCAGAACGGAACCTGCCAGCTTGATATCCCCGGAATTTATAATGGTGAATATTATTTAGTTGTCAGCCACAGAAACAGCATTGAAACCTGGTCGGCTCATCCGGTTTCATTCACAGGCAGCAGTGTTACCTACGATTTCTCCACTGCTGTGAATGCTGCTTATGGAAACAATCAAAAGCTTTCCGGAACAAAATATTGTCTTTTCGGAGGGGATGTCAATCAGGATGGCACTGTAGATACCGGCGACATAAGCCCGCTAGACAATGATGCGGCAGTTTTTACAGAAGGATATGTTGCAACAGATGTAAACGGGGACGGTATAGTTGATACCGGGGATATGACCTTTGTTGATAACAATGCAGCTGTTTTCATCGGGGCGATTTTTCCGGTTAACAACACCGTAAACGATGTTGATGGGAATATTTACCAGACAGTCAACATAGGCTCGCAGACCTGGATGGCCGAAAATCTGAGAACGACCAGATTTGCCAATGGCGAAGTCATACCCAATATTACAGATAATACCCAATGGTCTGTCCTGACCACGGGAGCATGGTGCTGGTATGGAAACGATGACCAGTACGAGAATCCCTATGGAAAATTATACTCATGGTACACAGTTGTCGATTCACGTAATTTGTGCCCGGAGGGCTGGCAAGTTCCTACAGATGCAGAATGGACGACTTTAACGGATTATCTGGGAGGGCTTAATGCTGCCGGAAATAAACTGAAAGAAGCCGGTTTCGAACACTGGGTCTACGATCCGAATTCGAATGCCACCAATCAGAGTGGTTTCACCGGTCTTCCGGGAGGCTACCGGTATATTGACGGTTCATATCTTTACCTGGGTTTACGCAGCTATTGGTGGAGTGCAACAGATGCCGGTGCAAACCCCGAAACTGCCTGGGGAAGAAGCCTGGGCTACAATTACATGGCAGCGACCAGGGGTAACTATTATAAAAAAGACGGCATCTCCGTCAGATGCCTGAAAAATTAGTACCGGCAAAAAGTGACCTAACCCGAAAAAGTTGCTTCGAGGAGCTTCGGTTCTCATATCTGAAGCATATTTTGTGAACTATTCTGAATACTTGGAAAAATTAACATTTCGGTGCACTGCATTTCCGGATTTTAATTTTTTCTAAAATAGTGTCTGACAAGAAAATAACAGGGTCAGCGACAGAATCAAGCCAATATATAATCCGGAATAAGGACTGAAGGAACAGAACCTGGGTGGCTTCATTCCATCACCGGTATTATTATTCCACAGGTTGACTTCAATTAATCTGATTCAATGCACCACAGTTGATTAAAGGGATCTGAACCGATGACCGGGAGAATACATTTGAAATGTATATTTGTAAAGCATTGTTTCTGAACAATGTTTATTCAATTCGGGAAATACTTTGCCAGTATTCAGATTCAACCTTATTTCAATGCTGCCGTCACATCAATCTTATTAAAAATAGCCGTTTATGAAGACTGTTTACAGGATTATTCTACTACTGACTATATTCAGCATAGCAATGGGTTTTTTGGAATCTGCCGTTGTGGTATATTTAAGGACTTTGTATTATCCCGGTGGATTTGCATTCCCTCTGGTACCGCTTGAAAACAGGATACTTGGCACTGAGTTGCTTAGAGAACTGGCAACACTGATTATGTTGCTGATGGCCGGCATCATCGCAGGAAAAAATTCAGCTCAGCGGTTTGTCTTCTTTCTTTTCTGCTTTGCTGTCTGGGATATTTTTTACTATGTATTTCTCTATTTTCTGATCGGCTGGCCATCATCCCTGTTTGATTGGGACATTTTATTCCTGTTGCCTGTACCATGGATTGGCCCTGTCATAGCACCATGCCTGCTGTCATTTCTCATGATTCTATTGATGATCATGGTTGTTACCCTTCAGGAAAACCGCATTTCAGTGAGATTTATATGGGCAGACCTGATTCTGATGAGCACGGCAAGCCTGATTATACTCGTTTCCTTTACGAAGGATTATTTCGAAATTATTGCTGCCAGGGATGCTCAGGTTTCTTCACCAGGTACAATGGAGACCCTCAGGCATTTCATCCCTCAATCTTTTAATTGGTTCGTCTTTGGTGCAGGGGTATTGATCTTGCTTGGTGATTTTGTTTTCATCCTGATCAGATCTTTAAAACCGGGAAACAGAATATAGTTTTCCGTTTTTTCAGGAAGTCAGTATTATTAAATTAAACGGAATTCAGCGAATTCCGGGAACAATAATTGAACATTATTATGACGACCATTACCCCTCTTCATCATTTCAGTGAGAGCACCTTCAGCTTTTTGATCTGTTGGGATAATCCTGTATAATCTTAATAATGTATATGATACAGGTACAAAATAAAGCCTGGTGTAATAAAAAATACAACCACGGCATAATATTCTGTATATTTAATAAATTATTATATAAAACAGATTCACTTTTCAGTTTTTTGTATTATCTTAGAGGCCGTTTTCATCGGATCAGGAACCCGATTTATTTTTTTATTTTTATGAAATTCCATTCTGATTCAAACAACATATTTTACTGCTAGGATAAAAGTGTTTTCTCCTTCATTATAAAAAATAACCGGAAACTAATCTTATTGTTATAAATCAAATTATTGAGTCATGAAAATTTCTACCTGCTTCGTAAAAAAAGCTTCTATGTCAATATTTGTCTGGCTGTTATTACAGTTGATTTTTTTTATTCCGGTCAACGCTTCTGAATCGGATTTTCTGCTGACAATCAGTAATGTTGTGCAGACTGCACCCAATGTGCTTGAATTTGATGTTTACCTGCAGGATACCGACCCGGATCAGCCCTTTCAGCTTTCTACCGTTCAGCTTGGAATCAATTTCAATCAGGGTATGCTGAACGGAGCTGCGGTCACCACTTCGATGACTTCCATTGTTCCCGGATACTCACAGTTACCTTCCAATATGCAGCCCATTAACATCAGCACAACAGCTGCATGCCTGATCAGGGTATCTCCAAGAAATTTACCCGGACCAGGGAACGGGTATATTGTTGCAACCACGTTGCCAGGCACACTGATCACCCGGCTCAGGATTACCAATTCAATCGCATTTACCACAGGTTCGACTCCAAACATGTCGTTTACATCAAGTTCTGCTGTCAATCCATCCTATGCAACCCGGATTGGCATCTATGCCGGAGGAACAACCAATACTTATCTCACTGTAACACCAAATGTCAATGCCAATGTTACAGAAAATCCGGTACTGTCCGTTCCTGCTATTTCAAATTCCGTGAATGGTTATCTTGAAAGATACTATTATCAAATGATTACTCCGGCGGCCAGCTATCAGCTTACAGCATCCAATCTGACAGCAGACCTTACAATTACAGCCGCTACAACTTCTTCAAACCCGGCAGAATGCCAGATTCAGGTATCACTTACTCCTGATAACGGTTATTCATCACAGTTGGTAATTTCTCCTGTAAACGGCTTCATCAATACAACGATTTATGTTAAGCCCGGATGTTCAGTAGTTCCGTTTATTTCCTATGGAACCATAACCCATAACAGCACCGGAGCTTCTCCCGATGTCATAAATGTATGGCTTGAAAATGAGTATTCCTATTATTATGCACCAGTTGTAACAATTGGCCAGGTTACAGCAATGCCCGGTTCAGTTGTTTATGTGCCATTGACAGCCGTTAATTACAATAGTTTTGGGGTAGCCGGGTATTATATTGATTTCAACCCTGCCGAATTATCATTCAGCAGCATTGAAAATGTGCATCAGAATTTACCTTTCTGGAGTGTATGCAGCAATTGCACGAGCCCTTACCTCTGCTGTTTCGACGCTTACTATTACTTACTTTACAATGTTACAATCATCGACCCAACCCATAGCAGGCTATTTATTAAAATTTATCAGGAAGTCGGGCATTTTTCGGTACCGGATGGAGAAAAGCTTTTCGATATTGTTTTTGACTATACAGGTGGCTTCTCTGAAATTGAATTTACAAACGGATATTATTATTATTCCGGCAATCCTCCGCCAAATCCACCGCAAATTATCGATGAACCTTTAGAGGACTATTACATCAATGGCTCCGTTGGTCCGATGGGGATGAAAACAATGAATCTCGGGCTCAGCCTGGAAGGGCTATACAATCCTGTTAGCGGGCAAATGAACAAGGCTGTCGGCAGAAATTTCCCTGAACCGGTAGCTGATGAAATCACCGTTTGTTTAACATCATCCGGTTTCCCCTATCCCATAATATTTGAGAAGGATTCTGTAACCCTTGATCAGAATGGAATGTGTCAGGTAGAAATCCCGGGAAATCTTAATGATGATTATTATATCATAGTAAAACACCGGAACAGCATTGAAACATGGTCGGCTCAGCCGGTTTCATTCACCGGCAGTAGTGTTACCTATGATTTTTCAATTGCATTGAATGCTGCCTATGGAAACAATCAGATGCTTATAGGAACAAAATACTGTCTTTACGGAGGGGATGTAAATCAGGACGGGATTGTTGATACAGGTGATATGAGTCCCCTTGATAACGACGCTTCCTCATTTGCTGAAGGTTACATTCCGACCGATGTTAACGGTGACGGAATAGTAGATACCGGTGATATGACCATTACGGATAACAATGCTAATAGTTTTGTCGGCACATTTTCCCCTGCTGCATATGTTCCGGAACTTATTACGAACCAGGTACTGGATTATAACCAGTATACAGCAAATGGCGGAGGTACAGTTACAACTGACAATGGTCTGCAGGTAACATCAAAGGGGGTATGCTGGAGTACCACCCAGAACCCTACGATAGCCAACGACCATACCGATGATGGTCCAGGGTCGGGATCTTTTACAAGTAATATTACATTGTTGAGTCCTTCGACCACCTATTTTGTAAGGGCTTATGCCATCAATGAAGCAGGAACAGGCTATGGCAATCAGGTTAGTTTCACAACCACAGGTTTCTCCTGCGGAACAACACTTACTGTCAGCCACACTGCCGGCACAGTAGCACCGGTTACCAAAACAGTTACATACGGGATAGTAGAAACGAATATGGGTGGTACGAATAAATGCTGGATAACGCAAAACCTCGGAGCCGATCACCAGGCCACAACAGCAACCGATGCTACTGAGGCATCTGCCGGCTGGTACTGGCAGTTTAACCGTAAACAGGGATATAAACATGATGGCGCAACCCGAACTCCCAATACCACATGGATTATAACGATCAATGAAAACAGCGACTGGTTAGCAGCCAACGATCCATGTTCCTTACTCCTGGGCACAGGGTGGCGGATTCCGACCATAACCGAATGGCAGAATGCAGATGAAACGAGGGGATGGAATAACTACATGGATACCTATGCCTCTGTATTGAAAATACATGCTTCCGGCAGTATGAGATTCACGGATGGTGGCCTTGATGAACGTGGTTCCATAGGAATTTATTGGAGTAGTCAGCAAGGTACAAATTCTTACGGATGGAGGTTTAACATTGGAAGTTTCTATAGTACCACCGATTATTATGAAAAATCATTTGGCTGGTCACTCAGATGCCTGAAAGATTAACCTTTTTCAACCGGCAAGCCGGAAGTTATCTTTCAACGTATTAAATACAATTTCAGTGTTGATCCATCAGCAACTGATTGAATTGGAGAAATGCCACCCGTTATGCCATTCAGCATAACGGGTTTTTCGATTAAAATAATCGAGCTGTTGGGATTGTTGTCTGATACCGAATACTTTCGGAATTAAATAGGGTCTGCTGATTTTCTATCCGGCTTCACTTACAACTATGGGTAGAAAATATTTGGTTTGAGGCAGTCTGAATATTTTCTGAACTTTTTGCCATTGGTTTTTTAGCCAATTTAAAAATGTCACAAAAATATTT
>JAZDHI010000037.1:0-78867 GCA_043806115.1 Bacteroidota bacterium
AAGCTTGTTTACCTTGCTACCCTTAACTTTCAGAAACGATGGGTTAATAACTTGAGAGACTGGCCAATGATAATTAATCAATTATTTACGTTCTTTGATGAGAGAATTAAAACAAGTGACACAGTTCATTGAACACTCCCTTGTGTCAACCACAATTTGTATTTTGAAATTTTCAGCAGTAACCGCTGAACTAACAACCGCCAATTTCTCAATTAACTTTTCTTCTTTTTTCGCCTTTAGTTCTTCTCTTTTTTCGTCAATTGCATCCCTTTCTTCAATGTAATCCTCTTTTGAAAGTCCTTTTGTTCTTAGTGTTCTTATATCTGAATTTAAGTCCTTTAATTTTTTGTTTATTTCATCAATATCAGCATAGAAATCTCCTTCAAGGTAAAATCCCTTGCGATTCTCAATATCAAGTATTTTTCTAAAATTTTCTGATGAAAAGGATTGGTCTAACATTAATTATTTTTCTTTTATTGCTGCTATTTTCACTATTACTGCTGTCTTTACACGCTTGTTGCCAACTTGTTGCTGGCCTCAAAACCAAACTCATTTATACGTTTATAACCATTTCAAAATAATTCCTTCTTCGTCTAAGTGTAAATCCTCAATGATCAGCACAACCATGCCTTGCCCGTCCCAATGGCTGTCTTTCAATGCAACAACCCAGCATCCCCACAAAACTAACAAAAATAAATATCATAGCAAAACACAACAACGGCAGAAAACCGGTTTGCCTTTTTTGTTATGAAAGGAAGGATAATAAAATTATGAGGAATAAAAACCTGATCAAACGGAACAGCTACAACTCATACCCGAAACGCTTCAGCTGCTGCGGGTCATCGCGCCAGTCCTTGCTTACCTTAATCCTCAAATCAAGGAACAACTTTACATCGATAAACACTTCTTTATCGTTCAAAAACACTATTGTCCGGTTAAAATCAATTAAATTCTGCCACAAACCCTGACTGCCGTCAGGCAGGCTGCCAGCCGGTTTACCCGCCTCAGGAGGGCAGGCTGGGACACCAGGACGCTAAGTGACACTAAATGAGTAAAATAAATTTGCGAAATCTGGTGGCTTTGAGCCTTTGTGGCGAATAAATGATAGTAAGCTGTCTGCATTTAAAATCTCCTGAAAACCACAGCTATAAGGCGTTCCGTTCAAATTATACTTTATCCCCCGGACAACATTGATTAAAAAAATATAAACCGAAGTCCAGTGAAACTCAATTTTATGATTATCTAATAAAACGGTGACTACTTTCAAAAGTACACATGGTAACGTTAACCGACTTTACTCTTCTTCTCTGATTTTTTTTAATTGCACAATGTCTTCTAAATCTTTCTTTCTGGCTGTCGCTGTCTTGTCTTCAATTAAATCTTTATAATTCATAAAATTAATCCTGATCCCCTTTAACTCAACTATCTCTATTCTCTTATATGCATCAATAAATCTGATCGCAGTTTTGATTTCCGGCAGAATGTCCAGCGTAAAGTCGTCAAAGTCTAATTTGAAAAAAGACTTTTGTGGATTTGGGCTTTTTTCGTTTTTGAATTCAGTTATGTCTTGCCCTAATTCTTCCATTACTTTCAAAATATTGAAATAGTTTTCATAAGTGGGGTTGAACCAAATGTCAATATCTGGTTTTTCTGTTAGTTCTCCTTCATTGTTTAATGATAGTCTGTAGAAACCATGCAGTGCAACAGCTGTTCCCCCAATAAACATATATTGCACATTAAACTTATCAAGCAATCTGCAAATAGTCAACAAGCTGCTTTTAAGATTAACTTCCATCTCCTATCACTTTTCTTGACTTTGATTGGCCTGGTTTATCTTAACAGACCTGATTTCCAGGATGACCTTTTTAAAATCCTTGTGTTTCTTCAAACTCAATGAATACTCAATTGTCTTGTTTTCACTGGATTTCAAGTCATGAAATGATGCAAACCTTTTTACAGCTTTCATTGATTTAATGTTTGTATGGTGTTGCCTGTATTTTAAAGAAAACCGGTTATTAAAAAAACAAAATCCACTCCCGTTATTCATTCTTCAAATGATGGTCAACACATCAAGCTCCAGCCTGAATCATACAAAACTATATAAAAAAGAAATATCATCACAAAATCAATCATCAGCAAAAAACCGTATTTGCTTTGAATTTTATAAAAGGAAGGAATATCAGAGAAAAATTGAATTATTTGATTATCTGATCAAAAGGAACACCTATAATTCATACCCAAACCTTCTCAGCTGCTGCGGGTCATCGCGCCAGTCCTTGCTTACCTTTACACGGAGGTCGAGAAACACCCTGGCCGAGATAAACTCCTCGATGTCCTTGCGCGCCGCCATGCCCAGCCCCTTGATCGACTTGCCGTGGTGCCCCAGGATAATGGCCTTCTGCGATTCGCGGGCCACATAAATGGTGGAGGTAATGGCCGTTATGTTCTCCTTCTCCTTGTATTCATCCACCACCACCTCTACCGAATAGGGGATCTCCTGCTGGAAGTAAAGCAGGATCTTTTCACGGATAATCTCCGACACAAAAAACCGCATCGAACGGTCGGTCAGCTCATCCTTGGGGTAATAGGGCGGTGAGGCGGGCAGCTTATCCACCAGGGTATCAAACACCCGGTCGAGGTTAAAGCGGTGCAGGGCCGATACCGGGATCACCACCGCCGAAGGCAGGCGCTCCTCCAGGTTTTTGATCAGCACCATCGCCTCCTCCTGGGTGCAGAGGTCAATCTTGTTCAGCACCAGCACCACCGGCTTGTTGAGCGAGTTCAGTTTGGCGATCAGGTCGTCTTCAAAGGCCACATCGTCGCGCTCGGTCACCAGCAGGAACACATCGGCATCCTCCATGGCCGAATCAACGAACTTCATCATCGATTCGTGCAGCTTATAGTGCGGTTTGACAATCCCCGGGGTGTCGGAATAGACAATCTGGAAGTCGTCGCCGTTCACAATGCCCATGATCCGGTGCCTGGTGGTCTGCGCTTTTGACGTAATGATCGAAAGTTTCTCCCCCACCAGCGCGTTCATCAGGGTCGATTTTCCCACGTTTGGGTGACCTATAATGTTGACAAAGCCTGACTTATGTTCCATTTAAAATAATTGAAATTAAATTTGCACAGCAAAGAAACAAAATATATCTTTGCAGCCCGGTTTTAATATCGGAAACCACACAGTGCGGGATGGAGCAGAGGTAGCTCGTTGGGCTCATAACCCAAAGGTCGTAGGTTCGAATCCTGCTCCCGCTACCAACGATAAATAACAATATAAAGCCTTGGGATCAAGGCTTTTGTTGTTTTAAGCCATGAAAGGAAGACCGGATTCAACGCAGGCACCGGAATTCTGTCAGCCAAAAAGTGTGAGACTGTTTTATGTGTAACATAGTTTTTGCCTCAATTACTGACAGGTAAAGCGGCAGTGAAGTTGAATGTCGCTGGTCGAGCGGCGGTGGTCGAGCGGCGGTGGTCGAGCAGCGGTGGTCGAGCGGAGTCGAGACCATCCGACACCAGTTAAGATCAATAGAGGCAATAAAACGTTTGTTTGCAGATCAAATGCATTTCGACCCCGATAGATATCGGGACACAATGTGACAGCATTACGGATTCTCGCAACTGAGTACACCATTATTACAATTTTATTAAGTTTCAGACCATTATGTCAAACATCATCGCCATTGTTGGCAGACCCAACGTAGGAAAATCAACCTTCTTCAACCGCCTTACCGGTGAAAGGGCCGCCATTGTTGACCCCACCAGCGGCGTTACCCGCGACAGGCATTACGGCATCTCCGACTGGAACGGAACCGAATTCTCCGTCATCGACACCGGCGGTGTGGTGATCGGCAGCGACGACGTTTTTGAAGAAGCCATCCACAAACAGGTTGAACTGGCTATGGAAGAGGCCGATGTGATCCTCTTTATGGTCGATGCCAAAGAGGGACTCTCCCCGCTCGACAACGATGTGGCTGAAATGATCCGCCGTTCACCGAAAAAGGTATTCCTGGTCGCCAACAAGGTCGATACCGGCAACCGCTCAGCCGACGCCATGGAGTTCTATCAGCTGGGGTTTGACAAAATCTATGAAATCTCCTCCATCAACGGCAGCGGCACCGGCGAGCTGCTCGACGGTGTGGTGAAGGAGTTTGAAAACGACACCATCGAAGAGGTTCCCGATCTCCCGAAAATAGCCTTTGTCGGTCGTCCCAATGTCGGCAAATCATCCATGATCAATGCCCTGCTGGGCGATGAAAGGAACATCGTTACCCCCATCGCCGGCACAACCCGCGATTCCATCTATACCCGCTACAACAGCTTCGGTTTCGACTTCCTGCTGGTGGACACAGCCGGTGTCCGGAAAAAAGGTAAAGTCACCGAAAATATAGAATTCTACTCCGTAATGCGCGCCATCCGGGCAATTGAGAACAGTGATATCTGTATCCTGATGCTTGATGCCACCCAGGGCATCGAAAGCCAGGACATCAACATTTTCGCACTGGCACAGAAAAATCACAAAGGCATTGTGATAGTGGTCAACAAGTGGGACCTGGTGGAGAAGGAGACCAATACCCATAAGGATTTCGAACAGCTTATCCGGAGTAAAATTGCTCCCTTTACCGATGTGCCCATTATTTTCACCTCTGTCATCAATAAACAGCGGATACACAAAACACTGGAAACTGCCAAAAAGGTACATGAAGCCCGTACCCAGTCGATTTCAACCCGGAAATTGATGGACATTATCCTGCCGATTGTCACGGAGACCCCGCCACCGGCGATCAAGGGCAAGTTTGTGAAGGTCAAATACATCACCCAGCTGAAGCTGGCCTATCCGGCTTTCGTCTTCTTCTGCAATATGCCGCAGTACGTAGCCGACCCGTATAAAAGGTTTGTGGAAAACCGCATGCGCGAACACTTTGATTTCAACGGGGTGCCGATTGAGATCTTTTACCGTCAGAAATAATCGCTTATGGCTGAGGAACTGCGCATCGACAAGTGGCTCTGGGCGGTAAGGATTTACAAAACGCGCACTATGGCCGGGGATGCCTGCCGGGCCGGTAAGGTGAAGATGGAAGGCATTGCCGTGAAACCGTCGAGGGCACTGAAACCGGGAGATATCATAATTGTCAGTATCGGGCCGCTTACCCGGACCATCAGGGTGAAAGCACTGATCCACAACCGGGTGTCGGCCAAACTGGTGCCTGAATCCCTCGAAGACCTCACCCCGCCCGAAGAATACGAACGTATTCAATTCATGCACGAACTCAATGCCGAACA
This sequence comes from Bacteroidota bacterium, assembly GCA_043806115.1. GTDB lineage: Bacteria > Bacteroidota > Bacteroidia > Bacteroidales > Lentimicrobiaceae > Lentimicrobium. The sequence goes on from JAZDHI010000037.1 coordinate 5,284, forward strand.
CCGCGACCGCGGTACCGGACGACCCACCAAAAAGGACAGAAGGATCATCGACAGGCTCAAAGGGCCGGGGGAGTAAGTTTTGAGTAAGGAGTAGGGAGTAAGGAGAATTGAGTCCCGAACCACAAACCCCGTCCTTCAGAACACGGATGACACTGATATGACGGATTACCAAGGATTTAATTGCTTAGGTCGCTCGGATTGTGGTGAGCGCAGTCGAACCTGTTGGTGAGCTTGTCGAACCTGTTGGTGAGCTTGTCGAACCATCGCTCCATCGCCATTGAACGCGCGAAGCGCATTGATCCATGGAACAGCGAAGCTATTGAACGCCCGAAGGGCTTGGAACGCGCGCAGCGCATTGATCCATTGCTAAAGCAACGCCTAAAATAACCACTCAGGCACTAAGAGCACTTAGGAGCACTAAGGGAAGGTTATAAATCTCAGTGAATCTAAGTGGTCTTAGTGTCTTAGTGGTAGCTTTTCAGTCTCGGCTGGTCTCGACTCCGCTCGACCACCGCCGCTCGACCACCGCCGCTCGACCACCGCCGCTCGACTGCCTCAGCCTGCCTGAATGCCACTAGTCAACCAGGTTCTGCCACCACTAACTCCCAACACCCAACATCAAACCCCAAACGACGAACCTCAAACCCGTTTAAGGATTACAAGTTTGTCCTGAAACCAAACTGTTAACTGTTAACTATTAACTGTTAGTTGTTATCTGATCAAACCCCGAACCGGTAGGAAACCTTAATCAGAAAAACATTGTGCGGCACGATGGTGGTCAGATGGTCGAAATCGTCCTGCGGCCGGAAGGTGCCCAGCGACTGGTCATCGGCACGGTTCTGCGACCAGACCAGGTAAACGGATGAACCGGGTAGGTATTCCCAGCGGATGACAAGATTGGATAAGAAATAGAAGGCGTTGAAATCGGGCCTGTCGAAGGTGTAATCTGTGCTGCCGTCCAGGTCCTCATCAACACTGTAAAGCTCGTCGGAACTGCTGTATCCAAGCTGGTTTCCGGTATAATGGACGAACCTGTCGGTAAAGGCATCCGCCTTCGGATCGGTGATTACCTTATAGCGGGAGAATTTCCCGGCTGAGATAAACGGCTGTCCGTAATACTGGATGGTGAGATCAGGCGTCAGCCCGACATTGATTCGCACTGGTAAACCGAAAGTCTCCTGGTAAAGGGAGGCGAAAACATACCGGTCTTTCCCCTGCATGCTGCCGGTTTCCACGTACTGGAGCATGCTCTGGTCTATGCTATAGAATGGCTGGACGGAGATGTTCAGGGCATTCAACGGTGCCCAGGTCAGCCTTAGGTTAAGGTTGCGGTAATCGCCGACTCCTTCATCGCCTTTGTACAGGTTAAAGCTGATTCCGGCATTGAACTTTTTGGAATAGTCGGTCGAAAGCCCGGACCAGATATTTTTACCCCCGGGCAGCAGCATGGAGGGTCCGCCACGGAGCAGGTAATTGGAACGCTGGGCGAAATCCCTGTTTACCCCGATGGAATAGTTCCATTGGTTTTTTAACTGTGTATTCGCGTTGATGTTGGTTCCGGAATACCGGTTGTTCATGCCGAAATCCCAGCCGGTCCACTGGTTGAAATTCAGGCTGATCTCCTTGAAAATGCCGATGGGCTTGTAGTAACGGTATCCCACCCAGATCACCTGGAAAATATCGTCAGACCGGCGCTGGAAACCGGCATCATTGATCTCGAATCCCGGCGATCGCCAGTTGATCCAGGTAATATAGCGCCAGTTGCCGCTGCCTGCCTTGCCGAATTCAACGAGACCGGCATGGCCTGTGAGCGAAGTGCGCGACGGGTCATAGTTCAGGTAAGAAGCATCGGGCCGCTGGAAATAACGGGCCGAGGACTCCTGTGTCTCTTTGATGGCCAGGGAGTCGCCGGTTACATGACTGAATATCCCCTTAATGTTCAGGTAGTAGGTCCGTTCCTTCCAGGTATGGTTGAAGTCGATGCCCCCGGTATAGGCCGCTTTGTGCAGGTTGTTCATGGCGGCATCCTCAATATTGCGGTTCACAGAGGTAAACATACCACCCAGTTTTGTCGTCCCTTTGTTAAAGTCCTTCTGCAGGCGGCCGATAAAGTAATTGGTCAGGGGTTCAACATCTATTTTTTCACGGTTCTCGGAGGAAATCACCTCTGCTTTTTCGCGGGAGGTGACCGACTCCAGTACCCCCACCGACCAGCCGTTGCCGGTCTTGCCGGTAAGTTTGAAAGCCCCGAGAATGGAGGTGTTGGTGGGAGTATCGGTATAGTCGTAATCCGACAGGTCGCGGTGGGGCGATCGCCCGATCCTGCGCGAATAGAAAAGATTGTCGCTCGACGATTCGTTCTCGCCGGGGGTCACCCCGAAACTCAGGATGCTGCGTCCTTCCACAAAGAAAGGCCGTTTCTCTTCAAAATAGGATTCAAAGGCCGTGAGATTCACTTCCGATGGGTCTGCCTCAACTTGTCCAAAATCGGGATTGATGGTAAAGTCGAGGATCATATTGTTGGTAATCCCGATTTTGCCGTCGAGCCCGGCCGATAGTCCTGACGATTTCCCTGTCCTGAAAGGGTTTCCCTCTTCCTTCTCAAATCTTTCGACAGAAGCAACGGCATAGGGCATGAGTTCTATCTGCCTTTTCGGCTGAATACCCCTCAGCCCCTCCATGGTCCCGAAACGACTGACCCAGGTAGAAGCATCGCGTGGAATCGGTTGCCAGAGATCCACTTCATCCGACCGCTGCAGATAGCGCATCACCTGGAGCCCCCAGGTATGAACTTCGCCCTGTGAGAATCGCAGCTGAGTCAGCGGAATCTTCATTTCGACGTACCAGCCCAGGCTGTCGGCAGCATGTTTCCCGGTCCAGACAGCATCCCACGATGTATCCTCACCTGTTGATCCGTCCACCACCACGCCATCCACCTTAACCCCGGCTGCGGTGACCCAGAAGAAGAAAGCCGTGGTCTTGTCATAATAACTGTCGATCTGTATCCCTGCCATATCGCCCTCCATTTCGTCGCGGCGCGACAAACGGCGGCTGATTTTCGACGGATCCTGCTCCTGCAGCCTGAAGGCCACATAAAGATGGTCGGTATCGTACACGATGTTGAAACTCGTCTGCTGAGAGGCAGGCTGGCCTTCAAGCGGTTTTTGCTGCACAAAGCCCGCTTCCCATCCTTCAGCCGGCCATTCATCTTCACCGATGATGCCATCGGCAACCGGTGCTTTCGCTTTGACGGCAGTGGGGACATAGGAGCGGATGCTGTCGTTGACGGCAAACGCCTGGGCGCAGGTGATCAGCATTGTCAGGGCAGGAATGAGTAATGGTCGCATGGAATGGCAATTTGATGCTTATATAGACGGTGAAACCGATGATTGATTACATCATAACCATGCCAAAACGCACCCATCTGTTTATCAGTTGTTTATAATTTATTATTCAATGAACTATGAACGATATTGAAATGGAGGTGTGCGATGACGGACAAGCTACCCGTGAAACATTCCGGGGAACGGTTGTTTTTCAGGCAGCCTACGTGAAAAACGATTGGGCTTCCGATCCATTTTTGACCACCCGATTCTTAAAATTCCCAACGGGAGATGATTCAACAATCGCACATATTCCGGATAGGGTTTCCGGGCGTCATATAACTGTCTGTTTTTTTGACCTCCCAAAATAACAGGTTTGGGAAATCACGGAGACCTTCTGGCCAGACCGGCCGGCAACCAGCAAATGAATATCCTTTATGTATTTTTCTGCAGGCTTTGATACAATGCTAATGCAGCATTGAAAAAAACCACAATTACCGGTATCTGTCAAATCCTCCCGCTCTGTAACAGAGTAAAAATTTTTAGCTGTTCACTTACAGTCTGTGTAAAAAATCCGGCTTATTTTTTCCTTAATCCCGGGAATCCTGAATAAATCTTTTGTCAGGTTGTTCCTCCAATCCCTCAAAACGAAAATAAGTGTTGATTTTTTATACAGTTGTATATATTTTAAACAACACCTGTTAATGATTTGATTTAAAATGGCTTGGGATCAAATATAAAAATATGTGTATATTTTTTCAACACTGTTTGTGTATATTTTTTAATCATGTATAATTCTATATGATTGATATTCTGCGTCTTATACCAATATTTTTTCGTGGCACTGTAATTGCCTGCATTGAATGTTACAAAATGAAATCCAATCCATCATGAAAACGAAATTTTTTTTAACAGCAGGTTTCTTACTGCTTCTTTTGGCCATAAAAGCAAGCTGCGAAGGGGTTGACAGCAAACAAACGGCTTTACAACAAAAACCGGTGGATATTATATGTGCGCCTGAGCTATATGAACTGACTGTCAAATGGGCCAGCGAATACAGCAGCGTTAACCCGGGTGCGGAGATCAGGGTAATCAATGCGGCAGATAACAATTCCATTCAGAGTTCAGGTGATGGCCTGAGGTTTTGCTCAGGGTATTCTCCTGATGTATCCGGCAACGAACCGATCCTGAAAATGGCGTTAGGCCGGAATGTGATAGTACCTGTGATGAATGCCGGGAACCCCTATATGCATGAGATCATGCAAAAGGGAATATCTCCGCAGCTTTTTAATCAGATTTTTAAAGACCCGGAAAAACGAAACTGGGGATCTGTTGTCAAAAACGGACAAAATTCACCTGTACATCTATTTATCACAAATGATGAAACAACTAAAGCAGGATTAACAGGATTCCTTCAGGAAGAACAACTGCCGATCGCAGGAATTACTGTTGCAAACCAGGAAGAGGTGTTGTCGGCATTACAAAACGACCCCTATGCTATCGCATTCTGCAATCTTGTTAGCCTGATAAACCAGGAAAACCAACATATGATTGAAAATATCAGCCTGCTGCCAATTGATAAAAACGGGAATGGGCATCTGGATTATATCGAAGACATCTATGGAGACCTGAATCTGTTTATGCGCGGGGTATGGATTGGTAAGTACCCAAATGCCTTACACAATAATATTTATGCCATCAGCCAGTCACGAACCGCTAACGAAGGGGAACTGGCCTTTCTGGAATGGGTAATAACAGAGGGGCAGCAATTTATAAATTCCAATGGCTATTGCGAACTGGTTGAAACTGAAATTCAATCACAACTGAATAAAATCAATACATCAGCAATAATCATAACCCCTCCTGAGCGTAAATATTCCCTTGCAAATACAGTACTCATTGTTCTTGCCGCATTAATCGTCCTGGGGTTGGTTATCAGCCTGTGGTTCCGTCGCAATTATGCAAATAAAAAAGTAATTGCCGGCACATCCGCCACACCGGCTGCGGGATTTGATGTAAACTCAGTGAGCGTCCCAAAAGGGCTGTTTTTTGACAAAACCCATACATGGGCATTTATGGAAAGTGATGGCGCTGTCAGGATCGGCATAGATGACTTTATTCAACACATCACCGGCCCCATTTCCCGTATAGATATGAAAAAACCAGGTGAAAAAATAAAGAAGGGCGATTTGTTGTTTTCAATAATTCAATCAGGGAAGCAGTTAAATATGTATGCTCCTGTATCAGGAACCATAAAAAAGCAAAATGAAGTATTGATGAATATGTCAGCTTACCTGAATGAAGCTCCGTATTCGGAAGGCTGGGTATATATTATAGAACCATCGAACTGGCTGAAGGATATCCAGGTGTTGGATATGGCAGAGCGCTATGAAAGATTTCTGCAAAATGAATTCACAAGGGTAAAAGATTTTCTGGCTGCCACGCTAAAACCTGAAAGCCTTGAATATTCCCATGTGGTACTTCAGGACGGAGGTCAGATTATGGAAGGCGTACTTGCTGAATTTGGCCCGGAAGTATGGGATGATTTTCAGACAGATTTTCTTGATCATTTCAGATAACACCAATCTGTTCTTCATCATTATTCAGTTCATTCAAAAAAAAAAGAAATGGATTTACACCGCCGTGATTTTCTAAAAGTAATGTGCGCAACAGGGCTAACCCTTGCTACCGGGAAAGAACTGAATGCGTTGCCAAAGAACAATAATGTATCGGAGTTTTACGGCATTCTCTATGATTCAGTGAGATGCAAAGGCTGCCGGGGATGTGAATACGATTGTGCCGATGCCAATGGCCTGCCCGAGCCGGAGCCGACCAAAAACATCAAAGGACTGAGAAAACCCGATGAAAGCCATCGTACCGTTATAAACGAATACAAAACTTCGAAAGGCATCGTTTACACTAAAATGCAGTGTATGCATTGCAACGAACCGGCCTGCGCAGCTGCCTGTCTTACTCAGGCCATGAGCAAAACCGAAGCAGGACCGGTTATCTGGAGGGAAGATAAATGCATGGGTTGCCGTTATTGCATGGTTTCCTGTCCTTTCGACATGCCGAAGTTTGAATACCACAGCCCGAATCCTAAAATCCAGAAGTGCACCATGTGCTACGACACAAGGGTGCAAAAGGGAGAATTGCCGGCCTGCGTGGAAAACTGCCCCAACGAAGCGCTGACTTTCGGTACACGAAGGGAGCTGATCAGCGAAGCCAGAAAAAGAATTTATGAGAATCCCGGGGAATATATTGAGCACATCTATGGTGAACATGAAGCAGGCGGATCCGGATGGTTGTATCTCTCTCCGGTAAAGTTCGAAGAACTGGGAATGAATACCTCACTCCAGAATACATCCTACCCGGCGCTGACCAAAGGATTCCTTTACAGTGTCCCTTCAGTATTTGTTCTTGTACCTGCACTCCTTCTGGGCATTCAGCAGGCAACCAAAAAAAATAACCCTAACGAAGAAAGTGATGATGAATAGTCAACCAGCCATTGCGACCGACAACGACGGAAAACCCATCTGGAAATTTCTGATAAAGGAATTAAAACCGAAAGGCAGGTGGCTGACCCCTTTTAACATTGTATCCATACCCATCATATTGCTGGGTTTGGTATTGATTGTAATCCGTTTCTGGAAAGGCATAGGGGCGATTACCAACCTTTCCCAGGAAATACCGTGGGGTTTATGGATAGGGTTTGATGTGGTTACCGGTGTGGCCTTTGCCGGGGGAGCTTATGTCATCACCTTTATGGTCTATATCCTGAATATGCGTCAGTACCATTCCATCGTCAGGGTTACGGTACTGAACGGATTCCTCGCGTATCTTTTCTATGCAGGTGCCCTGCTGCTGGACCTGGGACGACCCTGGAATGTAATCAACCCGATCATCGGAAATAACTTTGGCGTCAGTTCGGTGCTTTTCCTGGTTGCATGGCATTTTCTGCTTTACATGATTGCCCAGTTGATTGAATTCTCACCGGCCATTGCTGAGTGGCTTGGGGCCAGACGAGCCAGAAAAATCCTGTCAGCTATGACACTGGGTGCCGTCATTTTCGGGATTACGCTTTCAATGCTGCATCAATCAGGCCTCGGCGCTTTGTACCTGATGGCAAAGGAAAAAATTCATCCGTTGTGGTATTCTGAGTTCATCCCCATCATGTTTTTTGTTTCAAGCATTTTCGCGGGACTGTCGATGGTAATTTTCGAAGGCTCCATCAGCCACAAAGTATTTTTCAGCCAGATCAGTGAGAAGAATCATAAAAAACAACGGGGGATCGTACTCGGACTATCCAAAATCTGCACGGGTTCGCTGTTTGTCTATTTCTTTCTTCAGTTACTGGTTTTTATACATGGCAAACACTGGGACCTGATCATTACTCCGATGGGGTATTGGTACCTGCTTGAGATGGTCGGTTTTGTCCTCTTGCCTATGATGATCTTCTTTTACAGTTACAGGTCCGGCAATATCCTTATGGTTAGAATTGCAGCCATACTTACCATTGTGGGCGTCATCCTCAACAGGCTGAATGTGACCATTATAGGCTTCAGATGGGACATGGCTGTACATTATTATCCCTCCTGGATGGAGATTGTCGTTACACTGATGGTGTTGTTTACTGAACTCTGGATATTCAGATGGGTAATCAACCGTTTGCCCGTACTCAGGGATTCTCCCGCCTGGGCAGAGAAAGAAAAATAATAATCTTCCTGATCCTGATCACTTAAAAAAACAAAAAATGGACGGATTTAGCTATTACAACATTTTCGATACCAAAGGGATTGAATATCTGGTAATCATCGCTTTCCTGCTGATGCTTATCCCTTTTTGGGTTTTTCTGAATAAAAAAGTGAACATCAGGGAACATCTCAGCAATGCACTGGGTGTTCTTACTTCCGGTATTCTGAAGATTCCCCAGGGAATTTTTTACAGCAGAAACCATACCTGGGCCTATATGGAAAAATCAGGGATTGCCAGAATAGGTCTGGATGATTTATTGCTTCATATCACCGGTAAGGTGAATATCCGCCAACTTAAGAACAAGGATGACATCATCAGAAAAGGAGACCTGATAGCTGAGATTGAACAGAACGGCAGGTCGCTGAGTGTTTTTTCTCCGGTTTCCGGTAAAATCTTAAGCTCGAATCAGGTATTACAGTCGGACCATGAAATACTAAACAGTGATCCGTATGGTAAAGGCTGGATCTATAATATTAAACCATCAAACTGGGTGGAGGAAATTCCATCCTGCTTCATTTCAGATGAAGCAACGGAATGGTTGCAGAATGAATTGGTCCGGTACAAAGACTTCCTATCGGTGAATATTGGCAATTATAATCAGGGGCCTTCCATGGCTGTTTTACAGGATGGCGGTGAATTATCGGATAGTTCCCTTGCTGTTCTTCCGGATGAGATCTGGAAGGACTTTCAGCGAGAGTTTCTGGATATTCAGGAGAGATAAGGAGAATCAGTCATTATTTCAGGAATGGAATACAATTCATCTTTGGGGTTTTTAAATCGCAAAGGCATCGTTTATTCAGGAATATTATCTGATTTTCATTAATCCATTGGTTGGCAGGATCATACTTTTTCACAACCATTATGCTGATGGTTGTGAAAAGGTATGCCGGAAATCAGCTTCTGTATCCCCATGCTTGTCCGGATCTGATAGTAGCGGATTCCTTTCACCGATTCAATTATTGGATGAAAGGTAACTTATGTTTTCAATCGTAGCATTCAGGGTTCCTGGTCTTTCTGCCAAAATCAATGCTTCATCAGGGTGATAACGAAAGGATGAAGGTAACAGGTGTAATTCCATCATGCATCACGCGACTGCTAAAAACCGGCCGGAATGCAGACAATCACAGCATTTTCTGCCGTTTACAAATGTAACCATAACCATTGTTTTGTTCACTGCGGCCCATCCCGGGCCTGCAGGTCAAATCCACGCTTTCAATATGCTTACCTGATTAAAGAATATGCAAATAAATCAACAGTATTTCTTAAATTGCAGAAGATTATTTTAACTGAAGTAATTGCGGATGAGTCTTAAAAACAGGCTATATGACCTTCTTTAACAAAGCCGGAAACAGAAAGAAACCGGGAAGCACATTTTTGGGAAAGTACCTGAAATTCGGACGGTCAATTTATGGGCGGGTAGTTCTGATCATTACCATCCTGTCTGTTTTTCTGTTTGTATCATTTGGTATTATTTTCAGGTCGGTATATGAGCAATACCTGAATACAGTGATTCTACAGAGCGGAAATAATGTCGGCTCACTTATAGAAGGCGCATTATATCATTCGATGATGGAAAATGATGAAGGAGCCCTGCAGAATACACTGGATGTCATCCATACATTGCCCGGTATTGAAGATGTTAATATGTATGACAGTAAAGATAGCCTGGTATATTCATCCTTTTCTGCAGATTCTGAGTCAAGCGGGAAAATAAATCCGGATTGCCGGAGTTGCCATGATGATCTGGGAAAACTGTTCCCGAGGAAAGAAAAGTCCTATAAAATCATCACTGTAAAAAGCGAGTGCAAAATGAGTAAGGGTTTAAACGGTCAACGACATCTGTTGATCAGATCACCCATTCTGAACGCTAAATCCTGTTACGAAAGTTCTTGTCATGCCCACAATGCCAAAGAGGAGGTACTGGGATCACTGGTAATCAAAGTGCCGTTGAAGGATTTTGATGCAGCCGTCGAAAAGTCTTCATTTGAGTTTTATCTTTTTGCAATATTATCCACCACATTGCTGGCTTCATTTTTAATTTTATTTACCCGGAGGGAGATAAAAGATCCGTTGAACGATCTGATAAAAGCAAGTGCTGCAGTTTCAAACGGGGATATAAATACCAGAATGGAAATAAAACCGAATCAATTGGATGATATGAGGATGGTTTCCATCGCGTTTAATGATATGCTTGATAATCTGCAGGGAGCAAAGACAGAGTTGGAAAACTGGTCACAACAACTGGAATATAAGGTTCAAAAAAAATCGGAAGAATTAGGTGCCGCACAGATTGAATTGATTCACATCGAACGTCTGGCATCTCTGGGAAAATTGTCTTCTTCCGTAGCGCACGAAATTAACAATCCACTGTCAGGAATTTTAGTCTATACAAAGCTGGTGCATAAACTCCTGAGCAATCCTGAATTGACAAGTGACAAAAAAGAACTGATGCTCAAACACTTGAAACTGATTGAAGCCGAAACAAAGCGATGCGGAGACATAGTGAAAGGCTTACTTGATTTTTCGAAAAAAGATCAGGAAGATTTTGAGCCCAGACATCTTCATGATGTATTGAATGAAACTTATGAACTGATGTCGCATACCATAAAAATTGATGACACCGTATTTTTTACCGATTTTAAAGCTACCTCAGATCTGATATACTGCAGTCCGAATCAGATCAAGCAGGCCTGTGTTGCCATACTGGTAAATTCGAGGGAGGCAATCACCGATAACGGAGAAATTTCTGTCAGAACGTCCAATCCCGATGAAGACACTATAAAAATTGACTTAACCGATAACGGAATAGGGATAGCCACGGAAGATATTCCCCATATTTTTGAACCCTTCTTTTCAACAAAACAGGAAGCACGCGGGATTGGCCTTGGATTACCAATCGCTCATGGGATTATTCAAAGCCATAAAGGTAAAATACAGATAAAATCAGAACCAGGGCAGGGTACAACGATTTCAATTATATTGCCTTTAATCAGAGCTTAAAGAGACTTGATTATGGAAAGAAAAATATCGATACTGATTGTTGATGATGAAGAATCCGTGAGGGATTCATTGAGACTTTGGTTTGCTGAGGACGGGTATCGGGTAGCCTGTGCTGAAGATGCCAAGAAAGCATTATCAATGCTTGAATCCGAGAGTTTTCAGATTATTCTGGCCGATCTCAAAATGCCCGGCATGGATGGGTTGGAAATGCTCAGAAGGATAAAAGTGCTCGACAAGGATTCGATTGTGATTGTGATGACTGCTTTTGCCACAGTAGATACTGCTGTTAAAGCATTAAAGGACGGAGCCTACGATTATGTAACCAAGCCCTTTGATCCCGACGATCTGTCGCATCTGATCAGGAACGCCACCATGCAGATTTCACTGGCACAGGAAAATGAAATCCTGAAAAAAAGGGTTGATTCTCTGGTGAATGTTGAAGACCTGATTGGCAAAAGTGAGGCCATAAAAAAAGTACTCCAGGAGGTTGAAAGCGTTGCTCCCACCAATTCCTCTGTAATTATTACAGGCGAAAGCGGCACTGGCAAGGAACTCATAGCCAGGGCAATACACGCCAATTCGCTCCGGAAATTCTATCCGTTGGTGAGTGTACATTGCGGAGCACTGACTGAAAGTCTCCTTGAAAGTGAGTTATTCGGACATGAAAAAGGTGCATTTACCGGTGCTTTGTATAACCGGAAAGGCCGGTTTGAGATGGCTGATTGTGGCACAATCTTCCTGGATGAAATTGCAACCATTTCAACAAAAATGCAGATAGAACTTCTTCGTGTACTCGAAACAAAGCAATTTATGCGTGTTGGAGGGAACAAGGAAATTTCGTCCGATTTCAGGGTAATCTGCGCGACAAACAGAGATTTGAAAAGTATGGTTGAGAAAGGAGATTTCAGAGAAGACCTTTATTACAGGTTAAATGTGATGAATATTCATGTCCCGCCATTGCGCGAAAGGGTTGAAGATATCCCCCTGCTGGCAGAATACTTTATAAAAAAGTATTGTACCTCCATGAACAAACCGCTCATTACCATGGAGTCTGCCGCATTAAAACGATTGCTTGGATATCAGTACCCCGGCAATATAAGAGAATTGGAGAATATGATCGAACGGTCAATTGTGGTAGGAAATGGTAAAAAAATTATGCTGAAGGATCTGCCTCTGGGGAAGGATGTCATTGATAGTTCGGTTGAAAGCCTTGATGAATTCGAAAAAGCATTCATTCTGCAGATCCTGAATAAATACAGCTGGAATATATCACGTACTGCACAGGCCTTAAAAGTTGACCGGGTCACTTTATACAATAAAATCAGGAAATACGGACTTAAAGGTTCTGAATAATATTCAGCCATTCAAACTTAGATTTTCAGGAATTCTTAACAAACTGATACTCATTTGAATGAATCCTGTAACCATCACATTGTTGTCATTTGGTCACCCTGGTAAAAGGTTTACCGATATAATTTCGGAGGCGGTTATCAATGAATTCAAATGTGATGTACAAATCAGAGAAGCACATATTGACTTAAGCGAATTTTATGATGCAAACCGGAGGCAATACAATGGGGACCGCTTGCTGAAGGTGGTAGATAATCTGAGTATTCCCGGATCAGATAAAATCATAGGATTGTTTCATGTTGACCTCTTTATTCCGATCCTGACCTTTATTTACGGGCAGGCGCAGTTGGGCGGACGATCAGCCATTGCTTCCTTTTACAGGCTGAGTAACGAGCGATATGGCATGACTCCGGATGAGCATGTCCTGCAGGATCGCCTGATCAAAGAAGTGATCCATGAACTTGGCCACACCTTCGGTCTGATTCACTGTACTGATCCTGCCTGTGTAATGAGATCGAGCACCTATGTCGAAGATATTGATCAGAAAGAGGTCCATCTTTGCATTAAATGCAGAGCACAGCTCGGAATGAACTGATCAGGGTTCCTAAAAAAAGGTCAGGTAACCGGCATTTTACAATTGTTCCTGCAGGATATTATGTTTCACGGGAATCTGCAACGGCAGGGCAGCAAATTATCAAAGCGATGGCTTTCCGGTCTGGTCAGTTCATATGAATCAGAAACACCTGCAGGCGTTGCTTCTCAGTGATCACCGGGAACCTGTAATCATCCGGCTGATTTATAAATAATCCATCTGTAAATATTGATATTTCAATTCATCCCGAAAGGCAGGAATTTTTACCTTTGCCATGATATCATTGTTACTTTTCAACTTACGGTTATGAAAATCAACCTGCTGAAACAATTTCCGGTTTTAGTCTTTCTTATTTTAACTTACGGCATTTCCGCACAGGAGACGGGAAAATATCCGAAGCATCGCCTTACCCACCAGATGACTCCTGAAGAGGAAATGCGCAGGCATGAGATCGGCCGGTCATTTGTTGAGACAGATCCACCTGCGGGCATAATAACGAGTCTTGGTGAATTTGAAAGATCAAAAGGAGCCCTGATTGCTTATCCCTTTGGAATTCCAATGACTGTTATCCGCGAAATGGCCAGGGATGCCGTGGTTACAACACTTGTATCCGGTCTATCACAGGAAAACACTGTCAGGACCCAATACAATAATGCAGGTGTAAACCTTGAAAATTGTAATTTTATTTATGCTGAAACCGATAGTTACTGGACCCGGGACTTCGGTCCATGGTTCATCGCATACGGCAATAGCCAGATTGGTATTGTAGATTTCCCATATAACAGACCAAGGCCCAATGACGACGAAGTTCCCAAGGAAGTTGCCGATGCACTTGGTATTCCCTGGTTTGGTATGAATGTGATTCATACCGGTGGGAATTACATGAGCGACAGCTATGGTTATGCTGCCTCCACTACCATTGCCTACTCTGAAAACCCTGATCAGACGCCTGCCGAAGTGGATCTGAAAATGCAGGATTATCTGGGTATTTCTGATTACCATGTTATGGAAGATCCAAACAATACCTACATTGACCATATTGACTGCTGGGGGAAATACCTGGCCACAGATAAAGTTCTGATCAGGGCGGTTCCTTCAAGCCATCCGCAATATGATGAAATAGAGGCCACTGCTGCCTATTTTGCTTCCCTGACTACGACCTGGGGCAGTCCTTATGAAGTGCATCGGGTCAATACTCCTGATAATCAACCATATACAAATTCATTTATCCTGAACAATAAGGTTTTCGTTCCCATTACCGGTTCACAGTATGATCAGGCTGCCCTGGCCGTATACCGGGAGGCTATGCCTGGTTACAAAATATTTGGTATCACCGCTCTTCCGGGGGAACCATGGGAATCAACCGATGCCCTGCATTGCCGCACCCATGAAATGGCCGATCCCGGTATGCTGAGAATAAAACACTACCCCCTGCTGGGTAATGCGCCGGTTACGGATAGCTATACCCTGACCGCCAATATTACTGCCTTCAGTAATGCGACGATACTGGCCGATTCTGTTATTTTCCATTACAGGGTCAATCCGAACCCCTTTACTGAGTTTACAGCTATTCCAATGGCCATCGTAACCGGCAACAATTGGTCGGCAACCATTCCGGCACCGGAATATGGCAGCACCGTACAATATTACGTTCATGCGGCCGACGCCTCGGGAAGAAGTGAGAATCACCCTTTTATCGGGCATTTCGACCCGCATGAATTCTATGTTGGAACACGGTTGTTTGCCCAGGCTGAAACAGATCAGTCACAGATGGAGTTCACCGCCATGCAGGCACTGAGCGACGATCAATCACTGAACATCAGCAACACCGGGCAGCTTGGCCTGAATTATTATATCAGTCTGTCGACCGCCGCTTATGATACCATTACAATAACGGCATCCGACAGTCCGGCAGCTACAAGCTATGATTATAATACATATACTGAAAAAGGCTGGACCGATGTTGCCGTTTCTGATGAGGGGCAAATGGGTGAATTAATTGTAAACTACAACTGGAATACCGATAACTATGCTTCTGAAGGTTCATTGTGGGCAGAATCCCCTTCAGGGACCAGGGTTATGATAGCTTCGGGACAGGATGATGGAAATTACAGTATTTCGACCGAGTCGTTCAACGGTGAAATCCTGACAGGGAACTGGAAACTCTGGATTGAAGATACTTACGGCGACGGCGGTCATCAGGCAATCAACGTCGTTTTGAAATTTATCCGTACAACCGATACCGGCAATTGGCTGAGTACAAATATTACTGAAGGTTCCGTCTCACCGGGGAGCAATCAGGAGATTCTGATAACCTGCGATGCAAGCGGAATGGCGTTGGGCACCTATCACGGACTCATCACCATATTATCGAACGACCCTGACCAGCCGGAGATTGAGATACCGGTGACTTTTATTGTGACTTTGAACACGGGAGTCAATGAGAACCCGGCCGATCAGGCCATAATAAAGGTATACCCCAACCCCTGTACAGATAAATTCATGATAGAGATCAATGCCAGTATCCGGTCAAAAGCCGGCTGGGTATTTTCTGATGTCTCGGGCAGAGTATTGATTGCTGATAAAGCGGTTGAATTCAGTCCCGGCACAAACCTGATATCCATTCCGGTTACCGGGTACCGGAAGGGTATTTACTTCCTCGATGTGAAAACGGATGCCTGCCAGCAGACATTTCTTATCAACAAGCAATAAAAAGCAGGCCTCTTTAATGAAGTTCCCGTTTCGCCCCATTACAAGCGGGACAAAACCGGAACATCTTCCTGCCTTACATGCACTTTGGCTGATTCAGCCATTTATGCAACCGCGTTCATGGGGTGTGCTGATGATCCATTCATACAATTCAGGCGAAATGAACTGAGGCAGGTAGATGACCCCTGAACGAAGCAATAACCAGGAGAAAGAACGCAGATGGTTCCTTGAACCTTTGGTCAGGTTTGTAAATACAAGGCGGATATCCTGATTATCGGCCATTTCAGTCAAATCCATCAGGTCTTTTATATCCAGGTCTTCTATTGTTGCGCCAACCCTCAGGGCTTCAATCCATGAAATCTCCCCCCGGGCCACCAGCGTGGTATAGAGTGTTTGCAGATTCTGATTGACATAAATACCCGGCTGATGATTAAGGGCCGGATCCTCAAGATTATATTTCACTAAAAGCCGGAGAACGGCATTCGTATGTTGCTGCTCACTTTTCGATATATTATTGAAAACCGGCACATGATAAATGACATACAATGCAGAATATACATCCCTGGCCAGCAGTTCCTCCTCCCGCATCAGAAGTAACGCATCTGTCTCCGCCTGACTGAGAGGTTCAACCGGCAGTGAATCCAGATTACAGCATAATGTCTGTTCCGCTTCGTCCGCGCTCATTTTTACAGTTGCTGCAGTTTCCGGAACAACTGTTTCATCCTCAGAGGAACAGCTTCCTGCAAAAAGAACTGCAGAAGTTAGTGATAACAGGATCATAATACTTTTCATCAGGTTTTTCATTTTCTTTGATTTTAGGTTTATACAAATAGTTTCAATCATCCCGGCATCATAACAATAATCTGCCGGCATCCGGATATTTGACACCATAAACTGAAGGGTTCCTTTTATAGAATTCCAATCAAATATTATAAAATCTTCATGTATATAGAACTGCATATAGTCGGATTGAATAGAATGACGGAAGGAACAAAACGGCAATGCTGCGCCATTTGCCTGGTAACCAGATATTGAACTGAGGTAAAACAGTGGTGATATCAGGATTCCTGAACGCGCTTTCTTTCCGGGCAGGGAGCGGAGCTCCCGGAGTGTATCTGGTGACAGGTTAATAAACTAAAACAAAAACCCGAGGTTGATATATAACCCACTATCACCATCGCGATTATCACCGGCAAGTCCGTAATCTACAGCCAGGATAAAGTTTTGATTCATGGCTATCCGAAGGCCGGCACCATAGGCAGCATGTAAGCCACCGGACTTATTGTTGAAATAATCACTATAATTATCTTCTGCAATGAATAATCCTTTTTCAACGACTACCTCATTTGTAATCAATCCCATGTCTGTAAATGCGTTCAGTGAAAGATAAAAATTCTGCTTCCAACGGTAGAATTTCAGAAACTTGTACCTGAATTCGAAGTTTCCATAGGCAAAGGCATCACCGACAATGCGGTTACGCAGGATCCCCCTGAGAGAGCGTGCACCACCAAGTCCGTCGTTCTTGGTTGTGCGGGTATAAGTATTGACCATATATGGCTGCATGTAAAAAGGGGTTTTTCCGTTGATGGTGCCCTGCCAGCCAAGCCGGTAAGCAAAGGTGAGTACATCCTTTTTAAGCGTAAAATACTGCCTGTGTGTAATGGCAAGTTTGGTGAAGGCTGTTTCACTGTTACCAAGAAAACCCGGTGCTGTCATAACCACCAGTTCAGTCCACAATCCCCTGTTCGGGTTTGCTTCATTATCGCGGGTATCATAAACAAGTCCCATCTTAACAAAGTGATGTGTACCCCCATCAGCTTCCTCTGCAGGAATAATTCCCCAGCTTACATATTTATCATACAAACCATCCACATCGGGTAGTTTATCTGCATCATTGCGGCCTTTGTTCAGACGTTCAATATCAACGGGCGCAATGCGGGTATTAAAGTATCCGTAACCCAGCAGCCACCTGAGTGGTAACCGGTTAATCTTCCCTTGAAAATCGAGTGTGATGCGGGCAAGTTTTCTTTCGTGACGATAAAAAACCCTGGAAATATAGTTACCGGTATCGGTATCATCTTCAAAAGCAGGATTATAAACTGCTTCATATCCGTTGAAACCGTAAAAGTCAAGTGCCCGTTCTGTCAGGAAACTGAAATCTGCGGTAATTCTGATCTGATGTGGCAACAAATATTTAGAATCAAAGAAAATCTGATTTATGCCACTCCCCCTGGTGGTCCTTGACCATTCACCATAGAGCGACCAGCGGTATTCCGGATAGGTACTTCCATCACCATATTGAAACAGGTTGCCAAGCAATCCATACTGGAATCCAATATCAGAATCGAAGGCAACTGCAGGGAGGGCTCCGAAATTCAGACCGGTTTTGGCTTTCTCCTCACCTGCTTTTTCTCCGATATTGAGTGAGTCGACCGACTGTGCATTCATTTTCGGATGCAATAAACCCAATTGGAATATGACAAGGGAAATTAACACTCCGGAATGTCTGATTTTCATTTTCATGCCAGCTATACTTAAAACAGTCCGAAGATAAAGAATTGAATTGAGAAACAGACTGGCCTGTATTGAAAAGCTTTTTTTTATAAAAAAGTAAGCCCCGGTTGTTGTACCGGGGCAGAGGTCAGTATTACAAGAAGTTTTAACTGGAACAGATCATTGGTTGCTATCTGATTAAACACACCGCATAACCATCGGATGAAGCCGTGTGTACTTGCCATCGCGCCTGCAATAAGGACAATCGCTGATCGCTTCGGTAAAATCAATGCCGCATCTGGAGCAATGATAGCGTGTTAACTGAAGAATGTAAACCGGATCTGATAGCTTATAAACCAGAAGGCCGGTTAGGGGGGTCAGAAGAAGGCTCACAAAAAAGATGCGGACTCTGCCGACCTTCTTTTTCGAACCATTCATTGTCAGAACAAATACGAGAAAAATGTAAACTAAAATAATACCGGTAAAAACTGAGATATTCATGGCTTTAGGTTTTTTAGAAGTCCAGCGGTTCAGAAATTAATTGTTTCAGGTTATTCGTCTTTTTTTCCGCCAGTCTACATACCTTTATTCCAATACAGATAAAAAGTAACCCTGATTTAAAAAAAAAATTACATTCATCCCGAATTTCTTTATTTACCTGAGGCCGGAGAACACATCAGGTTCCATTTTTTTATTTATTCCTGTCAGATCCTCACCGGAACCGACAAGTCATTCAGCCCTTTTCAATCATTACCCTTTAAGGGATTGGCCAAAGGTTTAATTTTTTAAATTAGCCTCTGAAATAACCACATGATTTGAAAAAAGCAATCAGAAACAATCCG
Organism: Bacteroidota bacterium; assembly: GCA_043806115.1. Taxonomy (GTDB): domain Bacteria; phylum Bacteroidota; class Bacteroidia; order Bacteroidales; family Lentimicrobiaceae; genus Lentimicrobium. Next base: position 24,348 of record JAZDHI010000037.1, read on the forward strand.
ATCCAAAAAGGTAACCCAAAGGTTATTAAGGGATGGGTAATGTATGACTGGGCTAATTCTGTTTACCAGCTGACCATTGCCTCAACCATTTTTCCGATTTATTACAACCAGGTAACAAGGTCGGGACCAGATGATTTTACCGTGAATTTCTTCGGCAAAGAAGTCATTAATACAGTTTTATATTCATGGGCCATCGCTGCAGCATATCTGGTTGTCGCCATTTTTTCTCCATTGTTATCTTCGCTGGCCGACTATACAGGGCGAAGAAAAACCTTTATGCAGTTTTTTACCTGGGTAGGAGCGCTCTCCTGCGGAATGCTGTTCTTCTTTGACGAAAATAATATAGAGTTAGGCATCATCGCTTTCGCGACGGGAACGATAGGTTATGGTGGCAGCATCGTATATTACAATTCTTTCCTGCCTGTAATCTGCGCCCCTTCCGAACAGGATAAAGTCAGTGCCCGGGGTTACTCAATGGGTTATCTTGGCGGTGTGGTCTTACTTTTATTCAACCTCCTGATGATATTGAAGCCCGTCTGGTTTGGTATCAGCGACCCCTTTCTTCCGGCCCGAATCTCCTTTCTGACAGTTTTCCTGTGGTGGATTGGTTTCTCACAGATTACTTTCCGCCGCTTACCCAGATACACTCACCGCAAACGCCAGAAGGACAAGGACAGAAGCATTTTTCTGGAAGGTTACCGGGAACTGGACAGTGTTTTTCATCAAATCAGGAAAATGCGCAAACTCAGCTTTTATCTGATTGGCTTCTTCTTTATGATGATGGGCCTGCTTACCACCATGTTTATGGCGGCTACCTATGGAGAAAAGGAACTGGGGCTGAAAGATGATGTACTGATCCCGACTATTCTGATTATTCAACTGGTTGGAATGGGTGGAGCATGGCTATTCTCAAGACTTTCGGGCCGGATCGGAAATCTTCAGGCACTGCTGATCTCCGTTTTTATGTGGATATTGGTTTGCATCGGCGCTTTTTATATTACCAGTTCAGTAGAGTTTATGATTACAGCGTTTTTTATTGGTATTGTGATGGGCGGATCACAGGCACTGGCACGCTCTACTTACAGTAAAATGCTCCCTGAAAACACTACCGGACATACCAGTTTCTTCAGTTTCTATGATGTCATGGAAAAACTCGCCACTGTTGCCGGAACCTTCAGCTTTGGGATCATTGAAGCAATTACTGGCAGTATGAGGTATTCGGTGATGGCTATCGGTATCTTTTTTGTGATCGGGATAGCATTTTTATTGATAACACTGAAAGTTGAGAGAAATGATTCTTCTGTTAACGTTAAAAGTTTCCTGCCAATGCCCTGATGCCATACTTTTAAAAAGAGTTCATTGAAATGCCAGGCCTTTAACTTATCTGAAAACTTTGGTCTGACATTCATTCCAAACATTTCTGATTATCCTGATTCCAGTCTATTACGTGGTCCCATGCCGAAAAAACCAACACATTCAATCATCCTCTATGCAATCGATTATGCCTATGAAAAGGCTATACAAGGCATATCTGGCCTGGATTCTGCCGAGAAGCTGGCCCACAGCTATCTGAAACAGGAAGGCACCCTCACCGAAAAGGTGAATTCATTGATACGCTGGCAAAATGCCAAGGCAGGCTCAAGTGGATTTATAACAGGGCTTGGAGGATTTGCGACTTTACCTGTTGCTGTTCCGGCCAATCTTGTGAGTGTGCTTTTCTTCCAGGTTAGAATGATTGCAGCTATTGCCTGTATGGGTGGTTATGATTTACGCGATGACCGGGTAAAATCGCTCGTTTCAGTTTGTTTGGCCGGAAATATGGCTAAGGATATTCTACAGGAATTTGGTATCAGGATTGGAACCAGGCATACAGCACAAATGATTGGCCGGATTTCGGAAAGCACCATCCTGGCCATAAACCGGAAAGTTGGGTTTCTCTTACTTTCGAAAACAAGTGGCAACAGTGCAGTAAATCTGAGTAAGGCAGTACCTCTGGCGGGTGGACTGATAGCCGCTTCAATTGATGTATTTACAACAAACATGATCGGGAATGTGGCGAGGAATACCTTTATTTTGAATAAAAAGCCTTCTGTTGAATAAGGGTAACTATTTTTAAAATGTTTTGAATCGCATTAACAGTCCGTTGTGCAAATTCTTCCCTGATCATCTTGCTATTACCACTTTACCTTCTACATTTGTACCGATATTGTTTCATCAAGTATCCATAATAAATCAACTATCATGAAAAATTCCTTTCTGCTGATGCTTTTAGTTGTTTTACTAACTTTTACAAATTGTAAAAACAGCCAAATGACTGTAACTGAATCCGACAATCCATTCTTTACAGAGTTCACCACCCCATTTCAGGTGCCGCCTTTCGATAAGATTGACACCTCTCATTATCTTCCTGCTTTTATCGAAGGCATAAAACAACATGATGCTGAAATTGAAGCCATTGTTGCCAATTCCGAATCCCCGACCTTTGAGAATACCATCCTTGCCTTCGATAAATCCGGTAAATTGCTCACAAGGATCAGCAAAGTGTTTTTCAATGTGAATGAAGCCAATACCAGTGAACAGATGCAGGAAATCGCCAAAAAGGTTTCCCCCCTGCTTTCAAAACACAATGATGAAATTTCGATGAATGCAGTTTTATTTGCACGCATCAAAACTGTTTATGACAAAAGGAACGAAACGGGTCTGGATGATCAAGAGATAAGGGTTGTTGAAAAATATTACCGCGATTTTGAGCGTCAGGGAGCCAATCTTTCAAAAGAAGATCAGGAAAAACTTAAGAAAATCAATGAGCAGCTTTCAATGCTCGGGATCAATTTCGGAGATAATCTGTTGGCCGAAACCAATAAGAATTTCCAGTTGGTGATTGAAAATAAAGAAGATCTGAAAGGTTTACCCGATGGCGTAACTTCAGCCGCAGCCGAAACAGCAAAATCAGCAGGCAAGGATGGGAAATGGGTATTTACTCTTTCAAAACCCAGTATGATCCCGTTCCTTCAATATGCCGAAAACAGGGCTTTGCGTGAAAAAATATACCGGGGCTATTTTATGCGTGGCAATAACAACAATGCCAACGATAATAAAAAAGTAATCACCGAAATGGTAAAACTCAGGGCAGAAAAAGCCGCTTTGCTGGGCTATAATAATTTCGCAGCCTATACCATTGATGAGAATATGGCCAAAACCCCGGCTGCAGTTGATGAATTTCTTGCCAGGCTGATGGCAGCTGCACTGCCGGTCGCCAAAAAAGAGTTAGCTGAAATGCAGCAGATTGCCGACAAGGAGAATGCCGGTTTTAAACTGGAATCATGGGATTGGTGGTTCTATGCCGAAAAACTCCGCAAACAGAAATATGACCTCGATGAGAATGAATTGAAACCCTATTTCAGCCTGACCAATGTCAGGGAAGGAATGTTTGCGGTGGCCAACAAACTCTATGGCATCACATTCGGCAAACTGCCCGACTTACCGGTATATCAGAAGGATGTTGAAACCTTTGAAGTGAAAGAGGCCGACGGAACACATCTCGGAATCCTTTACCTTGATTATTATCCCCGTGATTCAAAAGGCGGTGGTGCCTGGTGTACCGATTTTCAGGCTTCGGGCTGGGAAAACGGTAAAAAAGTGGATCCGGTCATTTCCATTGTCTGCAACTTCACTCCTCCCACCGGGGATATGCCGGCTTTGCTGAACTGGGATGAAACCACAACCCTCTTCCATGAATTCGGACATGCCTTGCATGGGTTGTTTACCCGGGGAAAATATACCCGTACAGCAGGTAATGTACCTCAGGATTACGTTGAATTGCCGTCGCAGGTCCTTGAAAACTGGGCAGGTGAGCCCGAAGTGTTGAAAATGTACGCCAAACATTATAGAACCGGCGAAGTCATCCCCGATGCCCTGGTACAGAAAATCCAGAACAGTGGGCTGTTCAACCAGGGATTCGACAATGTTGAATATGTGGCTGCCTCAATTCTTGACATGGATTACCATAAATTACCGGCTCCGGCTGAAGTATCCGATCTGGTAGTCTTTGAAAAGAATGCAATGGATAGGATCGGGCTGATCAGCGAAATCTGGCCCCGTTACCGCACCACCTATTTCGCCCATATTTTTGATGGCGGATATGCCGCCGGATATTATGTTTACCTGTGGGCTGCAGTGCTGGATGCCGATGCCTTTGATTATTTCAAACAATCGGGCGATATCTTCAATAAAGAACTGGCAGCGGGTTTCCGTAAAAACTGCCTGGCAGAATGCGGAAGTGATGAAGGAATGGTTCAGTATAAGAAATTCAGGGGGCAGGAACCATCCATGGAAGCTTTGCTGAAGAAAAGGGGATTGAAATAATTCCCGATTATGACAAAACCGGCAGGTACCCGGAAAGCCGCATACCTGCCGGTTTTGTATTCAGTCATTCCGGTAATTCAGATTTACTGTTCCCGGCTTTTCGTTTCCGGGTTAAATCAACCAATCCATTTATAATCGTAAGCGGATGAGCCGGGTTTCCCGGAATGTATAAATCGATGTGGAATTTATCCGTGAAACTCCGGTCTATGGCGGGACTGTTTCTAAAAACTCCGCCGCTGATGGCATCGGTACCGACAAGAACAATAATTTTGGGATCGGGTGTGGCATCATAACAGATCTGCAGGGCTTCAGCCATGTTTACTGTGATCGGTCCTGTAATGACAATACCATCGGCATGCCGGGGTGAAGCAACGAACTCAATTCCAAATCGACTCATATCGAATTGCACGTTATTGGCAGCACCCAGTTCCCATTCACAGCTGTTGTCGCCCCCGGCCGAAATCTGCCTCAGTTTGAGTGATTGCCCGAAAATAGTGTGAATTTCCTTTCTGACCCTGCCGGGATTAACTTCAACCGGTTTATCTTCCCCTTCGCTGATTATCAGACTTTCCCTTTCGTTGGTTGAAATTTTGTAATCGGTGGTGAACCTGAATTTTTCGGGAAAACGCATGGCACATTCACCACAAAAGGTACATTTGCCCATATCGATGCTCACCGGATTTACCGAGATTGCATTCGTGGGGCACAGTTCCCTTAATTCAGATTCTTCAACTTTCAGGCTGCTGATAACCGGACGGCCTCTGAAAATGCCGGGAACATCCGCGGTTGTCACATCCGGGATAAACTGCTTCCCCTGATGATATAGTATTTTGAGATTGTCAAACATAATGCGGGGCTTTTTTAGAGGTCATGACCTGCATAGGACAGATTGAAACTCTTGTTGCAAATCGGGAAATCTGATATTTCGTTGTTCCTGACCGCCAGTGCCAGTGCCAGCCAGTTGTGAAACGAAGGGTCCTTGGTTTTGTAAAGTACAAGTTGCCCTTCCTGACCGGTTATTGCACAATGGCAGATTTCACCACGCCAGCCTTCGACCAGTGAGATTGAAAATAAATCCTTTCCGGGCTCTCTTAATGAAGCCTGGACGGGTTCTGAATCCATGACATTGCCGGTAAGTTGTCTCAGATATGTCATTGACTGCAGTATTTCCTCCTTCCGGATCTGAACCCTTGAATAAACATCTCCATGATGTTTCAGGATAGGTTCATGATTCAATTCACTATAAAGGCTATAGGGATGCGAAGTACGGACATCGCGTGCAAGTCCGCTCATGCGGGCAGCCATTCCTACAGCTCCAATGGATGCCACATCTTCAGCAGATACAACACCGGTTCGTTCAAAACGGGATAATGCACTTGGCAATTGGGTAAGCTGATCATACATTTCCCTGAAATCAGGCTCATAAGTATCCAGAACCTCTGTAAGACGATCTGCCAGAGCCGTGGTAAACGGGAACTGGTTCCGGCCTGGTCTGATGAATCCCTTCGATAAGCGATTGCCTCCCCATTCCTGCATAAAATTGACGATGGGTGTGCGCAGTCTGCCAAAAACAGAACTGCCCAGCTGGTATGCAATATCAGTGCAGAGAGCGCTCAGGTCGCCGGTATGGATGGCTATCCTTTCGAGTTCCAGGGCCAGGGTGCGCGACAACATTATATCCCTCCCTGCATTAAAACCACACAGGCTTTCCCAGGCATGGGCAAAAGCGGTCGAATGGCCAACAACAGTATCTCCGGCAATATTTTCGGCAAGCGTAGACTTTTTCAACAAACCGGTCTGCTCAAGGAACATCTGTTCAATCCCCCGGTGTTGGTAACCCAGCTGAATTTCAAGGTGAAGTATCTGCTCGCCGTTACAGATAAACCTGAAATGGCCAGGTTCAATCACACCGGCATGAATAGGCCCCACGCCCACTTCATGCAGTTCTTCACTTTCGATGGCGAAAAACGGATAATTGGCTATGGTTTTTGATTTATCGGCGCGGTTAAACGCATATCTGACGGGTTTCAGCCATGGGTGCCCGGTAAAACCCATGCCAAAGTTCTCATGGATCTCACGTTCAAATTTTTCGAAACTAAAGAACTTTGCTGTGATGGATTCGAGACTATCCGTCAGAAGCACCCTGCATGACACAATAAGTATTTCCTGACTGTTATCATCGGCTATGCAACAAATCAGCTTAATTCTGCCATTATCCGGGTAACCGAAATAATTTACACAATGACGTTCCGGCTTACCCTGCAACAGATCACAGATAAGATCATGAAAGGTATTGTAGGGCAGTTCGGGAATATCCCGAACCGGTACAGACTGATTATTGAGGATTGTCAGATAGTTCATACTATAGGGGTAATAGAATTATACTTTCCCTGATCAACTGCACAAAGACCGGTGGGGGGTTAAGCCCGAGGTAAACAGCTCCGGCCAGCAGGATAAATTGGCTGACTGACTCCCAGGGACTGATTTTCGGAACATTTGAGTCATCAAAGCCAACCGCCGGAATAAAGATTATTCTGAAAACATTCTTTCCAAACACCCAGATAATCATTGTAAGCAAGAGTAATACCAGAATCAATACCAGGATCTGTCCGGCATCGAAAAGGGACCTGAAAATCAGGAATTCACTTACAAAAAGTCCTGAAGGGGGCATGGCTGTCGCGCTGACAAATCCCAGCAGCAATACCATGGCACCTGTGGCATTGTATTTAAAGTAGTTTCCTGCATGATAAATGCTTTTACTCTGGAACACCCTATAAAGCTGGTTGTACTGGAAAAAGATGCTGGATTTAACGAAAGCATGCAGAATAACATGCAACACAGCAGCATAATAACCAATCCCGCCTGCTGCAACACCCAGCATGACCAGCCCCATATGTTCAATACCGGAATAGGCCAGCATACGTTTGATGTTTTTGACCTTCAGCATATAAACGGTGGCTACGAACAACGAAAGGAAAGCTGCGGATCCGGCAACAATCCTGGCCCAGTCGAGCAGGGGTGTATTTGCCATCACGATGTAGAACCTGAAAACACCTATAAATCCCAGATTCATCAAAACACTGGCAAGCAATGCACCTGCTGGTGCAGGTGCCTTATCCTTGGCATCAATCCCGGCCGTAAACATCGGCACCAGGCCCAGTTTAGCGGTAAATCCTGTAAAAATGAACAGGAATGCAAGGCGTAGCCAGAATGGATTAAGGTTCGCACTGTTTGCATAAAGATTCTTAAAAGAAAGGTCGTCTGATCCGGCATGCTGAAGTGAAAGACTCAGGAACAGGATACCGATAAATATAAATGTGATACTGATGGCACAGATGAATACATACTTCCAGGTGCCCTCCAGTGCAAGCTTGTTGCGGTGATGATAAATCAGGGCTGAGGCACTGAGTGTGGTAAGTTCTGTAAAAATCCAGATCACCGCGATGTGATTTGAAAGGTATCCGGCGCTGATCGAAGTAAGCAGTAATACTATTGATGACAGATAAATAGAACGCGCCCTTGGATTTTCCTTGTGGTTCTCAATGTATATCCAACTGTGGATGGTAGCTGGAATTGCAATGATACTCAGGGTAAACAACAACAGAATGCCGAGTGAATCGTAAGTAAAATATACCAGATCTGTGAAACCTTTGTGCAGGCATACATGCACTGTAAATAACGATTGCAGCAAAATGAAAACAGCCATCAGGGAATAAACAATCTGCCTGTTCTTAATAAAAAACAGGCTGATGGCTATGACAAATGCACTTATAAGATATATTCCAATCATTCATTCAGGTTTTACCGGTTAATAATCCTTCAGATTGCTTAGCTGATCAACATCAACATCCTTGAACACATCGCCAATCCTGTTTATGAAAATGCCAAGAATCAGCACACTGGCAAAAATGTCGAGCATAATACCCATGTTTACCAACATAGGCATTTCGTTGCCAATAGCCAGCGACAGCACAAAAACGCCGTTTTCTATGACCATATATCCCATGACATGGGTGATGATCTTTCTACGAGTTGCTATCAGGTAAAGACCGAAGAACAGGGTTGAAAGCGCAACCACAAAAAAGATTTTATCGAGGTGTGTGTCTTTGATTGTACTTGAAATGAGTATTGTAATGACAACAATGAAAGTGGTAATTACCAGTGAAACGAAATTGGGCAGGTAAGGCTCGGCTTCACGGGTAATGTTGTTACGCCGGAGCAGGTAACTCAGGAATATAGGAACCGCCAGCGATTTGAATACGATGGTTTCAAGAAGAATCAGTATAAGGTTCAGGGTGTTAATCTCATTCAATTGAATAAAGACCACAAAGAACAGCACTACACCCTGCAGGGCAAGCACTTTTATGTAAGTCATCAGCCTGTTGGCGATGGCCATATAAAAGAGTGTTATGAGAAAAGTGATCAATAAGACGTGTATCATCTGGAATGGGATAATATGGTTTAAATGAATTTTCCGAGAATCAGCAGTACACCAAAAAAAATGAGTATGCTCACAGAAGTCAGGACAACGATGAACTGGGGATTGTGACTCATTCTGAATCTTGCCATGAAGGATTCAATCAACCCGATAGAGACGGCCATCAGGAACTGGATGGCAAAAAATGCCGGGATGGAATATTGTAAAGGAATAACACCGATGAACAGATTCACAATCAGGGAGCCGTAAATGGCAAACTTCAGGTAACCTGCAGCTATGATCAGTCCCAGGTCAAAACCGCTGTTGTCGAGAATCATGACTTCATGAATCATGGTCAGTTCAAGGTGGGTCTTAGGATCATCTATGGGCATGCGGCTGCTTTCAACCATTGCTATCATCAACAGGACAAAGGTCGCAAGTAAAGCCAGCGCATAGCTGATCTGCGACCCCAGGTGCAGTGCTGCAAATATCTCCTGAAAAGAGGTATGTCCTGAAAGCAATGCCAGCGACCCCATCAGGATAAAGAAGGCAGGTTCGGCAAACATCGAATACAACGCTTCCCTGCTGGCACCCATTCCACCGAAACTGCTGCCGGTATCCATAGCCCCTATAATGCTGAAGAACTTACCCAGGGCCAGCACATAGGCAAAGAAAATGAAATCTCCGTTGAAACTGATGAGTCCGCTGTTATGCCCGAAGGGCACTGTAAGCATAGCCATAACGATGGAGGCAAAATAGATGGTCGGTGCTATCCGGAAAATAAAACTGGAAGTCTCGCTGTAAACCACTCCTTTGCGGAACAAACGGATGACATCACTGACGGGCTGCAGTATCCCGGGACCCTTTCTTCCGGATGCCAGGCTCTTCGTGCGGATAATTATCCCTAAAAAAAAGACAGCTGCTGTGATTATCAGGATTAGGCTCAGCATGGTTAAAGGTTTTTTAAAAAGTCAATGAAAACAAAAATATTCTGATAAATCAATGGGAAAGACAATACTGAGAGTATAAAAATGATTCCGTAAAGAATATAAAACTGAAGTTTACCATTGTTCAGAAAGACAAAGCGGCCCATAAATGACTGATTAAATTTAAGCGGCTTGTCAATAAGCCATTTTTCAGCTTTATCGTATGGATGGGTTTTATATTTCCCTCCGGAAGGGAAAATACCTTTCAGTTCATTCTCTTCCTTCCCGGAAATCAGAAAAACGTGGAAGAGTTTGGTATAGGTCCTGACGAATGATCCGGCAGTATATTGCAGCTTCGGGGAAGGATTCGTATAACCACAACCCCAGGTCGGACCCCGGGCAATGCTGCGTCGGCTAAGAACCATTTTACGAATACCGAATAAAACGAGTGAAAGGCTGATCAGCCCAAGAATCGCCAGACTGATTGGCTGCAAGGCTTCAAATGCCCTGATCCTGATCAGGTTGCCGTAAGGAACATCGGCATGCGTAAGCAAATTGACCGGATAAAAAAGCAACCTGATAAACCATTGGGGGAACACCCCTATAATGATTATAAGCAAGGTTATTAAGTACAGTGGAAGCAACTGGCCAAAAGGGGCTTCTTTGCATGAATCGGGAATTTTCTGGCGGGGACTTCCCAAAAAAACGATGCCAAAGGCCTTTGTAAAGCAAAGCATGGCCAATCCACCAGTTAAAACCAGGGCTGTCATTGAAAAGACGGCCGTCAATAACGACAACATAGCGCCATTTTCCATCCAGTTGTATAATCCTGAATAGATGATGAACTCTGAAATAAACCCGTTAAAAGGCGGGATGCCACAGATTGCTATTGCCGAGATGAGAAACAGTCCGGCTGTTTGGGGCATGCGTTTGATCAGGCCTCCAAGGTGTTCGATCTCAAGGGTATGGACCGACTGATAAATATTCCCGGCAGCATAGAAAAGCAGTGATTTAAACAAAGCATGATTGAGGGTGTGGAGCAGAGCTCCGGCAAATCCCAGGGTTGCCAGCACCTGATTGCCCGACCCGAAACCAATACAACCAAGTCCGATTCCTATTCCGATGATCCCTATATTTTCAATGCTGTGGTAAGCGAGCAGTTTCTTGAGGTTATGCTGAAGGATGGCGAGCATGACACCATTTAACCCGGAGACGACAGATATAAACAAGATAATAAATCCAAGTGTGTAATAATCAGTTCTGATTACCAGGAGCATCCGGAGGATGCCGAATATCCCGATTTTAATAATTACACCGGACATCATACCCGAAATGTGTGCAGGTGCCGCCGGGTGTGCATAAGGCAACCAGGTATGAAATGGTAAAAACCCTGCCTTGATGGCAAATGCGCAGAAAAACAGAAGGAAAAGCATCAGTGAGGCTGAGCCAGGAAGACCAGCCGTGTAATCAGTTATAGCTTTGAAATCATAACTTCCTGTCTTATGCGCAACCCACATAAAGCCGATCATCAGAAACACAATTGAAAAATGTGCCTGGATAAGATAATTGATTCCTGCCTTGATGGTTGAGATTTTTTCATGTTCGAATATGATCAGCAGAAATGCTGAGAGGGCCAGAATTTCCCATCCGATCAGGAAAGCGAGACTATTCTGTACGACACAAAGAAAAATGAGGGATGAATAAAGGAGAATGAAAGAAATATAATGCAAAGTAAGGTTATTAACCTGCGATTTGTAGGCCCTCATATAGTAAGTACCGTAAATACCACCTGTTATGAATACCATGTTGATAATCAGAATAAACCAGCCTGAAAGTGCATCCATTCTGACCGGAATTACCCCGGTAATATAACTTCCCGGGAAACTGAAACTGAAACTGGTACCCATCAGTGTGTAAACGGCAAAATATCCTGTGATGACGGCATTCAGCAAAATCACAGTCACCACTACAACACCTTTTCCTCCCGGTTTAAGGAAGGGAACCGACAGTATTCCGGCCAGTGATATCATGAAAAACGCCAAGATCAGCAACATGCAACAAAGTTTGTAACTGTTAGTATCAGGATTGCCAGAATAAATACTATTCCATACAACACATACGATTGAATCCGTCCATTCTGGATAAATGAAAACCAGTTGGCCATCAGCGGAATCCTCTTTACAATTGAATCAATAAACCGGATTTCTAAAAAGTCGTAATAATAAGATTTGTAAACCCTTTTTACGGGAAAAACTTCCCCCTTTTCCAGTTCCCTGTATTGTTTCCGTTCAATCATCAGGAAATTGAAAATTTTACCCAGTGGTTTTGAAAATGACTTGCCGGTGTATTGCATCCTGCTGTTTGGTGACGTATAACCGCAACCCCAGGTTACATCAATTTGAACTGATCTGCGCTTCAGGACCTGCATCCGAACAAACCAGACTGAAGCGATCAGCAGCATCAGCAAAAGAGAATAAATGCCGATACCCGAAATGGTTCCGGAGTAAGCGGACAGATCTGAGATTCCGGCCAAAGGAATCCTGCCTATGCCCTGTACAACCATTTCAACAGCGTTCATGTAAAAGCGCGGGAGAAATCCTATGCTTAACATTACAACAATGATTACATATTGCGGAATAAGCATCAGATGGCTTACCTCCTGAGGTTTGTGCGGTAAGGTTTCTCTGGGTGTTCCCAGAAATATGGTTCCGAATGTCTTGGTGAACGTCAGTACTGATACTCCCCCGATAATGCTCATGCCTGCAAGGGATAGCACAAAGAGGAGCAACTGCGGAAGACTGTCAGCTTTCAGACCTTCGATCAATCCACTGAAAATCACAAATTCGGAAACAAAACCATTGAAAGGAGGTATTCCGCCAATGGCAACTGCCCCGATCAGGAATACTACTGCTGTCCGGGGCATGCTTCTGATTAATCCGCCCAGTTTATCCATATTTCGGCTATGCGTTTGCTGATAGACTGAGCCGGCAGCAAAGAACAGCAGCGATTTGAAAAGGGAATGATTCAGCACATGAAGCAAAGCACCGGCAAATCCCAGGAAGAACAATACCTGTGATCCTGTGCCAATGCCTATCAGTCCGATTCCAATTCCGATTCCGATGATTCCGATGTTCTCGATTGTACAATAAGCCAGCATCCGTTTAAAATCGCGGTGAACTGCCGCATTCAGAATACCATAGACACCTGTGAGCAGTGAAAGGGTAAGTATCATTTCACCGATCAGCTTAAAGTCTCCATTCAGAAAACCTGCCATTCTGAATATTCCATAAATTCCCATTTTAACAATAACACCCGACATTACACCTGAAATGTGAGATGGAGCTGCCGGATGGGCCAGAGGCAGCCAGCTGTGCAAAGGAATGAAGCCGGCTTTCAGTCCAAACCCGATAAAAAAGATCAGGAAAAGCCAGAAATTGTTCCCTGCTTTGAAGCTTTCCCCGATGGCTTCAAAACTGAAAGAACCGGTGGTATTGTAAACCCAGATGAAGCCAAGTGTTAGAAATACCACACTGATGTGCATCTGAACAAGGTAATTGATTCCCGCTCTTAATGTTTTTGCTTTATCATGATCAAAGATCACCAGCAGCATCGAGGTGAGTGACATTATTTCCCAGGCAAGCAAAAAGGCAAAGCCGTTCTGAAGCATACACACCCATACCATCGAAAGATGAAAGAAGATAAAAAGTGACCAATGCAAGGTAAGTTTAAACGCCGGATTGCGGTAGGTTTTCAGGTAACCTGACCCGTAAACGACCCCCATTATTGAAATGAAATTGATAATCAGAATAAACCAGGCAGATAATCCATCAATACGAATAAGAATATCACCGATGAAGGAACCAGCGTTCAGGGTAAATTCGGGTTCCTGCCCGGTAAAAGCAGGCCAGGCCATCCAACTGGTGATGCCTGAATTTAGTATGATGGCCAGAACAGCAAAACCTGCTTTAAACCTTGGATGTACATAGAAAATCGCTATTACTGAAAGCAGCGTGATGATCCAGACTGAACTGACCAGTACTTCCATTGAAGATATTACAGATTAACTAAATGTTGCCAGATCCCGCAAAATTACACTATAAGCAGTTGTCCGTATTTGATAATGGTCAACTTATTATTTGACAATTATCATTTTAATACCTGATATTTGAATATATTTGCAATAAAACCAGTTTATGAATAACAATGATGCTTTCCCCATCGAAAAGTTTACCTCCAAAAGTGGTCATATTCTACGGAACATTCCCGAAGAAATCAGAATTCAGCTTGACCATCATATGGTTGACCGGACGTACAGAAAAGGGCAGAATATTTTTCTGGAAGGCTCTTTCCCTGCAGGAATATTCATTCTGAAAGAAGGGATGGTAAAAAAATATAAAACCGACCATTATGGTAAAGAGCATATCATATCGGTCTGTGTTTCAGATGAGATGCTGGGTTATTCAGCGCTGTTGTGCAACGAACCTTATCCTGATTCAGCTGCAGCCATCGAAACATCTGTACTCGGATTTATTTCCAGGGAATTTTTCATGGAATCGTTGATTAGCTCCAATGCATTGATGATGAATCTATTATCAAGCCTGAGTCATGAATTCGGGGTTATGGTGAACAGCATCAATGTTTTTGCACAGATGACAGTAAGGGAAAGGGTGGCCCTTATCCTGCTTGTGCTTACTGAAAAGTTCCGCAGGAAACCGGGCAATGAACCGGTTGAGATTGTTCTTTCGCGCGATGACATGGCAAGCATGGCGGGTACCGCGACTGAAACCCTGGTAAGATTACTTCAGGAAATGAAGAAAGAAGGGATAATCGAAATTAATGTAAGGGCAATCACTGTAAAAAAATTTAAGGAGCTCATCGTCATATCAAAGTTTTTCTGAAAAAAACCGCCCGCCAAACATCATTTTTACTATCCGGCACCCGGATTATTTAAGCTTTGCCTTTATATATCAGACATTTAATTGGAAAACAGGATCGGATTTCATATCTTAGCATAATTAAAAAGGTTTCGAACCTATTTAATTGGTCAACCGCTCACATTGATTAACCGGAATTGCACGATCTGATGGCACTCTCTGATTGAAAAGAAGTACTTTAAAACGGATTGAACCTATGCTGTCCTTTGGTCCTGATCAGTACAATGATCCCTATCTGGTGGCACCTGCTTCCCAAGAACCAGATAAACAGTTCTTTTGATTTCCAGGTTTCTTTTTGATAATCCACCTAATATCAAGATTATGAGCAAAACTGATTCAAAAACAACACAACGGATCGAGGAGCTTAATTCTTCAGTGGATGCCCTGAAGAGCAGACTGGAAGAAGAAGTCAATAAAAACAGGCTTCTGAATGATTTACTTGAAAGCAGCATTCAACAAAACAAGGCATTGATCGATGCCATCCCTGACCTGATGTTCAGGATGAACAGCAAGGGCGTTTACCTGGATTACAAAGCCTCAAGAAATAAGCTCTATTACCAGGCAGAATCCCTTATCGGAAAAAATAACCGTGACATCACCCCGCCTTACTTTGCCGATCTGGTTGAGCAGAAAATCAGTGAGACGCTGCGAACTGAAAAAGAGCAGGTATTTGAATATGAACTGAATATCAATGGCAATCCGGAAGCATCTGTGTTTGAAGCACATATGGTACCCAATCTCCCTGATGAGGTTGTTGTCATCGTCAGGGACATCACAAGCCGGAAAAGAAATGAACGCAATATACTCGAAAGCGAAACAAATGCCAGGGCAATTATTGATGCTTCGTCAGACATTTTACTTTTGCTAGACAGGGAGGGAATCGTGATTGATTGTAACCAGTCCCTTGCTTCTCATTTTGGACTGAAGCCCCGGGAACTATCAGGAAGAAGCATTTTCGGATTCTTACCTGAGACTGAAATTGCAGACAGAAAATTATTTTTAAAGAGCATTTTTAATTCGGGGAAACCAGTTACCGGGGAAACTGAGATTCTATGCCGGTCATACAATTTTACAGTTAATCCTGTTACTGATGAAACCGGGAACATCCAGAAGGTTGCAGTCTATGCATACGATAGCACTGAACAGAATGCAGCCCGCAAAGCCCTTGTCGAGAATGAGGCGATCTTTAGCAGCTTTATTGAGAACAGCCCGATTTATGTCTTTTTCAAAGATCTACAACTCAGGCCGGTGAGGTTAAGCAGAAACTATGAAACAATGCTTGGCTTACCGCTTTATAAAATACTTGGCAAAACCATGAGTGAGCTGTTCCCGTCGGATTTTGCCGAGAAAATGGCAGCAGATGACCTGAGCGTTCTGAAAGAGTCTAAACCGATCAGGATTGAAGAAGAGTTTAGCAACAGGTACTATACAACCATAAAATTTCCTGTATTTATTGATGATAAGCCAAAGTATCTGGCGGGTTATTCACTTGATGTAACGGAACAAAAAATGGCTGAACAGGCGTTACGCGAAAGTGAGGAACGATTCAGAAAGTTATATGCAGAAGGAACCCTTCCGATAGCGATGCTTGACGGTGACTTCAAATTTATGAACGCCAATCAGGTTTTTCAGGATACGTTCGGATATGATGAATCTGAATTAAAAGAAATGACATTTAAGGAGATTACCCATCCTGATCACCTGAAGAATGACATGGAAAACCTAGGTCTGCTTATTGAACGAAAAATTGACGTTTACAGAACGGAGAAACGTTACTTAACAAAGGCTAAAGAAATTGTCTGGGGCAATGTCCAGGTCAGTATTGTACGCAATTCTGGCGATAAGTTCATGTATTTTCTTGTAATCATAGATAACATTACAAGTTATAAACTGGCCGAAGCTGAAATCAGAAACAAAAACGAACAACTCGAAAAGTTAAACGCAGAAAAAGACAAGTTTTTTTCAATAATAGCTCATGACTTACGCAGCCCGTTCAACACATTCCTCGGATTCACCGAAATGATGGCCGAAGAGCTCTACACCATGACACTGGATGAAATCCAGAAAATTGCAACGGATATGCAAAAGTCGGCCAACAACCTTTATCGTTTGCTTGAAAACCTTCTTGAATGGTCGATGATTGAACGGGGAATTACCCCTTTTGATCCCAAACCGATTCTTCTGGCCAATGTTTTAACAGAAAATCTGATGACCATTGCCGAAGCGATCCGTAAAAAATCAATAGAAATAGTAATTGACATCCCCGATTCACTCAGCCTCACAGCAGACCGGAATATGATTGGAACCGTTATCAGAAATCTACTGTCAAATGCGGTTAAATTCACACCCAATGGTGGCAGAGTTGCAGTTAAAGCTATGGAAATGGGTAAATCGTCAGTTGAACTGATTTTTGAAGATTCTGGCATTGGCATGGATGAAAAAATGAAGAAGAGTTTGTTTAATCTTTGCAGCCAAAACAGCCGGCCCGGCACTGATGGTGAATTGAGCACTGGCCTTGGACTGCTGCTTTGTAAGGAATTTATTGAAAAACATGGTGGTACTATCCGGGTTGAAAGCGAGCCTCACAAGGGGAGTCGGTTTATAATTTCACTAAAGCGCTGATTGACTTTTTACAGGTGCAGGCTCAGAACGTTTTGATGGAGGTAAAGTGAGCCGTATTTGCTGTTCCGGACAATGGTATTAAATGATCATAGTATAAACCCTTGATTTAAACTGAAAGAAGCAACCGGTTGAAGCGAAAAATCGCTCCACCAAGTTAAGTAGATACCAAAATTAACTTTTGCAATCGCCAAAGCCATGAATCAGTTTTATTTTGGCATCAGATCTATTAAGCTGCCGGCTGGGTCATGTTTTAATACAGACATAACCAAAATTCATTGCAGGAAGACATATACCAACCCATGCATAAATAGCTACAGTCTATTTCCGGACCCAAAATTGAGTATTACCAGAGATTACCACAGTAAAGACAAGGAACTGACATTTGATATTGAAAAAATCTTTATGTTTATGCATATATTCCCATGCATGAAACCATCCGGAGAAACGCGATATCAGATGCAAAAATATATTGCTCTGCTGAAGGGAATTTATATCAGTCTGACTAAAACCGGCAATCAAAAAGCCGGAAATACTGTTAATCATGATGAAACAGAAATTTAAACTGAATTGCATGAAGATCAATTCAGATTAAATATAAATTCAATACAAAAGGACACTTGGGTGTAAATCCGGGATCATATCCGGTTCTATTCCAGGTGATGGTTTTCCCGGCATAACCAACAACCGGTAATGTTGTGAAAACAATGCAGGAAAAGTAAGTGCTTTCGGTTACCTATTCAATGCTTTTGATTCAGGAAGAAATACAAACTATTGTTCTTTCCGGATAAAATATAAAGTGTAAATAACCTATTCCGGAGGTCATTTTATATACCTGAAAAATATGGAAGATCAGCAAAGATTATACGAAGAACTCCTTGCCGAAAACCAGAACCTGCGTTCAATGCTTGATATTTTTACAAAAACCGGGCATGTGACTTCATTTTCTGATCAACAATATTCTGATCAGGCGATTGTTTCAAACCCCCTGAAGCACGAATTAATCAATTACGCTTTAGATCTGGGCTATATACCATTTCATGAACTCTATCCTTTTATTCTCTCCAGAGTCATTGATATTTTCAGCGTTAAATCTGCTGCTATTTCCATCTACAATGATGAGTCTTCAGAATTGCTGGTTAAATACAACAGTTTAACGGCTGCAGATAACAGGCTCTTCAGTAAACTTACCGGGAAGCACATGACAGACCTCCGCATCCCTGTGAGTAAGAATCAGTACAAGCATATCAGCCTCGAGCCTTTCAGAATGTATGACAGCCTATATGACCTTTTTTCAGGCGCCGTTCCTGAAATAGCAGGAAAAAAAATTGAATCAAAACTAAACCTTGGTTGGTTTGTTTCCTTAGGATTTATTTTTAACCGAAAACTCATAGGTACACTGATGATATTGGGGCCAAAAGGACAGGAACCACTCAGGAAGGAAGATCTCGCGTTCTTTTATGGTATCACCGTAAACGCTCTCGGCAGAATTGTTGCTGAAGAAAGCTTGAATAGAAGAAAAGCCGGGGTCAGGCAATTGTTTGACGAAACACCTGTTGGTTTTCAATCACTCGATTCGGAAGGATGTTTTATTGATGTAAATCAGGCCTGGTTAAATATCCTTGGATATCAGCGCAATGAAGTTATCGGGAAGTGGATTGGCGGTTTTATGACAGAAAACTCTAAATCGGTTTTCTTTAAAAAAAACACCAATCATAAAGTTCAGGAAAAAACAAACTGTATGCTTGAAATGGTGCATAAAGATGGCCGGATATTACTTGTTGAATCAGAAGGAAAGATTGGATATGATAAAAATGGGAACCTTATGCAAAGCCATTTTATCTTTAAGGATAGTACCGCTCAGCACAAAGCTGAAGAACGGGTAAAAGAACGAGATGAGTTGATCGAAGCAATAGCAGATTATACGGCCAGTTGGGAGTCCTGGTTCGATAAAAGCGGAAAAATTATATGGACAAATCCGGCTTCACTCCGGTTAACCGGATATACACCGGAAGAAATAATCGCTTTGCCTGATTATATCAGTATATTGGTTGCAGAGGAGGACAGGGACAAAGTGAGTACGGTTCTTCATGAAGCTCTTCAGGGAAAAGACCGTTCAGGTGTGGAATTTACCTGTATCAGAAAAGATAAATCAACTTTCAGAATGAATGTCACCTGGAATCATATCTGTGATAAGAAGGGTAAACCCATGGGAATCAGAACAAGTGGTCAGGATATAAACTCCCTGCGTCAGGCGGAAGAGGCTGTTTCCAACAGTGAAACCCTTTACAGGAAAATGATTGACAATGCTCCGTTTGGCATGCATTTCTATCAGATTGATGACAAAGACCGGCTGATTTTTATTTCTGCCAACCCGGCAGCTGATAAAATTCTCGGGATCGATCATTCTCAATTTATTGGTCTTACCATCGAAGAGGCATTCCCTTCACTGGCAGATACTGATGTTGTCAATCACTATTATGAGGCGGCCATTTATAATAAAACATGGGTTACTGACCAGATTGTTTATTCTGACAACAGGGTTTCCGGAGCATTTGAAGTGAAAGCCTTTCAAACAGTGCCTGGAAAATTGGTAACTATTTTCACTGACATAACCAAACGCAAGCTGGCAGAAGAGGCTTTGCGAAGCAGCCAACAACTTTTCGAGGTGCTGGCCAGGGTATCACCTGTAGGAATTTTCAGAACAGATGCCAATGGTGAAACTACTTTTGTCAATCCAAAATGGACAGCACTTACAGGGCTAAGTTTCAATGACGCCCTGGAGTCCAAATACCTGACGGCCATCCATCCGGATGATAAGGATGAAAGAGTGGCTGAATGGCATGAAGCAGTAAAGGAAGGTAAAACTGTTGTTTCTGAATACAGATTTCTACGCCCGGATGGAAGCATAGTATGGGTGCAGGGCCATGCTGTTCCAGAAATTGCAAATGATAAAATTATGGGTTATATCGGGACCATAACTGATATTTCTGAACTTAAAAAGGCTGAAGAAGAGCTGCTAAAGGCCAAAGAAAAGGCGGAAGCAAGCAACCGGCTCAAAACAACATTTATGGGTAATATTTCCCACGAAATCCGTACCCCGTTAAACGGCATTATTGGATTCGCTGAATTGATCAGTTCAGGAAGCAATACTTCTGAAGAAAATGAAGAATGTATTGAATTCCTGAATCATAGTATCAACAGACTAACCAAGATCATTGATAACATAATGGATGTATCGATGATGATGTCGGGTAATACAACCATAAAAAATGAAACATTTTCGATTGACGAATTGGTAAATGAAATCTACTTTAAATATGAATTACAGGCAGCCAGGAAGAACCTCAATTTTTCAGTAACAGATTCCGGAAAAAAAACCAGAAAGGCTATCAGGAGCGATAAATCCCTTATTAACAGGATTATCTGTGAATTGGTTGACAACGCAATTAAGTTCACGAACCGGGGCAGTGTGATTATTTCGTACCGGATTGAAAATAATATTTTTTCCTTTTGTGTAAGCGACAGTGGAGTCGGGATTTCACATGAATTTCTGCCATTTATTTTTGAACCCTTTGTGCAGGAGGATGTTTACTCTGCCAGGGTCAATAACAGTAACGGACTTGGTTTATCAATAGTTCACGAATCTGTCAGTTTGCTTGGAGGTAAAGTAACCGCAGAATCCAATCCCGGTTCCGGCACAAGCATCACCGTAACCCTTCCTGTTATAGAATCTGATAAAGAAATACCTTCCGGATTTCAGACCCAATCCGGAGAAAAACCGGCAAGAATTCCTGTTATCCTGATCGTTGAAGATGAAGAAATCAATATGATTTATCTGAAACGCCTGCTCAGCCAGAAAGGATACAAACTGCTTCTGGCCACAAACGCTCCGGATGCAATCAGTTATATTGAACAGGGGAGCAGCATCGATCTGGTTCTGATGGATATGAAGATGCCTGGAATGGATGGATTTGAGGCTACGCGCAGAATAAAGGAGCTCTCTTCTGATATCCGGATTGCTGCCGTAACTGCCTATGCCAGCGACACCGACCGCAATTCATGCTTTGAAGCCGGGTGTGATGATTATATCGCTAAACCATTTCAAAAAAACGACCTTTATCAGTTACTCGACAGGATGATCTTTTAACTGACTTTTAATTTCAGACACGGGCCGGCTCCGGAAAGTTAATGGAAAAGATTATATACCAATGCTCAATGACATTGTTTTTTATAAAATGCTATATGATAATGTATTAGTATGCAGGGTCCTGAAATATTTAATTCATCATTGTGATACGCATCAATTGTTTGCCCTGACATACTCGCTTGGGGTAAGTCCGGTGATCCTTTTGAATGAGGCGTTAAAGCTGGATTTGGACCCAAAACCAACCATACGGGCAATCCCAAGCATTGAGTATTTCTCCCAACTGCCCGAAATTAAAAGTTTCTGTGCCTCTTCAACTCTGTATTCGTTGATGTAATTGTAGAAATTTTTTTCGTAGCGTTCGTTGATCACCTGTGAAACATATTTGGAATTGGTTTCAAGCCGGATGGCTACATCTTCGACACTGAGGCTGTCATTCTTAAATATTTTTTCATGAATCATCAGCGAATTAAGACACTCTATCAGGACAGCCTTTCTGCTTTCGCTCAGCGGAGAACCAGCATATTTGGGTGATGCGGCTGATTCAGGTATTTCATTTCCGGCTTTTACGCTTATTTCAGTTTCACTCCGTACTCCCTGCTTTCTATGATCTTCATATCCCTGAAAATCAGACGATAATTGCCCCTTAGTTATAGGATGCACATCAGAAACAGGTCGTTGCGGTTCTGAAAGATCAGGAAATCCTTCCTGTCCAGAATCTGCGAGGGGCTTTATTTCTTTCTGGCTTAATGCATAATATCCTGTAAATAGTGTAATCCCAAGCATTAGAACATTATAAATCAGTGGTGAAAAATGGCTTCTGTCATATCCAAAAATATACAACATCTGGTTGCCCAGAAAAAACAGAACAAGGCTGGCCATTAATACGAGCATCCTGTTAAGGCTGATGTTTTCGGTAAATGAATAATGATCATGTATATAAGATCGATGCCGGCGGTAGAGCTTCAGGATTTTAAGGAAATAATAAAACAATTGAAGCGTAAAAATCCCAAAAATCCCGGTTGCATAAATCATAGTCAGGTATACAATCAAGCCGGATTTTTCAATATTATAGAATCCATGAGACAAATAGCTGATTTTTAAACTCTTTTGGGCAAAAAGGTACGGTACGTTGGCAATCAGAATGATGCCTGAGGGTAAAAGATGACTGAGATAAGATTTCCTAAAACAGAACCCGGGTGTTGTCACAGCCAGTAAATAAAGATAAAAAAGCGGCAAAAAAAGCAGGATTATCGGAAGAATGAAAAAATACAGATTTAGGAGTACTCTATATTCACGAATTGCGTAAAAAAAATTGAAACCGAAATAAACAGCACACAACAATTGAAAAAGACCCATGATCTGTCTTGCCCTGCTGTTGATTTTATTACTACTGATAAACAGTAGTAAGGCAATCGCAAGAGATTGATAAACCGGAATTGCATAAATTATTTTATTCACTAATTCCATATCGATCGACTCTTTTCAACTTTACGTTGTAAAGATATTCAAAACCTGTGGTACACCTATTATATAATTGTCATACCAGTATGGCACCTGAAGAAATAACTTTCACGTTTAGAAGCGTTAAATAATTATTCCCGTGAAAATTCAGGATTCCATCATCAATAAATCATACACAATGAAAAGTAAAAACATCATAACCCTGATTAATTTCCGGACCAGTGAAATTCTGTCCGTGAGAAATGTAGAATCATAATCGTCATTTCTTTCTTTATCCTGAATCTGCTGAAGAAAACATGATAAATAGTGGACGGATTCAGGAATCAATACCATGAAGAAAGTATCATTTTCTATTCTTGTTTTTACTTTGCGGATGCTAACCATTTCCCATAATAAATCCTTAAAAACTGACAAAATGAAGTACCAATGCAGCTTTCAGATATTTCCGGCTATTCTTTTTCTTACTATGATCGCTTTTATCAGTCCTGGTCAAAACTATATAGAGATAGGTACCGGGACCACGCAAAATACAATGCCAGTCTATTCCTACTGGAATTATTCATGGAGTTCGCTGATTTACAATCACACCGATCTGGGTGAGGCTAAATCCATATCATCAATCGGGCTTAACTGCATTAATGGTCCTAAAACAGTAACAAATCAAAAAATATTTGTTAAGCTGTTTTCTGCTGAAATATTCTCCGATGCCAACTATGAAGACCCTCTGAATAACGGGTATACACTTGTTTTCGAAGGTAATCTGACTTTTCAGAACGGCTGGAATGAAATACCATTCACCACTCCGATTGCTTATGATGGTATACAGAATATAGTTTTTCACTGGGAAAACCGTTGGAACGATACTTATGGTCCTGTTTTTAATTCAACGACTTCCGTTATAAACAACAATAAAAACTGTGGCAGCGATGAGAGCTTCCCGGGCACAGGCAGTTCCGGTTATCTTAACCCCTATCCCGGCTCACTAACCAATACCCGCTTCTATTATCAGTCATCAGGGCCGGCAACACCGTACAATCCGATTCCTTCCGATAATGCAACACAGGTTTCTGTTGACTGTGATTTACAGTGGGAACTCGGTGTAAATACCACCTCATATGACCTGTATTTTGGCACTGCTGCTGACAATCTGACCCTTATTGGAAGCAATCTTCCAGCGGTTCAGGGCATGAATTCATTTGTATTGAATGGACTTCTCATTGATTCAACCGCGCACTACTGGAAAGTCATTGCCCGAAACGGAGCCCAGCAGGAAGCATCACCGATCTGGAAATTCAAGACCGAAGCAGTAATTGATGAATTCCCCTACTTCCAGGGTTTTGAAGACTCCACTGTCTTCAATGCCTGGCCTGCGCAAAGTGCATGGATAACCATTCCTGAATATTCATGGTATGAGATGGATGTGAATGCCAATTCCGGCCTGCTCTGTGCAAAGTCATTCTTCCTGAATAATCATCCTGAGGCAATTCTACGATCACCAAAGGTTTTACTTCCACAAAACTGCCTGATACGTTTTAGTTGGGCAAATATGGACCCGGTCAAAGTTGCCGGTTATGATACTACTTATTTTGAAGTCAGTCCAAACGGAGGACAAACCTGGACGATCCTTGATTTTCTTTCACCGCAATCCGCTTCTCAATATAATGAAAGAACGCATAGTCTGAATTCCTTTGCAGGGAATAATTTCTTTTTCAGGTTTCGTTACCGGACAACCAACAATTCAAATTCACATTCTGTTTTTCTGGATGACATCAGAATTGAAGAAGGGACTGTGGACTCACCGGAAAAAACTTTTAACGAAAATTTATCTGTTTTTCCCAACCCTTCGCATGGTAAATTCACCATTCTGCTGCCAGCTGAAACCCCTGATCCGTTTACCCTGACCATTGTTGATCTTGTTGGCAAAGTCGTGCTGAAAGAGCAACTGAATACACCCGCTTCAGGTGTAGATGCCGAAGCCCTTCGCCCCGGTGTATATATTCTGTACATTGTCTCCGGAAACAAGGAGTTTCGGCAAAAACTGATCATCAGGTATTAAATGCATTTTAAAATGTCGATCAACAATAAAAGGCGGTATTATACAGGTATCGCCTTTCACTTTTTAACTGATCTGCACACTGCCATCATTAATTATTACTTCGAAAGCCCGCCTGTAGACGAATTAGTGATATTTTAGCGACAAATTATATGAATATGAAGAGGTTCAAAATGAGACTGATTCCGGCATTGGTGGTCTTGCTTATTATGATCCATGGATGCAGCTACAAGGATCATCCTGCTGTTAATAACAAGGAAATAATGGAGGAGTTGGATGGCTTCATCAGCAACTGGCATCAATACGCCGCCATCTCCGATCATGCAGATTACATTGGTGGTATGGCTGAAGATGGAATCTACATCGGAACGGATGCTACTGAACTCTGGACAACAAAAGAGTTCAGTGCATGGAGTAAACCATTTTTTGATCAGAAGAGAGGATGGGACCTGGTTAAGCTGGAACGTCACATTTATACCGGAGTTAACGGGCAAACAGCCTGGTTTGATGAACTGCTCGATACAAGTATGGGGCTTTGCCGCGGTTCAGGTGTCCTTCTGAATATCAACGGAAGCTGGAAGATCATCCATTATGTGCTTTCACCTACAGTGCCAAACGAACTAACTTCTCAGGTAAAGGCCCTGAAATTCAGGCATGATAGCCTGATCATCAGCTCATTGAAATTAAAACCATAAATTTCCGGCTACTTCATCAGTTTAAGATATCTGTTCCTGATGGCTGAAAGTTTTTCCAATGTCAGATTTTCCCTGTAAATCCTGACAATATCGGTTATTCCCTGGTTTTCGTACAGGTAAGCAGTCGCGGCATCGAAATTCAGCAGGCTGGTTTCATATTTTACCTCTTTTGTTAATACACTGAATTCATCCCATTCGATCTGACGCGGAATAATAAAATAACCGTGATGTGGCTGGGACCTGTCAAAAAACATTAGTTCACCGGCTGGTTCAAGATAGAAAAGCTTACTCAGACTTATTCTAGCAGACTGGTTTATAAATGTTTTCACTTTCTTATGGAGTGCAAATCCGGCATCCCTGTAAAACTTCTGTAAAAGGCCTATGTGCCCGAACTGCTCTAAATTTCTCAACCTGACGGTGCGATGGTATTGATCAAATACATGGATGTATCCGGGTACGGCATCAAATCCGAAATTAAATTTATTACGGATTGAGATGGTTGCCCTCGTTATCTGTTCAATGGAATAATGACCTTCGAGCATCATATAAAAATAGGAGGGCTTTACCTGATTGCTGACCTCACAATAATAACCCAGGAAAGGATTTACTGCTTCAAGCACACATGTGTCCGGAACAAGTGATTCATCGTTGACACATGAGAGCGGCTCCTCTTTTAACAAACCGCCAAACTTTTCAATAATTGCTGTCTTTTCCATAACCTTGCTGTTTTTCGTTAACCAGGTTAAATATACGACCAATCCTCAATTTTTGCAAGAAAACAGGCTTATTTATCGGATTTCAGTAAATGAATGGACAAAGGAATTAAATAAACCAGGATACACTGATCGCCGGCAAAGCCGGGCCTTTTGAATTAAACTTTTAATAATTAATGCAGGCCTGCAAATTTCTGCAAAAAAGAATCTATATAGGTTCTGGATACAGGTAAGTGCTTTATTTCCGGTACATCAAGTTCTAGAATCAACCCTTCCTTTTCACGGCGGATCAGCATTACCTTTTCACTGTTGACCATGAATGACCGGTGACAACGTACCACCTCCGACCCTGTAAGATCCTCTGAAATACTTTTCAGGCTGTTCCTTAAAAGCAGCCGGGCAGGTTTATTGTTGTCTAGGTAATGAATAAATATATAATTATCGGCTGCTTCGAGATATAACAGGTGGTTGGTCTTTACCGAAAACCGCATCACCCCCCGTTCATCTTTGAAATGAATCATTCCCGGCCCTGAATCTGCGGGTTTTTCGCCTCCCATCATTTCAAGCTTTTTCTTGTTCTCTGCCCACGAAAAATAAAGCCACAATACCGAATAGGGCAGCAACAATACCAGCGCGGTATTTTGCACAGATATCACCAGCAGGTCGGGAAAAAATCTTGAATCGCCAAGGATCAGTATCTGGTACAAAGTATAGAAAAGTCCCATAAAGAATACTTCAGCAAGAACCCATACCAGATAATGCCAGAGCCTGATGGTATACCGTCGGCTGCTGTGAAACATGATAATCCGGCTGATGACCACTACCAATACACCTGTCAGAATGATAATACTGGAATATAGCAGCAGAGTCCACCGGGTTACACTGAACCAGACTTCTACCCCAAAGGGGGCATATACATTGATAAAAACCAGGGCAAAAGCAGCAGTGAGCAGGATCAGCCTGAGGATATTCTTCTTTGTCAGAAGATAAGGAGGAATTTGTCGTTGAAGGTCAAACATACAGGGCAGGTTGCCTGTACAAAAATAGCATAAAAAAGCCCCGAACGGATTTCATCCACCCGGAATTCAACAAACTGCCTTTTCACCCCGGAATAGAGATTTTCACCCCGGAATAAGCAATGAAATCCCAATTCCTGTGCGTAAAACCCATTTTTTTGATTTTGGTTCAGAGCAAGTGTTCCTTTGTATGGTTTAACATCCGCTGCATGAAATATACAGAGTTGTTCGGTCAGTTAAAAGGTGTCTTTTCTTCAGGATTTTCCGGTCTTCCCGAAGAAATGGCCGGTTGCAGTATCCGCTGTTATCCATTTATTTCAAAACCAGGCCAGTTTAAATATCATGTACCTGATCCTGTGGCATTGACACGAAGTCTTTCAATTACTGAGGATTCAGTAATCATGAAAAACGCCGAATTCACCTACCCGGTTTTCGTACCTGCGGGAATAGAAAAGTTTTCCAGGGTTGTCATCCTTTTACACGGATTGAATGAGAGAAGCTGGACTAAGTACCTGCCGTGGGCTCAGAAGCTTGCCGAAGGGCTTCAGCGGCCGGTTATACTTTTTCCCATTTCATTTCATATGAACCGTTCGCCGGAGGAATGGAGCAATCCGAGGCTTATGTCGGCACTGCTGACTCAAACCCGGCTGCTCAACAGACATAACCATTCGGCAACATTTGCAAACCTCGCACTGAGCCTCAGGTTAAGTTCTCATCCTTTGCGCTTTTTCACTTCAGGGATTCAAAGCGTCGGTGATCTGAAGCAACTTATCACTTCCATTCAGAAAGGGGAGCATCCTCTGTTTGAAAAAGGTACAACGACAGGCCTCTTTGCCTATTCCATCGGGGCTTTTCTGGCTCAGATCATGATGCTCACTTACGGAGAGTCAATACTCTCAGATTCCAGGTTGTTTATTTTCTGCGGCGGTGCTCCGTTCAACAGGATGAACGGGGTATCAAAACTGATTATGGATGAAGAGGCTTTCTTCAGGCTTCGTTTTTATTATCTGCGTCAATTTGACCGTGAACTGAAAAGCAAAGGCACGCTCTTTCATATGATCGGAAATCAACCGGCCGCAATGGCCTTCCGTGCCATGCTGGATGCCGGAAATCTGAAAGAATGGCGGAATGAAAAGTTAATAAAACTGGAGAAGCGGATTCAGGTTATTGCAATGAAGAATGACAGGATTATCCCGCCGGAAGGGGTTTCTGAAATCGTCGGTCAGGGACAACTGACCGTGATCGATTACCCGACAGGGTACACCCATGAAAATCCTTTTCCGCTCAACGGAAACAGGGAGATAACGAATTCCTGCTTTGAAATGGTTTTCAGCAAAGCCATTGATTTCCTGAAATAATCAGATGAAGATACTGGTGTAATCTCATTTTTAACACTACCTTCACCATGGGCAGATTACGACGACAGGTAATTTAAAATCACCTTCAGGCCCCGATCCAGGCCTGTATTTCATCCAGCTTTAAGGCCGGGATTTCAAGTTTCAGTTTTTTACGCAATCCGCCGAGATCGTTAAGCAACTTATTGGGGTTAGCTGCCCTGAGTTCGGCAACTGTTTTAAATCCATATTTCCTCAATGCAGGTACCCATGCTTCAGGAACGCCTATCGAAACAAAGGCCTCGTCGGGATCTCCGGAAGGGGTGGTTTTCTTTTCGGGCCGCATTTGCGGAAAAAAGAGTACATCCTGTATCGAAGGCTGGTTAGTCATAAACATAGTAAGGCGGTCAATGCCAATGCCCATTCCCGAGCAGGTAGGCATACCGTACTCCAGGGCCCTGACAAAGTCCATATCGATGAACATCGCTTCATCGTCACCTTTCTGCGAAAGTTTTAACTGATCCTGAAAACGGTTGAGCTGGTCGATGGGATCATTTAGCTCAGAGTAAGCGTTGCAGAGCTCTTTACCATTGACAAACAATTCAAAACGTTCGGTAAGTTGCGGATTGGTCCGGTGACGCTTGCACAGGGGTGACATTTCAATCGGGTAATCCATGATGAAGGTAGGCTGAACCAGATGATCTTCGCACTTCTCTCCGAATATGGCATCAATCAGTTTACCGGTGCCCATGCCCGGATCGGTTTCAACTCCCAGTTTTTTGCAGAGACTCCTGAGTTCTTCTTCTGTTTTCCCGGCGATATCAACGCCTGCATATTGTTTAACAGCTTCGGTCATCGTCAGGCGCCGGAAAGGACGTTTGAAATCGATTTCCCTGTCACCCACCTGAACAGATGTTTTGTTATGCAATCCAATGGCAACCATCTCCAGCATTTCTTCTACAAAATCCATCATCCAGAAATAATCCTTGTAGGCCACGTATATTTCGAGTACAGTAAATTCCGGATTGTGCGTACGATCCATGCCTTCATTGCGGAAATCCTTGGAAAATTCATATACGCCGTCAAATCCGCCGACAATCAATTTTTTCAGATATAGTTCATTGGCAATACGCAGGTAAAGCGGCATATCCAGCGCATTGTGATGGGTCATAAAAGGCCTGGCTGCAGCTCCTCCGGGTATAGGCTGCAGAATAGGTGTCTCAACTTCAAGATATCCCCTTGAATTGAAGAAGGATCGCATATTGTTGATGATCTGGCTGCGTTTAACGAAAATATCCCGCACTTCAGGATTTACTATCAGGTCTACATAACGCTGGCGGTAACGGGCTTCCGGATCGCTGAATGCATCAAACACCTGATCATCTTTCTCTTTTACAACAGGTAAAACACGCAACGATTTACTCAGCAGCTTCAATGATTTAACATGAATGGATATCTCACCCATTTGCGTAATGAAGACAAATCCGGTGATGCCAATGATATCGCCGATGTCAAGCAGCCGTTTAAATACATTGTTATAAAAGGACTTATCCTCACCTTCACAAATATCATCACGTTTTATATAGAGTTGAATCCTTCCGGTTGAGTCCTGAAGGTCAACAAAGGAGGCTGCACCCATAATCCGGCGGGTCATTATACGCCCGGCAATGCTTACCTGTTGGTAAAGCCCATTGTCGATCGGAAAATTCTTATGGATTTCGGAAGCGGAGATATTCACATGAAAAGCCTCCGCAGGATAGGCATTTATTCCTGCTTTTTCGAGTTCTTGGAGTGATTCCCTGCGGATGGCTTCCTGTTCGCTGAGGTCCTGAAACATATTTAAAATTTTCGGCAAAGATATGGATTTTGGGTTTAGGGAGGATCGGGGATATACGGGTGCGCACAACCAGGTTAAGTTGAAACAGCTGTAAAAACTGAGGTTTCTCAACGATGAAGCAGGAATGCATCTATAGCAGCAGCGTCCGGGGTTAGGACAGTAACTCCTGTAAAACCTTCACCGATTTCATTTCACCCATTTCGGGAATATGCAACCGGTAGAAATCAATCAGCCTTTCAAGCAACTCATCCCTTACCGGTTTCGAAAAGGTAAATTCTTTCAGATCCGGATATTCCATGCCCTGTAGCTGCTCAAGCGCGGCAGCAGGCTGGCCGGAAATATAGTAACGGTGCAGTGGTTCTGAATCGAGAAACAAGCCTTCCTCCATATCAAAATAACTTCCGGCATCCGTTTTCGCCAGACGAGGTGAAAAACCGAGAAAACGGGTAAGTTTCAGCATGAACAGCAAGTGAAACGCCTGAACAGGTACTTCCTTTTCGCCCAATTGTTGCAACGAGAAAATGATAAATGCAAAAAGAGGCCGGTTGCATTCCTCTTCTTTTACACATCTGTACAACAACTCATTGATAAACAGAACTACCGAACTTCTGAAAATACTCACCTGAAAATCAGGGGTTGTGTGGTTGATGCTGATTTCTCTGATGTAATGTAATGATTTGTGCTCCCTTCTTTCAACGATCAGATCAAGAAGAGTCAGATGACCAAACATGGCCGCTCGTATTTTTGATTTCTTTGCATACAGACCCTTAACCAGAAATGACATCAACCCGAAATCCTCGGTATATATTTTAACGACCGCACTGGTTTCGGAATAACGGGTAGTATGGAATACAATCCCACGGGTTACCTGGATCATACTACAAATCTAATGAAAAAGAAAAAACCAGATGATGTAGGGATTTCAGAAAATTATTCCGGAAAGCTGAACGCTTCCGGGTTTGAAAAGTTTTGAAATAAGCGCGGTGAGAGGTCAGAAATATTTATAATTAACGTGTTGTGCGGTTAAATCTTTAAATCACTGATAATAAGCATTATTGAAGTCAATGTCATGTTGAGCAGCTTGTCCCGCCCACTTCGGCGGGAGTGTCGAAACAGACATTTACTTCATCCACGCTATCAGTATGTTATATTTGAAACCGCACAATGCTTTTATAATTCTTTTAATAACGTCAGATCGCTGATTCAGTTAAACTGTCTGATATCCATAAAGATTAATACTTTGCTATTTGCTCAGCCCCTGACC
The DNA here is from genome assembly GCA_043806115.1 of Bacteroidota bacterium. GTDB lineage: Bacteria > Bacteroidota > Bacteroidia > Bacteroidales > Lentimicrobiaceae > Lentimicrobium. The sequence goes on from JAZDHI010000037.1 coordinate 56,132, forward strand.
ATTGTGCCATCCTTTATTTAGCTATCATTATCTTCTTTACGGTAGTTTTTGAACCATCAATATTTGTTATAAAAATCAGGTAAACTCCGCCTTGTAACTGGCTCAGATTCAAAAAGTTCTGAGCATCACTTTCTGTCTCAATTTCAACCTTCCCTTCTGAGAATTCTGTTTCTTTATCGCCTGAAGACCAGATAAGATTGCCGGAAACGTCGGTCATTTTAACGTAAACCTCACCTACAAGACCGGTAATTTTAATCTTACCATTATAGTCTTCCTTAATCGGATTAGGGGTCACCACCACTTTATCTAGGGTTGGCTGCGCAGGTACCGATCCTCCGTTGTATGATATAATTCCTTTGGCGGTACCAAAAAACACTTCGCCGGACTCTGAAATGGTAATGTCGGTGATTGAATTGCTCAGCAAAGGGCTGTTTTCTTCTGTAAAATGAAGTATTTCTTCAGTACCATCGGCTGACATCAGAAAGACACCGGCACGATCGGTTCCGAACCATTTACGGTTCGACCAGTCAACAGCAATAGCTGTAACCGCTTCGGCTTCGAGCAGGTACTGACCATATCCGTCCTGTTCGATCAGGATGCGTTGCGCATCAAAATTCTGGTTTGTAAAGATATTGCCCGGGGAATAGAAAACAGCCACCCCTGCATCGGTACCTATCCAGACCTGTCCATCACGGTCGGATGCCATACTGAGGATAAATGAACCGGGAAGGGCTCCGTTTCCTGCAGAGGAAGTTAACCGTTTCGCTTTGTCATCACTTGTGACATCGATTGTATTATTGTCATTGAAAACAATCAAAGCATGGTCGCGAACCATCATCCATTTCTGCCCGATTCCATCCACGATAATTCTTCCCATATCCACACCGGTAGCAACAGAGCCAAGATTGAATGACTTCCACACTCCATCACTTTTCCTCACTGAAAGGACAGATGCCGCACTTGAATTGGTTGCCCAGAGGTTGTTATTCCCGTCAAAAGTCAGGCCTCCTACGCCAATCCAGCCACCGCCATATGTCGAGATTTCTAGCGAACTGTTTAGTTCAGTGTAGTGATTGGTCCGGACACCATTTGTAAATTCGAATAATCCATATCCCCAGCTGCCAAAATAAGCACGTTTGGTATTTGAAGGATCAACGGCAACACTCAGAATATCCCTGGCATCATCCATAATCGTGTCAACTTCCTTGTCGATGGTGACCCAATTGTTATCTGCAAAACCGGCGAAACGGGCCTGCCTGAATAAATTACCGAATGAAGAGTTTCTCCCCCCCGGAACCACCCAAACATCATTTTTACCGGATGACAAAGCAAATACATCCGCAAAATCAGGTCCGTTAGGCAGCATCTTTTCTGAATTCCAGACATTTACAACCTTCACCAGCCCTTCATACTCATCTCCCACCCATATATTTTCTTCATCATCAAGGATTGCATCCATTGGTCTGAGAATTCCAGGATTATACGTATAAATATTGTAATCCTTGATCCCGTTTTCGTTATAAACATCTACGGCAAGGTTACTGGAAATTACCAGTTTATTATAATGTACTTCCATGCTGAACCTGTTCGAGGTATTACCCGGTTCAAACGCCGTCCATTCACCGTTGATTTTAACATACATGGCATCGGTGGAATAAGACGGACCCTTCTTGTTCAGATATATTCTGTTGTTATGGACGGCTACATGATTAAATGGCCCTGAAGGTAAAACCGATGAAATATCGTGCGACCATTCCGCAAAGTTTGCCAGGTTTGATTCGTAAAAGTCAGCAAAATAAATACCTGCATCGGAAGCCGCATAGATAATCGAATCTGTCGGGTTTAAAGCTATGTCGTTGACATTGACCGCACTACCTTCCGTACCAATATAATAAATCGGTTCAGGAAATTCTTCCTTCTCGATGTCAAGTACCACGATGCCAAATCCACAGGCCAGGTAGGCGCGTTTACCGATGAATACGATTCTGTTGATCGTTTTATTTCCAAGAATCGGCTTACGTTTGATGTCTGACAGATTGATGATTTTCCCATCCTTCAGGAGATCGATGTTGGCATTGGAGTAAGCAATAACCAGAACCTTTAATTCGGTGTGATATTTGATGCTGCTTATTCCAACATCGCTCAGACCATTGATCTTGTTGAGACGGTTTATACTGTTGTCTGCTGTGTTCAGATAGAAAATACTATATGGAGTGGCTGCATAGATGATATTGTCAGCTTCAGCCAGCGCTATAACTTTTCGGTATGGCAGATGGTCGCGCCATTCACCGACACCAGTTTCCTGAGAAAAAACAGTTGTAAATAAAGATGAGAAAGCCAGCAACAGAAAAAGTAAACCTGAATTTTTCATTAATAACGGATTAACTATGAATAATGGGTTATTATCAAATTGTCATTACAGATAAATCACGAGTAATCGGGCAATTTTTAAAACTGCAATTTTAATAATTTATTGCAGGATTGGTCAGAAATAGTCCAAACTTAGTCTAATTTTAGTGATTCACAACAAGACAATTGATTGAATGGTGTCAAAAACTCTGTGTAGTGCAGATTGCAGAATCCGGAATCCGCATCTTACGGTAATTTTCTGGTCTATTTATGAATAAGATTTCTGAAACTGGTTTTACACAATGCCAGCTTAAACTGAAGAATATGGTGAGCAGCAGTTGCCTGAAATATATCAGGCAATTGTTGCAGAATTCCGGAGCACTGGTAAAAATAATCAGGCTGGGTTCGGTCGAATTCGAATATGACCCGATGTTGCACAGTGAATCATTTTTTTGGGAACTTCTGGCATCTGAAGGGTTTGAACCAATTGTCAGCAGGGAAGAACAGATCGTAGAGAAGACAAGGATTGCAGTAATTGAACTGATTCACCAGGCAGGTAATGTTAATTCTTTGATTCGTAATTCTGATTACCTGGTCGAGAGGCTGGGGTTGTCGTATACATACCTGTCTGCCCTTTTTTCAAAATATGAGCATACCACCCTTGAGAAGTTCATTATTCTGCATAAAATCGAGAAAGTAAAGGAATTGCTGGAATATAATGAATTTACCTTGAGTGAAATAGCCCTCCAGTTGGGATATAGTTCGGTGCAATATCTCTCAAACCAGTTTAAACAGGTTACCGGTATCTCGGTGAGTGATTATAAGAAATCTGAAGTCTCCAGAATACCGTTGGAACTGATAGGTAAGCTAAGTCATAGTTTATAATAAACTCAAAATCAACAGGTTTTTACATATTTACCTGCCGAAGAGTACCATACAGGTAAATTTTATAACCTTTTTCAGTAAAAGTGTAACAATGTTCAGGTTGCATCTTCTTTAATTTGTGATCTGAAACACAAACAGGTAATCAGGAAAAACATAATATATGAAAATAAACGAAAACCTAGCCATCAGCGAGAGTGGTTTTCTTTTTAATCCATCAACCGGAGAATCGTTCACCGTCAATCCTATCGGGGCTGAGATTATTGAACTGATGAGGGAAGGAAAAACCGAAGAAGAAATTTCTGAAAAGATTCTTGACATGTATGAAATTGACAGTAAATCCTTTTCGAAAGATCTGCATGATTTCAGCGATGTATTAAAGCACCACCAGCTTCTTGAGCAGCATGAAGAAACCAGTAATTAACATCGGGGTTACCGGCCTGAATGCCATAGACAGCCCGGGGCCCGGAATAGCTGTCATCAGGGGTCTTCGCGAAGCTGCCTCTTTTGATGTGCGCATTATCGGTTTCGCCTATGAATCGATGGAACCCGGTATTTACATGCACGACCTGGTCGACCGGACTTATCAGATTCCCTATCCATCCGCGGGTACAGATGTTCTGCTTTCAAGACTTGAGTACATCCAGGAACGCGAGAAGCTGGATGTCATCATACCCAACTTTGATGCTGAATTGTATTCCTTTATGAAACTTGAAGATAAGCTAAGACAACAAGGGATTCATATGTTTCTGCCGACACTTGGCCAGTTTGAAGAACGTCATAAAGTTAACCTGTCGGATTTCGGTAGAAAGTATGAAATCGATGTTCCACTGGGGAAAGCAATTTTTGATTCCTCTGAAATTTTCGCATTGCAGAAGGAATTTGACTTTCCGCTAATGGTTAAGGGAAAATGGTATGATGCCTATATTGCCTATAACATGGAACAGGCCCGTACCTATTTCAACAAAATAAGTGCAAAATGGGGACTTCCCGTTGTTCTTCAACGATTCGTTCATGGAACTGAATACAATGTTACCGGTTTGGGTGACGGGAAAGGGAATACAATTGCTGCTGTTCCGATGCGCAAACAATTCATCACAGATAAAGGAAAAGCCTGGGCAGGGATCAGCATCGATGACAAAAAACTACTTGCAATTACGCAGAAGTTTGTCAGTGCCACAAAATGGAAAGGCGCTTTTGAGCTTGAAATGATGAAATCGGGCGATAATATTTACTACCTGATGGAGATCAACCCCCGGATTCCGGCCTGGGTCTACCTGGCAGTCGGTGTAGGGCAGAATATTCCGGAAGCATTGACTCATCTGGCTTTGGGCCATGACGTCGATCCTTATGATTCTTATGAAGTCGGCAAGCTTTTTATCCGTTATTCATACGATATGATCGTCGACAGGTCTGAATTTGAAAAAATATCCATAAATGGAGAACTCTGAAAATCACAAACTGGTCATGGAAAAGAAAAGATATGAACGTCCTCATATAGTGAAACTTGATTCGGGTATGCCCGGAAAATTCGGAATGCGCAGCGATTCTCCGCCAACTACCCATATAGATGGGGTTTCTGTAAAAGAGCTGACCGGACAATACGGATCACCTGTTTTCGTGATCTCAGAACATACCATTCGTTCCACCTATCATAAGGCGTACAAGGCATTCAGCACACGATATCCCAAAATCCAGTTTGCCTGGTCATACAAAACAAACTACTTACCTGCTGTTTGCAATGTCTTTCACCAGGAGGGATCCTGGGCAGAGGTGGTTTCCGGCTTTGAGTATGATAAAGCCCTGGCGAATGGTGTCGATCCCGGGAAAATTATTTTCAACGGCCCTGGAAAATCAGTTCAGGAATTGAAAAAAGCAGCAGAGAACGGATCTCTGATACACATCGACCATCTGGATGAGCTCTATATGCTGACGGATCTGGCCGGAGAAATGAAAAAAAAACCTTTGGTTGCCATCAGGGTAAACATGGATACAGGTATCTATCCAATGTGGGACCGCTTTGGCTTTAACTATGAAAACGGGCAGGCATGGGATGCAATCAACAAGATCATGCTGAGTGGTAAACTTGATCTGGCAGGCCTGCATACCCACATCGGAACTTTTATCCTGGGAGCAAATGCCTATGGTATTGCAGCATCCAAACTTGCTGATCTTGCCCTGGGATTGCAGCAGAAGTATGATCATACCATACGCTATATTGACATGGGGGGTGGTTTCGCCTCCAAGAATACCCTGAAAGGTTCCTATCTGCCCGGATCGGATACAAATCCAACTTTCGATGATTATGCTGAAGCCATTACCACAGCACTGGTCAACAGTGGATTTAAGCCTGAAAGCCTGCCACTGTTAATCCTCGAAACAGGCCGGGCCCTGATCGATGAAGCGGGTTACATCATTACCTCCGTGCTTGCCAATAAAAGATTATCGACCGGACGCAGGGCAACCATCATTGATGCGGGTGTTAACCTGTTGTTTACAGCTTTCTGGTATCAGCACCCGGTTACACCTGCCCAGGGTTTCTCACAGTACCGGGAGGAAAATACCCTATACGGGCCGCTTTGCATGAACATCGATTGTGTAAGGGAAAGCATCAACCTGCCCTTGCTCAATAAGGGAGATCTCCTGGTAATTCATTATACCGGGGCTTATAATCTGACTCAATGGATGCAGTTTATTACCCTCAGACCAAATGTTGTGTTGATTGACAAGGATGGCGTGACTCATTTAATACGTGAAAGCGAAAGTGTCAGTTCTATTTCCGTACCTGAAAAAACCCCGGAATACTTAAGGGGTGTAAAATAATTTATTAAATCTATTGCGGACTCATACAAAATTTATACTTTTATGAACTCAAATGTGGATTTATCAAGACCTGGGTGCCTGAAAAGAGGATTTCCCTAATAGAACCAGGTTCCGGGTATTGATCGAAATTATCAGAAAATAAACCAGAGGCTGGATGATACATTTTTCCGATCGGGCTATCGTCGAAGGGCTTAAGCTTAACAGTGATTTCATCATCAAGCACGTTTACCAGGAGTTTTTCCCTACCATCAGATACCTGATCAAGAAGAATACCGGCAATGATGAGGATGCCGAAGACATTTTCCAGGAATCACTGATTGTTATCCTTAAAAATGTCCAGAAAGACGATTTTTATCTTACCTGCTCCTTCCTCACATACCTTTATTCTATCAGCCGTAATCTCTGGATGCAGCGGCTAAAGGTGAAAAGGAAAGGGGTTACCAGTTTCGATCTGATAGAAAAGTTCTTCAACATACCCGAATCGGCCACCAAAGAAGCCGCTGAAAATGAGCAGACAAAGTACCGCATCTATCGTGAGCACTTCAATGCCATGGAAAAAGATTGCCAGCGTATTCTTCTGCTTTCACTTCAGAAATTTTCATCCAAAGAAATAGCCGACACCATGGGCTATGGGTCTGAAAATTATGCCAAAACAAAGAAGTATAATTGCAAGGAACGATTAAAAAAGGCAATTATGAGCGATCCCAGAATGCGGGATTTCATCGAATAAGTTCAACTTCTGTTTTTTTTATTTCTGAAATTACCTGTCATGCTTAAATCAGAAAAGCTGATAACTGAAATATTTACAGGTTTTCTCAACAGCTATTCCATGGTTTTCTTTTCGAAAAACCATGTTTTGGCAATCATCCTGTTAATCGTTTCATTTTTTGACATATACGCAGGTCTTGCGGGACTATTATCTGTATTGACGGCCAACCTGGTTGCACGGTTTCTTGGCCTTAACCGTTACAACATCTTAAGCGGCTTTTATGGATTTAATGCTCTGCTGGTAGGGATGGGCATTGGAATTGCCATTGAACCTTCCATTGCCTTCTTTGCAATTTTATTATTCATATCACTTACTACGCTGTTTCTTTCCATCGCATTTGAAGGGATTATGGGTAAATACGGACTGCCGTATCTCACCATCCCGTTTCTGCTGGCCATCTGGCTTTCCGAACTCGCTATCAGAAGTTACACAGAGCTTCAGCCAAGTGAAGCCGGCATCTATACGATGAATACCATGTATGCCCGGGGTGGGGACACCATATTGCAGATATACAACTGGTTCGGGGATGTAAAATGGCCTTTGGCGATTAAAACATATTTCAAGTCACTCGGGGCTATTTTCTTTCAGTATCATTTGCTGGCGGGCCTGTTGATTGCCACCGGCCTTATAATTTATTCCAGAATTGCTTTTCTTCTTTCCATCCTGGGTTTCGGGGCTGCATGGATGTTTTACCTGTTTATTGGTGCTAACATGCATGAGCTTGATTATGGATTCATCGGATTCAATCACATACTGACAGCCATTGCCCTGGGTGGATTTTTTATGATTGCGTCAAGGTGGTCTCTGCTGTGGGTACTGGTTCTTACGCCTGTAGTATCAATTCTTATAACCGGTTTTTCGGTATTCCTTTTGCCTTATCAGCTCACAGTGTACTCTTTTCCGTTCAATGCTGTCGTTCTGGTTTTCCTTTATTCGATGAAATTCAGGGATAGGATGTTACTAAAACCTGAAACAGTAGTTGTTCAGCACTTTTCACCTGAAAACAATCTTTATGCCGGAATGAATGCCCGCGAAAGATTCCGTAATCAACGATACCTTCAATTTAGCCTGCCCTTTTTCGGAACCTGGCAGGTAAGTCAGGGGCATGATGGAAAACATACCCACCGCGACGAATGGAAAGAGGCCTGGGACTTTGTAGTATGTGATGAGAAAGAAACTGAATTCAGCGGTGATGGCTCCAGACCGGAAGATTATTATTGTTTTGGCAAACCGGTGCTGGCTCCGGCCGATGGCTGGATTGAAGAGGTTGTAGATATGATTGATGATAATGAACCCGGAGAATATAATCTGGAACAGAACTGGGGTAATACCGTTATAATAAAACATGCCGAAGGCATCTATTCTAAAATGAGTCACCTGAAAAAGCAGAGTGTCTTATTCCCCCGCGGTACTTTCGTTTATAAAGGACAGGTTATCGCTTATTGTGGCAATTCGGGCAGATCCCCGTTCCCGCATCTTCATTTCCAGTTTCAGTCAACGCCCTTCATCGGATCCAAAACATTGAACTACCCATTTTCACAATACGTCATCTGTAATCTGAATTATTCACTCAGACTAAGCGGTTTCCCCGATGAAAGGCAGCTGGTCAGGAATATCGAACCAGAGCCTGCCCTTACTGAAGCCTTTAATTTTGTACCCGGTCAGGTTATCCATTATACGATTACAGACAAAGGTAAATCAGAAGGTGAATGGATTGTGCGGACAGATATGCTGAATAACCGTTACCTTGAATGCAGGAATACAGGTGCTAAGGCATTTTTCAGATACGAAGGCCGGCTCTTTTATTTTACACATTTCGATGGCAAAAAGAATTGTTTGTTGTTTCATTTTTATATTGCTGCTTACAAAGTCCCGCTTGGATTTTATAAAGACATGCCGGTTGAGGATATTTTTCCACCAACTATTCTAAGAATTGGAGGCCTCAGGTTGCTTCAGGATGTGCTTGCACCTTTTCTATTGTTTCTGAAACCTGTTTACAGATTGGTTTACAGTAGCCGTGAGGAATTGGTTTCCGGCAGCATAATAGAACTGAATTCATCCTGCAGGTTAGATTTTGCAGGTAAAAAACTCAGGAACTGGCAATATACCCTGCGAATTGCCGACGATAAACTGAAATCATTCGATTTTTCATCAGATAGTAGCCATATGATGGCAGTTTTCAAATAGCGGTTAACTGTTTATGAGAGGAACTGTCATTCAATTCATTCTGATGCTTATGTTGGTGTTGTTTAACTCACCCATGGTGACGGCAAGAACAGAAATCACAGATTACGAAACACTCACTTTACGGTTGTATAATGAGCAAAAGTGGGATAGCCTGCTGCTTATCGGTGAAGAAGCGATAAGCAAAGGATATGATTATTATTATATGCGCGTCAGGGTAGGTGAAGCTGCATTTTATAAACAACGTTTTGTACGTGCAGCCAGGCACCTTGAAAAAGCACTGGAGTTCAACACAACGGATGAATATGCCAACCGTTTGCTGTATAAATCATACCTCTATAGCAGCAGAACCGAAGATGCCCGGTGGCTGCTCAGGAAGCTCAGCCCTGAATTTGCAGGAAGCTTTGGAAAGGCTGAAAAGAAGCCATTGGTATACCTTGAAACCGGTCCTGCATTTTCAAACCATGTGAAACAGTTTGAGGAAAACAGGCAACCCGGGCGCGGAACATATTCTGAAGCTTACCTTAACCGAAACTCACAGTACCTGCTTACCGGAGCATATTTCCCGGTTGGTTACCGCTCAGGGGTAAATGCTGCTTTTGGGGTATTGAATTTCACAAAGAACAGACGTGTGGATATTACATTTATTGACTCGCTCTCAGGTGATTATTCGGTTTTTCAGATGGAAGCCTATATTTCACCTTCTTTTAACCTTACCCGCCGGATTAAAATCAGCCCTGCATTCAGACTCGTAAATGTGAGTCTTGAAAATCCGCTGACAAGCGATGATTCACTGGTTCAGATGATTGTCGGACCGGCAAAAGCACTCAGTTACAACGATTATGCGTATGGAGGTGAGTTAAGTTATTCTGCTCCTCTTTGGACTTTATCCGGTGGTGTCTGGTCGCTAAAGGTCGACAAACTGGAGTTTATCCAGGCAACAGCCTCCCTGTTCTGCAAGCCGCTGGGTAACCTGAATCTTTACTCTTTAACCACGGCAAGCCTGAAATCTTCACAGAACAACAACGAATACATCTTTTATCAAATGATCGGTGGAAAAATTTACCACAAACTCTGGGGCGAGGCTTCTGTGTCGCGGGGCGATCTTTCCGGTACGGCTGAACAGAATCTTCAGCTTATATACAACAGCATCGACAAAGTTAAAACCAGGATTGGTGCCAGGCTTATTGTAAGCGTGAATGACTACCTGAGTTTAAGTCTGAGATACCAGATCTTTTTCGTTCAGGGAACAGAATTATTTTTCCCTGTGGATGAGCCTGGTCAGATTTATTCGTACAAATACATAAACCAAAGCATTACAGGAGGAATAAAATGGAAGTTGCACTAAATTTTCGTAAAATCAGTACCTTACTTATCATTGTAGGTCTGTCATTTCATGTGAACGCACAGGACAACAGCGGTCTGGTCACAGCATTCAGCTCCAGCTACACCCATGAAACCAACGGTGAATACACCAAAGCCTCTGATGTGATTAAAAAAGTCTATGACGAATCATCGTATGAGATCAACCTTAGGTTGGGCTGGCTGGCCTATCAATCGGGGCTTTTCACTGAAAGCATTGCCTACTATAATAAAGCCATTGCTTTAATGCCATTGTCAATTGAAGCAAGACTCGGATACGCCTTACCGGCATCATCGGCCGGAAACTGGGACCAGGTTATCACCCGTTACAATGAGATTCTGAAACTTGATCCGAACCATTATACCACCAATTACCGGATGGGCATGATTTATTATGGCAGGAAAGATTATCAGAGTGCCTTCCGGCATTTTGAGAAAATAGTAAATCTATATCCCTTTGACTATGATGCTCTTCTGATGACGGGATGGACCAATTACCAGCTTGGTAAACTCAGGGAGGCCAAAGTATTGTTTCAGAAAGCCCTGTTGAACCGTCCGGACGATAGTTCCGCCACCGAAGGACTCGGGCTGATCAGGTAACTCCACTGCTTTTTTATTTTTACCGGGGCTTTTGAAGCCGGGATGACAGATCCGGCCGGGTTCAATGCCTCACAACAAATACATTGTTGTCAACCGACAATAAAACTGCCAGAACCCGATCCGCCTTCAACTTTGTAATGGTATAATCCTGCGGGAAGTCCCCGGACAGAAAATTGAATGTTATCAAAATCAGGTCCAAGATCAAGCACCCTCACGATCTGCCCGGTTGCACTGGTGATTATCATGCTTCCATCGTTCCTGTCATTCAGCTTATAGGATAAAATAATGATATCAACGGAAGGATTCGGGTAAGGCAATTTTCCGGATTCAACAAATCCGGGGAATGCCGTTCCTGTCACCAACTGTCCGGGCAGGGAGTATACTTTGGTGTCGGCCACCGCAGGAGTGGTTGAATAATCATAGATCCAGGCAATGAATTTCCATGAATCGCCGATATGGTCAACATAAGCGGCACTTGCTCCGCTGACTGTAACCAATACCTGTCCGTTTTCATTTGCCACCCGTGTTTCATATACCACCGTGCTGCCCGAAATAAGGTAATAAGTATAAGAAAACTCGATCAGGGCATCGGTATTGAACAATCCATCGGTGATATGCTGAAGGCTGTTGATGGTAACGCCGGAAGGAACCGGCAGATTCACCGTTTTGTACAGCGAATGGTTGGCATAGTAGATCCGGCAACGGTAGGCGGAGGCTTCCAGCAGTGCATATTTCTCTTCCTGAAATTCGAGGTGGGCAATAACACCTTGTCCATCGTACGTGTGCTCAAGGGTTACCTGGGCACCGGCACGCAGCGAAATCAGGATGGCAATAAACAAAATGACTTTTTTCATAGTTTGGGATATCGGGCAAAGATATAAAAGGATCTGTATCCGGTATCCAACTTTTGGCATCCAACTTCCGCCAAATATTGTCTGCTGAATTCATGACAGGATTTCCGCATTCAGTCCTGTTGTCCCTGTTTGCCCCTCGTAAAGGGAACGAACCTGACCGGCATGAGATTTTTCTTTACCTGTTTCCCATTTACTTTCGTGACCAGAACGAGCACCTGAATTTCTTCCGGTTGCCCAATTGGAATCAACATACGGCCTCCCTCCTTCAGTTGCTTAAAAAGGGGTGCAGGTACTTCCGGTGCTGCTGCCGTTACCAGAATGGCATCATACGGGCTGTGTTCAGTCCAGCCTGCAAAACCATCGCCTGTCTTAACTTTTATATTGGTATATCCAAGATTTTTGAGCAATAATGCCGATTGCTTCCCGAGCTGTTCAATTATTTCAATGGTAAAAACACTGTCAACGATTTCAGCAAGGACTGCCGCCTGATAGCCTGAGCCTGTTCCGATTTCCAGCACCTTCATTCCTTTTGCCGGGTTTATTGCCTCCGTCATAAAAGCAACCATGTAGGGCTGGGAAATGGTCTGATCAAAACCAATGGGCAAAGGCCTGTCTTCATAAGCATAATTTATAAGGTCGGCCGGAACGAACAGATGTCGCCTGACCTTCTTCATGGCTGCAAGGGTGGCTCTGTCGTTAATGCCCCTGTCTGACAACTGAAGTTTAACCATCCGTTCGCGGGCTGCTGTGTAGCGATCCTGGCCATAAACAGGTTCCATAACAGATAATGCAAAAAGTAGAAAACCTGATATCCATGCCCGGGATAAATGCATGGTTTGGGAAAGATTGTGCCTGTTTTCCATCACATAAAGATAATTAAATACAGGTGTTTATGCAACAGGAAAATGGTGAAATCAGCTTTAAAGCCAATCAGGAAAGCCGGTCAATAACCGGAGAAAGTATTATTTCCCAGCGTCTGATTTTAACTGTTGAACAAGATTTGTAACACCTTCCCCGGGAGTCATGGGTTTATAGTTAAACCGATGGTTGAATTTACTGCTGTTGAAGAAATAATCCCTGTCGTATTGGTAAGTCATCTCTCTCAGTTCTTTCATAACCGGAATAAACAAGCCCAGCATACCAATCAACCAGTCGGGCAAAGCCCTGAATTCAGGTTCAACCTTCATCTCTTTTGCAAAAAGCCCGATCCATTCCTTACCTGTGATTTTCTCACCGGAAGTGGGAAGATGCCAGACTTCGCCAAAGGCTTCCGGGGTATTGCCAAGTATGGCTGTACCCCTGGCAGCATCCAGTGTGTGGGTAAAGCTGTGTATTTTATCGGTTCTTGAAAACCAGTTGGCTTTTTTACCTTTCAGGAAATTCCTGTATACCACCTCAACAATCACACTGTTTGTCGGGCCAATAAAGTCTGCCGAACGGGCAATCAGCGCTTTCAGGCGGCCCGCTTCCATTTCCTTCTTCAGCATGGCTTCAATACGGGCCCTGACTTCTCCCTTTTTACTGGTAGGCCTGATGGGCGTTTCCTCGGTCATATTGTCCAGGTAGTCACGGTCATACATGTATACATTATCAAAGAAAACGAGCCGGGCATTGTGCTTCATACAGCTGTCCGTAACATTACGCATGATAACCGGCCATTGGGCCTGCCAGACCTTTATATTGTATTCCAGTCCAACCATCAGGTAGACGATTTCAGATCCGGCCACAGCGCGGTTGACCTGTTCAGGATTGGTAAGGTCAGCAGACATTAACTGGTCCGATGTGTTCACTGCTTTGGGATTCCGGTTTACAAGACGGATTTCGCCGGTATAGGTTTTTAGTTCAGTGGCGAGGCTTTTGCCAACGGCACCACCGGCACCAAGGATTGTTTGCATAATAGAAAGGTTTATAAGTAATAAACAACAATCATTCTACCAGGTTTTCACCACTTCAAAATCAGTTTTGATGATATCTGATCCTGCAAAATTGCAATTCGTCGTCAACCTGAACAAGTGAAAAAAGACCAACCTCAGATAAAAGGGTGTGAGCCGGTGAAAAATGCCGGTAAACGGTTGATGGTTGTGAACAGTTAAAAAAAAGAGACTGCTTTGTCCGGACAGTATCTTTCGATTGGAGAAACAATAACTATTTCAACGCTTTCAGCGCCTCCGCGGCAGCATTCAGTGTCGGTTCGATCGAAATTTCCCTTCCGACGGCTCCTTTCATCCATTGCTGGGGGATCAGGCGACCCTGGGTGTACATCCGGTCAAACTCTTCGGCCAACGGTTTGCCTTTCACCTGCTGCTCAACCTGGAATTCGATCAGATGACCCATCGGGTAGTTGGAAAGGTATAGAGGATTGTCGATCATGTGTGAATAGATGGCCAGAATGGGTTCATCCCTGCTACCCATAATTCCTGCATAATACTGATTCCAGACTTCTTTGGCTGCTGAAATAACAGCCTCTTTCAATTGTACAGGAGTGGCATCCGGGTTCTCATACATCCATTTCCAAACCTTCATATCGACCAGTGAAACGCCCATAATTTCATAACATGACCAGAAATTATCCAACGCCATCATATAATCCTTGTTGGGGTCGGCATTGGGCATGCCCAGCAGTTCAAGGTCACGCTTCTGGAAGAGGAAGGCAACGGCTTCGGTAAAAGCTGTATTGGGAACTCCCTGAAGCATATAATAATCCACATCATTCATGGTCACAGTTTGCTCAACGTTATGCCCGAATTCATGTACAGCGATATTATAACCTTTGTAATCCATCCCATTCTCATTGATACGGGTGCGCAGGTGGGCAACATCATTGCGCATCTCGGCACCCCATGCATGTCCGGAACCCCTGGCAGGGTCGACTGTAATTAAAGAAGTGATCCTGACAGCCTTTTCTTTTTCCCATCCAAGTTTGGTTAGGATATTTGTCATATCGGCTTCAAAAGCTTTGGGATCAGGGTATTTTTTTGAAGTAAGTGCCGTAAGTTGTTCTTCCGGCACACCACCACGTGATTTGAATCCGTTATACCAGATATCGAACGGTTGCAAAGGGCGGCCAAGTTGCTTGCTGATATAGGCTGCAACCTCTTTCACCTGTGGAGAGGAAACAAATTCAGTAAACAGGCGCTCCACATCTTCCTGGGGAATTTCCATTCCGCCTTCAAAAGCGCGGCTGATAAAAGTGGGGAAGTTAGGACTGTAGGCATCGATGGCCCTCATCACATAGAAGTTCTCCAGCAGAACCCGATACCGGGCATCAGGTTCAGGAGCGATGGGCGCTTCCTTGCCGTCCTTATAAATTTTATTTACCAGCGGATTCCATGTATAGTCGTTTTTATTGATTACCTGCTGGGGAATGCTTTGGGCTATGATGTGTTTCATAACCGCATAAATCATTTTTTGTTTCTCTATTCCGCTTTCACCGGTATAATTTGATTTCAGTTCATCACGCAATCCCCAGTGGGTAATCAGCTTCATATCGGCCGGGAAAAGAAATTCACCACCGGAATTCTGAAGTTTTCCCATATAGATGTTATAATCAGAAATATAAGCATCCGCTTCTGTGAGTGTCTGTGAGGCTTTAAGGAGAATATCTGCAGGAACCCTTGATGTAAAACGATCTCCCATACGTGCATAAGCCCATTCCTTACGGCTCCAGGCAACTCCCTTTTCAGTTTTTTCCTTCAGGGAATAAAAGGGAAAATTCAAGGCAGTAAGGAAACCGATTTTATTGTTAAAAAAGTCATCATCCAGATGCGCAGAGGCATCATAGCTGCCAAACATCATATCAACCGGTTCAATTTCAGGACCTGTTATTTGAATGGGCTCTTTTAACAAAACATCCATTTTATGGAAATAACCCCTGAAAATCTCGAAATTCCGTTCCAGTTTTTTATAAAGATTCTCCAGGGCATCATCCCCGGCCACGAAATTCTCTTTACAAAATTTCTCGAAATCAGCAGCAGTGCCATCGGCTTCGCGCCAAAGGACAGCAACCTGGCTTACACCCCTTTCAATACGGAATCTGGAAGCCACACCCAGAGAGTCGGTAAGAGCTTTGGTAACTTTTTCCACGGTTGGTTGTTCAATAAAAGTTTTCATAGTTCCTGTTTCAGTTGAGGAAGGTTGCCTTTTACCGCAGCCGCCAATAGCTAACAAGGCTACCATTGTCATGATAATGATGGGTTTACGCATGGTAATTTGGGTTTAAGAATCATGCAAATGTAGGATAAAAAATAACGAATGTAGAAAGTCGTTTTTCAATTCTTCTTATAACTTCCGAAACCTGAAACTCTCTCAACTGAAACTTCCTTACCTTTGTCTTTCATTATAACATAAACATGTTCCGCGACGAAACCGGCTTCCGGCCAACCCAGAAAATCTTTACCGATGTTCCTCCAAAATATGATATTCTTAACCGTATTCTCACCCTGTATATGGATGAGGGCTGGCGTAAGAAAACGGCGGTAAAAATACTGGAAAACAAACCCTCAAGGGTGCTTGACTTATGTTGCGGCACCGCCGATCTTACCATGCACATTGCCCGGAACGCTCCGGCTACAACAGCATTGTATGGTCTTGACTTCAGTCATACCATGCTTGAACGGGCAAAGGAAAAAGTCGCGGCATTTGGTGAAGGACGGGTAACTCTGATACAGGGAGATGCCGGCAACATGCCGTTTGAGAATAATTTCTTCGATGCTATTGGTATATCATTCGGCTTCCGCAACCTCACTTTTGAAAATCCCGATGCACAATTGCACATCGGTGAGGTGTTCAGGGTTCTGAAACCGGGCGGGCGTTTTGTGATTGTTGAAACCAGCCAGCCTTCAAACAGACTAATCCGTTGGGGTTATCATCAGTATATGAAGTATTTTACTGCTCCGGTTGGCGGCCTGATTTCAGGTAACCGACCCGCTTACGATTATCTTGCGTATTCCGGTAACAATTACTGGTCAATCCCGGAGCTGACCCATATTCTTTTAAAAGCCGGATTCGGTAAAGCCATCGCAACCCCTTTGCTGTTGGGTGTATCCGCCATTATGGTAGCAGAAAAATAACCTTGTCGCAGAAACCGGATTCCGGCTTTAACCAAATTATTGATTCCCATTCTGGTTATTCAGACCATTTTCCTCAGAACAACGAGTTTCATAATCAACTCGATCATCTCAGGGTGCGTAACCGTGCTACAGTTGAATGTAAGATCAAACAGCTGCTCTATGGGTTCTGCCCATTTCACATTGTCCCTGAATATTTTATACCGCTTATGATCAATTTCCGTCAACTGTTTGAAGGCTTCCTCACGTTTCAGATTGTACCTCTGCATCATTGAATTTAACCTCCATTCAATGGGAGCGATCAGATGAATATGAACAGCGGGTTGAAGTCCCCTGGTAATGGCTGCACCACCACGCCCAACAATAATGGTATGACCACTGCTTGCCGCATTCAACACAAAAGAGGCGATGGTCTGTTTTATTTTCCGGTCACTTTTGTAAAACTTTGATGACAAAGCATGTATTATTTCATCCATCTGGGTTCTTTCAATGCCGGATGAAATCTCTGCAATTCTGTCAGGATCAAGGTTCAATTCCCTGGCTGCATTATATATAATCTCTTTATTCATTATTGTCCAGGAAATCCCCTTTTTATCTAATTCCGCTTTCAGCATTTCTGCCAGAAGATTGGCCTGACAGCCGAATTCCCTTGAAATGGTAATGAAAGGGAGATTCTTCAATGGTTTGGATTCGCCTGACTGGTTTCGGTCAAAACTTTCAGCCATTAATTTAAGCAATAGATTTTCCATGGTGACCTGTTATTTATAAACAGGTTAAATATAAGAAATTTCACATAGAAATCAAAATAAAAAAACAACATAAAAAACAAAATCCTGCCAGGCGAAAGCATGACAGGATTTTTGCAGCAGTGATATTTCAGATTCTTTTTCTCAGGGCCACCGTTTGTTCCTCAAAGCCTGGTTTGCCTAAGAGTGCAAACATATTCTTTTTATAGGCTTCAACACCGGGTTGATCAAACGGGTTGACATCGAGCAAATATCCAGAAAGTGCACAGGAAAACTCATAAAAATAGAGCAGTTGACCAATGGTATTTTCATTTACAGCCGGCAGGCTGACAATAATATTGGGAACTTGTCCATCAATATGGGCCAGTAAGGTGCCGAGTTCAGCCTGGCGATTTACTTCATGGATCCTGCGTCCGGCAATAAAATTGAGACCGTCAGCATCGTCAGATTCGATGGGAACCGGGAGCACTCTCTTCGGATTATCAATGTTCAGCACAGTTTCAAAAATCACCCGCAAACCTTCCTGAACGTATTGACCCATCGAATGGAGATCGGTGGTGAAACTTACTCCGGCAGGGAAAATGCCGCGGTTTTGTTTGCCTTCACTTTCACCAAACAGCTGTTTCCACCATTCGGTTATGTATAAGAGCGATGGTTGATAATTCACCATGATTTCAACAGGCTTTCCTGCAGCATATAAAGCATTCCGGGCTGCCGCATATTTAAAAGCCGGATTTTCATCGATGGTTTTGGCAGTGGTAACTACCTTTTTCATTACAAGAGCGCCTTTTACAAATGCCCGGATATCAAAACCGGCAACAGCTATGGGAAGCAAACCAACCGGAGTCAGCACAGAGTAGCGACCTCCGACATCGTCGGGAACAACATAGGTTTTGTATCCTTCGGATATGGCCAGTTTCTTCAGGGCTCCTTTCGAGCTGTCGGTAATCGCTATAATTCTTTTGCGGGCTTCCGCCTGACCATATTTTTTCTCAAGGTGACGGCGCAGGATGCGGAAAGCTATAGCCGGCTCGGTGGTGGTTCCTGATTTCGATATCACGGTAAGGGCGTAATCGCGCAAGTCAAGAATATCAATCAGATCGGCCAGATAATCTTCAGAGATATTATTACCTGCATAAACTACAAAAGGGGCTTTACGCATGGTCTTATCCTGGAGAACGGAAAAATTGTGCTGCATTGATTCAATTACTGCCCTGGCTCCCAGGTATGAACCACCAATACCTATGACCACAAAGATGTCTGCTTTTGCTGAAATTTCTCTTGCATCGTTTTCGATGGATGAAAGCATGGCCTCATCAATTTCGTCAGGAAGGGTAATCCATCCGAGAAAATCGTTGCCTTTGCCGGTTTTGTTTAACAGAGCGCCCTGATGAAGAGCAAGTTGTGGTTCATAATTATAAATGGCCTCTTTCTCAACAAAGCCTTCCAGTTTATCGATATTTACTTTCAGATCAATCATATGAGTTTTTTAAGTATAAATTCAGAAGAAAGGGCAAAGATAGGAAACAACCACCAAAAAGAATGCAGCCTTGTGGGAGAGGCTGCATTCTTTACACAACAAAACCTATGAAACACATTACACACACAAAACATCTAATGAGAACAGATAGCAACTGGCAGTTGTCAATAGTATTTTTGATGGTTCAAAGTTACACCGGGCCCGAAGGGTGGAGTGTTAACGAACCCTAACAAACGTTAAAAGTTGTTAATCAAAAACATCAAAATGGGGCCCTGCCCTTACCTTTGCATTTATGAACCGCCGACTGATTATTTTTATTGCCATTCTGGTAAGTACTGCACTGATTATTCTTACCGGTATACAGGCTTACTGGATACGGAGTGCGGTGAAACTTCGTGAAGCCAATTTTCAGCGAAGCGTTGCAGATGCTGCCGGAGAACTGATGATGCGGCTCGAAAAAGCTGAAGTTGCCCGGCAGATCAGGAAAAGCCAGGAATATAACAGCCTGTTGCGAACCATTGACTCCCTCGATTACCTGATTTACCTGGAATCAGAAAAGCTGGGTCTCAAGCCTGATACAGGTGGTTCATTCAACTATCAGCGACAGCAGGAATGGAGTGAAGTATTCGAAAACAATCAATGGAAATTGGTTAAGAAATCTGATTCGGCCAATATGATTTATCCCGGCTCAGGTAAAAACAGTAAAGTGAACAAAAATTTGAGTGAGAGAGCTAAGCAGTTGAACCGCAAAAAGGCATTCCTGCTCGATCAGATGTTCGATGAAATGTTTAATTCCCCATTTGTTCCTAACATCGAAAGCCGGATTACAAAAGGACAACTTGACACATTGTTGCGGCAGACCCTCAGTGAAAAAGGCATAAAGGCAAAGTATGAGTTCGGGGTATTCAGTGAAGGAAGAAACATCATGGTCATCGAAAAAAACCCCGGATTCCAGAAAGAACTGATGGGTAAGGGGCTCTTCTTTCAGTTATTCCCCGGCAACAATTATTCCGCTCCCGATTACCTCCTGATATGGTTTCCGGAACAGACCCGTTACCTGTTGGTTCAGATGAGTGGTATGCTCATTATTTCGGGTGCCCTGATGCTCATCATCATCATCTCTTTCGTGATAGTTATCATGGCTATCATCAGGCAAAAAAAACTCACTGAGATGAAAAATGATTTCATCAACAATATGACGCATGAGTTCAAAACACCCATATCTACTGTTTCACTTGCCTGTGAGGTCCTCAACGATCCTGAAGTCAGTAAGACAGATGAATTGGTCTATTCATATATCGAAATTATCAGTCAGGAGAACAAACGGCTTGGTGTTATGGCTGAGAAAATTTTACAGACAGCCATCCTTGAGAAAGGGCAGTTAAATCTCAGAAAAGAGAATATTGACCTGCATACTGTCATCTCAGATGTAATCAGAAAAATTGCCATTCAGGTCGAAATCAGGGATGGGAGCATTATCACCGATTACCGTTCAGGAAAACCGGAAATCCTGGCGGATAAAGTTCACATTACCAATGTAATCAATAACCTGCTTGACAATGCAAACAAATATACGCCCAAAAAACCTGCAATTATAGTCTCAACCGAAGACCAGGGCAACGGGTTGCTGATCAGTATTACCGACAACGGGACCGGGATCAGTAAAGCCAATCAGAAGAAAATTTTTGACAAACTTTATCGTGTGCCAACCGGAGACGTTCACAATGTTAAAGGATTCGGACTTGGGCTCAGCTATGTTAAGTTTATTGTTGAGAAACACGAAGGCCAGGTGAGCGTGGAGAGTGAACCGGGAAAAGGGTCTACCTTCAGGGTGTGGCTTCCTTCCGGATTGTAGTCTTCTAAAAGGGCGAGGGAGCGAGGGAGCGGCTTAAGCGGAGTTGGGCGTTGGATGTTTGAAAAAAGGGAGTTAAAATAACCGGTTACCTGAATCGAAGAATTTATGTGGTATAGTAGTTGATAGAATCAAACAACAATAATGACGAATAATGGAAAAAGAGAAAACAAGGGTTTTACTGGCAGAAGATGACCGCAACCTGGGAAATATACTGAAATCATACCTTGAAGCGAAAGGTTATACGACAAAACTCTGTGTGAACGGACAGGAAGCCTATGACCTTTTCAGCAAGGAACAGTTTGACTTCTGCATAGTTGATGTTATGATGCCCGTGAAAGATGGGTTTACCCTGGCCAGGGAAATCAGGTTACACGACAGGAGCATTCCGATTCTCTTTCTTACAGCCAAATCACTTGAAGAAGACAAGTTGAAAGGGTTTCAGGCCGGCGCCGATGATTACCTGACAAAGCCGTTCAGCATGGAGGAACTCCTGCTGAGGATGGAAGCTATTCTCAGGCGTTCCGGTCATACGGTACAGGGGGGGAAAACATTCACCATTGGCAACTATTCATTTGATTATAATCTGCAAATGTTAAGATGGGATGGCGGTGAACAACGGATGACCTCAAAAGAAAACGAACTGTTGCGCCTGCTCTGTGAGAACAAAAACGAAGTGCTCGACCGCAGCTATGCCCTGAATAAAATCTGGCAGGATGATTCCTATTTCAATGCCCGCAGCATGGATGTCTATATTGCCAAACTTCGCAAATACCTGAAAGCCGATGATAATGTTGAACTAATCAATGTGCATGGGGTTGGGTTTAAGTTGGTGGTGAAGGAATGATGTCAGAGGTCAGAGGTCGGAGGTCAGAAGTAATAGGCTGGATATCAAAAGTTAAAAGTTCAAGAGTTCAAAGGCTCGATGGCTGCGCCGTTCAATGTGCTGCAAGTTTCCCGATTTTTATAATGTATATTCCATGGCTTATATGATTGTTGACCGGAAGAGGAGGATGCTTAGTTGGCAGTTGGTACTAAAGTTAACAATTGGCAAGATGCAGTAGGCAAGAAAATTGGCAATTGGTACCGAAGTTAATTATAAAACCATAAATCGAAAATCAAGGTTGGCTTTAGGATTTTTACTCCATGAAGAATATAATGTCACGCTACTCTGTAGCTAAGAATCGCTATGATTATTGACAGGCTGCAAATATTTCGCTACTCTGTAGCTTTTTAATTTCCTGAGTTTGTTGAAGTCCGCAGCATAAGCCTGAATCACCGATAGGCAAGATAAGATGTGGAAGTCCGCATCAGAAGCCTGCCTGCCGGAATGCAATGCAGGCAGGATAAGATGCGGACTAACGGGAATCGGCGATTAGTACCATAAATCGGAATCCATGGTTGGCTATTTGATACTGAACAACATCAAAAATATAATGTCACGCTACTATGTAGCTAAGAATTGCTGTGATTATTGACAGGCTACAAATGTTTCGCTACTCTGTAGCTGTGTAATGGAGGTCGGAGGTCGGATCGCGATTGCTACCTTGACTTTGGTAAGATGTAAGAAGTGCAAGTCAGAAATTGGATAACCTAACTCTCAGGTGCAATCCGCAATCCGAAATCCGAAATTAGGAGTGTTCGAAACATGAAGTGATACATTATAAAGTTCTTTGTCATCATGAAAATCAAAGGTTGTTAACAAAGCAATGGGGTTAGTCCACTATGTTCTGTTTGCGAATTTTAAAATAGATGGTTATCAACAGAAT
>JAZDHI010000038.1:0-19323 GCA_043806115.1 Bacteroidota bacterium
AGCTGGTAATGTTTACACAACAGACCTGGGTATGACAGACTATACATGGATTGTTCTTGGTGGAACCATCACAGCAGGCGGTGGTCTAACTGACAACACTGTAACTGTAACCTGGGATGGTGTTGGTCCATATTCTGTAAGCGTTAACTACACGGCAGGAACCAACTGTACAGGTGCTACAGCTACTGTATTACCAGTAATTGTAACCCCGTTGCCAACAACTTCACCAATCTGGCATAACTAAAACCAGAAGCCTATGACCCCACGCGCTCGCTCCGCATTAAGTCAGGCCAAACGATGGCCGGCGGTTTTATCAGTGGTAAAGCCGGAAGGAGGAGTGTGTCTCGTGGGGGAGGTTTGAAGTTTAAAGTAAAAAGTAAAAAGTCTAAAGCGGTGAGCTGAGCGCAGTCGAAGCTTAAAAAGTATGGAGAAAGGAGTAGGGAGTGATGAGTTATGAGTGATGAGTGATGAGTTATGAGTGATGAGTGATGAGTTGTGGGTGATGAATGATTCATTGTATGTCATTCATTTGTCACCCTGAGCGAAGCCGAAGGACGTCATTCGTACTTCTTCTTTTTTACCCTGATCCCCGGTGGCCTGGCCTCGGTGGTCTGGCCCCGGTGGTCGAGCGGAGTCGAGACCATTCAAAGGGCAGACTTCATTATTTAACAGGCTATGGACTGATACTGATAATAAGTAAGTTTGTAAACAGCAAACTTAAACCGACCCACAGCCGTTGAGGCTGAACAGATGAATTACATTCAGGCGGGAAACTGTTTCCGTATGCATGGTAAATTGTAAATAAATGACTGAAAAGCAGGAAAATGCACATGAGATCAAGGCAGAAATGCGTTGGCATTCCCATTGCGGGGAAAAGCCGGGCAGGCCGTGGCTTACTTCAAGGTTTAAGTGGGCCGGGCGTTACCGGTGCAGGTGTGCACGTTCAGGTTTTACAGTTCAGCAACCGGATAAATAAATAGCAAAGTAGCAGAGAAATGAAAAGGCTCAGACATATATTGTTGTTGACACTGCTGGTTTTCAGCGCCCTGTGGGTGGCTGGCCAACCGGCTGTGCCCGACACGGTGTGTGTGGGAACCACCAAAAAGTACTGGGTAACCGGTAGTGCCGGCTCAACCTACACCTGGCGCATCGACGGGGTCATTCAACCTTCGGTCATCGATACGCTTAACGTAACCTGGAACAGTCCCTGGGTTCCTTCGGCCACACCTTATGTGGTTACGGTCCAGGAGCAGACACTGCAGGGTTGCGTAGGTGAGGTGATGTCGAGTGTGGTGGTGGTCCGCGAAAGCCTCCCCGTCAGTGTGGATATACTGGCAGGGCTCAACCCGGTGTGTACCGGAATCGAAGTAACCTTTACAGCATTGCCGGTCAACGGCGGAACCGGTCCCGTTTTTTCATGGTTTGTTAACGGGATCGAAATGCTGACAGGGCCTTCGCCAACATACAGCTACACACCGGCCGACGGTGACCTGGTTTATGTGGCACTGGCTTCGTCCGAAGCCTGTGCGGCAAACAGCCCGGCCATTTCGTCCACCATCACCATGGTGGTCAGTCCGCTGCTCCTAGTTGAAGTATCGGTTACGCCGGATGCTGATCCGGTCTGCGCCGGAACTATGGTTACATACACTGCTTCGCCGGTCAACGGCGGACTCACCCCCGTTTTTTCATGGTTTGTTAACGGGGTACTGGTTCAGAATGGCCTTGGGAATTCCTATTCCTATGTGCCTGCTGAGGGTGATCAGTTGTATGTCTCACTCACTTCCGATGCTGTTTGTACATTGAATCCGACGGTTAATTCCGATCTGTTAATTATACATGTACTGCCACTGGCAGCGCCGGTGTTCGATGCCATCGGACCACTCTGCCAGAACTCCACGCCACCCATGTTGCCCGGTACCTCCCTGAACGGGATATCGGGCAACTGGGATCCGGCGTTTATCGATACCGGAATTCCCGGTACCTTCAGCTTTACTTTTACACCCGATGGCGGGCAATGTGCTGAGGCTGTTTCGCTTTCTGTTACCATTGAAGCGGAAGTCCAGCCGCAGTTTGACGCCATCCCATCACTTTGTATCAATTCGGTACCGCCGTTATTGGAGGGTACTTCCCTCAACGGCATTACCGGTTCCTGGGATCCTGCCGTAATCAGTACGGGGATTGCCGGAACAACGACTTATACCTTTACTCCGGATGCCGGGCAGTGTGCTACTGCTTATTACGCAGATGTTACGGTAACAGAAGAAGTGACACCACTCTTCGATCCGTTCGGCCTGCTTTGCACGAACAGCATACCACCTGCCTTGCCGGATGTTTCTGTCAATGGTATTTCAGGAACCTGGGATCCACCGGTGATCGGAACCGGGCTTGCCGGCACGTTCACCTTTACCTTTACCCCCAACGCCGGGGAATGTGCGGTTGGCACTTCCGTGGACATTACCGTTTCACCTGAAATCTATCCGCAGTTTGACCTGATCGGGCCACTCTGCCTCAATTCTATACCCCCTTCCTTATCGTTAATATCAATCAACAATATTACAGGTAGCTGGGATCCGGCAGTTATCAACACCGGGGCTATCGGAACCACAACTTACACGTTTGTACCCGATAACGGGCAATGTGCCATTGAGTACCGGATGGACATTGAGGTGACCGACCAGATTCTGCCATTGTTCGATCCGGTCGGACCACTTTGTCTTAATTCAACCGCTCCGTTATTGCCTCCGGCTTCGGTCAACGGCATCACCGGCACCTGGAATCCGGCCACCATCAATACCGGGGCACTGGGTACGTTTAACTTTATCTTTACTCCGGATGGCGGACAGTGCGGCATTGAAACCTCGCTTGAAATAACCGTCACCGATCAGATATTGCCGGTATTTGACCCGGTCGGGCCGTTGTGCCTCAACTCCACACCACCGGCCCTGCCCGGAACATCGCTCAATGGCATTACCGGAGCCTGGTTCCCGGCCACCATCAATACAGGCGCCATTGGAACCACCACCTATGTCTTTACACCGGATGGGGGACAATGTGGGATTGAAACCACGCTGGAGGTCATCATTACCGGTGAAATTTTACCGACCTTCGATCCGGTTGGTCCGCTCTGTTTGAATGCTGCGGCGCCTGCCTTACCGGCAGCCTCACTCGAAGGCATTACCGGAAGCTGGATCCCGGCCACCGTCAATACAGGAACCATCGGCTTTACGACGTATACCTTTACCCCTGATCCGGGACAATGTGCGGTACCGGCCGGTAATACGCTTGTGGTCGAGATTACCGATGGCATCCTGCCGCTGTTCGACGTTCAACCACCGGTATGTCAGAATACCACACCTCCGGAACTTCCTGCCGTTTCAAACAATGGCATCACCGGAACATGGTTCCCGGCAACTATCAATACAGCTGTTCCGGGAACAACAACCCATACCTTTACTCCGGATGCCGGACAATGTGGCCTCACTACGACCCTCGACATCACGGTAACGGATGAAATAACGCCGCTGTTTACCCTTATCGGACCGCTCTGTGTGAACAGCACCCCACCGGTGCTTCCGCAGGTTTCCGAAAACGGCCTTACCGGGACATGGAGTCCGGCCGCCATCAATACCGGGGCCATTGGCACAACCATTTACACATTTACCCCGGACTTCGGGCAATGCGGGGTGACAACCACCATGGAGATCACGGTGACCGGTGAAATCATGCCGTTGTTCGATCCGATGGGACCTTACTGCTTCAACACCACAGCACCGGCCTTGCCGGCTACAGCCCTGAATGGCATTACCGGAACCTGGGTCCCGGCAGCCATCAATACCCTGTTTATTGGTACCACCACTTATGTGTTTACCCCGGATGATGGACAATGTGCTGTTGGAACGACCCTGGATATTACCGTTACCGATGAGCTTATACCGCAGTTTGTCCCGATCGGCCCGCTCTGCCTGAACAGCACGCCGCCGGTATTGCCGCTGACTTCTGACAACGGCCTTACGGGAACCTGGAGTCCGGCCACCATCAATACGGGAGCCACTGGTACAACCACCTACACCTTTACCCCGGATGCCGGACAGTGTGGTGCTGTGGTGACGATGGACATCACCATCACCGATGAGCTTATACCGCAGTTTGTCCCGATCGGCCCGCTCTGCCTGAACAGCACGCCGCCGGTATTGCCGCTGACTTCTGACAACGGTCTTACGGGAACCTGGAGTCCGGCCACCATCAATACGGGAGCCACCGGTACAACCACCTACACCTTTACCCCGGATGCCGGACAGTGTGGTGCTGTGGTGACGATGGACATCACCATCACCTATGAGCTTATACCGCAGTTTGTCCCGATCGGCCCGCTCTGCCTGAACAGCACGCCGCCGGTATTGCCGCTGACTTCTGACAACGGTCTTACGGGAGCCTGGAGTCCGGCCACCATCAATACGGGAGCCACCGGTACAACCACCTACACCTTTACCCCGGATGCCGGACAGTGTGGTGCTGTGGTGACGATGGACATCACCATCACCGATCAGATTATTCCGCAATTTGTCCCGATCGGGCCGCTCTGCCTGAACAGTGCGCCACCGGCTCTTCCGCTGATTTCGGAAAACGGCATTTCCGGAACCTGGAACCCGGCACTGATCAGTACAATTGTAGCCGGAACGGCAGCCTATACCTTTACACCCGACGTAGCTTCAGTGTGTGCTGTAAGCCTTGAAATGACCATTGAGATCAGCAGTCCTGAGATTACCTCCCCGCCTGATATTACCCATGCCACCAACGGACAGGCCAATGGTTCTGTTATCATCCATGCCGGAGGTAATGGTCTGGAATACAGCTACGACGGTGGATTAAACTGGACAGGCAACAATACCAACAGCGGACTGTTCCCCGGCGATTATACTGCTTTGATCCGTGATGTTAACCTTTGCCAGGTTTCCATGGATTACAGGATTGATAATCTGATTCAGGGCACGGTATATCTGACAGCCGACAATGATACTTCCTGTATGGGGGCTCCTGTTCCGGTTCCGGTTTTTGTTGAAGGATTCTCCGGGGTTGCTTCTTTCGGATTGCAGATGAACTATGACCCCCTCAGGCTGGGTTTTGCCGGATATAATCAGGTAAATGCAGGGCTGCTGAATGGCACCCTGACCATAACAGGGCCCATCTCGGGTTTCATTGAGATTACCTGGACCGGCAACACTCCTTCTAACATACTTTCCGGTGAAAAGTTGTTTGATCTGGTCTTTAACACTCTGTCTCCGGGTACGGCTACTTTGCAATGGCTTGATCCAATCTGTGAGTTCTATGCGGCTGACAGTTATCCGATGATGGGAGTTTATGTCAATGGCAGCGCCATTATCAAACCTTCACCCAGGGTAGTGCTGAGTGGGGGAGGTGTCTATTGTGAAGGCGATTCAACGACGCTTTCAGCCATTTCGGTCGACGGTCAGTTGCTTGATTATCTGTGGTCGGGACCCGGCGGAACGGCCCAGGCTGCCCGGGAATGGGAAATCCCTGAACTGACACAGGACAACTCAGGTATTTATACGCTCTACTCTGGCAATGTCCAGGAGTGCAGCGATACCAAAACGCTCAGCCTTGAGGTCAACCCGAAACCGGTATTCAGTATTGCCCAGTCCGATTCACTTTGTGCCGGTACATTCCATCAGCTTGATGCCGGTAGCGGCTATGAAAGCTACCTGTGGCAGGACGGAAGTTTGTTGCAGACACTGATGGTGAAGGATGCCGGGCAATACACCGTTGAGGTGGTTAATGCTTACGGTTGCACGGGTGAGTCGAGTGTATGGCTCGTTCCCTGTTCCCTTGAGATAACCATTCCGACAGCCTTTACCCCCGATGAAAACAATCTGAATGATGTTTTCAGGCCGGTTATTGAGGGTGATATTCAACCTTCCGGATTCCATATGCTGATATATAACAAATGGGGGGAACTCATATATGAAACGGCTGATTACGGGGCCGGTTGGGATGGGTCATTCCATGGAAGTCCTGCTCCGCGTGGCATCTATGTGTATGTGATTAATTTCGAGGTTCCGGGTTACATCAATACTACGCTCAACAGCCCGGTGCGTGGCACTGTAACGCTGTTGCGTTAGCCTCTTATGGTTGGGGAACTGACATTTATATCGGGCTGGTACAATTTGAGGCGGGCTATGCATGGAATGGATAGACGGTGGTTGAGCGTTCAGAAAGTGCCCGGACTCAGGACAGGGCGTTTAACATTACACTTTTTGGCTTCTCACCGATATAAAGCGTATTTTCGCCTGCAAACAGACGCCTATGAAACACCTCTCTTTTATTTTATATCTCCTGATTCAGTTCCATGTTATTTCAGCGCAACCCTTGCAACTGAATCTTGCCCTTGAATCGGGCGTCAGTATACCTTTGTTTGATTTTTCAGGAAACCGCCTGCAGGACGGGAGTTTTACTATGCCTGGTTTTACAGGCTCAGGCGGGGTAACAGCCATCATGAAAAACAGATGGGAAGGTTTTATACAGGCCGGCCTCCAGTTGTTGCCGGTTGATGTAGGGGCTCTGGGTCAGGAAAAGGTTGCAGCAGATCCGTTTCTGGAGGATCTCTATATCCGTAGTGAACCTTTCAGAGTGATTCATTTGCTTGCAGGTCCCGGGTATCAGCAGCGGATCGGCCATACTTTTTTACTGGAAGGCCGGTTGGCCGCCGGGGTGTTTTTTTCGGCTACACCCTACCAGTTATACAAGGCTGAATATGCTTTACTGGGTAAAACAACTTTCGAAATCACCTCTTCAAGGGATGTTAGTTTTGCCTGGGGAGCAGACCTTCAGCTTATCTTTGAATTGAGTCCCTGCTATCAGCTTGGTCTTACCAACAGGTTTATGCAATCGAAAGCATCGTACGATTTTATAAGCGGCGCAGGATTACGCACCGATATCAGAAACATCAGCCTGTGGGATATCTCTCTTTCCCTTATTGTGAAATTATTTCAGGTTGCCGGTTAATTCTGGTCATCAGGATCAGTGTGACCGGTTTTCATAGTCCGGGGTTTGAAATCTTCCGGAAGTAAGGTGAAATAGCTTCAAAGCCTGGCTCAGCTTATGGTCCGGAGTTTAATTATTGCAACATCTGCGGCAAATTCTACCTAAACATGACAATTTTTCCGACCCGTCCTTACCTCATATTATGGAAGACATTCGTCACATCTTCATCGTCTTCCATACGTTCGAGCATTTTATCCACATCGGCCTGTTGCTCAGGAGTCAGGGTTTTGACATCGTTGGGGATACGTTCAAAGGCAAACGATCTGATCTCAAAGTGATTTTCCTCAAGATATTTCTGAATTGGTCCGAAGCTAGTAAATTCAGCATAGATCAGGATTTCACCTTCATCAACAAAGATCTCTTCAATACCATAGTCGATCATCTCCAGCTCCAGTTCTTCAAGATCCAGACCCTCTTTCATGGCAACCTTAAATGAGCATTTTCTTTCGAACAGAAAGTCGAGCATACCCATGGTTCCAAGACTGCCTCCGTTTCTGGTAAAATAGCTTCTTACATTGGCTACGGTGCGGGTAGGGTTGTCGGTGGCAGTTTCTACTACCACGGCGATGCCATGCGGGGCATAGCCTTCATAAACTACTTCTTTATAATCGGTGGAGTCTTTCGAAACGGCCCTTTTTATCGCTCTTTCCACATTCTCCTTCGGCATGTTCTCGCTGCGTGCGTTCTGGATCAATAACCGCAGTTTAGGGTTCAAGGAGGGATCGGGTCCACCTGCTTTTACGGCGATTTCAATGTCTTTGCCCAAACGGGTGAAAACCCGGGCCATATTACCCCAGCGTTTCATTTTCCTTGCCTTGCGGAATTCAAAAGCTCTTCCCATGGAATTTTTATTCTGTGTTATGATAAAAAAAAGTGAAATTCAGCCGTCAAAATTAACAGGATTCGGCGAATAATGCTAATCCGGTCGTCAGCAAATTCTGTGATGGGAATTCCAGGCGGATTCAGTGTTTGTTCATTCTCCGGAAAATCACTTTGCAACACCCGACCACCGGGTCTTGATTGTTCGTTGAGTCATGCAGTGGTGGTCGATCGATCCCGATAGTATCCGGACGAGGCCACCATGCCCTGTTGCGAAGCCTGGACCATCTGGTATTATTGATGAGCCGGCCAGGCTCAGCAACGGGCACCGGGTAACCCTGAAACCCTGACTGCTACAGGCAGGACTGAAACCTGAAATTATATAACCCTTTGCTATTATCCGAACTTCTTCTAAATTATCCTTTCCCGCTTTTACAAAGAAAACCCTTGGTATCTTTGTACAAAGCATCCTATATGCATGAATCGCTTCTGAATCTGCGTCACGAATTGCATTGTTTCCCTGAATTGTCGGGGAATGAGCAACAAACAGCACGCAGGATTGTGAAGTTTCTGAAACCACTGGAACCCGATCATATCATCGAAAAGATTGGCGGTTACGGGGTATTGGCTGTTTTCGACAGCGGACAATCCGGCCCGGTAGTTCTTTTCAGGGCTGATACCGATGCTTTACCCATAGCAGAAATGAACGGCACTGATTATTGCTCCCGACAACCCGGAATATCGCATAAATGCGGGCACGACGGACATTCGGCCATACTTGCAGGACTGGCAGCGCATATTTCTTCTAAAAGGCCCGGAAAGGGAAAGTTTCTTTTGTTGTTTCAACCTGCGGAGGAGACCGGGGTGGGTGCGCAGGCAGTCCTTTCCGATCAGGCTTTTTCCAGCTTTAATCCGGACTACTGTTTTGCCCTGCACAACCTGCCGGGTTATGCCCGCAGTGCGGTTATTGTGCGCAATGGAACGTTCGCAGCTGCTTCATGTGGTATGATTATCAGGCTGAAAGGCCGTTCGTCCCATGCTTCTGAACCTGAGAAAGGAAAGAGTCCCGCTTCCGCAATGGCTCAGCTTATGGCAAATCTGCCGAAGCTGTCGGGCAGTGGCCCTGATTCCGGATTTACCGATTTTGCTTTACTGACCCTGATCTATGGAAGTCTGGGAACCCCGGCATTCGGAACTTCTCCCGGTGAAGCCGTGTTGATGGCCACGCTGAGGGCTTATCTGGACTCAGATATGAAAATCCTGTCGGACAAAGTAACAGCGATGGTGAAGCAACATGCAGAACCGGCACATCTGTCCTTTTCAATCAGTTATACTGAAGAATTTCCGGCAATGATGAACCACCCCGAAGCAGTAGGCTATGTTATTGAAACGGCTGCGGGTATGGGTTTTCCGGTAGTTGAAGCCGGGCTCCCGTTCAGGTGGTCGGAAGATTTTGCCCATTTTGCCCTGAAAAGCAAAGCTGCCTTGTTTGGAATCGGTGCAGGCATTTCCCATCCTCCGCTCCACGACCCGGACTACGATTTCCCCGACAGGATCATCGCTACAGGCGTTTCTATCTGGCAGAAACTCTATGAACGGTTTGCTTTCTGACCGGGGGTGGAAGGTTGCCCTCCCGGTTCTTCTGACAGCACTTTGCCTGTTTTATTTGTTTGATGCAGGCGGATTCATCTAAGGAACAACCTGCCAGAATTCCGGCAGTGCAACAGGGAATCAAATATTCCCTGTTAATGATCAGGCTGCTTGGTCCGGAAACCTTTCTTCCTGTACCCGGTAGCCTGCAGGCAGGTCTGTATGAAAATATTATTTGTTATTTGTGATTTTGCAGAAATTCATGTAGGTTTGAACCGGAATTCAGGCGGGATGAACAAACTGTTTTCCACCGAGTTATTAGTAAGAGCTTAAACAACCTGCCCAGGCCATTTTCCCCGGAATTTGGGTTTACGTCAAAGTAAATTCATCTTACAGGAAAATTGTTGCCGGTCTCAGGGGGATATGAATGAATTGACAAAGGTTTTGAAATCTGAGCAGAGCAGTTTGAGTATGAGATAAATCACTTTGTTCAGATTTAAATTGATATTATAGTTTTCCGGTCTGGTATGTCTTCATTGGTTTATGTTGATGAAATCGTATTTCAGCGGTTATTTATGGTAAATTCAATTGGTAAAGCCATTCAGTATGAAAATGGTTATCAATGCCGGTAACATCCGGGTTGGCGGCATGTTGCAGGTAGCTCTTTCCTTTATTCATGAACTCAGGAATAGTCCTGAGCACGAGTATCATGTATTCCTTTCTCCGGAAGCAGAACGCCAGGTGCGGAAAGATAAATTCCCGGCGAATTTTAAATTTTATTCCTTCGTCCGTTATTCCGGTTATTCCGCTCTTTTGATGCGGAAATGGATGAATTATAAGAAGTTTCAACGATTAAAATTACTTGAACGGGTTATCAGGCCTGATGTCGTGTTTTCAGTTTTCGGACCTACCTACTGGAAACCTCGGGCACCACACATTGCCGGGTTTGCGACGCCTCATTATATCTATCCGGAATCGCCCTATTTTAGTGAAGTACCTTACAGACAACGGATTAAACAGAGTCTGTTCGGGAAATTGAGGTTATTGCTGATGATCAGAAACATTGATTTTTTGATTGCTGAAACGGAAAGTGTCAGGCAAAGGCTGATCAATCATTTGCGTGTAGATGAACACAGGGTTTTTCATGTTTCCAATACGTTGAATGAGATTTATAACCAACCTGAAAATTGGACCTACCGGGCAAAACTGCCATTGCGTGAACCCGGGGAACTCAGATTGGTGACGATTTCGGCGAATCACCTGTTTAAGAATCTCCGCATTATCAATGAAGTGATTAACCAGGTGAGGATACTCAGGCCTTCGTTGAATATAAAATTTATACTTACCCTGCACAGGCGTGAATTTAAGAATCTCGGGACTAACCGGCGATATATTCATTTCACAAACCGCCTCAATGTGAATGAATGTCCCTATCTATACTCTCAGTGTGATTTTATGTTTCTGCCCACCTTGCTCGAGTGCTTTTCCGCCTCTTACCCCGAAGCGATGAAAATGGGGCTTCCGATCCTGACCTCGGACCTTGAATTTGCCAGGGATGTTTGTGGTGATGCGGCATTGTACTTCGATCCGGTGGATGCCCGGGACATTGCAAAAAAAATTGTGTATTTACACGAAAATCCGGAATTGCAGGAAAAGATGCGTACGGCCGGATACAACAAGTTACCCGAGTTTGGTAATTCCCGAGAAAGGGCTGAGAAATATCTGCAGGTTGCCCTGGCGGCATCAAAAAGCCCTTCCAGTCAGAAAAGAGGACTACACAGCGGCATTATTTTACCATCTTTAACGATGCCATCCGCCCCTGCGAATCCCTTAGCCTGATCATATATACCCCGGGGGGTATTCCGGTAATGCGGAGATTTATTTCGTTTCTGCCTATATGCAACAAACAGTATTCTTTAAGGATTACCTGGCCGGTTATTGATACAACCGAAAGTTCAACCTTTGTTTCTGAAGGGCTGGTAACAAAAACCAGGGCAAATTCAGGACTATGGAGACTGACACCGGTCTGGCTGAGCCAGGCTTGTTCTGCAACGCCCCCGATACCTCCTGAGGTTAGTTTCAGGTCGAGCCTGACCGGGAGATGGTCGGAATTGTTGTACAATGCATTGAGAACATTGGCCGGAACGGCAGTGTTAGACGGAGCGTCGGTAATGGATGCGTTAAAATGAGCCCCGTCCTGACCTACCGCACGATAGGAGCCTGTAATGTAAGATAGTCCCATGGTGCCGTTCATCAATTGCCGGGTGGCCAGGATATGGTCGAAACGGTCGTCGCAGCCGCCACCAGCCTGACAGGAGGTGCTGTTGTCTGTTACTGACTGGGTGTGGACCGAGGCAAAATTTCCATTGTTGTTCCAATGACCTGCCAGATTAACCGGGTCAAAAAAGCGGAAATCATTGGCAGAGGCTCCGGTGAGGTTCTGATAGCAGTCTTCATATGAAGAATAGGTGTTCAGGTCTCCCATGAACAGGTAATTGCCGGGTTGTGCATGACCGGCCAGGAATTCCATTGCATTGGCTGTCATTTCAGCCCTTTCTGATTCGTCGGAATCTGAATTGCCGGCCTTCAGGTGGGCTACAATACAGTTGAGGAAAACAGTATCACCCCTGGCAGTTTCAGGTGTTTTATAATACAATCTGTAAAGATCAATATCCCGAAGCACATGCTGAACAACAACATGGGACATCAGGACTATTTTTTCGGAATTGTAATAAAACATATTTACCAGATCAGATAAAGCGGTATTGCTGACCGGTCCCTTCATGTAGTAATCCCGGCCATCGGTATTCAGCACATTAGTCAGTATCCGGTTATGATAATACTCATAATTACTGATCTCATTCACCGTGAAAATATCAGGCAGTTCATGCGCAATAATGGTCCTGATATAACCGTCTTTTTCTTCATGATTGTTGTTCTCTGTCGTACAATAGGAGGTATAGTTGCCATAATTAAGCAGGTTATAATGCATGATCTTCAGGGTGTCCTGCGAATGGGCAATCAGTGCCGGGGTGATCAGAAAAAGTGTCAGCAGTTTTTTCATCAGGATCGGGAGTGGCTAAGGTTTTAATCAAAATGGTATCTGTACAAATTTAAGCAATGATGGGGTAAATTTCTAATTTCTGATGTCTGATATCTGATGTCTGATGTATGAATCCGTTTACACCTTTGGTTGTATTGCCAACAGAATGGAACCTGAACTATAGTTTGCCGTATTTACCGGCTATTTCATCAGAATTGTTGAGAATAAACCTTCTGACATCCTCCAGCGAGTTCATTTTTCCATGCCAATCCGGATCAGGGAAATTCTTCAAAGCCTGATCAACGTTGGTTTCGTTGACAAAGTCGCCGATGACCGTACAGCCGTTCAGCTGATTCAGAGGTTTAAGGAAAATATACCCGTCAAAGAGTTGCTCCAGCGTGAAGTCTTTGTAACACATGGCGTTTATGCTCCTGTCGGGAAGTTTTCCAACCGGAGACTGAATAAGATCAAAGCCGGAAGGTATATTGCCGTTCATAGCCATTAACTTCTCGATAGTCCCATCACAGGGGGATATGGGATAATATTTATCACCTTCCTTCATGGTGAAAGCCTGATGAAGGATGATGCTGAATACCTTATCAGGATATTTCCTGTACAACCGGTTTCCTAACCAGTCATGGTCAAAATCGCAGAAATTATCCCCGTTGTATTTATAATAAGGAGAACCATATCTTGAATAGGCATGCGGTGTACCTACCAGGGCCAGGATTTTTTCGTTTTTCTGAATAATCTCCCTGTCAATTATTTCTGCCCTGAATTTATCGATTGTCCCCATCGGGAAGACCTGACTCATGGTTTCAGGATTTCTTTGACCCGTGAATTTATCCCAGTGAAAGATGTAGCTTAGATTTACGATCCTGAACTTTCTGGCATTATCCGGCAAAGAACGGTTGAGTTTCCAGGCGGCCTTATATACATCCAGGTACTCCTGATACCCCCAGGCTACATTGTAGGAAAACATGATTTCCTTTGCCAGTTGCTCATTGTATATTTCCGAACTAACCAGTTCATCCAGTTTATCCTGAAGTTCAGATGCACCGAACTCCATTCCTATATTATAAATACCATTTTCATAAAGTTCCGGCACAAGCGACTGGACAAACAACAGGTTTTCTTTCACAACGTGGTGTTCTCCCAGGAAAACAACATCATGATTCCTGAATTTATCAATAACATAATTTTCAGGGCTTATTGAAGATTTCCTGATGAAATCAATTATGTCAGCAGTAACCTCCTGTGCTGGAAGGCCTGAAGTAAGCATCAAAATGGAAATGAGAAGACAGATCCTGAAAAGGGTTTTCATATAAGTTCAGCTATATTGGGAATGGAATGCTAAGGTAGTGAAAGCGGATGATTGAAACAGATGGCACTATTGAGTGACCTATGTTCAAGATGTATGAAACCCGGAGACAGGGGGGCCGGGTGACCAGCAAAATGGAGAAATCCGGATATAATTTTGGGTTGCGGATTGCCGCCTGCAATCACTTAACCGTGGGTGTATAGCCTACTTATGCACATTTCGGATAAACTCTTCCACTTCCGGCACCCCACCCTGATAAACAAGGTATCCGTTGTATGGTTCACGCGATGTGATCTCATCGTTGATGGGGGTCAGCATCAGTTTCTTAACCTCTTCATGATCGGTGGTTTGCCCAAGCGCCCAGCCCAGCTTGATATAGGCGGCTTCAGGCAGCATATTGGCAGCGGGAACAATGCCTTTGGCCATCAGGTCACGGCCGGTA
The DNA here is from genome assembly GCA_043806115.1 of Bacteroidota bacterium. Lineage (GTDB taxonomy): Bacteria > Bacteroidota > Bacteroidia > Bacteroidales > Lentimicrobiaceae > Lentimicrobium. Next base: position 14,275 of record JAZDHI010000038.1, read on the forward strand.
TCATACACAAACATATGGGCATATCCCCACAGGGTCTGAACCGTCATATACATATGCACACCGGCGGCGTGGGCCCGTTCGATGGCGGGATAAATGGGCTTGTTCACGTGACCCAGCCCTGTTCCGGCAATCACGATCCCTTTGTATCCGTTGCTGACCAGGGCATCGATGATGTCGGGCTGCATATTGGGATAGTAGTAAACGATGGCCACCTTTTCCTCGAAAAAGGGAAGAATGGTCACGTTTCTGTCCTTGCGCCTGGGGTTGTAATCTTTCTTTATAGGTTCAACCCCTTTGCGGGTAACGGTGGCCAGCGGGGTATCTCCTATAGTGCGGAAGGTGGAGCGGTAGGAGGAGTGCATTTTCCTGACCCTGGTACCGCGGTGCAGGAATCCGTATTCGTCGCTGGTAGGGCCGAACATACAGACCATAACCTCGGCAATGTCGCCATGACCGGCGGCAGTGGTGGCATGCATCAGGTTAAGGGCCGCATCGGAACTGGGGCGGTCGGAGGAACGCTGCGAACCAACAAGTACAATGGGTACCGGCGAATTCTGTACCATGTATGTCAGCGCTGCTGCGGTATGATGCAGGGTGTCGGTTCCATGCCCGATCACGATGCCATCAACACCATTTTCAATCTCCTTGCCGATGGCAATGGCCAGTTTCCTGTAATTGTCGGGAGCCATGTTCTCGCTGAACACGGCGAATACCTTCTCGGTGGTCAGGTTGCAGATCTGGGCCAGTTCGGGCACGGCACCATAAAGTTCCCCGGGAGAGAAAGCCGGAATCACAGCTCCGGTACGATAATCAAGCCGGGAAGCAATGGTTCCGCCGGTTCCGATCAGCTTCACTTTCGGAAGACCTGGCGTATAGGGGAATTCCTTTTCAGGGATCTTGTAATTTGCTTTTTTGTAGCCGGTCTCCTTCATCCCGGTGATGGTGGCGATGTCGATGCCGATGTTGTAACCGGTAATGATTTTCATCACTATGTGCTGGTCGTCGTCGTTCTCCGCCCTGGGCAATACGGTGCCGGTAAATGGCCCACGGGTGGTGGTCACCTCTGCCTGTCCCCAGACACGAACGTTGAATTTTTTAAGTACTTCGAGTGAAGCTCCTTTATATCCCTGAAAAATATCGTCGGCCATTTTGTTGGATTGTATTTTGAGTATTGAATGAGTGTTTTTTTGTTTTTACATCCTGAATATACGGTACCGGAGGTTTCTCTGACGAGCTGATTGAAATTCTGTTTTTTTCGTAAACCGTAAATCGCAAATCAAATCATCTTCGCCAACTCAGTCAGTTCCACATTTCCGATCGCTGAACGCCTGAGCTGTCCCATAATCCAGTCTTTCTCAACACCCGGCCTTTCGGTATGCTGTATCTCGGCAAACTTAGACTTCAGAAATGGAAGTTTTCCAAGGAGTTCGTCCTTGGCAACCTTTTTAAACTTAATACTGGTCAGGACCGACTCAAATTCGAGTTTCGGATGCTCATATACAAGCGGTAGCATAAGCCAGGCAATTTCCGGTGAAAGTCCTTTTTCTTTGATGTACTTGAGCAGTCCGTAAACGATTCTGTAATTGAATTCGGCAACCGGTCTGGCATGTCCTTCCACAAATTTCAGTTTGTGTCCGAAGAGGGCGCCTACAAATGCCGGTTTAAATCCAAGTTCCTTGATAATGCGTTCGATCAGGGGGAAGAGGTCTTTCCTGAAGATATAGGTATAGGTATCTTCCGGAATTCCCCATTCTTTCATAATGTGGTAGCGGTCAATCACTTCCTGCGGCAGATGCCGGCCCAGTTCATCAATACGGCTATCCTCAAGCGGAATGGGTGCACTGTCGGTATCGGGATACATGCGGTCAGCCCCCGGTAGAACCCTTTCGAAGATGGTCGTTCCGTTTTCGAATGATTTACGTGTTTCATTCGGAATGCCATCAAAAGCCATCAGGCAACGTTCTTCGATGGTTTCGAGCGCAGTTTGCATGTCTTCTGCAGGCCCCCAGACAATTACCTGGGTGTCTCCGGCTCCGGCTTTCAGCATTTTTCTGATGCTGTCCCAATCCTTCGCCGGAATTGATGTTTCAAATTCCTCGGTGTGAATCATATTGGGCTTTTCCAGGCAGGCAATTACCTTCAGCCGGTCGCTCAGCTCGCTGGCAAATGTCTTTCCGGGTTGGGTGAAATGGGAGAGTACCCCTTCGAACCCGGGCAGGTTGATGGCGAAAATCTTATGTTTCAGTTTTTTTGTTTCAAGCAGGGGTGCATATTCAAATTTGAAGTCATGGTAATCAAGTTCAACGGACCCGATCTTCCATGCTTTATAACCAGGAATATCAGTTTTCAGCCTGTCGCGCAGCAACAGCAGCGACCATTGTCTGAAGCATTCGTTGTGGGTAAGTTCCGGTATCCATCGGGTATGGGCTACGCCCTTGATCTCTACCCGTGAACCACCGCGGCAACTTACATTAACATCTTCACGGCCGGCGCCGATGCCGGTACGTACTTTTCCCGTGCTACGGTTGAGGAAACGGATGTAATTGCAGGCTTCTTTTACCTCATCAGGATTCACCATATCGGGATACGTAACCGTTTCGATCAGGGGCATGCCCAGACGATCAGTCCGGTAAATGCGGGTATGGCCGATGTCGGATACTTCGCGGCAGGAATCTTCCTCAAGGCTCAGCTGGATCAGACGGATGTTCTTGTGTTTCAGCGGGATCATCCCTTCGACACCAATGATGGCAGTGCGCTGGAACCCGGTCGGGATGCTGCCGTCAAGGTATTGTTTACGGGTAATGTGTACCTCGCCGACAATATTCAGCTTTGAGAGTAAGGATATTTCGATGGCGATCTCCAGCGCCTCCCTGTTGAGCGGGAAGGGCGGGGTGTCGTCAACCTCATAGGTGCAGGTGGTTTCGTTTTTGAGTCTGTAAACAATGTTTTTACGGGTCTTGAATTCCATCAGGGCTGTACCGTCGTATTCGCCCAGTTCACTCAGCGTCGGACGCATATGCCTGATCACCTCGGCATGGAAGTCGTCGGGTTTATGATAGATGCCTGCCGGGCAGTGGCAGAAGAGCTTTTCCCTGGTTTTCAGCTGTTGGTGCACTTCCAGTCCAGACATAAATCCTATACGGTCGTAGGTTTCCTGGGTAGCATCCTGCTGTTTGACATAACCGGCTGCTTCAAGTGTTTTCCGGTAGTTTTCCCTGGGGTCGAAAGGTTGATTCATCCTGATTGATGGCGTTGTTTAGAAGAGGTCAAACCTACACGATTTTTCGGAATCCAGCAAAAGAATTCGGGTTAAGTTTAGGGAAATATTGTCAGGTTGGGGATTAGCTGATTTGGGGATTAGCAGATTTGCTGATTTGAAGATATGGGGATTTGTGGATTAGCGGATTAGCAGATTAGCGGATTTGAGGATGGTATTTCCGACATCCGACATCCGGCCTCTGACTTCTGACTTCAGCTTTATATTGTAGATCGGTTACGTGTGAACAAGGCATTGTCTTTGAGTTGCAATCGTATATCTCCTGATTTTAAGCCTGCCAGAGTCAGATAAACTTTGAGCCCTCCTTCACTTTCGTTACGTCGGGTAAACTTTGAACTTTAATTTTACTAAATTCGTAGCATGGAACCCAAGCCAAAACCGGTATTTGAAAAGCGCATCTTCTGGGATGTGGATTTTGAAAAGCTTGATTACGATGCCGAAGCAAACTTCGTGATTGAGCGGGTTTTTGAACGCGGCGATGTGGAAGACATCCGCCAGTGCCGGCGCTATTACGGCGACGAAAAAGTGACAGACGCCCTGTTGAAAGCGAAGTTTCTGCCGGAACATACCATTTATTTTGCAAGTGCAGTAATTAATAAACCCGTTGAATCATTCAGATGTTACACTTTGAGACAGTTGAACCCGGGACTCTTTCCCTATTAAGGGAGTTGATGAAGTTGCCTGCTTTGGAACCGTTTTCTCTGGTAGGGGGTACAGCACTGGCTTTGCGGTTTGGCCACCGCAGTTCTGTTGATCTTGACCTGTTTGTTCATGTTAAATTTAATCAGCCGGAAATAGTCTCTGCCCTGGAGCAGAAATTCGGTTCCCGGTTTGTGTACAAGCAACAGCATACACAATTTGGTGTTTTTTGTTTTATTGATAATGTTAAGGTTGATATCATTCATTATCCTCATAATACTATTTCTGATATTGTCCTTGAAGATGAACTCCGGATTTATAGTGATATCGATATAGCAGCAATGAAAATTCAGGCAATTCTGGGGAGGGCAAAAAAGAAAGATTTCTGGGATTTGCATGAACTACTCCATCATTATACCTTGCAGCAAATAATGGACTGGCATAAACTGAAATACCCCGGTCAGATGCTTGCCATCAGCATCCCACATGCAATTACCTATTTCATAGATGCCGATGAAAGCGAAACCCCCGTTAGCTTCAAAGGACAAACCTGGCCGCAGATTAAGAGGGATATCTCGAAAATTGTGAGTGATTATCTGAGATAAACAGGACAGGTATTCGCTTTTGAGGTGAGAATATGCGAGTGAGCGATTTAAGCGAGTGAGCGACAGGGCGAAAGAAGGCGACTTCAGTGTTCATCGTTTGGTGTTAGTCGTTGGTCGTTGGTCGACGTTTCAATTTTGATGGAGCGATGGTTCGACAGGCTCACCACAAGTGGAGCGATTCAAGTGAACTAAGCGACTTCAGCGAAAGAAAGCGACTTCAGTGATGGTTATGCCACAATCTGCTCAAAGTTTGGTTTATGGTGGTCGAGCGGTGGTGGTCGAGCGGTGGTGGTCGAGCGGTGGTGGTCGAGCGGTGGTGGTCGAGCGGCGGTGGTCGAGCGAAGTCGAGACCAGTCGAGACCAGTCGAGACCACCAGCGTTCTCGGGATAGCAATTTCAGCGACTTTAGTGACTTCAGCGAAGAAGCCGATTTAGAGAAAATAAATCTGTGAAAATCTGTCAGATCCGTGTCATCCGTGTTCATATAAGAAGCGACTTCAGCGAAAGGAAGCGACTTCAGTGATGGCT
>JAZDHI010000039.1:0-2756 GCA_043806115.1 Bacteroidota bacterium
CTCCGGCCAGTAACCGGGTTGCTCCAGGTGCCACAGGTAACTGGTGTGCACCTGGGATTTCAATATGAAAAATGAAAAAAGAAAGAACGATAATAACAGGCTTTTGCTGAACATAAGAGGAAAGTTTTTTTACAAAAATAAGAAAAACTCAGTTAGCGCTCATCCTCCCCTCTGCTCGCGCGCGTCTTCCCGCCAAAAAGGGCGGGACAGGCTCTGACGCGTGCCTCTGCCGTTTATTGGGTGTTCGGCGTTGGGCGTTGGACGTTGAACAGTTTGGTGTTTCGTGGTTCGTGGTTCATTGTAAAAAGGGTTGTTCCGGAGCGCGCGTTGCAAGCGCGCGCAAGCCGGGGTGAGCGCAAGTCAGAGCATTTCAAATCCAGGTCCCGGATGGTCTCGCTCCGCTCGACCACCGTTGGTATCCTTGATAAACTTATTTCTGGTACAAAATATCCTGCAAATCCGCCTCATCCGAAATCCCTAGCTATGGTGGTCGAGCGGAGTCGAGACCACCATGACCTTGTTGCGGAGTCGGGTCCACCATGACCTTGTTGCGGAGTCGAGACCACCATGACCTTGTTGCGGAGTCGGGACCACCATTCATTTTGGCGGAGTCGGGACCACCATTCATTTTGGCGGAGTCGGGACCACCATTCATTTTGGTGGAGTCGGGACCACCGGTAGTTCGTTGTCCGGAGTTCGTCGTACACCTACGGCGCACGCGCTGAAAGCACGCGCAAGCCAGGGGGGTAGTTCCGGGCACATGCGTTGAAAGCACACCTGCCCGGGAATTCTATTTTCCTTTACAAGTCTTCCCGCAGGCCTGCTTTTTTACTTTTTACTTTTAACTTTTAACTTTTTACCCCAACATTCCCTGCCTGCTTTATTAGGGCAAAATACTCCCTATAAAGAAAAACTGGTTATTATCCACGAAGGTTCCATCCGCGGTATCTACGGTGCCGTCGCCATTGATATCGGTGACCACATAACCCGATACGAAGTAAAACTGATCGTTATCGATCGGTGTAGTGTCACCGGTATCCACAAAACCATCCTGGTTAACATCGCCTGAATAGATCAGATAATATCCATCGGCCATTAACAGCAGATTTCCGCCAAATGCCTTCGCAGGCTGATCAAATGTATAAGTGATTTCAGTGCCCGGGAACGACACCGGATTTGCGGTTGTTATCCTGACAGAATTCCGGTGTTTGACAGTCAGATAATAACTTCCGTTCAGGAAAGCCGGCACATTGACAACCGCATCGCCCGAGGTACTCAATTGCACTCCGGAAGCTGTATATTCTGTAATACTGTATTCAGATGCATTGTGGAATTCAACATCAATAACATCCGCAATTCCGGCAGCAAAGACGGGTCCGTTTTCATCGTGCGCCTGTTTCATCGTGCCATTGCCGTCATAAAGACCTTCCAACAATGCATTCAGGTGAAGAACCTTATACGGGCTATCTTCCTGGTTAAGGATTACTGTCATCTCCGGGAGTCCGGTAACATTGACCGAAATATCCGCTGAACGCGCAGTTGCCGTGTTTTCAGCATATTGGGCAGTAATGATTCCGCTACCAAAGCCCGCCATTGGGGAAAGGGTGCACCATGACTGATTACTGGCAGCACTCCACGAGGCATTGGAATTTATCACATAATCGCAAACCCCGGCCTCAGGAGTAACCGACTGAATGGCCGGTGTTACAACGAGCGATGGGGGACCGTTTAACACAGGATTTTCTTCAATATTGGCATTGCTTCCCGGGGTAACCACGAGCTGGATATTCGTATTATCCTCATAATGGGCAACCCTGGTCGGGTAAGAAGGCTGAGTGGTCGTGCTTGAGGTGAACGACATATCCGGTGTTGAAACTGAAGTAAACGGAACCGCATTGGTCATTCTCAAACGAACAATGCGGGTCCCGGGTGAAACGGTTGACAGGATATATCCGTTCCCTGTTCCTGGTGCAGCCCTGCCGGCAACCCGGATAAGACCCGGCAAGGCAGTGTTTACACTGATGGGTTCCATATTGGCCGGCAACTGGGACGAACCTGCAACAATGCTTGTCATTCCTGATGTCTGGGCAGCCCCGTTCAATATTGATGCATTGAACGTTATCCCCATCTGGATGGTTGCCAGTTCAAAGGGTTCAGCGGCATTCTCATTCAGCAGGTAAACATCGAATTCCAGCACATTGGGGGCGGTTTGCGTAATATTTCGCGCACTGAGCAGAAATCCTCCGACCGGAACATTGTTGATGGATATATGAAAATCTGCCCCGTTGTTGTTGTTCCAGGTATTGTTGTTGTAATGGAATACAAAATCAACCATGTCTAACTCCTGAGCGGGATTGTTGAAAGGACCAATCTGAATGGTGATGTTACCTTCACCATCGGGACCGTTCATGGGCGATTCGATGGCTGAGCCTGTCGGACTGAAGAGGCTGGAACCCGCAGGCCAGTAAGCAGCATTTGGCGTCTGCCAAGCCTGGTTACCGGTATTTACACCCCAGTGTAGCTTAGCTCCGACACCAACATCGGTCTGGGTAATGGTGATGATATCGTTTGAGGTAGGATTGGCCGGTGTCCAGAAAACGCCGGATTGACCACTGCCACCGCCGGTATTTGACGGCCCAACATACACATGCTGTATGGCTGTTTTGGCCAGGTTGCCTTCATTGTCGGTGATCTCAACATAGTAATCGACCAGTTGTTCCGCTATGCCTGCGATCTCCCCGTAATATTCTCCGGCA
>JAZDHI010000040.1:0-62655 GCA_043806115.1 Bacteroidota bacterium
ATTAAATCGCTAAGAAACAATAATTATGATCGAATGAGCTAAAGTGCCTATAATAAAATGCTATCAGATTGCTATGCGGAAAATACTGCCTTAGTCCCGATAGATAACTAAATTAAATTTAGCTTGTAAAATCACTGATAGCTATCGGGATCTGACTTCTGACTTCCCGGTTTGTGCCCGTCCCCCTGCGCCCGTCCCGGACCTTGATTCAATCCTGATTCCGGCAGTTCCTGTTCCGTTATTTCTAATCCTTCACACACCGGCATGACAAATGAAAATTTGGAGGAAAGGAGTAAAATAGAACTGATGGAACTTGGTTACCATGTATAACATACATACTACGACCACCTGGAAGAATAATGTCGACTGTTGATGTCCACCAGAGAGCCTGGTTACCAATGTCTGAAAAAAAACCTTCACTGTTTTCAAAACCACCAGGCTTTGCAGTAAAACCCGAGCTGTTAGTCGCTCCAGTATTTGGAGGATTCCAGCCAACTGTATCCCTGATTGCGCCGCCGGCATATAATTCGCCTCCTAAATAGTTAATCAGGATATTCCATTCATTCTGGCTTGGCACATGCCATCCCTCCGGACATATTCCCCTTACGCCACTCGGAACCAGATCACTTGATAACTGACCATTCATGATCATTTCCCAATTATATAAGCGTCCATAAATATCACCGTTTGCAGATTCGTTGTCGTAAAACAGGCTGCCGGAAGCATTAAAATTCAGGTTTTCGGCCATCCAGGTCTGGTTGCCAATGCACACGGTTTTGTATTTCCTGCCGTCGCGGGAATCAATGAAATCATCTCCGCAGGAACCGTAACAGTAGGTTTTATCATTGAATTGTTTCAACCACAATTTCGGATTTGAAGTCCGCAAAAAATCATAAAACTCAGTATTATTGTAATGTAAATAGGCATTTCCGGTGCTATCACCATCGACTACAAAAGCCCGTGCCAACGAGTCTTCCATCATTTTTGAAAAATCATCAGACACCACCGTCGAACTTTTGTTATCGAAAGCATATCCAAAATAGCTGATCAGATTCCTGTTGGTGAATGCCTTCCCGATGAAAGGGGAGTAATATCGTGGACTATTGTTTTCAGTACTTATAGCTGAATAGCAAAAATTGCCAAAAATCATGGTTTTATTCCATTCGGGCAATGAATTGATAAATTTTGAAGTTACAAACAGGTCTTTGGGGAAAGAATCGGCCCTCTTTACAAACCAATCAATCTGATCTGATTTTATAATATCTCCCTTCATATAGCAAACATCTTCATTCTGTATCATATCCCAAAGCTGCTGACCACCCTCTTCTATGACAAGTTTTTTCATTTCTTCTTCAGTTTTAACCTCCTTAAAACTATAAATATTTGGCATTATCTTAAATCCATCAGGAAGGCCATGCGTATCAATAATAACAAATCCATAATTTCCAAATGTCTTAATTATATCAACCGTGCATTCGCTGCCTCTTAACAATGTCACCTCGTAATCTTCGCCCGCATCCGTAAAAATTTTAACTATTTTTTCAATCTCACCATCCTTATAAAATTCATTCCACGCCGGAGCAAAAATCAGTACTTTTTTATTCTCAATTTTGTTGGAACAACCATCACCTCCGGTTAATTGTAAATGATTACCGGAACCTTTTGCTCCACTTCCCCGGTATTTGGCCTTCCCCTCAAGATCTGTATCTATAAAATAATAAACAGTTTTTAATCCCGATTTTAATAGAATTCTCAGGTAAGTACTGTCATCAACATAAGCATCCTCAACCGTTTCCTGGGTCAGAATCCAGTCTTTCGTCAGGTAAATCGCGGCACGCGGATCACCGTTTGTCTGGGCGGCAAATTCAAAGAACTTCGTGCTTGCTTCATCCAGAATGTTGTTGATTTCTAAGACCGAAGGCTGATTACCGGAATTGTCGGAAGAATTTTTTTTGCAAAAGAGAAATGCAAATGCTATGCAGATTAAGCATGCAAAATAGAGTTTTTTGATCATGGCGGTAAGTTGAAAGGGGAAATGAAATCTTTAACGGATATTACATGCTCATTTTTCTGATCATTCTGATTGAAAAATGAGCATTGGTATATTCTGGAAATGGAAAGTTCCAACTCAACAATCTGACTCAATTAACGGATATTTCAGTTTTGTATTAATAGCCGGAAACCCACGGTTTTTTCTACCAGCTATGTGTAGTTTCATTAATTACATGAACAGGGAATTCAAATCAGCATAACAGAATAAACATACAACAACAAAAATAAGTCAAAACGGTTCATCAATAAGAGTTAAAGAACTGTTAACTATTTGGCAGGCAAATAAATGGCAGCATTAATTCCCCGGTTTGCACTTATCAACCGACTTGTGCCCCGGCCTGAATTCAATCCCTCTGCCTTTCATTTGTCAACTCAGCATAGATTTATTATCTTTGTTTTTGAGATTTGAGGGTTGGTTTATCCAACAGAAACATGATAATACCTCCAGTCATTTTTTAATATGTACACCTATAAAATACATCTGCATCAGAAGAAGAGGGAAGCTTTACGGTGACTGTTCCGGCTTTGCCAGGTTGCATCACTTACGGGGTCGATCTCAATGAGGCTAAAAGCATGGCCAGAGAAGCCATTGAGCTTTATTTAGAAGAATTAAAGGAGAGGGGAGAACCCATACCCGATGATAGCAATACACTTGAATATTCGATCAATCTTGCTTCTGAATGAATCTATCCCCAAAACACCTGATAGAGATTCTTGATTAAACGGATTTATTTTTAAGAGAGCTAAAGGATCACATTGGTTATTTTATAATGTAATTTCCGGCAAAACAGTCATTGTGCCTTTCCACGGAGGTCGGGATCTTAAAAAAGGTACTTTTCTGGCCATTCTTAAACAGGCAGGTATAGATAAAGAATCAATCGGTTAATCCCAGGTCGGTGCAACCGCCTATGCGTGCCCAGACCCGGGTTATATTCCTATGGCTTGAGTGCATCTCCCACCGTGTGCCCCGGACCTGAATTCAATCCTACAGCCGATAATTCACCCTTTGACGCGTTTGTAAATGCATACCCCGGACATGTCTGCCGCTGCATTGTCAACTGTACCTCGAAAACTTTAGATTAACTTCAACTGCAATTTGTCATTTTCAAGCTACTCTCCGGCTTTAAACGATTTATCCTTAAATTTGCCCTTCCTAAAATCAAATCAATGAAGATTTCATATAACTGGCTCCGCGATTACATAACTACCAATCTCAGCGTGGAAGAAATTTCACATCTGCTTACCGATATTGGCCTTGAAGTGGAAGCCGTTGAAACATTTGAATCCCTGAAGGGCGGTCTGAAAGGAGTGGTTACCGGTGAAGTGAAAACCTGCAAACGCCATCCGAATGCCGATAAACTCAGCATTACCACGGTGGATGTGGGCGGTCCTGAACTGCTGAACATCGTATGCGGCGCTCCCAACGTAGCCGCCGGTCAGAAAGTGGTGGTTGCCACCATTGGAACCGTGATTTATCATGGAGACGAATCGTTTGAAATCAAAAAATCGAAGATACGCGGTGAATTGTCCGAAGGGATGATCTGCGCCGAAGATGAACTGGGGCTGGGTAATTCCCATGCGGGCATTATGGTGCTTCCGGAAGCTGTTAAGATCGGAATGCCTGCTGCCGAATACTTTGGGGTTACCAATGATGTGGTTTTTGAAATCGGCCTCACCCCCAACCATGCCGATGCTGCCTCCCACCTGGGTGTGGCCCGCGACCTGGCTGCTGCCATTACAGCCCGTGGACTGGAAAGCAATCCTGCCTCGTTAAGAAAACCGGATGTTGCTGGTTTTAAACCTGACAACATGACTTTGCCGGTCAGTGTCGTGGTTGAAGATTCTGAAGCCTGTCCGCGTTATTCCGGAGTTACGGTTTCCGGGATCAAAGTCGGTCCTTCGCCCGCCTGGCTCGCCGACCGTTTGAAAGCCATCGGCGTAAGGCCGATCAACAATGTGGTGGATATTACCAATTATGTATTGTTTGAATATGGGCAGCCCCTGCATGCCATTGATGCATCGGCCATTGCCGGCAATACCGTTGTTGTTAAAAAACTGCCCGAAGGCACGCCATTTGTTACACTTGACAACATGGAACGCAAGCTGGGCGCCGGTGACCTGATGATCTGCAATACTGCGGAACCCATGTGTATAGCCGGTGTGTTCGGCGGTACAAAGTCGGGAGTCAGTGAATCCTCTGCGGCCGTTTTTCTCGAAAGCGCTTACTTTAATCCGGTTTCGGTTCGTAAAACCTCGAAGCTGCATACCCTCAAGACCGATGCTTCTTTCAGGTTCGAGCGCGGAACCGATCCTGAAATCACGGTGGAAGCTGTGAAAAGGGCCGCTTTGCTGATAAAGGAAATTTGTGGTGGTCAAATATCATCGGAAATAGTGGATGTTTATCCCGTCCCGGTTCAGCACAAAAGGATCAGTCTGGATTATGCTTATGTAAACCGTTTTGTGGGACAGGATATCCCTGCCGAAGATATCAAAATCATCCTGAAAGGATTGGAAATAAAGGTGCTGGAGGAATCAGCCGCAGGACTTGAACTTGAGATTCCACCGTTCAGGGTGGATGTGACCGGCATTGCCGATGTGATTGAAGAGGTGCTGCGTATCTACGGCTACAACAGGATTGATGCGGGTGAGAAGCTGAATTCAAGCATTTCGTACCATCAGCGTCCCGATCGCGAGAAACTGCAGAACCTGGTTGCCGATTACCTCAGCAGCAACGGGTTCAATGAAATGCTCACCAATTCACTCAGCAGTTCTGCTTATTACGAAGGCGGGGAATGGTTTGATCCTGAAAAATGTGTGAAAATGCTCAATCCGCTATCCAGGGAGCTGGATGTAATGCGGCAGACCCTGCTTTTCAGCGGGCTCGAATCGGTAGCCCATAACCTGAACCGCAGACAGCTGAACCTGAAGTTATATGAGTTTGGTTTTGTGTATGAATTAAGCGGAGCCAATGTAAAGGGCAATGTTGATAAAAATTACAAAGAGCAAAAGATCCTGGCCTTGTTTGTAACCGGTCAGGCTGAACCGGAAAGCTGGCAAAGCGGTGGCCGTAAATCGGATTTTTACCAGTTGCGCTCCTTTGTTACCGGAGCCTTGAAAAAGACAGGTCTCGACCTCAACCGCCTGCAGACTGCTGAAAGTCTGCCACCCTTTTTTGCCGATGGCGCCGTTTACCAGTTAAACGGTAAAGCCATCTATTGCATCGGCAGGTTGCATGATAAGTTGCTGAAGCAATCCGGGATCAATCAACCGGTATTTTATTCAGGTATACACTGGGATAACCTGGTTCAGGCCATAAAAAATCATTCTGTAACCTATCGTGAGGTATCAAAATTTCCCGAAGTTCGTCGCGACCTGGCGCTCGTGCTCGATCAGGCTGTTAAATATGCTGATCTGGAGGCCATCGCATTTAAAGCCGGAAAGCAGTTGCTGAAAAAAGTGAACCTTTTCGATGTTTACGAAGGCGACAAGATCGAAGCCGGCAAGAAATCCTATGCCATAAGTTTTATCCTGCAGGATGAAAACAAAACCCTGACCGACAAGGAGATTGATAAGTTTATGGATCGCATGGCAGAGGTGCTTGAGAAGGAAGCCGGTGCAAGGGTAAGGCGTTAGCCATTAAGTGATTCGCTGTTTCGAATCGCATTTTCCAGGTTTTATTTATTACTCCAAAGTTTGTTCGCGCACAACAGGCTGACAGAAAGGCAACTCCGTTAATTTCTATTGATAATTTCTATACTTTTTGGCTAGGCCAGCTCTCTCCTGGTCAAGGTAGTTGTGCACTTTTAAACTAAAGTGTCACAGTGTTGTTATTGTGTGTTATAAATTGAATTTCAACAATTAAACCCCCAAATCAAAAGCTATGGAAACAAAATTCGGATTTCAGTTAATGGATATTAACGAGTTTGGAAGCTGGCTCGCCAATCAGCAGGTGAGCCGGGTTATTTCACTTATTCAGAACCACCATACCTTTTTGCCCGACTACACGCACTTCACTGGTAATAATCATTTTGCCAGACTAAAATCGATGAAAGAGTATCATATGGTAAAAAACCACTGGAGCAATATAGCCCAGACATTCACCACATTCCCGGACGGTAAGATTGCAGTTTGCCGGTCGTTAAATGATATTCCGGTCGGGATCAAAGAACACAATTCGAAAGGTATCTGTATTGAGCATTTTGGGAATTTTGACAGGGACAAGGATCAGATGACACCTGAACATCGCGATGCCATATTGAAAATGAATGCCATGCTGTGCAAAAAGTTTAATCTGCCGGCCGATACCGATCACATTGTATACCATCATTGGTACGATCTTAAAAGTGGTCAACGGCTGAATGGAAAGGGAGTAACCAAATCATGTCCGGGTACTGCTTTCTTTGGCGGTAACAAAGTGGAAGATGCCAAAGCGGGTTTTATTCCGTTGATTGAACAGGAGATCGGTAAAATTGCCGGAATTTTTCCAATACCAAAGCCTTTACCGGCATCCGGTAACAGGGGAATTGCACCTGAAGCAGGGATAGTGAGTGTAGCATCACTGAATGTCAGAAAAGGTCCGGGAACCGATTTCCCTGTTGTTTCGGTATTGAGTGCAGGAGCTATGGTGAGTATTTATGAAGGTACAGATGGTTGGGCACGCATCGGTACCGATGATGAATGGATAGCTCAGAAGTTTCTGATTAAAGTATCGAAAGGTCAGGTTAAGGCATCCTCATTGACAATCAGGTCAGGTCCGGGTACTCAGTTCTCTTCTCTGGGAACTCTGCCCAAAGGTAGTGAGGTGCTGGTTTACGAAACAAAAATCGGCTGGAGCCGGATAGACATCAATGAGAAGTGGGTTTCCTCGCAATATCTTATTTGATGAAGCAGTTTCCGGCTTGTTGATGAACGGCTTCTTCAGTTGCTGAGATTGATGTTTCCGATTATGTTTTTATTGTATTGATTATTTGTCTGTCATCCGGATATTACAAGATTGACAAAATGTCAGTTTTTTAATTCCTAAGTGACATTTGCAGGCTGCGAATTGTTAATTTTGCAATCTAATATAAGAGCAGCTCAATTATTGACATGGATATTCAATCGATAAAACAACGCTTTGGCATAATCGGCCATTCTCCCTTACTCGACAGGGCTATTGATATTGCCCGGCAGGTAGCCGCTACCGACATCACCGTACTCATCAATGGCGAAAGCGGGGTGGGAAAAGAGGTCTTTCCCCAGATCATCCATAATCTGAGCGCCCGGAAACATGGTCCGTATATAGCAGTCAACTGTGGCGCCATCCCGGAGGGAACCATTGATTCTGAACTGTTCGGACATGAAAAGGGGTCGTTCACCGGAGCGCACGAATCCCGGAAGGGATATTTTGAGGTCGTAAACAGTGGAACCATCTTTCTGGATGAGGTAGCTGAATTGCCTTTATCTACACAGGTAAGGTTGTTGCGTGTACTGGAAACCGGCGAATTTATGCGGGTGGGGTCATCTAAAGTAATAAAGACAGATGTGCGCGTTGTTGCAGCTACAAATGTTGATATTCCCGAAGCCATCAATAAAGGGAAATTCCGGCAGGATCTGTATTACAGGCTGAATACTGTTCCTGTTTTTATTCCACCTCTTCGTGAACGGAAAGATGATATTGTGTTGCTTTTCAGGAAGTTTGCCAGCGATTTTGCAGAAAAATATCGTATGCCGGCACTTGAGCTGGATGATTCGGCGCGCCAGATGCTGATGAATTACCGTTGGCAGGGAAATATCAGGCAATTAAAGAATATTACGGAACAAATTTCTATCATAGAAGAGAGCAGGGTAATTACGCCGGTGAATCTGCAAAGGTATCTTCCGAATGAAAGCCGAGATCTGCCTGTACTTTATCAAAAGGAGCATGCCGGAGGTGAGTTCTCGGAACGTGAGATTCTTTACAAGGTTCTTTTTGACATGAAACGTGATATCGGTGAACTTAAAAAACTGGTGGTTGATATACTTGAACAGGGTGGAGTCAGCCATGAGCTACAGCGGGATCATCAGCCGATTATTGCCCAGCTTTATAAAGAGTATGATGAAAACATGGCTGGCAGTCCAAGAGTAGAGGTTCAGCCAAGATCAGACCCACATGATTTTGAGACATTTTATGCACCTGAAGTGCTGGATGAATCACTGTCCATTCAAAAAAAAGAAATTGATCTTATAAAGCGTGCTATTGAAAAGCATGGTGGTAAAAGAAAAAATGCTGCACGTGAACTGGGTATTTCGGAAAGAACACTTTACAGGAAAATTAAGGAATATGGTATTAATTAATCAATTGATGAAAAGAAAAACCAGACATCAGAATCTGCACGTTTTCCTGCTGATTTCTATGGTATTTTCACTCGTGATAAGCGGATGCGGTGTTTATTCATTTACAGGTGCTTCTGTTCCTCCCGAGGCAAAATCTGTTTCCATTGCCATGTTTCCAAATAAAGCCGACCTGGTTCAGCCAACACTCAGCCAGGCTTTTACCGAGGCATTGCGTGAAAAGTTTTCCTCTCAGACAAACCTCTCGTTGGTTCCCCGGAATGGCGACCTGCACTTCGAAGGTGAAATTACAGGGTATTCAACCGAACCCGTTGCCATTACCGGTCAGCAGCAAGCTGCTTTGATCAGGCTGAAGATCACTGTTAATGTGAGGTTTGTGAATAAGTTCAGTGATAAAGACAGCTTTGAGACTTCATTTTCACGTTATGAAGATTACAGCAGTAGCCAGAATCTTGCTACGGTTGAACTTGACCTTATCAATAAAATCAACGAAGCACTGGTGGAAGATATCTTTAACAAATCCGTTGTAAACTGGTAACAAGCCATGAAACCTTCGCAATTTGAGTCTTACATCGGTCATCCTGAAAGTCTGGGGCTTGAAAGTTTGCCTCTTCTGGAGCAGGTTGCACGTGAATTGCCTTATTGCCAGGTTGTTCAGATGATGTTGGCACTGAATTATAAGAAGGTTAACAGTATCCGTTTTAATAATCAGCTGAAACTCGCAGCAGCTTACGCAGGTGACAGAAGTCATTTAAAGCAATTGCTGGAAGAAGAGACCCTGATTCAGGCTACGCCGGTTGCTGATGCCTTTGATGGGGTGACTGCAGAGGCCGGGTTGTTGGTACCTGAAGAAATGCCTGATGATCTGCTTCGGGATTTAATTCATGAAGTTGAAATTGTTGAAACCGGTCCCGATGATCAGAAATCTGGTCCGGTTACGGATCAGGAATCGGATCCCGTGTTTTCAGAAGAACCCGTCGAAACCAGGCATAAACCGGACTTTATTGATGTTCCGGAGGAGGATTTGTTGAACGACGCGCCACTGGTTACACCGGAAGATGAATTGGCCCATCTGCTCAGGCTTCAGGAGATCGTAGCGCGCAGGCTGGCAGAACTTAAGGCTGCCGGTATGATAACCATACCGCCCCGATTTCAAAAACCCCTGAAGGAAACCAGTGAGGAACCCGGATTACATCCAGGGGGATTGGAAACAGAGCCACCGGCTGAGATTGAGCAATCCCCGGTTCAGCGGACGGGCTTCATTGACAATAAGGAAAGTCAGGAAGATGATGCTTACAATGAGCTGCAAAAAGGCTATGCCCGGTTTCCGGTTTATCATCCCGATCAGGCAATCCCTTCAGGGTTGGAATCTGGCGGAGATAAACTGAATGAAAAACCACCAGGACACCCTGAAAGTGTTCACGAAATGACAGGGAGTGAGAAAAAAGCTGCTCTGATCAACCGTTTTATTGAGAACGAACCCCGGATCAGTCAGCCCAGAAAGGAGTTTTTTAACCCTGCAGATCAGGCCAGATTAAGCAGCATCGATCATGATGATCTTGTAACAGAAACCCTTGCCCGTATTCACATGCTTCAGGGCAATCCGGAAAAGGCAATTAAAATTTATGAGAAATTAAGTTTGAATATTCCGGAAAAAAGCAGTTACTTTGCAGCCCAAATCAGAAAAATAGTTGAAAACCGCAACAGCGGTTGAATTTAACGTTAATAACACATAATCAAATGGGAGCTTATATTTTAGTTTCGGTACTTATACTTATTACCTGTGTCTTACTTGGCCTTGTTGTATTGGTTCAGAATTCAAAAGGCGGAGGTCTGGCCTCTAATTTTTCATCTTCAAACCAGTTTATGGGAGTCCGGAAAACAGCTGATTTTCTTGAGAAAACAACCTGGACGCTGGCTATTGTTCTGCTGGCATTGAGCCTTTTTTCTATTTTCGTGATTCCGCGGAATTCCAACGTAGCCAGCTCTTCTGACACAGAACTGCGTCAACTGATCAATGAGCAGTCAGCTCCTGTACAGGATTTTCAGGCTCCTCCCGCTGGTCAGGAAGCTGCTCCCTCCGATCAGAAAACAACTCCTGCACCGGCCGGAAAAAAGTAATTCAAAAAATATTTTAATAATAATGTCAGATTGTCACGGCAATCTGACATTATTATTTTTGTCCGGGCAGGTTGAACTGGTTGTATAAGTTGCTGTTTCATGACTTATACTCAATAGTAGTTGAAAATCAACGAGATAAAAATAGAATGTTAAGTTTCCTTTGCTTTTTTTTCCCAGTCAGCTTTCTTTTGGCACAAAATGTGACTAATGCCGGATAGCTTCTAAATTTAAATCATAAACCAAAAATCTATAGCAATGACACAAGTGAATGTAAAACCATTAGCTGACCGTGTATTGATTGAACCTGCGGCTGCAGAACAGAAAACTGCAGGTGGAATTATTATTCCCGACACCGCGAAGGAAAAGCCCCAGCGTGGCACAGTAGTGGCAATCGGACCAGGTAAAAAAGATGAACCGCTTACTGTAAAAGTCGGAGATCTTGTACTTTACGGAAAGTATGCCGGAACCGAGATTAACGTTGAAGGTAAGGATTACCTGATAATGCGTGAATCGGATATTGTTGCTGTCATTTAATGAATTAATGAATTGTAAACTTTAAAATGAATTTGAAATGGCAAAAGAGATTGTTTTTAATATCGAAGCCCGCGAAGAGCTGAAAAAAGGCGTAGATGCCTTAGCGAATGCAGTTAAAGTAACCCTTGGCCCCAAAGGGCGTAATGTGATCATCAGCAAGACCTATGGAGCACCGGTGGTTACCAAGGACGGAGTGACAGTCGCAAAAGAAATTGAATTGAAGGATGCCATCCAGAATATGGGTGCCCAAATGGTGAAAGAGGTCGCATCAAAGACTTCCGAGGTCGCAGGTGACGGTACCACCACTGCCACTGTGCTTGCTCAGGCCATCGTGACTACCGGGATGAAGAATGTAACAGCCGGTGCCAATCCAATGGACCTGAAACGTGGAATTGATAAAGCTGTTTCCAAAGTGGTGGAATTCCTGAAGAGTGATGCAATTCCTGTTGAAGAAGGAAGTGAAAAAATTACCCAGGTGGCTACCATTTCTGCCAACAACGACAGCTTTATCGGTGAGAAAATTGCCGAAGCCATGAATAAGGTTAAGAAAGAAGGCGTCATCACAATCGAAGAGGCCAAAGGAATTGAAACAACTGTAAAAGTGGTTGAAGGTATGCAGTTCGACAGGGGATATATTTCTCCATATTTCGTCACTGATACTGAGAAAATGGAAGCTGTTTTTGAAAATCCGTATATCCTGATCTACGATAAGAAAATCTCCATCATGAAAGATTTTCTTCCGATCCTGGAAAAAACGGTTCAGACTGGCCGTCCATTACTTATTATCGCTGAAGATGTTGATGGTGAAGCTCTGGCAACACTGGTTGTGAACAAGATTCGTGGTTCACTTAAAATTGTTGCTGTAAAAGCTCCTGGTTTTGGTGATCGTCGCAAGGAAATGCTGGAGGATGTAGCTATATTGACCGGTGGTACTGTTATTTCAGAAGAAAAAGGCTACCGTCTGGAAGATGCCGACATCTCATACCTCGGACAGGCAGAGAAAATTACTGTTGATAAAGAAAATACGACCATCGTTAGCGGCCGTGGTACCAAAGAATCCATTGTAGCCCGCGTCAACATGATTAAAGCACAAATTGAAACCACAACTTCAGATTACGATCGTGAAAAATTGCAGGAAAGACTGGCTAAATTAGCTGGTGGAGTTGCCGTGATTTACGTTGGTGCTGCCAGCGAGATCGAAATGAAAGAGAAAAAAGACCGTTTCGACGATGCATTGCATGCAACCCGTGCAGCCATTGATGAAGGTATTATTGCCGGTGGCGGTGTTGCTTATATCCGTGCAATCTCTGTTCTTGAAGACCTCAGGGGCGAGAATGAAGATGAAGATACCGGAATAGCCATCGTGAAACGCGCACTTGAAGAACCTCTGAGGCAGATAGTTACCAATGCAGGGCTCGAAGGCTCGGTAATCGTTCAGAAAGTTCGTGAAGGGAAAGGCGATTTTGGCTTTAACGCCAGGACGGAAATTTATGAAAACCTCTTCCAGGCAGGTGTTATTGATCCGGCCAAGGTTGCCCGCGTTGCATTGGAAAACGCTGCTTCAATCGCCGGAATGCTCCTGACTACAGAGTGTGTTCTCGCAGATATCAAAGAAGAAAAGGAAATGGCAATGCCGAATCCCGGTATGGGTGGCATGGGCGGAATGTACTAAATCCGTTCTTTTACCGTTCTTAATTGCAAAGCCCCGGTTAACGGGGCTTTGGTTTTTACAGATATTATCAGGACTTCTGATAAAATCATTAATTTTGTTCCTGTGTCAAGGGAAAATTTTGAACTTAAATTGTTTGTAAAATGAAATACATACCGGGTTTTATAGTATTTGCTACATTTTTCATTCTTGGAAAATCATTGTCCGGACAGGAAACCCGGATCAATTATCCCATTGATAAGGATACCCAGCTGATTACCTATCAGGAAGTTGTTCAGGAGCCCGGCACAGCCGACGAGTTGTATATCCGTTGTGTAGAATGGATCAATACCCAGTATAAGAATCCTGCTGATGTATGCAGGGTCAGAAACCGGGAAAGTGCTGTTATAGAAATACTTCATCGCTTTGAGCTTATCAATATAGAAGGAGATGCCAAGCTTAATGCCGGCATAGTCAATTATCTTCTTAAACTTGAGTTTAAGCCCGGACGATATCGCTATACAATCACTGACCTCACTTTAAGGCAGACTTCGCGATTCCCGGTCGAACGCTGGTTCGATAAATCGGACAAAATGTATTCACCATTGTGGGATGAATATCTTGTCCAACTGGATACCCAGATAAAACGGCTGATAGAAAGCCTCAGAAGCGGCATGGCACCGGTTCTGGTTAAGCCGGAAGAGAAGTGGTAAAGAGCATATATTATTGTGCCGGTTTTTCTGTAAAAGTCCGTTTGATTCCGGAATAATCCAATTCCTTTTTTATAGTGATATGGTTTATAAGCGCCTGTGCAGTTGTTATGTAAAGTGACCGACCGGGATCGGCATGTTCAAAATCGTAGCTGCTGGCGATATAGCTGCTCAGTCCGACTGCAAAAATTCGGCTTGCATCCGGTTCCCTGCTATCTGACATAATGAGTCTGACATCTGTCCCGGTTCCGTCTTTATCGGTAATTACGGTATAACTGAGGCCTGATGTCTGAAGATCTATCTGTTTGTCGCGATTAAAAGATGTGAGGATCAGCGATTTGATTTCGGGTATGCTGAGATTAAATAAAATAATTTCATTTCCAAAAGGATCAAGCTTATATACATCCTTTATGGTGATGTTACCCTTTGCTATTTTATCGATCCTGATGCCGCCATTGTTCTGAAATGCTACCTCAACAGCGTCAAGAGAAGACATGCCATCGGTCACCAGGCTGCCCAGTTCATCGTTGTCAAGAATGTCATTCAAAGCAATGCCAATAACCCTGTTTAGCTCTTTGTTATCATTAAAGCGATCAACCAGCTTTAATAACGAAGAATCAGTATGGGGATAATTTACGATGCTGATGGTCTCAGCCTGTTTCGAAATGACCTTTCCATCCACCAGCCTGAGCGTTATTTTAGCAAGATTTTTCAGATTAGAACCGGCCTGCATCACCAAAACGCCATTGTATTCTTTCGGGTTTGAAACAATGGTATGGGAATGACCGCCGAGTATTACATCGGGTTCCCCGAAAAGGCCGGCTAACTCAACATCAGCTTCAAATCCAAGATGTGTAAGTCCGATGAATATGTTACAACTATCACGCAGGTAACGGTATTCAACCATTTTTTTTATGCCATCTGTAAAGGTTAATCCGGCAAGTTTTGAAGGATGTGAATCAGGTAACCCGGCCGGGTTCAGCTGAATTACCCCGACAAATCCGACCCTGAGCCCGTTTTTCAGGGTCAGTATCCTGTATGGTTCCGGATTAATTCCATTCGGATCACCTGAAGCTATATTCGCACTGATCAGGGGAAATTCAGCCTGTCGAATCCGTTTTAAAAGAATCTCCTGCCCATAATCAAATTCGTGATTGCCGATGGTGCCGATTGAAAATCCTGTCTTGTTCATCAGCTCAATGATGGGATAACCCTTATCGGGAAATTGGTCAACGACAGGATTTCCTGTAAACATATCACCAGCTGAAACGACCAGTACATGATCATACTCTTTCCTGATATCATCGATCAAAGCTTTAAACTTTGGAAAGTTATCAATCTTGGCATGGATATCATTGACGGAAAGAATGACCACTGTCGTCGTATCGTTTCCAAAATCAGCTCTGGCAATGCCAAAAGCAAAAAGGTTTATGATAAAAATCAACGGAATGAGTCTATTCATAATGCTCTGAGTTGTTGGATTCAACAATAAATATCTGGTTGTTTTCTGATAATTCTCCATCCGGCTCGATTATATTGCCATACGGATCCAAAATAAGCGGCAAAGGGTCAGGTACAGGAGACTGAATCGATCTGAAATAGGATAAGATCGCATCTCTCGTTGTTGCACCCGTGAAAACAACTATTTCAATATCGTTGACAAAAACCTTCATTTGGATAACCGGACTATGAATCTCCAATATTACGACTTTTTCATGACCTAATTCCAGCCGGAAAATAGAACCAGGTGAATTTTGTTTAATAAATATGATAATAAATTGAACAATCAACCTTTGGCAAGGTTTATTTAGGGAATTCTGAACGGGGAAAATTAAACTGTTCACAATTATTATAGCAGTTCCTGTCCAGAACCTTTTGGAATACATAACTTTGTACATTTTATTGATAAAGGCTGTTTTCAGTGCCTGCTAACAGAGGCGGATCTTCTCTAAATTTGCACGAATGAATGAAATTAAAATGATCTCCGGATTCTCAAGACTATCGAAAGAGCAGAAAATTAGTCTTGTTGCTTCCGGAACTATACACCCCGGAGCATCTGAGCAAACATTAAAGTCTTTTTGGAATGATGATCCGGACATTCAGAAATTATTTGATGAATTCAGTGAAAATACACTGACCAATTATTACTTCCCATATGGCATAGCGCCGAATGTAATGATTAACGGGAAAATGTATATGGTTCCCATGGTTATTGAAGAGAGTTCGGTTATTGCTGCTGCTTCAAACAGTGCCAAGTATTGGGCCTCCAGGGGCGGATTTCACAGCGAAGTTGTTTCTACCATTAAAATCGGACAGGTACATTTTATATGGAATGGTGATTTTGAATTGCTGAAACAGCATTTTCCCCAACTCAGGTTACTGTTGCTGGCCAGGACAGGTGTGATTACAGCGAATATGGAAGACCGGGGAGGTGGTGTACTTGACATGGAACTGCTTGATTTTACAAGTGAGCTTGAAGGATATTATCAGCTTAAGGTTAAATTCGACACCCGTGATTCGATGGGTGCCAACTTTATCAATTCCTGTCTTGAAGAATATGCAACAGGCCTTCGCGAATTTGTGCAGGAAAGCGGGTTTTTCC
Source organism: Bacteroidota bacterium (assembly GCA_043806115.1). GTDB lineage: Bacteria > Bacteroidota > Bacteroidia > Bacteroidales > Lentimicrobiaceae > Lentimicrobium. The sequence continues at coordinate 15,980 of JAZDHI010000040.1, forward strand.
CTGCTGGCAGTCTGAATATTATTATGTCGATACTTTCGAACTATACACCTGAATGTCTGGTTAAAACGTGGATTGAATGTGATGTAAGTGAGTTGTCCGGTATAGATGAATCACTCAGTGGTGAAGCATTTGCATGGAAATTTGAAAAGGCTGTGCAGATTGCAGACATTGATGTTCACAGGGCTGCCACTCATAATAAGGGAATTTTCAATGGTATAGATTCAGTGGCTCTGGCTACAGGAAATGATTTCAGGGCACTTGAAGCCTGCGGCCATGCCTGGGCTGCGCGCGACGGCAGATACAAGAGTCTTACTCAGGTAAAAATTGAAAACGGACGCTTTATATACAGCCTGACGATTCCTCTTGCGATCGGAACCGTCGGAGGGCTTACTTCCCTTCACCCGATGGCGAAGTTCTCGCTTCAGCTTTTACATAATCCGGGGGCAACTGAATTGATGCAGATTGCTTCAACCATGGGTCTTGCCAATAATTTCAGCGCCATTAAATCCCTGACGACAAAAGGCATTCAACTGGGGCACATGAAAATGCACCTGTTGAATATTCTTAATATTTACAAAGCTACTGAAGAGGAGAAAACAGCTGCAGTGGAATATTTTAAACACCACAAAGTTTCCCATAATGTTGTCGCCTCATTTATGCATTCATTAAGGAATGGACAATCAAAGATCTGAATATGAACGTTCCGTTGTCATTCCATGCATGGGGAAAAATTCTGATGACCGGGGAATATCTGGTTTTGAAGGGCGCTGATGCCCTGGCAGTTCCTTTGGTTAAAGGTCAGGGTATCGAAATAAAAAAGGGAAGTTCAACAGGACTTCTTTCCTGGAAAGCGCTTGATACCGAAGGAGAATGGTTTGCAGCAGCTTTCAACTTGCCGTCTCTTGAAATTGTTACTTCTTCGGATGTGATGATGGCCCAGAGACTTAAAGCTGTGCTTTCGGGAGCCCGTTCATTCAATGCCGGATTTCTCACAGACAGAGCCGGGTTAAGTGTTACCACCCGACTTGATTTTAACCGCCATTGGGGCTTTGGAAGCAGTTCGACACTTACATCGCTCGTTGCCCGTTGGGCCGGCGTAGATCCGATGAAACTCCATAGTCTGATTTCAAAAGGATCTGGTTATGATGTAGCCTGCAGTGTGGCTGAGACACCGGTATTGTACAGCCTGAAGGATGGAATTCCAGATATTTCACCTGTTGATTTTTATCCGCCTTTTACTGACAGTATGTTTCTTGTTTACCTTGGTTCCAAACAAAACTCGGATATTGAAGTTGAGACATTCGGAAAGTATTCAAATTCAGACTTTAAAGACGAAATCAGAAGAATCAGTGAGATTTCAGTAAAGATTTCCGGGGTTGTTGAATTGGAATACTTCATAGATTTGCTTGTGGAGCATGAATCAATCATGAGTAGTGTTTTGAACAAAAAGCCGGTAAAAGAGAGGTTATTTCCTGATTTTAAAGGGGTCGTGAAGTCATTGGGAGCCTGGGGAGGTGATTTTGCGTTGGCGGTTTCCTGTTCAGGAAAGTCGTACATTACCGACTATTTTAAAAGGAAATCATTTGACCTGGTGCTTCCCTACAGAAGTCTGGTCTTTGCCTTTCCTGAAAAAGATATTGTAACTTCTTAAAGCATATGGCCATGCCGTCATCAGTAAGCGTTCTGTCAGACAGTTTTTTCTCATGCTGGAAAAGTCCGTCCAACATTGCTCTGATCAAATACTGGGGTAAAACAGGCAATCAGATACCAGCAAACGCTTCTCTGAGCATTACCCTGAGTGAGGCTTATACCCTTACGCGCATTAAAACCAACCCGGTTACAGGCAGCAAAGGACCTGAAGTTGTATTCAGGTTTGAAGGCGAGGTCAATGAGGCTTTTGGCGCGAGAATTGAATCTTTTCTGAAATCAGTGGTGCCGTACTTTTCTTTTCTGAAAGACGTTTCCCTTGAAATAGAGAGCGGGAACAACTTTCCGCATTCCGCTGGAATTGCCTCCTCTGCTTCGGCAATGAGCGCCATGGCTTTATGCCTTTGTTCCATTGAAAGCGAGGTAACCGGAGTGGAGGTCAGTCAGCAGGCATTCCTGCAGAAGGCTTCTTTTATTTCCAGGATCGGATCAGGAAGCGCCTGTCGGTCAGTCTATGGTGGAATGGCCGTCTGGGGGAGTCATGAAGCGGTGGAGGGGTCTGTAAATGAATATGCTGTTCCTTTGTCATTTGAGCCTGATCCTCTGTTTTCAGATATCCGTGATACAATCCTGATTGTTGACCCGGGCCAGAAAAAAATATCAAGCAGTGTTGGCCATAACCTGATGAGGGGGCATGCTTATGCACCGGCCCGCTTCAATCAGGCAGCATCTAACCTGACAGCCCTTTTACTTGCACTGAGGCAGGGAGATTGGGAAACATTTGCACTGATCACCGAAAACGAAGCATTGAGTTTGCACGCCATGATGATGACTTCCATGCCGGGATACCTGTTGATACACCCCAACTCATTGAAAATCATAGAAAAAGTAATTGATTTCAGAAAACAAAGTGGTTCTGCTGTCTGTTTTACTTTAGATGCCGGACCTAATGTTCATTTGTTATATCCTGCAAGGGATTTGGAAAAAATATTACCATTGATTGAAGAGCTAAAAGAACATTGCTATCATGGAACCGCGATTGAAGATAAGATGGGAAGCGGCCCGGAAAAACTAAAATGCAGATAAAATGAAAAACAGATCAGGGATTTTCTATGCCAAAATCCTTCTTTTTGGTGAATATAGTATTTTGTGTGATTCGATGGGACTAACCATTCCATATACCCATTTCAGGGGGGAATTAAGCTTCATCAATGATGACAAATACACCGATTACGATTTTGCTGTCAGTTCGAACAGGCTGCTCCATGAATATGCCGGCTATATCAGAAAACTCAAGGACGAAGGAAGTCTTTTATGTGATTTTAATATTGATGCTTTTGAGGAGGATATCCGCCATACCCTGTACTTTGAATCAACAATTCCACAAGGTTATGGCATCGGTAGTTCAGGTGCGTTGGTTGCGGCATTGTATGAGAAATATGTTCCGGGCCATATTTCAGGGACAAAAAGAATCTTAAAATCTGAAATATTGAAGCTGAAACAGATTTTTTCCCAGATGGAATCCTATTTCCATGGAACCAGTTCTGGTATGGACCCCTTGAACTGCTATGTAAAACATCCTTTGCTGATTCATAGTAAGAAAGACATTTGTATGGTAGGCATCCCCCGGAACAAGCACGACGAAAAGGGTGCGATTTTTTTAATAAATACCGGAAATCCGGGAAAAACAGGTCCGCTTGTGAATCTTTTTCTTGATAAGTGTAAGGTTGATGATTTCATGAGGAGGGTGCGTGAAGAAATGATTCCTCTGAATGATGCCTGTATCAAGAGTCTGATTAAGGGAGAAACAAAGATGTTCTTTTCCAGCCTGCGTGATTTATCAGGATTCCTATACCATAACCTGTCACCCATGATCCCGGAAACATTTAAAAAAATCTGGCGCTATGGTCTGGATTCACAATCCTATTACCTGAAACTTTGCGGATCAGGTGGCGGTGGATTTCTCCTGGGTTTCACCGACAACTTTGAGAAAGCAAAGGAAGAACTCAGGAACCTTAATGTAGATATAATTCCGGTTTATAAAAGCCATCAGGAATCAGAGCAATAAACGGTTTTTATTTTTTACATCATTTATTCGGCTTGAAATTGACGGGGATTTAATCCTGATTTCAGGATGATTTTCCAACCCGGCAGTTTGGCTTTTATTATCTGAGTTGAACGATCAGAGCGCAGCGGGAAATCGCTTTTCATAGGTAAACCCCGAACCGGAAATTGTTGTAATTCGCCAAATCCTTGATTTATTTTAAAGTGAATTGCTTACAATATTCCTTATCGTTTGAGCAATTTTCGTTAACAAACCGCTCAATTTGGGTTATACGTTGTTTTCAGGTTGATTGAAAAATAGTGCTGTCTGTCCGATATGTTTTGCCGGTATCCGGCTTTTACAGGTTTGTTCGGCTATTTCTTTTTCAGCCATTTTCTGTTATTGGTTACTTTCCATTAAAGATGAAGTAATTTTTAACCTGGCTTAATGATTCTTTTGGTTAAACAAAAATGAATGCATTCCTTTACCATGGAAATTTCCATACTTTAGTGTCCGGATTAAACAATCACAGGAAATAGCTGATTAAACGGGAATGCGATCCCAAAGATCGGTTTCCTGCTTCAGACAAAAAAAGTCAGGTTCAATAAAATGCTATACAATGAATTCAGAATCAGGATCATTATCAATATCAGGGCAGATAGTAGATGTAGTCAGCGGACGAATTTTTCCGGGTAGAATTGAAGTATCTGATGGTGTCATCTCCGGGGTTATTCCCCTTGAGAAATCAGTTGGTCCTTATATTTTGCCCGGGCTTATTGATGCCCATGTTCACATCGAAAGCTCAATGTTACTGCCTTCTGAGTTTGCCCGGTTGTCAGTAGTCCATGGAACGACCGCCACAGTGTCTGATCCGCATGAAATTGCCAATGTGCTTGGTAAGGAAGGCATCAGGTTCATGATACGGAATGGGAAAAAAGTTCCGTTCCGCTTCTTTTTTGGTGCACCCGCCTGTGTTCCGGCAACTCCATTTGAGACTTCGGGTGCGGTGATTGATCCTGAAGATGTGGATGAAATACTTTCCTGGCCAGAGATTAACTACCTGTCTGAGATGATGAATTTCCCGGGTGTACTTAACAATGATCCGGATGTAATGAAAAAGCTTGCTTCAGCAAAAAAATATGGAAAACCTGTAGACGGCCATGCGCCGGGATTGGATGGTGAACAGGCTGCTGCTTACGCTGCAGCCGGTATAACAACCGATCATGAATGTTTTACCAGCGATGAGGCTATTGATAAAATCAATGCCGGAATGAAAATCCTGATCAGGGAGGGCAGTGCTGCACGTAACTTTGATGAGCTGATTCCGTTGATTGCCGGTTTTCCTGAAATGATTATGTTTTGTTCAGATGATAAACATCCGGATGACCTTGTTCAGGGGCACATCAATCTGCTGGTAAAACGCGCACTTAAAGCGGGTTATAACTTTATGGATGTAATCAGGGCCTGCACTCTGAACCCGGTACGACACTACCGCCTCGACTCAGGTTTGCTGCAGATGGGTGATTATGCCGACTTCATTCTGTTGGATAACCCTGAAAGTTTCAATGTACTGGCAACCTATATCAATGGCGCAAAAGTTGCTGAAAATGGGCAAACGCTGATTAGCCATGTAACGGAAAGTGCCATCAATGCTTTTAATGCAAGAAAACTTTCGGCTAAAGATCTTGAAGTTATTGCCATGGCTGAGGGTATTAAAGTACAGCAGGCACTTGAAGGGCAACTGATTACGGTACAGAAGCTGTTTAAGGCAAAAACGGAGAATGGTATGGTGATCAGCGCTCCGGAACATGATGTCCTTAAAATGATGGTTATGAACCGCTACAGTCATGCTGATCCGGCGATTGATTTCGTGAGTGGTTTCGGGTTCACCTCCGGGGCCATCGCTTCCACTGTTGCGCACGATAGCCATAACATCATTGCTGTCGGTGTGGATGATGAATCCATTGTCAGGGCTGTGAACCTCCTGGTTGATGTGAAGGGCGGAATTTCGTTCGTTAACGGAGAAAAAAGCATGATTTTACCACTCCCGGTTGCCGGCCTGATGTCAGTCGACGATGGTTATAAAGTGGCTGAAAGATACAGTGAAATAAACCGGCAGGTTATGCAAATGGGGTCTGCCCTGGAAGCGCCTTTTATGACGCTTTCCTTTATGGCATTATTGGTTATTCCGGCAATAAAGCTGAGCGATAAGGGAATATTCGATGGTACTACTTTCAGCTTCACAACATTATTTGAATAAAAAGAATTAGATACGTTACATATTTTTATATCAAACAATTTATTGTTTACCTTTGCGTAAAATATTAAAATTATCGCGTCATGGCAAAAGACATAGTATTAGACATCGTAAAACTTGAGGCTGCCGCCAGTAAACTGCGCGCCATTGCTCATCCTATGCGGATCGCGATTATAGATCTGCTCAATGAAAAGAAAAAACTCAGTGTTACGGAGATTTACGAATACCTCAAGATAGAGCAGGCTGCTGCATCGCATCACCTGAATATTCTCAAAAGTAAAGGGGTTCTCATCTCAAAAAGGGAAGGGAAGCAGATCCATTATTCAGTTAAAAATGCATCTCTGAGCGAGATAGTTCAGTGTATTGATAAATGTAACTGATCGCGTTTCAGATTCACTTGTTTTCTAAGGTTACCGTATTATTACCCGGTAAGATGCCTTTGTGGTATTTCTTCCGGGTTATTTTTTTGTAAATATCCGGTTCAGGTTTGGAACAGAAGATCAGCAACCTCATTGTTTACCCTGCTGAGGAATCAGCCAGTCCTCTTCCAGTGTCCAGTTGGCGCGGAGTTCAAACTCTTTCGGATGATAGCCAACGACTTCCGGTTGCCTCTTTTTCAAGTAGTTGCCTGAATCCCAACGCCCGTTCCGGTTGATATCATAGATTACTTTTATTCTGTATTTACCAGGATTCAGATAACTGAACCCGAGGACCGTATTGCTGTTGACCGTTCTCTGTTCCAGGATTTTTTCTTTATCGCCCAGCAATTGAATAATATAATCAATGCCTGTTTCCGGTACTTCCACGCTTATTTTAAGAATGGAGGTTTCCCCTTCGGTATAAGCAGAGAATTTTATACCGGTACTATCATTGTAATGATTGAACAATCCGGTGAAAACGCTGTCGTCAACCGACACTTGATACGAAACGCCTTCCTTCCAGGGATAATTGATGGCCAGCTGCGTTTTGATGGAATCGGTAAAAGCAATTCCCGGTTTCAGTATGGTAGAATCGGTCATGAGCAGCAATCTGTTCAGATCATATTGAATAACAGGTTCAGAGAAGCTGATTAGTAATGGCTTTCCCGGCTTTATCCGGTTCGAAACAATGTTATTTTTAATTATCAGGTTTGGTACCGGAGGCTCCTTATCTTTTCCACGGATTTTTCCAATGCCTATTCCCCGGGGTTTCAATGAAAGCTCAACCGTATCTTTGGTATAACCTGAATCGGCAACCACCAGCTTAAGACTGTCAGCGCCGGGAGAAGGTATCCAGAGGGTCAGTGTATCGCGGGTTTTATTATAGCCGGTGATGTTCCAGATGCCGGTAAAGACAGGTTTCAGCGCCTCAAATACCGGCTTTCTGACCGGGTACTTAAAGACAATGGAAATAACATTTTCCCGGGAAACAGAGGCCTTCACCAGTTTCTGGACGGAGTCCGCTTCCCTGAAGTGACGAAGATAATAGTCAGACAACAATGAAGGTTGCAATTGTATTGAATCAGCTTTCAGTGAATCTGATTTACCGGTTAATGAAGATATATGCGGGCTGACCAGCGTATCGGCAAAGCCTATCTCTTCGTTCGGCAGATTGTAGATATAGTCGCTGTTGATGTCTGTCAGCGCAAACATCAGGTATTTCCCATCGCGAAGGTTATTCAGTCTGAATTCACCGCCAGTTCCGGTACGGGCAAGATAATAAGGCCGTGACTTATAGGGTACGGAATCGTATATCGTATCGTAAAGCATCACAAAGGCATCTTTCACTGCCTGGTTTGTAAAAGCATTGATGAGTTTTCCGCCAATGGTCAGCGAGTCGAGGACAGGGCCGGTAGAGAAGGTAAACTGATATCCGGCCAGTGGGTTGCCTTCAGTCAGGTCAACAATTGAATTCGCAAAAAAGAAATTATAGGTGGTATTGGGCCTGAGTTCTTCCCTGAACCTCATGATCAGGTTCTTTCCGCGGGTAGTGAATTCAGGCTGTTCGGCCATCGGGGGAGAGACAACCAGTTGTGTGGAAATATCCTTCAGGGTGACAAATTCATCAAAAGTCAGGATCACTTTATCGTCACTGAAATTAACGCTCTGGTTTGCCGGAACCGACTTTGTTACCATGGGTGGTGTGGTGTCTTTCGGCCCTCCGGTGGGTGATACAGGGTTGGCACAGGCTGCCAGCATCAGCAGGCATACTGTTACAATACGGTGAATAAAACTGCCAAAGGAATGGGAAGGGATCATATCCGGATTTAATGATGCAAAGATGGGAAATTTAGCAACTCATATCGAACAATTAACGGTTAACAATTGCCGTTGGACGTTCGGGGTCCGATGCTCAATGCACTTCGGGCTGTTCAATGGTTCAATGCGCTACAGTCGTACAAAGGCGAATGAGCGACTTCAGCGGTGGTTCGGCCTTGTCCGGCAGCGCCCGCCACAAGCCGCCCATCAACAGGTCAGGCATAGTTCACCTCAGGTTCAGCTTGCATATGTCCCACTCCTGCAAAGGCGATAGGACAAGCTTCTCAACGGGTGCTACGGACTCTGGTTCGATATCCTTTAACTTCGACCTGAACTTTAGCTTAATTGAAACTGTCGCATGAAATTTAGCAGTTGGTGCTCGTCCCACAATCCCCGCCATTGGCGGGAGTAGGGCAAGTTCAGGCGAGTGCTACAGACCTTTATTGCATTTACAAATACCTCATATTTCTCTTTACTGCATAATTTCAGGTGGACATTCCTTTTCCTGCTTTCCTGAAAGGTTACCGAATGGAATGGCAGAATTCCTGATAATCAGGACTTCCGTGAGGAGACCGGCATTCCTGTAAGGCAACGATCTCTTGTCTGCAGATCAATAAACAAGTCGAAAAAATGGCGTTAAAAAACGGGCAGACTGCTCCTGCCGGAGCGAACTTTTTTTACAGACTGAAGGTTTTGACTGATTACCCATAAAGATATAAGCTGGGTACTGAAATGAAAAAACTAATGGTTATATTTGCAATAATCCCTCTGAAACCGGAATTACAAGAAACTGTATTTCAACTTAATAGAATGTCGTTAGTCAGAACCTCATGTTGATTCTGCAACAATTCACTTCCGGACATTTAATTGAACAAAATGAATCTGAAAATAATGACGTTAACCATAGCGCTGCTTTTAAGCATATTGACTGCATTTACTTCCTGCAACGGACAGAATACACCAAGAATTGAGAAGACTGTTATAAACGAAACAATCGCAACAGGCGACACGGTGCAGAAACCCGGAGATAGTTTATGGTATATTTATCAGGACAAAAAAAACAACTATTGGTTTGGAAGTAACGGAGAGGGTGTCTATCGCTATGATGGAAAAATCATACTGAATTTCACTGTTAAAAATGGGTTGTGCAGCGACAGCATCCGGCAAATACAGGAGGATAAATCAGGAAATATCTATTTCTCTACAATGAGTGGCATCAATAAATTTGATGGAAAAACAATTACAACTTTAGAGCCAATTGAAAGCAAAGAGTGGAAGCTGGAAGCGAATGATCTGTGGTTTCACATGTTAGGCAAAAAGGACGAACACGGTCCTTACCGCTATGACGGAAAAAATTTATACCATCTGGAATTTCCAAAACACTTTCTCCATGATGAGATTTATGGAATGGGTATCAATCCGTTTTTCAGTCCTTATGAAATTTACAGCATCTATAAAGACCGGAAAGGTTTTTTATGGTTTGGCACTTCTGTTTTTGGTGCCTGCCGGTTTGATGGTAAATCAATAAAATGGATGTATGAAAGGGATTTGACTATCGTTCCGGATGGCGGAAGTTTTGGTATTCGCGCTGTTTTTGAAGATAGGGAAGGGAGTTTTTGGATCTGCAACACCAGGCATCGTTTCGTTTTTAATATAGAAGAAACTGCCAAAAGCGACAGACTGAAGTATCAAAAATTAAACGGAATCGGAAATGCTGCAATCTTTGACGGAGATGAATACATTTACTATTCAGCCATTGTAGAAGACAGAAGCGGGGATATCTGGCTGACAACATGGGACAAGGGAGTATACAAATATGATGGTGAAAACATCACACATTATTCTGTAAAAGAAGGTTCAGAAGACATCAATCTGGTTTCAATGTACAAAGACAACCGGGGTGACCTATGGCTTGGTACGCCGGAAAACGGAGTGTATAAGTTCAACGGGAATAAATTTGAGAAGTTTAAACCATAACTACTGAAAAAGGAGCAGCAGCCAATAAATCAGGCTTGAACCCTGCCTGTCAGCCCGGCTTGTGCACGTCACATCCCAACCGCCAATGGCAGGGTAGTGCAGGTTCAGACCTGTTGCCTGGCAAAATGGCAGGCGAATGCCACGGATTTCAGTTCGATTTCTTTTTCTTTTGAACTATACTTATGATACATAATTTATGATTCGTTATCTCTGGTGCCAATACCGGATACATTTGCACCAGGGAATTATTTTGTAAAATTTCGTGTGTAAGAAGGTTTTTGAATGGATGACAAAACTTGGCTATAGTCTTTTATTAATGGTCCTGAATAATTATTGATTCGCCAACCCACTTGGTCCCCCGCAAATCAACCACGCCTGGTCCCGGAACGGTAAACTCCACAGTCAGGCAAGCAACATCCATAGTGGTTTAATTGAAATACAGGTATTAAAAACAAAGAAGCTGCTTCGGTTGAAGCAGCTTCCTGAAACGGGCCATTATGAGAACTTACTCCGTTTTTGTTAGTTAAGGTGAGCGATGTAGAGTCTTATTTCCTGATCAGTTTACGTGAAACACCGGCTCCGGTTTCATCAGAGATCTGAAGCCAGTAAATACCGCTCTTCAGGTTTGAAACGGGAACGACCACCTCATTGACACCGGTGCCCAGGTTCCTGTAACTGACGCTGACCAACTGACCTGAGCCGTTGAACAGCTCAAGTTTCAGTGTTTTTGGCTGCAGGAGATTGATCGCAAGGCTGGCCTGGCTGGTCGAAGGGTTCGGGTAGGGCCGGCTGACCGACTGAACGCCGGCAGGCAGATTGTCACCGGTTCCGTAAAGAATGTCAGAAGCATAGATAAACAGGTCGTTTGCTTCAGAATACTCATCTGAGGAGCTCAGGATAATATTTCTGAACTCGGAATTTTTGCCGAACTGTTCTGCAAACATGGTATAGGTTCCATACTCCAGCCTGGAGAATTCGAAATATCCTTCGCTGTTCGACATGGCCATGGCATAGTCATTCCCCAGTTTCAGGAAAATTGGAATATCCGGAGCAGGAACGGACGAGTTGCCCGATTTGGTCTCACCTGAATGGTAGATATGGCCGGCAATTTTACCTGGTCCGTTTGAATTGTTGAGAGATGCAGCAACCAGATTGATGTCGGCATTGAAGACATTCTGCGTGAGGTTAATCACCTGGGCATCGGCCCAGTGAACAACATCACCGTAATAGGTAGGCAGGTATTCACCTTCAAAACCCGAGCCAAAGGCCGGTTCTGCCTTGATGCGGTATTCGCCGAATGTGAGCGACGGGAAGTTATAGTAGCCCAGGGTATCAATCAGATCGGCAAATATATCCACAACCTGGCCCTCAACCGACTTAAAGGCATTGACAAAACCCATGTCGAGTTGGTAGATGCCGGCAAAAGTCGTTCCGCCAAGGATAAAATCATCATCAAAAGTCAATGCCTGAGAAACTTCTAATGTCTGGTCAAGATCTATGGTAATTCCTGTCTGAATGCCGGTGTCATATCCCGTCAATTCAAACTGTATATCATATGTTCCGGGTGCCACAACCATATCGTATTGACCGGATGGCCCGGTGGTGGTTGTGTATTGCCCGGCGGTTACGGTTACTCCTTCCAGTGCAGCGCCGCTTTCTGCGTCAGTGACAGTTCCGAAGAAGACCGGAAGAGCCGATACTGTCATCAGGTTATACACCGGAATGGAATCAAAACCGGGATCGCTGGTTGTGCAGTATACCGTTTGCTGGTACCTTCCGGGTTCATATCCGGCAGCGCTGTAAGTCAATGTAATTTCAAGCTGCGATCCGGAAGGTATGGTTCCTGAAGCCGGGTTGATGGTAGTGACAAAATCACCATTTTCAATAATGGTATTGATGAGCACCGACAATTCATTGTGAATATAATCTTCATTGTTGGAAACCTGAAGGCCAACACTCTGATCGGGCGACTGAATGCCTATGGTATTGGATGCATTGTTAAAATCAGAAGAAATTTCTTTATAGCTGATAAGGATAGTTCCATTTGCCATCAGGGCTACCTGGAAAGTGGCATATCCGCTGAATGCATAACGATAGACCTTTTCGTACTGAATAATCAGTTTATCGTTGAAAAGCTGATAAAACACCTTGCTTTCATTGACTTTGAAATTCAGGTCATCCCAGAGTGCGGCAATGAAATCGGTGGGAGGATCGGTATTTGTGGGAATCTGGATATTGGCAAACTGAATGGTCATATCGCTGAACTGGATAACACCGTTTGAGTTAACCCAGTATTGATTTCGGGTTTGACCATAAAACGGGAAAGTGAAGCCAATATCAAACGGACCAACCCTGTTGTCGTCAGCCATACCGGTAATTTCGGTCCCCGTGACTGAAATTTCTGTCCATGAATAGGGCATACCCTCATCACTATCTATCCATTGATAGCCAAAGCCATCCGGACCACCACTGCCCCGGGTGGTGAAAGCGGGGAAACTGAAGGTTATTTCTTCAGCCGAATTGTTGATCAGTTGCGTTGTAACGGTGGTGTCGTTCCCCGGAAGCAGCCTGCCGGTCAGGTAGGAGGGATTAATGGTTATCCCGGGGAATTGCGCCATTGCATAAGTGCAGAAAACAAGGGCACTTATGGAGATGAGTAGCATTCTTTTCATATTGAATAGGATTTAGGTTTGATTGTTTTTTGATTTTCTGATTTTATGAATTAAAGGGCCGGTATTGTCCGCTTTGGTTTCACCGGTCAGCAATTATTTTGTAATTAAGTCCGAAATTGATACCGTAACTGGTCAGTCCTTTTTCAGAAACTCCTGAAACACTCAGGTTGCTGTACCTTATAACAGGCGTTAGATTGAATCCCAGTCTGCTTCCGGCTCTGTATTCCAGCAACACACCTCCGCCGGCACTCCAGAAATCTGACGATAGGTTTTTCTCTTCCATCTTTAACGAAACCAACCGGGATGATGCTTCATAAAAGGGCTTATAATTCCTGTAATTGTCCTGTAAAAGATGGTAAGTACCTGTTAAGTGTAAAAGAACTGAGAGTCTTCTGAAACTGGCCAGTTCATAACTCAGGGTCAGCGGAAACTGCAGGTAGGAATAACGGTCGTTTACCTTTTCACTCTTCGCATGGTCGATTGAATCATAAACATCCACTTTAACCGTAAAATAAGATGTTTCATGGGTAATGGGATCAAAATAAACCGAATCGACATAGTCGTAGGAGTATATGAGTTCGTTTGTTCTGTATTCATAACTAAGCCGTGTATGGCTGTTCAGCCGTGTATATCCAGCCCCCAGGGTGATCCTGAAACGATTGTGCTGATAACCCGGACTGATGCTGAAATTATTCCCCGGTGAATTTATTACGCTGGTATTGAAGAATTCAGGGTTATAATCTGCCTGTAGGAATACGGATGAGTTGACTTCGTGAAATGAACTGCAGCCGTCATTCCTTTTATCATTTCTCTGGCGCATGGTTTCCTGCACTGAGGGTCCGGTGATGCCTATATACCCATGACTTATCAGATCAAGTGGGGTAAGCGGGATGGCCGGATCAACGGCCTTGGTAAGTATTGATGGTTCGGTCGCTGTTGGTTCCGTTGCAGAAACATTTTCTTCAGGTGAAAAAAAGGCAGATTCAGATTTTATACCGGACTTATCAGGTGAAGTCATGAGGATTGCATGAATCTCCTGAGGTGCCGGATTTGCCCTTGAAGGTGAAGGTGCAGTAAAACCGTCGGTTTGCGTTGTCAGGCTTTTATCTATATCCGTTTCATTTAAAAATAAAGGGTACAAAACAGAAGTGATCAGAATAATTATCATCGCAACGGGTACGGCACGTCTGAAAATATTTACCGGATTTGTAACAACAGAAGCAGCAAGAATGCCGTTCCAGACACTTACCGGAGCGGTATGCAGCGGAAGCTCGGCAACGAGAGGTTTCTCCAGATGCCAGCGTATTTCTTCCCAAACATAGTCGCCGGCCTTGTGTTTTGGCAGGTTATGAATGGCCTTCCTTAAGCTGTCTTCGTTCAATCCGGTCATTTTGATCAGTTATACCCGTTCAATAATTTTCTCAATTGCTGTTTTGCCCTGAAAAGTTTGATTTTTGATGTTCCAACCGGCATATCCAGCATTTCAGATACCTCTTTGTGGGAGTATCCTTCAACTTCAATCAGCAGAAAAACAACCCTGTAGCCATCAGGTAACAGTAGAATTGCCTTTTCAAGGTCGTTTGAGTTGATCCAGGAAGGCCAGGCAGCTGGTTCGCTTTCTTCAAATCCGGCAATACTGCCATACCCGGTTTTAATCCGTTCTTTTATTTTTCTGAGGCCTGATCTTACCGTGATGGTTTTGATCCAGGCACCCAGGGTTGATTCCCGCCTGAATTTCCCGATATCCCGGAATACCTGAATAAAAACTTCCTGCAGCACATCGCTGGCTTCATCTCCATCGTTCAGCATTCTGTATGCAATGGTGTACATGGCATCACTGTATTGATCGTATAGCTGTCTCTGAGACTTGTAATCTTTCCGGATGCACCCGTCGATCAGGTCGTCTTCAACCTGATTGTGCTGTACTTTATCTGTTTTGAAAGTAAGTTTCAACGATGTGCGGTCCCGGTTAATAAGTAAAGGGTATAAAAGACCGGGAAAGGTTTCAATAATTCCTGATTTTTCCCGGATATACAAATCTAATCATTTGCAGGGCAGTTTGTTGATGGAATCACTATTTAATTTTCATGATAAGCCTGACGATACAAATAATACTCAGGTTGAGCGGGTTTCTTTTCAGATCGCTTAATCCGGGTATAAAAAAGATCCGGCGATTTGAAGAAAAGCATTATTTTTAGCATTCCAAGCGCGCTTGCCTTTACACGGATGAAAGTTAAATCAATCATATTTCTGTTGCTTCTGCAACTGTCCTCAGCTTTCGATGGCAATACGCAGGTAATCATCGGTTCCGGTATTGATCATTGTGCGCATAAAGCGGGTCATCATAGCATGACCATAGCAGCAACAGCGGAGGCATTCTCCAATTACGATGTAAAATATCTGCGATTCAACTTATTCATTGACCCGGCACAGGCGTTTATTTCAGGCTCGGTTTACAGCCTCGTGGAGGTTACCGGTGATTTGTCGGGTGGCCTTGGCATGGAACTTTCAACTGGCCTCACCGTTGATTCGGTCATTTACCAGGGTGCTCCCGTTGCTTTTACCCAATCGGGTGAATTTGCACTGTCGATCTTTATTCCCGGGACTCCGGCAATCGGCACTTTTACCGGAGTAGAAATATTTTATCAGGGTGTTCCCGGCTCCGGCGGAGGTTTTGGTTCGGTTGGAAGGCTAGAGCATGAAGGCGTTCCGGCTATGTGGACACTTTCGGAACCTTACGGTAGCCGCGACTGGTGGCCGGGCAAAAATGACCTGACCGATAAGGCCGATTCCGTTGATTTAATCATTCATTCACCTGAAATTTACAGAACGGCTTCAAACGGGGTATTGGTCAGTGATGAGGTTGCAGGCGGAACCCGAACCTGCCACTGGAAGCACCGGTATCCGATCGTGCCTTATCTGATCGCCGTTGCTGTGACCAATTACGAAGTCTATTCTGACATTGCCTATCCCGGGGGCATCCCGGTCGAAATCCTGAATTATGTTTACCCCGAGGATAAAACAGATGCTATGCAGGGTACTGCCCGTACGGTCCCCGTAATGGAGCTTTACAGTGAACTGTTTACCCAATACCCGTTCATCAGAGAGAAGTATGGTCATGCCCAGTTTGGCTGGGGTGGAGGCATGGAGCATCAGACCATGTCGTTTATGGGCAGGTTTGATTTTGAGATTATCGCTCATGAGTTGGCACATCAATGGTTTGGCAATATGATCACCCTGAACTCATGGAAGGATATCTGGCTGAACGAAGGCTTTGCCACCTACCTTGCCGGGATGTCGTACGAGCATCTGTTCGATGGCTATTACTGGCCTTTCTGGAAATCGCAGAACATCAGTTATGTAACTTCCGAGCCCGGAGGATCGGTTTTTGTAGATGATACCACCAGTGTCAGCCGCATTTTCAGCGCCCGCTTGTCGTACAGTAAAGGTGCTTTGCTGTTGCACATGCTCAGATGGGTGTGCGGCGATGAGGCTTTCTTCACCGCCTGCCGGAATTATCTGAACGATCCCCGTCTGAAATATGGATTTGCCGGAACTTCCGACCTTAAGGCGCACCTGGAGGCAACCTCCGGAAATGATCTGACGGAATTCTTCAGCGATTGGTATTACGGGCAGGGTTATCCTTCCTATGACATCATCTGCAACCAGCTCGCTACAGGGGATTACGAAGTTGAGATCCGGCAAACACAATCGCATTCGTCGGTTTCATTCTTTGAAATGCCTGTACCGGTGACTTTCTTTGGTTCAGGATTTGATTCGACCATTGTGTTTGACCACACCTCCGATGCTCAGGTATTCAGGGTTAATCCGGATTTTGAAGTAGATTCGGTAAGATTTGATGTCGACCAATGGTTGGTTTCTGAATCCAACAGGATTAGTTTGATCCGGAAACTACATGTTTCTCCCAACCCTGTCAATGATTTTTTACATGTAAGTCATCCCGGAAAAACACTGGAAGACTTTGCAGTATTCGATTGTCTTGGCAGAAATGTGAACTTAAGCTCCACACCTGAAGGTATTGGTCTCAGAATTGATACCGGAAAATTGAAAGCCGGGCTGTATTTTATCCGGATCAAAACAGGAGATGAGTATAAGGTGATTAAGTTCATAAGACAATAAACCTATTTTTGAATTTACCGGATTTGCAGGATTACTTTCCCTGAATTATTCGACTAACTTTGTACCATGTTCCGGACATCAAATTCTCTTCTGCAAAGGTCAAAGTGAAAAATAACAGAATTAAAGGATTTTATATTTCCCTGTTGGTTTTGCTGATTTCATGCGCTTCAGCTGCCTATAGCCAGACCTACGACACCATCTCCAACTGGGATGGCATAACACCGTCCTGGTATGTTTCTAATGGCATCTCTGAAGTAGTTGCCAACCCTGCCCCCGGTAGTATAAATCCGTCGGCACATTGTTTCAGGGTCGTCAGCGATGAGGGTATGTATGAGTATATGATTACCGACCTTGAAACGGCGGTCAATTTTGATTCCCATCCCCGCTATCGACTCAAGGTGCTGGCACCACTCTCGGGGGGAGACATTACCCTGAAATTTGAAAATTACAACAACACCTCCTCTCATGAGATTGTGCTGACTCCGGTTCCCGGTCAGTGGACCGACCTGGTTTATGATTTTTCGGGGCTCGACTACAATGAGCTCACCAGGATGGTGATTTTCTGGGATTTCGAGGGCACGGCCTCCGGTATCGACTGGTTTATAGACGATATACTCGGGGAAACACCCGGTCCGGTTGAACTGGAATCCAATCTGCCGATTGTGGTCATCAACACCTTTGGTGTATCAATCCCGGATGAACCAAAGATTTCGGGCCATATGGGCATTATTGACAATGGACCGGGGGAACTGAATAATCTGAACGATCCGTTCAATGACTATGATGGCTCAATAGGTATTGAAACCAGGGGGCAATCCACCCAGATGTTCCCCAAAAAGTCTTATGCTTTGGAAACCCGCGATAATTCAGGCGGAAATCTGGATGTTTCCTTGCTGGGTATGCCAGCAGAAAACGACTGGATTTTATACGCCCCATATACCGATAAATCGCTGCTTCGTAATGTTGTAACCTTTGACATGGGCCATAAAATGGGCGATTACTGCACTCGAACCATCTATTGTGAAGTTGTTATCAATAACGATTACAAGGGCATCTATGTGCTGGAGGAAAAAATCAAGAAGAATGAAAACCGCGTTGACATTGCCACTTTAAAGCCGGATGAGATTTCCGGAAATGATTTGACAGGAGGCTATATTATTAAAGTTGATAAAACCGATCCGGATTTTTCTTTCGGGTATGATGGGTGGTTATCAGCTCCTGAACCTGCTTATCCGAATGCAATGGATATAATTTTCCAGTTTTATTATCCTGAGCCTGACGAAATTGTGACTCAGCAACGGGCTTATATCCGAAACTTTGTTTCCAGTGGTGAAGACGCTCTGATCGCTACAGGATTCCAGCATCCGGAAACGGGATATCTCAATTATTTCGATGCACCTTCTTTCGTCGATTTTATGTTGCTGTGTGAGATTTCGAAAGAAGTTGATAAATACAGGTACAGCACCTATTTTTATAAAAAGAAAGACAGTGACGGCGGAAAACTTTTCGCCGGACCGGCCTGGGATTTTAATCTGGGATATGGGAATGTGGATTACTGGTCGCCGGGTATTGATTATACCGGCTGGTTATATGCCGATGTTCAATCGCATTCCTGGAGTATCATGTACTGGTGGAAACGGATGATGGAAGATCCCTACTTCCGTGATCTGACAAAAACCAGGTGGACAGGCTTGAGACAGGGTACGCTTGCCGGCAATGAAATCCATGCCGTCATTGATTCTATCTTAGTCCTGACAAGTGATGCAAAAGACCGGAACTTTCAACGCTGGCCTATACTTGGGCAGTATGTGTGGCCGAATTACGACTGGCAGAACAATACTTATGCGGATGAAGTGGATTATTTCGAAGACTTTCTTTTCAACCGGCTTGACTGGATGGATGCCAATTTCACCGGGAGTGTGCTTGAGCCATGGATTGCCATCTCCGGAACAAGCAATAAAATCAACTTTCATCTGTACGGCGATTATTTCAGGTCGCCTGTTTTAGAGGCAGGAGATTTCAGCCTGAACAATGAACCTGGTGGATTGTATGTGCAGGGTGTTGAGTATCTCAATTCATCGGAGTGCATTTTAACCGTTTCAGCTGACATTGGTGGATCACCGGACATCTCAGTCACTCTTTCAGAAAGGGCTATCAATACCTGGCAGAATCTGACGAGTAATAAACTCGGATCGGCAGGAATGGGTGAATCCCCGGCTTCGCTGGTAAAAATTATTGTGTTTGCTGCAAACA
This sequence comes from Bacteroidota bacterium, assembly GCA_043806115.1. Classification (GTDB taxonomy): domain Bacteria; phylum Bacteroidota; class Bacteroidia; order Bacteroidales; family Lentimicrobiaceae; genus Lentimicrobium. The sequence goes on from JAZDHI010000040.1 coordinate 35,207, forward strand.
ATGTGGTTCATATCCGTTGCGACCAACCGGATTCACTTCCGGATTATGCTGAAATCATGCATATTACAGGACAGAATCTTGGTTCAATTAAACTGGAAAAACAATCTGAAAATACAGCCGGTCTGAAGCTTGACCCTGGTATCTATTTCGCGGTGGTTAAAATAGGTGTAAGGCCACAGGTACATCGCTTCGTCGTTATCAACTAAATATAGGGAAAGCTCCTTACCCGAACAAATCGTTGGATATTGAAGTAAACCTGTATCCTTTCTCAGAAAAATACTCCAGAAACCTCGGTAATGCATAAAACAACCGGTCGGCAGCTTTCAGGCTGTCGTGAAAAACCACGATGCTTCCATCTGTGGTATGCTGCAGGACATTGTCAAGCACTTTTTCCGGACTGCTTTCCTTGTCAAAATCTCCGCTCAGCACCGACCACATTATGATCTGATAGGCTGGTTTAATGGCATTGATGTAACTGGGACGGATGCGGCCATAGGGCGGTCTGAATAAGTTGCTGTTAACCATTTTGTTACAGAGTTCAATGTCGGCAAGGTACTCTTCAATGGGTGTCTTCCAGCCGCTCAAGTGGTGGAAGGTATGGTTTCCGGTTGCATGTCCGGCTTCTATCACCTGCCGGTAAACTTCAGGGTACTTTTGCACATTGTTCCCTACGCAAAAGAACGTAGCCCTGGCATGGTACTGATCAAGAATGCCAAGCACCTGAGGTGTAATTTCAGGAATGGGCCCATCATCAAAAGTCAGAAAAAGCTCCCCTTTCCTGCCCGGTATATCCCAGGTCAGGTTTTTTCGGGTAAGGCTGCGGAGGATGCCCGGAGATTTGGAAAGATACATTGTTAACTAAAAAGTAAAAATTAAAAAGTTTACCCGACGCAACAATTTGAAAGCGGGCAGGCTGGTTAGAAATTCCGTCTTACGGTTACCTCTCCCCCTTCACCTGCAAGTACCTTTCGTATTGCTTCTCCAGTTCAGCTTTCGCTTTACCGGCCAGTACGCCCTGCTCGAACTCACCGGCTACCATGCTTACCCGGTTAATAAGTGCCAGGGCCTGTTGCATTTCATTGTCAAACTGGGTTACCTTATTTTTTGGAAAACTGAAATAGTACTCCAGATCTTCAGCATAAAGATTATAAAGTCTTTCCAGCAAGTCTGTTCCTTTCTTTTCAGCACCGGCATTCAGGTACACTTCTGCTACGGGAAGCAGGAAAAAATCATATCTGACCGCTTTGTCAGGGGCGAATGCAAGGCAGCGGTCGCAAACGGCAATGGCTTCCTTGTATTTACCTTCAGCCAGCAATTGTTCGGCCAGTTTCCCGAAATTATTCCTGAGGTTGGTTACCATCCTGCGGTTGGTTTCGTCGAGGTAAACGCCCGTTTTTTCCATATTGCCGTAGTCGAATGTGTTCATCAGCCTTTCGTAAAGGATCCCACTGTTGATGTGTCCTACGGAGTTTTCGCCGGAAGGCTTTTTCACCGGTACCAGCCTGTAAGCCATGCCTTCAAGCCTGAAATATTCAGTAAGACCGAGGTAAGCACTTTCGCCGGCTGTAGTTGAAAAATAAACCGGTCGTTCCCAGTTATTGTGTGCCAGCAGATCGAGAACCATCAGGGAACTCTTGGAAACCATGCCCCTGTTTATTTTCCAGATAAGGGTATCCACAATATACGGCGCATCCTCCGGCGGAACAGTCCCGTTTTTCACTACCATAGCGGAGTCAACACTTACACAGAAGAAGTTGGAAGGGAAGTAGTCGACCATTCCGATGGAACTGTTTACCTGCAAAGCCTTCGGTTGTGTATGGATGATGTTGAAAAGTTCTTTCAGATCTACGGGACCCTGAATCCTCCTGTCGTTGGAAATATAAATCACCTCTTTTGTGCCCGATTTGAATTCATCGTAAGTCAGGCTGAACGGAACCGGATCAGAATCATATACTTTCCGTTTCATCTGGCTGATGTACCAGTCGGCACTGAGCAGGCTCAGGTTCACTACCCTTACATCGGTGCGGATTCCTTCAACATCCTGGGCATACCAGAGCGGGAAAGTGTCGTTGTCGCCCATGGTAAAGAGTATGGCATCGGGTGCACAGGATTCAAGGTAGTTCCGGGCCATTTCACGACCCGTATAACGATCCGACCGATCGTGGTCATCCCAGCCTTCAGCAGCCATGATGCCGGGCACTGCTGCAAGGCACAGAGAAGTAGCCAGAATTGCAGCTACCGTCTTCCCGGTAAATTTTTGAAGCAATTGTACCATGGCCGCCACTCCCAATCCGATCCAGATGGCAAAAGCGTAAAAGGATGCTGCATAGGCATAGTCGCGCTCACGGGGTTGATAGGCGTACTGATTGAGGTAAACCACAATGGCCAGTCCCGTCAAAATAAACAACAAGGCTACCACCAGTGCATCCTTGTAATTGCGGTTGATGTGCCAGAGCAACCCCGCCAGTCCGAGCAGAAGCGGAAGCAGGAAAAACCTATTCCTTCCTTTACTTTCCATGCTTTCAGGAATATTCTTCTGTGGACCCAGCCGAATTTCATCCAGCCAGTTGATGCCACTGATCCAGTTACCGTCAAGATCGTTGCCAAACCCCTGAACATCGTTTTGCTTACCTGCAAAATTCCACATGAAATAACGCATATACATAAACTGAAACTGATAACTGAAGAAGAACCTGAGGTTTTCACTGAATGTTGGTTTGATCAGGGTCTCTGATTCTCCTTCGGGACCAGCAACAGTGATTGGAATACCTTTTACTTTCCCCCATTTTTTATAGGCATCTTCATGTGCTTGTTCAATTCCGCTCCACATACGAGGGAAAATTGTTGAAAAAGCAGGATCATAAACCGGCTCCATCTCCTTTTTGGTATCAATAATCACGTATTTGCCGGAAGCATCATCCCGCTTATAAACCGGATTCCCGTCTTCCCGGTCAACAACCGGGGCATTGTAATAGGGACCATGAAGTAACGGCCAGTCGCCATATTGTTCGCGGTTCAGATAGGATAACAGGCTGATGGCATTGCTGGGCTGGTTCTCGTTGATGGGGGTGTTGGCATTGGAACGGATGATCAGCATAAAAAAACTGGAGTAACCAATCAGAATAAAGGTGAACGAAAGAACAATGGTATTCCAGAGTACTTTTTTCGTTTTCCTGGTATAGTATAAGCCCCAGACTATGCCAGAGCCAATCAGGATGAAGTAAATGAACGTACCAATATTGAACGGGAGTCCGATTGAATTCACAAAAAACAATTCAAACAATCCGGCAAGTTTAACAATCCAGGGGACAATCAGATTCATGATCAGGCCGATCAGCAGCACAGATGCTATGAGGGCCAGGATAACGCCTTTTGTGGTTGGTTTATACTTTTTAAAATAGAAAACCAGGGTAATGGCCGGGATGGCCAGCAGGTTCAGGAGGTGGACGCCGATGCTGAGTCCAATCATAAAAGCGATAAGGACGATCCATCTTATAGAATGTGGTTGTTCTGCAGCATCTTCCCATTTAAGCATGGCCCAGAAAACAAAGGCAGTAAAAAAGGATGACATGGCATAAACCTCACCCTCCACAGCTGAAAACCAGAATGAATCGCTGAAGGTATAGGCCAGAGCACCAACGAGGCCGCTGCCGGCAATGGTCAGGATGTTGCCCGGATGAAGATCATTCCCATGGGTGACAAGTTTCCTTGTGAGGTGGGTAATGCTCCAGAATAAAAACAGTATGGTAAAAGCACTGCTGACAGCTGACATGGCATTCACCATAAATGCCACGTTGGCTTCATTGCCAAAAGCAAACAGCGAGAAAAATCTTCCAAGCATCTGAAAGAGTGGTGCTCCCGGCGGGTGGCCAACCTGCAGCTTAAATGCTGTAGCAATGTATTCACCGCAATCCCAGAAACTGGTGGTTGGCTCTGCGGTCAGAAGATAAACGGTGCTGGCAATGATAAATACTACCCAGCCGGTAATGTTGTTAATCCGCCTGTAAAGATTCATATAAATACTTTTATTTCAGTGAGCCGATCATTCCGGCTGCGTTGCGAAGGTAAGAATTTTTTCAGCGGGGAACCACCTGTTTGCCTGACGGGTGAACGCTTGTTTCATGGTGCTGCTTTGTTGACTGTTATTGTGGATCAGATAAGCCGATCCGTTCCGGATAGCCCCGGTTGAACAATAAATATCGGCATATAAACGCAATCCTTCTAAATTTTGCAGGCATCTATTGTGTATCTTTGCAGTGCAATTTAAAAGAATTAATTAAGCTCAAAATGCCTGTTTTTATGAAGAAACTTGTGTTGTTACGCCATGGTGAAAGCGAATGGAATAAGGAAAACCGTTTTACGGGATGGACCGATGTTGACTTGTCGGAGAAGGGGGTCAGGGAAGCCCGTGAAGCCGGGAAAGTATTGAAAGAAAACGGCTTCGCATTTGATCTGGCATATACTTCTTATCTGAAAAGGGCCATTAAAACCCTCAACCTTGCGCTTGAAGAGATGGATCAGCTCTGGATACCTGTTATGAAGAGCTGGAGACTCAACGAAAAACATTACGGAAACCTGCAGGGGCTGAACAAGGCTGAAACTGCTGCAAAGTACGGTGATGAACAGGTGCATGTGTGGAGGCGCAGCTATGATGTACCTCCGGCGCCACTTGCTGATAACGATGAGCGCAACCCCCGCCTGGATCCAAGATATAAAAATGAACCGGAAGCACTTATTCCACTGACCGAATCGCTCAGGGAAACAGTCGAACGTATGGTTCCATACTGGGAAGGCGAAATCCGGGAGTCATTGAAAAATCACAGCCAGGTGCTGGTTGCAGCCCATGGGAATAGTCTCAGGGCAGTTATCAAGTATCTGAAAAATATCAGTGATAAGGATATCGTCAGCCTGAATCTGCCGACAGGAATTCCTTATGTTTTTGAGTTGGACGACCAGCTGAACCTCCTTAAAGACTATTTTCTGGGTGATCCGGAAGAGATCAGGAAACTGATGGAAGCAGTTGCCAACCAGGGGAAAGCCAAATAGGAACCCGCATGCAGAAACAATGGGTCATCCCTGATATTCACGGTTGTAAGCGCAGCCTGCTTTCCCTGATTGAAACGCAGATTATGCCTTCGAAGGAAGACAAACTTTTCTTCCTGGGCGATTTCGTTGACCGTGGCCCGGATTCAAAGGGTGTACTAGATTATGTAATGGGATTGCAGGAACAGGGGTACAGTATTATTGCCCTTAAAGGCAACCACGAGGAATTCTTTGTTAACTCCTATGATGAAGAAAAGGAAATTAAAAACTTCCTTTTCTTTAAACAGGCCAATAAATCAAAAACACAATGGCTGAAGCATGGGGGAACAGAAGCAATGCAAAGCTTCGGTACGGAAAATCTGCTTGACATTCCTGAACATTACATTCAATGGATGCGGAACCTTCCAAATTATTATGAATTGGACAAATTTGTACTGGTACATGCCGGTCTTAATTTTGAGATACCCAATCCTTATGAAGATACCCAGACTATGCTCTGGGTCAGGGAGTTCAAGGTTCGGTCGTACAAAATCGGCTACCGCAGGGTAATACACGGCCACGTCCCGGTTAGCCTCGATTTTATTGATCTTACGATAAAATCATCGGGTTACCCGTTCATCGACCTCGACAACGGGTGTTACATGAGCGACCGGTCCGGTTTCGGCAACCTGCTTGCCCTTGAACTGGGATCCATGGATCTGAAGGTTCAACCGAATATTGATATGGACTGATTATTCCGGCCTCACGGACATTCAGGAAACAGAACTGTTCAATTTCCATACTCCTGTCTGCAGGTATCATGAAAGGCAGTACATTAAAATCCTTTTATTCATTGACATTCGATAAAAGAGAAACCATTATGTGGCTTTATATGCCCTGCATCTGAACCAAAAAAATCATGTACCCGGATTTCTGATGTTAAATCAGAAATGTATGCGACTTTAATTTTACGGGATAACGTGTTGAATGCAAGTGCAAAAAGCCTTTCAAACAGCCTGTTTGTTAAATGTAAATCAAGGGTAAAAGCCGGGGTAAACCGGTTTTCATGCTTTCAGTGTCGCCAGAGCGAACAGTTTAGCAGCTGTCAGGATCTCATGTGTTTGAAATATACCATCTTTAAAAACACTGTAGGTCGACCAGGCGGCGGTATGCATAATGGCTTTCCCGCGGTTGTCAATGTGATGAATGCGGATGGTGAGCCCCTTTTCGCGTGCAAGGTTGGCAGCGATTTCAGCATAATCGGGGGCAAACGGACATTGAGCTGTGTAGAACAGGTCGAGTCCGGGACCGAAGTTTACTACCGGATTTCTGACATGGTCCAGAAACCTGGGATCGGGAGCTGAAGGATCGGTTTTACAGACAAGGAGTTCAAAATATGGACCGGCTTCATCGCAGACGATGAAGCCAGCCTTTTTCAGAAATTTTCCATCCGACAGAAACGGCCTTTTTTTCGCTGAACTCAGCGCTATGATTCCGGAGGTGTCCTTTGCATCTTTAATACAGGAACCGATCAGGTCCTGACCATACCCTTTACCCTTGAAGCTTCCTGAAACCCACAGACAGTTGATGTAGAGATATCCCGGGGCATGTATGGGTGCCCAGGCATTTTCGGCAGGGAGGTATTCAATAAAGACCTTTCCCCGTTGATCAAGTTTCCTGAATGTCAGCCCTTCGCCTAATCTTTCATACAACCAGGTTTTTTTTAATGCCAGCCCGGATTCCTCTTTTTTCTCCGAAATCGCACAGCAGATGTGTTCAGTGGCGATATTGGCGGTCGTAAGTTCTATAAAGCCCATAAAATATTGATGTCAGAATTAATTACCTCCGGGTTTTATCAGGGCGGAAACATTGAAATACATTCCGTTGATCCCGAAATCGTTGGTTTCCACTTTCAGGAAATCACACTGGCCCCGGGACAGGCTTTGTTCCCCTGCATATCCGAATCCCAGAGCCCTCAACAGGTCGTATTCGTGTGAAACGGAAATGACATGAAACGCTGTTTTTTCAGTCAACCCGTCTCCGGTAGTGAAAATGGTCTCAATAATACGTCCCAGCTTGAATTCAAGACTGGTAGCCAGATCATTTTTCCCCTGCATCCGGTAAACATAGATCAGGGGATCAAGATATCGCATGTCGAACGGATTTTTATCCAGGATTCTGCCGGTATATTTAATAACAAGATCATAATCATCAGGACTGATCCGGGTTTTACGAACGATGGCCATCAGGCTGTCGGCAAAAGGCTGGTGGGCATAAGGCTCGTAATCTGCCTGCAGGGCATAGCCAAAATAGAGCAGATGATATTCATACGGGCTCAGGGTTGTGTCATGAGCTTTATATCGCACCATCAGATCAGGATAGTAGGTTGGTGATTCCTTTTTTAAGATAGCCTTGCCGATTTTTTTATAATGCGGGGGGGTGAAATCGCTTTTCTGAGCTGCAGCAGAGCAGATGCAGAATGCAGCAATCACAGTAAATACATATCTTACCATAGCAGGTTCATTAATGATTGCGCAAAAAAGCATGATACCCGGACCTTACAGCGACTCTAACTCCAGGCCTCCTCTTCGGTCAGATCAAGATCTTCGTCGGTAAGACTGATCCAGGTATATATGATAGAATCCATTACATCCTCTTCCGGCATCCCCTCATCCCTGAAGTTGGGTAAAGCCCGTGTGAGCTCAGCTACCCGCTGAACACTGATTGCAAGCAGGTCCTCGTCCGGGTATTGCTGATTCAGCAGGATGGCAATAGAGCCATAATTACTCCACCTGAGCGGGACAATAGCGGCCAGTGCGAGCTCGACCCGCTCCATAATATCGGGGATTTCATTCTTTTCTGTCACAATCCCTGCTTTGCCGAGCGAGGCTTTTAGCATGGTCAGGTTCAGTGGTATATCAGGGTAGGTTGATGGGAACAAATGGCCGTAATCCTCCAGGATTATGCCGGCAACCAGATTTATTTCAGCATCATTCAGTTCCATGGAATACGAAAAATTAACCTTCAAAGATATGAAACATTACAAAACAGGATCGTCTGTTTGTTTCCTGTTCATTCATTTATTTTTTATCCTTTTGTAATATGGAAGAAAATGAATGAAATATGTAATTCTGGTCCACCTTATTTATAATGGAATCATATTGTAAAATCCTTTTCCGCGATTGTTGTATAAATCTATAATATTCAATGAATTAATAATTATTTGAACGATTTGCCCGGGCTGATAATAAATGGTATATTTGGTAAGTTGTATGGTGTGGTTCGTTATATTTGTGATACATTTAGGATATCCGGCCATCTTGTCGGTAACATATTGAATAATGCATTTGATATCATGGGCTTGCTTTTCGAAAAACTTAATGATGATATCAGGTTTATTGAAGGAATAACAGCCTGCATCAACTGCGGCACCTGTACTGCTATATGTCCGGCTGCCGAAGTGTATAATTATCAGCCGCGGGCTATTGCCGAAATTGTTCAGTCGCGTGATGAAGAAGCCCTCAGGGAACTGCTGGCGGGTGACACCATCTGGTATTGCGGCGAATGTATGAGCTGCAAAACCCGCTGCCCGAGGCAGAATGCCCCCGGTATGATCATCCAGGCCCTGAGGGGGCTTTCCATCGAAACAGGCCTTTTCGTTGAATCAGAGAAAGGCCGTCAGCAGTTCGCCATCAAACGGTTGGTCGGTGAATCCATCCTTGAGACGGGGTATTGCGTTCATTTTGACCATATCAATACTGATTTGTTTCCGGAACAGGGCCCACTGTGGGATTGGGAGAAAGCTCATGCTGAAAAAATACTTCCTAAAGTTGGCGCCAACTACAGGGGTGAAGGCCCCGGGGCATTGCGCAAGGTCTCACAGGAAGACCTTGATGAATTGAAAAATATTTTTGAAGTCACCGGCGGTTTGGAATGGTTCCGGAAAATAGAAGAACATTCAGCCCGCAAGGCGAAGGAGATGGGCATGGAGAGCGGCACAGGAAAAGACAGTGAGTATTTCAGTTATGTCTTTACAAAGAACGACAAAGCCAGACATTCGAAAAAATGAAACAGGAAGGAAAAAGGCTTGTCTGGAAAGAGTACCAGAAAGAGATTGCAGATGATAAATACTATTATGTAAGAAGCTGCATCCGGCAAAACTTTTTTCCGGGTTCAGAAGCCGCTTTTCTGAAAATCCTGAGAGAGGTACTCGGGAAAAAGGTGTTCGATGATCCGCATCACACCACCTGTACCGGTATAGGTTATCATTCAGAGGTTGTACGCCATGAAACCACAATGACCGTTGTGGCGCGTAATTTTGCACTGATGAAGGAAGCCGGCTACTCAAATTACGTGCCTTCCTGTGTGACATCTTTCGGGATTTATACAGAAATTCTGGACTCCTGGGACCATTTTCCGGAAGTAAAGGAAAGGGTGCGTGAAAATCTGAAAAAGGCAACCGGAAGAATTTTTGAGGTACCGGGAAACCTTGCCCATACCAGCGACATCATCTTTAAGTTCAGAAATGAAATAGCCGGAAAATCGAAGTACAGACTGGTAAACAAGCTCACCGGAACACCATTGCGTGTGGTTGATCACATCGGGTGCCATTACGCCAAAATGTTTCCGCACAAAGGCATTGGCGGTGCCGAATATCCTTATGTACTCGCCGGAATGATTGAAGCCTGGGGAGGGGAGGTGATCGACTATCCCGAGCGTCGCCATTGCTGCGGTTTTGGATTCAGACAATACCTGGTTAAGGCAAACCGTGGATACTCAATCTCCTGTTCTAAAAAGAAATTTGAATCGATGGAGCCCGAAAAACCGGACTTTATTATCACAAACTGTCCAGGCTGCTCTTATTTTCTGGACCGTTGGCAGTATGCTTTGGCTGAAATGGAAGGAAGGACTTATGGGGAAAACGGGCATGGAATTCCTTCCCTCACCTATGAGGAGGTTGCCGGTCTTGTTCTTGGTTATGATCCATGGGAACTGGGATTACAATTGCACCAGGTACCGGTGGATGGCCTCCTCGGCAAAATGGGAATTGAATACGATCAGGATGCGAAATTCAGGGGAGCTGATGGCGAAGACCTCGGACAACCGGTATCACCTGTAAATCTGAAATTTTATCAATAGATAAGCATACAAATCCATGTTTATGAGCAAGACAGTCGCCGTAATTGGAGGTGGGGTAGCAGGATTGGCAGCCGCAGCATCGCTGAATCAACTTGGATATCAGGTATTGTTGTATGAAAGGGAGGCAAATACCGGTGGAAATGTACGCAACTGGGACAGGCTATTTCCTTCCGGCCGTCATGCAAAGGAATTGGTGGATGAGCTTCGCTCTTCGTTATCCGGAGATACCAGGGTTATTACAGGCACCACAGTGACTTCAGTTACTTTCAGCAATGGAATTTTTCATTTGAATACTTCCGCAGGTCAGGTCGGGATTGCCGGAGCCGTTCTGCTGGCTACCGGTTTCGGACTTTTCAATGCCAGGAAAAAGGAAGAATACGGATATGGAATTTTTGAAAATGTAATAACTTCTGCCGACCTGGAGAAAATGTTTACCCTGCACGGCAGGCCACTGAAGGCTGACGGTTCGGTACCCCAAAAAGTAGCATTTATCCATTGTGTGGGTTCGCGCGACGAAAAGGTCAATAAGCCATACTGCTCAAGAGTTTGCTGTATTACAGCCGTGAAACAGGCCATTGAAGTCAGGGAAGCGCTTCCTGATTGTGAGGTTTATAATTTCTACATGGACCTCCGCATGTTCGGCACCGGCTATGAACAACTTTACAAGGAAGCTCAGGTGAAGGGTGTTAACTTCATCCGAGGCAGGCTGTCGGAAGCCAACGAGACCCGTGCCCGGCAGCTGATCATCAAGGCGGAAGATACCCTCACGTCAAGGCCGCTTCAACTTACGGTTGACCTGGTTGTCCTGATGGCTGGTATGTCCCCGCCTGATACCACCCTGCCCATCCTTGAATCCCTGGGTTTGAAAATGAATGATGATGGTTTTACCGGTGTTGCCAATGCCCATACCGGCAGTACCCGCACCCCTGCCGCGGGTGTCTTTGTTGCCGGTACGGTCACGGGTCCGGCCAATATTGCAGAATCGGTGAATGAAGCCAGGGCGGCAGCCCTGCAGATTCATCGTTATCTTGGTAGTGTCCAGGTAATGCTAAATTGTTAAAAATAATCTGCCTTTCTGAAAATGGCTGACTTTGGATATTCATCGATTGAATCGAATAAAACCGATCTGGATACGGTTAGCACAGCCCTTGCAAAAGCGGTATCTGAAGCTGAACCGGGATTCAATCTATGTATTTCATGCGGTAGCTGTGTTGCAACCTGTTCAGCCGGCCGGTTCACCGGTTTTGGGCTCAGGGAACTGATTCACCGGATAAAACGCGGTGATGAAGTACAAATGATGGCAGAAGCCGCGAAATGCATGCTTTGCGGAAAATGCACCCTGGTCTGCCCCAGAAGTTTAAATACGCGAAACATCGTACTGCTGGTTCGTAAACATGCTGAAATCCGCGGCCTATGAAGTACGACCCGTTTATATTACCCTTTATAACCGGAATGGCCTTCGTATTGATGGTCGTATTCGGGAAATGGATCCGCTGGTTCAGGGGGCTTCCGGACAGCGACAGGAAATTGTTTTTGAAAGGACTCTTCAGCAGGAAATTTATTTATGCTTCACGGGAAGTGGTGTCGGAAAGCCTGCTTCACCGGAAGGTATTCAGGGCTAATTTCTGGCTGGGCTATATGCACATGAGCCTGGCTTTCGGCTGGTTTCTCCTGATTGTGGCGGGAAACCTGGAAACCAGATGGTACAGCCACGGAACCATGAATCCGCCATGGTACCCGATCTTTTTCGAATTTTTCGTGCACGATCTGAAAGAGTTACCTTACCGCAGGTTTTTTGTGTTTGCCATGGATTTTCTGCTGCTCCTGGTGCTCTCGGGACTATTCATCGCAATATATAAACGATACAACAGCAGCATCGTTGGCATGAAAATGACCACACGTCAGAATACCATCGATAAGCTGGCTCTTTCCTCGCTTTGGATGGTATTCCCCCTGAGGTTGCTTGCCGAAAGCTTCAACGCAGGCATGTATGATACCGGTGGCTTTCTTACCAATACACTCGGGCATTTTTTTGCCCGTTTCCTGCCGCTGGAGTTACTCAGGTATCCCACCTGGCTTGCATATTCTATTGCTCTCGGCACTTTCTTTGTCAGTATGCCTTTTACCCGGTACATGCACATCCTGACAGAGATATTCCTTATTTTCCTGCGAAAGTCAGGTGTGAGGGAAAAACAGGCCCATAGTACCTATACCGATGTCGAGTTGAATGCCTGCTCCCGGTGCGGACTCTGCATAGATCAGTGCCAGCTGGGCAGCGATCTGGAGATCAGTAACATTCAGCCTGCTTATTTCCTGAGAGATCTCAGGGACGGGAAACCAGACCGGTATAAAACAGACACCTGCCTGATCTGTGGCAGGTGCAACATCAGTTGTCCGGTAGGGATTGAGAACACCACCATCCGTCTGAATGAACGGAGCAGAAACCAGGTTTTTTCAGCAAATGCCTACGATTACATTCGCCGTCAGGAAGTAAAAGCCGCAAAAGTGGCTTTTTTCGCCGGCTGCATGGGTCACCTGAATCCCTCAACAACACGGTCGATGCTGGCAATATTTGAAAAAGCAGGCGTGGAGATTTCATTTATTGATGAATACGGCAGCATCTGTTGCGGAAGACCGCTTAAACTTTCAGGCAATTACAGGGGTGCGGAAGCGCTTGCGTCGAAAAACAGGGAACTTGTGCGTGAAAGCAGGGCAGAAATCCTGGTAACCACCTGCCCGATCTGTTACAAGATGTTCAGGGATGATTACCGGCTCGAAATTCCTGTTTATCATCATAGTGAATACCTGTTGAAACTGGTGGAGGAAAAAAAGATTCAACCCGGTTTTTCTCCGGCAAAGGTTGTTTTCCACGACCCTTGTGAACTTGGGAGAGGCTGTGGCATCTTTGATCAGCCGCGCCGTCTGATAGCCCGCAGCTACAGCCTGGTTGAAGCCGGCGATGAGCGAAGGCATTCGCTTTGTTGCGGCGGAAGTCTTGGAATTGCTGAGCTATCAGCAGAAAAACGGAAGGTCATTACCCAGGCAACCCTGACCTCACTCACCATCCATCAGCCGGACATCATTGCCACGGCCTGCCCGTTGTGTAAAAAAACATTTGCTGCTCAGTCGGTAATGAGGGTGGCAGATATAGCCGAACTACTGCTGGAGACGTTAAACCACCGGCCTCCTGTGCAAATACCGGTAAGTTCCGGTAAAAAGATGCTACAGACAGCACTCGTTTCTGTTACAGAGCAGGATTTCAACGGGATTTCCTGATCATGGATTTTTTACGGAACCTGAGTGCCGACCAGTCTTCATCAACCGCAACCATTCTCACCCCTTCATAACCCAGCGATTGTAGAACCTTCCATCCGTTATCGCGGTTGAATTCACATTTGAATTTCCCTGATGTCTGCTTGGGATAGGCAAACCATAATATGGCATCTTCTGCCAACAGAGGTACAAGCATTACTGAAATCCTGTCAACTTCGGCTTGTGTCATGACAAAAGCGATTATGAACTCCAGGCGGTTCCAGGTGCCGGAAAATTCAGGGAAACCGGTATATTCCTTCATCGCTTCCATCTCAGGAAGGAAGCTTTCGGGCGGGTTCAATACCAGGATTTCAGGCTGATTCTTAAAGTTAAGCTTTTTAAAAAGAGGTGTCAGAGGCATAATGTTAGTCTGTTACTTTAAACTTTGCAGCCATCTGGAAAAACCGCTGCAGGCATCGCATGGTCAGCTGCGAATCTTCAAGCGCATTGTGGGTGGTGCCTTCCCTTTCAAAGCCGAAATAAGCAGAAACGGATTTCAGGCTGAGCGATTTCGGAACGGATTTACCGTTGGCTTCAAGTATCCGGAATGTATAAAAAGCAATCGTATGCAGGTCGATCAGCTTGTTGCTGAATGGCCAGTCTAAGTTTTCGCCGCTGTAAGCGAATTTCAGAAAATTTACATCAAAGATCACGCTCTGACCGCAGATAACCAGGTCTTTCAGGTCACCTCCCTGCCTTTTCAGCAATTTGCGGATCCATTTTTCGAAATCCTCAAGCACTTCATAAACCATTGGCGCTTCCTGCAGCTCATCCCACGAAAGTCCGTGGACTTTTTCGGCCGAAGCCGTGAACGCTTCCTCGTTTTCAGGATAAACATTGGAGAGAAACGTTCCGAGTTCGACCCAGTTATCGTTCAGCAGAACCGCCCCGATCTGGATAATTTCGTGATAGCCCGGTTCGGGGCCGCTCATTTCAAGGTCTACGACTAAGTATGGCATGGGGTAGGGATTAAAAGATTTGCTAGCAGCCTGCTTTGGCGGGTTTACAATTTACGGTTTACGATTTACGGTTTACGATTTACGGTTTACGATTTATTGCTGGTGGAAAATCTAATAGTGAAATGGATTTTCCTGTTTCAGAGTTCATCAATCGTTCTTCATATCAGCAAAGGTCTGAATTTTTTAAAGTCAGGAGCTGAAGATTTCATCAATATTATCCTGTTGATTGATAAGATTTGACGGTTTATACTTACTTTTAAATGGTTAAATCAAAATCCCCCTTTAAAATTTTATATGAAAAACCTTTTGAAAGATCCATCGATTCTGGCTGTTCCGGGTAAGAAACACCTGGTTTCGGATTTCAAACATGATTATACCGCTGATATCCTGGATAAAGAGACTGCGAACCGGTTGCTTGCGGATAATATTCAGACCCTGATCAATGTGCAGGATAAGCTCTATGCCGACAACCGGTTCGCGGTTTTATTGATCTTTCAGGCCATGGATGCCGCCGGTAAGGATGGAACCATTAAAAATGTCATGTCGGGGCTGAATCCCCAGGGTTGCCAGGTATATAGTTTCAAGAGCCCCTCGCCCGATGAACTTGACCACGATTATATCTGGCGTACCTATAAATGCCTGCCGGAACGCGGCCGATTCGGTATTTTCAACCGTTCCTACTATGAGGAGGTGCTGGTGGTGAAAGTTCATCCCGAATACCTGATCAGACAGCAATTACCGGGGATCAGGAGCATTGCAGAAGTCAGACCGGGATTCTGGAAAGACCGCTACCGCCAGATCAACGACATGGAGCGTCACCTGACCGACAATGGAACCATTGTGCTTAAGTTTTTCCTGAATGTGTCAAAGGAAGAACAGAAGGAACGCTTTCTTGCCCGGATCAACGATCCGGCCAGAAACTGGAAATTTTCTTCTGCCGATGTTCAGGAAAGGCAGCACTGGGATGATTACATGGAAGCTTACTCAGATCTGCTCTCCCACACATCAACCGAATATGCTCCCTGGTATGTGATTCCGGCCGACCGTAAGTGGTTTATGCGTTACGCCGTAAGTAATATCATCATCAACCGGATAAGAGAACTTAATGTTGATTATCCTGTCCTGCCCGGTGAAGATATGGAAAAGCTGGCGGAGGCTAAAGAAATGCTGCTTTCCGAAAAGTAGCAGATATAACCTTTGCCTGCAAATCTCCCTCAATGGCAGAGAGACCCGCAAACAAAAGCTTTCGTCGGTGATTAACTCAAGGGTTGAAGCACCTCCAATGCCCTGATCGAATCCCTTATGCTGCTGTCGCTGACCTGCTTTTCGCCATTGAGTTTACCCGACATAAACATCTCGTAGGCTGTCATGTCGAAATAGCCATGTCCGCAGAGGTTGAAAAGGATGGTTCTGGCCGTGCCTTCTTCCCGGCAACGGTTGGCTTCATCAATAACAGCCGCGATGGCATGGGTGGCTTCAGGGGCTGGAATGATGCCCTCGGTTTTAATGAACTGCATCCCTGCTTCAAAACAGCGTTGCTGGTTCACCGATACGGCTTCGATCAGGTTATCTTTCAGCAACTGGCTTACGATAACACCTGCACCATGATACCGTAAACCACCGGCATGGATGGGTGAAGGCATAAAGTCATGCCCGAGGGTGTACATAGGTAGAAGTGGGGTCAGTCCCATGGTGTCGCCAAAATCGTACCTGAATTCGCCTCTGGTCAGTTTCGGACAGGATTCAGGCTCCACAGCAATGCAACGGATTTTCTGGTTATCGGTGAGGTTTAGCTTCAGAAACGGGAAGGCGATTCCGGCAAAATTACTTCCACCTCCAAAGGGGGCAATTACGATATCAGGCATATAACCGGCTTTTTCCATCTGAACCATGGCTTCCTGGCCAATGATGGTCTGATGCAGCAGTACATGATTCAGCACGGAACCAAGTGCATAGTGCGCCGTGGGGTCGGAAGCGGCCCTCTCGATGGCTTCCGAAATGGCGATGCCAAGGCTTCCGGATGAAAAGGGGTCTGCTTCAAGGATGCTTCGTCCGGCAGCCGTGAGGTTCGAAGGTGAAGCGTGTACTTTCCCGCCGAAGGTATTCATGAGGATTTTACGGTATGGTTTCTGGTCGTAGCTTACTTTGACCATAAAAACCTCGCACTCCATGCCGAACATCTGGCAGGCATAAGAGAGGGCGGTGCCCCATTGTCCGGCTCCGGTTTCGGTGGTTATCTTTTTGATGCCTTCGGCCTTGTTGTAGAAAGCCTGGGCGACGGCTGTGTTTGGTTTGTGCGATCCGGCAGGACTCACCCCTTCATATTTATAATAGATGCGGGCCGGGGTGTTCAGTGCCTTTTCGAGGTTTACCGCCCTGAACATGGGCGTTGGCCTCCACTGGGCATAGATTTTCCTGACTTCATCCGGGATCTGGATGTACTGTTCTGAAGATACTTCCTGGAGGATAAGTTCGCGGGGAAAAAGCGGTTCGAGCAGGTCGGGCGTGATCGGCTGGCGTGTACCGGGATGGAGCGGAGGCAGTGGCTTGTTGGGCATATCCGCCACGATGTTGTAATAAAAACGGGGTATTTCCTGTTCTGTCAGGTTTATTTTTCGGTCCATTGTAATGAGTTTTTTGTAGTTGTAGATTGGTGAAAAGTTGAATTGATCCGGAATGGAAGATCCATAGCGATGATTACCGGAAGTTAATCCGAGTTGCCTCTGTTGACGGGGCAAATGAAAGGGAGCTCAGGCTCCCGCCGGGGTAGTTATATTTTCAGGAGGCCAGGATTGGCCACCACCATGACCATGATGTTACAAAAGAGGAGGTAAAAACAGCAGGTGCTGAATTCATGGTGGTTTGTTTGAATTACAAAAATACCGATTAATTCTGACGCTGATATGAAACTGACTGAAATTAACGGAATTTTAACAAACGGAGATCACATTGCATTTCATAAAGCCATTCAATTTTCTCTGTTTTCCATGCTTTTTCACCATCCGGGCACATAAAAACACGCCTGCCTGGACGGCAGACCGGGATGAAACAGATTTAACTGATTTTCACGAATCTCTTTTTTCGCCTGGTCGCTGTCTTTCGCTGAAGTCTCTTCGGTCGCTCCACTTGTGGTGAGCGAAGTCGAACCATCGCAGAAGTCGCTCCCTTGCCCTTTAGAACACGGATGACACGGATGACACGCTTGCCTGCCGTATGGCAGGGATTTTCACTGATATTATTCGCCTTTTCGCTGAAGTCGATTCGTTCGCTTCATCACAAACATCTGACTCCGAACGTCAAACATCCAACAACGAACATCGAACCTCCAACACCCAAGGACATACTTCGGGAAACAAACTGTTAATTGTTAGTTATTATCTGTTAACTGTTAACTGATCATTCCACGACGACTTCATCCAGGAAAATCCATGACGGCTGCCCGGCTCCGCGGTGCCAGTCGGGGCAGGTCTTGCGGCTGATGGCGGTGAGCTTCATGTAACGGGCATTGGTTTCAGGAAACCCAAAGGAAAAGTGCACAGGTTTCTGGCCGTTATTGCGTGCCAGCTCGGCGATGTCCTGTAAATAAACCTGTCTGAAT
This sequence comes from Bacteroidota bacterium, assembly GCA_043806115.1. Lineage (GTDB taxonomy): Bacteria > Bacteroidota > Bacteroidia > Bacteroidales > Lentimicrobiaceae > Lentimicrobium. Next base: position 53,237 of record JAZDHI010000040.1, read on the forward strand.
GCCTGATTATCGCCAGACACTTCAATTTTCACCTGTAAAGGCAGGAAAATCCAGGAGACAAGGTCGAGAAAGAAGTTGGTTTCGAGTTTGCTGAACGTTTCTGTGTGGCCGAAGTCAATCAGCAGTTCCATATCGTTGCCCTGGTATCCCAGCCAGTTCAGCCTGAAGTGCTGTCCGCCGAACAAACCGTCGGTGAGGGCTTTTGCTCCGCCGACATCATACAGCGGACTGTAAGTGGTAAGGGATGTTATGTTTTTCAACGCGGCTTTATTGGGCTTCAGCGCCATTGAAACAATGTTCAGCGTCTGGGTGCGGTATTGCTCCGGGGTATAACCATTTTCGTCGATGCTCAGGATACCGGTAGTTTTGCAGTTTTCCACGAAGCGGTCCAGTAACAGGGCCATTTCAGGGTTAATCTCCCAGCCGTCATTCCCCTGGCTATAAAAGGTAAGAATGGGGTCATTGACATTCAGTGCGACATCAAGGCAGGCGAAGTCCACACTGCAGCGCTCCCGCTTCACTCTTTTCAGCCGTTCCGGATCGCGGGATACAAGTCCTTCCGCTTCATCCATCAGGGCTTTATACCCGATCAGCAATTCAGGTTTCAGGAACCAGTCGGCATACATGACCGGATATCCGTAAATATCCAGATTTCGATCCTCAGCCCGGGCGTTCATCTCTTCCTGCACCGTGCCAAAATATGCCAGCATGGCCGGAGCCGCTGCCCCATAGTAGGCATCGAAGAACTTCTGCCGGTAAGCCGTTTCGTCAAGGCCGGTATCCCAAAGCAGGTGTGCAATCAGCGATTGTTTGTACTCGCTGAAATCGGACCATGAACTGCCGGAGCCCTGCTGAAACATCATCGGGACACCGTATTGGTGAAAAAACTGAATATTCTGCTGCAGCATCCCGGAATTCGGGAAAGGACAGGTGTAGGTCTTGAACTGGACCACATAATCCCACATAAAGATGTTGTGCGTCAATGCTGCCCAGTCCTGCATATCCCTGACAAAATCACGGGAACGGGGATCACTTGCCAGTGGCTGGCTGCGGTTGCATTCGATGGAGCAGAACATGATGTTAACGTTGGGATCCGGCACAATGTTCTTCGGGGCAGAACGGGTAAACTGGTATGCCAGGGTAGATATCTGCTTATCGGGAAACTGCCGGGCGATTTTGTTGACCAATTCGATGTATGCCCCGGAAACACTGCCATACTTATCATACAAAGCCTGGCAATGTTCGCATTCGCAATAATTGATGCAGTCGTTCTGCGACACCGACCAGTAGCCGCATTCCGGTTTTTGGTTAATTTCCTTGCGAAGATTTTCGGTAAGTAAAGAAATCACAGCGGGATTACTCAGACATAACTGCCCATCGCGGATACGGCGGCCATTCACCTGTGAAAAGTATTCAGGGTGCTGGTCAAAATAAAGGTCAGGTGGGCAGAGTTTCTGAAATGTATGGACAAAGAGCCCCCAGTCGTTCATGGAGTGGGTTTTATTGGGGATGCAAAAGCCGGGACTGTCCTTGTCGGGAAAATGGGCATGACGGAAACTGAAATCCGGCTGATAGCCCTGGCTGATCTCTTCCAGAACGAGTTTGTATGTCGGCGGATACCATGCTTCTCTGGCGCTGAACTGCAGAAATCCACAGCTTTCGAGCATTGTATAAACAGCATACAGGTCTCCGGTTGATTGTTTCCCGGCAAGGTAATAGTTGCCCTTTTCGCTGTACAGGTAAAAACCTTCTGCGGATAGTGTCTGTAGCTCCTGATAAACGGGCTTTCCCTGCAACCAGCTGCTGCCGATAAAGAGGGATTTCATTTTCTTTGCCGGCTGGTGCTCTATCTGCAACCAGCACCCGGTCATACGGAAGATGGATTCCTTTAATACTGAGGCAGCTGAGAGGGTGGACGAATCGGCTGTATCTGCCACCACGATGGTATAATAGGTTTGGGATCCCTCGGTGACGACAAGTTGTTTAGCGAAGGTCCTGCCTGAAAGTATTAACAGTGCCAGGCAAAGTAGGGTAATGAGTTTCTTCATGGTTCCGGATTTGAAAGTTTCAAAGTTCAGGAATTATTTTATTGGAAACGAAGAGAAGGATAAGGATGATATAGTTGTAGGAGCTTTAGAAGGCTGGGAAGCGTTAAAGAGATGAAGAGATGGAATGCTGGAATGATGCTATACCGCTTACCAGTTTACTGTGGATACAGGATATTTATAGTCAAAAGCACTTTACCCGTATCTCAATTGTAAGAGGTTTGAAGCAAACAACAGCTGGTTTTTTCTTCATAATTCAAGTATTAGCCTGATTTCGGCCAAATACAACCAATGGTTGTTAAATAACAACCATAAAGAGGATATTTACAACCATGAGTAGCTGTATTTACTTGATTTTAGAAATAAATCGGTGGTATTTTTGCAGGGTTGATTTATTAAAACGAACACATAAAATCATGTCACAGTCAAAAACAATTGGTCATAAAATTGCCGAAGCACGCAGGAAAGTAAATATTTCACAGGCAAAGCTTGGCGAGCGTCTGTTTATCAGTCAGCAGGCAATTGGAAAATGGGAACGCGGTGAATCGCTGCCCGACATACTTACTTTGAACCGGTTGGCTGAGATCCTGGGTGTTGACCTTAATTATTTTTCAGAAACCCAAAAAGTTGCATCGAAGGAAGGGGTATCCTTTGAGTCTCCGGACAAGGAAACGGCTGATTCAGTCAGCACCCGGGTGATAACTGCAGCGCCGGAGCCACCTGTGGTTAAGCCAGGAAAAAAGATCAGCTGGGATATGTCGGACGGAAACTGGGCAGACGCTGACTTTTCAGGGTTGAAAGACCTGCACGGGAAGTTCAGCTCCTCCAATATGCAGCGCTGCAGGTTTATCGGTTCTGAACTTTCCGGACTTCTTTTGAAATCCAACAATGTTGATAGCTGCAACTTTTCAGGTTCCGACCTAAGCAACAGTCGCATTCAGGGCTCAAACCTGCTTAAAAATATGTTTGAGGGTTGTTCACTGAAGGAAACTGAATTTTCGGGAAGCAATATCGACAACTGTGATTTTTCCGGCTCAGATTTTACCGGAACGGCATTTTCAAAAAGCCATCTCTACGGCTGCAATTTCAGTAGGGCCGATTTTACAGGTGCAGTGATTAAATCAGGCGGCTTTTCAGGCATTGCCGGTAAACATGATGATCCTGAGAAAAGCCTGACTTCTGATATTGTGTGGAACCATACCTCTTTTATCGATACACATATTGCAGATATGGTTTTCTCTGGAACCATGAAGGACTGCTATTTTGAAAACTGCAATTTCACAAGGGTGACATTTGTAAATGCAACACTGATCAACACCTTCTTTAAAAACAACACCCGTTTGAAGCGGATCAGGTTTATTGATTGCAAAGCAGACAGGTTAACCATTGAATTCCTGAAACAGGGAAAGGCAGATTTAAATGGAATTGCACTATTATCACAGGAAGAAAGGGATGAATTGTAATGCAGGATGAGATCACCATCCATGGGAAAGGACTGAGAAAGTCAGAAGTATTTTAAAGAATCTGCTAGCCTGGTTTTGATTATTGGTTTGAAACTTATTGATATTTTTAAGGTTAAAATGAATATGCAAATTTGCGGCAGGCACTGATCAACGTGAATTCGGTTTATGATTATGGTGGCAGAAGGATCAGGCAGCTTTTCAACAACTGAAAACAACCAAAAGATAAAATATGAATATTGAAATTCAGAACTATAACCAAAAACAAACTACGGTTGATGCAGAAATCTTCAGCTTGCTCGCAACAATAATCGACGGCGAACTTGCCGGAGCTGAAAGCAAAATCTGGCATGCCCATCCTGTCTGGTTTCTGGATGGTAATCCTGTTGTGGGATATAGCAGGCAAAAAGCCGGATGCCGTTTGATGTTCTGGAGTGGGGCAGACTTTGAAGAAGCGCAGTTAAATGTAACAGGCGGAAAATTTAAAGATGCCTCTGTTTTCTATACTAAGGTTGAACAAGTCAACACAGAAGATATTAAACGCTGGCTGAAAAAATCAAGGGAAATTCAGTGGGATTACAAAAACATTGTGAAAAGGAAAGGCCTGCTGGAAAGGCTGAAATAATTGAAAAATTCGAAATATGGGCAATACTGACAAACACGATGAGCAGATTGCAAAAATGACCTTTGCTTCGGTGTATCCGCTTTATCTGGCAAAAGTAGAGAAGAAGGGCAGGACAAAAGAAGAACTGCACCGGGTGATTCAATGGTTAACCGGTTTTGATGAAAAAAAACTGCAAACACTCATCAGGGAACAGGTAACTTTTTCTTCTTTCTTTCAGAAAGCCACTTTAAACCCCAATGCACATCTTATAACAGGGGTAATCTGTGGCTACCGGGTTGAGGAAATCGAAAATCCGTTGACACAACAGGTCAGGTATCTGGACAAACTGGTGGATGAATTGGCCAGAGGTCGCAAGATTGAGAAGATATTGCGGGTTGCCTAGCCAGAAGTTGTCAGGTCACTAAGTGATTTGTCCGGTTTTCCACTTTATTCGCTGAGGTCGCCCGGTCGCTGAAGCCGCTTCGGTCGCTCTCACCCCTGAACGGCGCATCCATTGAACCCATAAGCAAGGTTTGTTTATGCACCACATAGACACATCAGGAAAGGCATAGGCACATAGTATTTTTGAACCCTCCCTGAAGTCGCTCCACTTGTGGTGAGCTTGTCTGACTGGCGTCAGCCAGGCAGGCGAAGTCGAACCATCGCAGAAGTCGCTCCCTCGCCCTTTAGAACACGGATGACACGGATTAAACGCCCGCCTGCCCACCTCCGGCGGGTAAACCGGCTGGCAGGGATTCACACAGAAATTATTCGCATATCGCTGAAGACACCCGGTCGCTGAAGTCTCTTCGGTCACTCACTCGCAGAAGTCGCTCCCTCGCCCTTTAGAACACGGATGACACGCCCACCTGCCGAATGGCAGGGATTTCCACTGATATTATTCGCTTTTTCGCTGAAGTCGCTCCATCGCTTAAGTCTCCTCGGTCACTCCCTCGCAGAAGTCACTCCCTCGCTATAGTCGCTTCGGTCGCTATAGTCGCTTCGGTCGCTAAAGTTCCTCCCTCTTCTCAGAACGCCGAACCAACTGAAAAGTCCGGTTTCATTTCATCCGGCAGTTTGCAAACTTCATCCCCCGTTTTGAACGCTTTATCAATTTTGATATGGATAACACAAAACACCCCCGCATCTTTGCATCATACAAAACCAGAAAACGACAAGACATGAAACGCCTGCTTACCACCTTATTGATTTTACTGATCTCGCTGTCATCGATGGCACAGCTTACCCAGACGATCAGGGGACGCGTTACCGACAAGGAATCCAAAACCCCGCTTCCCGGGGCAACCATCATATTGTTAAACAGTGATCCGCTTATAGGAACCACCTCGGATGAAAACGGTAATTTCCGGTTAACGGGTGTGGGTATCGGACGTCAGGGGATCAGCGTCCGCTACATCGGATACAAAACAGCCAGCTTCGAGAACCTGATTGTTCATTCAGCCAAGGAGGTCATCATCGAGGCTGAACTGGAGGAAAATGTTATCCAGACGCAGGCAGTGGAGATCAAAGCCTATTCATTAAGGGATGAGACCATCAACCGGATGACGGCGGTCAGCGCCCGTTCCTTCTCGGTGGAAGAAACGGAGAAATACGCCGGGAGCCGCGGCGATGTGGCCCGTATGGCCATGAACTATGCCGGTGTTCTGGCTGCCAACGATCAGCGGAACGACATCATCATCCGCGGAAATTCACCCTCGGGGTTATTGTGGAAACTCGAGGATGTCGACATACCCAACCCGAATCATTTTGCCGAGAATGGCACTACAGGCGGCCCCGTGGGGATGCTGAACAACAACCTTTTATCAAACAGTGATTTTATGACCGGCGCCTTCCCGGCTGAATACGGCAATGCCCTTAGCGGAGTTTTCGACCTCAAAATGCGCAACGGGAACAACGAGAAACACGAATTTCTCTTCCAGGTTGGATTCAACGGCTTCGAGCTTGGGGCTGAAGGTCCTTTCAGCAAAGGAAAGAAAGCATCCTACCTGGCCAACTTCCGTTATTCGACCATGGAACTGATGGACGGACTTATTGATTTCGGGACCACCGGCATTCCCAAATACAAAGACCTCTCCTTTAAGCTCAACTTCCCGATGAAAAAGGGCCGGATTTCCGTGTTCGCACTTGGCGGCGACAGTGAAATCGCCATGCTCGACAGCAAAGACGGCAATGAGCAGGATCTCTACACCGACGAAGGTCAGGATCTGACCAACCGTTCTACCATGGCTGCCTCAGGTATTTCCTACACCCGGTTTTCGAACAGCCGGACCTATTATAAAATCATGCTTTCGGGCGTATACCAGGATGGCGGGACCAAAATCGATACACTCGATATAGCCAACATCCCTCATCAGAAGTATGACCAGCAATACACTGAATTCAAAACCTCGCTCACCGGATTTGTGCATACCAAATACAACAGCCGGCTCTCCACAAGAATGGGAGCTGGTGTTGACCGGATGGGCTTTGATATCCTTTCGAAACAGTACAATTCAGAAGATCAGGGTATGCGTTCCATGATTGATTTCAGCAAATCGCTTAACAACGGGGTGAATCTTTTTTCTGCTTATGCCCAGGCTACCTACCGTTTTAACGACCGTCTGAGTGTTATTCCCGGACTGCATTTTTCGTACTTCGACCTGAACGGATCGGCTGCTCTTGAACCCCGCATCGGAATCAACTGGCAACTGACCGAAAATAAAAAGCTGAGTTTTGGATACGGGCTGCATTCACGCACCCAGACTTTGTCGGCTTATTTCTACGGTACCCATATGGACGATGGTTCACTGGTGGAGACCAACAAGGAACTGGACTTTACCAGATCGCACCAGTTTGTGATGGCTTACGACTGGTTGCTCACCTCCAACACCCGGTTTAAAGCAGAAGCATATTACCAGAATCTTTTCAATGTACCGGTTGAAGAACAAGGCAGTTCTTTCAGCATGCTCAACACCGGGGCAAGCTGGGGATTGGGATCCGAAGACAGCCTCGTCAACAGGGGAAGTGGTTACAACTACGGTCTTGAGTTTACCATGGAGCGGTTCTTCAGCCGAAACATTTATTACCTGGCAACCCTTTCACTGTTTCAGTCGAAATATGAAGGAAGCGACGGCGTGGAGCGGAATACAGCCTTTAACGGCAACTACGTGCTGAATATGCTGGTTGGTAAAGAGTTTCCCATCAACCCGCGGTCAACTTTCTTTGTTGACTTTAAACTGTCCTATGCCGGAGGTAAATGTTACACCCCTGTTGATCTGGCAGCTTCACAGGCAGCAGGTACGACAAAATACGATGAAACCAAAGCGTTCAGTGAACGGTTCGACCCTTTTTTCAAAGCCGACATCAAGGTTGGATACCGCATGAACGGTAAAAAGCTTTCGCATGAATGGTTGTTCTATGTGGAGAACTTTACCAACAACAAGAATGTACTGCTCCAGGCCTACAGTAAGTCTGAAAACGAAGTGAAAGACCTTTACCAGCTCGGATTCTTCCCGATGGCCCAGTACAGGCTGCATTTCTGATAAAGATAATCCATTGGTATCCTGTCATTCCCGCGATGAGAATCCGGGATTTACAGGATACCTGCTTCAACAGATGGTTGCCGGAAGAAAAAGTGGAAATAGACGATAACCTGAATAAAGTGAATCGATTGTCATATATTTATTCCGCTTTTTCAGCATTGCCGGGTTTCGCTATACTGAACGGAGCTGCCGTATTGTTGATGAACTTCCCTCAAAGCTTTGATCCAATTGAAGGATTGATTTGAATGTCTTAATCAAACCAGTTAATCAAATTCCGAGAACAGATTCGCCCATGAGAGAACCAAAGGATTTCAGTTTTGATCATGACCACAGGTACAAGCCTACCCGAAAGGAAGTGTTGACCCGCATCGTTGGAATCCTTGTGATTTCCATCCTTTTTCCGGTGATCCGTTTCGATAACCCTTCCACCGATGCCGGATTTCTCAGAATTGTGCTGGTTTCACTGGTCTGCACAGCCCTGTTGTGGAATGGCAGTATGATCATCATCAATTATGCTGTTTCGAAGTTTTCCGTTTTCAGGGAACCCGTCAAATTGCTGGTGACTATGATACTGTCGCTGACGTTATTTGTGGTGGTGGTAGAATCGGCCAACATCTGGGTGATCATCAATTTCCTCGGTGTACCCATGAATCAGGGCGAAATGGTCAGTTTTGTCATTACCGGCCTGCTGATCACTTTTATGATCAGTGCCATTTACGCTTCTGTCTCTTTTTTTATGGAGTGGAAATCAAATATGCTGAAAACCCAGGCGCTGGAGAAAGCCAATATGGAAGCCCGTTACGAAACCCTCCGCAACCAGGTAAACCCACACTTTCTGTTCAACAGTCTCAACACACTGCTGATGCTGGTAAACGACAATCCTGTTGCCGGCAGGTATGTGGAGAGCGTGTCGGAGTTTATGCGTTATATGCTGAATTCGAGGGATAAAGAGGTGGTGTTGCTGCGCGATGAACTGAAAATGGCCAGGGAATTCGTCTTTATTCAGCAAAGCCGTTTCGGGGAAAAGCTGTCGGTTGCCTTCGATGTACAGGAGAGTTTCTTTCATTATGCCGTACCCCCGCTGGCCCTGCAGATGCTGATTGAAAATGCATTGAAGCACAATGTCATCTCCCGTGATAATCCGTTGCATGTGAAGGTATATGTAGCTGAGGATTCATGGCTGGTGGTTGAGAACAACATTCAGCCAAAAATCGACAGGGAACCCTCCACCGGGGTGGGGCTGGCCAACATCCGCGACCGGTACCTCTTTCTTTCGGGAAAAGAGGTGATTGTGAAGCAGAAGGACAATAAATTTGTGGTTATGCTGCCGCTGTTCGAAAGACAATTCTGAGTGGAAGAGTGAACTATTTACAGCTGCTGTTTCATGGTAAAAGAACATTTTAAATTGATATTTGTCTGGCAGTTCTGGTGCCTGAGTGGTTCAGAAATTCAAAAAAATGTGTCAGACAATTGTTTCACGCAAACCTTGCCTGCCCTCCTTCGGCGAGCTTGTCCGCCTTTGGCGGATAAACCGGCAGGCAGGGACGCAAGGACGCAAAGACAATATTTTTTTTAACGGATCATTAGTCATCAGATAAATTCTAAGTGAACCTTAGTGCTCTCAGTGCCATTTAGATTTGCATGTTTATTAACAAAAAGTGTTAATAGTTCTTTGACTTATTTGTGTAAGTTGTTGATTTTCTTTTCTTTTTGCTTCTTTTTCTTTTCTTTGTTAATTTCGTTTTTTTGTTAATTGTGTGACCACCTC
>JAZDHI010000041.1:0-55735 GCA_043806115.1 Bacteroidota bacterium
ATATTAAATCGCTAAGAAACAATAATTATGATCGAATGAGCTAAAGTGCCTATAATAAAATGCTATCAGATTGCTATGCGGAAAATACTGCCTTAGTCCCGATAGATAACTAAATTAAATTTAGCTTGTAAAATCACTGATAACTATCGGGATCGAAATATTGACAATTCCTGACTTTTGAGACAGCCTCTTTGGTTCCGTTGTGCTGATGACGGAAAGTTAAATAATCCGGAGCCGGAATTCACCACTCCGGATTATTTATTTTATTGCATAAAGGTGAGTTCGGAAGCGGATTCAATTTCCGTTTCATTCATGGAAACCTGACTCTGTTAAATAAATGTTAATTATTTCAGGGGTTTTTCCGGAAACCGGAAGAGCATATTTTTTATTTGAAAGAGTAAATATCTAATTCTCAGTTGAAAATGTGGCTGGATTCTGACGGCATTTGTTTCACTTAATGACGAAGCTCCGGTTGTTCTTTACGAATGATTGCATTTCTTTTGTAATTCATTGTATATTTGTAACTTCTGAATTTTCAGAACCAACGACACAATGATCCTGCGGTAATCATCTACCGTCTGGGAGTCCGCCTTAAGCGTGGGAACTCTTCTGTATATTCTGCCTGTACACATAAGGTATTGCCTTGTGATCATTTATCGCGGCTATCTGAAATCAAATGTAAAAATTATGATAAGAAAAAACATATATCTTTCATTGCTGTTGATCCTTCCTTTCTTTGCTGTATCACAGACCCTGTTCCGTACCGGAACCTTCCTGCACCATTCAACCGGACTGAACATCTGGGGGCCAAACGGTTCTGCCACAAGTATCCCGCAGGAAACAGCTAATTACAATGCAGTTCATGGGTATACCGGAACTTCTGAGGTTGATATAAACGAGCAATGGTGGCCCAGCGGGGGTGACAATGAGTGGGAGTTCTGGCACCGTATTTTTGACAATGAGGTACCCGGGCTAAGCATCAATTCGGTAATGAACAACAATAAAATTGTGGTGATCAAATCCTGTTTCCCTTCCTCTGAGATGACCGCGACAGGGCAGGCTTCAGATACACTTACTCCAACCACCAAATCAGTCTACAATCATAAATGGCACTGGAGAAACATCATCAGTGTGATGGCCTCCAGACCACAGAATTTCTTTGCCATCTGGACCAATGCGCCTCATGTACAGGGTGCAACCAATCCCATCGCGGCCGGTTTATCAAAGAAATTCACTACCTGGGCAAAAGATACCCTGGCAATGGGTCTTGATCCGGAATTTGGGGCATTCCCTCCCAACGTTTACGTGTTTCACTATTTTTCCAAGTTAACCGATGCTAACGGTTATGAGTTGCCTCAATATGCCATTAGTAATTCCGACAGCCACCCGAACGGGAATGCTACCGCTCTGGTAGCTCCGCAGTTTGTGAACGAAATTTTTAATGCTGCCATTGCTTACGAAGCAGGTAACGGGCTCAGTGTTACCCCTGCTTCACAAGCCGTATCAGCTTCTGCCGGATCGGTTAATTTCAATGTGGTTACAAACAATGCCTGGTCAGCTACAAGCAGCCAACCCTGGTGTACCGTCACCTCTGCAGGTTCCGGCAGTGGAGTGCTGACGGCAACTTTCAACGAAAATCATGCAACGGCACGATCAGTTACCATAACAGTAAGTTCTGCCGGACTCCCGAATGTCATACTGACCATTAATCAGGCAGCAAATCCTGGTAAGGTATTGAACCTGAATTTATTGCTCGAAGGGTTGTATGCTTCAAACGGGCAGATGAATCAGGCTTATGATGAAAGCGGGCCGCGTTTCAGAGCCGGGATTGCAGACCATATCGAAGTGGAACTGCACAGCGCCGGTAACTATAATTCCATTGTTTTCAATTCAGCTGAGGTAGAGCTCTCCACTTCAGGCAGCGCATCCGTCAATATTCCTCAATCACTTGCCGGAAGCTACTACATCACAGTAAAACACCGCAATTCGATTGAAACTACTACTACTTATCCTGTTTCATTTGCCGGACAGGTGACCGGATATAGTTTTAACCAGCCATCGAAAGCTTACGGGAATAACCTGAAGCACATCTCCGGCTCCTATTATGCTGTTTACGGCGCGGATGTGGATCAGAACGGCATTGTTGATACCGCAGATATTACCGGTTTCGATAATCTTTCTGTTAATTTTGCCATCGGTTATTTTCCGGAAGATGTAAACGGTGATGGTTCGGTCGATACGGCAGATATTACTACGCTGGATAACAATCAGTTCTATTTTGTCGGTATGGTTCATCCCTGAAAGAGGAGATTTATCAGAAATACCAGATTAGTATCCTGTGCACCGTTGAGGGGCAAAATGTTCAACCTTTTTCAAAATATGTGATTAACTCTCAGGGGATAATCATCCAAATGCTTATTACTGAACCGGATATTTTCTTTTTATTCCGATGTATTCTTAAAGTTTCAGTTTCGAAACTTTTTAATTTTTTTTTTGTTTTTAAATAAAGATTAAATTTACCCTGAAAATATGCTGATTTATTTCAGTTGAAAGAGAAGATCTTTGATGCAAACCAACTGTTTATACTGGTTTGGAAGTGGTAAAACGGATGATGATCCGGATTCTCTCTAAAAAGGGGCAACGCATTCAAAAATTATCTGAAAATGAGCGTTCTGAAATATTTTCTATTGCTGGTATTGATTCTATTATTACCATTCAACCCAATCGCACAAACCCTCTTCCGTAGCGGAACTTTTCTTCACCATTCGACCGGGCTGAATATATGGGGCCCCAACGGTTCATCTACCAGCATTCCGCAGGAGATTTCCAATTACAACACCCTGCACGGGTACACCGGATCCGGTGCTGTGACCATGGGTCAGCAATGGTGGCCCAGTGGTGGTAATAATGAATGGGAATACTGGCATCGTATTTTCGACAATGAAGTTGCCGGTTTAAACATCTTTTCGGTAATGAACAACAATAAGATTGTGGTGATAAAATCCTGCTTCCCTTCATCAGAAATGACCGGGATAGGACAACCATCCGATACACTCACCCCGACTGTAAAATCGATTTACAACCACAAGTGGCACTGGAGAAATATTGTTGCCGTAATGGCATCCAGACCACAGAATTTCTTTGCTATCTGGACCAATGCACCGCATGTTCAGGGAAATACGAATCCTGCCGCTGCCGCACTGGCAAAGCAATTCACCACCTGGGCCAAGGACACGCTTGCCCAGGGGCTTGATCCTGAGATGGGTGCCTTTCCTCCGAACATTTATGTTTTTCATTATTTTTCGAAACTTACAGATGCCAATGGTTATCAACTTCCACAGTACGCAGTCAGTAGTTCCGATAGCCACCCAAACGGAACTGCCACCGCATTGGTAGCTCCACAGTTTGTAAATGAAATTTTCAATGCTGCGATTGCCTACGAAGGAGGGGCTACTTTGAGTGTTACGCCTTCTACCCGGAATGTTACGGCTCCTGCAGGATCAACCACTTTTTCAGTAGTTTCCACTACAGCCTGGACCGCCCAGAGCAATGCCGGCTGGTGTACGGTTACCCCATCGGGAACCGGGAACGGGACACTGACTGCAACCTATACAGCAAATACCGGCACCACTTCAAGAACGGCAACCATCACAGTTTCAGCCACAGGAGCCGGTAGCCAGACGGTCACCGTGGTGCAGGCGGGAGTCGCGGCAACCCTCAGTGTGGCGCCATCATCCCAGAATGTCACCGCTGTGGCGGGAAGCACGGCTTTCACTATAACATCCAACACCTCCTGGAACGCCCAGAGCAATGCCGGCTGGTGTACAGTTACCCCATCGGGAACCGGGAACGGGACACTGACTGCGACCTATACAGCAAATACAGGCACCACTTCAAGAACGGCCACCATCACAGTTTCCGCCACTGGGGCCGGCAACCAGATGGTCACCGTGGTTCAGTCGGGAAATGGAGTCACCCTGTCGGTAACGCCGTCGAGCCAGAATGTAACGGCGGCAGCGGGAAGCACAGCTTTCACTGTTGCATCAAACACTTCATGGACCGCCCAGAGCAATGCCGGCTGGTGTACGGTTACTCCATCGGGAAATGGGAACGGGACGCTGACTGCAACCTATACTACAAATACCGGCACCACTTCAAGAACGGCCACCATCACAGTTTCAGCCACAGGGGCAGGCAACCAGACGGTCACCGTGGTTCAGGCCGGGACAACGGTTATTCTGACAATTACCCCATCAAACCAGAGTGTTCCGGCTTCCTCCGGAAATACCTCTTTTACGATAACTTCCAATTCAGGCTGGATAGCCCAGAGTAATGCGGGTTGGTGTGTTGTTACCCCATCCGGAACCGGGAACGGAACACTGACTGCCAGTTATACCGAGAATGTTTCCATATCTTCAAGGATGGCTCTTATCACAGTTTCTTCCTCAGGTGCCAGCGATCTTACAGTCACTGTTACACAGGCCGGAGCTGTGATTACTTTATCGGTTACACCGTCTTCACAGAATGTCTCCTCTGCTGCGGGTTCGGCAGAATTTGTTGTAGCTTCAAATACAAGCTGGACGGCCCAGACCGGTGCCGGGTGGTGTACAGTAACTTCATCGGGGACCGGTAATGGAACAATATCTGCGAACTATTCGGAAAATTCAGGAACGACCTCCAGAACGGCTGTCATCATTGTTTCGGCCCCTGGTGCAGCAAACCAGACAGTTACACTGATGCAGCTGGGTTCTGATCCTGCCCTTGCTGTTTCACCGGTGAATCAGGATGTTAGCGCTGCTGCAGGAGAAACCCCGTACACCGTGACTTCAAATGTAGCCTGGACTGCTCAAAGTGATGCAGGCTGGTGTTCAGTTACGCCATCCGGAAACGGGAATGGTGCGCTCATTGCAGACTATAGCCAGAATACGGATAACAGCACAAGGGTTGCCACCATCACAATTTCCGCGGCGGGAACTGCAGATCAATCCGTTACTTTGACCCAGGCCGGAGCCACCATAACATTGTTGGTTTCTCCTGCTAACCAGAATGTTTCAAATACCGCGGGAACCACCCATTTTACCGTTGTTTCAAATTCAGGCTGGACGGTGCAAAGCGATGCTGACTGGTGCACAGTGACCCCTTCAGGCTCAGGCAACGGGACCATCATTGCTACCTATACAGAAAATGAAGTTACGGAGAGTCGTGTAGCTTCCATCACCGTTTCTGTAGCTGGTTTTTCAGATCAAACCGTTACCGTACTTCAGTTCGGTGCTCCCCCGGTACTTCAGGTCTCACCTCCGGGCCAGCAGGTACCTGCTGAATCCGGTACCGTCGACTTCACGGTTTCTTCCAATACGGACTGGACCGTTCACAGCGATGCTCTCTGGTGTATGGCCACACCTTCGGGAACCGGTGACGGAACAATTATAGCTGCATATCTGGAAAACCATTCTACCGATGACCGCATTGCAAACCTGAAGGTAACAGCACAAGGGATGAGCCCGGTTTTTGTCACAGTATTGCAGTCAGGCCTTGTAACCGGTGTACGACAGCATGATCCTGCCGGTGTCAGGATTTATCCCAATCCAACCGAAGGCCAGATATATCTGGATATAGAAAACACCGGGAATGAAAGCATCCTGGTGACCATCAGTGATGCCACAGGTCGCGTTGTTTACCAAAGTTCCTCCAGGGGCAGACTATCTGAAAAAATTGACTTATCCGGAAACGGAAAGGGCCTGTACAACGTTGGGGTTTCATTCGGTAAGTCTGTTTCTGTTAGGAGGATTCTTCTCAGGTAAGTTAAATTCAGATGAAGATAGCGTTGGTATTTTCTGCCAAAGGTTGATTTACCGGAATTATTTTTCAATCCCTTCATAAAATTTACAGGGTCATCCTGCGGTGGTACCGGTCACGCAGACAGTGTATTATAATCTGAGTTAGTGTTCCGGAACGATCAGGAATCACCGGTATCGTTTCAGTTTAAATGCGATTTTGAATTAATTTCCTTTTTATCAAAACATTATGCTATCTTTGCGGTTCATTTAAAGTAGCTGATTCTCATTTATAGGTTTATATCCTCTCCTGCCAATCGAACCTTCGTTATTTCCCGATCCTTTCAGAATTTAACTCAGGTCACTCCGAAAAGCCACGGTTGTTTACCGGCTGCGATCACTTTATCAATTTTACATGACATTCGAAAATCTGAACATCATTGCGCCCATTACCCAGGCGTTGAAACAAAAGGGTTACATTGAACCAACACCCATTCAGGAAAAAGCAATTCCCCATCTCTTAAAAGGCTCCGACGTATTCGGCACAGCCCAGACAGGCACCGGCAAAACTGCCGCATTTGCTGTTCCGATATTACAGAAACTCTATGCTGGCCAGGCCGACCGGAAAACTTCCGGAATCAGGGCTTTGGTGCTTGCACCTACCCGCGAACTGGCCATCCAGATCAGCGAAAGCTTTACCGATTACAGTAAAGGCCTCAGACTGAGACATACCGTCGTTTACGGAGGTGTTTCACAGAATCCCCAGACAACCATTCTGAAGAAAGGCATCGATATACTGATAGCAACGCCCGGGCGGCTGATTGACCTGATGAACCAGGGCTTTATCCGCCTGGATACCATTGAATTCTTTATTCTTGACGAAGCCGACCGCATGCTCGATATGGGGTTTGCTCCCGATATCAAACGGATCATCGCCAAATTACCCGTCCGGAAACAAACGGGATTCTTTACCGCAACCATTCCCCAGGAAATAAGGGCGCTGGCCGACAGCCTGCTCCACAATCCTGTAATGATCCATGTGGCTCCGAACTCTGCCCCGGCCGAAAGCGTAAACCAATCTGTTTATTATGTTGAGAAGGCTGATAAACGGGCCATGCTTCAACAGGTATTTGAATCCGAAGAGATTGAAACAGCCCTGATCTTTACACGCACCAAGCATGGGGCCGATAAGGTAACCCGGGAACTGAACAAAATAGGCATCTCAGCGGTCGCCATTCATGGTAACAAGTCGCAGATGGCACGCCAGAAAGCGTTGCAGGGATTCAAGAACAGGACAATCAAAGTACTGGTTGCCACCGATATCGCTTCACGCGGAATTGATGTGGACAAACTGACCCATGTCATCAATTTTGAACTGCCGGAAGTGCCTGAAACCTATGTGCACCGGATCGGCCGGACCGGTCGAGCAGGCGAAAGCGGAACAGCCATATCCTTCTGTGCATCGGAAGAGCGCGGCAGCCTGAAAGATATCAACAAATTATTACCCAGGGCCATCGAAGTCAAGCGGATGAACGGGTTTGTGGCCAGTTCACATGCCGCTTTGGATGCGGTAGCTGCCGAAAGGCCGGAGCGCCCTTCATTCCATAGCAGACCTGCCCGCCCATCCAATTCAGGGCAACGTCCGTTTCAACGGAAACGCTGGTAAATCTAAGTAACTGATTAGCAATTTGGAAATCAGCTGATTATTGATTTTCACTGCTAAAAAAATATAATCCGGTCGGAGAAATTCTGACCGGATTTTTATTTATGCGATAATGCAGGAACAAGACATACCAGCATACGATTATATGGTCAAGTTTTATCATGTCCCTACATTACAAATACATATCATTTATGTTGATTTTGAGCAGAGAAAAGTTGGAAAAAATGTATCTTTGGTTTAAAATATGTAAAAATGACCACCATTGTTATCAAGCCAAAATCAAAAGAAGAACAGGACTTATTAACCGAACTTCTGAAAAAAATGAACATTGAAGCAGAAATTGTGGAAGAATCCGCATCTGCTTACGAAACAAGAAAGGCAATGGATGATGTCAGGAAAAAGAAAGGTACGAAAGCTAAAAATGCGGATGAGCTTTTCAATAAACTTGGAATCTGATGTTTTTTCTGGTCTTTACAAACAAATTTAAGAAAGATGTGAAGCTTCTGAAAAAAAGAGGTTTCGATATGGAGGTATTAAAAACTGCTATCCTTGAACTTGAAGAAAAGGGTCAGCTAACAAACAGATATAACCCTCATAAACTTTCAGGAAAATACACCGGTTTTTGGGAAGCTCACCTATAACCTGATTGGCTTCTTATTTGGTCTGTATTCCCTGATGATATGGAGATATGGCTAACCCGCACAGGTTCACATACTGATTTGTTTTAAATGCCAATAATCTTATTTTCACGATTTTTACCAGATTAGCGCTTACCTTATTACCGGAATACAATCTTCCCGAATATATTTTTTCCTCCTGATTCCAGATTAAACAGATACACACCCGGCTTTATCCCTTTTGTATCTCAAACTGTTTTTTCATCGGTCATTAGAATCTGAGCATTGCCGAAGTCAGTCATGCAGGTCTTAAACCCTATAATTATTACTTTAGCTGTTCCTTAACATTTCTCCATGCCATTGGTTATCGACAACATCCCCATCGATGAAAACAACCCTGAATTCAGGTATGCCGCTGAATTCGTTTTGCATACCAACCGGATGTTGTACCTTACCGGAAAGGCCGGTACAGGTAAAACAACTTTTTTGAAAATGCTGAAGCACATCACCAATAAAAACATGGTGGTACTGGCTCCGACAGGGGTGGCGGCAGTGAACGCAGGCGGACAGACGATTCATTCCTTCTTCAACATCAAACCAAGCGTGTATGTCCCCGGCGATAAACGCTTAAGGGTGCGTGTGCCTGTGGAGGATCCTGACAAAAGCATGATCAACGACCATTTCAGGTATCACAGGGATAAACTGGAGATTATCCGCGGCCTTGAGTTGCTGGTGATTGACGAAATTTCAATGGTCCGTTGCGACCTGCTCGATGTGATTGACAGGCTGCTCAGGGTTTTTCGTAAAAGGGAGTTTACCCCTTTCGGTGGGGTTCAGGTGGTGCTGATCGGTGATACCTTTCAGCTGCCGCCCATTGTGAATCAGGACGACTGGAGTATTCTCGGGCAGTTTTACGAAAGCCCTTTCTTTTTCAGCTCAAGGGCACTGCAGGTACAGAAACCGGTCTATATTGAACTGAAGAAAATTTATCGGCAGAAGGATCAGGACTTCATTGATCTGCTCAACAGAATCAGGGTTAATAGCCTGAAAGCCGACGATATCAACACCCTGAACAGCCGGTTCCTTCATGGCTTTTCTCCGGAACAGGAAGAAGATTATATTATTCTTGCCACCCACAACCGCATGGTGGAGGAGACCAATGAAATGCGGCTTCGTGAAATCAATGAACCCCTCCACCGGTTTGAAGCTGTGGTTGATGGGATATTTCCCGAGCATAGTTATCCGGCCGATGCTATCCTGAAACTGAAGGAAGGAGCCCAGGTGATGTTTCTGCGCAACGACCGGAACAAACGCTACTATAATGGCAAAATCGGTCATGTAATTGAGATTTCTGAGGAAGGGCTTTTTGTACAGTTGCCCGAAGGGGAAATAATAACAGTGGCACGCGAGGAATGGGCGAACATCAGGTATTCATGGGACAGCAAGGAAAGCAAGGTAATTGAAGAAGCCATCGGCTCATTTATACAGTACCCGCTGAAATTGGCCTGGGCCATTACAGTGCATAAAAGCCAGGGATTGACTTTTGAGAAAATCATTGCCGATCTGGGCGAAGCCTTTGCACCCGGACAGGTTTACGTGGCATTGAGCCGGTGTACTACCTTTTCGGGAGTGTTGCTGAAAACACCCTTAAACAGCAGGGTAATCATGACCGATCCGGTGGTGCTTGAGTTTGCCGGCAATGAAACACCGGAAACGCTGATCATCAGTGAACTTGAAAAAGGAAAGGCCGGTAATTTCCTGAAAAGGGCGCTTACCGCATACAGAATCAGGGATTATCAGAAGGCCGGAGCCCTTTTTCTAGCCTATCTGGAACAACCATCTGAAATAGGATACGAAAAGGGTATAACCCTGTTTTCCTATGCCGTTGAACGGTTCCTGAATCAGGGCGTGGAAATTTCCACAAAAACAAACCAGCTGATCAGAATCCCTGATGCAGTTAAAACAGGTATTACAACCAAACCTGGCTCAGATCCCATTCAAAGAAAATTATGGAGACAGCAGGAAGTTAAAATTCAGTCATTGATTCAACTGGCATCAGTCCTGAACAATCTTATTTTCAAGCTTCCTTCAGAAAAAGCTAAAGAATATATCTCTGACGGAATTCCTTTACAGATTGAAAAACTGTCTGAATCTATGAAGGCTACTCTTCAACTGGTTAAGGAAAGAAAAAAGAAAACGGGACGAAAAAGCAAGCACCTGTAATATGATTGACCAATCATACTGAGCTGCTTGTCCCGCCTGCTTCCAAGGGAAAGTCACAACAGACGTCCTTCTCGCTTCGATTACACTCAGCGTGACATTGATTTTTTGATCGGTATATTACCTCAATGTTCCACACATAATTGTCATCCTGAGCGTTGAAGGAGACATATCGTTGCGCTTCGACTACAGCATGACATTGTTTTTTTAATCAGTTTATTACCTCAATGTTCCACACATAATTGTCATCCTGAGCGGAGTCGAAGGAGACATATCGTTGCGCTTCGACTACAGCATGACATTGTTTTTTTAATCAGTATATTACCTCAATGTTCCACACATAATTGTCATCCTGAGCGGAGTCGAAGGATGTACAGTCAGATGCGCTTCGACTTCACCTGCCTGAATTCCTGGCAGTCAGGTTCAGCGAGGCTTTGATTTTTGATCGTACTTTAGTCTCAATATTTCACTCTTGAACCAGAACAGAAACTGTTATAGAATAAAATTAACTTCCGAAAATCACTT
Organism: Bacteroidota bacterium; assembly: GCA_043806115.1. GTDB lineage: Bacteria > Bacteroidota > Bacteroidia > Bacteroidales > Lentimicrobiaceae > Lentimicrobium. The sequence goes on from JAZDHI010000041.1 coordinate 10,800, forward strand.
TGATTTTACCAAGGATGTCACCCCCACCTTTTCCGGTAAGGGATCCGATCACGCCTTCGAGGTCAATACTGCTGTCGTTGGGATCGTTGGTTTTGCCTTTCAGTTTGTCCATCACAACCGGTATAATCTGTTTTACGATATTGCCTGCAGCACCGCTGTCGAGTCCGAATTTTTTCATCAGGTCACCGGCAACACCGGAAGAAAGATCATTGACCATCGGATTGGATGAAGCCTGGCCTCCTCCTTTAAAAATATCAAGAATTGAATCAATTCCACCGCTCCCGGCCTGACTTTTCAGGTTGTTGAAAAGCGAACCGGCAGCAGTTTCAATGGCTTCGTCGTTCTGTTCGTTGGGAATGGCAGGATTTTTTACAATGGCTTCACCGGCATTTTCCTGTACCAGTTTTAATAATTGATCAAACATAAGAAGTAGGTTTGGTTGATTTAAAGTGTTAAGATTTGATGTTGACAGTCGGGTGATTTAGTCCTGGCTTTGCTTTAAAGAGATTTTGAGTTTATCGTTTAAGCTTCTGCCAGGCAATACCGATGGCTGATGGTACGAAGCCCTGTGGAATCGTTCAATATTGATCGTTCAGGAGTTGAACAGGTTTCTGTTTCGCCTGCCGGAATGCCCCGGCAGGCAGGCCAGATGTGACAGTGGCAAGAGGTTTTTAAGAGTTGAATTCGCTTACAACAAAATTCGACAGAAACTTAAATTTCAGAATCATTTAAACCGGTAAATGTTTCCGGATTTCCTTCCTGGAGATCCGGATAGTTGATGTAAACATTCAAAGTTTGACATTGTTTTGGAAAAACAAGAACGAAAATGGTTATCTGACAAATTGTTTTCAAAAAGTTCTTACAAAGCTCCTTTTTATCGGGTATCTGTCCGACAATTCTAATGGTATTGATCAGCGGAACAGGTTATGAACTCTTTTATTCATTTCAGAATCCATTATTTTTAAATGCACCTGAATTTTATATAAATTTGCGCTTAATACAATGTTAAGAAATCATTAAATGTTTGTGAAGTATTTCAGAATTTTCTCATTTTCACTCTTTTTAGGACTGATAGCTGTTTCCTGCTCCAAAGAGGCCGGTGAAGGCGGTAATTCCTCCATTTACGGTAAAGTAATCGTTCATAATTACAACAGTAATTATACTGTACTAAACGATATTTACGACGGAGCGGATGAGGAAGTGTACATCATTTACGGTGATGACCTCAGCTATTCAGAGCGGATCAGAACAAGCTATAATGGAGTGTATGAATTCAAATACCTTCGTCCGGGAAATTACACTGTGTTTGTTTATTCAGAAGATTCGACACTCACACTGCCTTCGGGCAAGTATGCCGTTATCAGGGAAGTAAAGATTACCGGAAACAGGCAAACGGTGAAAGCCGATGATATAATCATATTCAAATAATCAATGCAGGGAACAATGCGGGATTACAATCAATGGTTTTGCGGATTAATTCCTTTAACCCGTTGTTATACCAAGAATATTATCTGATGGATAAGCTTTTAGATTCACTCAGGCAGTTTTCACCGATTAGTCTTGAACAGATGGATCAGGTGCAATTGCTCGATCGTATCGATACCAAATACATTCTCAGTCAGGATCAGCTTGCTGTCCTGCTTGAAAAGATTTCAGATGAATATTTAGTCCTGAAAATTGACGGACAAATACTTCATCCATATGAAACGCTTTATTTTGATACACCTGCTTTTGATCTTTACAAGATGCACCATAACGGGCGACAGAACAGGTATAAGCTGCGGTTCAGGAAATATGTCAACTCAGGAATTTCTTTCTTTGAAGTTAAACTGAAAACAAATACACACCGGACAATTAAAAGGCGTGTATCTGTCGGTAACATTGCAGAAATTCTGACCAGGAATCAGCAGCAATTTGTGCATGAATGCACCAATGATGATTTTAATAATTATCTGCCTTCACTCCGGGTAAAATTCAACAGGATTACTCTTGCGAACCTTAAGGTGGGAGAGCGTCTGACAATTGATACTAACCTGCGCTACGGGGATGAATCTTCTGAAAAAAGTATTGAAAAAATTGCAATTGTTGAAGTTAAACAACAAAAACACGCACTTTCTCCTTTCAGGCAATTGATGCGTGAAAACCGGCTGCATGAGTTCTACCTGAGTAAATATTGTCTGGGGATTACCTGTCTGCATGAAAGTTTCAAGAAGAACCGTTTCAAACGGAAATTAATGGCTCTAAATAAACTTGGTTATGATGTATGTTAAACAGATTGTGATTTCTGTGTTATTCATGGGCTTAATGCTGTTTACAGTTATTGCTGCTGGTCAGACTCATATTCAGCCTGAGTCAAAAACAATTGCTGTTGTTGAAACTAACCTTGGGATTCCTTCTCATCAGGTTGTTCAGGTAGCCGATGAGCCGATTACACTCAATTATCGCTTTGTATACAGTATTCTTATTGATCTGGCTTCGATGCTGTTGATTTTCGGACTTATTTATTTCCCTAATTACCGGAATAAGGAGTTCATGTTTACTTTCTTTATTTTTAACATCATCATTTTCATCATAACATTTGTCCTGAACAAGACCAGTATTTCGATGGGGGCAGCTTTCGGTCTGTTTGCCGTTTTCTCAATGCTCCGTTACCGTACCGAAGGCATTTCGATGAAGGAAATGACCTACCTGCTGCTTGCCATTGCCCTTGGACTAATCAACGCGATTGGCCTTAGCCTGCTTCCGATCAGTGTTTTTAACCTGATCCTTGTACTGTTTATTTTTATCCTCGATCATCCCCTGGTATTCAGACAGGAACAGTCAAAAGCGGTTACCTATGAAAACATTGAAATGATTAAGCCTGAAAATCATGCGATTTTACTTGAAGATCTGCGTAAACGTACCGGATTGAATATCCACAGATTTTCAATTACTTCCATCGATTTTCTTAAAGATGCTACCTCTGTCATTGTCTATTATTATAAAAATTAGACAATCATAATGAAACTTCGGATCCCTTTCAGATCAGGTTGTTTTACCGTTATATTGTATTTGATGTTTATTTCTGCAGCCATTGGCCAGGTGAAAGATGCCGGTTTATGGACAAGTCTGGCTTTCGAAGCCAAACTCGTTAAGAAAATATCTGTCGCTGTTTCACAGGAATACAGATTCAATGAAAATATTACCGAACTCGATACATGGATCAGTGAAACCGGTCTGGAATATAAGCTGAATAAATATCTGAAAGCTTCGTTCAATTACAGGTATACCATGAAACGGAAGACCAATAACCTTTACAGTCCCCGTCACAGGGTTTTTATTGACGTTAAGGCCGAAAAAAAGATAAAACCGTTTATACTGCAATTCCGTACCCGTTTTCAGGATGAATATGCCGATATCGGTCGTGCTCCTGATGGCGGCTTTGCCGGATATTATTCGAGGAATAAATTTAGTCTCAAATTTGATCTCGACAGGAAATGGGAACCCTGTTTTTCTGTCGAACTGTTTTCCCCTTTACGGCATAACCAGCCATTTATGTTTGATGAAATCCGTTCTTCGGCCGGTCTGGAATATTCGGTTTCGAAACATCATCGCATAGATGTATACTATATGATACAGAATGAAATGAATGTCAACAACCCGGTAATGGAATTTATCGGGGGCATCGGCTATCAGTTTAAACTCTGAATCAGGATCTGTTCAACACTCAAAACGATCATTTCAAAGTACGCAGGTCCATTGACTGAATCCCTCATCCGGAATTGCTATTTTTACACCCGGTTAAAAGAACTCCTGACCCACAATCATACATAATGGCTGATTATACCGACGATGACCGGCTTCCGGTAACTATACTCACCGGGTTTCTCGGTGCCGGCAAAACAACTTTATTGAACGGGCTGATTGCTTCAAATCCTGAAAAAAAGATTGCTGTTATTGAAAATGAGTTCGGCGAAATCCCCATCGATAACGATCTGATTGTTGGGGTAGAGAATGAAAACATCTTCGAAATGTCGAATGGCTGTATATGCTGCACCATGAACGGTGAACTTTCTGAATTGCTGTTCGATCTGCTGAACATCAGGCACAAACTCACGCACCTGATTGTTGAGACGACAGGTATTGCTGATCCTTCAACGGTTGTGCAGGCTTTTATGTCGTCGGATCAGGTGGAAATGTTTTACCGGATCGACAGTGTTGTTTGTCTGGTGGATGCGCGAAACATCGGGCTGATTACTTCAGATGCCGAAATGGCTGCGAAGCAGATCAGTTACGCGGACACCATTCTCCTGAACAAAGTTGATCTGGCGGATGAACAGGGGCTTGCAGAAGCTGAAGCCCTTGTCAGGTCTTTTAATCCCTTTGCCGGGATACATCAGACCAGCTTTGGAAAAATGGATGGATTTTCTTTACTGGACACTTATTCCTATGCACCGGAGAAAATCGAAGCGTTTTCAGAAAAGGCTTCCGGATTAAAGTTAGGCAGTGGTATCATACGCCCATCAGGCTTTGCAATGGTGAGCAGGCAACAGACGCCGCTGGCCCACCAGGTGGAATCCCACAGTTATACTTTCACGCGCAATTTCGACCCGCACCAGTTTAACTTCTGGCTCGACCATCTGGTTGAGTATTATGGTGCAGATATCTATCGCATCAAAGGGATTGTCAGTTTTGAGAAGGTTGCAAAGAAAGTCGTGGTACAATCAGTCCGCGACCACATCATGATCTCTGCCGGCGATCCATGGAAACATGGAGAGGCGAGGAAAAGCCGGCTGATCTTTATCGGTAAGAGTCTTGAAAAACTGAAACTTGAGGAAAGCCTGATCTCGTTGCTAAGCGGTGAACTCCAGGAAAGTGTACTGCTGCTCCGGCGGAATTCCTGATTACAGAACGGGTTGTAAGGAGCACAGGGGCAATTCGCTGAAAGTGATGACTGGCTCAGTAGTGAATATTATACATACAATTGAACTTTGTCTGTTAAGCACCAGGGTCGTAATCATAAATCCATATCAGACTGTCGGTTCAACAGGTGATACACAACCGGAAAGTCTGGAATAGCGATCAAATGTGATTCAATCACTATTTCCCCTTATCGGGGAACCGGTCTTTATCCTTTCTGCAATCAGTACGATTACCCTGAAATTATGTTGCCGGGCGCCTGCCCTTCCGCTTGGGTGGGTGGTGGAAAGCCGGAGCCGGCCGAAAGACTGAATACTGAATTCCGGATTTGTTATTAAGAAACAAATTAGGCAGGATCAGGGCAGGCGCTTAGTATGTTCAAATGGAAGATCAAGGGGGAAATAATACATATAATAACCCATAAGTCGGAATTATGAATTTTGACAATTTGTATTTTAAGCTAACTTTGTGAAGCAAAGAAATTTATAATTTTCATTTTTCGACATGAAAAATTTTAATTTAAAAATATTACTTCCGACAATCCTGTCAATTCTGCTCTTTATTCTGACTATTTTTTTTATAATAATTCCTCGTTTTCAGCAGAATATAATGAATGGCAAGCGTGAAATGATCAAGGAACTGACCAACTCTGCATGGAGTATTTTATCGAAATATGAAAACGATGAAAGTTCAGGTTTGTTAAGCAGGGAAGAAGCTCAGAAAACAGCCATTTCAAGAATACAATACCTGCGGTATGGAGAGGAAAGTAAAGATTATTTCTGGATTACCGATATGACTCCGAAAATGATCATGCACCCTTACAGAAACGACTTAAACGGGAAAGATTTATTCAATTTCACAGACCCTCACGGAAAAAAATTATTTGTTGAATTTGTCGAAACTGTTAAAAAATCCGGTTCAGGATATGTTGATTATATGTGGCAATGGAAGGACGACTCGCTGCACATTGTTCCCAAACTTTCATATGTCAGGATTTTTAAGCCCTGGAACTGGGTAATCGGAACAGGTATATATATTGAGGATGCAAAAAAAGAGATTTCGGCACTTACCACAAAATGCTCCTGATATCAGTCAGTATATCCGTTGTAATAGCGCTCCTTCTTTTCTACATTATAAAACAAAGTCTGAACATTGAGCGGAAACGGATTGAGGCCGAAAATGATCTGAATGAATCGAAGGAAAAATACCGGACACTTGTTGAAGCGGCAACTGAAGGCCTTATAATGTTGGTAGATAAAAAAATAAGTTTTGCGAATAATGTTATCAGTAAACTGACAGGATATGATAACACTGAACTCCTTTCTTTTTCCGTAATTGAACTGATAAGCAGAAACAACAATAAAGATATCATTGATACATTTTCGAAAAACACCATTAAGGAAGGTCAGTTTGAGTTAAACCTGACAAAGAAGACCGGAGGCTTTGCCGAGGTTTTGGTTACATCCTCAACAACCATATTTTATGGAAAGGCTGTAAACATACTTATTGTAAAAGATATTTCAACCGGAAGAAATCAGGGTGTTTCAAACATAGAATATCAAAAACTGATCAGTACACTGAATGTAGGGTTCTTCAAAGCCAGCATTGACAGGAAAGGGAAATTTATATTTGCCAACGAAACAGCACTCAGAATTCTCGGATTCGAAAGCTTCGATGACCTGTATAAGACACACATTCTGGGATTGCTGGCTGACGCTGATGATAGAAAATCACTCAGGAAAACCCTTCTGGAAAGCGGCTTTATAAAAAATAAGATAGTTAAGGTCATCAGGAAAAACGGGGGGTTTTCAATTGTTGCAGTATCGCTTGTTGTGCTGAATAATGAGAACTCTGAGGAAATAATCTGCGATGGCATAATTGAAGATATTACCTTGCCTGAAAGCGAAAAAAACCAAACCATTAAGCTGATTGCTGAACTTAAAGCAAATAGCCTGTTAATGGAGCATCCTGTAAGTGATTATCTGTCACCTATTTACACAATAGAAGCCGATGCAACCATTTGGGATACCGCACAACTATTGTCAAAAAGGAAAACTGACAACATATTGCTTACAAACATGAGCAGGGATTTTCTGGGTATAATAACCAGCACTGATATTCAGAAAAGAGTCCTGTCCCGGAATCTTAACCCGGATAATCCGGCTTATATGATTATGAGCTCACCAATCATTTATATACCTGAATCCACCCCGGTGAACGATGCATTGAGGGTTAGTAAAGACTCAGGCATTAATCACCTGGTGGTAAAGAATGCATCCGGTGATATTACAGGAATATTTAATACCAATGATATAAATAGGCGATTGATCAATTCGCTTTCGTTTTATATTGCCGGTATTGAAAAAGCCGAAACAACTGACGAACTGAAACTTTGTTACAGCGATCTTCAATTGCTTGTAAATCCACTGATCCAAAGTGAAGTTTCTGTCAGATTTATTACAAATATAACCACTGCTTTCTCTGATGCCATAATACGAAGACTCATTGAATTAACCTTATCTGAAATTGGACAAGCACCAGTGAGGTTCTCATTTATCTGCCTGGGGAGCGAAGGCCGAAAGGAAGAAACTTTACTGACGGATCAGGATAATGCTATCATTTACGAAAATGTTCCCAAAGAGAAAGAAGGTGCAGTTAATGCCTATTTCTTGAAATTGGGAGAAACGGTATGCAATGCGTTGAATACTATCGGCTATTCTTTTTGTAAAGGGGGGATCATGGCTAAAAATCCCCAATGGTGTAAACCTATGAGCGTGTGGGAGAATTATTTCTCCAGTTGGATAACAACCCCGGAGCCACAGCAACTCATGGATGCCACGATTTTTTTTGATTTCAGGGTTGTTTATGGTGACAATACTTTCACCGAAAAACTAAAAACGATCATTACCGGCACTATAAGTGAAAATCCTTTATTCCTGTATCATCTTGCCTATAACACGTTGAATATTAAACCTCAGCATATTTCAACAGGTACTATACTTTCCGAAAAGCATGCTGACATCGTTGACCTCAAAAGCGCCGTGATACCCATTATCATGTTTGCACGAACCTATTCATTTCAAAACAGAATAACGTGTGAGAATACTATTGACCGTTTAACTGCCCTGAAGGATAGAAACATTATTCAGGGAAGCCTGGTCAATGAAATTATTTTTGCCTATAATTTTCTGATGCGGCTACGTTTCAAAAACCAGGCAGACTTATTGCAAACCAGGAAGCCTGTATCTAATATGTTGAATACTAAAATATTAATAGACATAGAATTATACATGTTAAAGAAAGTACTGGCTACAATACCCGAATTTCAGAATAGAATAAAAACCGATTTCCGGATCACTATGTAACTGGTATTAGGGAGTATATATCTCTCTAAACTAAATCTGCAGATTGCGGGAACCGGAATCAGACAGAGAAATAGGCGTTATGCTTAAAAGTTCCCTGTTCGTTGAGCCGGACATAACCGAGCTGATTGGTAAGCATTATGGTATCGCCGATAAATAAAGGTTTCTGATTAAAATGACTATGTCCGTATATCCAGAAATCAGCGTGGCTTTCTTCGATATATTCAGTTAAATCAACACAAAACGCTTCATTTATCGGACTGGCATTGTGCACAGCCGAATTACACAAAACCGAAGGCAGGTGATGTGTTACAACTACCGTTTTGTTTTTTTTGCCTGATAATGATTGTTTGATAAATTCTAAACCCCTTTCATGAAGTTCGTTATACGCAGTTGCATTAAATTTTTGATTGTTGTGCCTGATGCATTCAAAGTCGGATACACTCCGCTCTGTATTTTTCCTGTTCTCCTGGCTGATTCTTGACCATAACGTACTGAATACAAAATGAATACCTTCATATTGCTGGTAAATATTATTTACAATGTTAATGTTGGGATATACCTGAATATTGAAAGAACTGCTATAATCAGAGATATTCTTATAATAAAATTCATGATTTCCGGGTACCCAGAATACTTGTTTATAGTTTTTTGAAATAAAGGCGAAAAACGGATCAATTAAATATTCATCATGCAAGGGAACAATATCTCCGGCCAGAATTAGTATTTCTCCTGATACAGGGAGGGGTGAAGATTCGAGATACCTTCTGTTCTGTTCAAATTCGAGGTGCAGATCGGAACAATACTGTATTCTCATTGGAATAATAAATTAAAATGCTTGACTTTGCCTGAGTTATGAGGTAGAAACCATTTTAACTGAGTGTAAAAAGTGCCGGTTTACCCGATTGTTTCTGTATTTATAAATTCAACCTTGCCCATTGAAAGTAGCCTGACCGGGCCAAAGTTAATGGAAGCAGAAATCCGGAACTGCAACTACCCCACTTCACTGATTTTTTTCATGAGTGCCATATCAAGTATATCGATTTCCCGGCCTTTTATAGAGATTATATTCTCTTTCGAAAACTCTGAAAAAAGCCGCACTGCATTTTCTTCCGAAATGGCTATCATTTCACCTATTTCTTTCCGGGTCATACCTAAATGGAATTTATGGCTCTGATGCATCTCCGACAAATATATCAGGTTTTCGGCGAACCTTCCCCTGATTTGCTTCTGATTAAGTGAAATTAATTTCTTCATTATGGCCGAAACTGATTTCCCGAAAGCTTTATTCAGACTCAACAGTAAATCATGATTTTCTATATAGAGTTTTTTAACCAAATCAAGTTCTATAAAGCAGACTTCTGAATCCTCAAGAGCAGAAACAGAGTAGGAATATTCCGGATTTTCGAAAAAACAAAGCAAACCGATATAGGCAGGGGGCTTCAAAATATATAGTATAATATTCCTGTTGTTGAGTCCTTCAATATACAATTTTGCTGAACCATTCACAAGAAACAGCGCATGCGATACCTCAGTACCTTGTTTGCATATCACATCATGCTTTTTAAAATGAGCATGCAACGGATTGGATAACTGATAATTATTCCCGTTCCCGTTCAGGGTTGAATAAATATCACACTTCAGATCACAAGTATCACAGCTAATCTTTTTTGAGAACCGCATGTGTTGGATTTTGCTTGTAAAGTTATTCAAAAGTTGTTGTAAAACAATGTTATGTTTCAATTCATTCAGCTGTTTGTTATATTACAGATGGTGTATATTTGGAATTCCGAAAAGCAATTATATGCACATAACCAACTAAATATATATATAAATTGGAAACAAACAGCGACTACAATTTCAGCCTTTTTAAACCCAACAGCGATTACAGCCGAAGAGTCAGAAACATCATTATTTCGATGCTTATCATATGGGCTGTTGCAGTATTTGGATTTCAGATTCTGTTAAGGGTTATACAAAAGCCAACTCCTGAAAAGGCCTATATCACATACAATCTGGTATGGGAAAAAGTAAAAACAGGCAATGCCACAGCCACTGAAAAGAATGACTTTGTATCAAGTATTACTGCAGTGCTGGGCAAATCATCGCTTAACAAGGACAAAAGAGAGATTCTGGCTAATGCACTGAGCTGGAGTACCTATAGTTCAATTGACAGTTCCACGAAAGCAGTATTGCTGAAAAATGTGCAGGATTTTAAATCCGGCAGAGAAAGCCTTGCAGAATCTACGAATGATCAGGGCTATATGCAGGCAAAGGGAATTCTCGACAGGTCGAAAAAAGAGATACTCAGCCAGGTTAAGGCAATTTATGGCTATTCCCCTTCCAGTCTCGAAGCCACCATCATTGCTTTTAACCTTACTGTTAATGATGTTCCGCAGTTGAGCGAAAATGATATCACTTTGATACCCGAAACAATGAAGTTGTACTTAGTACATAACCAATCGTTTTTAACTGATTTCAGGTTTTTAGGCTTTCCATTCCACTATTTCTATACGGCAGAGTTCCTGCTCATATTGTTTGTCCTGCTTTGTTTACTATATAGCATGAGAATCGAGAAGCTTCAAAAGAGATTTAACATTGTTGAATGATCCCAAAACAAAGAATCTGTATGAAAAAAATAATTACGATTATAAGTTTGTTGATTTTCCCTGTTTTGGTTAACGCAGCAAGTTTAACTCAACTGGAAGGCAGTTTTAAAGTAGGGCCGGCAATAATACTCATTACAATCCTGGCCGTTTTTGTGATGGTCGGGCTTGTTCACAGTGCCAAAGACACCACGGATTATTATGCTGCCGGACGAAAAATCAGTGTAGTAAGTTCCGGAATGGCTATTGGTGCGAATTGGATGAGTGCTGCGTCGGTACTGGGGCTGGCAGGGATGATGTACGGCTCTGGTTACAATGGACTGGCTTACGTTGTTGGCTGGACAGGTGGTTATGTGCTGTTGCTTGTATTAATGGCCGGGCAAATACGTAAATATGGGAAATTCACAGCATCCGATTTTATTGGAGACAGGTATTATTCCCAGGGATTGCGAGCCACCAGTGCCATTTTCACAATCCTGATCTCTTTTGCATATTGTGTGGGTCAATTTGGCGGTGTGGGTTTAATGTTCAAATGGATTCTGGGAATTAACTATACTTGGGCGGTAATACTTGGCGGTTCGGTCGTTGTAGGTTATACAATGCTTTCAGGAATGATAGGTGCTACCAAGAACATGGTAATTCAATACATCATAATTCTTGTTGCCTTCTTAATTCCTACATTCTTGTTAACCTATAAGTTCGATTATTTTTGGCTATTGCCACAATTTGGCTACGGAACCATTGTGTCTGATATTGTACAGGGTATTCCTGCCCCCAATATTGCTGAAGGAACAACACTTCTTAATGCTTACGGACATGATTTTGCATTAATGCCGAGCCCCGAATTTGCCATGCCATGGGATGCTTCGACAGGTAGCACTTTTTTTCAATGGATGGCAATCTGTTTTTCATTAATGATTGGAACAGCAGGTCTTCCTCACGTTTTACAGCGCTTTTATATCACTCCTACAATTAAGGATGCACGTTTATCCTGTATTTGGGGTCTGTTCTTTATTTGCCTGGTATATTGGAGTGCCCCGATTTATTCGGCGTTTGGGAAAATTTTATCAGCAAACCCGGAGGTCGGGAATTTGGCCTCTGATGCTATAGTTGTCTATACTGCTCAATTAGGAAATTTACATCCTTTGGTTGTCGGTTTGCTTGCTGCAGGCGCTATTTCAGCTGCTTTCTCTACCATTTCGGGTTTATTGGTTGCCGGATCATCTGCATTTGCCCACGATTTATATGTCAAAATTATAAGACCGAATGCAGCTCCCAAAAATCAGCTTTTGGTGGCACGCTTCGGAACTATTCTGATGGGTGTTGTTGTAACAATGGTTGCTTTGATGAATTTAGGTATGATCGCTCAACTTGTCGCTGTTGCATTCTCAATGGCAGCTTGTACCATATTCCCTTTGTTCCTTTTGGGTATCTGGTGGAGCGGTTCGAACAGGGCAGGCGGAACTGCCGGAATGGCGGCTGGTATTTTCATTTCGCTTTTCTCACTGCTTTATTTTATCGTTGGTAAAAGCGGTGGAAGTCTTCCGGGCCAGGAATTTATTACATACTGGTTAAATGTATGGTACTTTGCGTGGATTGGCGCACCTTTGGCTATACTAACCAATATTGTCGTTTCAAAATTCACCAAGCCAACTCCTGTTGAAATTAAAAAATTCTTGTTGGAAAAAGTTCATAGCAATTAATCTCCAACTTCCTTACAATAAAACTATCCCGGATTTCCGGGATAGTTTTATTTTTATCGTGTCGGAAAACCGGAAATATAAAGATGAGTATTTTTGAAATATCAAGAGGAACAAAAATTGTAGTTACCGGGGTGGTGTGCATTTGCGCAATCAGCTTCACAGTGGCATACCTCTACTACAGCGGTATCAATAAATCGGAAGATCCAAGGGTGGTTGAAACCAGGCGTATGTTTGTGCGATACGATACTTTTATTAAAGATAAAAAATATGAGGATGCTATTCTCGTTCTCGACAGTATAGAAAACATTTTTCTGAAAGTTCCGGGATATTCTGAATCATACGAGTCAGGAATTGTATATAATAACCGTGCTTCTGTTTATATATCTAAAGCTCTTTATGAAAGTAACGATTCGCTTGACAAACATCATTTACTTGACTCTGCAGCTATTCATGCTGACAAGTGCATCGTGTTTTATAATGAATGGATTGAGCGTTTTGGTATTTTAACCGAAGATCAGATCTTTTCTTTTGTAAAGCCCTATTTCAGGGAAAATGACAGGGCTTTTAAAGGAAAGAATTATAAGAGAATTCTGAAAAAAAGAGTGGACGATATTATTCTGGCTCAGAAAGAAACACCCAGGAGACTATCGGTTGCTTATACTAACCTTGGTATAATACAGCGGCATCAATACAAACAGGAGGAAGCGGCTGAAAGTTACTCGAAAGCCATCACTCTTTGGAAAGACAATCCATCAGCACTCAGCAATCTGAATGTATTGTATGGTAAACCACCCAAAGACAGGTCTCTTTTAAAAAAACTATTTCCTCCCGATAAAAATAACCAAAACTAAATTTTAAAAATATGAAACGAATGATACGCTCATCGATTCTGGCATTTTCACTTTCAATACCCTTGTTGAGTATAGCACAGGAGAAGAAAGATGAACCAAAATTCGGGATTGGTTTTTCCGGATTTGTAAAAACTGATATTTTTTACGACACACGACAAACAGTTAATATCCGGGAAGGGCATTTTTTGCTCTATCCCGATAACAGTGCACCGGATGCAAATGGTATTGATGTAAACGATAAATCCGCGTTTAATATCCTTTCCATACAAACGAGGTTAAGAGGCGCGATCACCGGTCCTGATGCATTTGGAGCGAAAACTTCAGGAGTTCTGGAAGCTGATTTTTTTGGTAATGCAGGTTCCGGTCTTGATGATGTAAATGGGTTCAGGTTACGTCATGCATTTGTAAAACTCAACTGGAAATCGACAGAACTTCTGGTAGGCCAATACTGGCATCCGATGTTTATTGCCGAATCTTTTCCCGGGGTTGTTTCATTCAATACCGGTGCTCCGTTTCAACCCTTTTCGCGAAATCCGCAAATCAGGTTATCCAGATCATTCGGAGGGCTGAAATTAATCGCCTGCACATTCGTTCAACGTGATTTTACCAATATAGGGCCCGAATATACATTTGCAAATAACTCATACACGGTTACTTCAGCGGCCGGTTCCAAATACCTGCGCAATGCCGGTATTCACGCAGCTCACTTTCAAATGCAATATAACCCGAAATCGACTGAGCATTTATTCGGAATTGGTGTCGATTACAAAACACTTATGCCGGAATTATATACAGTAAACAACGCAAGAAATAAAAAATACGAATCCATAGAAAAGGTGAGCAGCGTTTCAGGCATTGCATTTGCACGGATAAAATTTAAACCGGTCACCATCAAACTTGAAGGAGTTTATGCGCAGAACGCCACCGATCTGGTAATGATTGGAGGATATGCAGTTCGTCAGGTCAACGACACTGCAACAGGATCAAGAGATTTTACAAATCTGAATACAGGTTCGGTCTGGTTAGATGTAAATACGCACGGTAAAAAAGTGCAATTCGGACTGTTTGCCGGATATACAAAGAATATGGGCTCAGCCGGAATCGTTAAAACTTCAACTTTCTATGCCCGTGGCCAGAACATTGATTTCGTATACAGAATTGCACCCAGGGTTGTATTTACTTCGGGCAAACTTGACATAGCTTTAGAAATTGAAAATACAGTTGCCAGTTATGGAAAAGTAATTGCTGGCACCAAGACAGAACTTACCGAATTAAAAGCAGTGGCCAATACCAGGGGATTGCTGGCATTTGTTTACAGGTTTTAAATTTCAGACTGATACTGGCAGGGGGCTGTGTGCACTGTTAAGATGTAACCCGAATAATTAGCTTCGCTGAACTTCGGTTCATAAATCCTGAACCTGGTAGAATGAATTATTCTGACGACAAGGAATAATTTAAATTCCGGTGTATTTCATTACCAGAATTTATTTTTTTTTAAGCCGGGGTAACCGGTATAATTCAGGTGCATTTAAAAAAGTTTATGAATAATGCAGGTTAAGGCTCCTGTTTTGCAGGTTAGCCCATATTTTTTATTCATGGCTTTCAAAAGCATCAAAGCTATGACATCACTGGCTTTAGAGTACATTACAGCCTGAATTTTGTCTGATAGGCCACCTTGATATTTATCTATCTACTACCAGCCTTCCCGCAGGAAGTGCAGAAAAAGTTGCCATTATTGTGTAGATTTTGAATTTTTTAACTTGCCAGGAGACGAAAAGCTGAGGTTAATAATTATCGGACTATTGTTATCTTTACTTTGTAAAATCAATAAAAGATGAGAATTGAATACGAAATAAAACTTGGATTTAAAGATGTGATGTTCAGGCCCAAACGTTCAACCCTGAAAAGCAGGGCGCAGGTAAAACTGGAGCGGACATTTAAAATGATGCATACCAGATCAGACTGGAGCGGAATTCCCGTAATGGCGGCCAATATGGATACAGTCGGCACCTTTGAAATGGCATTGGCGATCCATAAGATGCAACTATTCACAGCCATTCACAAGCACTATTCACTGGACGATTGGGCCCGGTTCATGGCTATAGCACCGGCAGGGATAGAGAATTTTGTTGCAGTCAGTTCAGGTACAGGTTCAGGAGATCTTGATAAGATGACTGCCATCTTTGAATCAAGTCCCCGGCTCAGGTTTATCTGCATTGATGTAGCGAACGGATATTCTGAGCATTTTGTGGCTTTTGTAAAACAGGCACGTAAAAAATTCCACGATAAAGTGATCATTGCAGGCAACGTGGTGACCGGTGAAATGGTCGAAGAACTATTGCTGGCAGGGGCAGATATCATTAAGGTGGGCATAGGGCCGGGGTCGGTATGCACAACCAGGGTTAAGACCGGTGTCGGATACCCGCAGCTATCGGCTATCATCGAGTGTGCCGATGCAGCCCATGGCCTGGGAGGTCAGATCATCAGCGATGGGGGTTGCTCCACACCCGGCGATGTTGCCAAGGCCTTTGGTGCCGGTGCCGATTTCGTTATGCTTGGAGGAATGCTGGCAGGTCATGATGAAAGCGGAGGAGAACTGATTGAAAAAAACGGGAATAAAGTCAAACTATTTTATGGGATGAGTTCAGCAACCGCCATGGAAAAACATATGGGCGGGGTGGCCGATTACCGCGCCAGTGAAGGCAAAACGGTAGAGGTTCCATACAGGGGCAATGTTGAAAACACCGTGCTTGACATTCTGGGTGGTATCCGCAGCACCTGCACCTATGTAGGTGCATCCCAGCTCAAGGAGTTAACCAAAAGAACCACGTTTATCCGGGTGGCTGAACAGGAAAACCGGGTTTATAATGATCATAAATGAAATTTCACTGTTTTTGGTATTATTGACCTGGTGTTACCTTCAGTAACAATTTTTATTCAACTTATCCAAATGATTGTGCGATAAGCTGAATCGTCCGTTCGACGCGGGGAGTGGTCTCTTTTCGCCACCTTATTCATAGTTTCCCAAAAAACTTAACACAGAATATTTGTATTACTGAAACTAATCTCCCTACTTTTGCATCGCAATGGTTCCGGAAACGGACAATAGGGAATGCCGTGCGATTCGGCAACAGTTCCCGCTGCTGTAAGCTCTTTAAAAGTTTCAACTGAATGCCACTGTCCATCCCCAAACGGACGGGAAGGCGTTGAAACCAACGGAGTAAGTCAGAAGACCTGCCACTGCCTTGTGGATTTTGTAGTTTACGGTGAATGAACTGCATATCGGGAAACCAAATCCGGCTTATTTTTTCTGGCTGTCATTAAACTGGTTTTCACTTTTTGCTGCAGAATCCGCGCTGTAATTATTCATTTTAATTCTGCAACAAATGAAAAACGAAAAAATCAACCTGCATTTTCTTGTAGTTACCGGCATTGTGCTGGGTTTGGCTTTCAGCCGGATGTTGCCCCATCCGTTCAACTTCTCACCCATAGCAGCACTCGCCCTGTTTGGCGGTGCCCGCTACAGTAACCGCTTTGCCGCTTACCTGATACCACTGGCGGCTGTCTGGATCAGCGACCTGTTTCTGAATTATGCCTTCTACGGTCGGTTTGTGCCTTTTTATAACGGTGCATTGATAACTTATCTGGCCTTTGCACTGATTGTGCTGCTGGGATCGGTTATGCTGCGCAGGCTGACACCCGGAAATCTGTTGTTTTCCAGTCTCTCAGCTTCCTTGCTATTTTTTATTGTTTCGAACTTCGGCGTATGGGCATTTTCCGGCATGTACCCGCTGAATATGAGCGGCTTTTCCGCATGCTATGCGGCCGCAATTCCTTTCTTAAGAAATACCATTACTGGTGATCTGATTTATTCTTTTGCCGTTTTTTATGCCTTTGCATTTGCTCAGCAACAGTTTCCGTCACTGTCAGTGAAAGCCCTGAAAGCCTGATTTTCCGATGAAATTTATTGCTTCTGCCGGTCTTTTCACCTGTTTGTTGTTCGCGTCTCTTTATGCAGATGCGCAGCAACCGGTTGATGATACCCTGAACATCAGGGGAGTCGAGGTTACCGGTCAAAAACCACCTCCCGGAAGAAACTCAGCTTTCCCCATGCAGCAGGTTGATATCAAAACGCTGAGATCGATGGCCGGATCAACTGCAGCCGATGTTTTGCGGAATTTTTCCGGTGTCACCATCCGGGATTATGGCGGATTGGGAGGTTTGAAAACAGTGGTGGTCAGAAGCCTGGGTGCCAATCATACCGGCATTTCCATTGATGGAGCCCCTTTGAGCGATGCCGCCACCGGACAACTGGACCTCAGCAAGATTCAACTCGGGGACCTCGAAGCCATCGGGCTTACCATAGGACAGGGTGAGCAGTTATGCCAGCCGGCGAGGGCTCAGGCCTCCGCCAGTATGATCAGCTTTCATACTGTAATGCCGGAATTCAAAGAGTCGAACCTGAAATTCAAAGCAGGTGTTCGAACAGGATCATTTGGTGTGATCAGCCCTTATGCCGGCATTTACCTTAAAGTCAGGCAAAGGACCACAGCAGGGTTATCGGCCGGATATAACCATACCAGGGGTAATTATAAATATCTTCTGAAGAACGGGAACCTGCCCGATACGACCCTGAGACGTTCCAATGCGGATATGGAGGCTGTCCAACTGAATTTCAGGCTTGAAACCCTTTGCAGGGACAGCTCCCTGCTCAGAATTAAAACATGGTTTTATAATTCTGAACGCGGATTGCCGGGAGCAGTGGTCTTCTACAATCATCATGCTTCCCAGCGCCTTACCAACCGGGACCTTGCCGGAAACGTGCAGTATTCATGGCAGAAGGGCAGAAAACAACTGCTGACCAACCTGAATTTTTCGAACAGCAACCTGATTTATCGTGATCCGGCCTACCTGAACCATGAAGGTGGGCTTGACAATCACTTTCATCAGCAGGAACTTTACCTTTCACAGGCAATTTCATTCCCTGTTTATGGAATTTTCAGCATGGGTGCAGCTACCGATATGATGGTCAACAGTTTACAGACCGATGTCTATTCACATGGGAATCCAACCCGTTTTTCCGGACTGGGCTCGGTCAGTTTTCAGGCCAAAACCCCGAAAACAGAGGTTACGGGGGTATTGCTGGCTACATTGGTGAATGAATCCACCACCGAAAGAAAGTCTGACATCCACACAGCTTTGTCCCCTTCGGTATCTTTTATAACAAGAATCAGCCGGACACCCCTGTTGCGGCTGAGGATGCTCTATAAGAACAGTTTCAGGATGCCGACTTTCAACGACCTGTATTATAATCTGGTTGGCAATGAAAATCTGAAGCCTGAGCTTGTGAATCAGTTCAACCTGGGTGTGCTGCTTTCTGAAGAGGCCGGCATTCTCGGGTTTAATTTTCATGCCGATGTGTATGCCAACAGGGTTAAGGACAAGATCGTTGCCGTACCGACACAGAATTTATTTGTCTGGTCGATGCGTAATCTGGGACGTGTCGATATTCTTGGCCTGGAAGCTCAGGCAGGGGTAAAGGCCGTTATTTCAGCATCGCGGGAATTATCAATCAACCTGAATTATACCCGGCAGCAGGCACTCGACATGAGCGATCCGGGGAGTTCAACCTACCGGCAACAGATTCCGTATGTGCCGTTTCAAACTTTTTCAGGATCACTGACTTTACGGGAGCAAAGAATCTCTCTGGGATACAACGTGTTGTACAACAGCCACAGGTATACCCTGGGAGAAAACATTCACGCCAATCTGCTGCCATCATGGTGGGTGCATGATGTGGCGGTTTCATGGCAGCAGATGGTGAAAACAGTTCCCGTGACACTGAAAGCTGAAGTCATCAATCTGTTCAATCAACAGTATGAAGTCATCCGGGGTTTCCCGATGAACGGAAGAGGGTTCTATATTTCACTGAATATTAATTACTAAACTTTATTACAATGAGCATCAAACTTTTACCTTTTCTTGTTTCACTGGCTGTTTTGACCGTTTCATGCACCGACGAACCAGATGACAAACCCACGGGTCAGGATACCCTGGTCAGAAGTGCCGGCGTTTATGTGATGAACGAAGGTCTTTTTAACGGCAACAATGCTTCCCTGACCCGGTTTTCCTTCAGCGATTCTGCTGCGACAGCCGATGCTTTTATACAGGTGAATGGCAGGGGCCTGGGTGATACCGGCAGCGATCTGGCCATTTACGGTAGTAAATTGTATGCCGTCGTCAATATGTCGGGTCAGGTGGAAGTGATGGATGCCCGTACCTGCCAGAGCATTAAGCAGATTCCTGTTTTTAACGGCGATCTGCCCCGCCAGCCCCGGAAAATTGCTTTTTATGGAAGCAGGGCTTTTGTCTGCAATTTTGATGGCACGGTTGCAGTTATTGACACTGCTTCGCTGAATATTGAGAAATATATAACTGTAGGACAAAATCCGGATGGTATCACCGTTGCCGGTGGTAAAATCTGGGTATCCAATTCAGGTGGCCTCAATTTCCCTGATTACAACAACACGCTTTCCATTATTGATCCTGTGACATTAACAGAAGAAAGACAGGTGGAGGTCGGGACCAATCCCTTCGTGATGATCCCCGACAATTATGGTGACCTGTACCTGATTGCCCGGGGTAACTACAGTGATCTCAAAAGCCGGCTCCAGATCATCGATGTGGCCACCGGAGCTGTGAAGCATACATTTACCGGTTTCGAGGCCATCAATTTTACCATGGCTGGCGATACGGCCTGGGTTTACAATTACGACTGGGGTACCGGTCTCAGCAGTGTTGTGATGCTGGATGTGAAAACAGAAACGGTGTTGAGCAACGCATTCATCAGCGATGGCACAGTTTTGCAGACTGTATACGGTATCGCGGCAGATCCGGTATCCGGCCTGGTGTATATCTCCGATGCCCGCAATTTTACCGGGTTGGGTAAGGTGTTCGCCTTTGACAGGAACGGAAAGCTGAAGTTTTCGTTCGATGCCGGGCTGAATCCCGCCGGTTTTGCGTTTTTGAATGAGAAAGTTGTCACATTGGAACGTTGAAAGCCGGAGAATCTGTTTTGAACTTAAATGTTGTTTTTATGCCGGAGGTAATGCTCAATGAGCCATCCAGCTAGCAAGTCAATGGCAGATAACAATTTTATAGAAATAAATATTGCCGTTTGAATTAACTTTAAGCACATAAACACCTTCCCTGCAATCTGCAACTGATAAAGCAACCCTGTCTTTAATCCCTGAATTGCCCGATTGAATCAATCTTCCACGGACATCGAACAATTCTGTGGACCATAAATCATGTTTGTTGTCAATACTGCTGATAAATAGTTGATCGTCGGCAGGATTCGGATAAATGCTGAAATCAGGGGTCGGTTTTTCATTGATGGATGCTGTCGGGCAACTCCATTCCAGGGCGTAGCCGCTGCGGGTGGTGGCACCGTCGGTGTTAAAACGGAGGGTAAAGCTGTTGCCTGTAGTCGCAAGGCCGGATGGTAACTGCACGCCTGAAAGGGCTGCCAGCAGCGGAGCGTTTGTGTCAGGCCCGTCATAGATCCACAGGGAATCGTAGCCGCTTTCAAAGTCAAACGCTTCGAAATTCAGCAAGAGCGGTCCCGGATAATCTGAAGTCACGGTTTCGGTATAGCTTTCATCATCCCCGTAGTTCCACCAGGGGCCACCCGGATCATAAAGCGTATCGCGGCAGGGAAATACCGGGCCTTGGGTAAATTTTTCCTCAATCAGATTCCAAAGATCCGAATAACCGTTGTCGTACCCCAGTGCCCAGATTCCGATACCACCGGTATTTCTCCTGTTTACCAGATCATATTTCGCACCCAGACTGCGCACATCATCGTAAAAACACTGCCACCAGTTGCCGTCGAAATAGCTGTAATACGGATTGTAACTATAAGGATCCCAGTAAAGATTAGCTGTCATATAGAATCCACTGCTGTTGTTCCTGACATTCCGGTAGGTTACTGCTGTACTGCTGCCGGTGGTGGAAGCCGGCAGGGTATTGGCGCTGACCGACCATTCGCGGCCGTAGTAGGGGAGGCCCAACAGCAGCTTCTCCGGGGCAATGCCCTGTGACTGGTAGTAACTGAGCGAATGATTTACGGCGTAGTTAAAGGAAGAGGTCAGGGGCCAGTACCCTGCCACCGGGCCGGCCAAGTCACTCCCGCTCCAGTAAAAATCATATGCCATAATCATAATAAGGTCAAGCGAAGGGGCAATGGCCGGGAGGTCGAAGGTATTGCTCCAGTTTACGGCCGGGGCGGCTATGCTCAATTCAGTGCCCGGCAGATTGGTGTGCAGGGCACCGGCAATTTCAAGAATAAAACTTGTCAGTCCCTGTTGCTGCGATGAAGGTACCGCCTCAAAATCCAGGTTTATCCCCTGTATACCCCGCTGGGTGACCAGGGTGATCAGGTTGCCGATCAGGGTCTGGCGTGCTTCCGGATTGTTGAAAAATGTTGCATGGCCTGAAAACAGGGTTACACATAGATGAACCTTTACTCCATGGGCCAGGGCCGTGTCAACAACAACAGCAGTTTCAAACCCATTGGTGGTGACAGGATTCCCTGTGGCAGGGTCAGTATCGTAAGAAAAATAACAGAGATCGCTCAGCAGGTCCCAGCGGTAGTTCTGCCATGCATTGCCCATCCAGTAAGGATGGTAGCCGAAAACACGTTTCTGAAGACTGCTTTTTGCAGAAGTTAGCTGAACCTTCCCATCGTATGCATGAATGCTGTCATACCGTGCTGTGGTTCTCAAACCCAATGCCTTATAATACAGGGATTGTTCCTGATGGATGGATGTATGCTGGGCAAAGGTGATGCTCGTCAGGAGCATCAGCAAAGGAATGATCAGTTGTTTAAACATAGATGCTTAAAGTAAAATTTGGTTCCGGAAACGCAGGATACGAATCCTGTATGATCATCCCCGGGAATGCCTGACGTCAGGGGTTGGTTTAATAATGATCCGGGTCCTGAGTTTCCGGCATTGTTGCAAAAAGAATGTCATCCGTCCGTATTCCCCAATCCTGCTCATCTTTACCCGCAAATGCCCGGCATCAGGACTTCAGCTAAAGGGGGATTCGGGTTCTGAGTTTCCGGCATTGTTGCAAAGATACTTTCATTCCACCGGTTTCGGGAATCCTGTGCAATTCTTCTGCGGGAATGCTCTGCATCAGATGCCGGATTGGATCAAATACCAGTCTGTTATCTGATCCATGGAAAGTTTGTTTGGAACCGTAAACTCAGGGCCCGGATCCTGAGTGATCATTCCCGTGAATACCTGACATCAGGGGTAGGTTTAACAATGACCCGGGTTTTGAGTTTCCGGCATTGTGGGTACACCCTGCCCACACAGGGGATCCATCATTCAGGCATAAAGAGTGCTCTTTTACATGTAAGCAGTCTGAAGCATAAAGTTATAATTTCATCTTTTATGCGGAATCCAACTTTTAGCTTTAGACTTTTTACTTTTAACTTAACATCAGTCGATGATGGTCATCTCCTTCACCAGGTGTCCTGCCCCGGCGAATTTATCGATGATAAAGAGGCAGTAACGGATATCAAGACTAATGTTACGGCACTGATCCGGATCATACATCAGGTCGCTCATGGTGCCTTCCCAGTTGCGATCGAAATTGATGCCAACCAGTTGCCCATCTGCGTTCAACACAGGACTTCCTG
Source organism: Bacteroidota bacterium (assembly GCA_043806115.1). Classification (GTDB taxonomy): domain Bacteria; phylum Bacteroidota; class Bacteroidia; order Bacteroidales; family Lentimicrobiaceae; genus Lentimicrobium. The sequence continues at coordinate 33,930 of JAZDHI010000041.1, forward strand.
AATTCCCCCCTGTAGTATGGTTGCTGCCAATAAAGGCAATCCGCATGGTCCCGTCCTTTGCCCCGTAATAGCCGTAGTCTTTTTCTGCGTAGAGTTGTTTCAAACGGGGTTCTACCACATAATCATATATTGCGGGATCTTCTTTCTCCATGATTCCTTCCAGGGTAGTGTAATATCTGTAATGAACTGCATCATGCGGGAAATAATCATCCACCTTTCCATAGGTAACCCTCAGGGTTGAATTGGCATCCGGATAGAACCTTTTATCGGGCTGGAATTCCATCAAACCCTGCATATAAATACGTTGCAGGCTGTCGAGTTCTGCGCTGATCTGCTGTGATTCGGGCTGTATCTGATTGAAGTAATGATTAAAGGCGGAAAGCGAAAGTCTAAACATCAGGTCATCTGAAATTTTCCGGAAGTTTTTAACCTTGAAGTTCTTCAGTAGTTTCTTTACCCTGCTTGAGTCAGTAAAAATACTCTGTTGATATACCTTATCAGCCCAGGCCTCGAAGTTATTGTTGTATAGGATAGCTCCCTGCAGGATTGCCTCCGGAATTTTCTCCGGATCCTGATGTTCAATCCAGTCGGCCATCAGGCTGGCAAATATGCTCCGGTCAACCGATTGGTTGTAATTCCTGAAAAAGTTTCTGGCGTTTCCCTGAAGTTGAGTTACTAGTTTACCGATTTCTTCATCAGGCGTGCTCTTGTCCCTGCTTTTGGCCAGAAGCTGGTTGAAGCTATATGCGTAGCGTAAGGCTTCGATGCCGAGTCCGCCTTCAATAAGGTAGGTTTCGGTCTCACTGATGGGTTTCAGGCGGGTGTAGAGCAACTCAAACCGGGGCAGCAGTCCGCCGTATCGCTCCGCTCTGGCAGCATCGGCTGAAGCCCAGGCTGTAAACTGGCTTTCAAGTTCCTGTTTTTTCTCAATGGCGTCAAGTTTACGAATGCCCCTGTTTTCTCCGATCATCTTTTTCCAGTAATTGGCAACACCGGCATACTTATCGGAATACTGAATCCTGACCAGATCGCTCTGCTTCATGTAATTGTCAAAGATACCCAGCCTTTTCTCACGCAAACGGATGGCCGGTGGATTTTCAATCCCGGTTATCATTTCAACAGCGTAAGAGGGAAGGTATTCCTGGGTGCTGCCCGGATAGCCGAAAACAAAGGTAAAATCACCCTTTTCAACCCCTTTCAGTGATATGGGCAAATGGCTTTTCGGTTTGTAAGGGACATTGTCGGGGGAATATTCTGCCGGTTCATTGTTTTTATTGACGTAAATCCGGAACATCGAAAAATCACCGGTATGACGTGGCCACATCCAGTTATCGGTATCACCCCCGAACTTACCAATGTTGGAAGGTGGGGCGCCAACAAGTCGCACATCGTTAAATGTCTGGGTAATAAAAAGATAAAATTCATTCCCATAATAAAAAGCCCTTATTTTTGCGTTGTATGCGGTGCCTTCAACAGCAACTTTCTCTAATTTATCTGTGTTTGCCTTTATTATTTCCGCCCTGGCTTTTTCTGTCATACCGGAAGTAACACCTTCGAGTATTTGTTTGGTAACATCTTCCATCCGGACAAGCAGTGTCACGCTCAGTCCGGGATTGGGCAGTTCCTGCGACCTGTCCATCGCCCAGAAACCGGAAGTCAGGTAATCATACTCAACGGAACTGTGCTTTTGGATCTGACCATAACCGCAATGATGGTTTGTCAGGATGAGCCCTTCATCTGAAATAATTTCGGCAGTACAACCCCTTCCGAATAACAGAACCGCATCTTTCAGACTTGATTTGTTAATGCTGTAAATGTCCTCTGCACTGATTCTCATGCCCATGCTTTTCATCTCCGGTTCATTCAGTTGTTCCAGCAGCATCGGAATCCACATGCCTTCTCCGGCAAATCCGATTTTTACTGCAAAAATGAGTACTGTGATAACAGATGTAAACTTTTTCATACTATATGAATTGCGTTAAAGAATGAAGGGTTCAACAGAAAAGTGAATTGAAGAGTGTAACATTGATTTCATACCGGGGTTTTCCTATGGAGTTGATTTGCTTTTTTTGCCTGCTTTTAGTCGTACTGCCAATTCTTTTTCCGTATTTACTGACGAGGCAGCCGATAGAATCGTTTCATGAAGATCATCAATCATGGCTTTAGCGTCATTCGCAGGTAAATATCCTGAATCTCTGAGAATGCTTCTTTCATTGCAGTGGCCTTTTATATGGTTGCTCATTGAGCAATCCACTTTATTAGCTCCTTGATCTTCACTCTTCACTATTTGGCTGCGATGGTCTCAATTTCAATCAAGGCGCCGAGGGGCAGACGAACCACACCGTATGCGGCTCTTGCCGGAGGATTCAGTGTATAATACCGTCCATAGACTTCATTCATATCGGCAAAATTGGCCATGTCGCTCAGAAGGCAGGTTGACTTTACAACATCATTGTATTCATAACCGGCTGCTTGAAGAATGGCACCGATGTTTTTCATCACCTGTTCAGTTTGTTCTTTGATGCCTCCTTCAACAATTTTACTTGTGGCAGGATCAATGGGTACCTGGCCTGAGATAAATAACATCCTTTCAGTCTCTATTGCCTGACTGTAGGGACCGATCGCTTTTGGTGCATGTTCTGTGAAGATCACTTTTTTCATTTCAGAAGGTTTTATTTTTAGAATTGGAATTCATCTTTTGCATTCAGAAAACAGGCTTCAAAATTAGCGTTTTTTTAATAGCCTCTTTGTTCGCAACGGTTATGTAATTATTTGTTTTCTTTCAATACGATATGGTTGAATCAGTCAAAAAATAAAAAATCCGGCAATTACCGGATTTTGCACTTTTCAGAACATGATTCTTTTGTTTGATTACTTTATTCAGAAACTGTTTTTTTAATTTTTCTTTTCTGGTTGCATTGGTTTGCTTAATACCGGCTGGATCTAATTTCTGCTGCCGTTTAGCTGATGTTTTTTAATTCCGTAAGCCGCCGTCAATGCTATAAGGAGGGTTATTCCCCCGCCAATGGGAGCTGTTCCGCCCAATGGACCGTATCCTTTTGCATCCGCAGCATATTCATCAACTGGAGCGGGTTGAGCGTTCATGGTCAGCCTTCCTACTGCAAGTATCAGGATCAGAGTGAAGATGAGTTTTCTCATAATGAATGATATCTGTTTAATTCGGGTTAATGAGCTTCTCTGAGTTTGCCAGAGTTTAGAGAAAGTCAGCAGGTGCTTAAATAATTACATCAGATAACAGGCTGAAACGTCAGGCGATTTAAATCCTACTGTCATTACGTTATTATGTTATTTCAGTCCTGACTAGTATTTATCATAGTTGAGTGAAAAAGTAACTTCCTTTTATCATAATAATTTAAATATTTTCAGTAATAAAAAGCGATTGATTTGAATTGCTTATGACCCAGCTGTTCAACAGGCCGAATTGCTGAAATGTGAACAATGTTTAAGGATATGGGGTATTATTTCGTTTGATCGCTGAATTTGAAATTTTGTTCGTACCATTTCAGAAACATATAAGCTTCGGGAATAGATATCATCTACAGAACATTGATGAAAACAATAATTTCAAGGTACAACCTGCACGCAGGCAGGCAGAATACCTGAATATGAAGTGAGTCCTGATTGGTCGGGTATTGCTGCAGTCCCTGTATAAAAATCCGCATGATGCAAAATTTATAAGAATACTTTGTAACATATTCAAATAATGTAGAATGTTCACGGTTAAAGCTAACGAAACAGAAGAAACATGCTTGACAGGAGACGGATTCCCCAACCTTCAATCCGGGACTCATGTCCTGTTTTTAATTCATCCTTTTCACAAGGAGCCTATTATTTATGCATGACATTTACATCAACATGCGCAGGGAATAAAATCAGGCAGATATCTGTGGGAGCTTTTCCTCACCACGATAGTTCATTGTTAAATAGCACAGGCCCAATCCTAAGATAAGCGATATGCTTTGCAATGAAAAGGGAGATAATTTTTGTTAAAAGATGATTCCAGATAATATTTGGATGGTTATTATCTTCATCTTTATTTAACGGATTACGATTTTAGAAACTGTAACATTCTCTTTTGAAGTTAACTTGATAAGGTAAATACCTGTCGGTAAATCTGTATATGTTTTATGAATGCCCTTTCCTTTCAGAAAGTGGGCTTCATGGATCTTACCCTGCATATCCAGCACTTCGAAAAAGGTACTTTCACAGCGAGTCTCAGCGTAAATGAATTGCTCAGTAAACCAGGCCAGTTGGAGTGAATTCTGCATTGGCTGTTCTATTCCGACTGGTGAAAAATGAAGAACAAAACGCTCAGGATCATCGGTTGCATCAGTCGAGAAAGTGTAAACCGGTTCAAGCAAAAGGTTATGATCTGTGTTATTTTTTTTGTCAAGAAGCCATGGGGTTGCACCAAGAGTTTCTGCGCCCGTTGCTTTAATGTGGTAATTTCTGCCATTGTTCGGAATAAAAACAAACGGGATGAAAACTTCTGAAGTAACCGATGGAAGGCAGTTAGTGCTTAATTTCTCGACTCCGGCCAGAGAATAGAATTGTGGCCCGTATCCCGCCAGAAATTCACTGTCAAACATAAAGTCGAAACCAGAGGTAGCATTTGTATTGTACACTACACGTGATTCCTGGGCATTCCCCAATGTTTCATTTATAGCGGTAAGAACAATACCTGGTTCAGCCGCTTTATAAAATACCTGTCCACTGTGAATGCGTTTGGAGGCTGGTAATGTCAGACTACCTGTGCCTGAGGTTACCGAAATCATAAATCCATTGGTAGCCGGAATTTCAGAAGAGGGAGAGGACGTCAGGTCTGAGTAACTCTGGTTGGCTTCATTCCATATCTTGGCAACCCCTGCAATGTTGATTAAATCCCAATCAGATGATGCATCCCAGGTGAGTCCGCTACTGAAGGGATTTCCCAGCAGATGCCAACTGCGGTTCGTATTTGAACTACCGGATATGGTCAGGCCGGTTAACTCCACATCTGAAACATTCAATATCCCTGTGAATAATTTGGTATCCGAAGCATCATAAGCCGCAAGGTATCCTTTACCTGTAAGGAAGTTGTCTGATCCACTGTTAACGTCACTCCATGTTGGTGCAGTCCCTGTATTTTTGAAGTTTACCCAAAGGTTATCAATTTCATACCAGGCATAGAGATCATAGTTTTCTGCCGGGACTGTGGTAAATGCCGGGCTAATTGATTGTGCAACTACAGGTGAACTCAGAAAATGCCATCCATCCTGCCAGTTGCTCCAGTCTGAATCGTTTAAATACCTTTCAACGGTAGCAACAACATCGTTTGATTGATGAATCAATGAACCCGTTCCGGAGGCATCACTATGAAGAACAATTCCGTTTGATCCGGAATTATTCGTGAGAATGCCATTGACTGTCAGAGCTTTTCCTGCTGAAATAGATAATACAGCTCCAGATTCTATGGTGAGATTGTTGCAAATCGCTGGTGAACCAACCGGCTCATTGATTACCGGATCATTGGTCACATCGGGAATGCTGACATTGAATGAAGCAGATGGTACCTGTGGGGGATTCCAGTTTTCCAAATTAGCCCATTCAGAATTAACAGCTCCTGTCCAGAGTGAAATTTCGGGAATATAGGGGATTGCGAAGCCGGTAATTTCAGCTCCCCCTTCAAAATCACCGATCTTCAGTGTAGTACCGGTTGTTGGATTCACCCATGATAACCAGCCGCCAAGTGCATCCATAGCAGCCATGTACAGTTCTCCGCTTTCACGGTCAAACTCCATATCCTGGGCATAATTAGCATTAAATCCTATTGAACCTATACCTGTAAATAGACCGGTAGTCAGATCAATTGTTCCCAGAACATCATTAGTTATATTCAATGAATAAGCCTGACCGGAATTGTTAATAGCAAGGTTGATCATAAAAATACCAGGATTGGATCCTACAAGTGTAGGAGTACCGGTTGTCATGTTGATTGTATAAAGGTTTGTTTCATTTACGGCATACATCGTATTGTTTGCTGTGTTATAGCACAACCCTGTCATATCAATTCCCATGTCACCGATAATTGTCCGGGTACCTGTTGCCAGATCTATGGATATAAAATTGTATGGAGCGGTAGTATTATATACAGTTCCGTACCATATCCCATTCGCCCAGGTGCCGCCACTCATGAACTGAAGCAAACTTTGATCAGCGATGGAATTTATTACTCCGGGATCGGAAAGGGTGAAAGAAGCAGGACCAATCGGATCAGTACCTGATCCGGCAAAAGCATTATAACCATACACAACTTTGTTAAGATCAAGTACTTTTATTGTTTGCGAAATACAATCATTTGAGGTATTATTATCCGAACCTAATTGTGTGCATACCTGTGCAGATTGATCACCCAGACTGGCGTTCCATAAATCAAAGGTAACCTGCCCGGTAGCACCGGGGGTAAGTGATGTAACCGTCCTTGTAGAAGTATAGGCACCTATAGTTAAATTAACAGTGAATGTTTCAGTGTTAGAACCATTATTCTTCAAAGTTGCTTGCGGGAGGGTAGGCCCGGTTGATATTATCTGATTGAGATCTACACTTATAGGTGAAACATCGTGTGCATATGAAGAATAAACCTGGATATTGTCAAGATACAGATTATTGCCATAAGCACTGATAGCTGTGAATTTCAGCCTATTTGTACCAGCCGGCAACGTAAGGATCTGAGTATCCCATTGTAGCGCACTTGGAATAAATTCTGTGGCTACAGTTCCTCCGGTATTCAAAATGCCGGTGGCTCCACCGGGCATTAAAATAAGGGAAGACCAGTTTGAACCATTGTCAACTGAATAATAAACATCCATTTCATCTTCTTCTCCACCTGTATAAGTGGCATAGGCATAATCGAATTTCAATGCCGGGTTTGTAAGTGAACTGATGTCGAATGTCGTGGTTATAAGTTCATAAATGCTACCAGCAGTCTGGTTATAGAAGTCGGCGTAGCACGATGCAGATCCTTCTCCGTTGCCGCTGGCTGCTATGTTGCGTAACCAGATAAATGATCCTGAAACTGCTGTGTTTGTCCAGCAGGAAGGCGGAAACGCAGCAGATTCGAAATCTTCCGTCATCGGCGCTATTGTAAGATCACATGGCGATGAACCACTAACTTCAACATATACTGTAGTAGCTGAGCCACCTGCATTTGAAATATTCCCGGAATAGGGCGTATCAGGTGCTGTTGGTTTGAATACTGCATAAATGGTTTCACTCAAAGTGCCATCTGTATATGCCGCTGTAATAGGGGTAACACTATAAGGACCTCCTGAATTTACTGAAACTTCAAAATTTGAAGGAGGAGTGATGGTAATATCGCCTGATGCGGGGGTGAGGTTGATTCCTGATAGTAAATAAGTAAATTCAACAGAAGTACTACCATTGGATACCGACCCGAAATCAATGGAAGTTGGCGCAACAGTCAATATGGGAGATGTATCGGTTTCAAGGCATATATCATCTAGAAATATATTATTTCCGTATGCACTTAATGCTTCAAAAACAACAAATCTTCCATTTCCGCCGGCACCTGAAGGCATTGTATATTCATATTGATACCAGCCTTCTGTTGCCACAACCGGTGTGCTTCCCATGGCCCTGTTTATTGTGCCAAGCAGTGCAGGAGTACCTGTTAGATCGGGGGTTGAATTGTAATATACATTCACCAGATCGAAGTTTGTAGGATATCCGGCATCCCTGTACATCCGGAATTTTACTTTATAATTATCGTCCGGAAAATTAATCGGTGGTGTAACCAGAATTCCTTTAGTGCCTGATTCTAATGTATATGAATCATACATTGACATACCAGCACCTGAATAAGGCGTGCATGTTGGATTTGTTCCTGCTGTCTGGCGATCCCATGTTCCCGGTGTTCCAGGACCGGAAGTATTTACATTTGTCCATCCATAAGGTGCAAATGTAGTTCCGTCGAAGCTCTCGCATGCAGGGAATGTTGTTATTGTAGGATCCGGCCCTGTTGTAAATGACCACACTGAACACCCGTTTGCATCGCCGTATGCATTGTAGGCAGTGACCTGCCAATAATAGGTTGTGTTATAGCTCAGAGCCGGAGATGGAGTATAACTGGTAGCAATCCCAAGATCAGAGTTGCTCACGATATTGGTCGGAGGATCATCGGTTCCTAAAGAGAGTTTGTATCCGGTTGGTGATCCTCCTCCTGATACCCAGTTAAGGGTAGCAGAGGAAAGGACATTTGTTGCTGCATCCGGCGGAGAAACGATGGTTGCACAATTTGGCGGTATGTTGATTAAGGGAGGTGTATATGTAAAAGTCAATCCATTGGCTGGAAAAATTGTCGTCGAATATGAACAGGTAGCAGTATTCACCACCCCTGCCGTTGTAGCACTCCAGTTAGTTGTGGTAGTCCGGTTTTTATAATCTGAATTTACGGCTCCCCTGAGCCCGACCTGTCCTGTTCCGGCAGCAGGCGCACCAACGAAATTGAAATTGTAAACCACCGAAATCGAATTATCTTCTTTGAGCCTGATTTGGAAATTCCAACGCCAGTATACTGTGGTGGAGGTTGATGTGCTATATGGTCTGAAATTCTTGTACTGAACAACAAATTCCCTGTTTGGAGCACTTCCAACAGTTTCATATCTGATCTGTCCGGTATTGCCTGAAATGTTGAATAGTGAGTTTAAATCTCTCCCGACAGCAGAAACAGACCCGCTATAAGCCGTGGTAGCACTGATGGGTGTGTATCCGTTGGTGGGCGGTGCTGTTGCTCCAAAGGTTATATAACCATTGGTATTTATGGTTAACCCTGTGTAAATATTCCCATCGAATGTGAAATTAAAGGGAATAATCCCGGAGGCAACCGTGTAGTTAACATCGTCCAGAGAACCCGCTCCAGAAGCACTTGTTGCTGTTGCAACAATCGTTCCGCCAGTGATTTCGGTATAGGTTCCTGCGGAACTTGCGTGAGAATAGGAACTAACCTGCGCCAGGGAGCATTCTGACAAATATAAAACTGCAATAACAGCGAGTATAATTGTTTTCATCAAGCCTGATTTAGATTTACGTTAACATTACAAAAAGCATTAATCAAATTTTCTGCTTCTTCAATTTATCTAAAAAAGTGATAATAGTAATTTGTTATTAGCGTATAGGCTTGATAATCAGGGTCAGGGTAATAGTCTGAAAGCATTGATAAATCAATATCGAAGGACAAATAAGAGACTTAATGAAGCTTAAAACCAGAATGCACGTGTTTACTTCAAAAGGGTATATTAATCGTAATCAGGTCAAAGAAGTAAAGAGGAGAAAAAGGAAGATGGTTTATTTTAATAAATCCACCAATATTCAGCTATTATTTTTGGAGCGGGGTATAATTCTTCAGTTTTATTTTCCCAGGCCATAACCTCAGGAATTTACTTCCGGGCAGAGGATTGAGAAATCAGGAATAACATCAAAAGGTTGAAGTTTAATAAAAAAAACAGGAATCCGGAGCCGTTGATGAAACCACCGGTCTTGAAGAAGAAACCGGTTGAAGTTAACACCATGTTCAAGGAATCTAGAGCATACTGATTACTTTATTCTAAACCCTCATCATTCCCTGCATTCGTTCGATATATTTTGGTAAGGCCAAAAGCAGCACCCAGTACAAGAAACATTGTCAGACTGCCGCCCAATGTAGCATTGCTGCTAACCGGCCCGTGATCTTTTACATTTGAACAGAAAGGTATGGAAGGAGGATCCTGGGCTCTGAGAGTTAAGCTGCCAACTGAAAGAATGAACACAAGGAGTTGAATTTTTCTTTTCATGATTATTTAGTATGCTTGTATAAACAGTTATTAACCGGTGTTATACCTTCTGCACTTGATTCATCCGCATAAGTGCTGTCTGATTCCCGGGTTCAGTTATTAATAGCATATTCCCAACAGTGTAATTCAGAGAAGTGAAAAAAATTTCAACCATTGGTATTAGGGTTTCATTTGACATTGACAATGCGGATTTGTAACCTGATGCTGGTTCCAGCCGGATTGTTTTTTTGTGAATCCGTTAAAGAAGGTTCAGATTGAATCTGGCTTCTTGTCATTTGGTGTTTGGAAAGGAAACCGCAGTATTTGCTTATTAACGTTGATTATTCCGGTAACTGTTATAGAGGAACCGGAATTTTACTCCCGGAAACATGTGCAACTGATCATTCAATATTCTTTATTTTACGACTTACATCTTATTCCGGTTCACAAACCATTATTCAGATCACAAAATATGGTCATTGATAGGAGGCACATCCTTAACTTGTCCTGATCTTCAGTAGCTTATCTTCTCTATCGGAACAGCACTGGAGTTTTCCGGTTTTCGCATTGCGTTGATCAATTTGGCTTCTAAAAAAAGATGCAGATCGGAACTTTTAATTTTTGCTTCATGGATGATCCCCAGATCAAGCAACCGGGCCCGGCAGGTACCTGCTAACAGAGGCATTGCAGGCGTCAGCCAGCGCCTTCCGTCATTGAAAATGATGTTGGCCGTTGAAGTATCTGTTATAAATCCGTTCCTTACAATCAGTATATCGCCGGCATCACCGCGCAATCCGGTAAGTTTGTCTAAACGGTCACGGTTATTGAATTTGTAAGGATATTCAATCTCATTGTCCTCCACCATTCTCAGGGAGTTGATTTCTTTCAGGTGGTAAGGTTGAAACTCGGTTTTTTCTATATCAGTGTTATAATCAATTCTGCACCGGAAGTGGCCAAGGCGGGCTTCGGGAGGAACACGGATGATTTCGGCAAGACTGAAATCTGGTCTTTTACCGAACAATGCACGAATGGATGCATCAACCCTGTCCTGGTGCCATGGCAGGTTTTCGGCAACGCCGCCTTGGATGCTGATGGTTTCAAATAAAAGGCACATATACTTTATCGGTCATTTCCATATACTCGGCTTCAGCAATACTGTTTATGGTGATTCCGCCTCCACTGTGATAATAGGTGTGCTTACCCTTCTGTTCTATATAACGTATCATTACGGCCGAATCAAGCATTTGGCCATCGAAGATACCAAAAACTCCGGTATAAAATCCACGTTGAAAGGGTTCGGCTTTCCTGATGATTTCAACAGTGCTGGCTTTGGGTGCCCCGGAAACTGAACCGGCAGGCAGGAGGGTGCGCAGGATGGTTCCGATTTTTGACCGCCAGTCTGAAGTAAGTGTCCCGGCGATCTCAGAACTTGCCTGTAGCAGGTGCTTCTGATTTGTTCTTATCTCCTCAAGATACCGGAATCGCTCAACCCTGACATTGTCAGCAACCATACTCAGGTCGTTTCTGATCAGATCAACGATGGTATTGTGTTCCGCTTTTTCTTTCCTGTCGGAGAGCAATACCCCGGAAGCATCGGGAAGTCCTGCATCAATGGTTCCTTTCATGGGAAAGGAACGGATGGTATTGCCGGTGATACGAATAAAGCATTCTGGTGAAAAAACCACAAAGCGGTCTTCGGAAAGCAAGCGATAAGGTGCATTTCCCAGCCTGAAAATTTCTTCCAGGCTCCGGTTAATCTTAATCTGAGTAGGGAAGGTGAGGTTGAGCAGGTATGAGTTTCCGAACCTCAGACCTTCCATCACCATATCGAACGATCTTTGGTAAGTGTTGAATTCAACCGGATTCTTATCAAAAATAAGTGACGGTAATGTAGCTGGCGGTACCGGTTCAATGTTTTTCAGACCTCTGACATTATAAAAGAAACCATGCCCGGCTGCTTCACCCAATGGAACGGCCATTGGTTTCATGCAGGCAAAATCAATAAGGAACAAAAAAGGTAAACCATTGCTACCCATAGCATTCATGGTTTCAAAAACAGATTCGGGTGAATTCATCATCGGCGTTTTCCGGTCAACGAAAATACAAAAAACTGAAACCCTTATCTTTGCGAAAATTAACTGATATCACTAACTGAAGTCATCAATGAAAATCCTGCTGATTGACAATTTTGATTCCTTCACTTTTAATCTTTTGCAATTGTTGAAGGAAGGCGGTGCTGCGGATGTTGAGGTCAGAAAGAACAACGAAATAGCATTGGAGACCGTTGCCGCTTATGATGCTATTGTTATTTCCCCGGGTCCGGGTCTGCCCGGATCGGCAGGAATTACCTGTGGGTTAATTAGGCAATATGCCGTGACCAAACGGATCTTTGGCGTCTGCCTTGGTATGCAGTCAATAGCGCAGGTATTTGGTGGTTCGCTTTATCAACCTGGAGGGATTCTGCATGGGGAAGTAGCTGGGATAGAACCGATTATGCCTGTTGATAAATGTTTCAGAGGGCTTGAACAGGGTTTTGAAGCCGGTTTGTACCATAGTTGGGCTGTGAACAGGGAATCGCTGCCAGATTCACTACGCATTACAGCCCTGGATGAAAGAGGAGTCATCATGGGACTTAGACACATTGATTTTGACGTCTGCGGAGTTCAGTTTCATCCGGAATCCATTATGACTCCTTCGGGAAGGCAGATCATTGAAAACTGGCTTGATAATTAACAGGGGACCCACGCAACTGCATAGATCCCCTGTATCGCAGAAATTATTTCGAAACGAAAACTTTTCGGGTTAACCTTCCGTTCCCATTGTTCAGACTCACAAGATACGTTCCGGAAGAAAGGCTGCCTGTTTCGATTGACATCCTGTTTTCTCCATTGGCTTTTATTTTCATCAACTGCTTTCCAGTCAGACCAGTGATCCACACTTCGCCCAGCAGAGGCGCTGAACTCAGTATCCGGATAGAAGAACCATCTGAATAACAAGTCAGGTCTGAATACGTTTCATTGCGATCAATTCCAACGGTACCGAAAATGAGTTCAAAACGATTGGGATCATCCCCAGGGGCTGAAGTAAACTGAATGGTAGGATCCACGCTTACAGTATAGAGCTCCCCGGTTTTTTTATCTTGGATAAATGCAACCATTCCGGGGTATTGAGCCGGTATGATAACCTGAAGGGTATAGTCTGCTGCTGTATTCTTTACAAAGCCGAGCTGAATCACATTGCCTGAAGTGATATCCGGAAGAGAGTTGGTCGACAGCTTTTCATTTCCTGCGACAGAATAGAGCTGTGGAGCGAAACCTGGAAGAAAATGGGCATCCAGGAGCTGATCAAAACCTGTAGTTGCTTCAGCGTTCTTCCGGATGCAGGTTCCCTGAAATGTTGAGTTAACATTTTCTGTTACCATCAGCTGAATGACGCCTTCTCCGGGACCGGTATTGTTTGCAGGCTCATGAGTCCTGAGCTGCGGATCGAGGCTGAATCCGGCCGGAACCTCTGCAAGGTTCTGTATCCAGAATCCGGTCATGGGCGGAATGATGCTTCCGGGGAACAGGTCTGTATAGCAGCTGCCCTGATCGTTCCATACCTTTATAATATATGAAAGAAAAGTGTAACCCGGATTCCATTGATAGGATGAGGTATATGGATTGCCAACCAGATGCCAGCCTCCACCGGCTTCACCCGAATTGGTTATGCTTTCTGTTTCAACAATACCTGATGAGAGAGTTCCCCTGAAAGACCTGAGGCCAGCCGTAGCAAATGCTGACTGATAGGCTCTGCCGGGGATAAAAACAGATTCAAATGCAGGGTTCCAGTCTCCGTTCTCAAGCCTTGAATCTATCCATAAGGCTGAGGGTTCATCGTATTTAAGCAACACATCACCCGGAACCTGCGGAACACCAATGAAATCAGGGGTTATAGCCTGGCCGTTTACCGGAGCTGATAAAAGTCTCCACTGATGGAATCCGCTCACCACATCACCGAAATGCTGCACGGTGGCTTCCACATTTTCGCTGTAGTGGATTAAACTTGCGGAGGATGATCCTGAATTCATCAGCAGGAGGCCATCAGGACCTGCATGATTTATAAGTTCACCATTTAAGGTAATCTTTGTATCCGGTGCGAGGGTAAGGGTAGCCCCTGTATGTATGGTAAGATTGCCGGTGGTTTCAATGTTTCCATCTATCCGTGGATTGTTTGCAGCAGCATATATGTTGATCTCATCGCCCGACAGCGGTACGCCTATGCGCCAGTTGCCTTCATCGTTCCAGGCGGTGCCGGCATTCCCTGTCCAGTAATTGGAGGCAGTATTCAGGGCAATGTTGTCAACTGACAGAATATTTCCGTTGTTCTGCTCGTAAACAAAGGCCAGTCTGATGGTCTGACCCTGAAAAGCATCAAGATTGACCATCACAGGCTCAGCAAAGTGGTTGGTACCGGCTGACAAATCATTATAGGATAAAAGAGTTTGCCAGGTGCCGGAAGTGTACAGATTAACGTAAAATTTAGTAATTGCGGCTTCCTCTGAAGTGTAATATACCCTGAATGAAAGATCGGTTTTTGCGGTCTCAGGCATCTGAAGCTCAGCGGTAATCAGCCAGTTAAAACCACCGGCATCGGCTGCAATTGCTGCCGAACGCATGCCTTCATATATATACTGGTTTCCAAGTCCTTCAAACGATTCTGGCATACACGCAAACCATGAACCGGTTTCAGCAGGTAACAGGTTATTACCGTTTAACCCACCGTCTTCTGCCGTATTTCTCATTGTCTGCCAGCATTCAATGTTGCTGTTGGCAGCTTCGAAGGTCTCCTCCCATGGCGCGGAAGCATTGCAAAGGGTAGTGAATCCTGCTGGTCCTGCCCAGGTGCTGAGTTCATCGGTAGCACAGGCTCCACGCACATAAACTTCATAGGCTGTGTTTGGATCCAGTCCTCCAAGATCAATGGTAGGATTGGTCAGGCCAGAAAGCAGCGTACCTGTTCCGGGTTCAAATCCGGCAACACCATATTCCAGATCCCAGGCTGCTGCGGGAGCGACACCTATCCAGCTCACTGTAGCCGACGATGAAAGGATTTCTCCGATGCTCAGATCAACCGGTGGGAAACAGGTGACAGGAATCTCAATGCTTATATCATCGGCAAACAGGTTGTTGCCCTGATCGCTGATTCCCTTGTAAACAAGGTAAGTTAGCTTATTATGGAATGATGCAGGGATATCGAAAGTATACTGATACCATCCGTCAGCAGATTCAACAGGTGCAAGTTCCCTCGAACGGTGAATGGTAACCAGCAGACTGGCGAATCCGGTATTTGGTGCAATGTTGGCGTAAACTTCGAGACGGTCGGTGTTTGTAGCCAGGTTGCTGTCACGGTATACCCAGAGACTGGTTTCATAATCATCATTTCCAAACAGAATGGGCGGTGTTACCAGAATTCCACTGCTGCCAGGCTCAAAAATATTGCTGTTGTAACGGGCCATTCCATCGCCTGTATGTGGCAGGCAATCAGGATTGGATCCCGTAATTTGCCTGTCCCAGAGGCCGGTACCGCTTGATTGCCTGATGTCCCAGTTAGCTGGCGGAAAGCTTACATTATCGAAACTTTCATAATAGGGGAAACTGGTGATTGGTTCTTTCATTGTTTTGGCAGAAGTTGAAAGACCCTCTGAATATTCAGGAACTGAGTTAAATGACCATGCTGTATAAAAGTACTCAGTGTTGCTGTTCAGGTCTGTATGGATGAATGAATTGGCATCGCCTGTATAGACAATAGTTCCTCCTCCAGCTATGACATCCCCTGCCATATAACTCATTTCCTGCTCAGGATCACCGAAGATGTTGGTTTCTGACACTGCCACCATCACATTGTCATTGACAGAATTTTTCTGCCAGCTGAGGTTTATCTGTGTATTGCTGTTGGCCGATGCCGTAAAAACAAGGGGAGGATCAACATTGATCATCAGTTCTTCGGTTGCCAGTAGCGCACTGTAAGCATTAATACGTCCTGAACCAAGTTGACCGGTAAAGCCCGGGTTTACTGCGTATATATCGTCTGTAGTTGTTTTTATGATATCGGCCACCTGCTCAGGGGTAAATTGTCCGTAAGCCAATGAGGCAATCAGAGCTGCAAGACCGGAAACATGCGGGCAGGCCATAGAAGTACCCTGATAAAATCCATACGTATTATTAGGCAGGGTGCTTAATACTCCTTTTGCACTCACCTGGTCGGTCTCGCCCCCGGGTGCAGCTACATCAATCCAGGTGTCATAGTTTGAATACCAGGCTTTTGTATCCTGATTTGTTAAACCAGCTACGGAAAAACAGCCTGAATAGCAGCATGGATACCATTGGCCGGGAGAGTCACCATTTCCGGCGGAAAAAATAGTAATACCACCATCGATGAGTGCTTCTCCGCCACCATTTAAATTGAAATAGTCAATGGCATCCAGCACGTCCTGGTCAAAAAAGCCGGGGGAGGTATAGCCCCATGAATTCTGAGAAATGGCTGCTCCGTTGTCAGCTGCCCATACCGGCGCATTCTCAAAGCCACCGGAGCCACCATTGGAAAATACCTGGCACGACATGAGCCTCACACCATCACCTGCACCGGTACCCCCTGCCACGCCTGCAACTCCGATTGAATTATTGCTGACTCCGGCAACGGTTCCGGCAACATGTGTTCCATGATCGTGCGAAGTTACATTGGGCGAGTTATTGATAAAATTATAACCAATACCCGGCCACATATTGGCAGCAATGTCATTGTGGGTGTAGTTTATGCCTCCGTCAACGATGGCAACGATTACTTCAGGATTTCCCCTGGCAATGTCCCATGCTTCCGGCAGATCTATATCTGCATCGGGTGTGCCGTTTTGCTGCCCGGTATTATTATAATGCCATTGCTCATCATAGCGCGGGTCATCAGGTGTCCAGTTTACCGACCTTACAGCATTGTTTTCCGGGGTATAAAGGATTGGCTTGTCCTGCGTCACCAACACCTTAATATATTCCGGTTCTGCAATCAGTACTTCCGGCAGGGCACTATATGCCTGAACCACTGTTTTAACATCCAGGGATTCGTTGAAATTAAGTTTGTACCAAAGGTGAAATCCCCATGCCCTGTGTCTTTCCGTAAATTTTGAAGAGTGGGCCGGGCTGCTGAAAGGAAGCCCGAAATAATCCACGCCAAACTGTGCGTTCAGGTGATCTATACCGGGGATGCCAAACCTGACAATCCCATCTGCCCCTATGCGGGCAGGGTTTGCATCCATCTGCCGGGTGTAGTCTTCATTCAGTTTGATCTTGATGACACCTTTATAATAGGCTGTCTCAGGAACTGATTCCAGATTGATAACAGGACGTTCACCCCGTTTCACTTTATAGGTTTGCTGGGCCATAGCTGGGCCAAACAACAAAGCAGCCAGGAATAAATACAGAAATCTCATTTTTCAGTTTTTTTTGGTAAAAAGTCGTTCGTTGCAGGTTCTGTCGTTTTCCGACCGGATAAACAACTGTGGTAAACAGGAATTTACCGGGGGAAAAGGATCGTTTTCATAATCCTGCTAAATTATATTAAATCTAAATAACTTAGCATTCTGAACCAATTATTCCTGCTTTTGGTTTGATGTTGAAAACCTTATAACAAAAAGCGGCTCCTTATTTGAGCCTTATTTTTTATCGGAAACGAAATTCTAGTCAGTTTCATGAATTTTTACCGAACATCTCTTCAAACACTCCTGGCCCTCGGGTTGTTGTTTAGCTTTGTCTGAAGATTATTAAATGATGAAAAACGAATGCAGAACGAAGAACAACGACCTTTCCGCATTGGTGGGATGACGAATGTGAATCCGGTTCTGAACTTTTAATTTTGAGACTGCTCCGAAAGATCAATAATAAGGTTAGACACCTCCCGATCGCTTCCATCGTGATGGTGTCAATTAGTTAGCTTTGGAGTGGGCTCAAATATGAATTCTGAACTTTGTTTGTATCAACTTCAATCTATTCACTCATCATTGTTAACAGTAAACGCACAAAACCAGACCTTCAACGCCCATCGACTGTGAACCGACTTATCAGTGAATCGAGCCCTTACCTTCTGCAGCATGCGAACAATCCTGTGAATTGGTATCCATATGGAGAAGAGGCACTTGCCGAGGCCAGCGCCAGCAACAGACCCCTGCTGATCAGCATTGGTTATTCAGCCTGCCATTGGTGTCATGTAATGGAACATGAGAGTTTCAGCCAGCCTGAAATAGCAGAAGTAATGAACCGGAATTTTGTCTGTATTAAGGTTGACCGCGAAGAAAGGCCTGATGTGGACCATGTTTATATGGGAGCAGTTCAGATGCTTCACGGAAACGGAGGATGGCCTTTGAATTGCTTTGCTTTGCCTGACGGCAGACCTTTTTGGGGTGGTACTTATTTCAGGCCTGATCATTGGCTTGACCTGTTGAATCAGATCAGCAACCTGTACCGGAAAAGTAAAACTGATCTTGAAGCTCAGGCTGACAGGATTCTGTTGGGTATCAACGACATGAACATTATCCGCCTACCAGGAAATCCGCATGAAAATTCAATGGACCTGGTGAATGAAGCATATAACCAGCTATCCCTGAGCTTTGATACAGAATCCGGTGGCCTGAAAGGAGCACCTAAATTCCCGATGCCTGTCGTTTGGCAGTTTGTGTTGGCTTATCACCGGATGTCAGGAAATCAGGAAGCAATCATACAGGTTGAAACGACCTTGTATAAAATGGCTTGCGGGGGAATTTTTGATCAGATTGGCGGTGGATTTTCGCGCTACAGTGCTGATACTTCCTGGAAAGTACCCCATTTTGAAAAAATGCTTTATGATAATGCACAACTTATCAGCCTTTATACAAACATTTACAGGCTGACTAAAGAGAAATTTTATGCAGAGATATTTGAATTGAGCATCGATTTCGTCTTTCGCGAATTAACATCTTCGGAAGGTTTGTTTTATTCTGCGCTGGATGCCGACAGTGATGGTAAGGAGGGCTTATTTTACCTTTGGACCCGCGGACAGATTAAAGAATTGTTGCCTGAATATGCTGATTTACTAGCCGATTACTGGGGTATTGATGCAGCCGGTTTATGGGAGCAGGGAAAGAGCATCCTGCTGCGCCCTGGCAATGATGCACTGTTTGCTTCTCAGCAGCATTTGTCAGAGGAAGAGTTAAAGCAATTGCTCAGAATGGCAGGTAATGTGCTTTATGCAGAACGCAATAAACGCATTCATCCATCGCTCGACGATAAAGTAATCCTTTCGTGGAATGCCCTGATGATTAAAGCATTGGCTGATGCATTTAAAGCCAGGGGTAGTCAAAGATGGCTTGATGCAGCTCTAAATGCCGGACAGTTCATCAATGAAAGATTTTATGGAGATCATGGTGGTTTGAAAAGAGTCTGGAAAAATGGCAAATGCAGAATCAATGCCTTCCTTGATGATTATGTTTATCTTGCTGATGCTTACATTGCACTATATCAGATAACTTTTGATGAAGTTTGGTTGCAACGGTCAGAAAGTCTTGTCGAATATGTATTCAGTCATTTTTCTGATACTTCCGGCCCTTTGTTCTGGTATTCTCCCGATACCGGTTCTTTACAGGAAACAACCCCGGTAGTTGCCAGAATAATTGGAACCACAGATGGGGTTGAACCTTCAGGCAATGCTGTATTTGCAGGTGTACTACTCGCACTTGGCCATTATCTTGGTAAACAGCAGTACCTAAGCCGGGCAATGACCATGACCGGAAATCTTCAGCAACGGTTTTTGGCTTATCCTGCAGCATATGCTGCCTGGGCCAGGCAGGCACTGGAAATCGCTTACGATACATCAGTACTTGTGATAACCGGGCCTGACGCATTGAAAAATGCTGCAATTCTCAACAGAAAATACCTTCCGGGTACTTTAATAGCTGCATCTTGTGAAAAATCAGGTTTAGAACTTTTCAGAAATCGTTTTGCAACGGGAAAAAACCTTATTTACCGTTGTCAGGGGAATACCTGCGAAGCACCTGTTGGTTCAGTAGTTGATCTGCTGCTTTAGTTATTGATGCAATTCGTCAGAAATTCTTCTATTTTCTTTATTTTATTGATAGTATGAAATTATAAATCATAAATTAGCACTAAAATTCTTAAATCCGAACCGCTAAAATCATGATTTATAATAACTTGAGGCCGCTTAAGGCTCAATATCATGAATCCTTACTCCCAGTAAGTAAAAATACTACTCAAAAATTTGCATTTTATTAAAAAAAGTAGTATTTTAACCCATTGATATTTCAATATTGGTTCTTACCTTTACCGTCACAATCTACTCGTACATTTCTTCCATTATTACTGTTTGAAATATACTAAGTATTGCCGATGAATAACCTGGCGCTCAGGTTTACTTCCAACACCGGTAGGAATTTGCTACCCTGATACATTTGGTTCTGTTAAAGAAATTTTACGGAACATAATTTGAAAATTGATTTTATTAACCAAAGGTTTTACTCTGAATAATTTAATAATGCGAATTGCCTGATTTTTTTATAATAATAATTAGATCATTGCAAATGATTAGTTAAGGAAACAAAATAATTACATTAACTGATGGCTTGGTTATTGACACCACAAAGAATTATTGAGTCAGGCTTCAGAAAGGAGACGATATGAGGACAGCTATTAAAATCATTATCAGTTTAGATTCAAGGCATACCGGATTCCGATTTTATGCTTTGAAAAAAGGCAAGGAACTGGGTATTGTCGGAACCATTTCTTATTATGGAGATACCGGAGGTATCGTCATTCACGCCGAAGGAAAGGATAATGTCCTTCAGCAATTTGTTAATATTCTGCGACAGGGAACACCGTATAGTAAGGTCATAAGTATTATGACAATTCCTGACAGGATGCTGAATAATGTATATCTCGAAATAATGCCTACCCTGATACCCATTCCGGGGTCAACCGTCAGGAAATCCAGAAGCATCAACTTTAAGATCGGATTTTTCGGATTATAAGCTAATTACTGAACTTTGTATGATGAAACTGAATTCTACAAAAAAATATCAAACAGGTTAGTATTCAATTAATTACAATTAATTTATTTTTTAATCATAAAGTTTGGATAGCCTTACCAGTTCGGACCAGAGTTTTTGCATGATGAACTTAAAATCATTTTTCGATTCTTATCAAATCATGCTTGTATTATAAACTTACTTCAGGCTTTGACAACCGATCAAAGGGATAGTTATACAAATTCCAAAGTGCTTATACTCAATTTTCACTGAATCACTAAATTTTTGGTTAAGAAATGAGAAGCAGTATATATCTTTTATTATAATAATGACGTACAATAAATTATTATACAAAGAAGATAAATTTCTGCCAAATAAAATACAACAACCGTATCTGAAGCTAAGGACTATTTTATTTCAGGTAGAAAAGCAGACACTTATAATCAAAAACCTGAACTACGTATAATTTAAACAACCCTTATTAATAAGAGGTAAAGAGAGTTTGTGAAAGTTAAATCAATATTTACTAATTTAATAACCCAAAATCAACAATTATGAGAAAACTACTCAACAAAATGCTCAGGATGGTGCCTCTGCTGGCATTGGTATTGTTCTTTACAAATACCAACGCGCAGCGGCCTTACGTCCCTTCCGCAGAGGAGGACTTCCTGATTACCCTTCAGAATGTGGTTCAACCGGTTGGTACAACCAATATTCTTGAGTTTGATATTTACATTCTTGATACTGACGGTTCTCAGGATCTGCAGATGGCTACCTTCCAGGCTGGTATCAATTTTAACCTTTCAATGTTGAGTGGTCAGGCTACAACAGCAACCATGACTACAGTTGTTGCCGGATCATCCGGGCTGCCAACAGCCATGGCTCCCATCAGCGTTAGTACGACTGCTGCCGGTCTTATCAGGATCGCCGGTCGTGCA
>JAZDHI010000042.1:0-64051 GCA_043806115.1 Bacteroidota bacterium
GGTTATTGTGTTTGTATAATCTTTCCTCTACCGTACCATGGGTTGAACCTATATAATACCTGTCAAGACTTTCAGAATATAGTATATATACGAAGGGCATAAATGAAAAAAGCCATGTAATATGGCTTTTTTGTGGGAGCAACAGGGTTCGAACCTGTGACCCCCTGCTTGTAAGGCAGGTGCTCTGAACCAGCTGAGCTATGCTCCCAATTTTTATTTCAATCACCCGGTTCGTTATGACACTCCCGACTTTTGTCGGGATGCTCTGAACCAGCTGAGCTATGATCCCATTGTTTTAGATTACCTGACGATTCAGGTTATCCAGAATAATTATTAATCTGAATGAGGCTGCAAATTTACACACATATTTGAAACCTGCAACAGATTTCTGAAAAAAAACATCTTTTTTTTAAGTATGGCGGCGTTTTCCGGTAAAACTGGACCATTTTTCAAAATGAAATGCACTCCGGTCTGAAGAATTCGTTAGTTTTACAATTCGTTTTAATAACTGACGTGTTTCAAGGAATAACTAAAACAATAAGTTATGTTCCCATTCAGGATCGGATTTGGTTACGATGTTCATCAATTGATTGAAGGGAGGCCTCTTATAATCGGTGGCGTCAAAATAGACCATTACAAAGGCGCTCTTGGCCATTCGGATGCAGACGTTTTGCTGCACGCCATTTGTGATGCATTGCTGGGAGCCGCCGGATTAAGAGATATCGGCTATTACTTCCCTGACACCTCTGATGAATACAAAGGAATAGAAAGCCGGCTGCTTCTTGTCAAAACTATTGCTATGATCAGTGTTCCGGGATGGAAGATCGGGAACATTGACTGCACCATTGCCCTTCAAAAACCAAAGATTTCTGCCCATATTGAAGAGATGAGAAGCAATATAGCGGCTGTGGCCGGTTTGGATACCGGAATGGTTTCCGTTAAAGCAACCACCACCGAAAATCTGGGTTTTACCGGCAGGGAGGAGGGCATACAGGCCTGGGCTGTAACCTTAATTTACCGTTAATCATTCATCTATGGATATCCGCCTGATACAGCATAAAGATCTTGATAAGACTGCATGGGATAATTGCATAGGGCAGGCGGTGAACGGGAATATATATGCTTTCTCCTGGTATCTTGATATTGTTTGTGATGAATGGGATGCTATGGTAGCAGGAAATTATGAAACAGTTTTCCCCTTGACTTTCAGAAAAAAATTCGGTATCTGGTACCTGTATCAACCCTTCTTTACCCAGCAGTTGGGTATTTTTTCAATCAGTCACATAACTCCTTCGATTGTTGAAGATTTTCTTTCCACGATACCCAGGAAATACAGGTTTGCAGAAATAAACCTGAATGCCTATAACAAACCTGATAAATCTAAATGGCAGCTGACTGAAAATCACAATCATGAACTTGATCTGATTGAGCCATATGAAATACTTAAAAAAGGCTATTCTCAGAACACAAACCGGAATATTGCCAAAGCTATCCGGAATAATATCAGCATCTCGTCCAGCATCAAACCTGAAGAAATTGTCAGTTTATTCAGGCAGAACAAAGGAAAACAGTTTGGTCATCTGGCTGAAAACGATTATCGTCGTTTCATCAGGCTTGCATATGAATGTATTGTGAACAGGAAAGCCATTTGTTATGGTGCTTTTACATCTGAAAATAACCTGTGTGCGGGAGCGATTGTTGTGTTCAGTCACCGGAAAGCCATTTTTCTCTTTTCAGCAACCAATGATGTTGCAAAAGAAAAAGGCGCCATGTTTATGCTGATCGATCATTTTATCCAGGATCTGGCAGGCAACCACCTTACCCTTGATTTTGAAGGTTCGAATGATCCGAGTCTGGCGAGGTTTTACAGGAGTTTTGGATCTGTTTGTGTAGAATATCCGGGGCTCAGATTTAACCGGCTCAGTATGCCAGCCAAACTGCTAAACCGGGCTTACAAGATGATTAAAAACATAAATAACTTTTTCAATACTAATAAAAAAGGGCCATAAGGCCCTATTGTATAGTTTTATAATTCCGGCTTACTTGACTGATTGCTTCTGAAAAGCATCAAAATCGAAGTGAAGCGTGAACCTGAGGGTATTTTCAAGCGGATTGTTGGCCTGTCCTCCGGTAGGAATCAGGTAAGCAAAATCGAGACCGAACACATTGTACCGTAAACCGGCACCCAGGGTAAAGAATTTCCTGTTTCCCTTGGTGGCGTGCTCATGGAAGTAACCTCCCCGGATGGCAAACTGTTTGTCATACCAGTATTCAACACCGGCTGCAATGGCGAATTCACGCATCTCTTCCTTAAAGCCCCCCGGTGCATCATAAAATGACTGAAGCATGCCTGCAGGAACAGATACATCGGGATCAAGTCCTTTATAAATTTCTTGATCACCATTGGGTTTATATACCGGCTGACCAGCTGAATCATACAAGTATTGAGGTGGTGTGGGAATCAGCAGTTTATTGAAATCAACCATAAAAGTAAGTCTGTTATAATCGTCAACATCAAGGGTTAAAGAGGGGCCGATTCTGAGATTGGTTGGTATAAAATCCCGCTCAGTGCCACCTGTATAGGATATTTTTGCACCAATGTTACTGATATTTAAACCCCAGGCGAAATAACCTTCCATATTCTTTAATTCCAACTCGCGTTGCGAATATATTGCAACATCAGCGGCATAAGAGATACCGGGCTTGGTACTTTCACCGCCACTTTCAATACCCTGGGTCAGGTTGGAATGAATAAAACGGGCAGAAACAGCTCCGGAAATATTTTTGGTAAGTTTCCGCGAATATGAACCACTGATGGCAAATTCATTGGGGCGGTAATTACCAATTACTACTGCATTGACATCGGTAAAAGTAATATCCCCCAATGAAAAATAGAGCAATGATCCTGAAATGACCTGATCGTTGGCAAGCCTTTTGTACCCGGTGAGGTAGGCCAGATTGATGTCGCTGACCAATGCCCTTAACCATGGGCTGTAAGAGAGAGAAAATCCCATTTCACCCTCAATATAGGGATATTTAGCGGGGTTCCAGTGTAACGAATTGGCATCTGGTGCTGAAGAAACACCCGCTTCGCCCATGCCGCCGGCACGTGCATCCGGCGCAATCAGGAGAAACGGAACGGAAGTAGTGATGGTGTTAATATCATCGCCATTTTGTCCAATGTAATTCTGTGCAAATGCTGTTGCGGAAGATAAAGCAAAAAAACCTGATAACAGGACCGTCCGTATAAGGGAATTAAATCGCATAAAGTAATTTTTAATTGAAGGGTGCAAAGTTATTGATATTTTTTGTCATATTGATGCATTACAAACGGATAACATGGCACTATATTGTCCGTTTTGCGGTTGCAGTTGTCAGGATTAAAACAAGTAACCTGAAAAAATTGAATTTATTGTATGTTTTAACTTTAATAATATTCAATAACAGCGGAATTTGATTTTGGTTTTTGGATTTCTCTGAAACAGAAAGTATCTGATTAAAGAAGTTCCATAAATGTTGTCAGTACAAAAGCCCAGATAATAACAGATAAACTGAGCCAGCCCAGCAGGTTGGGTCTTGAAGAATAATATTTGAGTGCGAGGAAAGTTCCGAGGGGTATGGAAAATAAAACCGGTGTCAGAATTATTATACCGGTGAGACCATAGGATCTGCGGATTTTGATAATGAACCTGTTTTTTTTGGTAAAAATCTTTCTCAAACCTTTTTTACGGATCAGGGCCACCTGGGTTTGAGCAGAAATACCGGCCAGTTGCCTGATTGTGTTGAAAAGCAGTGGTGAAAACCTGCGATAAAGCCTGAAGAGTATTCTGCTCATATAAAAGAAAAAAAACACCCCAAGTAAACCGCCGGCTGTTATATTCAGAAGGGTATGAAAATAGGAATAGCCGATAAGGTAAGATGCCGGTGCTGCCAGTAAAAACTTAACAGCACTGAATAGCAGAATACCGAGCTGTTTGAGCAGGATACCTTCAGCAATCATAGTGGATTTGACAAGTGAAAAAAGTTGGCTTCGGTTAAGAGTTTATCGCTGATCGCGGAAAAGGTAACCCTGAATTGGTGGATTTAATATTCATGATACTCTATAACAACAAGTTCCTGTCAAAAAAGTTGCTTCACAAATCTGCAGAAATAAAAACACAAGCCTTGTCCAAAAAGCTGATGAGTCGTTATAACATAATAGCTCGTATCAGATAACCCATAAATTACTGAATTCCTATTTGTATTGATAAAGATTTTGGGATGTTGGTATCAGAAAATCTGTTTTCATGTGGGTACCGGTTTTAAACTTAAATAACATTATTCTTTCTGCACATTCCAGAGCAACCTGTGATCAGTATTTCCAGGTACCTGCATTTAATAAAAAGTATACATACAAAGACTTAACGATATAAAATGTTGTTAAAGTTTTTTCTGCAGTGATACAACGTTTCGGTAACTGAAACTACCGTTATTGTTAAATTAGTTATCTTTGGTTTCAACATCAATTACCTGACCCTGCGCATGCGACGAAACCACATTCTTTTTTTCATTCTGTTGTTATTCAATGCTTTTCATATAAAAGCACAGTTTCCGTATCCAGGGGATTATTTCAGGTCGCCGGTTGATTTTCCAATCAGCCTGTCCGGTACTTTTGCAGAACTCAGGGGCAACCATTTTCATTCAGGCATAGATATTACTACGCAAAAGGAAGAGGGAAAAAATATTTATGCCTGCGCCGATGGATATATCTCAAGAATAAAAATATCGCCCTATGGTTTTGGCAAGGCTCTTTATATTACCCATCCCAACGGATATACCACAGTTTATGCCCATTTAAGCAGTTTCAACAATACCATTGATCAGTGGCTCAGGGCAGAGCAATACAAACTTGAACTTTTTGAAGTGGACCTTTTTCCAAAAAAAAATGAATTACATGTAAATAAAGGTGAAATTGTCTGCTATTCCGGAAATTCCGGGTCATCCGAAGGACCTCACCTGCATTTTGAAATCAGGGATTCAGAATCGGAGAAGCCCATTGATCCTCAATTGTTCGGATTTGAAATCAGGGACTTTATCCGCCCGGCAATCCTTTCATTAAGAATCTATCCGGAGGGTGGAGAAAGTAGTATTGCCAATATGGTTACGGAATACACTCCTGAACTTTCAGGCTGGGGACCTGTTTACCGGTTGAAAAATAAGGATACAGTCAATGTAGCCGGCAGCTTTTCACTGGGACTGCTTTGTCATGATCTGCTTAATGGTAACAAAAACAGGAATGGCATCTCCAG
Organism: Bacteroidota bacterium; assembly: GCA_043806115.1. Classification (GTDB taxonomy): domain Bacteria; phylum Bacteroidota; class Bacteroidia; order Bacteroidales; family Lentimicrobiaceae; genus Lentimicrobium. The sequence continues at coordinate 5,289 of JAZDHI010000042.1, forward strand.
TTATTCTGTTTACATTGACTCTATTTTAAAATTTAACTGGCAGGCTGAAACATTCAGTTTTTCAGAAACAAGGTATATAAATAGCTTTATAGATTTTGCACACTTCTATAAAAGCGGGCAGCGTTACATCAGAACAAAGATTGATCCGAACAACAAACTGAGCATGTATCGGAATGCTGATAACAGGGGAGTTTTTACCACAATTCCCGGTTCAATTCTTCATGTTAGGATAACGGTCAGTGATGCCAGCAAAAATGAGTCAATTCTGAGATTTATTATCAGAGGTGTGGAAGGAGAAAAACCAGAACAAACAGGAGTTACCGGTAAGCCGGTCATCAGTTGCCTGAAATCCAACACTTTCGAGTACCATGGAATAACTATGGTATTTCCCGAAAACAGCCTTTACGATGACCTTTTTTTCGATTTCTCTTTCGAAGATGCCGGGTCCAATACCTGTTCACCTTACTACAATATTCATCATCCGGAGGTTCCATTACATGATTATATTAATCTGACCATTTTAATGGATTCGATTTTTCATGTATATGGCAGCAAGATGACTCTGGCAAGCATAAAACCGGGAAAAGCGCCATATTCAATCGGTGGTGAATTTAAAAACGGGCTATTCAAGGCTAAAATCAGGGAGTTCGGTCAGTATACGGTCATGCTTGATACTCTGCCACCTGTGATTAAACCATTGAACATCAGTGAAGGTAAAATCATCACCACGCAGCAAACCATCAGACTCAGTATAAGAGATGACTTTTCAGGGATTAAATCCTACAGGGCAACGCTGAATGGTAAATGGATATTAATGGATTATGATGCCAAAAACCGGTTGCTTGAGTATAAGCGCGACAATCGCCTTTTTGATGGTAAAAATGAGTTCCTGCTCCGGGTGGAGGATTATTGTGGGAATGCAAGTAAGTTTGAAGCCATCCTGATCAATTAACTCAAAATCCGTAAATTTTCTTTACAAATGATGATATTCGGACAAATAATTATTTTTCATGCACTCCTGAACCTCTTTAATAACTATAATCTTGAATTTCATACAATTATCATCTATCAAAATCATAATTTCCTGCCTCTACCATTAAAGTCTTATCAATAAAGGCGCATAATCAATTCCGGCAAATCACAATTAATTGTTAAATCGGTTCAATTCCTTGCTTTGTGCAAAGCACCTTATCTATATTTGGACTCATTAAAATTAATATTTTTTACACATCATTCTACCGTCTTTTATGATTTCACATGCACTCACTATCATAGCCAATGAGTTAAAAAAACACTTCACAGATGTTTATGGTGTACCTGCAACCAGCGAGGAGGTGGGACTTGGCAATTTATCAGAAGGTTTGGTAGTGAGCAATGGGAACAATGGATTGGCCCGTAATATGCTGATTTTTTCCATGGTCAATATCCGTGAAGAGAAGTCGCTGAAAAATCAGCCACATTATGTCCGGCACGATGTTACCCTGCGTGCTTCGTATGAGAATCCGCCGGTATTTCTCAATTTCCTGATTCTTGCAACAGCCACACATACAGAATATACCAATGCCCTCCTGGTACTTTCAAGAACCATCCGGTTTTTCCAATCGGTGAATGTGTTCACGCAGGATACTGTCCATCCTTTGTCAATAACCACGAATGCGCCGCCCAATCCGCTGGATCAGCTGGAGAGTTTCAGACTGATTTTTGATCTTTATTCGCCAACCATGGAGGAAGTGAATCATCTATGGGGTACCCTCGGAGGAAAACAATATCCTTTTGTCATGTATATGTTACGGTTGGTTGACCTCAAATTCAGGGCAGTATTCAGCGAGAGCAGCCTGATTACGGAAGTTGTCAGCAGTTTCAGTCATAAAAACCCGATTGGTAATTAAGTATGTCTGAACGCGTCACCACCGGCTACAAGCGCCTCTTTGAGGTACGGATTCTCCACCATTACTGGCTGGATGAAGGGGCTGTAATTTATGACAACCTTTCTGAAGCCGTGAAGACAAAAAAACTTTTAAATTACAGATTGAACGGGGTTGTCGGTATCAAACCTTCACCCCGGACATCTTCTTTGCTTAGCGGACTGAAAGCCATTGCAAGACAGACATCACTTGGATTGGTGGTGGTAGTCCCTGAAGATTCTCCGGTTCCGGATGATGCTCAATTTGTTTTTACCATTGAGGTTGAGGATACAGGGTTTTTCAGGTACACTTCCTTCACACTGCAGGACAATAAAATCGTCGATTGCTACTCTCCCGGTGAAGATATTATTTACAGGTATAAGGAAAATGTTCCTGTATTCTCCAACCTCACAGGAGTTCCGAGAGGAACGGGTCCGGGGAAACAGCTTTTTTTATCAAAAGAAATTCCCGTTCCGACAGCCACGGATAAGGTTGAATACCTGATCTCTTCTGGTGGGGCATTGCTGCAACTCACAGGAAGCCAACCCGGTGCCGGGACCATCGAATTGAGCGCCAGCGCTGCTTCCATGCCGGTTTTTTACAATCAGCATGACTCACCTGTAGTGGTTGCGCCCCAGGGTCTAACAGGGGCTCCTGCGCGTGGAATTCAGCTTACATCCGAAGTACCTGACAATGTATTCGGTATCATCAGTATCTCTGCTGTAAAACCGGGTGATCCGGATTACAGCTGCACCAGTGGAGGTATAGCAAAAGAAAATTATCCGGTGTTTCAGATCCGGATGAAAAACAGGTCGGTTACATGGAAATACCTGAATAAGAACACCGGTGATTTGGTTTCGGAGAGCACCACTCCCCTGCCCCTCACCTTCTCAGGCAATGCAGGATCCAAACAGAAACCATCGGCTGGCCTGATCAAAGCAGACTACGAAGGAGGTGATCCGACAGGAAGAATTGAGCGCATTTACACAGAAATATTTGAATAGAAACAGTTAAAAACAAATAAAACCCAATCAGCATGGCAACATCGTACAAAACCCCGGGGGTTTATGTGGAAGAGATTCCGAAATTTCCACCCTCAATTGCACCGGTTGAAACTGCAATTCCAGCCTTCATCGGATACACAGAAAAGGCTGTCCGTAATGGAGAAACGCTTCTTAAAAAACCTGTCAGGATCGAATCTCTGGCAGAATATGAAGAACTTTTCGGTGGACCTCCTTCGCAAAACGTTGAAGTGTTCCTCAATGGGGACAATGCCTTCGTCAGAAGTCAGGCAGAAAGCATGCTCTATCTTTTCGACAGCCTGCGCATGTTTTACGCAAACGGAGGAGGGAAATGCTATATTGTTTCAGTGGGTGCCTATCCATCGGCCCCTGCAGCTATCCTGGCCACTGACATTGAAGCCGGGTTGCTTGAACTCGAAAAAGAGGATGAGCCGACCATGATCCTGATGCCGGAAGCAGTATCGGTGAGTGGAGGTCCTTACAGTCTTCAGCAAAAAGCCCTTGCCCAGTCAGCAAAACTAATGGACAGGGTTGCCCTTTGCGATCTTGAAAAAGCGACCGATGCCACTGCTTTTAATACAAAAGTTTCCGATTTCAGAAACGGTGTCGGTATCAATGACCTGAAATATGGTGCTGCCTACGGGCCCTGGATCAATGCCAACCTGCCAAGGCAGTTACGCAGGAAAAATCTGATTCTCAAGCGTGATGGCACCAATGCGGTGATTCAGCTGGAAAGCCTGACAACCGACGCTGACATTCTTAAACTGCTTTCTGATGTTGTACTTGCTGAAAACGGGGGTGCTGCACTGGATGTATCCGAGTCAACCATAAGCGGTGCTCCCGGGAAGACCCTGAGCGATGTGTTGCAGGCGGCACTTGATGCCTACCGGCTCACCGATGGTACGACGTCAGCAGCCAATCTGGGTTTAGCCTTACAGGGTTTCACCAATCTTACACTTGCCGTCCTTAAAGCAGTTCAGGATATCAATACCACTGTTTACCCGATTGATACCCAATTTAAGATCAAAGATGCGATTACCAAATACCTGGAAAATCCATCCCTGAAGGATTCGATGAAAAAACTGGCTGCCAATCATTTGTTTATTGCGCAGGCTCCGGCCATTACCCTCATCAATACCGCCAGTGCCAACTGGAATCCAACAGCAGCCCTGCTGGGTTATGCCGATGGCGCCGCTCTTCTGGCCGATGTGGCTCTGGGTGATGTGTCGGCTGATTATGTAGGTGCCTCGACCAATAAACTACGTGCGGATGTCGCCCGGAATGCAGCCTATGCTGCCTGCGGTAATGCCATTGCGATCTTCAGATATGTAGAAAAGAGCACCGATGAATTTGAAAGGAACCTGAATAATGCACTGCTGGTTTCATTTGGCAAGTTCAAGGAGCTGACCACAAAAGGTGCGGAAGCCCTTAACCTGCTGCCCCCGGGAGGCGCCATTGCCGGTATTTATGCAAAGACTGATAACGAACGTGGGGTTTGGAAAGCTCCGGCCAATGTCAGCCTCAGCAATGTTATAAGCCCGGCAGTTAAAATATCACACGAACAACAGGCTGAATACAACGTGGATGTCAATTCCGGAAAATCCATCAACATCATCCGTGCGTTTACCGGCAAAGGGACCCTGGTTTGGGGAGCCCGCACCCTTGCCGGGAATGACAATGAGTGGCGGTATGTGAATGTACGCCGGTTCTTCAATTTTGTTGAAGAATCAGTGAAGAAAGCGACCGAACAATTTGTTTTTGAACCCAACGATGCCAACACCTGGGTGAAGGTTCAGGCAATGATTGAAAATTTTCTGACCACGCTCTGGCGGCAGGGAGCTTTGCAGGGCATCAAACCTGAGCATGCATTCTATGTTGCCGTCGGCCTGGGAAAAACCATGACAGCCCTTGATATCCTTGAAGGACGGATGATTATTGAAATCGGCATGGCTGCAGTCAGACCGGCAGAATTTATCATTCTCAGGTTCTCACATAAGATGGCCGAGTCCTGATCCGGGCAGAAAGCCTGATTTTTTCAGGAGTTAGAATGCCGGTTGTCAAATGTCAAAAAAAAACAAGGACAACCGGAATAAACAAAATCAATTTTTGAAGCATTAGGTTCATTTTCAGACACCAAATCATAAAAAACAGACATATGGCACAACAATATCCTTTACCCCGATTTCATTACCAGGTTGACTGGGGTGGAGCAAAAATCAGTTTTACCGAAGTCACCGGTATGGACCAGCAGGTTGAAGTGATTGAATACAGGCACAGCGACAGTAAGGATTTCAGTAAAATCAAGATGCCGGGGATGCGCAAATTCAGCAACATCACCCTGAAAAGAGGAAAGTTTGAAGGTGATTTCGACTTTAACAACTGGATTGATGAAATTTCCAATGAACGGGTTGGTGCCCGTCGGGATATGGTCGTGAGGCTTATGAATGAAAAGCATGAGCCGGTGGCTGTCTGGAAGGCATCAAATTGCTTTCCGGTCAAAATTACCGCTCCTGACCTGAAATCAGACGCCAATGAAATCGCCATCGAAAGCATGGAAATAGCTCATGAAGGATTCAGTCTCGTAAGGTAAACCATGGCCAGACCTGCAGATTATTACCCGCCCTGGGGATTTTACTACAAGGTAGAGTTCGGCATCAGTGGCAACCTGAGCGATGTCAGGTTTCAGTTGGTATCGGGCTTATCGGTGGAGTACGACTATGAAAGTTTCAGGGAAGGTGGTGAGAACCGTTTTGAGCACAAGCTGCCGGTGAGAACCAGGTACAGCGACCTGATCCTTAAGCGGGGAATGCTGACTGATTCGGAAGTAATCGACTGGTTTAACCGGGCATTCCGTGACCGACAGTTTGAGCCTTCCGATATCAGTGTCATCCTGTTGAACGAGAAGGGCGAACCCCTGAAGACCTGGAAGGTAGCACATGCCATTCCGAAAAAATGGCTGATCAGTGACCTGAATTCAACCGAGAACGCCGTCGTTGTAGAAACGCTGGAGCTGACCTATCGCTATTTTACTGTACAGTAGAACAGCATCAGGGCAGAACGAAGACATTTAAAAATCATTCATTTCCTGAACTCCGCTGAATGTGGGGAAGAAGGTATATATCCAGACTTATGCCGATAGAGATAAAGGAACTTCACATCCGGGTCAATGTAACGCCACCTGTTTCAGGGCAGGCTCCCCCGGCAGCAGGCGGGTCATCCGGACGGTCAGAAAGGCTTACTGGCCGGGAGAGGCAGGAACTCATTGCTGAATGTGTAGAACAGATTATGAAAATTCTGGAAAGTAAAAAAGAACGCTGATGGCAGAAAGTGGAAAACTGGAAAAGATGCTTATCCTTGCATTCTCCGATTCGGAAAAAGCTGAAAACGGCGGCCTGAAGGAGGCGGATGATGTTTTTGAAGCACTCATCAACCCCGAAGGATACGCACTGAGCTACAAACTCAAATTCTCTGAAGGAGCGCAGGGACAGGGTACCAGTGGCACGCAACTCAAATATGAGTACACAGAGCCTGAAGAGATCACCTTTGAATTTCTTTTTGACAATACCGGAATTATTGATGGAAAGCCAAGAGCCAGTGTATCTGATGACCTGAAAAGGTTCAGGGAAGTGGTGATTGACTATAAAGGCGATGCCCATGAACCACGCCACTTCAAATTGGTATGGGGTGAAAACTCCATTTTCAAAGGCCGGGTGACCGAACTCTCGATCAATTACAAACTTTTCAGACCTGACGGGACTCCTATCAGGGCTGCTGCCACGGTCAGGTTCAAGAGCAGTATTGAAGAGCAGATACGGGCTGCCAGGGAAAACAACAGTTCCCCTGATCTCACCCATGTGCGTAAGGTAAAAGCAGGTGATACCCTGCCTTTAATGTGTTATGGCATTTACGGTGACCCCGGGTATTACCTTCAGGTGGCTGCAGCCAACGGGATCAGCAGCTTCAGGTCGCTGAAACCCGGTACCGATCTCTTTTTCCCACCCATTGAAAAAACCAGATAACAGACGTGGCCAGCCAATCGAACATACCCACCCCTGCTACTCCTGATGTATGTACCTCCGTTATTCTGACTGGTGGCACACAGATCCCGGGTGCTTACCACCTCCTTTCGGTAACTGTAAGCAGGGAGTTGAACAGAATCCCTACTGCCACCCTATACCTGCACGATGGTGAAGCGTCCCGCTCAACTTTTGAAATCAGCAATACTGAAACCTTTATTCCGGGAAAAGAAATCGAAATCCAGCTTGGTTACCGGTCGCAGAATGACACGGTTTTCAAAGGGGTCATCATCAGTCACAATATCAGGGTACGCCGCAACAGCAGCATGCTGATCGTGGAATGCCGCGACAAGGCTATCAGTATGACCCTTGGCAGAAAAAACAAATACTTTGCTGAACAGAAAGACAGTGACATCATGGAACAACTCATCAGCAACAACGGATTGCAGATGCAGGTTGAAGCCACCGCGCCCGATCTGAAGGAGGTCGTGCAGTATGATTCCAGCGATTGGGATTTCCTGCTCTGCCGGGCTGAAGCCAACGGGCATGTGGTTATGGTTGAAGATGGTAAGGTTACGGTTGGCAAGCCAGCAACCGGAAGCGAAGCCGTGGTCAGTGTAACGTTCGGGAATACCCTGCTGGAACTTGATGCTGTTATGGATGCCAGGGTACAGAGTGAAAGCATCAAGGCTGAAAGCTGGAATCCGGCTGATCAGCAGATTGTAGGAGCAGAAGCCAGGGAGCCGCACACAACTGAGAACGGCAACCTTAGTGCAAATGATTTATCAGCAGCTTTCGGCGGCAGGGCACATAATTTAATTCATGGGGGAATGCTCAGCCAGCCGGAACTGCAGACATGGGCCGATGGACGGCTGCTAAAGGAACGTCTGGCCAAAACCAGGGGTACGGCAAAATTTCAGGGTTTTGCCGGCGTGATGCCTGGGAAAATCATCGAATTATCAGGTATTGGCGAAAGGTTCGAAGGCAAAATGTTTATTTCAGGGGTACGCCAAACGTTGGCCGATGGAAACTGGGAAACCGATGTCCAGCTTGGTCTCAGCCCTGATCTCTTTGCTGAAACTTTCAATCAACGGCCATTGCCTGCATCAGGCCTGTTACCAGGCATTGGCGGGCTGCAAATCGGGAAAGTCACCCAACTTGAAAACGACCCTTCAGGTGAAGACCGGATCAAGATCAGGCTACCGTTGATCAGCACCTCTGATGAGGGCATCTGGGCAAGAATCTCCACACTGGACGCGGGCAATCAGCGGGGTACTTACTTCCGCCCAGAAATTGACGATGAAGTAATTGTTGGTTTCCTGAACGATGATCCCCGGAATCCGGTGGTACTTGGTATGTGTCATAGCAGTGCAAACCCGGCTCCGGAACAGGCAAAGGACACTAACCACCTGAAAGGCTATACCAGCCGTGAAAAAATGCGGTTCTCCTTCGATGATGAGAAGAAAATCGCTTTACTGGAAACTCCGGGGGGCAACAAACTCACCTTGTCGGAAGATGCAAAAGGCATTGAACTGCAAGACCAGAACGGCAATAAAATCACCATGAACGAGAGCGGCATCACCATCGAGAGTTCGAAGGACCTGATTCTGAAAGCTGCGAAAGATATAAAGATTGAGGGAATCAACATGGGACTGAAAGCCAGTACATCATTTAAAGCAGAAGGCACCGGGAGTGTTGAACTTTCCGGAGCCAATGCAACATTGAAAGGGAGTGCAACAGCAGTGATCAAGGGAGGGGTTGTGCAAATAAACTGAGTGTGAAATTTGTGAAATGTCAGATTTTTAATTTCTGACAAAATAAACCAGGGATAACGAAAACCGAGAATCACGGGGTGAATTGATGCCGGATTCTGAAATAAAATCCAGTAACGAAAAGAAATACAAACATTATGTTACCAGCAGCAAGAATAACCGATCTGATAGTAAGTCCTGCAACATCAGGGGTTCCGGCGCCGATCATACCTCCGTGTTCGCCGGACATACTGATCAACAGCCTGCCGGCAGCGCGTGTTACCGATGGTTGCGGGGCAGATGTCATAGCCATGGGATCAGTTACGGTTCTTTTTAACGGATTGCCGGCGGCTCGGGTGACTTCGGCCACTGCTGCTGGGGGAGCGGTTTTACCTCCGGGATCGCCGAATGTATTGATAGGCTGAAAGTTTAAAAATTGCGGATTGCGGACCAGCCTGCCGGCTGGCAGGATTGTGGATCAACGGTTTAAAGATGAGGATGTAGTTTTAATATCAAATTCTAATGTCTGATGTCCGGAAGGAAGAATACACCGACAACAAAAATATAAAGTAAGATCTATGGAACAGAATCTGACATTTCTTGGAAGGGGGTGGTCGTTTCCGCCAAAGTTCAACCGCAGTCTTCGTAGTGTGGAAATGCTTGAATATGAAGCAGATGTCGCTTCGAGTCTTGAAGTGTTGCTGGGCACCATGCGGGGGGAAAGGGTAATGTTGCCCCAATATGGCTGTAACCTTGACGAACTGGTTTTCGAGAGTCTGGATACCCGCATCAAAACCCTGATGGAAGACAAGATAGAATCAGCCATCCTGTATCATGAACCCCGTATAGAGCTGGAGAAAGTCAGGATTGATGACAGTAGGGAGCTTGAAGGGGTGGTGCTTATTGAGGTGATATACAGAGTCCGGACGACCAACACCCGTTTCAATTTTGTCTATCCATATTATAAGCTCGAAGGTACCGATATCAATCTGAGTACAAGTGTTAACCTGATTGCCTGAAACAACGAACCATGCCACTGCCGGAAAACTGTCATCAGAACACTGACCCCCTGAAACTGAGGAGGGATGGAACCAACCAGGAAGAACGACTTTCACTGGCGCTGAAACCCTCCCATGCTCCTGTGAATGAGCGGACGCCAGCGCATGGAATGCTTTTTGCCAGGGCATTTGCGGCATATCTTAGATTTTTTGATGGTGACAATACTTCTGTTACCGACTGGGCTGCCTTTTTCAGTTATGACATTTCTGTAAGGCTTGCCGTGGCCGCCATTCAGAGTATCGGCGACTATAAATCCAATATCAAATCCAATCTTGATTTCCTGAACAACCTTGATAATGAAACCGGGGAAACTGCCCTTATCAATCACCTGAGCTATCTTTTCAGCTGTACTTGCACACTGGCAAAACAACTCGATGTACTGAAAGAAGGACTTCCCCGTGAAGATGAAGAACCACCGTCCTGGCTCACTCTCAGGACCAGCCTTCTGAACCTTATTCAAAGTCAGCTCGCTCCTGCACTTCAGCATCTGATCTCCTGGCATAAGGCGGGAGTTTCGCTCAGCGTGATTAACCATGTTGCTCCATCGGGTGAGTTGAAAATTTTGGGTGTTGAGGCTTCCGGATTTATAGCCAATGTGGAGTCAGGGTTTTCAAATGACTGGATAACCGATGGATCAGCCGACTGGAGTTCATATACTGCAGCAATCTTACCGGATGGCTCGGTTTTCGGCAACCCTGCCGGAACAGTTTTTGAGCTGACCAACCATATTTCGACGCACAATTTCTTTACAACGGTCCTCGACCAGTTCCTGAAAGTTTACGCCAGGGTAATTGCGGATGCGCAGGCAGCCCTGGAGACCAGCTTCACTTCATGGGACAGGCACGATCCCCATTATGCCCTGTTTCTGGGCTTTCTCCGGCTGTTCGAATATGCAAGGGAAGAAGCCAATACCCTGTCAGGCAGGCATCTTGACTTTTATTACCGGGACATTCTGCATCTGAAGGAAAGACCGGCCACCTCACCGAAAGCGCATCTGATTGCCACGCTTGCAAAACAGGCTGTTTCACATCATTTTAAAACAGGCGACGGGTTTCTGGCAGGTAAAGATATCCTCGGCAAAGAGGTGCTTTTCACCAATAACACTGATCTTGTTGCCAATCAGGCTATGGTCACCGCCTTGAAATCGGTATACCGCCATTTCAATGAACCTGTAGGCAGTGGTCCCGATGCCGCCAAGCATACCGGAAGATACTATGCCTCTCCGGTAGCAGATTCAGCCGATGGATCAGGAAAAAAAACAGAATCGGACGATAAGTCATGGCATCCCTTCTGCAATAAGATATACCGCGACGGAGACCTCACCGGTATTGAAATGCCGGAAGCTGAAACAGGATTTACCATTGCATCCAATTATCTCCTGCTGGCTGAAGGAGAACGTATCATTACCTTAATGTTTACCCTGGGCGCCAATTCAAATCCGAATACATCTGACTTTAAAGATGATATTGTCTGCCTGGTAACCGGTGAAAAAGGCTGGACAGAGATGGTGACGACAGAATTCGGGATTGTTTCGGGAACCCAGATGAGACTGACAGCAAGACTTAGCGGTGCAGATCCTGCCGTAGTTCCGTACCTTGCAAAAACACATGGTTATGGGTTTGACACCAATCTTCCTCTGATCATGGTGAAACTCAGACACAGGCCTGACCATGTATATATTTATACCTGCTTCGAGGAACTCGAAGTGCACCAGGTTCAGCTATCGGTGAAGGTTACCGGATTAAAAACACTGGCCATCTCAAACGATTTCGGCTCTGTTGATTCTTCAAAACCTTTCCAGCCATTCGGTGCTATGCCTGTTTCCGGCAATTCACTGATTATCGGTTCCGCCGAGGTATTTCAGAAAAACCTGACATCCCTGACCATCAGAACCACCTGGCTCGAAACTCCCGACCCCTATGGCAGCAATATCCCGAATATCAATTTTGATTTTCTGAATTCAGGTATCTGGAAACCTTCATCAAATCCGGCCATTCCGGTCATTTCCACCTCTGTTGTCCTTTTACAGAATCTTCTTTTACCGGTGAAGGATGAAGCAGATTTGGGTGACAATAAATTCTATTCCAACGAATCGAGGCAGGGATATGTGAAATTGAAACTGGATGCTGACTTTGGACAAAAGGCTTACCAGACTGATTTGTTGAAATATGTTCGCAAGGATGCCGGAGCACTTGATCCCGGAGCACCTCCGGCCGGACCTTTCATGAATTCGCTGTCAGTGGATTATACCGCAGCGCAAACCCTTATCCTGAACACAGCTGCAGAAGAATCCTTTACCAACCGTAGTGCCCGTTTTTATCACCTCTACCCTTTCGGTCATGCTGAGGAACATGCTTACCTGAGTTCTGACATGAAAACACACCTTCTACCACAATTCGACTTTGAGCGTGATAGCCTGATTCATGAAAGTGAAGCAGAATTCTATATCGGAGTAACTGGTTTGAAACCTCCTCAGAACCTGTCGCTTTTATTCCAGGTTGCCGATGGAACAGCCAATCCTTTGAGCTTAAAACCGTCACCGCATCTTCATTTGAGTTTCCTGAGCAACAACGAATGGGTTGCCTTCAACGACAATGATATGGTGGATCAAACCGAAGGCCTGCTGAAATCGGGAATCCTGACGCTTGCTGTACCTTCCCCGGCGAACACTGCCAATACCCTGTTGCCAGCCGGGCAGCACTGGATAAGGATTGCCGTATCGGAGAGTACAGATACCGTTTGCCGGTTGCTGATGGTTTCAGCCCAGGCGATGCTGACAACATTTATCAACCGGGATAACGATCCGGCTTTCCCAGCTACCGTTCTGTCTGCTGGAACCATCAGCAAGCCTGAAATACCGGATGCTGAAATCAAGAAGATATCCCAGCCATACGATTCCTTTGGTGGGAAGGCAGCTGAAATTCCTGAATCATTTTATACCAGGGTAAGCGAACGGTTGAGGCATAAAGACCGGGCCATCACATTGTGGGACTACGAACACCTGGTGCTGGATGCATTCCCCGAAATTTACAGGGTAAAATGCCTTAACCACACGCAGTACGAGCCTACCGAAAGCGGTGAAGGAATCTATCGTGAACTGGCCCCGGGAAATGTCACCATCATCACTGTTCCAAACAAACAATTCCACAATCAGCGCGATCCGTTGCGCCCCTATACAAGCCTGGGTACATTGCAGGAGATCTCTTCATTCCTGAAGGCCCGGGTCTCCTGCTTCGTCAAACTTCATGTCAGGAACCCTCAGTTTGAAGAGGTGAATGTTAATTTCAAACTTAAATTATACGATGGGTTCGATGAGAGTTTTTACACCAACCTGCTGAAAGAATCCATCACGCGTTTTCTCTCACCCTGGGCCTTCCCGGGAGGTGAAAGCCCTTCGTTCGGGGGTAAGATCTACAAATCGGTCCTGGTTGATTTTGTTGAAGAACAGGCTTATGTGGATTATGTGACTGACTTTGAATTGTTCCATACCATCGATGGTGTTCAGGGTACCAGCGACTTGAATGAGATTGAGGGCTCAAGGGCTGTTTCCATATTGGTTTCAGTACCTGCCGCCAAACACGGAATTACAGTTATTCACCCGGCTGCGGAAGAGATTGCAGCCGAACAATGCAATTGCAAATCATGAGCCAGAAACCCCTCAGCATACCGAAAAAGCCAGTACTGAAGCCGGCCGAAGACTATTACCGGCTACGCAGGGAAGGCATCGGCCACATCGAGCAGATGGGTAGCCGGCAATGGACAGATTACAACACCCATGACCCGGGTATCACCATACTGGAAGCGCTTTGTTATGCCATCACCGATCTGGCTTACCGCACCGGTCAGGATATCAGAAACATCCTGACAAAAGCTCAACCCCCGGCGGATAAAAAAAATCCTTACCCTGATCAGGCATTTTTCACAGCCAGGGATATCCTAACGATAAACCCGTGGACTACCAACGATTTCAGAAGGTTGCTGATCGATGCTGAAGGCATACGCAATGCCTGGGTCATCTGCAAGGAATGTGCCTGTGATCTTCATTACTACGCATGGTGCGAAAACGGGAAACTGATGCTGGCCTATGCTCCTCCGGCCAACCCTGATCTCCACCCACTGAAGGTCTCACCACATGGCCTTTTTGAGGTTCTGCTTGAGCTTGAAGAAGACAATGAAACCGGTAACCTGAATGACCGCAAGGTTCAGTTCAACTATTCAATCCATGACGGGGATGGGAAGCCGCATCAGGTCATCATGGAAGTTCGCTTCCCCGACTGGTCGCTTATAAATAAGGACCAGTGGGAATTTTTCCTGAACAACAACGATGCTTTTGACGGCACAAACGGTGCTTCGTTCGACCTGACCCTCCTGCAGTTCGGTGCAACAAAAACATATAATGTCATTGCTGATCCCCTGCTGAATGATGATGGTAAAAACGATTACCTGCGCAGACAGTGGAGGAACCTGTTCTATGCTGATCTGGAATTGGAGTTTCTACCAGGCGGAGAAAAGGTGATAATCGAAGACATCACCATTCGCCTTCTGGGCGACAGTACGGCCAAAAACGGAAGCACTGTTAGCAGTCTGGAAAAAATTCTGACGACTAAGGAGGCCGGTAGCGGTATACTGCAGCAATACCGCAGCAAAATGCGCAGGGCCGAAGCACTTACCAGACATTCGAAGGATCTGCTGAATGATCACCGTAACCTGGATGAAGATTATTGCAGGGTTAAGGTTGTAGATATTGAAGAAATCGCCGTCTGTGCAGATGTTGAAGTATCTCCGGATGCCGATATTGAGCTTATTCAGGCCAGGGTATGGCTCGAAATTGAGCGCTACCTTAATCCACCTGTGCCCTTTTATGATTTGCACGAACTGATGCAAGAAGGCGCAGCAACAGAAGACATTTTTAACGGGCCGGCCCTGAACAATGGCTTTATCAAGGCTGCTGAACTTGAAAAAGCACAGCTGAAGCCGATGATCAGAACATCCGACATCATCAACCTGCTGATGGAAATCGAAGGGGTCGTAGCCATCAATAACCTGCTTTTGTCGAAATATGATGCTGAAGGAAACATCGTAAAAGGTGCCGCTGATCCGGTTTGGGTCAATGGAAATCCGGTTTTCGACGGATCAAAAAGCAGTGCACAGTGGTTACTGTTCATCGGTGAGAGCCATCAGCCAAGGTTATACTTAAACCTGAGCCGATTCCTTTTCTTCAAAAACGGGCTTCCGTTTACTCCACGGATGGATGAAGCCAGGGACACATTAACGCAGTTGCGGGGAGAAGCTGAACGTCCGCGGTATAAAAATTCAGCCGGTGACTTGTACCCGCCTTTAGGAACCTTCACTGCCATTGAAGATTATTTCCCGGTTCAGTACAGTTTACCTATGATCTATGGCATTGGCACTGATGGGCTGCCGTCTCATGTAAACGAAGCGCGACGTGCCCATGCAAAGCAGCTGAAGGCTTATCTGATGGTTTATGAACAACTCCTCGGCAATGCTTTTGCACAGCTATCTCATACCGGTGACCTCTTTTCCCTTGATCCGGGTACCAGGCGTACCTATTTTGTTACGCAATTCAGTGAAGAACTGATCAGGGGCTATAATGAAATCGTGAATGGGCTGACAATAGCCGGGTTGGAGGGGATGACAGAAACTCTCAATGAATTTCATGAGCGGAGAAACCGCTTCCTCGACCATCTGATGGCACGCTTTGGTGAGCAATTCAGTGAATATGCCCTGCTTCTGACCAATCTTCAGGGCAGGCCGGTAGCTATGGAAAACCTGATTGAAGACAAGACTGCTTTTCTGAAGGCTTATCCTGAAATCAGCCGTAACCGGGGTAAAGCATTTGATTACAGCAACAGCCCCTGTTCAGCAGCCAATATTCCGGGCCTGAAAAAACGCATCAGCCTGCTCCTGGGATATCCCGACCTGGGATTTGAATTCACATTTATCAGCCTGAACGGGACCGGATACAAGTTTGGATTCATCCTGAAGGATTCCTACGGCAGGGATCAACTCAATGGTGAAATCTCCGTGGATGCGCCCAATGAAAACATGGCGGAAAGTATCGCCGGGAAAACCATACTGAAACAGATGATCCGGCCCGATGCCTGGGAAATCCAGGCCCTGGGCGATGGTTTTACTCTCAGGCTGAACGACAAAGACGGCAACCTGCTCGGAACCTTTCCCAATACGATAAATACCATGATCCTCGCCGGTGAACTGAAAGATGAATTCATAAACTGGAGCAGCAACGAACGAGCCATGGTTGTAGAGCATCTGCTTCTCAGGCCCAAATTCCCGGGTGATGCCCTTTTTCCTGCCTGCAGCGACGGCTCATGTATTACCTGCGGAGATGAAGATCCATACTCGTTCAGGCTAACTGTTGTGATGCCCGGCTGGACCGGCCCTTTCAGTGTCAATACCGATGCACGTAAGTTTGCTGACCAGACTATCCGTCGGGAAATACCATCCCATCTGCTGGGTAAGATTTGCTGGACCGGAAACGAAGGCTTCATTGAAAACCTCTGTGACCAGGTGATTTCGGAATTAACCGTACTGATTATGAACGAAGGGTTGAAAGAAGATGGAACCCGGCCATCCGAAACAGAAGCCTGTGCATGCGCCAATGCAGCCTATTCACAATTCTCATCAGCTTTCATACAATGGTACGAAGATAAAACGCTTAAATACATACATCCCGACGCCCTGAGAACAGCGCTGGAGATCTTATTCAGCACACTTATCCCGGAATCGGTCTGCACCATGACCGGAGATAATATACTGACTGACAAAATCAGGACTATGCTTGCAGGCCATTTTACAGAAACAGCACTTAACGGCTGGCAATTTGAACGATTTGAAGAAGCCTGGTGCAACTGGCTCAGGGAAAATGCGATCATTGACTGGACGGAAGAGATGCTTCCGGAGAGGGTTGAAGCTATGCTGAATGCAGGCTTTATTCAGGGAACCAACAGCAATGAAACTGAACTGTGCCATTGTGCTGAACGTATCCTTTCTGACTTTGGTATTGCATTCCGAACGTGGATGACCGGCCTTATGAGTTCAGGAATTGAATTACCGGATCTGCCTGAATTCCCGGGAATTCAGCCTGATCTTTGCCCAACCGGGCAGTTTAAACCAGGGACAGCGGAAGCCATCCGTGGTTTTCTGACCGGGCGTTACAATGACTTCAGGAAAGTATCATTTACGCTTCAGGTCCTTGTAAACCAACTGGGTAGTCTGCGCAATATTTACCCGGGTGCTACCCTGCACGATTGTGATGATGGTAGTGATCAGAACCCGGTAAGGCTGGGCAGTACTTCACTTGGTAATTATCCTGTGAAGCGGAGCTTCATCGCAGAAAATAATACCGGGATTACAAGAAAACCGGATGCGCCGGTCAGAGCAAAAAAACCGGCATCCTTGCCGGCATCACGTAAGTCAGCAAAAAAGAAGAAACCACCAAAGGCATAGCCGGAAAATATACAGAAAATTACTAATAAACTGAATTCGCCATGAAACCAACCCAGGATAAATACCCGCATTTTGAGGCCAACCAGGTTCTCACCAACAGTCACCTCAACCAGGTGTTCAATTATCTGGATGAACAGGAACGGCTCACCCGCGCCAACCTGATAGGCATTGGCATCGTCTGTGGTCTTGAATTCAGAGTTGAAAGCAACGCAGGGGTCACTTCCATTGATGTAACCAGGGGAACAGGTGTGGGATCGGCCGGTTATCTGCTGAATGAGCCTGTTGATGTTTCCCTTGTTTCCTGCCGTGAATATACACTACCAAATGAGATTACCTATCCACGCTTTAAGTATGACGATGCCGGGGTTATGAAACAATACCCGATGTGGGAATTGTTTCCGGACGGTGAGCCTGATACCACGCCGCTTGACAGTCCTTCCGGATTCATGGCCGACAAGATTCTGGTTCTTTTCCTGGAGCTTAAAATGGAAGGCCTGCGTAACTGCAGTCCGAACGATTGCAACGACAAGGGTGAAGTGGTAACCGCTACCATCCGACGCTTGCTGATCCGTATTGCTGACATGGAGAAGATCATTGCGGCCGGCCATTCGCTAAATGGCAACCTCACCCTGTCGGATCTTGAACTATCGCTGACAAACCGGCTAAACCTGGCCGATATCAGGCTGCCCCGCTGGGATGTCCCAAATACCACACCGGTTACATCTCCGGATGTATTACAGGGATTTCACACTGTTTTCACCAATGATAAAATTGCAGAAAGGACAGGCAAAGCACTTCAGGAAGCCTATCAGGCATTCCGGCCGCTGTTGATGGCTGATTATCCTTCTGATCCCTTCGCAGGATTTTCCGGAAGGTTCGGATTTCTTGACAATTCACCGGTTCCGGTGAACGACTTTAAATTTATGCAGTATTATTATGGTTTCTTTGAGGATATGCTGAACGCCTACGATGAATTCCGCTGGAAAGGTGTCCGTTTGCTCTGTGCCTGTTGTCCTCCTGAGGACCTGTTTCCGCGTCACCTGATGCTAGGGGTCATCAACCCGGCATCTGTCAACAACCCGGAAATATTCAGAAACCGGTTTATCTCATCACCGGCGAACAGCAATTGTGAAGAACTTATCAAAGAGGTGAGTCAACTCTTTAAGCGTCTTGTGGAAATGACCCTCAGATTCACCAATACGCCTCCCCTTCCCCTGCCAAATGATAATAAACGTCAATTTCTGCAGATACGGATTACTCCTGACAAGTTGGCCGATGTTAGCCTGTCGGATAAGTCCATACCATATTATTACCTTCAGGACGGTCCACCGCATTTATACAGACTGTGGAATTACAGCAGAACCAGGCTTGGGCGGGCCAATCAGAACCTGGGATACAGATCTGATGAGTATGTGCCGGCAGCACCTGATTTCACAGTTAAACCATTGGTTTACGACCTGGAACCCTATAATTTCTTCCGGATTGAAGGTCATCTGGGTATGAATTATCAGGCTGCGTTAACCAGAATTCTTTCCATCAGAAAACAGTTCCGGCTGCCGGTTGATGTGATCGCACTGAGCACAGGTGTTTTTGATGAAAAAACCCTGACCAGCCAGCAAAACCAAACCTGTCATTTCAATGACCTCGAAGCTCTTTATGACAGCCGTATCGGGGAACTGATCGGGTTCCTTGCCGGTAACCTGAAATACTTTTATGACCTGTTTTTCCCGCAGGCAAAGGGACTGTTGCAGAATCCGGTACCTCCTCAGGTTCAATGGCTGGCAGAGTATGATCCTGAGTACCGGGTAAAACCAACTACCCTCGGCGCCTATTTTGAAGTACTGATCTGGCCAAACCTGCACCTTAAGCCCTATTTCAGCCCTGACAATCCAACGCTTAACCTGGTGGATTTCATCGGAAACACACCTGAACCCCTGAAGGAGATCATCATAATTTATGTGATGTATTACATCGCACGGTTCCCTGAGATCCTTTCTCCCGACCTTGGTGATCTGGAGCCGGATGTACTTGTTGAACGGGAAAAACATCTCACAAAAGTTGCTGAGGCAGTCGAAATAAAACGTGAACAGCTCTTTAACGATAACCAGGAAGGTGAAAAGGTAACAAGCTGGGAAGACCTGGACGACAGACTGGAAGCAATTGTTTACGGGCATTACAGTGATTCTATCAAAGTCCTCCTCAAAGAATATGCAAACCGCTTGAAAGAGTTGACCAAGAAGCTTTACCTGGGACAATACCTGAGAAACAATCCGGGCATTCAGCATAAAGCCGGCGTTCCCCCGGGTGGTACATTTATTCTTGTGTATCACGGTGAGAGCAGGGCTGATGGCAACAACCTCCCCCCCCGTTCCGGCAATTTCATTATACGCGGGCAGGTTATCATGGGGAAAAATGAACCCCTGCCGGGAGCCGCAGTCATGGTGAAAGGCACCAGTACCGGGGTGAAAACGGATGTTTCAGGCAATTTCCTTTTAAGAACCAAACAATTACCTGTTACCCTCAGAGTAGCATTGGCTGGTTTCCGGCCTTTTGAGAAACTCATTACCGACGATGGCTTTTATCTGCTTGATATACTCGATGAATCTACAGGTGAAGATCAGGGTATACAGCCTGACTTTTTTCCCGGGGAAGTCATCGCAGATTTTTATCTGCCTTATCTGTGTAATTCCGATTGTGCACCGGTACAGTTCGTACTCCCTTTAGTACCACCCTCCTTCACCGTGGAGATTGGTTGTAGCGGGGATAACGGCAACACCCGTGTGATTGTCATCCCGGCAGGGGGGACACCTCCATACCGCCTGAAAATCAATGATGGTGATTTTTCAGCCATCGATGAGCTAATGACCCTTGCTGGCGGTGAGTACACGATGGTCGTTCAGGATGCCGAGGGCGTGACATCCGTACCACAGGTAGTTGTTGTACCGTCAGGACTTACCCTTGCAGAACCCAATTTCGACTGTACGGGCGACAACAACCGCTATGTGGCCGTGATTGAGATAAGCGGTGGCACATCACCTTACCGTTCCAACATCGGGCGAATCCTGAATGAAAGAACCTTCTTCGGCGAAGATCTTGCCGGGGATACCGATATAGAGGTAATCATCACCGACAGCAGAAATTGCTCCGCTTCGGTAATCATCAATCATTCCTGTGGAACGGAACTCTCATTCAGTACCCGCGTTGGTTGCGCCAATGCCGATAATTTTGCTCCGGTTGAAATCATCGCTTCAGGAGGCACCGCACCTTACGAAGTGCAGGTCGGAAGCGAACCCTTTGTGCCTGCTGATGAACCGGTGTTCCTGCCTGCGGGCAAACACACCATGGTAGTCAGAGATGCTTCAGGCAATACGACAGCACCACAGGATATAGAGATTTCAACCAGGCTTGACCTGGGTGAACCCAACTTCGACTGTGTCGGCAGCAACAATCAGTATATCACGGTCATTCAGATCAGCGGCGGGCAGGCACCTTATGCGTCCAACCGGGGATCAGTTCAGGGCAATACCTTCATCAGTGATCCATTGCCCGGTGATACCGATGTGGAAATTATTATCTCTGACAGCAGAAATTGCAGCATAAACAGAACCATCAGGCATAGCTGTGGTTCCGGACTGACTTTCAGGGTGAATACCGGTTGTACTTCTGCCAATGGTGCCGCTGTAGTAGAAATTATTCCTTCAGGAGGCATTTCCCCCTATGAGATCCAGAGCGGAACCGAACCTTTTATCCCATTGACCGGTCCCATGACCCTCGCTGCCGGCTCCCATCAACTGACGCTGAAGGATGCAGCCCTGACGACCGTCTCACAACCTGTCATCATTCCGGACGCGCTGACAGTAAGCCTTTTAAAATTCGCCTGTGATGAGGAGAACAATAACTATTTTGCAGGACTAAGGATCAGTGGCGGAACACCACCTTACATTGCTTCGGGTGTTGTGATGACAGGAACTGATTTCACCACCGATGCCATTGCAAACGGAGAAGCGGTCACCATCCAGGTCTTTGATGACAATAAATGTAATGCTTCCATCGAAATACAACACCGTTGTGATGAGCCCTGCGAATTGCCCTGTGAAGGAGAATCCATGCAGTGCGCCTACCGGTTGTGGCTTCAGCCTCCGACCGAAACGGAAGGCTACGAGATATATCAGACACTCAAAGAGGTCAGTTTCAGGTTTAACGGGCAGAACATTAACCTGCCTAATGCCGTTGATCTTTTACAGATTACCACAACCCGGCTGAACCGGAATTTCAACAATGCCATCGCCGGGGTGATAAAAAATCTGAATGAGGCGATTAACCAGGCACTGTCAGAGGAATTGGGGACGGCAGGCAATAACCGCCTGCTTGTGAGTTATGATCCCCTTGCTACCGATCCGTTTGCTGTTTTCAGAATTGAGCATTTTGTCTGCGACACCTTCAACATTGAATTCATCTACAGATTTGGTAAACCCAATCCTATCTTCACGTTGACCGCAAGGTACTCCAACGAAAATCTTGAAACAGGCGCAGCATTTAACGGCGTTATTTTTATCAACCATGACCAGGACAACAAACGATCCCTGGTTCCGGCTTTTGACTGCGGACAACGCAATCAGTGTTCTGACGGTGAATTTGAAAAGACCTGCAAGGAAAACAATCTTTCTCCTGATTTTAATATACAGACCCTCAGGACTATCGTTAACCTTGAAAGCACAACTCCGGGTAATATTTCGGCCTGGATATGGGATATTACCGGTACTGAATCTTCAGAACCCTTCTACAGCGGGGAGAAGGTATCTGCCGTTGTTGCCGGTAAAAACGCAAACATAAGGCTGACAGTGATATCTCCGCAGGGATGTTTTGCATTAACTGATAAGGAACTGAAAAGATGACCCACCATATCAGGCAACAGTATCTTCATCTTGAACTTTCCGCTTCAGAACCGGAAGGCCAGCGCATGCAGCAGCTGATTCCCGATATTTTTTATGAGAAATTGCTCCCTGCCCTTGAGAAGGTTTTTGATCAATCGGTTCCGGCAGACAGACTACTGAAAATTGACCGGCTTGACATTGATGCAGGCTCAATCCCCCTCGACCGGGTAGATAAGGACCTGACAGAAGCTGTTCTGAAAGAACTGACCCGGATCTTTCATGAGGAGGGATACAACAGAACTCCGGATCAGGAGTCCGTCCAAAGCAACGGTGTTGTTTTAAAA
This sequence comes from Bacteroidota bacterium, assembly GCA_043806115.1. GTDB lineage: Bacteria > Bacteroidota > Bacteroidia > Bacteroidales > Lentimicrobiaceae > Lentimicrobium. Next base: position 27,747 of record JAZDHI010000042.1, read on the forward strand.
AACAGTCACGAAAATACAGTGGATATTTTTTTCTACTTTCTTGAAACAGGTAGCCTGCCCTGGAACACTGGACTTCCGGATAGCAAGCCGTTGCATGAAGTCGTGATCGAAGCTGTGAGAGAAATCATGAAAGGGGGCGGAATTCACCTTTTCAATAAAAACCTCAGAAAGTCATTGTCGGATCAGGGTGCCCTTGTGCGACTTGGCAACCAGTTTCCTTCAGCATTCCATGCTGAACTGCTTAGCCTGATCGCTCCACCGGTGTCAGGGTTATCCCGGACAATACTATCTTCGGGTGAAATGCAACAATTCTCCGCCCCGGCAAGAGATACATTTATAAAAAGTATTATTACGGCTGCGTTTACTTATTTTTCAGGCACAGAATCTCCTTCAGGGGAAGGGTTCAGGTCATATCTGCTCAGCACTGTTCCTGAAAAGCAGGACGAACAACCATCTATAAAACGAATGCTCAATTCCGGAACAAAACATAAAAACAATAAATCCGGCCAGGAAACCCTGCAAAAAATTCAGAAACCGACCACAGACATTGTTCCTGAAATGGATCCGGTCTATATCCGGAATGCGGGACTGATCCTGTTGCATCCCTTCCTGCCAAGCTTTTTTGAAGACCTTCGTGTTGCAAACGGTGATGATATGTTATCTCCTGAAAAGGCGCTCCAACTGCTCGGCTACCTGGTCACGGGAAATCTTAAAACGCCGGAGTACGATCTTTTTTTGCCTAAGATTCTATGTGGAATTCCGGTAACAAAACCACTCGCCGGTGAATGTACGGTAAGTGAGCAGGAATCAGCAGAGGGCATAGTACTGATCGATGCAGTGATCGGGCACTGGGAGGCACTCAGGGACACCAGTGCGGACGGCTTCAGAGGATCCTTCCTTTACAGACCCGGAAAACTGAGCAGGAGCAAAAGCGAGGGATGGATTTTACAAGTCGAAACACGTACCTGGGATATACTGCTTGATCAGTTGCCATGGGGTATTTCCCTGATAGGACTACCCTGGATGAAAGAGGTACTGAGTGTGGAGTGGAATTACTAACAAGCCTGCCCCTTCTTTGGCGGGTAAACCGGCTGGCAGGTTTCTAATGTCTCATTAATAATAAAGATGACTGTTTCACGGGGGCAGATGACATAGGGTGATTTATATTATTTTGCGGGGTGAGGAGGGACAGGTTTCCGGATCATTCATACCGGAAGTTTAAAATTGGGTTCATAAATCAAGCATAAGGGAAAATAATGAAAGCGACTGCTGAAAAATCAACCACTACTTCGGCTTCCCTGCCACAGAAGACAGGTTCGCCCTTCTTTGCAAAGGCGGGTGGTGGTGAATTTTTCGCACCCGTCCGACAGGGAATACCTACAATTGTTCAGACCAAACTTGCTGTTAACAAGCCCGGAGATAAATTTGAAAGGGAGGCCGACAGTGTGGCTGAGCGGATAATGCGTATGCCCGGAACCAGGACGGAGAATGAAGGAAAAAAGATTGAAACCCGGAATGAAGTGGGGATACAACGCAGGGAAGAGAACGCTCAACCGGAAAAAGAAGCCGGTATACAGGTGCCTGATGAAAGCACTCAATCAGCCATCAGGAGTAAAACCGGAGGTGGCATGCCTCTGCCCCGAACTGTCCGGAACTTTATGGAACCCAGATTTGGCAATGATTTCAGCAACGTAAGGGTTCACAACGATGACCAGTCATCCCGGCTGAACCAACAACTGAATGCGCGTGCGTTTACTCATAAGAATCATATCTTTTTCGGGTCAGGACAATACAATCCTGATTCACTGCAGGGCAAACAACTGCTCGCCCATGAACTCACCCATGTGGTACAGCAAGGATCTTCGCCTGGGTTAAGCAATCAGGGTGTAGCACAATCCGGTCCGGCAGCAGAAAACAGGTCAATTCAGCGAACCGGAGAAACCGGGAGTCCGTTACTGCAACGCGGCATATTGGATGCCATTGCTGAAGGCTCAAGTATGGTTATAAATGCCATAGCGGGTGTCTGCCGTGAGATAGCTGCCGCCATCGGAAGCGGAGTCTTTGCAGCCACCAACTGGATTCAGAGCATCGCCTCCCGGATCGGATCTGGCATTGTAGCAGCCTGGTCGTGGGTAAGAAACCTGGCTTCAAAGACTGGTCAGGGTATTCAGGCTTCCTGGAACTGGATTCAGGAACTCGCTTCAACACTGGGCTCAGGCTTGAATTCCGCCTGGGGATGGATACAAAACCTGGCAACCCGGCTTGGTACAGGATTGTCGGCAGCCTGGAACTGGATCAGGTCAGTGGCAGCAGAAATCGGAACAGGCATCTCCTCTGCCTGGGCCTGGCTGGAATCAGCCGCTGTCCGGCTGGGATTCAGCGAAACACTGGCCTGGCAATGGATGCGACAACTGGCTTCGCGGGTTGGCATGGTGCTGACCACGGCATGGAACTGGATTGAAGCGATTGCAGTAAGGATGGCCATGATGATTACAGGTGCCTGGCAATGGGTTCAGATGCTGGCAGGCTTCCTGAGGATGACCATCACCATGGCCTGGATCTGGATTCAATTGGTTGCAGCAAGAATCAGTATGCTGATCATCAGCACCTGGATCTGGATTCAATCGGTGGCTGCCATGATTGGAATGGTGATTGTGATGGCCTGGCATTGGATACAGATGGCTGCTTCCTTTATTATGATGACTATAGTCAGTGCCTGGAACTGGCTGCATGCTATGTCGGTGAGGGTCGGTATGAGCGTGTCAACTGCATTCTCCTGGCTGATGAATATGGCTGCCAGAGCAGGAAAGCTTTTAGTAGCGGCTTATTATTGGTTGCTGGGCATTGCAGTTGCCGTTGGACGGGGAATCCTTGCAGTCTGGAACTGGCTGATCGGGCTGGTTAAACGGTTTGCACTTGCCATCGCTGAATTCTGGGACTGGTGGATTAACGCCCCGGATATATCCATTGAAACTACCTTTACTGCACCCGATGGGTCAGGTAAATCAAGAAAAAAAGTTGGCGTTGGAGAGCGGGTAACTTTTACCGGAAGTAAAACAGGTGAATGGAAAGCATCCGGTGGAACTCCGCTGACTCAGGCTACCGGAACACGTTTTGTCTGGACTGCACCCGACCGGGCAGCCACCCTTAAGATCAGCCTCAAATCAGGAAAATATACCAGGGATGTAGTGATGAACGTACTTGAACCCAACGCTATTACGGCTAAGAAGAAGGAAGAAATGACCTTCAGGCGGGGCCGTCAGGGTGTAGGCATGAAACTTAAATTCATTTATCATCCGAAGACCGTCTCATTCGGCAATGCCGATGCCAGGGAAGTTTCAGGCCCTGCAACCAACATCAGGGGCTATTTTGCCACCCATGGCGGTGATTATCACCACGATTCAGGCGACACCTTCTACCCCATCAACCACGACAATTGGGATTCAGCGACCGATACTGCAGCTATGTGGAATTATCCGGCACCATGGCGCCGGGGTGGCTACGACTGGGTCATCCCGAACCGTTTTAAAGTGAGAACAGAAGCCGGAGATGGAAAGAAGTTCACTGATGTAACGCAGTCGTTTACCATGGAAGGAACAGACGGCACTTCAACGGTTTCAAAAGGCGGGGAGACAACAGAGAGAACGCCCTGAGCAGTTATATCAACTAACGATCAACAGCCAGCAGACTTAAATCATCAAGCAGCTTACAGAATGGATTCGGATACAAATATTAACTGACACAGAATATTTTGGAAAGAATGAGTGGAGAAATACTGAACAAGGCCCTGTTGCAGCTTCATGAGACAATGAAAAGACGGCTGTCGCATCCACAGTCAGCGGGTCTGGCTCATGAAAAAGTGTCGTTACGGCTTAAAAACGACGGATCACCTTTTGCTTCCTTTATCGGAATGCACAAACCGGATTTCAGGGAATACATGACCTTGCTGCTTGCCCTGGCCCCGCATCTCCGGCCCGATTTCTTCAACAGGATCATTACGGAAACATTTCCGGAGGGGGGGGATTTTCCCGAATTCGGGGGAGTCAAAGGATCAAACCACCGGGGCATCCTGCCGACCGGAGAAACCGTTCTTTTTGTACTGGCTGGAAATGATCTGACTAAAAGACTTGAAGTTCAGCAATTGTTTGGCACCAACCACTGGTTCGCAAAGAAACACGTTTTGTGGCTTGATCAGGTACAGGAAGGAGAGCCGGCCATGAGCGGAAAACTTACCCTGGATCCCGAAATCACAGAGTATCTTATGCTCGGGAAAATCAGCAGACCGCGTTTCAGCACAGGATTTCCGGCTGAATACATAGAAACGGAAATGGAATGGGATGACCTGGTTTTACACACATCGACAAGAAGGCAGATCAGTGAGATTGAAGGCTGGATACTTCACAATGAAACCCTGATGCGTGATCCCGCCATGAAAAAGAGGGTTAAACCGGGATACAGGGTCCTTTTCTACGGCCCGCCCGGCACCGGGAAGACCCTCACTGCCACATTGCTGGGCAAACAAACGGGTAAAGATGTGTTCAGGATCGACCTCTCCAGGGTGATCTCAAAATACATCGGTGAAACGGAAAAAAACCTGTCAAGGCTTTTCGACAAGGCAGAAGATAAGAACTGGATTCTTTTCTTTGACGAAGCCGACGCCCTTTTCGGTAAAAGAACCGATATCCGCGATGCGCATGATAAATATGCCAACCAGGAAGTCGCATATCTGCTGCAGCGCATCGAATCATTCAACGGCCTGGTAATTCTTGCCACCAATCAGCGGGGAAATATAGATGATGCCTTTGTCAGGCGTTTCCAGTCGATTATCCACTTCCCTATGCCCGGTGTGACTGAGCGGGCTGAAATCTGGAAAAAAGCGTTCCCTCAAAATATCAGGACAGAAGAGAATTTTGACTGGCAGAAGATTGCTTCAAGGTATGAGCTCAGTGGCGCAGGCATCGTGAATGTCGCCCATTTTTGCGCATTGAATATGATTTCAGGAGAAAGGGAAACGCTGTCACTCGAAGGCCTGGAAGCAGGAATTATCAGAGAATATGTTAAGGAAGGGAAGGTGGTTTAGAGAAGCAATTCCGCAATTAACAAAGGAACGGGGGGGTAAGGGGTGTAACTGATTACCTGTTATGTTTGAAATCTTACTTTCAGGAAGCAGGCAATGCTTACCATTGAGACAGGAGCTATAAAGCACAGCTGCTTAACAATGGGATTGAATAAACAGGGAACAGTTAACAATCGGAAGCAACAGATCTCAGATCCTGGTGAGTAAATCCGGATCAATAGAAACCATGATTCCCTGTCCAATCTGATCCATTCGTACCAATACCTTCTTACTCCCCCTGATTTCAATAAGTTCACCCCTCAATCCTATGAGCGGGCCAGTGACTACTTCAACCTGCTGGCCGGCTTCGAAGCTTTCGACAGTAATTTCCAATTCCACATGCTGATTAATCAGCATTTTCAGGGACTCTATCTGGCTATCCGGAATGGGTACTGCACGGCCTTCAAAAGTGATAAAGCGAAGAAATCCCTCTATAAACAATACCTTCCGGAAACTCTGACTGTTGACCCTGACGAAGATGTAGGACCTGATCAGCGGCTCTTCAACCCACCTTATCCGGTCGCTCCATTGTCTGCGGGTACGCTGCAGCGGAAGATAAAATTCCACCCCGGCTCCGGCCATTCTTAAAGCAGTTGCCTTTTCTGAGCGTGGCTTCACAAAACAGGCATACCATCTGTTATCAGCTGAATCAACCAAAAGTGCCGGCTTTGCAGGATCTTTCATGAATAAAATATTTCCCGCTACAAAGATAAGGATTGGGTAAAGCAGTTTTGTGCTATAACAAATGCTGCCCCTTTGAACATTGCATTCAGCTTAGCCCCTGAATTATTTGTGATTATCAGCATAAAAAATATAGTCAAGCATACGTTCATAAACATTGACCCATCCGACCCATCGCTTTTCATTCGAAAAACTTTCATTGTGCCAAAGGCTGATGAATGTACCGTCAACAGCCTTAACCTGATCTATCAGGATCTGTATCTGCAGGATTGCATCATCAGCTTCCATGTTAAGGTAATCGCGCAGAGTACCATCCATGATTGCGAAAGGGTGTATATTCAATTCTGTCGGAGTTTCCGCCTCCAGATCGTACCATTTGAAAGGCGTACAAATGCCTGCCCTGAACCCTGGTTGACCGGCAAAGCCCATTGTAAAATCATCGGTAATATCGAGGTTGATGAGATTCCGGTACGATTCCGGCAGTGAAAGTTTTAAGAAATGCTGCCGGCTTGCCGTAACCTCCGACTTCAGCACCTGTGAGAGCCTGGCTATCTCCTTTGATAATAAAACCGGGTTTGTGTTTGAGGCATAGGAAGGATGAATGCCAACCTTTGCGTAGTCAGCCAGCGATTTTACGAGTGTTTGAAATCCGGCATTGTTAACAGGCACATTTTTATCATTCAGACCATAATCACTGAACAGTATGAAGAAATAAGGTTTCAGATGGTATCTGCTATGGATTTCAAGCATCAGTTGGTAGGTATCGAAAGGATCTTTTTCAGTACGGAGCAGAACTCTGGTTCTTTTCTTCATCTCTGCCAGATCGAGTTTCCCGATGTCTTTCAGATACCCGCCGAGTGTTCTGATCAGGCCTTTATTTTTGTAAGACCAGGCGGCGTCGATATCAATTGTTGGAAGAAAACTGAACTTGTTTGATCTGAAAACAAGGGAAGGGAACAGTTCAAGCAGGTGTTTTTTCAGGACAATGGCCCAGCGGTTAACGACCGGTACGTGTAAAAATCCCTGCTGCGCGGCTATTCCTGACTTAGCCGAGAACCTCCCGTGTTCATCGCGCATATAAGGCAGGTATTCTTCATAACGGCTCACCATATAAAAAGAAGCGGCGAGCAGATCGAATGGAATCGGGGAATGTTTGCTGTAGACAGGAAAGAATGCCCTGGATCCGTCAAAATCAATAAAACTCAGCTGGTGACTGTTGATTCCTTTTTCAGTCAACAAACCGTGAGGTAAAATGATCAGTTCTTTCCCCGGGACAACCGGCTGGTTGTGGTAACAAATACGGGCTCCTTCAAAGGCTTCATAAACCAGGTTTTCCGTTGTGACAGAAAACTTCAACCCAAGAATATCGCCCAGAATCAGATCCAGGATATATTGAATCCTGGGAGTAATTTTCCGGCAATAAACGATCAGGACGGGTTCCATAAATAAGAAACTCAGCAGGTTATTCGTATCGTAATGATTCCACAGGGTCGAGACGTGATGCGCGTGTTGCGGGAATTATTCCTGAAAGTACTGCAACACCAAAACATAACATTACACCCAGAATAATCCAGGCCCAGGGTATGATAAAACCGGAACCGATAATAAAAGAGAGGATATTCCCGATTGAAATCCCGAAAATAATTCCTACGACTCCGCCAATCTGACCTATGACAATGGCTTCTGTAAGAAACTGGTTCCGGATGGTCCGGCGGTTAGCCCCTAAAGCCATTCTTACCCCGATTTCACGGGTGCGCTCAGTAACCGAGACAAGCATTATATTCATCAGTCCAATGGCTGCCCCTATCAGAGTAATCACCCCGATAATGGTTGCCGCATAGCGGAGGTATTTCAGATTATCGTAAAGCATTTCCGAGAGATTATCGCTTTTGGCCAGGTCGAAACTGTCTTCATCTCCGACCCTCAGTTTACGGATTATCCTGAACAAGCCGGTTGCTTCACCAATTGCAGCATCAAGTCTGGTCGGATCAGCAGCCATCACATTGATAGAAAACGACATTTTCGGGCGCGAAAATGCCTGCTTAACATTCGTGATTGGCAAAATGCAAATATTATCAGGATTAAATCCAAGACTTGAACCCTTTGCTTTCAACACGCCAATAACCCTGTACTTACCCGGACCAATGCTGACAATCCTGTCAACCGGATCAATGCCCGGAGCAAAAAGTTTTTTAACAAGATCAGCACCAAGCACCGCCACGTGTGCACTTGAATATACCTCTGACAAAGAGATGTTACGGCCGTTTTCTATCTCATTCCCCGATGTAATGACGTAATTTTCATCAGAACCAACTACCGGCACGTTTGGATTCGTTTTTTCCGAGCCATATTTCAGCGTTGCTGTATGTGAGGCAAATGTAAAAACCGATGTAAAAGCCGGGAAGGTATAACTCTCTTTAAAATCTATTGCTTCATCCCAGGTAATTTCCCGGTAATTCCGAGGCAGAGAGTTATGGTTACCCATTTGAACCCGCATACTCCGGTTGCGGATGGTAAAAGTATTTGCACCCATCATGGTAAAATTCTCAGTCAGATAATACTTGATGGCATCAATTGACGTCAGGATCCCTACGAGAGCCATAATCCCGAAGGCTATAATAAGCACAGTGAGAATGCTCCTCAGCAGATGGCTTCTGATTGAATCAAGGGAGATTTTAATATTTTCCTTAACCAGGGCGGTCATTGCTTTATTTTTTACAAACTTACAATTTTTTCAGCTCGGCACCGGAGAAAACGGAAATGTTGGCGTTCGGTATTTATAATTGGATTATTATCTATGTTTGTTCAAGCAAAAGGTACGGAAGGCTTAAAAGTGTTCATATGTAAAGCGTTGAGGATAAATTTCAACGAAGTAGAGGGCTGGTTCCTGGCCTATAAAAAATTAACGTCTAAGAACCATTTATTTCGGACTTAATCAGAATTTCAACCTCCAGTCTGGAACTTAGGATTTTAGTAAATCATAAAGGAGGGAAGGATTTAAAGTTTCTGCTAGATTTCTTTCTATCCCTAAATGGTTAGATTTGGTAACATATCTTTATCAGCACATCAATTACTGAACAACCCGAATTCAGATCTTATTTCCAAAAGCCAGATCGCCGGCGTCACCCAGACCCGGTACAATATAGGCCTGAGCAGTAAGTTCATCGTCTATTGCGCCGACCCATAAAGTCACATCATCTGAAGAGAGGCTCCGCTTAATGTATTCAACACCCTGGGTGCTGGCAATCAGTGTAACTATATGTGTATGTTTAGGTTTACCTTTTGTTAAAAGAGCTTTGTAACTCAACACCAGTGATGCACCGGTAGCCAGCATTGGATCGGAAAGAATAACCACACGATCGCTAAGGTCGGGGCAGGAAACATATTCTACCTGAATGTCAAACCGCCCGTCTTTGCTATGTTTGCGGTAAGCAGAAACAAAAGCATTTTCCGATTTGTCAAATACGCTTAACATCCCCCTGTGCACCGGTAGTCCGGCACGCAAGATTGTTGCCAGTACCGGATATTTTTTTAAAACAGGTACTTCTGCCACGCCTAACGGTGTAACAACTTCTCTGGTCTCATATTCAAGCTGACGGCTGATTTCATATGCAAAAATAGCGCCCAGACGCTCCATATTAAAACGGAAACGCAGGCTGTCCTGCTGAATAGCTGCATCACGAAGCTCGGAAATAAACTGATTGAAAACCGAAGCCTGTGCACCCAGATTTTTTACCATGATTAAAGGCTTAATTGCTGAAAAAGAAAGATATTACCTTTTATGCTTGCAAATATAATGAATTAATGTTACGGCGAAAGCTAATATTGTCGCAAGTCATCATGATGTCAATGAGGATTGAAACAGGCGTACCGGTATAACTGAAAAGCATCATTTGCCTGACAGCCGGGCAATCTGTCCGGCTTTCAACCAAAATTACTTTCCTGGTCTAAAACGAACAATTTCAGAAGGGAGATCAAACGGGATATGTGAGAATAACTGAATTATTTTTCCCTGTTTAACATTTCGAGCCGGCTGATCACTGACTGCCGGTATGAAATACCAATCGGTAGTTTCTCCTTTTCAACCATTATGGCTGAATTGTTGTATGATCCGATAAAATCCTTATTTACGATATATGATTTATGAATCCTTAAAAACAAAGTTTTAGGCAGTGTACTGAACATTTTATGGGTTGTAGAAGTACCCAGTATCATGCGGTTTGTTGTAAAGACCTTCACATAGTTACCGTAACTCTGAATATACATAATCATACCTGCTTCCACATATTCAAAATCGCCTCCGGTATTAACCTCTATGAGTCTCGTCTTATCCAGATGCTCGTCTTCGTTGTTTTCCTCACCCGACTTTATCCTGTCGAGTGCCCTTTTTACAGCCCGGTCGAACAACTCACGACTAATAGGTTTAACCAGATAGTCAACTACATTATAATCAAAACTGTTGATTGCATAAGATGAGAATGCTGTTGTAAAGATGATCATCGGCTGTGTATCGAGCGTATTCAGCATTTCAAGACCACCCATTCCGGGAAGATTAATATCAAGAAACAGCAGGTCTATTTCATGTTCATTCATAATTTTTACAGCTTCTATACCATCATAAACACAGGCAATAAGTTCAAGGGATCCGGTCTGATTGATGAAATTACTCAGAACCCATTGTGCCGGTTGCTCATCATCTACGACCAGGCATTTCAGCTTCCGGTTTACTAATTCGTTTGAATCACTCATACTGGGTCAGGAAATTCGTTTAAAACTATTCAGGTTAATAAACAGACTTGTTTCAATAAATCCATTTAATTCATTGTTTAAAATCCGGTGAGAAGAAGGGTAGAACATCTCTAATCTTCTGATGGCATTTTCTATTCCGATCCCATTTGCAGGGACTTTCGGAGCATTAACAGGAATCGTGCCATGTATCAGCAAAAACAACTCCTTGTCCTTTTCCTGCAAACTGATTTTTATCACTGCTTTATTACTCAGACAATTGCTCTGCCTGATTGCTCTTTCCACAAACGGCTGTAACAGCATCGGAGGAATCTTCTCAGCCGAATTTGATATTTCTGAATCAAAGGTAATTTCACACCGGTCGCCCAGGCGAACTTCTTCAATTCCTAAAAAGCTTTCAATAAAGAAATTTTCTTCTGATAAAGTTACGAATTCTTTATCTGAACTTTCGACCTGGTACCTCAGGAGTGATGACAGTGTATATATATAGTTCAAAGCCAGCTCAGTATCTACCTGCATTGTAGCAGCCACATTGTTCAGGCTGTTAAAGAGAAAATGCGGATTCAGTTGATTTTTAAGATGATCCAATTCCAACTGCTTCATCATCACCTGATTCTCCAGATAATTGCTTTGCCTGGTTAACACAAAATAAATTTCATTTAAAACCAGACCGGTAAGTAAAAAATACACCGTTACAATAAGAGAAATCAAAAGGCTTGTTGCAGCATCATCGGCTTCAGATCTAAAACGTGTGAGAAAGAAGAGCAACCCCCAGCTTATCAGAAGAATAATTATTGAAATTGAAAAGTAGGCAGGCTTTTTCTTCAGTGTTTTAAAATACCGGTTAAACAGCAGATTATGAATTAAAACCACGCTACACATCACAAAACCTGCAAGCAAACGGTATGGGCTGAATACATTGAAACGATCCGGCGGAAACAGATATAAAATCGCCTGAAAGCAGGAAACTACCAGGATAATAAATAAAGCAATGCGAATGACCTGACCCGTTTTGATTTTCATTTTTATACAATTCCCGCATAAAGATATTAAGGATTTTTAGAATTGGAACCTATTTAAATAGTTTGTATGATAAATGTAACTCATCATAGTAAATTGAAAGTCCAGAAAGTCGTCCTGACAGGATTACTATCCTTCAAAATCAAATGATTAACAGTTAGTCTTTTAATCGGTGAGGTGGAATGTACTACAATTCACATTCAGCGTTCAACACCCGGTCATGACAAAGACTCTGATAAATCATGCAGTCAAATTACAGCCCAAATTCATCTGTTTCATAATGGGAATCATCGACAACTACCAGTCATAATAATGGTTGAACAATGATGACCGGAGTCCAAACCAGAGAAGTAACCCTGAGTAACCGGATTGCACAGTTGATTCTCTTCTGATGGTAATGCCTGCATTCAGCTGCAGGTTGGTTGCCGGATTTATCAGCCAACCGATCTTCAGTTCATTCACCATCAGGGCAGTTTTCAAGCCCTGCCCGATCTTGTTTCCGAATTCTGTAACATACGTAAGATAAGGCTTATATATATTGCCTCCAAAATTAAGCCCTGCAGTATCGATACCATGTACACTATAAATGATTTTGTAATCAAAAAGCCATCGTTGCAGACGGTACGACAAAAAGAGATCAAATTCCCTGAAGTTGGCTCCCAGTGGATGTGCCAGAGGCTGATTGTAATGCCCGTAATTCTGGACAGACTCATTGTGAGCATAGGTATAGGGGCGGACATGGTTGTATTCGGCCTGCAGAAAGAGATTTCTGATGTTAAACGGATCAAAAACCTTGGCACCTGCCTGAAATCCGTGTTTATTGGCCCACCATCCGTCACCCTTCAATACATGATCGAGTTTAAATTCATCAAGCATCAACTGCGCATATACCAATGCCTTTTTACCTAAAGTTAATCTGATACTACCACCGAGCAGGGCATTGTCAGGTGAACCCAGGGAAAACTCCACAGGCCTGTAAAATATCACCGGATTCAGATAGTTAAAATCAAATCCACGATTTCCGGTTGAATCACCGGAATTCCATACGATTGCTTCAAAAATGCCGATGTTCAGCCAGGGAGTAGCATTCCAGGTCAGGTAGTGCATGGTTGTATATTTTTTATGCCATGGATCCCAGGTAGCCCGTGGCATATTCAGATCCATCATCTGAGCATAAAGGTTAATATACTGAAGTTTCCACACTTTAGTCGAAATAAGGAGATAGGGGTAATTAAAAGCAACATCTGATAACAGCAACGAACGATAACCATCCCCGAAAAAATTCCGCCCATGACCAAACCTGAAAGTAAAATACCTTGAAGGTGAATAAGAGATATGGCCTTCAGCAAATGCATAGTCAAACCCATTTCCTTTAAATGCCTTATACATGGCCTGTCCGGGTACCAATCGCAAAACTCTGGCAATGCTGTCGGTCCAGGTTGCGAAAACCGCCTGGCTTTCATAAAATGCTGAATGAAAGGCAAAATCATTACCAATACTACCATCCACCCTGATGCCACGGGTATTTATCCATGTAGAACGATCTTTGTCGGTCTGCCGGCCGGCTTCGAAATTTACCAGAGGATCGATCGACAGCCTGAATCCTGCCGTATCAACCCTGATGAGTGATTCACTGAAAAGTTTGCGACCTGCCCGTGTTCTTGTGAATCTGGGTTTGAATGGCCTCAGGTCCCTATAGGTCATGGTATCCGCTCCCACTTCAACCATTGCCGGCCATACCGGGTGCCAGGTGGTTTCTGACTGCAAACAGGTACGTTCGTACTCAACCCTGAGATTCTGCTGAAAAGGCCCGGTAACAGGCTGTGAGACGGCAATGTCTGCATACAAGCAAAAAATAAAAATGGCAGTAAAATACTGCCAGTGTCTATATTGAATCATCCTGTTCAGGTATTTAATGTCTCAACGTCTCCTGTGGCTTTTTCAGGCAATTTTTTCCGACGTGCAAGTATGATATATGGAATCGCAGTAAGTACCGAACCAATTGTCAATAACATAGCCATTACCTTCATGGTGCCAAGGTATTGAAAGTACCACGCAAACTCTACAATAAATATATTCACAGTCATTAATGTAAAAGTAGTTTTCGAATGGCTGTATCCCAAGGCAAGTAAAACATGATGTATGTGTCGGCGGTCAGGTTTAAACGGGGACCGCTTGTGAAATATCCTGATGGTAAAGACCCGGATAAGGTCGAACAGTGGTACGAACAGGATTGAAAACGAAACTGCAGGTGCGGCATCAATCAGGAAAGTAGCTTTGTCAGTAATATTCAGTTCATTGAACTGTATGGTAAATGTGGCTACAATAAAACCCAGCAACAGCGATCCGGTATCCCCCATAAAGATCTTAAACTCTGAAAAAAAGAAATTATATCTTAAAAATGCGATCAGGGTACCTACCAGGCTGCACGCCATCAGAGCCAATTCCATTTGCCCGACTTCGTAAAACCATAAACCGAAAAAAACCGAAGCAACCAAGGCCATTCCTGCGGCCAGCCCATCGATTCCATCAACCAGGTTAAAAGCATTGATGATAACAATGATAGCAAACAATGTAATCAGTACACTGACGTAATAATTCAGCTCCAGGACGTTCATGAAATTGTGCATATTCGTGAACCGCAGGTCTGCAAAAAGTATAATAATCAATGCGGCCATCAGTTGTCCGTAAAGCTTTTTCCAGGGTGACAGGTCTAGGATGTCGTCTTTAACACCAATAAAGAAAATTATCATGGCTCCTGCCATCAGGTATGGCCGGATGAGAAAATCGTTGGTATGTGTAAAAAGCATGACGGGAATTGAGAACCCGGCAAAAATGGCAATACCTCCAAGGGTCGGCACCTTTCCATTATGGGAAGTCCGGTTATTCGGTTCGTCAAATAAATTTTTGGTACGCGCTGCATTAACGATTACCGGGATTGAGTACCATGCAATCAGTAATGAAGTTATGAAGGTAAGCAACAGCCGCCAGTCTGAATCCAATATTTCTACAATTAATCTTTGCATATAATGCTATTTTAACTGAATTCTTCAATTTTAATACCGGGAAACGGAATCATCATCAATACCAGTGGTTGATGTATTTTGAAACCTTAACCTACAAAACAATAAATAGCAGAATAGTCAGAAAAGTAACTGTCAGGTGAGGAGGATATCAGGTTCATGGTTACAAATGTACTAAAAAGCACCCATACAGTATATTATTTCAATGTAAAATATTTTAACACTGAATCTATCAAGAAAACGATATCTCTTCTGAAATCGTTCATACTGCGACAAAGTAAAATTCAGGAATTCAATGTAGTAAGTTTCAATATGATGGACAACAGGTCTCATTCCGAGTAAATGCAGACATTAAGAAACGGATCATATACCATCAGGGCAGCTTATTGATTTTTCTCAATGAATCAACTACTGTCAGATTTTTCTCATAGGCAAATGAATGGATACCCTTGACTTTATTATCCCAGTTTGGTTCAATAAATGTAACTTCAGTCTCTTTGTAAGTCGTTTCATTCAGCAGATCAATCCTGTTAAGTTTCAGGCCATATCCGTACCGTCCGGAACAATTCTGGGAAGGTCTGTAAATGACATCATTGTATTGGAAGATCCTGCCAGCCTGCCTTGCCCGTGAGACATCAGAAATAACCGGATTGTCGTCGTGGGGCCACCATACGCGGCTGAGAAGTTCATCAGAATGGAATATAAAAAGTTCATCCCATGCTTTAAAATTTATATCATCAATGATGGTGGTAAACATCCACCATTTATTGTTATGGAACAGCAGTGTAGTATCGATGGCGTAAACATTTTCCATCAGATTCATAACAAATTCCCATTCATATGGGAATGATGTACTCCGGTATAATTCAACCGTCCGGTTATAATGAGATTCAGGAACCATATAGTAAATTCCCTCATGCTGAAAAACAAACGGGAACGATAAATGGTAAGGGCGGGACAATACTTTTACCGGTTCTTTATAATTCCCCGAGGCATCCATCTCAATCACGGAAATATGACCATCTCTGGTTGAATAAATGTATTCTTCAATGAAGATGTAATAACTTCCATTGTGGAAAATCAGATGTGGATCTGCCCAGAAACGGTCCTTCGGTGGAATAATTGATTTAAATTTTCTGAGCGATGTAGAAATCTTATTATCAGCAAATGAGTATTTCAGAAACCATTGCTCTCTGGTAAAAGAAATACGGTATAGATAACCCAATGCCCTGAGAAATTGCCGGAATGCATAGGCCAGACTTAAAAGATTGGAAGGGGATTTGGCAAGTTTTCCCGAGTAAAAGCCGGGAGTGGTATTTTCCAGTTTTACCCTGTCCAGAAAGGCTTCTCCTCCAAGCCTGTACAATTCATTCAGTTTTTTACCGACAAAATACGATGACTTAAGGAAATAATGGTTCCTGCTGATCCTGGGAGAAATCCTGTAAGTTGAAGCCCAGGAACGGTACAATACCAATCCATCATCCAATCCTTCTGACAGTATCTGCAACACTGAACCGGTTACCGGTATATTTTTAAATACTTCCCAGTATCCGGCCGGACGGCCCCGCGAAACCATGCTGTCGGAATGCTGATATGACCAGACACCATATTTTGCAGATTCCAGTACCTTTCCCTTCAATATCCTGAAACCCATTCTTAAAAACACATCAATATTGTATTCTTTAATCCGGGTGATATAGGATTCATCGAAATAATCGCAGTATTTTGTCTGAACCGGCAGAACTTTTATAACATCAGCATTCTGAAGCAGCGGTCTGATGTCCCTTTTCCGGAATGCATCAGGATTGCAGAATGGCATATAAAAGTAATCGTCAATTTTCTTATAAAGAACAAATACCAGTCTTTTACGGTTTCTCCAAAATCTCTTTAACTTGTATCTGAATGATGTCCGGTCGATTGCATTGTAGACGATCAGGCACACCTCGGCATATCCTGAATTCTGTATATTTTCAAGTATCACGTACTCCCAGTTCGGGACGAAAAAGGAATCGACGAATACTCCGATTCTCAACTTTGGTTTCAATTTTCCGGAAAAATTTAATAACAAACAACAGCAATAATGTTGGTGTTCTTAATTGTGAATTGCTGTTGCAGACAAAGAATTACAGTAATAATAAAGCCATCAGTAAAACAATAAGAATCATCAAATTTAATTTATAAAGATTGATTTTCTTTCCTGATATCACAATGCTGTTGTATTGCCATTTAATCACACCGGTAAGCATCATTACCGGAATAGCCAGCAAAGTAAGGAACATAACCAATAATGCCGGATAGCTGACGACCAGTTCACCTCCAATGTTGTGTGAAAAAATAATAAGCATTGCCAGCATGAAACCTCCTGCCAGGGCACTCGCCCGTCCTTCAAATATATAATTGCCCAGGGAGCAGATAAAAAGGGTCAGTGAGGCGCCAGCAAGTGACAGTGGAAGAATTGCGAGATCAGGGAAGCCCGATCTGAGAAAAATAACTGCAAGGGCAGCCGAATTCAGAATCAGGATGAGCGAAACCCATCCAGGTATTTTTGACGCAACGATCAACAGGAAAACAATTCCGGAATATATGGCATAGGTCATTAAAAAATCTGCAAGCGGATAATCAAATATCTGTCCCAATCCGGTATGAAACATCGGCATACCGGCAACATCGGTTATGATTGCCCCTGCACCAACAACTACCATCGTTCTCATAAACCATGACAAATGGAGCAAATCATCCTGAATTCCGGCTGCCAGCAGCAGAAGGAGGGCAGCCAGAATAAACTTCACGCCCGGAATCAGGCCTTCCGGAGAAAAAACCGCCACTGATATTCCAAAAGCAACTACAAGAGCAATTCCACCATGCCGCGGTATATGGCTCAGCGTGACTTCCTCGCCGACATCAAAATCGTACAATGACCATCGTCTGGCAACAGCCCGGATTGAGGGGACCAAAACAAATGCCAATCCCATTGCCATCAGGAAATCAAGAAAAAGCATCAGGACCGGAGTATGGGAATAAGGATCTGTTTCCATCTTAGCCGTATTTGTTAATTTTTAAAACAAATAGTAATTACAGGTAAACTCAATTATTCCATCCGTAAATAATCTTGACAGATTCGGCAAGCCTGCCTGTTTGCCAGGCTGACAGGCTCATTATATATTTCATCGGTCGGATAGCTTTTCCCGCCCGGGCGGGAAAACTCCATGTTCGTTTCATATTCTGATAACCAAGGCTTCATCCCAGTTAATCCTGTTAATCGCCGTGCTCATATCGGTGAATTCAAATTCTTTCAGCCAGTGTTTAAGTTTATCGAAACTTCCTCCCAGGCCATAGTAAGATTTAAAAATCCTGTAAGGTGACATACCGGGAAGAACCTTCTGTCCCGGATCAAAATCTCTGGGATGGAAATAAGTCATTACATAGTTACTGTTCCTGTTTAGCCTTCTGATAATGGGATAGGGCATCAATCTGAAATAACCACCTCCTGAAAAAATCGTCCTGGCTCCAAACAATTTACTTGCATTGAGGGGAAATTCATAAAGCTTGGTACCCCGTACATCAATAATGCAGGGTTGGTCAGTAGGGAAAGAAGGGAAGCCACCATGAGCCCGGCTGGCCGGAAATACAGAAGAATCAGCGGTAATGCCCTGTTCAACCAATTCCTCAAATGCCCAAAGAGTGCTTTCCACAATGGAGAACCCCGGAGCCCTGAACATGGTTACCGGTTTTCCTGATATATTGCCAACAAGGTCACAGGCTCTTTTGATATCTTCAGAAAAAGAACGGCGTGTTTGCATAAAGACCAGCGAATGGTCATAAGAATGTATTCCAAGTTCATGACCGGCATCTGCCCAACGCCTGATGACATCCGGGTATTCCTTTGCTACCCATCCCAATACAAAACAGGTAGCTTTAACATTCATTTCGTCTAATAATGACAGTAATCTGTCAGAATTCGCTTCAAGTCGTCGTTCAAAACTACTCCAAAGCTCCGGATTACCGGTGGCAGGCAGTTCCAGAAGGTGGAACCATTCTTCTATGTCGAAAGTCAGTATGTTCAAGTTACGGGTTGTTTTTCAGGCCAGCGAAGCGTTTTAGTATTGTACTCAATGGAATCGGAGTGTACCAAAAACAAATGAAAACACCTTTTGAGAAATGTAAATGATCCTTCTTAAACAATTATATCAACTTAAATATCCGCAATCCGGTAAAATAATTACGACAATTTCTCCTGCTTTTTCGCCCTTCGGAACTTCTCAACCCAAATCACCCAGAGAATAAATATCACAACATAAAAGAAGGGTCTCATAATCCAGTCATGCGTAAAATCCCAATAACCCGGTTGCCAGATAACCACCAGGGACAAAATAACGATTCTTGATACATTGGTAATAAACATAACAATAATTCCCATGGGTATATACCAAATCTTATGTTTCCATGGTCCGGGAAACAGGATAAAGAGCACTGCAATCTGATAAAACTGCTTAAGGCCTGAACAACTCTCATCTACCCCGACATAACTGTTGATTGAAAACCACATGGTATTGGGTTCAGTGGTAATTACATTCAAACCTAAAATATTCCTGTTTATCCAAAGTGCCGAAATATAAACCTGTTTTGCCAGCCAGTCAGCAGAGCCGGCTATTAAATCAAATGACTTGATCCACTCCGAAAAGCCCCACCATAACTCATGAAAACCAATAGTTATGATTGCGAACAAGGCAACATCAACCAAAGCCTGAAGTTTATGCTTAATAATAATATCTTCTGCTTTTCGATAGTAAGTCTTTAGCATGGGAATAAGTTTGGGTAAATGTAAATAAAATAAACGGCCTGAAAAAAAAATAAAGGAAGACGATGAAGCGGGTGTAACAGTTTTGTTTGATGCCAGGTCAATGCGTTGTGCACAACTGGTTTGCAATTCTCAGAACTGGTAAAACTTCCCTGCTACCAATGGTCCCAGACGGCGGACAATAAAACGTGGCATTAATTTCCAGAGCACTGAAAGGATTGTCCGGCCTGGCAGCATAAACTTCAACGGCCCGAGCCGAAAGCTGTCCTGACCGCAGGGACCAGAGTAACTCCAATAAAGTGTTGAATTGCGGGTTCCCCACTGGCATTTATAATGGTGTGTACCTGAACCCCTGGAGCTCCTTCCGAATGAAAACACACTGCAATCATTAACGCAGGCGAGTCTGATACACTCCCACCATAACAGGTATGAAGTGTATAGTATATTGGAATCATTAAGGGTTGCAAACCAGCAGGCCTCCGCTTTATCACCGTTTTTGAGCCACAGGGCTGCTCCTATTTTCCTGCCTTGATATTTCGCAATTAATATCTTACCATTATTCCCAAAAGCTTCAACGATTCTTTTGTAGAAATCAGGTGCCATGGCCGGTGCCCCGAGCCTGTGCATATTCAGGGAATATATGTTGTAAAACTGGTCTGACAATTCAGGTCCGCCTGTTTTAATAATTACCCCGTTCTTTTGTGCTTTACGGATTTTTCGTCTCACATTGGAGTGCAAAGCAGCCATTTGTGCTTCAACATTTGAAGTCAAAGGCAACCAACTCACAACTTTATGACTTTCTACATTTTCAGAAACCGGCCTGAGCAGCCTGACCTGCCATTTTACCTTTTCGTCATTACAGGTTAGTCTTCCGTCCTTTAAGGTAAACGTGATATGTTCAACAACAACTTCAGGTTTTTGATCAGTGAAAAGAGCCCATGAAAAATATGGAAGTGAAACCAGGATTCCATCCATATCCACCATTAAAAGGTACCGCATTCCTTTTTCAGAATCAACCCTGTACCACAAAGGAGGATTCTGATCGGTATATAAGTAATTCCAGTTTACTGACATCAGATAGTTACAAGGTTTTGAGGCTTCTGTTATATTTAACTATTTCATGCATGCAGACTTCAGGCGGGCACATTCTCATCTGACTGTCTTATACAATGAATCCATTGCTTCTTTGTAATAATTGGTCCTGACAGCCACAGATCAGGCCCGGAGAAAGGCTGGTTTAATACCGTTTACCTGCCCGATTTTCACTCCCTGCTAATGACACCATCCTGCTGACACTGAGCCCTGGATCATTACTTCCAGAATTCCGGTTTGGCCGGCAGATCTTTGAAAAAGCGGAAAGCCCATTGATTATCCGGAAGTACAATGACCACAGCTGTCAGAAAAATGATCAGTAAATCTGTGCGCAGACAAAGATGGTCATGGTACCAAAGTTCAAGTGCACCTTTATAAGGCGCCAGGTAGAGCCTGTCAAACTCATGGGGATCCATTCCTGAATCTGAATGAAGTTTTTCCTCATCCCTGAAAACAATCGAAGCAATACCGGTAAGCCCGGGCTTGCAATCATAAAAGTGATTCTTAATTTCATCTGAAAACTTGACAAAATCAGCTTCCATCAATGGTCTTGGACCAACTACCGACATCTCTCCGGTCAGAATATTTATCAATTGAGGTATTTCGTTGATTTTAGTTCCTCTGAGGTATTTACCCATTGGTGTCAATCGCCAGTCATTCCTGACAGTAATACTACCTGTCCCCAGCCCTGGACTCGCTTTTAGCATAGTAGCAAATTTCCAGATTTTAAACATCCGGTTTTTAAATCCTCTCCGGTCCTGAAGATAAAAAATATACCCCTCACCGGTCAGTTTTAAAGCTATGGCAAGCGGGATGAAGAATGGCAGAAAAAGTAATATACCTGCCAGTGCAAACAGGATATCCCCGGCCCGTTTGATTGAATTGTATAACATGTTGATGTATTTTGTTTTATATTCTGATTAAAAATTCCGTTATTAAGTGAGGGTGTGAAAGAGCGAGGGAGCGAAAAAGCGATAGATTGTCAATTAAAAAATGACCAGTTTTCAGGTTTGATGCTCATATTGACAAGCATTCCGATGATATGATCGTATTTATCATTGATTGGCAGGAAAACATTCTCATCAATATATCTGCAGCTTAAGGCACAATCAAGCCAGACCTGAGTTTCAGCCGCTTCACCCTCTGCATCAGATAATATTGAAACGAAGGCCTTAGGAGATTTTCTTTTTCTGAAGGCTTCAGTTATGTTTCCTGATACAGACCTTGACGACCGTCTTTTCTGGCCGGTAAGAGAATATGTTTCTTCCTTTGGAAATAATTTGCTGATTCCGAAAACTTCCATTCCTGCTTCGAATGAAAGTTGAAACACTTTTAATCCTTATGAGTTCTTATTCTATCCTTAATATGAAATATTTTTTCGCTTTAGTTGCACTATCACTCACTTGCTCCCTCGTCTTTCAGAACACAGATGACACTGATTAACCGGATTATCTCGGGTAATCGCCTTTTTCGATTAAGGCGTTCTCTTGCTCCCTCGCTGAAGTCGCTTCCCCGCCATTTTTACATCTTCTGATCCAGATTCTTTCCGGTTTCAATGTGATGAAATGTTGGTAAAAACCCGCTCATGGCTTTAACAATATCTGCTTTCGTCAGATCAGGATTTCCCAGTACATCCTTTA
The DNA here is from genome assembly GCA_043806115.1 of Bacteroidota bacterium. GTDB lineage: Bacteria > Bacteroidota > Bacteroidia > Bacteroidales > Lentimicrobiaceae > Lentimicrobium. The sequence continues at coordinate 49,863 of JAZDHI010000042.1, forward strand.
ATCCGGCAATCATCTGATGAATTTCAGCCATTGGCTTTTGGGTAGCATTTTTAATCACGCCCAGAGCATGAAAGGTTTTCAGGTCGAGGATTTCTCCATCGGTATAGAATTCTTCATAGGTCTTTTCACCGGAGGTTTCCGAGACGAAGAAATACACCGGGTAATGCGATGACCCGGATTTCAGCTTGGTCGCTTCATACCTGGCTTCTTCTTCGCTACCGCAGATCCGGATTTCATAACCCAGGGTTTTCAGGAAAGCAATGGTGATGTCTTTAAAGTTCATCATCTGTTCATCCTCCAGTTTAGGGAAGAAAATATCACCGGAATTTCCCAGAATGCAAGCCATCAGGCATATCTGACCCGATTCCTGTGGTGAAACAAAGAACCTGCGGATATCCGATGGACAGGAGAATGGCTGATTTTTCATAAGTCGCTCAATGTAGCCTGCCAGCAGGCTACCATTTGAAAAAGCCACATTTGCAAAGCGGGCTGTGGTGATCGGAAACAGGCTTGAATAGGACATTATCACCTCTTCCATGATCTTCTTACTGGCCCCCATGATGTTAACCGGGTTGGCTGCCTTGTCGGTGGAAACACAGAAAAAATGAGAAGGCGGATTTGATGAAAGTTTGTTCAGAAGCCGCTCTGCTTTTATGATGTTGTTTTCGAGGAGAGCAGTTACTGAGTGCTGGTCTTTCTCGCTGCGCACATGCTTATGTGCAGCAAAATTGGCAACGATGTCAAATGGACCGTATTTTTCAAGCACTTTATCAAAAACAGGATCCCCGAAATTAATCGGGTAGGTGATGTAGGTTTCGGGCACTTTTACTCCATGAGCACTACGCAGGTCACGGGTAAGTTCGGTGAGGTAGTTTTCACTGATGTCGACCACCACCAGGCTTCGTGGTTCAAAACGGACCAGTTCCCTGATAAAAGAAGAACCGATGGTTCCACCTCCGCCGATTACGAGGACAGCTTTTCCGGAGATGGATTTCTTCAGTTGTTCATGATGCTTCTCAAGGTCTTTCTTGAAGAAGCTTTCCGGACGAAAAGTAATGTGGTCACTGATAAATTGATTGATGTCGATCATACAGACAGGGTTGTTGTTTTAGTTGATATTCTTTTATTTGACATTGGTCGTTTGACGCTTGGCGTTTAATGTCAGAGGTTGGGCGTTAGAAGTTCTATGCCTTGCAGGCGACTGCCCGACTGACCTGTTATAGTTACTAAACTAATTGCTTATGTCGGTCAGGTGGGTTCAAGGGTTCAATGCTGCGCATTCAATTGCTACGCGTTCAATTGCTGCACTGTTCAAGTGTACCCCTCTGTCCTTCGGACATCTCCCCTTTGAAAAGGGGAGAACCCGGTTTAGATTGGTTGGGAGTTTCAGGGGTTCAATGCGGCGATAGAGCGATAGTTCGACAAGCTCACCACAAGTCGAGCAACTTTAGCGAAAGAATGCGACAAAAAATATTAATGTGACCTATGTGCATGTTGTGGTGAAAAAAAGTTCGAGGTTCCATGTACTTCGCCTTCGGAGTCAGAAGGAGCGAACGAAGCGACTAAAGCAGTAAAATCGGCGTTTCGGAAGATCCAGACCTCTCTCCAACAGAGCTCCCTGCTCCCTACTCCTTACTCCTTACTCCTTACTCCTTAATCACTTCGTCACAGCCCTGGTTACTTCTGCCACCACTTTCTCACGCTCTTCATCGGTAATGTTTGAACTGGAGGGCAGGCACAAACCATTCTCAAACAGGAATTCTGAGGTTCCGTTGGTATAGGAAGGATAATTCCTGAAAACAGGCTGAAGATGCATTGGTTTCCATAAGGGGCGGGTTTCGATGTCGTGGTTCTCAAGTTTAACCCGGAGCGTTTCGCGTGAAACGCAGCCCGTAATCACCCTGTCGATGAGTATGGTCGTAAGCCAGTGGTTTGAAAAAAAGTCAGCCGAAGGCTCTGTCAGTACACCAACGCCTTCGATTCTTTCAAGTTTCTCCTTGTAAAACAGGAAATTTTCACGCCGTTTGGCAATGCGCTGATCAAGCACTTCCATCTGGCCACGGCCGATGCCTGCGCTGATGTTGCTCATGCGATAATTGTAACCGATGCGCGAATGCTGATAATGCGGCGCTGCATCCCTGGCCTGGGTGGCAAGGAATGTGGCATTTCTGCAGTATTCTTCATTGTCGGAAATTAAAGCTCCGCCACCCGAAGTGGTGATGATCTTGTTGCCGTTGAATGAAAGGATACCGATTTCACCGAAAGTGCCGCAGGGTTTTCCCTTGAACGTTGAACCAAAAGCTTCTGCAGCATCCTCTATCACCGGAATACCATAATTGGCAGCGATCAGCATAATCTCATCCAGCTGGGCCGGCATTCCGTAAAGATGCACCAGAATAATGGCTTTGGGATTTTTACCGGTTACAGCAATGCGGTCAATGATTGCTTCACGCAACAAGCCCGGATCCATATTCCAGGTATTGATCTCCGAATCCACAAACACTGGAATGGCTTTCTGGTATACAATCGGATTGGCAGATGCTGAAAATGTAAAAGATGAACATATTACCTCGTCGCCCTGCTCTACACCCAGATTGATCAGCGCAAGATGCAATGCAGCAGTCCCCGATGACAGGCAGGAACAGCCCTTCGAGCCCGTAAACTTACGTATGTCTTCCTCCAAACCGGTCACATTCGGACCCAGGGGCATCACCAGGTTTCTTTCAAAAGCTTCATTGATGTATTTCATTTCGTTCCCGCTCATGTGGGGAGACGAAAGCCAGATTTTAGTTGTGTTCATTGGAATGGTTTAGTGATTCAGTATTTTCTAAAGTGTGCTTTGGTCTGGAGTAGGGAGTAGGGAGCATGGAAATATCCATTTGCTGAACATTCTATTTTATTTTGTGAATACGGTTATACCCTGTCATGAAAAATTGCATTAATTTGAATAAATTGTTTACAAAACTTTTCCGGGTTGTTCATCATTGATATCAACATTTTCCTAACCTCTTCGTATTCACCCAGGAAGTAGGCATGTTTATCATTGGTAATATATCCACAATTACGGGAGAAGTCTAACCAAATCTCTGTCTCATTTTCTTCACCCAAAGCATCAGCAAATTTATTAACAAATATCTTTACATAAATTCTTTTAGCCCAGGATTCAGCTATATTGGTTGGTATTGGTCTCGAAGATCTCCTGATCTGATCGGTAAGCGAGTATTTTTTCTTCTTTGGGGAAAGTTTTGGAAATTTCAAAAATCTCCATAGCCAGTCTGTATGATTTCTGAAAAACTATCAAATCCCTGAATCCGCTATACGTTGCCATAAAACCATAATTAATACTCCATTTTTTTCCTGAACCATTCTTTGGTTTTAATCTCCCTACTCCTTACTCCCTACTCAATTAAAGTACGTTTCCTTCAACTTTTTCCCAAACAATGTATATAGAATGATCTTAATATCCAGCCAGAACGACCAGTGTTTAATGTAGTTGATGTCAATTCTGACCTTGTCGGGATAGAGGACTTCATCGTTGTACTTTACGGGATCTGACTGCAAAGCCAGCAACTCTTCCTCGTTGGAATATTTCAGGCTGGCGGCGCCGGTAAGGCCCGGACGGATGGTGAGCAACAGGCGGTTATCCCCTTCGAGTTTGTCGGCATATCCGGGAACATCGGGACGCGGTCCTACAAAACTCATGTCACCTTTAAGGATGTTCCAGAATTCCGGGAATTCATCCAGTTTATATTTGCGCAGCTTTGCCCCCACTGGTGTAATGCGGCTTTCACCTTTCACCGAGATAGAGCTGCCACCATGATTCACTTTCATCGAACGGAATTTGACCATTTTAAATAATATACCATGGCGGCCAACCCTGTTCTGCCTGAAAAAGATTGGGCCCGGCATCTTAACCTTAATGAGAAGGGCTATTATCAGAAAAACGGGAAATGTAACGATCAGCCCGAAGATGGAAGCGGCGATGTCGAAGATTCGTTTAAGTAACATTTTTAAGAGAAGTTGATTTAATATTTTTTAGTAGTTGATTTTAAAAGATTCACACTTAAGAGACTTCAGCGACTTAAGCGACTTCAGTGACTTAGGTGACTTAATCGAAAAGTAAAGATAAGTAGCGACTTAAGCGAAATGAAGTGAGATTAGCGATACGTTACGACAGAGCGTTTTGGAGGAATCCGAAAGTTTTGCATCATTGTTTCTTACCATGACCAATTTTCTGGTTTGCTGCTCATGTTAACCAGCATTCCCAGAATATGGTCATATTGGTCAAACAATCTGATGTGGGTCTCATTGTCAATATATTCACAACCTAGTGCATAATCAAGCCAAACTTGTGTTTCTGCCGCTTCTCCTTCACAATCAGAAAGCTTGGAAATAAATGACTTGGGATATCTGCGTTTACGGAATGCTTCAGCCAGATTACCTGAAACTGAACGGGAAGATCTACGAATCTGATCGGTCAATGAATAATTCTCTTCTTTCGGGAATAATTTACTAATTCTAAAAATTTCCATTCCTGTTTCAAATGAAAGCTGAAATACTTTCAAATCTTTGTGTGTTTTAATCTTTTCCATAGTTAACATATTTTGAAATAATAACCAGTTTAATTAATTATATCAATCCCATTTAAAAACTTATCTTCATTTAAGGCTTTATCAATCATAAAGTCGCTATCTCTCGCTTAAGTCGCCTTTTCTCCCTTAAGTCAATTCTTAGAAATTCTAAACTGATCGATCAACAGGAAGTTTAATAGCTTAATATACTCGTAAACCACATCCTGCCGGCTTTCGCGGTATCGCCACCACTTTTGTGCCCTGAATGAAGAATAGATGCTGGGGCTGGTGAGTATATCGGTTGCATGCCCTTTATTCATAACCTTTTTAAAGATCATCCCGGCCCTGCGGGTGTGTGAGGCGGAACTGATGATCAGCAGTGATTTAATCTCCGGATGACCAGACAGGTATTCACGGGTAATCAGTGCTTCTATCTGTGTACTGGTAGCTCTCCCCGGTAAAACGGTTATACAGGAGTCGGGAATGCCCAGGTCCACCGCAGCCTGCCTGCACTGCGCCGTGTTGCTGATCAGGCGGGCTCCCCTGATTACCAGGGCTTCAACCTGACCCATGTTCTCTTCAACCAGGATCAGTTTGTCAAAATAACCCTCATGATAAAGATCCGCAGCCTGCAACACCCTGTCGGTAATGCTGCCCATCAGGATTATGGCAGCATCGGCCTTGTAGAGGGTATCTTCCCTGACAAGAAAACTGCCTGCTGACCTGAATATCAATGTAAATAGAAACAACATCAGGATGATAATCCCGACATTGATACCAATACGAAAGGAGAGAAAGCGTTTCATCTGCAGAGGGTGATCAATGGGAGAAAGATTATAGAGCGAGGGAGCGACTACAGCAACGAAGCGAAAGATAGCGATTTGAGATGCCGGACGTTGTGCGTTAATGGTTCAATGTGCTTTGCAGGATCAAGGGTCCAACGCCCTGCGGGCTGTTTAAAGATTCAATCGCTCTCGGTTCAAGAGTTCAATGCACCTGGCGTGTTCGGGATTCGTGGTTAAACGTTGGACGTTAAATGACCTTATTAGTCGATGTTAAAAAGCCAACATGGGAAGAATAACCAGGAACAGAAAACAATCCGGAATCGGACTCCAAAAACCACAACCGTCATACTTCAAACATTTGACCTCAAACGTCAAAGGTCCAACTCATTTCTAATCAAAAATCTTCCTCAGCAGAACAAGAGTTTTGTCAACCTTAAAGCCCAGTGTACTGAATGCTTCGTTTATTTCTTCAACATTCAGACCACTGGTAATGGCTTCAACTATGCTGACTCCGCGTTTAACCAGAGCATCAATGACTGCAGCTTCAAGCATGGATGCATAGGCAGGTGTATTATGCATCGGGGCCATAAAGTTGTAGAAGTACCTGACAGTTTTCTTCGTTGTAAATTCTCCGTTACGGAAGCCGGCAAGTTCACCTGTGTGGTGATTAACCAGTCCATATAGAAACTCCGATTTGTAATTGGTCACAGATTTTTTAAGATACAGTTCCAGTCTCTTCAAAGATGCACCTGCCGGAACCAGCGGATCTCGCGAAAAGCGGTCGTCCGAAGGATAACTCCGGATAATTTTGAATATCTCCGGAAGAGAATCTTCTGTCAGTTCTATAGCTTCCCATGGAAAAAATGAACCTGCTCCCATATGCATATTTTCGACCTTCAGATAGCGGAACATACGAAATTCCACAAACCTGAACCCCAGCTCCTCAAAAGCATGTATAGTCGGAAGATCAGTGGCATCGCACAAGCGATTCATATACCACGGATGCTCATCCCTGATCAGTTTTTTAATTCCCGTACTGTATTCTTCCGGGGTTGTTTCAGCATCCAGCACTACAACCTTACGTCCGAAGAGTTCAGATTCAACATTCAGAACGGCATACTCCATGGTTGAAAATTTCAGGATTAAAAATAACGGTCCAGGTTACTATATTGAGTATTTAAGACTGAGAATTATCTGATATAAATTGTTTTCCCGGCTTCATTCTTTAGTAATTCATCAACAACAATGATTTCTACAGCCTTGTGAAATAACCCGGTTTTCTCAACAATGTATTCATGCAGAGTTTCCTTTTTACTTTCATCAGTAATAAATATCCTCATCTTTTCATCATTGCCGGTGCAGTTGCACTCAATCGCAAAAGCTGTCCTGATCATCTGTTCCGTTTCATCCAGACTAATCCTTAAACCATAGAGTTTAAGAAATCTGCTGATACGTCCAACAATAAAGTAATAACCATCGACGTCTCTTCGGGCGATATCACCTGTGTGCAAAACGCCATTATTTTCATCACCTTTCATAAGGTCATCCCGGCTTGTTGCGTAGCCCAGAGTGACATTCGGCCCACTATAAACCATTTCGCCGGTCGCTTCCATTTCAGAAATTTCTATTCCGGTTTCATCGATCAATGACAGCCTCCCGTTAGGAATTGCCTGACCAATACTTCCTGTTTTGATTGTAGCCAATCGGGCAGGCAGATAGGCCATTCGTGCAGTTCCTTCCGTCTGACCGTAGGTAGCAATGAATTTTCTGCCGGTCTTTTCCGCATAATCTGCATATTCTTTAAACAGCTGATCGCTGAGCTTTCCACCACCCTGTGTCAGCAGTTTCAAATCCGGCAGATCCATTCTGAAAAAACGCAATCTGTAAAGAACTTCGTAACTATAAGGTACACCTGTAAAACTTGTGGCTTTGTTTCCTCTGGTGAATTCCCAGAATTCTTTATCTGTCAGGCTTTTTTTTGTTAGAAGCGCCGTTGCCCCTGCAGATAAGTGGCTGGTAATCACCGAAAGACCCATGGTATAATGCATGGGTAACATTGCAATTGCTTTTTCATCTGCGTTAAGATCGAAAAATGCAGCTACATTACCGGCATTTGCTTCAACATTATGATAGCTGTGCCGCACTAACTTGGGACTACCAGTCGAACCTGAAGTTGGCAGAAGCAGGGAAAGACCATCATACAGATTGTAACCTGAAAATCCTGTCTTCAACAGCAGATAGCCAAATTTTCCAAAAACAGGCAGATAGTGAAATTCACCGGATAACCTTTCCGGAATCCATATAAATGAAGGTCTGTAGATATCAATCAATCTGTTTAGTAAATCCCTGTCGGTATTACTGCTCAGGAGTAGCGGAACCACTTTGGCTGAAAGCGAGCCAACATAACCCGCCATGGAACCGGTACAATTTTCAGATAAAATAAAAATCAGGGTTCTTTGCCTGATCTGATCGTAAAACTCATCAGAAAAATCACATAATTCTCCATAGGAAATGCTACTCCCGCTGTCGTCAATTGCCGCAACAGATAGTTTTTCCTTTTTATCTAAATCCAGAAACATCTGAGAAATGAACTTTATATAACAGTACTACCATTTACACCTAAAATCTGACCCGATACATAGGTTGACATATCTGAACCCAGAAAAACACAGGCATCTGCAATTTCTTCAGGTTTAGCCAGTCTTCCCATGCCAATATCGGATATCCGGTCATTAAAACTTTTTTCAAATACGGCACGGAATCTTTCGGTATCTACCATTCCGGGAGCAATGGCATTGACCCTGATATTCTGGGAAGCCAGTTCCTTTGCCGCTGATTTCGTTAGTGAAATAACGGCGCCCTTGGTTGCTGAATATGCCAGTTGACCTTTAGCCCCCTCAACACCCACTATACTTGAGATGTTAATTACAGAACCACTGTTCTGCCGCGACATCACCCGTGAAACCAGCTGAATCAGGTGGATCATCGCAATGACATTCACTTCAAACATGTTGCGCAGGCTATCGAAATTGATCATACTTAAAAACTCATAAGTCACCACTCCTGCGTTGTTTACCAGAACATCAATGTGTTGCTGATCCTTCTTTATCTGCATCACTGCCTGTTTTACAGCTGCAAAATCGGTAATATCAAAATAAACTGGTATTACAGCAGATTGGGTCTTCTTTGAATATGCCACGGCCCATTCATCAATTGAACCTGTTTCCAGACCATTGGCATAAACAATAGCTCCGCATTCTGCATACCTTTCAGCTATAGCTTTGCCGATTCCGGTTCCGGCACCGGTTATAAGACATACCTTGTTTTTAAGAAGATCTGAACTATTCATTGTTGTTATCTATTATTAATCAAACGATTACATCATACTTTGCCAGAATCTTCCGGCCATTCTCGTAAGATTTAAAATCAAGAATATCTTCAGAATCCAACATAATGTCGAATTCATCTTCAATAGCCGTTACAAGGCTCAGGTGCTTGATTGAATCCCATTGCTTTATTGAACCAACCATAAAATCATTGGTCAGTTTTTCATCCAGTACATTAAACTCAGCCTTAAATACATTGTTGTATCTTTCCAGATTATCCATTTTTTCTTTCCTCCGTTTTATTTAATCCATTTTCTTCCAAAGTAAAAACAGTATGACTGCTGCTTTTAGTGACAAAAATACAGGTTTTCATTGCCAGTCTTACAGTTGCAGTATGCGATCATCAATCAGTCCACTATGAACGACTATACCAGTCGTTTGAAATCTTCGTGGTAATAATCATCAGTGTGCAAAATGGGATATATTTTACTGATATCGAGAACCATATCTGCACATCCCCAGGAGAGGCCGGCTCCAAAGCCACTCATTAAAGTACGAATAGTTCCACGCTCTGTGCCTCCGAAATTATCAGCAAGTACCAGCGGTACAGAATTACTGCTGTTGTTGCCGAACCGGTCAATTGAGATCGGTATCTTTTCAACAGGTATTTTAATTTTTCTAGTTATCTGTTTGATGATAAACATATTAGCCTGGTGAAGTGCAAAACAATCATACGACTCGGTTGTTGTACCCAACTGTTCCATAAACTCTTTGATCAACAACGGCACTTCAGTTATTGAAAAACCGAAAACTTCCATACCTTTCATATGCGTATCATAATCGGAGCGCAGAATACCATCATCCCAAAGCTCCCGCTCAGTCGGGGCATTCTGATTCCTATAGGCACCCGAAGGTGTTATAATGCTTTTAAATTTGCTGCCATCGGTACGGAAAGTGGTATAAATATGATCCGGCTTTTCAGTTTTCTCAATCAATGTTGCGGTGCCGCTGTCACCAAAAAGCATAATCATGGTCCGGTCCATGGGTGACAGGGTCCTGACTGATGTGTCTCCGGTAATAAGCAGTGCCATCTTTGAATCTGAGTTCTTCAGCATCGAAAGCACCACTTCCAATCCATAAACAAACCCGGAACATGCCAGGTTAATGTCAAAGCAACTGCATTCCTTATTCAGGCCCAGACGTTTATGCAACAAATAGGCCGTAGATGGTGAGCGCAAATCAGGTTTTTGTGTTACAAATACCAGTATTCCAATATCATCTGTATTTATTCCGGATTTCATGATCAGATTTCCGGCAGCCTCATATCCCAGGTCTGAGGCAGTTTGCTCAGGTATCGCCCGGTATAAACTTTTGACACCGGTCATTTCCGAAAAGCTGGCTACAGCTTCTTCTCCGAAAACATCATTGAATGATTCTACAGGAATTTTCTGTTTTGGGACTGCCACAGACATTCCGGCTACCTGCATATTTTGAAACCTGCTTAATAACATAAGTGCTCCGATTATAAAATTATTATTGCCTGACAGACGTAAGTCTTCAGATTTTTATTGTTGGAAAACATGGCTGACTGAACCATCTCCAAATACTTCGTCCGTTTCGATCACCTCCAGGATGTCTTTGGCGTCAATAACAAAATCTGCAACACCCCACGACAATCCTTCCCCGAATCCGCAGGCCAGCACACGCAATTCTTTTTGTCCATGCCCGCCATACAAATCGGTAAGAAGCAATGGAATTGAATTCCCGCATGTATCACCATACTTTGACAGGTTCAATGATATCTTTTCATACGGTATCTTCAGCTTCTCTGCTATGATTTTCAATATTGAAACTTCAGCCTGATTAAATGCAAGGAGATCATATTCTGACAAGGACGAATGAAAATTAGCCATAAACGCTACAACAGAAGCCGGTATTTCCTCTGCAACAAAGGCAGACATTTCATGCTCGTTTATAAATAAATTGCCAGGGGCTCTGCCACTACCATCATTGACAACCGGAACATGATCCATTTCAGGATATAACCGGAACCCCCCCCCGGAACAATCATTGATCTGTATCCTTCTCCCATGGATTTTGTCTGAATGCAAACAGACCTGGCGCCGGATTTTTTTTCAAGCAAAACCGCAGATGTCCCGTCTCCGAATAACATGTTAAGCGGATCCTGCTGTGCTAATTGCTTACTTGTGGTATCGCCTACAATCAACAATCCGTATTTCTTCTCAATGTTATCAAGCAATGAGCATAATACCTGAATTCCATGAATAAAACCAGAACCTCCAAGATTTATATCAAAGGTGATACAATCTTTGGAAAGTCCCAGACGTCCATGCAATACACATGCTGTTGCAGGACTCCTGTAATCCGGTGTTTTGGACACGAAAATGATTGCACCGATCTGTTCAGGCTCTGTCAGCTTTTTATCTATCAGCGCCCGGGCTGCAATATACCCAAGATCGGAAGCGGTCTGCAATTCAACAGCCTTATGTAAAGCAACAGCTTCAGTCTTTTGCTGATACAAAGCGTAAGTGGCCTTATCCAACTGTTGCTGGTAATCACTTAACTTTACTTTATGAGCAGGGACAGCAGTAGCAATTCCTGAAAAAGCAATGCCACCAAATTTAAAATATGCCATGATTTTAACAATTATGCGTGTACGATGAAAACAGGAGTATTGAAATTATGTTCTGAGACAGGAGCGTACCGAATTCACGCGGTGGCTTAAAAATTCACTTTTATAGCAGGGCTGCCAAAAACGGTTGTTCCTTTCTTAACCCTGTTCAGCACCACACTTCCCATTCCAACCACAGCAAGTTCTTCTATTACAGCCTTCTGAATGACTTTCACCCCGGCATTGATGGTTGCCAGATCGTTTACCTGGCTGAAGCCGGCAAAAAATGAATGTGAATTAACCTGGCAGTATTTTCCGATTTTTACATCATGGCCCATAATTACAGAGCTTTGCAAAAATGTAAAATCATCGACCGAAGCATCGCTTGCGATTACGCAAAAAGCTTTGATACCAACTCCGGTACCCAACCTGACACTTGGTGAAATCACACAGGTAGGGTGTATAAGGTTGATGAATTTTCCGCCTTTCGACAGAATAATTTCAACAGTCTTTTTTCGGTCAGTAACTTTCCCAATCGCGCAAAAAAACAGATCGTCTGCCTGAGGTTCATAACCTGAAACCGTTGCAAGAACAGGTGGGTATCCCCTGCTTTCAATATCAGACGGGCCATCACTCAGGAAGCCCTTCACCCTGAATTCAGGATCAGTTCCATAACAATAATGAGCCAGGTCATAGATTTCCCTGGCAAAGCCACTTGCTCCGATAATTACCAAATTTCTCATTAATAAATATTTATTTTATTGAATATCCGCCATCAATGGTGAGCAAACTGCCTGTCATCCATTCCGAAGCATCCGATAACAGGTAAACAGCGAGGTATGCTACATCTTCAGGTTTACCAAAACGGCCTGCCGGAAAGTTTTTTTTGTGTTCATTCAGTTGTTCCTGACCAATGGGACCACTGCCAAGAATACCCGTTTCAACAAATCCGGGAAGTATGGCGTTAACTCTTATTCCGTTTGGTGCCAGTTCAAGGGCGAGTGACCTGGTAAATGAATTTACAGCACCTTTGGTAGCACTGTATACTGAATTACCCATTTGGGCATAACCTGAGGATACTGAAGAGATAAAGCATACCGAGGCTCCCTTTCTGATCTTTTTCTGACGAATCAGACGCTGAACAAGCAAAACAGAACCGTTGAAATTTACATTAAAAAGCGTTTCCAGGGTTTCCCGTGTGATGAATTTTACCGGTAATGTTTTAACCATTCCGGCATTCAGAACCAAACCATCAAGTTCGGGCAGGCGATCGGCCAGGGATACAATTGAATCATCAAGGCTGAGGTCTGCCACATATATGGCATGATTTCCCCTGGCTAACAATGAATTCGTTTCCTCAAGTCGTGGAAGGTCTCTGGCTGAGAGCAGCATGTCGGCGCCCTGATTGGATGATTGAACGGCTATTGACCGGCCAATACCGGAAGAAGCACCTGTAACAAGCACTTTTTTACCGGATAAACTGAAAGGATGTTGCATAAATCACATTTGAATTGTTCCCGGAACAACCATTCATACCGGAAACACTACTTGCCCGGAATGCCGGGTCCTGTAAACAGAATTCCACAAAAAGGCTACCGGAGCGGGTCAGAAAATCTGCCGGTCAGCATTGTTAAGCCTCAGGATGTCCGACGCTTTACTTCATCATACACTTCCCCTACTGTCAGCAGTTGCTTGAAATCCTTCGCCTCAATCACCACACCGTAATCACTGTCAATTGAAGCAATCAGTGCCAGGTATGCCAAAGAACTCCACTCTTCATAATCCCTGAATTTATCACCGGGCATCAATGCTTTGTCATCGTTTTCAAGGACTTCCCTGAACATGCTGATAAATTTTTCGTCCATTTTCTGATTTTTTTTATGATTTATATTTCTCATTCCAAAGATGCGGATCATTGTTTCTGTTTTCAACGCACCCAATAACAGTTATCAGGTAAAGTATATGTTCAATAACAGGTTTGTGTAACCTGTTCAATTCAGTTTTGTCCGTTGAAGGCCTCCATGGTTCTGGTTTCGGATGCATCAATGCCTTCACGTTTAAACACTTTCAGCAGGGTCATCAAAATTATCTTTATATCCAAAGATAGGGAGATATGATCAACATACCAGACATCCAGTTCAAATTTCTTCGACCATGTCAGCGAATTTCTGCCATTTACCTGGGTCCAGCCTGTAATGCCGGGTTTTACCTCATGTCTTCTGGCTTGTTCAGGGGTATAAAGCGACAGGTACCGGATCAGCAAAGGCCGGGGCCCTACCAGACTCATATCGCCCATAATCACATTTATCAGTTGCGGCAATTCATCCAGGGATGCCGACCGGATAAACTTCCCGATTCCGGTGGTTCTCTGCTTGTCATGAAGTGGCCTCCCCTGCTCATCATACAAATCGCGCATGGTGCGGAATTTCACCAGCCTGAATGTATCTCCGTTTATGCCGGGCCGGTTCTGCAGAAAAAACGGTCTTCCTTTGTTCACGATGAATAAAATCAAAGTCAACGTCAGAATAACCGGTGATAAGAGCAGTAATCCGAGTGTTGCAAAGAAAAAGTCAATTGCAGGCTTAACCATTTTAATATACATCGCTAGCTTTCTCTGTTTTTATATAGTTTCTCCAAACTCCTTTGAACTTATGAACGGCGAAGCTATTGAACGCTTGATCAGTCCGTAGGACATAGGGCTTCATACTTTATAATCAATTATGGACGTGTGACAGGGACGAAACTCACTGCTTACAACTCCATACTCCCTACTCACCACTCCTTACACCTTACTTATTACTCCGCTCTCCGGTTGGTCTCGACTCCCCCACTCCGGTTGGTCTCGACTACGCTCGACCACCTACGCTTGACCACC
>JAZDHI010000043.1:0-25252 GCA_043806115.1 Bacteroidota bacterium
TCCCACTTTATTAGTGTAAATGAAAATGGAATTATGATACTCTTGTACATGACCCTCATCCTTTCAATGCTAATTCTGATCTATAAAAAGATCAATGGCTTGGGCTATAAAACAGCTAAAAGAAGGTTCATGATCGAAATGCGGGATAACATCGCTATAATTATGATCGAATATAGTGGAGGCGATCCCAGCCTGGTCTTTAGGTGAAATTATATACCTTTGATTTTCAATACGTCAAAGTACTCGTGATGCCTTTGTTATTGTTCTTTTATGGTTTTGAACACTCCTAATCCAAAATCTGAAATTTCCCCAAGTCTCCATTTCCCCTTGTCCCCGAGTCTCTTTCTTCAAATCCGCAATCTACAATCCGAAATCCACAATCGCCAGGTTTTCCTTAAATTTGCCCATCCCAATCACTCCAGGTAAATGGAAGAACCATTCAAACCCACAAAATACAGGCTTCAATCTCAGGCAACAGGAAGAATCTATGACGACACCGGTTGGATGCTCGATGCACCGGGTGAAGAAAAACCGGCATTGATCAGAGCTATTTATGAACAGAAGCAGCTCCATCTGAGGTACGGCCTTCCGGGATTGTACCGCTTCGCCGACTGGCTGCCTATACGCAGAATACTGAAAGGTTCTTCTGCACCGGTAACCTACCAAAGCGAAGGCCTGGCCCGCGCACTGGGATTAAATAACCTGTGGATCACCTTCAGCGGCTGGTGGCCTGAGAAGGGGGTTGCCATGAACACCTGCTCCTTCAAGGAAACGGAAGCTTATTCTGTGTGTGGGCGCCTTGATCCTGCCCAGAAGCAGGTGCTGGTGGTGGCTTCTGCAGGCAATACTGCCAGGGCATTTGCAAAAGTCTGTTCCGATAACAACATTCCGTTGCTGCTGTGTGTGCCGCATGATTATATCAATGCCCTGTGGTTTGATGCTCCGTTGAACGATTGCGTGAAACTTGCCGTAACAGCCTTTGGCAGTGATTATTTCGATGCCATTCATCTTTCGAACCTTGCCACACAATGCGAAGGTTTTCTGGCTGAGGGAGGTGCAAAAAATGTGGCCCGCCGCGATGGCATGGGCACCACAACTTTATCTGCGGTTACCACCATCGGTCGGATTCCCGATTATTACTTTCAGGCAGTGGGAAGCGGAACCGGAGCCATCGCAGCCTGGGAGGCCAACCTCCGGCTGATTGAAGACGGGCGGTTTGGTGACCATAAAATGAAACTGATGGTTTCGCAGAATGCCCCGTTTCTGCCGATTTACGATGCCTGGAAGGCCGGATCGCGTACTATGTTGCCTTACGATGACACTCTTGCCCGTGAACACGTGACAGAAATTGATGCAAAGGTACTCTCCAACAGGAAACCTCCGTATCCGATTATCGGCGGGCTTTTTGATGCTATGTGCAATGCCGGTGGTGACGTACTGAAAGCCACCAATCTGGAAGCCAGACATGCTAAGGAGTTGTTTTTTGAAACGGAAGGAATTGACATTTATTCCGCCTCCGCCGTTGCAACAGCTTCGCTAATAAAGGCAGTTGATGAGGGTTTGGTAGAGAAGGATGCATTGATTATGCTGAATATCACCGGAGGCGGGGAAGAGCTCTTTAAAAGGAACCACAATCTTTACTTCCTTGAACCTTTACTTATGTTCCCGATCACACCGTCGCAGCAGGAAGTTGAGGATGGACTGGCAACGCTGAACTGGTAAACGGAGATAACTGACAAAAATTCGTCAGGTTACTTTGTTCTTCAGTGAAGCAGGGCTGGTTTCACTTCTTATCGATTACCTTCAAGCAATTCCCTGAGATTCACCATGTTTTTGTGAAAGACCTTTTTAATCACGGGATCCTGAATGCATCGTGGAAAGGCCGGCGGATCATCTGAACGTGCAATAAATGTCATCCTGATAAGCTGTGGTTTTACTTCAAATAGCTCCCAGTTTGCTTTGTAATGGGTGAGTCGTTCAACACCTCGGGCGGCAGGATAGCTTTCATCGCTGCTGCGCATATTCATATAAACCTTATCCTTCCCGGAACTGTATGAAAGGGTACACAGTGTGATCATCTCCCGGTCATTAAACGGCCATGGAAGGCCATACAGGGTGTAAGCGTACCATTTCACCGGGCTTTCGCGATGCAGCATCATCACTTTTTTAACGCCTGACATCCAGTTTGGTATTTCCCCGGCATCGGTAATCGCTTTAAGGGTTTTATCAAGGGTAGTGTGGACCATGATTTCCGCTTTCCTTTCCCGGATTTTTATTTTATCAGAAAGCTCTACCCAGCGGAGATAGATCTTGACACCTTCAGAATTCTCGATCAGCTCCCATGAAGGCTCATTGCCGGGAGGCATTACAACGGAATCATTATAGGTTGCGGAAAGGGAAACCAACATCAGCAAGGAAAACAGCATCCATCTGGAAACAATCTTAATGCCTGATGTATAAATCATGTAAACTGTTTATAATGACAAAGATATAAAAGCAATGTTCATAAACAATAAATTGCATATATTATTTTAGTCCGGGATAAAATTATACGGTTCAATGATTTACCAGAACCGGAAATACAGCTATCTTGATGAAAAATTATTTATCCGGAACCAGAATTTTCATTGATTTCATATTAAAATACCGGGATTCCTTACAACTGACTTACTCACCGGAGGTAGCGCACATTCGGTTCCACCGGTTTCATGAACCATGAAACCCTTAAGCCCCGTAACCCCGCTGAGGCAGGCAAGCCGGAATTCCATACTTTTGTCCCATGATAGCTATTGACGATACCATCAATTCCGACGATCTGGGCAAAGTATGCTTTGTATGCAACCTCGGAATCTGCAAAGGGGCCTGCTGTGTTGAGGGTGATGCGGGTGCGCCCCTCGATGAACAGGAAATTTCCGAACTGGAAGATAATCTCGGTTACATCAAACCATTTATGACTCAATCGGGCATTGATGTAGTTGAGCAAACCGGCGTTTTCGATTACGATGCGCACGGTCATTTTGTGACCCCGCTGGTCAATGGAATAGAATGCGCTTTTGTTGTTTTCAGTGAAGAAGGGATTGCCGGTTGTGCCATTGAACAGGCCTGGGAAACCGGGAAATCAAAGTTCAGGAAACCGGTTTCCTGTCATCTATATCCGGTCAGAATCAGCCGGTACAACGATTTTGATGCAGTAAATTATCACCAGTGGCACATCTGCCGGCCGGCATTGGAACTGGGTAAGAAACTGAATGTTCCGCTCTATGTGTTTCTGAAAGATTCACTGATCAGAAAATACGGGGAAAAGTGGTATGGGAAATTGTGCAGTTCTATTGAAAAGCCTTATAAGCAGTCATGAAAGAGTCTATTGAATTACCCTTTTATTAAAGGGTCATTATACATCTCAGGGGCTGTCTTAAAAGCCAGGAATTGTTCATATTTGGTACCGATAGCTTTCGGTACGAAACCTTTACTAACTTATGAGACAGCCTCTGTAATGTTATTAATATCGCTGTATGTATTAAGCGAGGGGGGCAATCGTTTTTACCGCTGCCATGGTCTGCAGTTCCTTGTCGATGTGGAACATGCCGGATTTGTCTTCACCAACGAGATTCATTTTGTCGAGTATTCCGTGAACGGTACTTTCTTCTTCAATCTGCTCATTTATGTACCATTGCAGGAAATTCCCCGTTGTGTAATCTTTTTCCTTCAGGGAGACTTCATAAAGCTTATTGATGGAATCGGTAATAAACTCTTCGTGGCTCATTACGTGCTTGAAAACATCAAGCAACGATTTGTATTTTGAAGCGGGTGCTTCTAGCGCCGAGAGTACCGAATAACCACCCCGGTCGTTCAGGTGTTTGATAAATTTTAGCATATGCATGCGTTCTTCTTCCGACTGCTTGTATAGAAAATCTGCTGCACCGCGGTAACCTTTTGTTTCGCACCATGAAGCCATGGCCATGTAGATTCTCGAAGAATGTTCTTCATTTTTAATCTGGACATTGATGGCTTCTTCAACTTTTTTTGAGATCATGATCCTTAATGTTTAGATAAGAGATTAACGAAGTATATGTTGAAAAGTTTCGGGATCAGGTGTTTTTAAGTGCTTCAGCTCCACTGACGATTTCAAGAATCTCTTTCGTTATGGATGCCTGACGTGCTTTGTTGTAGGTAAGCTTCAGATCCTTCAAAAGCTCCTGGGCATTATCGGTTGCCTGAGACATAGCAGTCATCCTTGCCCCGAGTTCTGAAGCCCAGGAGTCCAATACTGCTTTATAGAACTGGGTTTTGAGTATCTGGGGCACCAGTTCTTCAAGGATTTCCTCTTTGGATGGGTCAAAAATAAATTCTGTTGCAGCAGCCGGTTTGTCTTTTCCTGAAACAGGTGGTTCAACCGGAAGGAACTGTTCAACAATCAGTTTCTGAACGACAGCATTGCGGAATTGATGGTAAACAAACTGTATTTTATCGTATTTGCCGTCCAGGAACAATTGCATCAGCTTTTCAGCAACCATTGAAGCATTACTGAAGGTAAGTTCGTTGAAAAGTTCATCGTGTATTTCCAGGATGTTGTAACCCAATCGGTTAAAGTACTCACTGGCTTTGCGACCAATTGTGATCAAAGCAAAATCATCCGACTTTCCCGGCTTGCCATAATCTGCAGCAATTATATTCACCTGTTTGATGACATTGGTATTAAAAGCCCCGCAAAGACCGCGGTTTGAGGAGAACACAACCAGCAACAGTCTGTTGCCGGTTCGTTTGACGGCAAAGCTTCCGGAATCAACGCCATCACTGCCCGCACTGAGTTCCTGCAGCATCTGCTTTTGTTTTTGTGCAAACGGTCTCAGCTGCAGAATTCCGGTCTGGGCTTTACGTAACTTGGATGCAGCCACCATTTTCATGGCGCTGGTAATCTGTTGTGTTGATTTTACCGATGCAATTCTGGTTCTGACTTCCTTCAGACTTGGCATTTCAGCAATTTGGATTCGTTATACTTCGTATTTTTTAAGCAGGTCATTGGCCACTGCATCCAGTTCTTTTTCAATTTCAGGGGTGTAGGCGCCTTTACGTAATGACTCGAGTAGTGCAGGTTTTGTATCGGATAAAACATGCAGGAATTCTGTTTCGAAGATATGCACACTTTTTACCGGTATCTTTTGCAACAGTCCTTTAGCACCGCAATAAATTATGGCAACCTGGTGTTCAACACTCATCGGGATGTATTGCGGCTGTTTAAGTATTTCAACGTTGCGGCCTCCCTTATCAAGAATGGATTTGGTTACGGTATCCAGGTCGGAACCGAATTTGGAGAACGCTTCCAGTTCGCGGTATTGTGCCTGGTCAAGTTTTAAAGTTCCGGCAACTTTTTTCATTGATTTGATCTGGGCATTACCACCCACCCTTGATACAGAGATACCAACGTTGATGGCCGGCCTGATACCGGAGTTGAAGAGGTTGGTTTCAAGGAATATCTGACCATCAGTAATTGAGATCACGTTGGTCGGAATGTATGCGGAAACGTCACCTGCCTGGGTTTCAATGATTGGGAGTGCTGTAAGCGAGCCTCCCCCTTTGACTTTTAACTTTAAAGAAGCCGGCAGGTCGTTCATTTTAGCGGCGATCTCATCCGAGGCAATCACTTTGGCGGCCCTTTCGAGCAAACGTGAATGGAGGTAGAAAACATCGCCGGGATAGGCTTCACGTCCGGGTGGACGTCTCAGCAGCAATGACACTTCCCGGTAAGCAACGGCCTGTTTTGAAAGATCATCGTAAATAATAAGGGCAGGGCGTCCTGTATCGCGGAAATACTCTCCGATGGATGCGCCGGCAAACGGTGCATAAAACTGCATGGCTGCAGGGTCGCTGGCGGTTGCCATAACCACCACGGTATATTGCATGGCTCCCTTGGCTTCCAGGGTTTGAACGATGTTGGCAACCGTACTGCCTTTCTGGCCGATGGCTACATAAATACAGTAAACAGGTGTTCCTTTGTCGAAAAATTCTTTCTGATTGATGATGGTATCAATGGCAATGGCAGTTTTCCCTGTCTGACGGTCGCCTATGATCAGTTCACGTTGACCGCGGCCGATGGGGATCATTGAATCAATGGCTTTGATACCGGTTTGCAGTGGCTCGTTCACCGGCTGCCTGAAAATTACACCCGGAGCTTTGCGCTCAAGCGGCATTTCGTATACCTCACCCAGAATAGGGCCCTTACCGTCAATGGGTTCGCCGATTGTATTGATAACCCGGCCAAGCATACCTTCGCTCACGGGAATCGAAGCAATCAGGCGGGTGCGGCGTACCAGGTCGCCTTCATTGATGCCGGAACCTTCGCCAAGCATAACCACCCCGACATTATCTTCTTCAAGATTAAGTACAATTCCTTTTACACCAGTTGTAGTAAATTCAACCAATTCACCGGCCTGAACGCTGTTAAGTCCGTATACCCTGGCTATTCCATCCCCGACCTGCAAAACAGATCCGGTTTCTTCGAGTTCAGCCTCAGTGGTGAATCCGGCAAGTTGCTGCCTTAAAATTGCCGATACTTCTGCGGGTTTAATTTCTGCCATGTGCTAATTCAGTTTTAAAAGTCTTTAATATAGGTATTTACATTGAATTCTTTGCGAAGATTGAAGAGTTTGTTGCGAATACTGTCGTCAAACTGTATTCCGTCGAGTTCCACAATCATACCGCCAATAATTGATGAATCTGTTACTTCCTTCAGCTCAATGGTTGAACCTGTCTGCTCCGACATGATTTCAAGCAATTGTTTCCGCATTGCCTCAGATAGCGGTGAAACTGTTGTTACTACTGCCTTCCGGATGTTACCATGTTCACGGAAAAGATCCCCGAATTTCAGGGCGATGTTATAGAGATGGGCTTCACGCCTTTTGCGGATAATGATGTCAATAAAAGCCAGGGAGAGCTTTCCCATGCTTGTACCGAACAGTGACCGCATAATGGCTGTCTTCTTATCAACCATGATTACCGGACTCTTCAGCATCAACCGAAGGTCCCGGTTCTGGCGACAAACCCCGGCAAGTAAGAGCATATCGGTCTGGGCCTGCTCAAGGACGTTGTTTTCCAGCGCCAGGTCGAAAAGAGCCCTGGCATAACGTATATTTACCCTTGGATTGTCCATAAATGCTAATTGAGCTTGATATCGCTGATTGATTTCTGAACGATTGCCTTATCTTTTTCCGGATCTGACAGCTCCTGACCAAGTATTTTCTCTGCTATCTCAATTGAAAGATTGGCAATCTGATTTTTAAGTTCAGTAATTGCAGCCATTTTCTCAAAATGGATACGTTCTGTGGCATTTTCTATGATCCGGTTGGCTTCTTCTGTCGCCTTAACCTTTGAATCCTCGATGATGGTTTCCCTAACTTTGCGGGCATCACGAAGAATACCGTCACGCTCTTCCTTAGCCTCACGCAACAACTGCTCGTTGCTGAAACGGAGCTCTTCCATCTCTTTCCGGGCTTTGTCGGCTTCGTGAAGAGCAAGTTCAATGGCCTGTTCCCTTTCGTTGAGTGCTCTCATAATCGATGGCCATACAAATTTGCCGAGAATAAACAGAAGCAATCCAAAGGCGAGAGACATCCAAAAAATGAGTCCAATTCCGGGACTGACTAATTCCATATTGTTGGGTTTAAAGAGTTTTTCATGAAATTATCCTGCCCGGCAACCAACCGTTACCAGGCAGGATATTTACCACTAAATAAATACAACAAGCAGACAAACGACAATCGCGAAAAAAGCAACCCCTTCGATGAGGGCTGCTGCCACGATCATGTTTGACCTGATGTCGCCGGTAGATTCAGGCTGCCTTGCCATTGATTCCAAGGCACCACGGCCGATGTTGCCGATACCGATACCTGCACCAATGGAAGCTATGCCTGCACCAAGAGCGGCACCCATTTTTGCAACCGGGGCCAGATCAGCTGCTACCTGCAGAAGTGTTGTTAAAAGTGACATAATTGTTTGATTTAAGGTTTATTTGGTAATTGATAATAATCTTAATGTGACGCTTCGTGGGCATGTTCATGCCCGTGATCCTCGGTTGCCATCCCGAAATACAAGGCCGACAACATGGTGAAAACGTAAGCCTGAATAAAGGCAACCAGCAATTCCAACAGACTGATGAATACAGAAAACAGCACCGATACCGGAGAAACACTGTAGCCCAGAACAGGGTTCATGTTGGCGAAAATAAAAATCAGGCTCACAAAGCCAAGCACAATGATGTGACCCGCTGTAATGTTGGCAAAGAGACGGACCATCAGTACAAATGGTTTAATAAAGACACCTGCAAGCTCAATCAGCGGAAGCAGGGGCAAAGGGAACTTAAGCCACCAGGGGACACCCGGAGGATTAAAAATATGTAACCAGTAAGACCGGTTGCCGATGAAGGCTGTGATAATAAAAGTAAAAGCAGCCAGAACAAGTGTGACGGCTATATTGCCGGTAACATTGGCCCCTCCCGGGAAAAACGGGAAAAGTCCGATAAGGTTGCTGAAAAAGATAAAAAAGAAAAGGGTAAGCAGAAAGGGCATAAAACGTTTGTAATGCTTCCCGATGGATGGCTCTGCAATATCGTCGCGTATAAAAAGGATTACCGGTTCAATCAATGACTGCATGCCTTTGGGTGCATGACCAGCGTTTCGTTTGTAGGCTCTGGCAACCGGGAAGAAAACCAACAGAAGCACAATAAAACTGATGATGATCCCGATAACAGTTTTTGTAATGGAAAAGTCAAGCGGCCTGGCAGCAGCTTTGTCAGTATCCATGGTGCCGGGGATAACTTTCACAATTTTTCCTTTTCCCGCTTTCCTGTCGGATTCAATCTTATATCCCATGTATGTTTGGTCACCATGGTGGAATTTTGATGAGCTGAATATGATCAGTTTCCCTTGATCAAGAAGAATGATCGGCAATGGAACGGTGATGTGGGTGTGTCCTATTGAAGCAATATGCCAGTCGTGACTGTCAACAATATGATCAATGATCATATGGCCGGCATTGAATTTTTCTTCGTGGGGAGTGGTGTTTTCCTGCTGTACCGATTGTGGTTCTTCGTGTGAAGGGGCATTGGAGACTGCCCAAAGACTGGCAAGCAGAAATGAAATTGAAAGTAATAATGTCCTCATGCGTTTACCGTATCCACTGCTGTTTTTATGAATGCTTTTGTAGGATGCAATTATAGCAATTTTTAGCCTTTAAATCCCCGCCAGTTGAAAATAATCTGTTCTCAGAAATATACACACTCGAATAATGTGTATTTTGGGGCACGGTTATAAACACGTCCACGGATGTTTTGTTTAACTTATATGATGTTTTTATTGATTTTTTTAAACACATGCTCAGGCGAATCTGATTTTCCATGAAATTTACCAGTCGGATCGGGCGGGAAGTCCGGTTGATTCATGATGTTGAACAAGTAATAACCTCAGGCAAAGATGGCTTTAACACTACGGAACGATGAATTTTACATGAAACAGGCCCTGCTCGAGGCGCAGAAAGCAGCTGACCGCGATGAGGTTCCTGTGGGAGCTGTTATTGTCAGCAATGGCCAGATCATTTCCAGATGCCATAATCTGACAGAAACCCTGAATGATGCCACTGCCCATGCCGAGATGCAGGCTTATACGGCGGCTGCCAATCACATAGGAGGTAAATATCTGAAAAATTGCACCTTATATGTTACGCTGGAACCATGCTCTATGTGCGCGGCAGCCTCTATGTGGATGCAATTGGGAGAGATAGTTTTCGGAGCTTCCGACCCCAAGCGGGGGTATTCAACAACAGGCGCAGGATTGTTACATCCGAAGACTATAGTAAGGGGAGGTGTAATGGCCTCCGAATGTGGTTTAATGATGACGGAATTTTTCAGGAAGAAAAGATAATTCAGGGTGTTCAGTGTCTTATCCTGCTCCAGGCCCTGATACGAAGAACCATGTCAGTTCCGTGATTGGCATTTTTTTGCTTTTTTGCTGAAAATTTATCAGGACTGAATAGGGGTAAAACCTCCTCTGATTGTCTTATTTAAGTCCTCTGAATATCCGGATATTGTATTGCCAGTTTAACAACCTTAAAAGCCGGTGCAATATGAAAACGCCTGTGTTAATTTCATTGCTTTTAATTAGCCTTGCCCTTAAATCCCAAACCATTTTTCCTGATAACGGGTTATGGTACCAGAAGTATCACTCCATCGCCTGGGGGCATGGTGGCGAAGTGCTTTGGGATATTACCGAATATTCCAACTATGCAGTTAACGGAGATTTGATTGTTAATGATAAAAGGTATCTTAAGCTTTACAATTACAATGTTTTTGAAGGTTACATATATGTTGACAGCCTGAAGGTTTACTTTGGCGTTAATATTGACAGTCTTCGTCTGCTTTACGACTATGGGCTGAATGTGGGAGACACCTTTCAGTTTTATGGCCCTGATTACCCTTATGGGTATAGCCAGTTGAACCTTCAGGTAATATCAACAGACAGTCTGATGATAGGCGATGAAAACCGGAAGAGAATTACATTCTCAAACTTTTCGGGTTACGGGGCAGGTCCCGTATGGATTCAAGGAATCGGTGACGTGAATTTTGGTGGAATTGAACTTGATTACTCTTATGTTGCCTGGTATGCAAATTCAACAACCCTGTTGTGCTTTTCAGAGGGTGGGGTGAATATTTACGGAAATTGTGTTACCAGCGTACCTTTTATTGGCATGGTGCCACTTGTATCGCCCAATCCGGCCGATGGACTTGTTATTCTCAATCTTCAACAGTTTGCAAAACCAGTGTGTATTCAATTGCTATCAGCCGATGGTCGTATGGTGATACAACAAGAAACCGGCGAATCATCTCTGAAAATTGACCTGCCAGAAGAAGGGAAAGGAATGTATTTCCTTGTTGTAACTGACAAGTATAAACGTGAAACGGCAAAAATTATCTTTCATTGAAACCGGAATTACAAATACTGAATTAGAAATAATCTTCAGTAAATTTAATGAAAGCAGAGACTAAACCGGACAAAATAAAAGAGGCTGTCTCATAAGTTAGTATAGGCTTCGTTCCGATAGCCATCGGAACCGCTCAGCCTGACATCAGATAATCAATCTATTGTCATATTGAGCGGCTTGCCCCCCGCCGAAGTAGGCGGGACAAGCTGCCCACTTTGGCGGGGTAGTCGAAATATAGACAATTCCTGACTTTTGAGACAGCCTCTTTTATAAAATGAATCAGGTCTTCTTGAATATCAAGGATTAAACGGCACCCAGCACTTCAGCCAGCTTTTTATGCAAATCATTACCACGGAGATCCTTGGCGATGATTTTACCGTCCTTATCCAGCAGTACATTGGCCGGAATCGACATGATACCGTAGATTTTACCGGCGGCATTGTTCCAGTATTGCAGGTCTGATACATGGTTCCAGGTTAGTTTATCATCTTTTATTGCTAGTTCCCATGAAACCTTATCTTTATCGAAAGAGACGCCCAGGATATCGAAACCCTTGTCTTTGAATTTATTATAAGCCGCAACAACATTGGGGTTTTCCTTACGGCACGGGCCGCACCAGGAGGCCCAGAAATCCACCAATACTACCTTGCCGCGCAACTGTGACAATGAAACAGGATTCCCGGAGGGGTCGTTCATTGTAAAATCAGGAGCTACTTTCCCCGGTTCAACACTTTGAAGTATAACCACTCTTTCTTCAAGCATCTTTGTAAATGAGGATTCTTTAACTTTCCCTTCGAAAGAGGCCAGGGCTTCTTCAAGTTCTTTCAGGCTGAACTGATATGAATGCCGCATGGCTACATAAGGTGCTACGAAAGAGGATGCATTCTCCTTGATGTAAGTAAGGATTTCGGTTTTCTGCTTTTCTTCAAATGCATTAACTTCCGATTCAACTTCCTTTAATTTTGCCGTATCATTGGCCCTGCTGGCTTCGTTATAGGCGGTATAGATGCTGATTTCTTCAGAACGTTGTTCTTCCTGTTTTGTAAGGTAAATACGGTAAGCTTCATCTGATTTGGAGCCAGTTACTACCGGAGACATCATGCTGTCGATATGGAAACTGATTTTGATATCAGCCGGTTCATTGAAAAATCCAAGGAAACGTGATTCATCAATACCGATATAATACATATCAGGGGTCTCTATCGCACCTTTGAATGTAAACCTGCCTTTCTCAACGCTGGCGGTGTCAATAATTTCAAACTGTCCGTCTTTGCTTTTCTGCAGGTAAACATTTCCGGTGAAATCGCCTTTAATTTCACCATTAATAATAAATTCATTGCTTTTACGGCCGGAACAGGCGCTTAGAACCATCACAGTTATAATGTAATAAAGAATTTTTTTCATTTTTCAGGGATTAGTGATTCAAATGCCAAAATTAATCAAATACTGTATCAATGTAAAAAAACGCTCTCAGGCTAAGGTTATTTCCTTTTACGCATAAAAAGGTATTCTGCAATAATAACCAATGTCAGGGTAAAGAGGGTACTGACCAGCATGCGAAGGAAAATCATGCCGATTTCAGCAAAACGGAATGCATCAAGTAAAGCAAACACCAGATGATGGGCAAAAATCAGAATGAATGAATAGGACAGAAACCATCGAAATCCCATGTCACCGATGCCGGGTTTCAGATTGCCTTCATAGTCGGCCGGCGCACCTGCTTTGCGGATAACCCAGGGTCTCAGATAGGCCATAAAAACAGAAGCAGCTGCATGAAGTCCGGTTGAATTGCTGAAAAGATCAACCCCCAGACCAATCAGAAAGGAAGACAATAAGAGCAACCATCCGGGGACTTCAAACGGAAGGAGCAGAATGAAAAACACATAAAGGTTCGGGTTGATGTACCCGCCCAGGTTCACATGGTCGAGTATAAGCACCTGCAGGGCTATCAGCAGGAAAAAACGTATGATATCTTTCCCGTAAGTATTATTCATCATTAATACTATTACTCAGTTCTACCTGTTCCTTTCTCAAAAGATTCTTGACAATATAGACATATTGCAGACTGTTCAGGTCGGCAGAATATCTGAAATCAATGGTATAGAAATGTTCTCCGCTTTCAACATAAATTTTTTCAACTGTACCAACCATAATTCCTTCCGGGAAAATATGACTGTAACCGCTGGTAGAAATAGTGTCACCGGATTTAATTTTCACGTGGGCAGGAATATCCATAAGTGTACCTCTGGCCGGACTGCCTCCGTTCCATACGATGGTGCCCATCTGGTTAAGCCTGTTAATGCGGGCACTTATCTTTGTGTGCTTGTTGAGCATCGACATTACCCAGCAGAAATGATCCGAAACATTCACTACAGTGCCTACAATTCCATCCGGATTGAAAACTGCCATATCGCGGGTAATACCATGAAGGCTACCCTTGTTAAGCATGATGTAATTGTTCCTGAGCGTCGTTGAATTGCTGATTACCCGTGCAACAGCATAGGTATATTGCTGTCCGCGAAGTGTATCATTGATGCAGGTAGTGGTGGTATCGTTGGTTAACTGGCTTTCTGTCAGTTTTTGCCAGAGTATGGAATTCTCATTTGCAAGGCGTTCATTTTCCTTTTTCAGTTTGAAATAGGAAGTAAAATCGGACCAGGCTGTATAGATGCCTCCTGTGAAACCATCGGTGGCATTTGTAATGACAGACCGCTGGTAATAGCTTTTATTGGCTATTAACACAACGGATACTATTTCCAGAACCAGAAAGAGGAAAAAGAACCTGTATCTCCAGATGAATGCCAGAATATATCGCATGGGCGTTCATTGCCATTGGTTGACCGGCCTGAGTAAATCCCGGCTTGTTACTTGATAAGGAATGTAAACTTGTTAAAATTTTTCAAGGCAATACCGGTGCCTCTTGCAACGGCCCGCAGGGGATCTTCTGCTACATGCACCGGGAGCTTGGTTTTCAGGTGAAGGCGTTTATCGAGGCCACGCAACATCGAACCGCCCCCGGCGAGATATATACCCGTCCGGAAAATATCGGCTGAAAGTTCCGGAGGTGTCATTTCCAGCGCATTCAGTACAGCCGCCTCAATTTTGGCAATGGATTTGTCGAGGCAATGCGCAATTTCAGAATAGTTGACATAGATCTCTTTTGGGATTCCCGTGAGCATGTCCCGTCCATGGACAGGATAATCAGGTGGTGGGTTATCAATTTCTGTCATAGCTGCACCTACATTTATTTTGATGGCTTCTGAGGTGCGTTCTCCGATATTGATATTGTGTTGTTTGCGCATGTATTCTTCAATGTCGTTATTGAAGTCGTCGCCTGCTATGCGGATGGACTTGTTATTGACAATTCCACCCAGGGCAATTACAGCGATTTCACTGGTTCCACCACCTATGTCGATGATCATATTACCGGTAGGTTCCAGCACATCGATACCAATACCGATGGCAGCAGCCATGGGTTCGTGAATAAGCCTTACTTCTTTGGCCCCGGCTTGCTCGGCAGAGTCTTTAACGGCGCGTTCTTCAACTTCGGTTATACCGGAGGGGATGCAGATAACCATTTTGAGTGCCGGTGGGAAAAGACTCCGGGTTGGGCCGGTCATTTTTATCAGCTCCCTGATCATATATTCTGCCGACTGAAAATCAGCGATAACTCCGTCGCGCAGTGGCCGGATGGTCTTTATATTTTCATGGGTTTTACCATGCATCATCATGGCCCGTTTTCCAACAGCGATAATCTTACCGGTATTGCGTTCAATGGCTATGATAGAGGGCTCATCCACCACCACCTTATCATTATAAATGATAATGGTGTTGGCAGTACCGAGATCCATAGCAATCTCTTTGGTCATGAAGGAGAAAAGTCCCATTTTATTTCGGTTTCTTAAATTCGTAAATTAGAAATCACAACCGGCAAGTCTCAAATCAGTGCCTGAAATGCCTGGTGCCGGTAAATACCATACTCAGTCCGTTTTGATTGCAATAATCAATTGTATCCTCATCTCTGACGGATCCACCCGGCTGAATTACAGAGGTAATACCGGCCTTGTGCGCAATCTCTACAGAATCTGCAAACGGGAAAAATGCATCAGAAGCCATAACTGCGCCTTTCAGGTCGAACCCGAATGCATTGGCTTTTTCTATGGCCTGTTTCAGCGCATCCACACGCGATGTTTGCCCTGCCCCGCTTCCTAACATCTGCTTTCCTTTTGCCAGAACAATTGCATTTGATTTACTGTGTTTGACTACGATGTTGGCAAATACAAGGTCTCTTTCCACAGCACTTACAGGTGCAACTTTTGTCACAACCCTGAAATTTTCAATGGTTTCTGTTTTCAGGTCCCTGTCTTGCTGTAAAATTCCGTTTAAAACTGTCCGAAACTGTTTTGGCTGAAAATCAAACGATTTAGCCTGCAAAATTATTCTATTTTTCTTGCTTTTAAGCAGATCTAATGCATTTTTTTCGTAATCAGGTGCAAGTATGATCTCAAAGAACAGTTGATTTATCTCAGCAGCAGTCTCATCGTCAACAATAGTATTGGTTACCAGGACCCCGCCAAACGCAGAAACCGGGTCTCCCGCCAGAGCAGCATTCCATGCATCGGTCAATCTTCTTCTTGATGCTAAACCACAGGCGTTGTTGTGTTTTATGATGGCAAAAGTTGTCTCATTGAACTCATTAATCAGTGAAACAGCAGCATCAAGGTCGAGCAGATTGTTGTATGAAAGTTCTTTGCCATGCAATTGTTCAAATATTCCGTTAAGATTTCCGAAGAATTCACCTTTCTGGTGAGGGTTTTCTCCATAGCGAAGCAGCCTGGAAGGACCCCCTGAATAACGGAAATCCAATTGCCCTGACTTTGATCCTATGTAGTTGTATATGGCAGCATCATAATGCGAGGATTCTGCAAAGGCATAGGATGCAAATCGAAGCCTTTCTGCGATGGAAGTATTGCAGTTGTTGCTTTTAAGGATTTCTTCCAATTCGCTGTAATGTTTTGAAGATGGGACTACCATTACATCAGTGTAATTTTTTGCAGCTGCCCTGATCAGTGAAATACCGCCAATATCAATTTTCTCAATTATCTCCTCATGCGATGCTCCGGAAGCCAGGGTAGATTCAAACGGATATAAATCAACAATGACCAGATCGACTGGAGGAATGTTGTATTGTTCCATCTCTGCCTGATCTGAACCCAGATTACGCCGGCCCAGAATACCCCCGAAGACTTTTGGGTGCAGTGTTTTTACCCGCCCGCCCAGGATCGAAGGGTATTCAGTCAGCGATTCAACCGAAATTGCCTTGATACCAAGCGACTCAATATAGGTATAGGTGCCGCCGGTAGAATATATAATAATGCCAGCATTGTTTAGCAACCTGACCAAAGGTTCCAGGCCATCTTTGCAGAAAACGGATATCAGGGCAGACCCTATTCTTCTCTCTTCGTTCATGTTTTGATTATTCAATGGTAACAGAGATTTTATATTCCGGACGCAGAAAATTGTTGAAGTCTTTACTGTTTGAATGGCAAGCCATTACAAAAGCTGAAAACGAATTAAACCGGTCCTTGTAAACTTGTGCAAGTTTATTAAAAAACGTGGCATGGAACAAGAATTAGTTTCAGGCCGAAGGGTGTAAATGATTATTTTTACATCGGGATAAATAGAGACCGATGAAACAATCAATTATTTTTATAAGGTTACTGCGCGAAAGTTATTTGTTTGCGCTCAGTGCCATTGTGGTGAACAAGGTGAGGACAATCTTATCCCTTCTTGGAATTACCATTGGTATCTTTTCCATTATTTCGGTATTTACTGTTTTCGATTCAATTGAGCGAACCCTTCGTGATAGTATTAATTCACTGGGCAGCAATGTTTTATTCATTCAAAAATGGCCCTGGGCATTTGGGGGCGACTATCCCTGGTGGAAATACATGAAGCGACCGGAACCTACCATGGCCGACCTACAGGAGATACAACGACGCAGCCAGGCTTCGGAAGCCAGCACCTATTTTGTAGCAACGAACCGGACAGTAAAATATGCAGGTTCTTCGGTCGACAACGCCTCTGTGGTTGCCGTATCGCACGATTATAATGTTGTCAACTCCATTGAGTTTGTCGATGGCCGCTATTTTACACCTGAAGAATCGGCCGGGGGCAGGCCGGTTGCCATTATCGGGGATGAAATATCCCGGACATTTTTCCAGAATGCAGAACCACTCGGGAAGAGGATAAAGGTATTCGGTCAGCAGGTAGAAGTTATCGGACTGCTGAAAAAGGAAGGTGAAAAGAGCTTTGGGAATTCCAATGATAATCAGGTACTTATTCCCATCAATCTCGGCCGGAACTTTATCGACCTCAAGGGAGATAATATCGGTGCTGCCATTATGGTCAGGGCAAAACCCATGGTTTCGAACGATGAATTGGCCGATGAACTGACCGGGATTATGCGTTCGGTCCGGAAACTTAAACCCGGTGTCGAAGATGATTTTTCAATCAATGAAACAAGTGTGATATCGCAGGGATTCGACCAGTTGTTCAACGTTGTTGCCATCGTTGGCTGGATCATCGGAGGCTTCTCCTTGCTGGTCGGAGGTTTTGGTATAGCCAACATTATGTTCGTTTCAGTTAAGGAACGCACCGCCCAGATCGGCATTCAGAAATCAATGGGTGCCAAAAACTATTTTATTCTGCAGCAATTCCTGTTTGAAGCGGTTTTCCTTTCCATATTCGGTGGGATTGTTGGCTTGCTGATTATTTTAATTATAACTCAGTTGATTTCTGCTTTTTCTGATATGAACCTTGTACTGACATTCGGCAATATTGCACTTGGGGTCATTGTTTCAGGAGCTATCGGCCTGGTTTCGGGTTTTATTCCTGCCTGGACCGCTTCCCGGCTCGATCCGGTAGAGGCGATGCGGTCGACATTCTGATAGGGTTGAGTTTTCAGATTTGAACCGGGTGAGTGAAATGTAATGACGAATGACGAATGACAGCTTGCCTCGTGAGAACGGAGTGATAACGAGGAATGACGAATAAATGGATAGCAACCCGCCGCTTAAAATTTCAAACTTTTAGCACGCCAAAAGCAGGTAAACTTTGAGCTTTGAACTTTTAGCTTTGAACCCTCCAAAAGCGGGTAAACTTTGGGCTTTGAGCTTTTAGCTTGTAACTTGCAATTCAACCTCATTCACCGCTTGCAATGAAATCAAACTATGAAATCACCTACCGATATCAGAATTACAAACTGGAGCGAACTGCAGGAGATGCTTTTCCGCGACTCATGGGATGGCAGCCTGGGAAGGTTCAGGTCGCCGTATGTTTACAGGGGTCTGTCGGATGCTTTGTATGAACTGAAAACCAGCCTGATGCGCATAGGAGGGTCGTACAACGAACTGGAACGTCACCTGCTGCGGAATTTCAGGAAATATGCCCACCGCAATACCGTTTCAGGAGAATCGCTCTGGAATCTGCTGGCGATCGCCCAACACCATGGATTACCCACCCGGCTGCTCGACTGGACCTATTCTCCTTATGTTGCCCTGCATTTTGCCACCGCCAATATTCTGAAATTTGATAGAGACGGGGTCATCTGGTGCCTGAATTATGTAAAATCCAACAATTTCCTTCCCAAAGGACTCCATGAGATCATCCGTGAAGAAGGCTCCAATGTGTTTACCCCCCAGATGCTGGAACTTGAGTGCAATTCGTTGAAAAAACTGGAAGCGATGTCCGACCACCGCTTTGTACTGTTTCTTGAGCCGCCGTCGATGGACGAACGTATTGTAAACCAGCATGCCCTGTTTTCGCTGATGTCGAATGCCACCCTGGTGATGAACCGCTGGCTCAGCGACCATCCTGACCTCTTTTACCGGATCATCATTCCTGCAAAACTGAAATGGGAGATCCGAGATAAACTCGACCAGGCCAACATCACCGAAAGGGTGCTTTTCCCCGGGCTGGATGGCCTCAGTAGCTGGCTGAAAAGACAATATAGCCCGAATCCTTTCCCGGGGGAATTGAAGATTAACTAGCTACATAATCCAATAATCTTTTTCACCACAGTTTAAATCTGATTGTTTATTTTTTTGTGTAGATGTTTAAAATTGTCAGATTGAAATTATCCAAGTTAAATATTTGTTTGGCAAGTCAGAACAGATTAAAGTCTTGTCATTTCTTTTTGTTTCTGACCAACCTGAAAGTGGTTTATTGATTATTTTTGTAATATCAGGATCTGTCATGATTTTTATTCTTTTTTCTGTCATGAATTCCCTATTTTTACCCTTTGAAAAATTCTGATAATGCATAAGCGATGGGT
Source organism: Bacteroidota bacterium (assembly GCA_043806115.1). GTDB lineage: Bacteria > Bacteroidota > Bacteroidia > Bacteroidales > Lentimicrobiaceae > Lentimicrobium. Next base: position 19,304 of record JAZDHI010000043.1, read on the forward strand.
ATTGAAACCGGGTGGTGATCCTGAAAAGGTTGCTTCCCTGGCTGCAGCGTTGGGCGTGGCGCCGGCATTGGCCGAGTTGTTGGTACAAAGGGATGTCAATACCTTTGCGGAAGCTCGTGCATTTTTCAGACCTGAACTTGGTAACCTGCATGATCCTTTCCTGATGAAGGATATGGACAAGGCCGTTGAAAGGATCATCAGGGCAATTGAAAAAGACGAAAAAATCCTGGTGTACGGCGATTATGATGTGGATGGTACCACAGCCGTTGCCCTGGTTTATACCTTCCTGCGGGAACTTGGGCACAATCAGATCGACTTCTATATTCCCGACCGGTATGCTGAAGGATACGGTATTTCGTTCCAGAGCGTGGATTTTGCCGCCGAAAATGGCTTTAGCCTGGTAATTGCCCTGGATTGCGGCATCAAAGCGATTGAAAAAGTGGCCAAAGGAAAAGAGAAAGGCATTGATTTTATTATCTGCGATCATCACCGGCCGGGAGAGTTTTTGCCCGATGCAGTGGCTGTACTCGATGCGAAGAGGCCTGATTGCACTTACCCTTTTAAGGAATTGTCGGGTTGCGGTGTCGGCTTTAAACTGATTCAGGCACTTGCGGCTACCAGAAATGTGCCTTTTGCAACCCTGAATAAATACCTCGATCTGGTTGTCGTTAGTATTGCATCAGATATCGTACCCATTACCGGTGAAAACCGCATCCTAGCCTATTTTGGTCTGAAGTTGCTTAATATGGACCCCAGACCGGGTTTCGAAGCCATATTAAAGTTTTCCAATGTTAGCCGGAAACCGGTCAGCAGTGCAGTTACAGAAAGTAATGGTCTGATGAACGGAAGCGAAAATGATCCGGAGGAATTTATTTTCAGTCGTGAATTATCCATATCTGATCTGGTTTTTCTGCTGGGACCCCGCATCAATGCTGCCGGCCGTATTGAGAGCGGCAGGAATTCGGTAGAACTGCTGATTTGCGAAGATGCTGAGAAAGCCGAACGGATCGGACAGCAAATCAATGACTTCAACACTACCCGCCGCGATCTGGATTCAACCACCACCGATATGGCTATGGATGCTATTAAAACGGTCCCCCGTCTGCGTAGTGCCCGTTCAACGGTGGTTTATAACCCGGACTGGCACAAAGGGGTGATCGGAATTGTAGCTTCCAGGCTGATAGAATCCTATTACCGCCCCACCATAGTGCTTACTCAGTCGAATGGTTTGATTACCGGATCAGCAAGATCGATCAAGGATTTCGATATTTACGACGCCATCGACGAATGCAGTGACCTGCTCGAGCACTTCGGAGGTCATAAATATGCTGCTGGCCTTTCGATGAAACCGGAAAACCTCGATGCCTTTATTGAAAAATTTGAAACGGTGGCCACCCGGATGATCACCGACGACATGCTTACACCGGAAGTTGAAGTTGATCTTGCCATTAATCTGAATGAAATCAACAGGAAATTCATGCGTTTGCTCAAACAGTTTGCGCCCTTCGGGCCGGGTAATATGTCTCCGGTTTTTCAGACCAACGGGGTCATCGACAATGGTTATGGCAGAGTAGTTGGCAAGAATCATCTTAAACTCACCATCGGGCAACCTGAGATTGCATCTTCTCCTTTCCCGGCCATTGCTTTTCAGCAGGGCGACCATTTCCCTTACATCAGTTCGGGAAGATCTTTTGATATCTGTTACCACATAGAAGAAAATGAGTGGAATGGGAAAAAGGATATTCAATTGAATATTAAGGATATAAAAATAATTCTGGCAGAGTAATCCGGGATTTTATCGTTTTGCACTGAAAATCTGTGCTTTGATTCAACCCTGGTTTATGACAAATTCCTGATTCAGAAATTCATAAATGTCCTGATTACCAGGTAAATTCCAAACAAAACCAGCATAACACCCACGGCGTGATTAATTATAATCAGGATACGTGGTTTCAGGTATCTTTTTAGTTTATTGGCAATAATTACTTTCAGGATGTCAGTAAACAGTATGGTAAGCAGGCAACCACCGAAAAAGGATTTGATAGACCACGAGTCAGTGCTGTAACTGGAGCTGACGGTAACCATGACCGAAATCCAGAAAATCCATACAAACGGGTTGGCAAAATTCAGGAAAAATCCTTTAAAAATATAGGTTAAGGGCCCGGGCATCTTCACATTGATCAGGTTATTATCATCGGTAACCTGAACTTTGCGCAGAAAAGTAACCACGCCGAAAGCTACCAGTACGCCTCCCCCGATAATTCCAAACATCAAATAATTCCGGTCGTTCCCGATTACCTGTATAGCACCCAGATAGCAAAGAACCACCAGGGCAAGGTCGCTCAGGAAAATTCCGCCTGCCAGCAGGATTCCACGGTACAATCCCCTGTGAATGCTGGTCTGGATAAGCGAAAACATGGCCGGCCCCAGCATGATGGCCAGGGTAAAGCCCAGAATCATTCCTTCCAGAAGAGGATGCATAATTTAACTACTTATTTCTTGCGCTGTTGTTGAGATATGCTTCCCAATGGGCAAGTTTTTCATTTTTTATTACCCTTGGAAACTTATTCTGCCCGCCTTCTTTACCACGGAGTTTCATATAATCGTAAAACAAATGGAGGGGAAGCACTTCAATAATCACTTCCCGGATCGCGGCTATTCTTTCTACACGGTAATCATCGTTCAGGTCTTTCAGGTTCTGGTCAATACGTTCTCGTATTGCCTGTAAATCAATGGTAGCCGGATCTTTTGTTGTGCCAAGGTACCATTTGTGTGCAAACATGCTGTCGTGTTCAATTCCGGCAACTGTAAATTCCGGGACCGGTATATTTAGTTGTTCCTCAAGAAGTTGAATGGCTCTGTTCATGTTTTCCTGCGAAAGATGTTCGCCGCAAAGATTCAGGAAGTGTTTGGTACGACCGGTAATGACGATCTCAGACAAAGCTTTGGAGGTAAACTTAATGGTATCACCGATCAGATAGCGCCATGCCCCGGCACATGAAGATAGAAGAAGGGCATATTCTTTACCTTCTTCAACACAGTCAATGGTGCAGGATGTAGCATTTTGACGAATTTCCCCGTCGGTATCGAAATTTTCCTCGTTAAAAGGAACAAATTCATAAAATAGCCCGTTATCCAGAACCAGTTGCATGGCGTTGGTATCAGGCCTGCTCTGAAAAGCAATAAATCCCTCTGAAGCAAGGTATGTTTCTATATAAATCAATGGTTTTGAAAGAAGTTTCTCAAAAGTTTTGGCATAAGGGGCAAAAGATACCCCGCCATGCACATAGATGGAAAGGTTCGGCCAAACATCATGAATTGTTTTCACATCATAATGTTTGATGATTCTCTCCATAAGGATCTGAACCCAGGCCGGAACCCCGGAAACTACCCCAATATCCCAATCTTTGGCATTTTTAACTATTTCGTCGAGTTTTGTTGTCCAGTCCCTTTCTTTTGAAATCCGCCTGCCCGGTTTGTAAAAATGCTGAAACCAGAATGGGATATTACCGGTTGTGATTCCTGAAAGGTCCCCTTCGTAATAGGTCCCGTTAAAATGCAGGTGGGTGCTTCCTCCCAGCATAAGTATACCACGTTCGTAAAAGTCGCGTGGCAGATTATATTTCGGTAGTATGTAAAGTTGCTTGATGCTGGTCTTTCTGATGGCCTTCAGCATATCGGCTGTAACCGGGATATACTTGCTCGAAGCTTCACTGGTTCCGGAACTCAGGGCAAAATACTTTACTTTTCCCGGCCAGCTTACAAAGGCTTCCCCATTCAGGGTACGGTACCACCACATCTGATGAATCGAATTATAATCATGGACGGGTACTTGCTGCCTGAATGCTTTTACAATATCTTTTTTCTTTAAAATTCCGGCAAAATCATAGGCCTCTCCAAATGAAGTATATTGGGCACTGCGCAGTAGCTTTCTCAGTGTAGCGGCCTGTTGTTTTTCAGGTTTTGACCGCCTGATTTTTTCAAGGGGTATTTTACCTGGCAATTCAATGGCGCTTTTTATGATTGATCCGAGTATAGGCATTTAAGATAAATTTGTTTGTAGTTCCTTTACAGGGGGTAAAATTAATGATTTTTTGTATTTTTCTTTAAACTAATAAAAGCTCTCCTGCCTGATTCTTCCCCGATACAGGTAATTTGACGCTCAATGTTTTTATAAATTACAATCCGGCGATTTACGGTTTACGCCCATCAATCAGGGTAAAAAAGATAAATGAAGAACAGGATACCGATTTCTATCCGGAGTCTGATCTTTCACAGTTTTAATAAAATCAACCGTTGATGGTGCCAGGCAAATACCCCGAACAGGCAAAGAAAACAAATTTTCAGATTAAAAGCATCCGGAATGCTCAGCTCAGGCTTTAACCCTATGTTCAACCAGGGAAACAACCTACTTAAAATGAACGATGTTAAATGGTAAATCGTTCACTAGCCTGAGAATCTGCAAAGAGATTCACTTTTTTGCAATTTCAAACAATGGATGAACCGCCACAATTATTATGGATGGATTTATCATGGAAATAAGATTTTTCGCCTATCGTAAACTGATTCACAGGGCTAACAGAAATCTTTTACTATCTTCGGTTAACATTTTCAACAATCAACCTTTGTTTATAAAATGAACAGTATCAATTATGGCCAGGAGAAAATTAGCCGGTAGCATTCTAAGGTATTTATCAGGAATAATCATTGTTTTGATAGTCATTGTATTGTCATTTTTTGTCTGGCAGATTGTCAATGAATACAACCCTGAACCTGTAGAGAAGATTTCAATTTCGGCTGCATCAACCAAAATCCCGGACACCCTGTCTCTTTCAACCTTTAACATTGGTTATTGTGGACTGGGTGCGGAAATGGATTTTTTTTATGAGGGCGGCACTATGGTAAGACCTGGTAAAGAGCAATTTGACCAATACCTCAGCGGTGTTATGCAAAGAATATATTCTTTTGAAAATCCTGATTTTGTATTACTTCAGGAAGTGGATACACTTGCCAAACGAAGCTGGTATGCCAATCAGTACCGACTGATCAACAACAAATTTACACAGTACCATTCATTTTTCGCACTGAATTACAGTTCCTGGGTGCCTATGCCGGTAATACAACCTATGGGAAAGGTAAAGGCCGGCCTGATGACGCTGGGGAAAGCGCTGCCTGTGGATGCCGAAAGACATGCCTTTTATTCGGGTTACGCATGGCCAATGCGAATGTTCATGCTTAAACGATGTTTTCTTCTTACGCGATACGAAACCGGCGGTGGAAAGCAGCTGGTGCTGGTAAATACCCATAATTCAGCTTTCGGTGACGCAGCCGAAATAAGGGAAAAGGAACTGGCCCAGTTAAAAACCCTTATGACAGTTGAATTTTCCAAAGGCAACTATGTGATTATCGGAGGAGACTGGAACCAGAATCCGGCTGTGTTTGACAGTACGGCTGTTTTGAATCGTTATCTTGTAAAAACCATAAAACCTCCTATCCCTGCTGATTTTCTTCCTGAAGGATGGCAATATGCCTATGATCCGCAACATTCGACCAATCGCGATGTGGATATTCCCTATACAGAAGGAAAGACAAAAACCACGCTGATCGATTTTTTCGTGCTTTCACCCAATATCCGGCTGATCTCTGCGAAAGCTACCCCAACTGGATTTAAAGAATCTGATCATCAGCCGGTTACCATTAAAGTGGTGCTGAATTAGTTATTTACCTTGTTATGTCTGAAACTGAAAGATTTCTGGTTTGATGGCAATTGTCGGGCACAATGTAATGTCAAGATATACCACTAATGGCACCACTAAGATTTCTATGATTAAAACAAACGTTCTTTGAAAAAATATCAAGCTAACTCAAAACAAGGAGTGTAAGGAGTACCTCTTCTGATAACAGCCGTAAGACGTTGAAGTATCTTATTACGTATTGCATTAAGGACAA
>JAZDHI010000044.1:0-36176 GCA_043806115.1 Bacteroidota bacterium
TGGCCTTTCGAAAAAACATGGTTATTAACATCTGAAGCCGAGAAATTAACAACCTTGTTGTATAAGAGACTATAAATGGGTAAAATCCAAGGATATGATTTTACCCATTTATTATTTTTTACACTACTCCTGAATATCCCTCAGCAAATTGAATGATTACATTTGTTAATGACCGGATAAGCTAATTGGCAGATTAACCCTTTGGCACCTGTTTCCGGCTTTCCCTGCTGATACGTTCATTAAAAACATAATACAACCTCAAGGTAACCATTCCATTGTATTGATCGCGGTTAATCTCAATACCAGTTTTCGAATCAATCACATCACGATTTGCTATTGGCCTTATAGAATATGCATAGCGAACATTCAGCCGCAGCCTTTCGATCACCCTGAAATTAACATCCAGCAGGACATTCAGGTCGCTGGTGCGGTATATGCTATCCAGAGTTATTCCGGGTGTATTGTATCCATTCCGCTGTTCAGAAATCCCGACCAGTCTTCCCCAAGACATGCCGGCTCCGAAGGTTACGATGTCCTTATCGGTGTACCGGATCAGCACCGGCACATCCAGGTAATTCAGTTTCAGGTCATAAGAACCGTCAAGTGAATCGAGATAAAGCTTCCGCTGATGGGCTCCCTTCTGACTGAAAACATTCTCGACGCTCACCGACCAGTTGTCTCCGAAAGGTACAATGGCTGCCAACCCCGCGTTGAAGCCGAACTTATGATAACCGAATACCTCATCCCCGTCAACCTGGGTAGCATTTGTCCCGAAAATGACAGCACCCATGATGCGCTGTGCTTTGCTGATACCAGGATTTAAAACAACAATGAGGGCAATCAGTAGTATAATTCTCCGTATCATCAAACTGTCATTTAATTGGAATGCTTAAAGTGTTCTAAATAACGCTTATTTTTTCAATTAAGTGTTCATTTGTATATCAAAACCGGGATTCGTCAATTAAGATTTTAAGTTGGCAGTTGGCAATCTAAATCGTAAATCGTAAACCGCAAATTCTATATACTATGTCACCCTGAGCGTCAAAGGGCATCATTCGTCATTCGTACTTTGCAATGAACGTTTGTTGAAGTCCGCATCAGAAAAATAAGATGCGGACCAACAAGGAATCGTATACCGTAAACCGTAAACCTGCCAGCCGGCAGGCTGGTCGCAAATTCTATATACTATGTCACCCTGAGCGTCGAAGGGCATCATTCGTCATTCGTACTTTGCAATGAACGTTTGTTGAAGTCCGTATCAGAAAAATAAGATGCGGACCAACAAGGAATCGTATACGGTAAACCGTAAACCTGCCAGCCGGCAGGCTGGTCGTAAATTCTATATACTATGTCACCCTGAGCGGAGGAGTCGAAGGGCGTCATTCGTCATTCGTCATTCATAAATCCCTCACTGGTTCACCGCTTCCTTTATCGAAAGTGCAATCCGTTTCCGCTGTAAATCCACATCCATCACTTTCACCCGGACTTTCTGGGTCAATTTTACAATTTCGTTCGGGTCTTTCACAAACCTGCTGGCCAGCTGACTCACATGAACCAGGCCATCCTGATGAACACCGATGTCGACAAAAGCCCCGAATGCCGTTATATTTGTCACAATCCCGTCAAGGATCATCCCCGGTCGCAGGTCTTCAACCGAGTTTATGTTTTTATCAAATTCAAAAAGGTCAAATTGCTCCCTGGGGTCGCGCCCTGGTTTGGCAAGTTCCTGAAGGATATCGGTGATTGTAGGCAAACCAGCGGTTTCAGTTATAAAATCCCGGGGTTCTATCTGCTTTCTGAGTTCTACCTTCTCTATCAATTCTTCGATGGTACAATTGAGTTTTTTAGCCATCCTGTTAACGATGTTATAGCTTTCAGGGTGTACTGCACTCCGGTCAAGCGGGTTACCGGCATTGCGGATGCGGAGAAAACCGGCAGCCTGCTCAAATGCCTTATCCCCGAAACGTTTAACCTTCAGCAACTGCGACCTCGATGTAAACTCACCGTTCTGATTGCGGTATTCAACGATGTTCTGCGCCAACACAGGCCCCACCCCGGAAATATAACTCAATATCTGTTTGCTGGCTGTGTTAAGTTCAACCCCGACAAGGTTTACACAACTTACAACAGTGTCTTCGAGACTGCGCTGAAGAGCGGGCTGGTTCACATCGTGCTGGTACTGCCCTACCCCGATCGATTTGGGATCAATCTTGACCAGTTCGGCCAATGGATCCATCAGCCGTCTGCCAATGGAAACCGCCCCCCTCACCGTAACATCGTAATCAGGAAACTCTTCCCGGGCAACCGGCGAAGCGGAATAGACCGAGGCTCCGCTTTCATTGACCATTATGGAGATGAGTGGCCTGTCGAATGGTATCTTGCGGATAAAATTCTCTGTTTCACGTCCCGCCGTACCATTGCCGATGGCAATGGCTTCAATGCCGTATGCCTGCACCAGGTTTCTGACCTTTGATACAGCAGGCCCGACCTCATTCTGTGGCGGATGCGGGTAAATAGTTTCGTTGTGCAACAGTCGCCCCTGCCTGTCGAGGCAGACCAGTTTACATCCGGTCCTGAAACCCGGGTCAACAGCCAGAATATTTTTCTGTCCGAGTGGTGCAGCCAGGAGTAACTGCCTCAGGTTACCGGCGAACACCTTTATGGCTTCGTCATCGGCCTTCTGCTTGGCCAACTGGCGCATTTCCGTTTCCATGGAAGGCTGAAGAAGCCTCTTATAGGCATCTTTCAACGCCAGCTGAACCTGATGGGCTGCATCATTATCGGCTTTGATGAATATCCTGTCAAGAATGCCGATCGCCTTATCCTCATCGGGATCTACCGACAGCCGGAGAAATCCCTCCTCTTCGCCCCTGAACATAGCCAGAATCCTGTGCGAAGGTGACTTCAGAATATTTTCCTGCGTTTCGTAATAATTCTGGTAAAGCATGCCTTCCAGTTCATTTCCCTTTACAGGTCTGGAAGTGATGACAGCTTCCCGTGTAAAGAGGTTCCTGATCCTTTCGCGGGAAACCTTGCTTTCTGTGACCCATTCTGCAATAATGTCACGGGCACCGGCCAATGCTTCCCCGGCTGAATGAACAGCCTTTTCTTCATCAATATAGGCTTCTGCCTTCAGTTCCGGATCGATAGGAGCCTGCACCATAAGCATCTTTGCCAACGGTTCAAGACCTTTTTCACGGGCTATGGTTGCCCTGGTTTTACGTTTGACTTTGTAGGGCAGATAAATATCTTCCAGCTCAGTGAGGGTAGTGGCTTCATTTACCTGTTTTTCAAGCTCCGGAGTCATTTTTCCCTGTTCCGTGATTGAAGACAGAATGAAAGTCCTTCTTTTCTCAATTTCAATGAGCTGTTCATTTCTGTCGCGGATGGCTGCCAGTTGAACTTCATCGAGGCTACCTGTCACTTCTTTCCTGTAACGGGCAATAAAGGGAATGGTAGCCCCGCCTTCCATCAATTTAAGGGTGTTGAATACCTGCCATGGCTGAAGGCTCAATTCCCGGGCAATCATTTCTGAAAATATCTCAACCTGTTCAGTCATAAGCACTGGTTAAATCAACTGAGTGTTCCGGTTAGCATGTAGTTTGGCATTTTTTTGTTTACCGGGATCCGGTAAGTCATGGTTTCGGGAAATGTCTCACTGAAAAGCGTTTCAAGTCTGTGTCTTTCTTCATCGGATTTAAAATCTCCGACGAGTTTATTAAAAACAAATTTACCACCAGGCATCAGGCATCGTTTGATGCCGTCAAGGAATTCCTGCTGTTCAAATTGGGGAGGCACCACCTGATCAATATAAATATCGGTTATGATGAGTGCAAATTTATCCTTGCATTGCCGGATGAAATCAAAGGCATCACGGTTTATAAGTTTAAGGTCGCTGATTTTGCTGATTCCGAAATGCTCTTTTCCTGCTCTGATCATCATTTCGTCCAGTTCAACCCCGGTAATCGGGTTTGGTAGCCCCCGTTCTTCTCTCAGAATGACCGCAATGCTTCCACCCCCAAATCCAAGAACCAAAACAGGGTGATCGAACCCCGGCTCCGGAGAGTCAAGATTGAAATACCTTCTGAAGGCATCATGAAGCGGTCCGAAAGAGTAGTTGACGTTTCCGGCATTGATCTGATACCGACCATTAATCTGACATACTTCAATGTCAGGCCCTATTTTGCTGCTGTAACGACATACCGGTTGCTCACCGGTAAAACTGCTTAAATAGCGAAAAGTGTGCTCTGCAAATTTCATCTTGTATGCTTTATGCAAATATAAAAAAGAGGCTTGTTATAAAGACTGTTCAGGCGTTAACTTTCCCCCTGAAGAAAACGCCACAGGTACAAGGCCTGATAACTGAGATTCAATGTATTGTCATATTATGCAGCCTGCACCGAAGAGAAGAAGTGAAAAGCGGGAATCCGAAAGTTGAACAGATCCCGGTTTTCAGAGACAGCCTTTGATGAAAAAGGAGTTTACTGACTATCGTAACAATGTGACAAATCCCCTGTACTTCACCTTACCGATTTCCATCACATTGCCTTTCACATTGAAGGTCATGTTCCAGGCATAGACACCTGTTGGTAACTGCTGACCATTGAAGGTCCCATCCCATGCATCGGAGAAGCTGTCAGCCTCCCATATCATCTGACCAAAACGATTATAAACGGCAAGTGTAAAATCCTCAATACCATCGGTTGGGCCCAAAGCCCTGAAAACATCGTTCAGATTATCACTGTCAGGTGTAAAAGCATTGGGTAACATAATATCAAGAGCGATCACATTCAATGAATCAGCATTTCTACAACAATTAATATCAACATATTCAACAGTATAAAGCCCTGGGTCGGAAACTTCAAAAAACCTGCCTGCACCTCCGTCCTGCCACAGATAGGAAAACATATCCGCTCCGGCGTCAAGCGGAATGGTTGAGCCGGGGAATATATACAAACTATCCGGAATAAAACTTTTCGAAGGAAGTGAGTCAATATGAACCGGGAATATTGTTTCAAAATCCTGGCCACCGAAAGTCTCTGTCATCCTGACATCAAAACTACCATGGGTACTGAAGGTATGCACCGGATTAAGACCGCTTCCCGGGGTGGGGTTTCCTGCATCCCCGAAATCCCAGGTAACCTGGTCAATGTTGGATTTGTTCAGAATATCAAAAACAGTGGCATCACCATCGCATCTGGTATCATAGTCAACAGGGGGCAGGTTGAAGAAACTTTCGATAAAATTGGGCAATCCGAGCCGCATACTTTTATTAACCGGAACAATATCTTTTCTATAATTACATGCGAATCCGGGGCGATTGGGATTCTGGATTACATTCAGGGTTTTTGAGATATTGTTGATCACATATATCATTCCATCCCTTGCTAACTGCATTCCTGAAATTTTTTCCTGTAAATCACCCGGAGCCGGTTCATTCAACCAGGTAACAGAGGCATCTATCAATGCATCAGGGAGTGACAGATCATATTGGTAGAGTCGTCCCAGATAGGATGATTTGCCAAAAATATTGATATAGAGCTTTGATCCATCCGGGCTGAACTGAGCCATTGTAGGGCCATTATCAGCCGCAATATACTGTGGGGTCAATGAAATCCAGGGAGTGGCCCTTCCGGTCATGTCATCAAAATGAAACAGTTCTATTACTGATTTTCCATAGGATACCATGACCAGTTTATCACCTTTCGGAGATACTTTTAATGCACCGAAATCCTCTTCAAGGTCAGGATCTCCGTTCAGAATCTTACTAACAGAAGAAATAACCGGATTCAATGTGTCAACACCAGCCTCATCAACCTTATAGGAGTATATATTACTATTATCAACTCCATGCGTCAGCACCCAATAACCACTGCTGTCACCGGCAACAACTCCGGTCAGCATAGAAGCTGCCCTGTCCAGTACCGGTAAATTCAGATCTGTAACCCAACCCCTGTTATCGTTATAAGCCATGTCAACCCGGGTTACATTGAATCCGGAATTCACAGCTGAATTAAAACCATCAGCTGTAAATATATAGTAAATGTTGGCATGAGCAATATTGGGAACAACCAATGCCATCTGACTCTTATCACCAACGCCCTCGATATTAGGCCCATAGGTTATGTCTTCATAATTCCCATTGAAAACCCGGAATCCATTGGTATAAAGAACCAGCGTTCCCTGAGCATCTGAAACAGATGCAGAACCAGACCCAAGAATAGAATTCAACTGATTGTTCAGTGTTTGTCCATTGTCGTCAAAATTTAACAAGGCATTCTGGTAGAACAACCAGTTGTCGGCCTGGCGCGGCGGTATGTAAGAACACCGGTTGGGAGTCTGGGCATTTAATATGCTGCCTGATAATAACAACAGCATGGCTATCACTGAAAAATTCTTCATCAATGAGTCTGATATTTAGTTCCATAATTCAGCTAATCTACCTGGAGGCAAAGTCAGCAAGTCAGCCGGATTATTAATTATTATTAAGGGATAATCAATCGCTTCACTACCATTACATTATCCCCGGAGAGTTTCAGAAAGTAAATTCCTTTGGCAAACTTGCTCAGGTCAGCAACAGTTTCGAACCGGTTGCCTGCTTTTATTTGAATTCGCTGTGAATTCAACAATTTTCCAATGGATGAATAAACTTCAAGATCAATGTCACCATTCAATTCTTCAATCAGTATATTAAACTGTCCATCAGCAGAAGGATTCGGGTAAACGATCAACCGATTATCCGATTCGTTTTCCCCGATACCATAACTACAATTCTGGAATGTAAAATATGCCGTTAAGCTGGCATTATCTGCACAGCCAGTTTCAGGATTTGTGACAGTAACCTGAAATTCCTGAACATCAAAACTCAGGCCTGAAGTCAGTATATCAATTGTTTGTGAAATTGCACCATTGCTCCATAAGAAGTAAGCACCTGCATTGTCGGCATTAATCGTAATGGTATCATATACACAGATACCTATTGAATTCGGGCTTAAAACCTCAACCCTCGGATCGTCAGGGATCAGATTTATTACCGGCAATTCATCAACATTAACGCTGACAGATCCTTCTATAGTATTAAAGCCATCGTTAACAATAACATTGTATTGAGTGGTTACCGACGGACTAACCTCAGGATTAGGCAAACCTGAAGTAAATCCCGGAGGGACCGATGACCAGGAGAAAGAAACATAATTATTGGAACCTCCTCCGGGAATAGCCCTGATGGTTGTTGTTTCATTCAGGCAAATGGTCGGCTGATCAGCGATGGGATTAACCTGTAAGGGCCCACCTTCGATGGTAACCGTGATCTCATCTGTACCAATACAACCTTTACTGTCGGTAACAACAAGAGAAAAGCTTTGCGACTGATACAGGTTAACAGTCTGGCTGGAAGGAGAGCCAGGTTGTTCAAGTAAGGAAGCCGGACTCCACTGATATAAAGGGTAATAATTAGATCCACCGGTAACTGAGGAAATCAGGGTTGTATTGGTTCCGTGAGGAATCCCGAAATCAGTACCAGCATTTACCAATGGAAGTGTATTAACGACTACCAGAATTTGTGCTTCAAATGTTGTGAAGCCATCATTAACTGACAGAAAATAAGTAGTAGACACCATTGGATTTACGGTAACATCTTCAAGTGAAGAAGTAAATCCTGCAGGATTTGAGGTCCAGGTATAGGAATAATTTCCTGAACCACCTGAAGGCAGCGCATTCAATAATGTACTTCCACCGATACAGATTTCTGCCGGACTTGCCTGAATTAGTCCCGAAAGTGGTCCACCCGTAATGGTTACCGTCATCAGGTCAGAAATCTGACATCCATTACCGGCATCAGTAGCTGTAATGGTGTAGTCAGTTGTTGCATCAAGTAATACCGTGTTTGGAGTCAATATCGTTGCGTTATCAACTTTATTGGATGGTTGCCACTGATAAGTGTGACTTCCGCTGCCTCCGGAAGCACTTCCATTAAGCTGAGTATTTGTTCCGTAAGGAATGGTTTTGTCAGGGCCGGCATTTACTACGGGAGTAGGCTGTATGTCAAGAGGGATAACGATGGATTCTTCGCATCCGGTATTGGAGATCACATTAAGTGCAACTTCAAAAATACCGGTATTTGTGAAAATATGTTGCGGGTTTTGCATGTTTGAATTTTCCCCGTCACCAAAATCCCACTCCCAGGTTGAAATTCCACCCATAGCAATGGTTGTTTCATCAATAAACTGTGTTTGCAAACCCGAACAGAGATTGGATGCCAGGAAACCGGGAACCGGTTTTGGTCTTACCGTTATTACAGCTTCACCGAAAAATGTTCCGTTGCAGGCATTGTTGCTTATGCTGGTCAACAAATAGGTAGTGGTGGTGACGGGCTTTGCCCAGAAAGTGTATGGTGTTTGAAAGAAATACACAACCATCGGGATACCCGAGCCTGTGCTCACCGCAATTCTGTATGGACCGATCCCGGTTGTGTTGATGGTTATCAGGGTTGAATCACCTTCACATATTGATGCTGAGCCTGAAATGGCTGCAGTCGGAGGGTCTAAAACGGCTATCTCTGTGCTGGTAGGATCACTTGTCTGACCTCCTACTGTTATTGTTAACGAATAAACACCGGCATTGGCATGCTGAACATTTGTGATGGTTGGGTTCTGCTGATTACTAATAAAACCATTGGGCCCTGTCCACTGGTATTGCGCTCCGATAACGGTTGCCGCATTTAACTGTAACAATTCACCGACACATACGGGTGAGTTACTGGTTGCGGGTGGTGGTAAAATCGTGCAATCGGTCGATCCTGTGCCACCTGATTGCTGGAAGGTTATGTCGCAAGGCTGATTCGAAAAATTAGTGATAATCAGAATATAATACTGCCCGGCCAGACCGTTTGGAATGTTTGCCGTTTCTGTAGGATCGGGGGAATAACTGCAATCGACCACTTTTGAACCTGTAAGTCCTCCATTGGCATTGGTCATCGGACAAGGGGTTATCGGATCAGTAAAAGGACCCCATAAACAGAAATCAATGTCGCGTGAAGGGGTACTGAACATATATATAGCAATGGGACCCGGATCGAGTATCTTCAGGTGGTACCAGGCCGGATTAGGCCTTGTACTTAAACAATTATAATTTGGTCCTGACTGGGCCTGTGTATTAACCCCTGCAGGGAAAGTGTAGATCGTATTGGTACAAAAAGGAAACGATTTGTGACAGGAATCATTCTCATTGTCACGTTCACCGCTTAAGGCATATGCTTCAATCCAATCACCGTTGGCAGAAATCAGGTCGTTGATAACTGCTGTTTCCCGGTCTTTATCGTAGACATTTTCCAGAAATTCAGCATTTTTCAGAATCTGATCAACCCGGCCGGATAACTCATCAAACTGATTATTCAATGAATAAATATAAACAACGCCGGTTTCATCCGCCAGCACGACCTTTGCATTCTCCAGCTTCTGAAAATCGTTAACCATCATCATCCGGCTGAAATAGGAATGACCCATCAGCTCGACCCGGATAAACTGACCGGCAGCATCATCCGGAACTATTTTTTGTCCTGTTGTGTTTATTGAAAAACACAATGAAAATATGGCAAGCAGCACCAATCCAAAATATGCTCCTAACCTGTTTGTAAAAGTTTTCATTTCCGAAACTTTTTTGCTTCTTAATAATAAATTTTTAAGTTATTCCACCGGCATGCAAATAACCGGATTCAAAGGCAGATATTTGTTAAACTATTCAGGATAGCTTATCAGAAAGGCATGCAAGCCAGTTAAACAAATACAAGCAAACCTTAGCCTTGTTGAATCCCCCCCGGACAAAACGGCATCTATAACGAATTCAAAATTATAAATTAATTAATTAATGCAGCAACTTCTTTGAAAATAATAAAATTTTTTATAATGATCCGTCATGGAAGCTACCGATATCAATACAAAATTAATTTTCAGGCTTATACGCCTCTTCCCCCGTCTGCTCTTCATCCCCTTTGATAAAATAGGAAATTTTGAATACCGGCCCTGTCTGAGACGATTGTTCACTTTGATCTACTCTATCCGGTACCTTGACCCTGGTAATATCAATGCCCCTGGTAACAAAATAATTAACCATCCAGGCAGAACGATGGTTTTCCATTTTAACAGTTTCGGCATTTAAACTCTCCCTGCCGTATAGAGAAATCACTTTTTGCTGCACAGAAACGAGGTTTTGGGCCTGCCCTATCCTGTTTTCGAGCCAGGTATTAAAAAGTGAATCCCGGTTTGATATGGAATTTACCTCAGAAAATTCTGAAAGACCAATGGAATCTGTACAATGATAACCCAGAAAGTCGCACTTGGCTTTATATAAAGCCAATGCTTCAATCTCCCGATCAGTATTTGTTTGCTGTGTCAGTCCGATGGCCAGTTCAGGTTTGCTGATAAGGGCCCTGACAAGGTTTTCCATATTTCTTATTTCGCCCTGACCAGGTTTAATCTGTAAAAATGTCATGCTGATTTCTTTGTACTGTTCTTCATTACCGCCAAACATACCTGCAAGAAGCCTGTAGGGCGCTACAGCGGCTTTGATTACAATATTCTTTAATACCTGTAAGAGTGCCCGTCCCCATTTGTAGGTAGGATCATTTAAATCGCCAACAACCGGGATGGACACATTGATATTCCCATCAAGGTCTTTCAGCAAAGAAACAGCCAGTTTCACCGGCAGGTTCATCGCTGTGGAATTCTTTATTTTTTCGCCTACAGAAATTTGTTCTATTCTGAGTTTATTTTCACTTTTCAGTTTCTGGTCTTTAATGTTGGTATTGCTTTCAAAAAACAACCGGCCCTGTACAAAGGGTGTGGCTACATAATAGACAGAATAGGGATTAATATCAGAAAGCAGAAGCTCTTCAATGGTGTATCGGATATCCATTTCCGAAAAACCCTGAGGATTTACGCTCATGGCACCAATCATCTGCCCTGAAGTATTCATAACCGCTTCGAGACTGACCACCAAACGGTCATCTTTAGAATTCAGATTATCTGAAACCAGTTGCAGGGAATCGAGATGATATTGAAACTTGTCCTCGAGTGTATAATCAGTATAATATACTTCACCATTTGTCAGTCTGAAGCCATTGGCTTTATAATTACTGATCTGGTATTCTCTTGTAAAATAGGCAATGTAGTCTGCCATAATCCTGAAAATATTCGCATACTCTTCAACCGGCGCATCCCCGGAAACAGAATCAGCTGATTCGGAGGTAACCATGATCCGGTCGAAATTATAGCCATCATCATACATGGCAAACCTTACAAATGGTTTATCAACGATTATATTTCCGAAGTAATAAATGTCCTTACCGGAATTAAGGCTATCGATTTCAATATGAATTGCTCCAATGGAAGCCAACTCTTCAGCCGTTGTGTCAATAATTGAAAAATCATGGATATCCAGCAAACCACTTGCTGAAATATCAGCTGGCCGCTCTGCATTGCCTTTAATTCTGAGGCTGGCAGAAAACAATCCGTCAAGTGATTGAACAAATAAATAATTCCGCAGATAAGGGTACAATAATCTGATATCAAATTTTCTAAGGTCAAGTGACAGCCCAAAGTCATCAGTTTCAAGATTATAAATGAATGCTGCTTTTGTATGGCCACCGGATTCTATTGAAAAATCAGATTTTATTTCAATAACGGGATTGTTCCAGGCTATTTTTTCGCAATCCATGTTAAGGCTGACAATACCTGCCTTAACTTCCGGTGTGGTGCAGATATATCTGATGTTGCTGTTTTTTACTCCCAGCTTGTCAAGGCGATATTTCACTGGCTCTCCACCGGCTGAACCTGTTGTTGATGAAGAATCGCTGAATCTTAAAATAAGATCGTCGAAATTATACTTTTCGCCATCCTGCCTGAGGGTAATATTCAGTCCGTCCAGAGCAATTTCGCGTATTCGGTTGCTGCCTGAAATAAAACTATATATATCAGTATTCACGAGAAAATGGTTGAGCCCAATAAAAACTTCCTTTGAGGAATCTTCGTAAATCCTGAGGTTTTCGGCTCTGATAACCCCATTTATAAGATTGATTTTTAAATTATCGAGCTCTATTTGTCTGCCGGTATAAACTATGCTGTTTCTTTCCAGAAAATATTCTGCAATGGGTGAAATCAGTAAAAATAAGGTTACAAGAAGGGCGATTAAAGTGATAACGAGCAGGTATGTTAACCTGCGAAAAATCTTCAGGATCATGTTACTTTGTATTCAGGTATGATTAACAAATGAAAACACAATATGTCAAAATATAGTGCTATCATGCATTATCCTAACATAAACAAATAATAGAGGATTAAGCCCGGATTGAGAGATTTTTCTTCACTTATATTCCCCGCCTCCGGTTAATGGCAGATTAATCTAAGGACTTTGAAACCATCAGTTTGATGACAGATAGTTCATTGCCCGATATCACCCTGAGCAGATATACTCCGTCACAGACATCCGACAGGTTAAGTTCTGAACCTTCGCCTGACAGGGTAACGGTTTTTTCAGTAAGCAGGTCGCCCCTGATGCCGTACAACCGGATCAGGCAATTTTCCGTAAATGTACCTGAAGATTTTATGATTACCTTATCGCCCGCCGGGTTTGGGTAAACAAGCAAGGTGTTCCTGTATCCGGGTTCATTGACCCCATATGAGCAATTTGTAAAATTGAGCAGCACGTAAACTTCAGCCCTTGTCATACATCCTGTCAGGTTGTCTGTAACTTCTACCCAGATTTCCCTGAAATCAAAACTAAGACCTGAGGTCCACAAATCAATTTTATTACCGGTAGAACCGTCGGACCAAAGGAATCTTGAATCAGGATTGTTCAGTGCAATGGTCACAGTATCATAAACACATGCCAGTATTGTATTTCCTTCATGATGGACATTTGGTCCTATCAGGCTGACTACCGGGACAGGATTGACCGTAACAGAAACATTCCTGTCAACAGATGAAAACCCGTCGTTTAACTCAAGGCTGTAAACTGTACTGGATGTCGGAGTAACTTCAACCATTGGCTGGTCAGAAAAAAAAGTTGTTCCCTCTAACCATCTGTAAGAATATCCGGCGGGTATTCCGCCTGATGGCAAGGCATAAAGCATGGATCTTTCACCAAAACAGAGTGTATCGGGCACAGCCATTGGATCGGCAGACAACCATCCACCTTCAACCAGAATAAACATCTCATCCGAAAGACTGACACAACCATGCTGGTCTGTAACAACCAGGGAGAAAAGTGTACTTTCTGTCAACAATAGCGTTACAGGATACTGTAGCGTGGAATTATTCAGTAAATCCGCAGGCTCCCACTGGTATGTATAATTTCCGGCCGGAAAAGCACTACCTGAAAGCTGAGCCTGGGTGTTAAATGGTATCTGTAAATCATTTCCGGCATCTGCCACCGGCACTGGCCAGACTTCGATGGTAATGCCAGTGGAATAAATGGCTGAGCCATCCCATACTTCACACTCATAAGAAGTTGTAATGGCTGGATTAACAACAAGATTCTGCAGGTTGCTGAAAAATACACCATTAAGATACCAGGAATACTGATAATTACTACTGCTTCCTCCGAAAGCCTGCACGCTTAACATGGATGTTTCTCCGGCACAGATTGAAAGTGGTGAGCCGGTAACCAATGCAATCAGCGGAGCACCTTCAACTTCTACGAGCACATCATCTTCGGATTGGCATCCATATTCAGCATCTGTAACTGTCAGAATAAAACTGGTCGTATTTGACAATGGCAATGTTACAGGGCGCATAATATCCGGATCCTCCAGCATGGCTGCAGGTTCCCAATGGTACTGCATGCCCTGGGGATTGACAAAAACACTACCTTTCAGGACAATGACTGCATCAATCAGCACTGTCGTGTCATTCCCGGCGCTTATCAGAGGCAGAGGTGCAATGGTAATTTCAAGTGGTGGTGAAAACGGGCCGGTACCGCATTCATTCTGACCAGCAACTTTAAGCTGAACCGGTCCTGAAAACAGGGGATCCCAATTTATACTCACTGAGTTGGAACTGCCATTGATTGTTCCGGCATTTGCCGGTGTGAGAACCCATAAATAGGAAGTAGTATTTGCCATAAGTCCTGTAGTGTAGGAATCAGAACCACCTCCTGAACAAAACGAAACCGGCCCTGCAGGCCGGGAGGCTGTCAGCGGCATAGGAAAAACCAGAATATCCAATGGAACCGACCATACGGAGTTTCCGCATTCATTGACCCCGCGGACAGACAACTGAGCTGTTCCGGAAAAACCGGCTGACCAGGAAACACTGACAGATTGCCCGTTTCCGACCACAGAACCTGCTGTAACAGGCATCAGCATCCATTCATAATAAGTTGCATACGCAGAACCAGAGGTTTCATAAAGCGATAATCCCGGCCCCTGGCAATGTGATGCAGGACCTGAAGGCGTTCCTGTTTCCTTAGGTAGTGGGTTGATATGTACGACCAGATGCGGAGAAACCTGACCATCGCCACAGGCATTGGTTGCACTCACAGCAATAGCTGCAGGACCGATAAAATTATCGCTCCAGTTTACCAGGGCATTTGGACCATTTCCCATAATGGTTCCCGCTGCCGGAGGTTGCAATATCCAGGAATAAGATATCGTATTGGGTTGGGGTGTTGTACTGTATTGGGTGTTTGGAGGATTCTCGCATAAATCAGCGGAGCCCTGGGGCATGGTTGCCGGCGGGGGTAATGTCAGCACTTCCAGAATGGTGCTGAAAGATACCTGTGGACACGCTGCAGAAGGGGGTATGGTATTAATGACATTATAAACCCCTGGATTGGAAGCGGCAAGATTAACCTCACCCGTAAAAATACTCACAAAAACAAGACCTGCAGGGGCAGAAGTAAAAGTCCCGGCAGATGAACCAGGTGGGAAAACCGGTAACGGATTCATCGCTGAAACACAATAAGCGGATTGGGGATAGCCAAACGAAGCAGATGGGGAAGTAACCAGAGTAAGGCTTATTGTCGCCGTATCGGGACATTGACCTGTTGTAATATGGGTTACTGTATAAGCACCGGGAGTACTTGCTCCGAGATTTATATTACCTGTTGAGGGGTTGATTATCAGCCCGGGTGGCACGGCAGAGTAGCTCCCGCCCGGAAAGGTGGTGGTCGGAGGTCCTGAGTTTCCACTTTGGCATAAAGTAGAAGAACCATAAGAGAACGTTGCATTGTCGGCAGGAACAACTGTAACTGTAACATTATCAGTAAAAACCTGACCACCGCAAACATTAACCACCGCTGTATATACTGTAGTTACTGCAGGTGTTACAGTAATTTCAGGGCCATACCCTACAATATTACCCCCCGGATATCCGCCGGTATACCATTTAATACCACTGGGAACAAACCTGGTACTCTCATTGGTCACTACCCATTGTGTTGAATTGCGACCGGTAGCAGTGAAAGCAGTTGAACCTGTGCTATTGTGAACTCCCTGGGTAGCGGTACCTCCGGCCCAGGAGGTACAGTTAGGCTTGTTTGTAAGATGATTCTCAACAATACTGCTTTGCTCGTTCAGAACGATCTGAAATGTACCATAGGTGGTTGTACATGAATACATAGGACATTGGTTCCAGTAAACCACAAGTTTTCTGTTCGGTGCAGTACCAATGGTTTTAAAAAAAACATAGGGTGGACCATAAGAGGAAGATACACCGGGATGCCAGTCCTGCCAGGGTGCCATGATGCAATTCTTGGGAACAGACGAAGAGGTACTGGGAATGGCCTGGCTGGTGTAAGTGGTCCAGGATGAACTATAACTGAATCCAACCCAACCATTGGAGCCAATATAAAACTGGGTGTAGTAAGAATTAAAAAAGCAAAACTGAAAACCAATATTGAACGGCCCTGCAACCTGATCATCCTGATTTCCTCCAAAGGTTACAGGTGTCCCTCCTGTATAGGTTTCCGGCTGATAAGGGTAAACTTCAAAGGTGTAACTATCAGTACCATAGCCCCCGGATGCAACTGCATTCAGCGTTGCAGACTGACCTTGACATAGTGTCACATCCGGTCCGGCATTAATCTGTGCGGTTAATGTCGACATTGAACCTGCAACAAGACATGCTGCTATAACAATTCTATGGAATATTTTCATTCTTGCACCCTCCCGGGATCCGGTTTCATTCAACTACCGGCTCATAATCCGGTAATATAAATAGCTTGTTGTTAACTTTCAATTGCTCAATTCCCAGAGTCAGCAGGATTTTTTTTACATAATAGGGATCAGTAGGGTAAGTGAACAGGATAGAGCATTGATATTTATTCTTTTTGATCTTTTCTGATGTGAAGGCCAATGTTTCAGCCATTTTGCCGGCAACGGTAACTATATGATTGTAAACTTCCTTTTCAGCCATTATGGTAAATACCGATTTATACTGACCGTTCTCCGTAATAAGGAAATCATGGTCATCTTCGAATATCGCAATAACTTGTCCCGTTGCAGTATTTGAAAGTATTAGAACCTGCAAACAGAGAAACAGCCATAAAGCACCGGAACTCCTGGATATCTGTCTAAGTATAAGAATCTGGCTCAGTTTCATATCAAAACATTTCAATGAGAAATTACAAGTTTTCTAACAACACAGGCATCCGATGATGATATTCTGACAAGACATGTAGAATTGGTATAACCACTTACATCAATCATATAATTTGAGACTCCGCTGATTCCTTTTCTGAACAGGTCTTGCATTAATATCCGTCCACTCAGATCCGTAATCACTATCAGAAAATCGTCCGGTTCCCCATCAATTGCAATGGTGAATTTATCTCCTGCAGGGTTGGGAAACAATCTGATCAGTTCAGATTGGTCAATATCTTTAATGCCAAAGGAACACTCTATAAATGTAAACATGACACTCACAGTATCTCTCCTGATGCATCCGGTTTCAGGATTGGTTACCCTCACCCAATGCTCCTGCAGATCAAAACTGAGTCCTGATGTTGAAACCATGGATGTCTGACCAGTCGATCCGTTGTTCCAGTAATATTCAAAACCCTGATTCCCGGCATCAAGAGTTACAGAATCGTAAACGCAACTCAGTATCTTCCCATCAAC
Source organism: Bacteroidota bacterium (assembly GCA_043806115.1). GTDB lineage: Bacteria > Bacteroidota > Bacteroidia > Bacteroidales > Lentimicrobiaceae > Lentimicrobium. The sequence goes on from JAZDHI010000044.1 coordinate 17,114, forward strand.
CACATGGTGTTCAGGGCTTAACAGGTTTATTGAAGGCAATGGGTATACAACTACATCAACCTCTCTGGTAACCTCATTAAAAGCATCAGTTAAAATTAGCTTATAAGTTGTTGATTGTAATGGATTTACTATTGGATTTTGTTCTGTTGAAAACTCTTCGTCGTTGACACTCCAGCTGAAAGAGTAATTGGTAAACTGGCCTCCGCTGGGCAAAGCAAATAATTGTGCAGTATCTCCATAACAAATTGCAGCCGGAGATGCCAAAGGAGATGCTGCAAGAGGACCACCGACTACACTTACCAATACCTGATCTTGTTCACTGACACAATTGTTGCCATCGGTAACCACGAGGTTAAAAAGGGTTGAACCTCTCAGTTTGCGAGTGACCGGGTTCTGAATGGTTGGGTCCCAAACGGAATCAGCAGGTTGCCATTGGTATTGAAATGGTGGCTCACCATAAACTGCACTGCCTGCGAGCTGAGTGAATGTGCCATGGTTAATCTCAAGATCAGCGCCTGCATAGGCTACCGGAAGCGGATTAACAAAAACAGTAACCTGAGAAGAAGTTGGGTTATACCCATCATCAACAATTACAGTATAAGTGGTAGTGATCTCAGGGTCAACAGTAGGATTTTTGAGTTCTGAAGTAAAACCCCCGGAAGAAGACCACTGATAAGTATATGGTTCAAGTATATTGCCACCAAATGCATTTACATCAAGCTGAGCCTGTCCTCCAAAGCAGATTTCTTCAGGCCAGGCAGTGGCAGAAGCGGCCAGGGCATCACCAACGAAAAGCGTCGCTGCAGAAGATTGCACAGGTGGCGGACAATCACCACTCACACTGCATCGGTACTGGGATTGACCCATATCGAAAGTTGCAGGGTTTATTGTTAAAGTGCTGGTCGTTGTACCCGAATAAGGGGACACCTCTTCAAGGTTTTGCCAGAATGCCGTTGAATTTTCCCTGGTTTGCCACTGAAAACTGGTATCTCCGATTGCTTCAACCGTAAATACACCTGAACCGCCAATCGGTACCAGAGCATCTGCCGGTTGCGTAACAATAGCCGGCAAAGGATCAAGAACAACACTGAACTCCTTGCTGTGAGGGCCCGACACGTTTGTACACAGGTCCATTACTTCCCCGATCATGTTAAGTGTATAATTTCCATCGAGGTACATCGGAGGGTAAAAACCGATTGTAAAAAATTTCTCCTGCTCGCCACCGGCCTGGCAGCCGGCACCATTTACACTATTGACTACATGCTGGGTTCCATCCGGACCAATCATAAGAAAATCAGATGGTTCAGCGGAAAGGCACCTGATATTCTCGGAAAATGCAAAACTGAGAGAGGTTGCACCTGCACAGCCGATATCTGTATTTACAGAGGTTATCAATGCCGGAATATCATCAAAAATATCAGCTGTGGATGCACCAAAATCGAGCAGATAACCACTTTGTGTCTGAGTCCAGTTGCTTACACATAAAACATAGGTATCACCTGAATTGACAGGAAAATCAGCATTCCATTTAAAAGTATTACCACCTCCATTGCAATTCTTTGTCCCGCCGTTTGCAGTGCTGATACCTGTTGCACCCTGATATCCCGGTCCGCCGGCAGCATTACAACTCGATTGCATAAATATTGCATTATTGTAAATGTCACTACATTCCATCGTATTAAGGTTGTAAACGGCCCAGTCATAATCATCAACCGATGAAACAGGAGTAATGATAAAACTAAGCATACCTCCGGTTTTAACTGAAATGACGTACCATACCGAATTCTTCTCTCCATCCATACAACTGCGCGGACAAGTCTGTGTACCATTTATCTCATTGGGATAATTTCCGGTTCCCTGGTATGACAATGGTTGGTTATACTGATAGGTACAAACCGGTATGGCGCCCAGGCAATCCTGATTTGTCGGCACCTGGGCTCCGAGCCTGTCAGCCGGAAAAAATAGAACAAAAGATGCAGAAGCAATCGCCAGTAGGGTGTAGATATGTTTTTTCATTGTACAGCAAAAGGTCAGGAAAAAGAAATGCTGATGTCAGTATCACTATAAGAGCATCAGAGCATTACAACTCACTATGCTCTCGCAAATATAATAATAGTTACTTTACAGCCTTCTTTTCCTCAAAGAATTATTGAACCAATGATGTTTGGATTTCAATGGGTTGGCCATTAATACCCTTTTATTTCAGGCATAAGTAATCAGGGTTCGTCAAGTCAGCCTGTTCGCCAGGCAGACAGGCTTATGATAAATTTAAAAGGCCGGGAACTTTTCAGAGACTTAGCCAGCATTTTCTCAGCAGCCAAAATATACCATTGATGTTCCTGCAGGCCCCTGGCAAGAATACGGGCATGTTTATTCGCTATGCCCGGGAGACCATTTCGTTAAGTTGTGTTGGCACTACAAGCGGATATGTCAAGAATATTACACTAACTGAAGACATAACAATAATTATTTGTTATTTTGCATAATGTGAACGGAGGTTTTTCGTTACATAAAGAGGATCCATTTAATGTGTTCACATTGTCATGCTGAAAGATTGTTATGTAAATACCATTCTGATTTCAGTAATTTTACATGGTCAATAACTGGTCTTATGAATAGAGATGGATATTTATTCCGGATTATATTTACCTGTTTCAGCCTGGCCTCATTACTGCTGACTTTCAGCTGTAAGAAAGACGGGGTAAATTCAGAGAACCACCTGCCAGTGGCAAGTTATTCCCTTGCTCCTTCCAGGGGTGACGTTAATACTGCCATTCTTTTCAATGCCGGAAGTGTTTCTGATTTTGAAGATCAGGTTTCCAGTCTTGAAGTCAGATGGGACTGGAATCAGGACAACATCTTTGATACGCCGTATTCAACGGAAAAAGTTGCCACTTATCAATATGAATCCATTGGTGTATATTTCCCGATGCTTGAAGTAAGGGATTCAAAAGGAATGACGGACACCACAAGGAAAATGGTTGTAATTGTAAGTGACCTGTCAAACCAGCCTCCGGACAGACCTACCTATCTTACTCCGCCTGAGTGGCAAACCTGGATGGATCAGACAATTATTTTCAAGTGGACCTGTTCTGATCCTGAAAACGATCCGCTTTCCTTTGATATCTGGATAGGTAAAAGCATCAATTCATTGCAGATTGCAAGGTCAGGAATAACAACCTTCAATGTGGTTGACGGAGAGGTGCAGTATGAAACCACCCTCTCAGGGTTCAGATTCGATCAGGATTATTACTGGCAGATTGGTGCTAAAGACCCCGTAGGCAATTATACAGTCGGCTGGACATGGAAGTTTACTACCCGTCCTTCCAATGGCGGATAACATCAAAAATCAACAGAAGTAAGGTGTTGGTATAGTGGTGGTACTCGTTACAAGTCCCAGCCTGACGCAAGAACATCGGCAAGGTGAATTGTTTTTAGCGGAAATTTGTTTTTATCGATATAGCCCTGCTGATGCATCAGGCATGAAGCATCGGTAGATACGATGAACTCAGCCCCGGTTTTGAGAGCCAATTTTATCTTGTAATCTGCCATAGCTGTCGAAACAGGTTCATTCTTAACTGAAAAAGTACCCCCGAAACCACAGCATGTAGAGGTTTCCTCCATCTCAATCAATTCAATCCCTCTGACATGACTTAATAAAATACGGGGTTCATCTTTCAACCCGTATTCTCTTAAAGCTGCACAACTATCGTGATAAGTTATCCGGTGTTTAAATGTAGCACCGATATCCCGGATGTTTAACACATTGACAAGGAAATCGGAAATTTCATAAATATTCTTTTTCAGCAGCCTGTATTCGTTGTGCAATGCAGAGTTATAGAACATCTCATCATAATAATTCCTGACCATACCGGCACAGGATGCTGAAGGGGTAACCACATACTGGCAATCCTTAAAATCACGGATAAACTTTTCACCCATGGCTTTTGCATGATCCCAGAAACCTGAGTTAAATGCTATCTGGCCACAGCATGTCTGATTTTTATTATACCTCACCCCTACTCCGGCCTTCTCAAGCACCTTAACCATATTGAAGCCGGTTTCCGGGAATACCTGATCAATAAAGCATGGTATAAAAATGTCAACTACCATCTGAATCCTGAAAAATTTTAACAAACCTACGGTATATTTGTTAAAAATTCAAATTACGTGTAAAAAGAAGCATCTCCGAAACACGATTTGCCGTTCAGAACTGAAATAATAATTCAACAGAAATGAAATCCATTGTATTGAATTCCCTGTCAGTAATAACTTTCTTACTGGCTGTTCCCGTTTTTTCACAGATTAAAGCCACTGTAGATACAGGCCTGTGGGCAGGTTTCTTCAAAGAGACTGCCCTTGAGGGAACCTTTGTGTTACTTGATGATCATAGTGGAGAATACTATATATACAATCAGGAGAGGGCAAAGAGAAGGTTCCTTCCTGCCTCAACATTCAAAATAATGAATACTCTCATCGGGCTGCAGAATCATACAGTTGAAGGTATTGAAACAGTTTTTAAATGGGATGGAATCCAAAGGTCATATGACGCCTGGAACAAGGATTTAAGCCTGCAGGAGGCATTCCGCAATTCGGCAGTCTGGGTTTATCAGGAGCTGGCACGTAGAACCGGCCGTGAAGTCATAGAAGAATGGATTGTTCGCTGCCATTATGGAAATGAAAGAACCGGTCCTGAAATTGACCGTTTCTGGCTTGATGGCGACATTGCCATCTCTGCGGTTGAGCAGGTTGACTTTATCCGACACCTCTGTAAGGAAAGCCTCCCGTTCGACAATTCAGTCCAGAAACTGGTTAAAGACATTATGCTGGCCGATTCGGTCAACGGAAGAAAATTGCACGCCAAAACAGGTTGGGTTTCCAGGATTGAAAATGAAACGGGATGGTATGTTGGCTATGTGGAAAGTATCGGGAATGTCTGGATTTTTGCGTTGAATATTGACATAAAGAACGAAGAAGATGCCCGTTACAGAAAAGAAATCAGCCGCAGGATATTGGATGCAACAGGGATTTTCCCATTGAAAACAGAGTAATCCGATCTCTGATCCGGTGTAATCACCGGATAACGAACATGTGAAATACAGCCGGGTTTTTAGCTTGCCGGGGCATGGTTAAGCGCACGTTCTTCACTACCTACTCACGTGAAACATGCCTGCTGAAATCAGTATATCTGAAGAGACTTTCGCGCACCAGGGCGACTTCACACTGCTGCCCTTCCATCGCTTTGCCGATATCGCGGATAAGAGTCAGCATCAGCCGCCCTTTGCGGTTTTTCTTGTCGTAATGGGTTATTTCTACCAACTCGTCAATCGCGGTGGTAGGGATTCTGTAATGCGTGAAATTCAGGAGAATATTCCTCACCAGTTCATCGCGTTGTGCATGATCCAGACCGAGACTACGGTAGGAGATGTATGCTTCGCAGATCATACCCATTGCTACAGCCTCCCCGTGGGTAAGTGGTGAAGCATCATTGCGCAGCGAATAGGTTTCAAAAGCATGTCCAATGGTATGACCGAAATTCAGTTGCCGGCGGATTCCTGTTTCCAGCGGATCTTTGTTAACAATCTTTGCTTTGATGCGTATTGCCGTGATAATATAATCTTCCCAGTTAGAAATTACAGCCATTGGGATTTTCGTAAGTTTATTCCAGAAAACGGCATCTGCAATAAGTGCATGTTTAAGCATCTCAGCAAATCCCGATAGCAGCTGACGGTGCGGTAAAGTGGCAAGGAAACCCGGCCAAACATAAACCGCCGATGCTTTTGAGAACAAGCCGATCTGATTTTTGAGAGAATAAAGATCCACACCCGTTTTCCCGCCAAGCGAGGCATCGATCATTGCCATAAGCGAAGTAGGTATATTGATGAAAGGCATTCCACGGTGGAAAACCGAAGCAGCAAATCCGCCAAGGTCAGAAACCATACCACCACCGAGGTTAATCAGTAACGATTGTCTGTTTGCACCTTCAACTGCCATCTGGTTCCAGACTTTTTCGCAGGTGGCCAGTGTTTTGTTATCTTCTCCGGATTTGATAACAATCCTGTTTGCTTTCTCAAGTTGCGGGACCATCGAAATAAGCACAGGATAGCAATGTTCAAGTGTATTTTCATCTGCCAGAAGAAAAATAACTTCCCTGGTTGCGAGTTTTGTTGTCAGGTGCTCCTTTAACTCATCAAAAACATCCTGACCAATAAAAACCGGAGAACCGGCTATCTCAAGTGTATGTAATTTTTTTGCCATAATGCAAACTTACAATTTTTCGTATAAACAGAAAAATAAGTGTTTTGGTCACCATCAGCTGATTATTTCTTTTGAAATGTTATTTTTGAACAAAATTATCAGCTTTTCAATATGCGGACTGATCTGACAGGGTTCAACGACACCAAAACAGCGTTTATCAGTAAGACGGACAATGAGCTGCACCGGGCAAGGTTTCTGTTCAGGGTAATGGCTTTCCCATTTCTGGTAAATGCCTTAAAAAACATGCTTTCCCTGGCCATGAAAGCTTGTATTCCGGTCGGCTGGATTGTTAAACCCACCATTTACCGTCATTTTGTCGGTGGAAGAAATCTCCGGGAGTGTGAACCACTGGTGAGCAAACTAAGTCGGTTTAACGTAAAAGCCATTCTTGATTTTTCAGTTGAAGGAAGCCATGACCTTGCGGGAATTGAGCGTACATTGGATGAAACGATAAAATCGATAAACAATGCTGCTGATGAAAAGAATATTCCGTTCGCTGTTTTCAAACCTACCGCATTTGCTTCAGCCAACCTACTCGAAAATGCAGCTCCGGGTATACCGCTCAACAATATATTATCAATTGAATTTGAAGCATTTAAGGCCAGAGTCGATAAACTTTGCCATGAAGCTTCAAGGCTGAAAGTCCCCCTGATGATCGATGCAGAAGACAGCTGGTATCAGCACCTGGTTGACGAAACGGTGGAAGGAATGATGATGAAGTACAATAAGGAAAGGGTTATTGTTTTCAACACCCTTCAAATGTACAGACACGACAGACTTCAGTATCTCCGCACCGCCATTTCACAGGCCCGGAAAGAGAAATACGGCATCGGGATCAAGTTTGTAAGGGGGGCATATATGGAAAAGGAAAGAAGTCGTGCCGGTATAATGGGTTACAATTCACCCATCCAGCCAGATAAGAAAGCCACCGATCACGCCTTCAATGAAGCATTGATGATTGCACTTGACAATCTTGATGTTGTTGAGATTTTTTGCGGTTCACATAACGAGGACAGTAATCTGTTGCTTGCACAGGAAATGGACAAACGCGGTATTGCGCGCAATGACCGGCGTATCTGGTTTGCACAGCTTTATGGTATGAGCGACCACATCAGCTTCAATCTCGCCGTTACAGGTTATAATGTTGCCAAATATGTACCCTATGGTCCTGTGAAATCAGTCATGCCTTACCTTTTCAGACGCGCTGAAGAGAACACAAGCATAGCAGGCCAGACAAGCCGTGAACTCAGGCTCATTAAAACCGAACTTGAACGGAGAAACAAAGCCTGATCTTCCCCTGTTTATTATCCCATTTACCATTTATCCCCGATTCCGGGTAACTCATCCGGTGAATTACCCTGTACACCGATTTTTATTTAGCGGGCAGTTGCAACCAATTTACCTTTGTGCTGTCATTAAATTCAAAACTCCCGGTAATGAAAAAACTACAATTCTGGACATCGGTGGCAATAATTATCCTGTCCTGCTGTTTGGTACTTTATGCGACTAACAGCAAAAAATCAGTCAGACAAAAGGATTCCCTCATGCACAGCACCGTAAACAGTCCCCAAAAATAACCAGGCCACCTGGAATGCAATATATTATACGCTTCAAAGGTTATCATACGGAAAATCAACGGTTTAATCCAATATAAAAAACATGCATTCAACCTTTGTAACAACCTGAATCACACTACACCAAATCAATGAAAACACTGATATACATTACACTGCCTGTATTTTTTCTCCTTTCAGGCCCTCTTAGCGGCATACCTTACACTGAAGATGCCGGTGGTAAAAGATTTACCATCAGCGGAAACATCAGGGATAAACAAACCGGTGAAGAACTGATCGGAGCCACCATTTATATTAAGGAAATAAAAACCGGGACCACAACCAATGTTTATGGTTTCTATTCTGTCAGCCTGATACCCGGCAGCTACACCATATCCTTTTCTTATATCGGATACGCATCTGTGGAAAAAAGTATTGAGCTCAAAGAAAACCTGAAGTTTGACGTTGAGTTGCAGACCCGTGAGCAACAACTCAGGGAAGTGGTTATCACCGGTGAAAAGCCGGATGAAAACATCCGTAAACCCGAAATGAGTGTCGTCAGGATGGACATCAAAACCATCAACCGGATTCCTGCACTGATGGGTGAGGTTGATATCATTAAAGCAATTCAGATGTTGCCGGGGGTTCAGTCAACCGCCGAAGGCTCCTCGGGTTTCAGCGTACGTGGCGGGGGCCCTGACCAGAATCTGATTCTTCTCGATGAAGCCATTGTTTACAACGCCTCGCACCTGCTCGGCTTTTTCTCTGTTTTCAACAATGATGCCATCAAGGATGTCATACTCTACAAGGGTGATATTCCCGCCTCGAGCGGTGGCCGTTTGTCTTCATTGCTGGATATCAGAATGAAGGATGGCAACCAGAAAACACTGTCAGGCGCCGGCGGAATCGGAACCATCTCAAGCCGGCTTACGATTGAAGGCCCCATTGCGAATGACCGCACTTCTTTTCTTGTTGCCGGAAGAAGGACCTATGTCGATGTATTTCTGCCTTTTGCCAAAAACAAGGAAATCCGGGACAATATTCTCTATTTCTATGATTTCAATGCCAAAATTAACCACCGGATAGATGACAGGAACCGGATCTTCGTTTCGGGATACTTCGGCCGTGATGTATTCAGCAACGATTTTGCCAGGATGAGCCTGGGCAATCAGACCGGGACACTCAGGTGGAACCACCTCTTTTCACAAAAGTTATTTTCCAATTTCACCCTGATTCACAGCATGTACGATTACAGGCTCGGAACTCCTGAAGGGAATGCAAATTCGTTTATATGGACTTCAAAGATGCAGAACCAGAGCGGCAAAGCTGACTTTACCTGGTACGCTGACCCAAACAACACCATCAGGTATGGGGCTTCAATGATTGTTCATACGTTCGATCCGGGGCATGCCAAAGGTACCGGAAATGAGAGCCTTTTTACTGAATTCAGCCTTGAGCACAACTATGCCCTAGAATACGGAGTATATTTAAGCAACGAACAAAGGATTACCGAAAAACTGATGGTCAAATATGGTGTCCGTTTCTCTGCCTTCCAGAACATCGGTCCGGGAACCGTTTACAATTATGATCCGGAATACTCTGTTATCGATTCTGTTGTGTACGGGAAACGAAAAATATTTCAGACTTACAAAGCCCTGGAGCCAAGGTTCGGAATTAACTATCTTTTATCGAACAAAGCATCCGTCAAGGCCAGTTATTCAAGAACGGTTCAATACATCCATCTGGCGCAGAATTCAACTGCCGGTACTCCGCTCGACCTCTGGTTTCCCAGCAGCCCGAACGTGAAGCCGCAGAAAGCCGATCAGTTTGCCATCGGCTATTTCAGGAACCTGAAGGAGAATACGCTCGAAACCTCAGCTGAAGTCTACTATAAGTCGATGCACGATGTGATCGATTTCAAGGACAATGCCGAACTTCTTCTCAATCCGCAGCTGGAAGGAGAACTGAGGACAGGCAGAGGATGGTCTTATGGTCTTGAATTGATGGTAAGGAAAAACACCGGGAAACTGAACGGCTGGGTCAGCTATACTTTGTCGGCAACCCGTCGTAAGATAGAAGGTATCAACGATGGCAGGTCTTACAGGGCCCCCTACGAGAAACCCCACAACATTTCGGTGGTTTTGAATTATGAATTCAGTGAAAGATCAATCCTTTCAACGAACTGGGTATATGCAACCGGGGCTCCCGTTACTTTCCCGACAGGTCGTGCGGTAATTGGAAATGTTATCGTACCAATCTACAGCGACCGGAATGCTTACCGGCTGCCCGATTACCACAGGCTTGACATTTCGTACACACTCAAAGGGAAAACCAGGGAAAACAGGAAGTGGCAGGGTGAGTGGAATTTCTCAGTTTACAATGCCTATGGCAGAAAAAATGCCTGGGCCATCAACTTTGAACAGGATCCTGACAACCCGAACCAGACCTATGCCGAGAAAACTTACCTGTTCAGCATAATCCCGGCAATTACCTATAACTTCAGGTTTTAACAATTCATTTCATGAAGACGAACAACATCAGCCGGAATTTAAAGAAAAAGTCAATCCTGGTTTCCGCCATGGCCTTACTGTTTTTGGGTTCTTGTACCGAACGCATCGACATCGACCTGGAAGAAAGCTATACCCGGCTGGTAGTGGAAGGGATAGTGACTACCGACACGCTTGCCCATACCATCAGGCTTAGTACCACTACCAGTTATTACTATGCTGAACAGGCTCCTCCGGTCCGCGGTGCTGCAGTTAGCTTCGATGATGGCATTTCGGTTACACCACTGACAGAAACGGAGCCCGGTATTTATCAGACATCACCGGACTATCATGGCATACCGGGCAGGACCTACACACTGAATATCAGTCTCGCTTCAGCCATCAACGGTCACGAAACTTATACAGCAGTTTCGCAGATGAACCCGAAGCTAACGCTGGATTCGATAAATTCCACCTACCACGACGACTGGGGGCCTGACGGGTACTATGAAATCAGGTGCTATGTGCTCGATCCGCCCACTACCGATTTTTATATGTTCAGGGTATTTAAAAACGGGATCCTTATTTCAGATTCACTGAATAAAGTGCTGGTCACTGATGACCGCTTTTACAACGGCAATTACACAAACGGGGTCGGCATCGGGTTTCTTAATCAGTCATTCGAGAAGGAAATCGTTACCCCGGGCGATATCCTGACCATTGAAAGTGCGAGGATTACAGAAGAGTATTATCGCTTCATCAGCCAGCTTCAGATTCAGACAGGCTACCAGAATCCTCTTTTCAGCGGACCTCCGGCAAACATCTCAGGTAACATCAGCAACGGAGGAATCGGATTTTTTGCTACTTACCCGGTAAGTTACAGTAAAACAATCGCTTCCGGTATAAAATCCGGGCGTTGATTTTCCGCAGAAAAATAAAATCATAAAAATTTGTTAAAATCGGTATTACTTACAACAACTTGAGTGATATATACGTTGTAATGCAAACGTTTGCATTAAGGGTTTCGTGTAACTTAATCCGCTAAACTATGCTTGAATACTCAAAAACAGTGCTCCAGAAAGTTAGTTTTAACCGTGACCTTTTCAGAAAGGAACTGAAAAAATCAATTCAGTTTCTTAAACGTGAAGAAATCATTATGCTGCAGATCTGGTGCCTGGTAAGTTACAACGACAAGTATGGCGACATTATCCGTGAAGTTTTCAGGAACATCACGAGATAGCGCAAAATTTAATTTTTAAAAAAGCCTGCAGATTTGCAGGCTTTCTTTTTTGTTTTGATTTGCCGTATATCTTTGTATTGTAATAAATCAGAGATAATGAGTGAATTCCAGGCATGGTACTGCAGAACCAAAGGAATCAAAGTCGTTGAAAACCTGAAGCGCAACTTTTTCAACGCTGTATATTTCGAAACATCAGAAGCTGCAGCTGATTATATCTGCAATCAGGTATCAACAGGAATGCAGGTTGCCTTCGGTGGTTCAATGACCATCAGAAAAATGGGAATTCGTGAGAGGGTAGTAAAGCTTGGAGCAGTGCTTATTGATCATGGCGTACCGGGTCTTACTGAGGAAGAACGCCTTCAGGAAATGCGGCGCGAACTTACAAGTGACCTGTTTATCAGCAGTACCAATGCTGTTACAACCGGTGGAGCCCTTATCAATGTTGACGGATATGGCAACAGGGTTGCTGCCATGATTTTCGGGCCAAAAAAAGTAATAATTGTAGCCGGTATCAACAAGGTAGTCAGCAGTGAAACGGCTGCATTTGAGAGGCTGGAACAAACAGCAGGCCCTATGAATATGAAACGGCTTGACCGTGAAACCCCCTGCACCCATGATGCTGTCTGTCATGATTGTAGTTCGGTTGCAAGGGGTTGCAGGGCTTATACCATCCTCAGAAAACGACCGGCCTATACCCCCATGGATGTGATAATCGTAGGAGAATCCATGGGAATGTGACGGGAAAAAGCCTTTGAAACCGGATTCCCTGCTCCCGGCCAATATGACCCTATTGTGCTGACCAACCTTACAATAATGGAAAATCCGGTAGTCAGAACTTCAGGGTATTGATAACCGGAAGAACCAGAAACACAATTATTCGGAAACAAGACAAACAGGCAGTCATCATGTAAGCTGCTATAATGCCACAGAACTCTGTTCTGAAGATATAAAAACGAAGGCATGCACTGGCAAGAACGAACCGGAGAAACCTGCCGGATGCCTTCATGGAATTCCCGTTAAAAGCAGATAATTATGCCGGTGGAAACCTGTGGCTTAAAAAAATAAAAAAAAATGGCCATCATTTCAATTGCTTGCTTACTTTTGAACCGTGGATAATAAAGTAAAGTCATGGAATTAACCGTATTAAATGCTATATCACCCATAGACGGCCGGTATAGGAAACAGGTGGAGGGTCTGGCCTACTTCTTTTCAGAAGCAGCATTGATCAATTACAGGGTATTTGTTGAAGCTGAATACTTCATCGCCCTGTGCGAATTGCCTTTGCCACAACTGAAAGGCGTCACTAAAACCGACTTTAACAACCTGCGTGACCTTTGCCGGGATTTTACCTTTACAGATGCCGCCGAAGTCAAGGAAATTGAAATCATTACCAACCATGATGTAAAAGCCGTTGAATACTATCTGAAAAAGAAATTCGACAAGATGGGGTTGGGCAGATACAAGGAGTTCCTGCATTTCGGGCTCACCTCCCAGGATATTAACAATACAGCCGGTCCCTACGCGTTAAGACTTGCCATCGATGATGTGATGCTCCCCATGCTGGAAGATCTGATAAAAAAACTGACTCAGAAAGCCAAAACATGGAAAAATATTCCGATGCTTGCCCATACGCATGGTCAACCTGCAACGCCCACCACTGTTGGTAAAGAAATCTTTGTATTTGTCGACAGGCTGAAACAACAAATGAAATTGCTTAAATCGGTGCCCATTACAGCAAAATTCGGAGGGGCAACCGGGAACCTGAATGCACACTATGCAGCTTATCCTGAAATTGACTGGGTCGGATTTGCTGATCGTTTTACCCGTGATCATCTGAAACTGGAAAGACAGAAAGTAACAACACAGATAGAGCATTACGATAACCTTGCCGCCCTGTTCGATGCCTTTAAACGCATCAATACCATCCTGATTGATCTTAGCCGCGATATCTGGGCATACGTGTCCATGGAGTATTTCAAACAGAAGATCAAAGCCGGTGAGATAGGTTCATCGGCCATGCCACACAAAGTCAATCCGATTGATTTTGAAAATGCCGAAGGAAACCTGGGAATAGCCAACGCCTTTTTTGAGCATCTTTCAGCAAAATTACCGATCTCGAGGCTTCAGCGTGACCTGACCGATTCAACAGTTACACGAAACATTGGCGTCCCTGCAGCCCATACAATCATCGCGATAAAATCACTGCTGAAAGGTTTCAGTAAACTTGTACTCAATGAAGACAGGATTGCTGCGGACCTGGATAATAACTGGGCCGTGGTTTCTGAAGCCATCCAGACCATCCTCAGACGTGAAGGCTACCCAAAACCGTATGAAGCGCTGAAGGAGTTAACCCGTACCAATTCAAAGGTAACGGCTGAAACCATTGCCGGCTTTATTGAAAAGCTCAATGTCAGCGAAAAAGTAAAGAAAGAGTTGAGGGCACTCAGCCCCCATAATTATGTGGGGCATTTTGTGATATAGGAATAACCGGCCAATATTATTGGTCCGGACAGGTGATTTACCCGCGAATATCCCCGGGCTTGCGTTCGTCTTGAGCGTATTCTACCCGTTACTTTATATAGCTTCTGAGTTTGAGCGCGCTTAAAGCGCATGCCACACGTTTTCTTTAAAATTGTATCTTCCGGGCTAAATCCCCGCTTACGAATGCCTCTTTGGATAGTCATAGAAAAAATAAAGCCATGGGATATATATGATATTAAAATACAAAACGGACAAACTTCCCCCAAACTTTATTTATTTAGGAGTATTGTTATTGGGTACAGGAATATGGAGAATGATGGTTTTGGACTGGAAAGGGATTTTAATTTTCCTGATATCATTACTTTGCCTTTTTATAAAGTCCGGAATAATAATAGATACAGATAAAAGAAAATTAAAAAAATGCAAAGGCTATTTCATAATCAGAATTGGAGAGTGGGAGAATATCAATTCGCTGATTCATCTTCAGATAATAAATCTAAAAGAAACTCAAAGAATGAGTGTCCAGTCCATAAGCAGAACTGAAACAATTGAAGTTTGTAAACTGATCCTGGTTTCAACCAACAGAAATATTGAACTTATGTCAGGAGAAAAAGATTTCATAATTAAAGCCGCGAATGAAATATCACAGGAACTTCAAACACCGGTTATAAATAATTCAATTGTTTGAAATCCAATATCCGTTAATATTCTATCTCACGCAAAGACGCAATAAGTTGATTTTGAACTATTTAAAATACGATGTCCATTTTTTCAATATCCTGAAAATCAATCGTTTAGAAAAAATTATCGGGATATTGTGAAATCATAAACATAAAAAATGAAAAACTTCTAATAATTTGATTTAAATCAGTCTTATAAGCTGCTACACCTGAGATTCACCCCTGCCATTTATGAATAATGAGCAATATTCATTAAATTTGAATGTTGGTTAATGAAAACCCCTTGTTCGTTAAACAGATTTTTAATTCATCCTGCCCAGACTGATCTTTGCTTCATGTTTAACCAACTAAATTCAGAATCATGAAAAAATCAGTCAAAATTGCCCTCCATGCCTGCTTCTGGGTAATGCTCCCGTTAACCATCACATTTTATGACTGGGCGGGGCAGGCCGATGACTTTTTCGGCATGGCCAGTCATTCAAAAAGCTTCTTCCACATTCTGTATCAGAACTTTCAATCCCTGTTCGTAAGGCCGGATATGGGAAGTGACCTGCTAAGCATCTCAAATATCCTGGGAATACTTTTTAATGTCTTCTGCGAAGTGATCTATCCTCTGGTTATTTTCTACCTGTTCTATGGCTATTACTCGCCAAAATCACTGACAAAAACAAGCTTCAGAAAATACCTTGTACCGGGCCTGTTTATTGTGATTGTACCCTTTGGTATTACAACCCTTTTCAGCACTTTTATCTTTTCCGTAAACCTGGGTTTCTATTCCTTCCTGAGCCTTATTTATGCATTTACTGTGTTTTTCGCAATTTCAGGTTTCTTCTT
Source organism: Bacteroidota bacterium (assembly GCA_043806115.1). Classification (GTDB taxonomy): domain Bacteria; phylum Bacteroidota; class Bacteroidia; order Bacteroidales; family Lentimicrobiaceae; genus Lentimicrobium. Next base: position 32,646 of record JAZDHI010000044.1, read on the forward strand.
TTTCCTGCTCGAAAACTGGTTCGAATCGCAGAAACTCGCCAGGGAAAACCTTCAGAGTGAACTGGCGTTGCTTAAGAATCAGATCAATCCCCATTTCCTGTTCAACACGCTGAACAACATTGACAGCCTGATAAAGAGCAATACGGAAAAAGCTTCCCATACACTGTTAAAGCTTTCTGAGATACTACGCTATATGATCTATGATACGAATGCGGATAAGGTACAGCTGACGGATGAAATCAGGCATATTGAAAGCTATATTGATCTGCAGAAGCTCCAGTTTGCAAACGGGGATCTGATCCGTTTCGATGTTTCCGGCAAAACCGACACCATTCAGGTAGCGCCCATGTTGTTTATCCCGTTTGTGGAAAATGCTTTTAAACATTGCACGGATAAAAGTCTGACCGGTGCAATCAGAATCAGGTTCACCATCAGGGATAATCAGGTTCTTTTTGAATCTGAAAACACCTCTGACCGAACAAAGCGTATCAATAAGGATGAAGCAAGCGGCGTCGGATTGAACAATGTAAGACGTAGGCTTGAAATCATTTATCCCGGAAGGCATACGCTTAACATTAAGGAAGAAAACAATACCTTCAGTGTAACTTTATCTATTAACACCGATGAGCATTAACTGTATAGTTATCGACGATACCCCGCTGGCAATTGAAAAGCTGCAGGGGTTTATCGCGCAGGTCCCGCACCTGAATTTATTGAAATCGTTCAATAACGGACTTGAAGCCATTTCGTTTATCAAAACCAATCCGGTTGACCTGATTTTCCTGGATATTCAGATGGAACTATTCTCAGGCCTGCAGTTTCTGGAATCGTTACAGAACCCACCCCAAATCATCATCGTGTCGGCTTACAGTCAATATGCCATCAGTGGTTTTGACCATTCGGTGACCGACTATCTGTTAAAGCCATATTCATTTGAACGCTTTCTGAAAGCGGTTGACAAAGTAAAGACAGATCCGGATGCTGTTTCTCAAAGGGAGTATATGTTTGTAAAGACGGAATACCGGATGGAACGGATTAATTTTTCAGATATTTTATACATCGAGGGCAAGGGTGCCTATTTGAGAATTATCACTCAGAAAGTAAAGATCATGACCTTACAAAGCTTTCAGCACATGGAAAATCAGTTGCCGGCGGATAATTTCGTGCGCATCCATAAATCCTTTATTGTGGCACTGAATAAGATAGAAAGCATCGAACGGAACAGAATCAGGATCGGTTCTGAACTTATTCCGATTGGTTTGAGTTATAGGGAGCGGTTTTTGAAACTGATCGATGCAGCTGAACCAAAATGAAAAACGCTTTGGAAATATTGTTTTACAAATACTATAGAAAAATTCATTGACAGGCTTTTCTGGAATTGATGCACCAGAAAGCAATAGAATATTTTTATTTTAAAGAATAATTTTGTCCGGATTAAGGGTAGAAGGACCGGCATTCTAAAAACAGCGTTAAGGAAACCGGCAGCAAACCTGCCAGCCGGCAGGCTGGCAAATAAAGAAGAAACGCAACCGATAAAGCTTTGCGATGCACAAAAGATAAGTGTACAAAGGTTTAAAGCAGAGGAATACAGGTTCAACCCTGCCTCGCCGGCAGGCAGGCTCGTTTCTTCCTGCTAAAATTGCTCGCCGGTTTTTCACTGTTTTTAGTAAGCCGAGATTTTTTATGCGCGTATATATTGATTTATTGGTGCGCATGAAATCGCTTCGCTAGTTGTTACTTTTTGATGCTTCGGCTGCGCTCAGCACAAGTCTTGCAAAAAGTAAAAGAAAAAAAATGGTCAGAAGTCAAGTTTTATGGGATTCCTGTTACACTTTGGTGAATGTTCCCGGGCTTGCGCGCGCTTAAAGCGCGTGCCACGCGTTTTCTATAAAACTGCATTTTCCAGGCTAAATCCCGGCTTACAAACGCCAGTAATAAAAAAACCGGATTAATAAACAATTTTAAACAATAATGTAATAACTTTGTACTCACAAAATAGTTTACCATGGATTTATCAGTCATACAAATAGGCAATTCAAAAGGGATTCGATTAAGCAAAACCCTTCTTGAGAAATATAATATCAAGGATACAGTTGAACTGATTCTTGAGAAAGGGTATATTATTATCCGGCCAAAATCAACCCCAAGAAAGGGTTGGGAAAAAGCTTTCAAAAAAATGCGGGAAAACAATGAGGATAAGCAGCTAATGGCAGATATTTTTGAAGATGAAAATTTTGAAGAATGGAAATAGTTCAATATGCTGTTATCCTGGTAAATCTGGATCCGGCCATCGGGAGTGAAATACAAAAAACCAGACCTTGTGTTGTAATTTCGCCTGACGAGATGAACAGTCATCTCCAGACAATCACTATTGCGCCAATGACCACGCAATCTAAAAAGTATCCTACCAGGGTTGAAGTTAAACTCCATGAGAAAACCGGCTGGGTAGTCATTGATCAGATCAGGACCATTGACCGACAGAGAGTACTTAAAATACTTGGAAAACTATCCGTTAAAGAAATCATTGCAATTAAGAAAATTATCAGGGAAACGTTTGTGGATTAGAAGATACCTCCACCAGCGCTCCCCCTCTGGTTAGCAGATCAAGTCTTCCATTCGCCGGGAAACCTGAGTGCAATCATTGGAAATGTCGTGTGAATGTCGTGTTTTTGTAGTTGGAAAGTTACCTTAATCCATATGACATTTGTATTCAAAAAACGAAAATGGAAACAGGAAAAATTATAAGAGAATTACGGCTTAAAAAAGGCATGACTCAGGAGGCGTTGGCTGAAAAAACAGAAGTCAGTACAAGAACCATACAACGGATTGAGAATGGAGAAGTTGATCCACGGGCTTATACACTTCAAATGATTGCAAAAGCACTTGATGTTGATTTTAGTATATTTACTGAGAATGAACCGGATGAAAGCCAGGATATTCATAAAGTTAACAGAAACAATTGGTTGGGACTCTTACATTTGAGTGGCTTCATTCCAGTTATCCTTCCAACAATATTGATCTGGAATCTGAAAAAAGATAAAATAAAAGGAATAACCGATCATTATCAGGCTGTGATTCGTTTTCAATTAATGATACTTGGGATCATTCTGGGTTGTTTTTGGATTTATTATAAAGTAAATCAACCGATACCCTTGATTGGAGTTTTGCTGATGAATGGATTGTTTTCATTAACCAATACTATAAAAGTAATTAGTGGTGATCCTTATATAAATATGACGTTTATTAAGAATAGAGACAAAGATTTGAAAACTAAATAACAGGTGATTTTTATTAAGAAAATGTACTTTGCTAAAAACAAAATATAGTACATATGGGTTTCAGCAGTTTGAGAAGGTTTGCGGATCGTAAAAAAATTTGGTGCCTACTTTGAGGAGGGAGTGTTCAATGAACTGTGTCACTTGTTTTAATTCTCTCATCAAAGAACGTAAATAATTGATTAATTATCATTGGCCAGTCTCTCAAGTTATTAACCCATCGTTTCTGAAAGTTAAGGGTAGCAAGGTAAACAAG
>JAZDHI010000045.1:0-29910 GCA_043806115.1 Bacteroidota bacterium
GCTACTTTCCGTTTCTCGTATTCGTCCATTTTTTATTTGAACAATACGAAAAAATATGTCAAAGAACGTTTTTAATAAAAAGTGTCAACGATGTTATGCTACGAAAAAAAGTGTCAACGATGTTGTGCTATTTATCAGTTAGTTATTAAATGCCAACTGCTTACTGCCTACCGATAACTTATTAATTATTGTTACCAGGTCAAATAGGCTCCGTACAAACCCAATAATTGACATATATACAAATAATGGAAGCATTCTCGGTATTTCTGGTTGATGACCATAAGCTTTTCAGAGAAGGCATGAGCCTGCTGCTCGGCAATCTGCCCTATATCAGCGGGGTTTATGAAGCTTCGGGCGGGGATGAGTTTCTGGCAAGGCTGGAAGAAGTCAGGCCGGGACTGGTTTTCATGGACATCAGCATGCCCGGGATTGATGGCATTGAAACTACTGCAAAAGCACTCGAAGTTTATCCTGAGATGAAGATCATAGCACTGTCGATGTATGCCGATGAAGATTACTACACCCGCATGATCAACGCCGGCGCCAGGGGGTTTATCCTGAAGAACTCAGGTATTCAGGATGTTGAGGAATGTATCCGGAACGTAATCTCAGGCCACAATTACTTTTCACCCGAAATTCTGGATGGTATCCTCAGGAACATCAGCCGGAAGGTAAAACCTTCGAAGCCAGGAGAATTGTCAGAACGCGAAATTGAAGTATTGTACAGGATTTGCCAGGGTATGTCGAACCAGGAAATTGCCGGCCTGCTGCGTATCAGCAAACGAACTGTTGATAAGCACCGCGAGAATCTTCTGTTAAAAACCGATTCCAGGAATACCGCCGGCCTGGTGATGTTTGCGATCAGAAATGGCTTTGTTGAAGTGTAGGTTAACCTACGCTTTTAAACGTATATATCCGTCTATTTACTTACCCGAAAGTTACGCTTAAACACGGTTTTACAGCTTCTTTAATGATGGTAATTTTGCGATAATTCAAAATCCCATCATGCATGAAACAAATCTGTAAACATTCCCTTCTGACCCTGCTTGGCACATTCTGTTTGGTTCAGAGTGGGTTTTCACAGTTCAGCGTGGATGCCCATCTGCGCAGCCGTTTTGAATGCCGCGACGGTTATCAGAAACTGGCTGTTGAGGGATCAAATCCGGCCATACTTATTTCACAGCGGACCCGATTATCTTTCAGTTATGAATCAAAACTGCTGAAACTCAGAATTACCCCCCAGGATGTGCGCATCTGGGGCGATCAGACAACACTCAGTTCTACCGGAGTTGGTGACAATCCCTCCCTTGACCTTCTGGAAGCCTACGCAGAAGTGAAAATGGGTAACATTGGCCGGGTATCGGCCGGCCGTCAGCAATTGGTGTACGACAGCAAACGACTGCTGGGCGACCGTAACTGGAACCAGAACGGGATTGCTTATGATGCCGTGGCATTTAAATTCCCCATCGGAAAATGGAACCTGCATGCCGGGGCTGCCTGGAATACTCTGGTGGAAACCCCTACCGAAAACCCTTACCCCACCGCCAGGATCAAATCACTTAATTACATCTGGCTGAACCATAAGATCAGCGATCAACTGACCCTTTCCCTGCTGCACATCTCCACGGGCGTTACCCGGACCGACACTACAAATCCGATGAATTTCAGGCACACCTCCGGCGTCTTTGGTGAATACAAAGGCGGGAATTTCAGCGCTTGGGGAAATGCCTATTACCAGTTTGGAAAAAACCAGAAAGGCAACCAGGTCAGTGCATACCTCATCGATGCCGACGCCGGTTATAAACTGGGAAAATTCACCCCCGGCCTTGGCCTTGGTTACCTTTCGGGGAACACTGGTACCATAGGCAGCTCAGGAACCGATAAGCTCTTCGATCCGCTGTACGGCAACCGGCACCGCTTTTTCGGGGTGATGGATTATTACAGGACCTTTGCTTCACAAACCAAACAGGGCGGTCTCGCCGACTATTATCTGTGGCTTGACTTCAAATTTTCGAAAAAAACCGGCATCCACAATACTTTCCATTCCTTCTCGCTGGCACAGACAAATCCGGCAACTCCTGACAACAAGGACCTTGGTTTCGAAAACGACCTTATTATCAAGTACAAATTCAGCGACTGGGGCGAACTGGAAAGCGGGTACTGCTTCTATCTGCCGACAGAATCCCTGAAAAAACTCCAGAATGTGCCGGACGAAAAGTTCTCACAGTTCTTTTACCTGCAACTGACACTTACCCCCAATTTATTCAAACATACCCCAACACCGGAAGAATAATCATCGTAGCCCGGTAAATAAATATTTTACCACTTAGGCACTAAGTACACAAGAAACACTCAGGAAGAAGTAAATTGAATACTAAGCAGCTTAAAAAAAATTCTTAGTGCCCCTTATTGATCTTAGTGCCATTGTGGTAATCAAAACGACTCAATTTAATAAATAATCGAAATCATGAAAAAATTAAATTTCCTTATCCCGCTTATCGCTGCGATCTTGATTTCATCCTGTGCCTCACAAAAGAAAAAGGACGAAACGATCAGTCTTTCCGGTGCATTTGCTCTCTATCCGCTGGCCGTAAAATGGACAGAAGAATATCAGAAAATCCATCCTGAAATCCGGTTCAATGTTTCGGGTGGCGGTGCCGGTAAAGGCATGGCAGACGCACTGGCCGGAACTGTTGACCTTGGCATGTTTTCGAGGGCAATTGCACAGGAAGAGATCAACCAGGGAGTGTGGTGGGTCGGACTCACCATCGACGCGGTAGTTCCTACCATCAGCAACCAGAACCCATTCCTCGCAACCATTAAGCAAAAAGGGCTGACCAGAGAGGATTTCACCGCCATCTTTACCGGAGAAAAACAGAAAGACTGGGGCAAACTGCTGGAGGTTCCCCAAAAAGGCAATGTGGTCGTCTATACCCGTTCCGATGCCTGCGGTGCTGCTGAAACCTGGGCCAGATACCTGGGCGGAAAACAGGAAAACCTGCTGGGGATCGGTATCTATGGCGATCCCGGACTGGCAGATGCCGTTGCGAAGGATAAACTGGGCATTGGTTTCAACAACACCATCTATGCCTATGATATCCTCACAGGGAAAAAGCGGCCGGGGATGGAAGTGATTCCCATCGACATCAATGGAAACGGAACAATCGACCCGGAAGAAAATTTCTACGAAACCTTCGAAGGAGTGCTGAAAGCCATTGCCGACGGAGTATATCCTTCACCCCCTGCACGTGAACTTTACTTCGTATCAAAAGGCAAACCACAAAAACAGGCCACCCTTGATTTTATCCGGTGGACACTGACCAACGGACAGAAATTTGTGAAGGAAGCCGGTTATGTGCCGATTGAGCATGCGAAGATTGAGGAGTATCTGGCCAAGCTGGAGAACTAAGTAAGCAGTTGGACGTTGGGAGTTAGGCGTTCAGAGTTATTGGTTTGTAACCGGATTTGATTCCCAATTTATTCTGAAATAAGGTGGTCTCGGCTCCGCTCGACCACCACGTGTTTGAAACCGGTGGACAGATGCAAATCAATGGATTCTCAAATATAATAATGAGCTCCTGCTTGCCTGACTGCATCAGGCAGGCAGGAGTATCTTGATATTATAATTTCCGGATGTTCTGAAATTAGCCGGACAACATTGTTGGGAGATCAGCAAGTTGGTTTCGCAGGTACAAACAACCAGAAAAAAAAACAGAATGCAATTAAAACGCATATTTTTCGACAAAATCAACGGCTTCTGGATGATAACTTCACTGGTTACCATCCTTTGCCTTCCGTTGATTATCGGAATCGGGTTGTACCTGAAAGCAGAACCCTTATTTGGTCAGCAATCATTCATGAGTCTTGTTTTTTCATCACAATGGGCGCCTTCGAAGGGAGAATTCGGATTCTGGCCATTTATAGCCGGTTCGCTCTATGTTACTTTGCTCTCTTTTCTTTTTACGGCACCGGTTTGTCTGCTGGCGGCCATCTACCTCACCCAGTTTTCATCGAAACAACTCATCCGGATCATGCACCCGGTGATTGACGTGCTGGCAGGACTACCTTCGGTGATCTACGGCGTTTGGGGGATACTCATCATCGTACCCTTTGTCTCGGATTTTGTGGCGCCATTCTTCGGCACGACCTCTTCGGGTTATTCCATCCTCGCGGGTGGTATTGTGCTGGCAGTGATGTGCATTCCTTACATCCTTAATATGCTTATTGAAGTGTTCAATACCGTGCCTGCCGGTCTGAAGGAGGCTTCTTTGTCATTGGGGGCCACCCGGTGGGAATCCGTGAAGCATGTGGTGATCAGGGGAAACTACCCCGGCATCATTTCGGCCTATGGACTGGGCATTGCCAAAGCCTTCGGTGAAACCATCGCCGTAATGATGGTGGTGGGCAATGTGGTCAAAGTAACAGCCAACCCCTTGCATGCCGGCTATCCCCTGCCGGCACTGATTGCCAACAACTACGGGGAGATGCTCTCTATTCCGATGTACGATGCCGCACTGATGTTCGCCGCCTTTCTGCTGCTGGTGATTATCCTTGCCTTCAACCTGGTCTTCAGGTACCTGATCCATAAATTAAAACGGCAATGAGGCGGATCAAAATCCTTGAGGAGAAATTTTTCGTATTTCTTTCAGCTTTTATGACCTACTCGCTGATCGTGGTACTGGCATTCATCATTCTTGTCATTTTTGTCAAGGGTTTCAATGCGCTAAGCCTTGATATGATCCTGAAAACACCCAGAGGCGGATATTATTACGGTGGTGAGGGCGGTGTGCTGAATGCCATCGCAGGCTCTGTCTACATAGCCTTTGGTGCGACCCTGATTGCCATCCTGATCGGTATGCCGGCGGCACTTTACATCAATGTTCAACTGGTCAGGTACAAACGCACCCAAAACACCATCCGCTACTTCCTGGATGCGCTCTGGGGCATTCCTTCGATTGTTTACGGCGCCTTCGGCTTTGCGCTGATGCTCTTCTTCGGGATGAACGCTTCACTCCTGGCCGGTATCATCACGGTGGCCCTGCTGATCTCACCCATCATGGTACGTACTTTCGACGAGGTACTGAGCACCATCCCGAAAGGGCTGCACGAAGCATCGCTGGCACTCGGCTCTACCCGCACCGAAACAGCCTTCAGGGTTATGTTCAAACAGGGATTCTCAGGATTTATCACCGCCATCCTGCTGTCGTTCGGCAGGGGAATCGGCGACGCAGCATCGGTGCTGTTTACAGCCGGATATACCGACAACATCCCGGTCAACCTGGATGAACCGGCAGCCACCCTTCCCCTGGCCATCTTTTTCCAGCTGGGCTCACCCATCCCTGAAGTCCGCGAAAGGGCATTTGCTTCCGCGGTAATCCTTACCGTCATTATCCTGGCCATCAGCCTGGGTGCTCGTTACCTGTCGAAACGGTACTCAAGAACCAATTTAAAGTAAATCAACATGTCATTACAGGAACCCGGAACTATGACACAACCAGCTACCTTGCCTGAAACCGGCGAAAAAAAGGTTACTCCCATTCTGAGGGTACAGCATCTCAATGTGCATGCCGGCAGCAACCATATCCTGAAAGATATGAACCTGGAAATCCCACGCAACAGGATCACGGTGCTGCTGGGACCTTCGGGCTGCGGCAAGACCACCCTGCTGAAATGCATAAACAAACTGACCGACCTATACAAAGAACTGAAGGTATCGGGCAACATCTTTATTGAAGACGACAACATCCTTCATACCACGACCAATATCCCGGGCATCAGGCAAAAAATGGGACTGCTTTCACAGAGGCCTTATCCCTTGCCTGTCTCCATTTTTAAGAATGTGGCTTACGGGCTTAAACTGAAAGGTGTCCGCGACAAACGGCTGATCGGGTTCAGTGTGGAGAAGCACCTGCGCGAAGTCGGATTGTGGGAGGAGGTCAAAAACCGCCTGTATGCCCCGGCAACCAGCCTGTCGATCGGGCAACAGCAGCGGCTTTGCCTGGCCAGGGGACTTGCCGTGAAACCCAGTATCATCCTGGCCGATGAGCCTACCTCCGCCCTCGACCCGATCTCCAGCAAGATCATCGAAGACCTCTTCAAAGACATGAAAAAGCACTACACGATTATCCTTGTGACCCATGTGTTGCGCCAGGCCATGCGGCTGGCCGATCATGTGATCTTTATGTACGATGGTGAAATCATCGAGCAGGGAAGCCCCGAAGAACTTTTCAACAACCCGCAGACGGACAAACTAAGGGCTTACCTGGTGGACGGAAACTGATCAACTAACAGTTAACAACGAAGAGTTAACAGTTAAGAGGAATGGAACTAGTAGGAGGATGACCTGCCGGTAGTAGCAGTTGATGTATGGTATTTACGATTTACGGTTTACGGTTTACGGTTTACGGTTTACGGTTTACGGTTTACGATTTACGGTTTACGGTTTACGGTTTACGATTTACGGTTTACGATTTACGGTTTACGGTTTACGGTTTACGGTTTACGGTTTACGATTTACGATTTACGGTTTACGATTTACGGTTTACGGCCTGCCCGCCGTGGCGGCCTGCCTGACGGCAGTCAGGGTTTCAGATTTACGATTTGACGCCCATCCTCCGGAGCCCGCCCACATGCCGGGATTTAATCGCAGAAGTCGCCCGGTCGCTTAAGTCGCATAATCACTCCATCGCCTTTTTAAACGACGAAGCCATTGAACCTTTGAATTCAAAACACACTTTTTTTTTTCAACACATAGGCACAATAGAAAAAATCACAGGCACATAGCATTATTTAATCTCCTATGTTTTGTTACGCTCCTCCTGTGATGAATTAGTGTAACCTGTTGGTGAGCTTGTCTAACTGGCGTCAGCCAGGCAGGCGCAGTCGCACCTTCGCTGAAGTCGTCCTGTCACCTTAGTTGCTCAAGTCGCATACGTCGCATAATCACTCCATCGCATTATTGAACGGCGAAGCCATTAGACCTTTGAACTACCCTAAGGGTATTGAACTCCTTACTCCTTACTCACTACTCACCTTAAAACGACCAACTCCCAACCAATAACTGTTAGTTGTTAGTTATTAGTTGTTATTTCTTCCCTCGTTTCAGGTTTCATAATAACCCCCAGGTTCTTCTTCCCGTCGATCATAATCACAATCGGTTTTTCGAAACGGATGTGCCGGATGTATTCATCCTCATACACTGCCGGTTGCTTCGACAAAAAATCAATGTCATAGAAACCGTCATTGATAAACGGGTTAAGCGTAAAATAGCCAACCCTGAATGAAGTCAGGTTCTGGAAGAAATGGGTTCCCTGGCTGGGGTCTATGCGATAGTGTTCAAGACCTGATTCGATGATGACCCTGGCTGCCGATATCTGCGGCCATTTTACCGGGATGCCGAGCCACGGGTCGCTGCTGCCCCATCGGCCGGGGCCTACCAGCACATAATACTTCCTGCCGGCCAGGAAACGGTCGTTCAACTCCCCTACTCTGAGAGCGGTTTCCTTGTTGGCGGCCGGGTTGAACGATTCAGGCTTAATGTAAACGAAATCATGGATATCGCGGATAATGCCGTTGCCTAAAGCAGAATGTGACAGGATCAGGGTTTCCTCCTCCTTCACCTCCTCAAGGTGAGCCTCTATGGCTTCGCGGTTATCCACAATCGGCCGGATCTGCAGCAGGTTGAATACAGCCGGCTCTCCCTTTGGCTGGTTGAGGTCTACTGCAAACTCAATCTCCACCGGCTTGCTCATCTCACGCTGTCCTGTTTCGAGGACGGTAGCCAGAATATCAGCCAAAGGAAAAATATTGTGCATCAGTATATTAGAAAAAGTAACGATCCTTTTTCCACTCCCGAACATCCCCTCACGCAGCATATTGCTCTCATAGTCGAAGGTGGAGGCGAGGTTGCGGAGCGAACCGTCGGCCTCAGCTTCAGGCAGGTTCAGCTTCTGAAGATTACAGGCATCATCGGTAGAGGGTGTAAAACTACCCGGCAGCAGGCTGAGGGCACAAAAATGTTTCTGGGTCTCGCGCAGGGCCAGTTCCGGAGTGGAAAGTTGCAGCACCTTGCGCGGATAGCGCGGCGAAAACCTCAGTGTCATCCCGCCGTCAACAATGTATTTTCCCAATCCGAGCGCAATGTTGGCAATGCCGTCCTCAGGCTTCTCCGGGGCAATCGGGTAAAAGTTGATCGACCGGGCCACGCCGGAAAGACTGGGGTAAAATCGTTCGCCATACGGCGATCCGGTCACTTCCTGAAGCACTATAGCCATTTTTTCCTCATCAATCACATTCGAAGTAGCCAGCATATAGGCTTTGGAGTCCTTGAAAAATGCAGAGGCATAAACGCTCTTGATCGCGTTACTCAGGTTCTCGATGGTCAGCCGCTCATCATTCACAAAATTGGGTACCATATAGGTGGAGTAGATGCCCGCGAAAGGCTGGTAGTAGGAATCCTCGAGAAGGCTGGATGACCGCACGGCTATAGGCTTCTTAACAACACTGATAAAGGTGTAAAGGTCTTCGTGCAGACGGAAAGGCAGACGGGCAGCCACGAAATTGTCGAGGATCTCCTCATCGGTAGCTCCTGAAAGGGCAATGTCGTAAAGGCTGTTGTCTTCCATAAACTCGTCGAAGATATCGGCACCCAGCACCACAGTACGGGGAATGGTAACAATCACATCCTTCCATTTGTCGAGCAGGCGGTTGCGCTTGATCATAGAGTCGAGAAAGGCCAGACCACGTGCCTTGCCCCCGATCGAACCCTGCCCTACCCTGGTAAAGCTAAGGTACTCATCAAAACTCTCACGGTTAAACTCAGCAATGATCCCGCGTGCTTTGTTGAGCCGGAAGGTAGCTATAGCATCGAAGATAAAGCGGCGTATCTCGTCAAGGTCCTGAAAATCGCCCGGGCGAAGATCGCGGAACAACTCGGCCAGCGGGAAAAGTGCACGGGCATACAGCCATTTCGAAATATGATTCCGGTAAACATGATACTCCAGTGAGCTGTCGGGAATCTCAAATATCCTTTGCTGCAGTGCTTTCAGATCGGCTGCACGGGTAACTTCCTGTTTGGTGACAGGATCGGAAAACACAAAATCGCCGAAAGCAAAATACTGGATGATAAAGTTTCTCAGTTCTATCGAAAGGGTGTGCGACAGCTTGTGGATAAATCCTGCCCTGAGTTCACGGGCCATGGCATGATTTGACAGATCCGACGACTGCATCAGCAGCGGGATAAATTCATCCTCGCGTTTCACCTTTTCGATCAGCCGGATGCCGGCCATGGGATCTTCCTTACCGTTGCGGGGATATGAGGTATCGGTAATGATCCCCAGCAGGTTGTTCTTGTATTTCTCGTAATACCCGATGGCCTGCTCAAAGTTGGTGGCCAGCAGGATCTTGGGCCTTCCGCGCATGCGCAGCATCATCTGGTGTTCGTTGATGCCTTCGGTCATAAAGGCCTTCGACTGCTTGAAGATGATCTTGTAAATGTTGGGCAGATAGCTCGAATAGAAGCGGATGGAGTCCTCCACCAGCAGGATGCCCTGCACCCCCACATCCAGCATATCGTGTTCGGCATTCATCTTGTCTTCGATCAGTTTGATGATGGCCAGCAGGATATCGGCATTGCCGAGCCAGCAGAAAACATAGTCGATGGCCGACAGGTCTTCGTTGGCGATGGTCATGGTGACCTCGCGCGAGAAAGAGGTCAATACCACAATCGGGATACCCGGATACAGCTGCTTCAACCGCCGGGCTGAGTCGAAACTGTCGCTCTTGCCCATACTGAGCATAGTGATGATGAGGTCGATGTGCTGGTTTTCGATGGCCACGAGAGCCTCCCTTTCGGAGGAAACCTGGATAAACTGGGGAGGATAGCGCAGACTGAGCGACACATATTCGTTGAAGATCTGCTCATCAATGCGGCCGTCGCCTTCCAGAACAAAGGAGTCATAATTGCTGGCAATCAGCAGGACATTATAGATACGCTTTTTCATCAGGCTGGTGAAAGCGGTATCGTCGAAGTAAAATTTCTTCGAAAGCAGGGCGTATGGTGAATTGGGCATAAAGGCTGGTTGTATTTACAAAAATAGGATATTCTTACAATAAACCGAAATGCATGAATGTACAGGTTGATATTAACTCCAGGGCACAAAGACACTAAAATATTTTTTTTTCGGATTTGAAACAGAATCTTCATATTTATCGGAAATAATTTAAAGACATAAAGATTTCCATTATTTTACTCAATTAGTGCTACTTTGTGTCTTTGTGGCGGAATTTCATTTAACTACACCTTTCAGATTCAGGCCATTAAAATCATGCTTGTGTTTTAAGTATATCATTTTTATGATTTCGGGATGTCATGCCTGTGTTTTGGGTGTGTATAAATCAGCAAGGCAAAACATGATATACATGCAGTCTCCCTGTGCTAAAAGCAGCCCATGGTTCCGTCAATTTTCGTTTCTGTCTGCAGAAAGGATGTGCCTGCAGAATCGAATAAACATACCAGCAGCAGTGATCCGTAAATCAAGCCAAGGCAATGGTTATGGCGTGATATTTAACGACTGAAATGCCGATCAGTGCTTATTAAGCTGATTAAAATACTTATTCACCAGCCCAAGCAGTTTACTTCTCTGAATGGGCTTGGTGAGGTAATCATTGCAGCCGGCTTCCAGTGCCCTGGTCCTGTCGCCCGACAAGGCATAGGCTGTCTGGGCAATGATGATGACCGACTGATTGAATTGCCGTATCTGCCGTGTTGCTTCATATCCGCCCATTTCAGGCATAAGGATATCCATCAGGATCAGATCAAGGTCGGGATTTGAGCGGGAAATTTCAACAGCTTCAGCCCCGGTACGTGCCTTCAGCACCTCCCTGCTGAAAGCCAGTGCATTGATTGACAAAAGCATCTCAGATGTTTCGTCATCGTCAACGATCAGAATTTTCAATTCAGGCCTCTCATGTTTCTCACCGGTTGTCGGATCCGGGGCTTCAGCATGTACTTTAAGGTCGGGACTCACCTTAAACGGGATGGTAAAGAAAAAGGCTGAACCCGAATTCTCCCGGCTTTCTACCCTTATCCTCCCCCCCAGCATTTCAACGTAAGAACGTGAAATCGCCAGACCCAGACCGGCACCCTGTCGCGCCATCTTGTCTTCGATATCGGCCTGGATAAACCGTTCAAAAATAGCCTCCTGCCTTTCAGCAGGAATACCGATTCCGGTATCTTTGACATAGAACTGCAGATATTCACCCATCCGGTCGCATCCGAAAATAATATGGCCGGTATCGGTATATTTTATTGCGTTTTTAACCAGATTGGACAATACTGCCAGCACCTTTTCGCGATCGGTAACAACGAAAGCTTCATAATCCGGAAGTGTCCTGTTCAGCGACAGCGTAAGTCCTTTGGCCTCAGCCTCCGGCCTGAAGAAGCCACCGATATACTCCAGTTGCCCGTTGATATCTGTTTCGGAAAAATCAGCCTTCATGAGCCCTGCTTCTATTTTCGATATATCAACAATGTCGTTGATGATGTTGAGCATCCTGATGCCGCTTTTGACTATGATGCCAAGGTACTCTTCCTTTTTATCACTTTCGAGTCCGGGCTCCTTCAATAAATCGGCAAAACCCAGTATCCCGTTCATGGGGGTACGGATCTCATGGCTCATATTGGCAAGGAAGGCTGATTTCAGACGGTCGCTCTCCTCGGCCTTGTTTCTTGATTTCACCAGTTCAACGGTTCTCTCCGCAACCGTTTGCTCAAGGTTTCTGTTGTATTCCTCGACCAGCAGTTTTTCCCCGTCAAGCTTCTGGTTCAGGAAAAAACTCCGCCGGGTAAAGAATTCGATGCTGTAGGCCGCGAACATCCCGATCAGGTTGGCACTGACAAAGAAAAAGTTGTAGCTCAGAAGCTGGATACCAGGGGTATCGGTATAAAACACCTCGCCGATGTTGAAGATCAGCAGGATTGACCAGCCGGCAATGGTTGCCATCAGGAAACGGAGCTTGATAAAGAAATAGCAGGCCGAAAATACCAGCATCATACCGGCATAATAGGCATAATTCTCCGGAGCAAGGATAATCATAAGGCCGATTCCGGTGCCTCCGGTAATCACGCTGACCAGCATCAGAAGCTGCCACACCCGCCTGAAAAAGGGGGTAAAGGAAAGCAAAAGGACCACCATCAGCAGCGGAACCACAACAAAGTAGCGGATGGTATGAAAAAGTCCGGCATGAGCCGGCACCATAAGGTTGTCGAGGTAGCCGAACACCCCGTACAACAGGGTGACCAATACAAAAGCGATCCTGAACTGAACAATGGATTCATCCAGGTATCTCTCCCTGAAAAGCGCCTCATCCTTTCCGGGAAAGGCCAGGGTAACCCTGTTATAGATCATTCTGGGGCCTGCCATACCATTGCTTGTCTGTCTCTGTTATCCCACATCCTTCAATCAAAACGCACTGTAACCGTTTCCTGCAACAAGGTAAAGAAATACTGATTACAAACCAATGAAAAATAAATCAGCACAAAGGTTTGCATCAGTTAATGGATAAACCGGTTAAATGTAATGGCATCCCGGCATCCGGTATTTCACTTCATTTATAAAAATAACAACGGTTGACTCTCCGCTGTTCGATCCATTGATCTGACAAAAAATAAAGTCTAATTTATTTCAGTTTCCGGTTTTGTTTTAAAAACTATTTTAACGAGATTTGTGTGGGATGGCAATACACCACACAAAGATGGATTTTAGTATTCTTTTACACTCTTGTCCGGTTAATTATCGAATATTTAGAAATTTTAATGTCACGTTACTCCTGCCTGCTTGATGCAGTCAGGCAAGCTGTAGCTCATTATCAATTATGATAACCGATTGACTAAAATATTTTGCTACTCTGTAGCAATAATTAAGCGGCAGAGCCGCGTAATATTTGTAGCAAAATCTATTAAGATCAAAATGTAAGCTCCAGAGGGGCGTAATATTACCTTTTACATGATTATCAAAGGCTTCAGACATTTGTGTAAATCTTATCCAGACAACAGTGATTCTCTTACGAAGGATAACGCCTGACGGATAAGTTGACAATCATTATTTTACCTGTTTTTGTGGCTGGCATTTGATTGTTGGAAACGGCAATAATTGATCGAAAGCAGGTATAAGCGTTTGCCTTAAGGCTGAGTTTGGGTTAGCTATAGGTTAGGGCCAATGGAGACCTTCTCTGAATATCAAAAAAGACATTTTTTGCTTTCTGACAAATCATTTCGTACTTTTGACTTATGAAAACACTTCGTGAAATAAAACTTATGTTAGAAAAGTACAAACAGCATCTGTTTTCTGAATACCCGATTAAATCATTAGCAATTTTCGGTTCATATGCCAGAAAAGAGCAGAATGAACAGAGCGAAGTTGATTTATTAGTTGAATTCAACGATAAAATTGGTTTGCGTTTTATTGATTTGGCTGAAGAACTCGAAATATTCATTGGATTTAAAGTCGATCTGGTTTCAAGGAAAGGAATAAAAGATAAATACTTAAAGAAAATTCAAACAGATTTAACTTATGTCTAATCGGGATCTTATATTTCTCCTTGGGGATATTCTTGAATCAGCATTGAAAATCAAGAGGTACATAGTAAATTTAGACTATGATTCATTCTTGGATGTTGATAAAACCAATGATGCAGTTGTTAGAAATTTTGAAATTATAGGTGAAACTGCCAATTGAATAGACCCCAACTTTAGGATAATAAATTCAGAAATTGAATGGAACAGAATCAGGGGTTTCTGAAACAGAATTGTACATGACTATTTTGGTATTGACTACGAAATTGTTTGGACTATAATCGAAAATGACCTGGAGAATCTTATTTCACAAATTGAATCTGTAATTTCGAATTACAAGACAGATAGCAGCGGTGAATAACCTCTGGCCCTGACCCTGCCTAAGCTGTCAGGCAGGGAACATGATTGTTCATTTATAATGAAAACACACTTATACCTGGAGGTAAGATAAAACCAACTAAATAATAAATACCCGCTAAATATTTGTTCTTAAATTATTAAAAACGAAAAAAATGAAAACTCTCTGGATCATTATTGTTTCTGTCGGATTTTCATTGGTAGTCAGCATCCCTGCCCTTTCTCAAAATACGGATAAAAAACAAACTGAAGATATTGTTGCAATTCAGCAGGTAAGAGCAGAGCTCGATTCTGCCTGGAATCGCCATGACGCCGCAGCACTTGGTGAGTTATTCTTAGACAATGCTGATTTCCAATGGCATACAGGTGAGTTATTAAAGAATCGCATCGAAATTGAGAAGTACTTCGGTGAAACTGTTTTTAAAAATATTCCTGCGGTATATCATCATAACACTACATTTCAGCGGATTCGTTTCCTTGATACCGATATAGCAATTGGTGATGGTACAATAATAGTATCAAGAGAAGGAGCACCTGAAAACGAACAGCCATTCCTTAGTGTACTGTTTACTTGTGTTGGTAAGAAAGAAAAAGGTAAATGGTATATAGCCGCAGCCCGGTTAATGCAAGTAAATCGAGAACAATAGTAAATAATCTGATTTATCAAATGTACCATAACAAACTATCAAAAACCAGAAAACCAGCCTTACACCTTCAGTTTAGCGATCGGTTTTTGCAGCATTTGCATGCTACAAACCAGCCTTAATTCCCTCTATTCCGGAAGAAAAATGGATTCCTCAGGCTAACGAAACAGACAGAAATATTTATTTGGGTATGCTTACAACCGAAAGAAGCGCATTAAATAATGAAATTAAAACTGATGTATCCAGACTATTAAACCAAGGGTTATGAAAAAATTTTATCTGATACTTCTGTTGTCCGGTACTACACTTGATGATATCTACACGTACACAGAAGCTTTTTTAAAAACTGTAGAATTGTATGAAAAATAGTTCTTAGAGATGAAAAGTATATTTGGTGAACCTATTGGTTCACCTTTTTATTTGTCAAGCTTATTGTTTTATTAAGAAATTACTAATATTGTAATGTAAATCAAATCTTTACAACTATGAAAGCTTTTATTTTAGCATTAACCGGACTTGTATTCTTATTTTCAAGTTGTCAGTTAACTGAGCAACCGAAAGAAAAGAACACTATTGAAAACGGGTTTAGTTCAAATAAAATAAAAGAAGTATATGCCGAAAGGGATAAGAATAGCAATAATTTTTTGTTTTTAAATTATTGGGCTGGAATGAGTAAAGCTGAATTTGATATAATTACAGATGCTTTAATTAGTACAGAGTATTTGAATAAAGATGAAGATGGTGTGTATTTTACACTAAATCTTGATTATTATGTAAAAAAAGAAAAGGGAAATGATAATAATTTATTTATGAAGTCTTGTGACTTTACAGTGTATCCTGAATATATTGGTATTGACTTATATCGTATTAACCTTGTTTCCAGAATCTGGGCTAATAACGAAATTATATTAGATATGTACAAAAATAAATATGGTAAATGTAAAGAAGAAAAGCCGGAATTAATACGGGCTACAGGAAAGAAACCATTTTATAAATATAAGCAGTTTATATGGGAATTAGATGATTCATACATAACAATAACTGAAGAGTATGGAATTCAAGATGTTATTCCAAATGTCAGATTTAGAAATACACCAATTGTACTAACTTCCTTCATTATTTGTTATGAAACAAAGCTTTACCATAAATATAAATCACGGTTGACAAAAGAGAGGGAGCAATTTGAAGAAAGTAAAATTAAGAATAAAAGAGCTATTGAGAAAACAAAAGGGGTAATCTAGTGAATTAGTATCATTTGATTTTTTAATTTAAAATAATCACCAAATAAAAATAATCACATCAACCTTTATATGATGGTTTAAAGAAAATATACATCAGTCAGGAAAGGGCTGACCTCCCGGGGTGACAAAAAAAGAGTAAAATTAAAATCAATCAGCGGAGACCAGCGACCACTTAAAGCAAATGGTTGGTACCTATTTATAAATTATCCAGAGAAAATGATAAAGTAGAAAGTAAAAAGTAATGAGTACTAATTAAAACCTGCCGGACAGCTTATCCGCCTTCGTCGGGCAGGCAGGCGGCCTTGCCGGCGGGATTGAATCTGATTTATAATGAGTCTGGCACAAACAGTGCTGTCCCTTAGGGACGAAATTTTCTGAGTTGAAAAGTTGTTCAGGAAAATTTAACGAATGTAAAGATGGACTGAAGGAAAACCCTTAGGAGAAGCCTGTTTAAACAATTTTCATCGTTCTCGGGATATTCAGGAGTAAGTCAATAAAAAGCGAAATGGGTAGAATCATATTTGAGGATTTACCCATTTTTCATTAATCCCAGTCTCGAAGATGTTGATTTCCGGGATATAATTGTTAATAACCTGATTTTTTTAAAGACTGGACACAGTTTTTAATCTGATATACTGAATATCAGGGTTTTGCATTGATAATATTTGGTTATTAAGCTGCTTTGGGTATCTTTTTTTCCAGAGCCATTCGCTTTGCGATTCTTACAGCATTAGCAGTGTGAACACCGAAAAAAATCCATAACACTTCATTTTTCATGTTTCTGGCTTTGATTCGTTGTAATCCATAGTGTTCCTTTTCCGTTCCAAAGCTTCCTTCCATTCGTGTTGCTCTTTCCTTACGCAGTTCTGATGCCAGAATGGCTCTGTGATCTTCATATTTTCCGGCACGACCTTTTCTTTTAAAGCCATGAAATATATTTTGGTTCATACACCAGGTCCGGTTGGCGTTTGTAGCGTAAATATCATCGCCACTTACATGAGTTATCTTTCCAAACAGATCTCTGCCATAACGCACAGATTTCTTCAGCCTTATCCCTTCATGAAACGCATTAAAACTGAAGTGCTCTATAAAATTGATGCCATCAAATTGTATCATGTTCACTTTTGCTCCAAACTCTACTGTTTTCACCTCTTTGCCCCTGACAATTGGCCGGATATATGATTTCGAAAGGCTTACTATGCGCTCCGGGACACTCTGACCTGTTTCAAAAATCTGTTTCTGCTGTTTCAAAACAATTCTCAGAGTGCGCATCCTTTGATAATATTTCTTTGGCATCGATATACGTAGCCGGTGCTGTTGCTCCATTTTCTGCATAATCCCCAGCAATTTCTCTAAAAGGTAAAGAAGACTTCTTATACGTACATTCGTTTCTTTCTTTGACTTCTTCCGCTTACGGCTGTAATTCATGTACTTATTCCTCTGTTCAGGATACTTGTTCCGAGGGGTACGAATCTTAAGGTATTTGCTCATGCAGGTCATTTGACCATAGCACCAGTCAACACTTTCCCATAAAAGCTTCACATTGGTTGGGTAGCGCATCGATGTTTCATAGCAGGTGGCATCAGTCAGCATAAGATTGGTCTGATCCATATAAGGTTTCCAATGCTCTGCCAATAATTTCTGATGCTCTTTTATCTTTAACTTCCCTGCCAATTGGGTACGAATCTCACTAACAACTTTGAAATTGTCTATCCGCTCAAAACCAAGAAATATCCCACAGAACATCTGGAAATCAATGCTCCCATTCAGATATTCTATAAGCTTTCTGTCAGAACAACCCACATAGGACTTAAGAAACATCAAGGCAAACATCCCTTCAGGACTAAATATACGACGGGGACCCTTTTTGTTCTCTCTAAGATGGAACCCTTGTACTAACGATTTCCATGGAATTGATTGGTAGATCTTGCCAAGCTCTGATTTGAGAAACGAGTCCCAGTAGAGTTGAAATTCATTTTGTGGAGAAATAAATTGAATTTCAAGCGGAGAATTGAAAATTCTTTGTACTTTCATGGTGGCACATTAAAAGTAATTACCCCGAATTTAAGCCTTTTTAGCTTATTTCGGGGTAATTTTTATACTTCTTATCAACATCATGTTGTTGATAATCAGTAATATATGTTATTCGGGAAAGTCCCGTTCTCAGCATGATCAGCACCCTATCTGTCTGAAGTGAGGGTAAAAGATTAAGCAATCATTTGAATTTTACCCCTGTTTGCTTCCCTTCCACCGCGCATTTATCCATGTCCGTTGCTGCTCCTTATCCAGGAATGTCCAGGCCACAACGCGGCTGATCTTGCTGCCCTGGCCCATGGGCAATGTCTGCACATCCACGGCATCGGCCTTCTTCAGTCCTTCCATGGCGCTTTTCAGGTGGGTCTGTTTCGAAACCAGGGTCGAGAACCAGAAACAGCTGCCCGAGAACTGCCGGCTTTGCCTGATCATCTCCCGGATAAAACGCTCCTCCCCGCCTTCGCACCACAACTCATGGCTTTGTCCGCCGAAGTTCCGGTCAGCGGAAGTGGTCTTAACGGTGTTCAGGTTGTTCAGTTTGCGCAGGGTGCCTTCCATGGCGGCTTCGGGTGAAGCATGGAAGGGTGGATTGCAGATGGAGAGGTCGACCGGCTCATCCTTCTGCATAATGCGGAAATAGATGTCTTTCGGGTTGGTCTGCAGGCGGATCTCAACCTTGTCCTTCAGGAAAGGATTCAGCTCTATGATTTTATTTGCCGAGGCAATGGCCACCGGGTCGATGTCGGAACCGATGAATGACCAGCCGTACTCCCTGTTGCCGATCACCGGGTACACACAATTGGCGCCCACTCCGATATCTACACACCTGATCTGATCACCCACGGGAAATTCGCCGTAATTCCGGCGGCACATCAGGTCGGCCATATGGTGGATGTAGTCGGCCCTTCCGGGGATGGGCGGACAGAGATAGCCATCGGGAATGTCCCAGTACTCCAGGTTATAGTAATGTTTCAGCAGGGCCTTGTTCAGCATTTTAACGGCAAGCGGGTCGGCAAAATCAACGGAATCATCACCATACACGTTTCTTGTGACAAAGGGCGCCAGTTCAGGCAGACTGATCACCAGTTGCGCGAAATCGTAGCGTTCGCGGTGCCTGTTCCGTGGGTGCAGGTTGCTCTTGACCTTAGGGTACTCTTTCTTTTTCTTCTGCATGGATGGACCTGGTTTAGCGAAAGGCAGTTGTGTAAATTCAGGATCGCACAACCGGAATGATTCCATACAAAGGTAATATTGTTGAAATGATCTGGCTGACATTAATGAAGAAAGGATGCTGTGTTTGTGGAAGAAGGCCAAAAGAAGCTATAAATCCGCCCGCCTGAATGCCTGCATACAGGAGAATGAAGCGAGGAATTAAACTCTTCTTTGATTTTTCCTTTCTGTCTCTCAATTTTACCGCATCATCAAAGCCGGGAAGCATGGTTTATTTTTCCAGGTATTCTGAGAATTTATCATCAATGTGCCGGTTGAACCACCGGTCGATGATTGATTTCTTAAAACGCCATTCCCTGCCTAATTTCGCCGCCGGAATTTTCCCATCCTGCGCCCAGGTGTAAATGGTCTGGGGTTTGAGCTTCAGGTATTTTGCAACTTCCTCGATGGTCATTATTTCTTCTTCCATAAACTGTCTTTCAAATGCTCAATTATGGCATTGCTGTCGGCCTGTACTTTTCCTGAGCTGTCAGTATTGTTATCCAACCCTTGCGGTGGTTCCGGTGCCGGTGAATTCTTTGTTGCAGTGATCTGCTGCACCGAATAAACAATGGCGGTGTAGAAATTCCCTTCGTAGGTCCTGAATAATTTGAATTCTTCGTTCTTATCGCACAGGAAGGGGCGCAGATTCCACGACAGCTGAATTCCGACAAAGGCCAGGATGATGATCCATATCCTGAACACGGTGACGCCGATCTGGGGATAGGTACCCTTCTTCTCACAGGCATATTTCAGGGCATCGATCATCAGGCGCATACCGAAAATACCGGAAAAGATAAAGATCGCCACGTGCAGCAGCTGCAGGAAATGATAGTTGCCGCCGGTAATCTGGAAGAAAACAATGATCGGCGCGAAAGATAGGGCGATGGCCGAAGTCAGCACAAACCCGCTGAGCGTGATGACGACCATATGCCGAAGACTCATCTTTGACCCCAGCACTTGCTGAATCACAAAGAAGGAGGGAAAACAGATCATCAGGGTACACAGGAACAGGAAGGTAACCTTCAGGCCTGCCGCCAGCGACTGAATCAGGCTGTGATAACTCCCCATCACCATCCCGTAGATAAAGGTAAAAACACAGATAACCAGGATCTGGTGAAAGATCAGCCTGTTCGATATTGACTTGTCTCTTTCCTCGAAGTAGGATTCCGAATGCTGGAAAATTTTAAAGACTTCCATAACGCTGTTTGATTTTTTCATGACCGGTAGAAATTGGTTGATACAAATATAAGTCAAAAAATCACTTTTATTACTGTTTGTTACTGTTTTTTATTGTTTAAATCGTTTTTATACTGTTAATCCAACGAATTCTCTTTAAAACAGAAACAATTCCGACAGGAATCCATACAGAATTTCACCTTTTGAGGGCAATAAAAACCGGGTAAAGCTAGCCGGAATGAACCCCATTTGAGCGTATATTTACATGTCTGATCACCGGGAAGAAAAAGAACCGGACAACCAGACTTACCGATACCATGACCCATCTGTCATAACGGAAGAACACAAAAATAGCAGGCATAACCACCAACAAAAAGGATTAAAATGAGCAATATACCATTTCAGACCATTGACTGGAACGCCATCGGAAAAGATGAATACAGAGGTGAAACCGGCACAGCCCGGTGGCAGACCATGCAGTTTCCGGGACTCAGAATCAGGAAGGTGGAATATTCAGCCGGATACCTGGCCGATCACTGGTGCAGGAAGGGACACATCGTACATTGCCTTGAAGGTGAGTTTATCAGTGAACTCTTAACCGGAGAAAAAATCAGGCTCACCAAAGGTGAAACCTACGTTGTTTCTGATGAACTCAGCTCCCACCGGTCCTTTTCGGAAAACGGCGTTAAACTGTTGATCATTGACGGTGATTTCCTGAAAAACATATAGACTTCCGCAAAGGTGTTTAATCTTCAGAAAAAGAATGATTTGCAGTAAAGGAACCAGAAACGAATGTCAGGAAAAAAAGCAAGTTCAGTAATATAAAACGGATGAATCATAGATTACAGAGCTTTCAGTAAAATGAGCTAACAACTGACTACCGGTTTCATAGCCGGCCGTTACTTTCAGTGAATTACTGCATGAAAGATTCTACGAACTTATTTTGTTTCAATAATCAGTCAAAAAAAATCAGTGAGTTATGAAATCATTCCGTTGACACTTGTTCTTTTATTTGCTTTGTCGGGCAATATGTTTGGACAGAATATTGAACGAATATGTTACAGCGACAGTGTAATTAAGATAAACAGGAATGAACAGTTTGTTTTAAAATTTGGCGCATGCCACGATTGTGGTTCCCGGTGGTTTACTGATTCGGTTGATTCATCAGGAATTCAAACCATGAATATAAGATCCTAAAATAACCGACCATTTCCCGGCGATCCGGTTGCCGGGGGATCGGTTTTCGAAATCCGGACATTTGCCGGACTCAGAAGCGGTGAATATGAAATGCTTTTCTGTTACAAAAGATTTGGCAGGATACTTCAGAAAAAAGTAATGATTAAAGTCTATGTTCCATAATCCGGTTTGAGTAAATGAATTGAACATCTGTCATCCAACCCCGGACGGTTTAACTGTTATCTGTTACTTGTCAACTCCTCTGGTTCCTATTGAGCCTGCCGGACCATCGCATTGTCCGCTCCCCTGCTCCCTCCCGGTTGAAAGCACGGATTGCACTGAACACTGAAGAACCCGGATAATGATCATCAAATACCCAGCATCCTTCTCAAAATTGTTATTTGTTACTTGTCAGTTGTTAACTCAACGCAGGTAGGGATGCGCTTCTGTGTTAAAGATCACTTTATTGAAGTCAAGTTTTTCAGAATCGTCAAAAAGCAGGTAAGCGTATTTCAGGGTTTCGGCAAAGAAAAAGCTTTCCATATAGTCTCTTTTCTCTTTCGTCCTGACATCTTTCAATGCCGCATAAGCCACGTCGTTTCGGCAGAATTTCACCAGATTGTCAAACATGGATTTTCCGATTCTCAGATAGCGCACATCGTGGGTGTATTGGTAAAGGTAATAAGCCCCTTCAAAGTTTTCAGGGCGAAGGATATAGGAACCGTTATCAACCTCCATGGTGCTGTAATTCATCGATTCAGGTTCAATTCCATGAAGCATCCACATCCGGAAATTGGATTCCTGCAGTCTGGCAGCCTGTTTCAGGTCACCGGCCATAGCCAGGGTACCTGCATAAAAGGCATCGAGCGACCCATAAACCGTACTTGTCCTTTCACCCGTGTTCACATCAGCCTGACCATACCATAACCCGTTTTCTCTCTGGTCAGCCAGATACCTGTTTGCCGCCTCCAGCGTGGGGATCCACATGGCTGTCAGCGTGCTGTCGCAGAATAGAATGGATCCTTTCAGCATATACTCGAGGTACGAATCGATGCAGCCTGATATGTGGCTCGCCGGATTGGTGATTTCACCGGTTTCCACATTAATGCCTTCAGCCGTCAGGTTGATGGATGAACGCAGGGCATACAGCGTTTTCATGGCTTTCATGGCGGTCTGGTAGTAAACCGGATTACCGGTATGCCGGCTCAGGATTCCGTATTCAACCAGGTAGGTGCCGATTTCAGCCGGATTGGAAACCGGGCCTGAAACAGCTCCGGTTTTCAGATTAACAAAGCGATAAGGCATACCAGTCGGAGAATCAAAAGCCTTTATCAGGCGCTTGGCCAGGTCTTCGGCAAGGGTCAGGAATCGTTTGTCACCATCCATTTCATAAGCGGAGAGCAGGCCGGCAAAAATGCGGATGGAAATTTCGAAGTTCTGAACCTCCATATCCACATCGAAGTCAAGTGCTTTAAAAATCAACTCCTTTACTTCCGCGGCTTCCTCCACAAGACCCATCAGGATCATGGTATCGAAGGCATCCACCGGGGTCATCAGAAGCGATTTCTTATACCAGTTGTGCGGTGTATGGCTCAGTGGCTGAAGGGCATCGTATCCCCAGGCATATGTCTTATAGCCTGTCCAGGCGTGTACAAATTCAGCTTTCACGATTTCAGCCATCTCCTTCCGGTTGAATAAGGTTGTATGATCGCCGGAGGTTGCCTGTGCAGTCTTGTTTTGAGCGACCAGGGCTCCAGAGCCTGAAAGAATTAAGAGTGTTGCTAAAAAAATGATCCTGAGAATTTTCATCGGTATTCTGTTTAGAGATCACGAAGATATCAAGTAATTTTCATTAACAGCCGGCCGTTTTCAGATTATTCCGGGTTCCGGATCTTCATTGAACGTCATAATGTTTTATTGTAACATAGAATTTGGAATTCCGTGAAAAGTTTTGTATTTTAACACCTTGATATCGGTTATCTCCTTCACTGATTATATCTGTGGCTGACTTCCCGTCTGCACCTTCATTGATTATCGCCTCTGCCTGCTTTTTCTTCTAAATGATGTTTGTTTCTGTCTTCTGTCCCGGAGAATCTTTAACCATCAATATGTATCACCCATGAAAAAGCTATTGGTAATTATTTCAGTTTTACTGGGAGTGAATGTCTATCCCCAGGTAGCCGTCAATACAGATGGCTCAGTTCCCGACAATTCAGCCATGCTGGATGTAAAATCAACAGATAAAGGTCTGCTCATTCCCCGGATGACCATAACACAACGCAACGCTATCGTAAGTCCGGCAACCGGCCTGCTCATCTACCAGACCAACAGTACACCCGGTTTTTACTATAATTCCGGCACCAGTGGAAGCCCGTTGTGGGTATATGTTGGCTCCGGCTTTGGCTGGTCTCTGACAGGTAATGCCGGCACTTCTGCAACAACCAATTTTGTAGGAACAACCGATGATATTCCCCTGACATTCAGGATCAATGGTGCACTTTCGGGTAGAATTGAACGAACTCCGCATAACCTGTCGCTGGGTTATCTTGCCCTGGCTCAGAACACCACCGGTATCAATTCAACAGCCATCGGATATTCGGCCCTGTACAACAACAAAGCCAACAACCGGAGTACTGCACTCGGGTACTATGCCATGTTTTATGCTGATGACCGGACAACAGGCGTAAACACATTCAACACGGCCGTGGGTTGTGAAGCACTGCGTGGAAGTGCAACTCCGGCCAATAATACAGGTCAGTACAACACGGCTTTGGGGGACCAGGCCCTGGTGAACAATTCATCCGGTAATGGCAACATAGGGATCGGATACCTTGCCCTGGGGAACAACTCAACAGGGAGTTATAACATCGCCGGTGGTTATGGTACAATGGCATCAAATACATCGGGCAACTACAATGTCGCCGTTGGATTAAATGCATTATTCACCAATGCAACGGGGCACTCCAATACTGCAATCGGCGTAAGGGCGCTGAGGAACAACAACTCAAAGAGTTTTATCGTTGCGGTCGGGGATTCTGCCTTATACAACAACGGAACAGGCGCCACTACCGATCTGCAGGGGAGCCAGAATACCGCCGTTGGTTCCAAGTCACTTTACTCGAATACCACAGGTTATAACAATACAGCCTGTGGGTTTCAGACGCTGTTTACAAACACTGGAGGAAATACAAATTCCGCATTCGGATATCAATCCATGTACTCAACAAGCACAGGGTCGTTTAACACAGCCTCGGGTTACTGGTCGCTGTATAGCAATACTATCGGCTTTTCCAATGTTGCAGTGGGCTACAGGGCACTGTATTCAAATACGGAAGGGTATTACAACACAGCCCTTGGTGTGAGAAGCATGAATTCAAATACCACCGGCAATAACAATACGGCATTGGGTGTTTTTGCACTTTCATACAATACAACCGGTGATGACAACACAGCCACAGGCTATTACGCACTGGAAGCCAATACAGAAGGGTTTGACAATACAGCCAACGGCTTCTACGCTCTTGCCAACAACACTACCGGAGATTACAACACCGCCATTGGTTACAGGGCACTGAACTACAATGTAGCGAACAACGGCAATACGGCTGTTGGTTACTTTGCCATGCGTTACGCCGACAACCGGACAACCGGAGTGAGTTCATACAATGCAGCCCTTGGTTATGAAGCCCTGCGTGGCAGCACCAACCCTTCGGCCAATACCGGGAAAAGCAATACAGCAATGGGTTCATTTTCCATGCTATCAAACACTTCAGGCTATTCTAATGTTGCAGTCGGTGCAAGTGCTCTCTATACCAACTCTACACGAGGCAACCTCGTTGCCATCGGCGATTCGGCCTTGTATACCAACGGTACCGATGCAACGCTTTCTTACCATGCCACCCGCAATACGGCCATTGGTTCAAAATCACTTCAGGAAAATACCTATGGATACTACAATACAGCAATCGGTTACCATGCAATGAAGAACAATACTTTTGGCCATCACAATTCAGCCATCGGGCACCTTTCCCTGACAGCCAATACTACCGGATCATACAACAATGTCATGGGCGACCAGGCTGCCTATTCGAATACATCCGGTGAATATAACGTTGCCATTGGGCTGAGTTCACTCTGGTCGAATACAATGGGAGACCGGAATGTTGGAATAGGATACATTGCAGGTTTTCAGAACGAAATCGGTCATAATAACACAAGTGTCGGATCGTTTGCAGGGTATTATAATACATCAAGTTACAATACCTGTATCGGATATTCTGCCGGAGATTATAACACAAGTTCATCTGCAACTTACCTGGGTGCCATGGCATACCCGCTGATTGACGGATACGTCAACTGCATGGCACTGGGTTATAACGCAAGAGTTGATGCCTCCAATAAGGTAATGATCGGCAATGGTTCTGTGAGCAGTATCGGCGGTTATGCCGGCTGGTCGAATTTCTCCGACGGAAGGTATAAAAGAAACATCCGTGAAAATGTGCCCGGCATGGATTTCATTAAAATGCTGCGTCCTGTGACATACAACCTTGATATAACCGCCCTGAATGCCTTTCTGAATAATTCAGCCTCCGAATCCCTCAGGGAAGGTGAAATACCCTATGTTCCTTCAGCAGAAGAGCTGAACTCCGCTGCTGAAAAAGAGAAGATCGTTTATACAGGATTTATTGCCCAGGAAGTGGAAAATGCGGCTGCAAAAAACGGGTATGATTTCAGTGGAATTGACAGGCCGGGTTCAGGGAGCGGATTGTACAGCCTGCGCTACAGCGATTTTATTCCACCTATGGTAAAAGCCCTGCAGGAACAGCAACAGATCATTGAGGCCCAGCAACAGCAGATAGAACAACTGATCAGGCGGATTGAACTGCTTGAATCAAAATAGGACAAAGGCAGCACTGATATTGCCGGAATGGTTATTTTAGCACCTGCTATTACTCATTCCGGCAATGACTATGAAATACAATTTTGATGAAATCATCGACCGCAGCAACACTGCCTGTGTGAAATATGACCTGCGGCAGTTTTTTTTCGGCAACGACAGGGTAATCCCTATGTGGGTGGCTGATATGGATTTCAGAACTCCTGATTTTATAATGGAAGCCATCAGGCAACGTGCCGGACATGAGATTCTGGGTTACTCAATCAGGCCTGAAACCTATTTTACTTCATTGATTGGATGGCTGAAACGACGTCACAACTGGGAAATCCGGAAAGAATGGGTAGCTTTTTCACCGGGAGTGGTTCCGGCACTGAACATGGCAGTGTTGGCCTTCAGTAAAAGGCGGGATAAAATAATCATTCAGCCACCTGTTTACTTCCCGTTTTTCGATGCTGTAAAAAAACATGGCCGTAAACTGGTCTACAACCAGCTTGTTATGGATAACGGGCGTTACCGCATGGACTTTGAAAGCCTGGAACAATCCTGTCGTGAGGGAGCAAAGATGCTGATCATCAGCAACCCGCAGAATCCGGGGGGCAATGCCTGGACAGCCGGCGAACTGAAAACCATGGCTGATATCTGCCTGAAATACAATGTATTGATTGTTTCGGATGAAATACACTGTGACCTGGTGAACCGCGGATTTAAACATACTGTCCTGGCTTCTCTTTCACCTGAAATAGCCAGGAAAACAATTGCCATGGTTGCACCAAGCAAAACATTCAATATTGCCGGGATGGCCACTGCTTCAGTGATCATCAGCAACCCGGAACTGATGAAAAAATACCGGAAGGTTCTTGACGCCCTCCATATTGAACTCGGCAATGTTTTCGGCAATGTGGCTTCCGAGGCTGCATACTCTTCAGGCGATGATTGGCTGGAACAACTACTTGACTATATTGATGGCAATATACAAACGCTGTTGGAATTTGCTGAAAACCATCTCCCGAAGGTAAAAGTGATCCGTCCTGAAGCTACCTATATGGCATGGCTCGACTTCAGTGCAACCGGAATGTATGACAAGGAACTGAAAAAGTTTATGATTGAAAAAGCCGGTCTCGGCCTGAACGAAGGCACCCAGTTTGGTCCCGGAGGTTCAGGCTTTATGCGGCTGAACCTGGCCTGTCCGCGTACAACGCTTTTGCAGGCTCTGGAGCAGTTGAAAAAAGCATTCTGAATGACTCCCTTCGGCTGCGCTCAGGGTTAAAATGACGCCTGCCCCGCAGAAGCGCAGCGTAGGCGGGGAATGACGAATTAAAAATTTACGATTTTAGATTTTAGATTTACGGTTTGCTATTTACGATTGAAGATTGCCAAAAGTGAAAATTTCTGCGAAAGTCTGCGCGATCTGCGGGAAAACTTTTCAAATGACGAATTATGCCATTCGGCCTGGTTCGACGATAAGCCTGCCTGATTGCCTGAGCATTCAGGCAGACAGGCTCACCAATCGCCGCTCAGGGTAAAAATTTCGATTGACGATTGACGATTGACGAATAAATGATAACAATATAATCAGTTTCTTTCTGCTTTCCGCATACTGCCCACTGCTTACAGCCTACCGCCAACTGCCTATTTCCAGCTGCCTACTGCCTACTGCTTACTGCTTACTCCATTTTTTTACCACAATAGGCACAATAGAGCACAATAGACTTATGATCATCTTGTTGCTCACCGTCGTTTAGGTCACTTATTAGTCGAACGCGAATAACACCGATGAACACTGATTTTCGCACCTGCCTGCCCTCCTTCGGCGGGTAAACCGCAGGCAGGGATATTTTTTTGCTTAAACCCAATAGTCCGCCCTCACAATGTCAAACTCCAAACCTCTAACGTCCAACAATCAACCCCTAACTAGGGTCTGCTGATTTTCTATCCGGCTTCACTTACAACTATGGGTAGAAAATATTTGGTTTGAGGCAGTCTGAATATTTTCTGAACTTTTTGCCATTGGTTTTTTAGCCAATTTAAAAATGTCACAAAAATATTTGGATATTTTTCAGCTACCTGGAGTAATTTAGTCAGGTTCATCACGAAGATTATTGCTTGTATCCAGGAAACAGATGTACTTGCTAACCTTGCTTTTACCTTATTGAGTCCGTATCCTCGTTTTGCTTGTCCAAACTTACCTTCTACGTGGTTTCTTTCAGCGGCTTTCTTACGGTAGTGATATCTTTGTGCTGCGGTCATCGGATCCTTCTTTGGAGGACGCCCCAATGGTGGTCCGTAAATCTGTATCCCGTTCTCTTTTAAAAAGTTCCTGTTATTTCTGGTCAAATATATCTTGTCCGCTAGCAGCACTTTGGGATAGCAACCATATTGTTTGCGAAAATTCTTAACCTGTAGTTCTAAGTCCATACTTTCATTGTAAGCATTCCAGCTTAACCTGTCAACTCTGCAGAAACCATTGACTTCGCTCACATTGATCTTGGATCCGAATTCCGTGTTTTTCCCTTCTTTTCCCCTGACAATGGGACGCACATGGGGTTGAAAAATATTGACTATGCGATCTTTGCAACTGTTTGTTTTGGTGTCATACATTTCTTTTTGTTGCAGATAAACAACCCGGATAGTCTTTAGCAGTTCCCGCTCTTTCTTTGACAGGATTAATTCCCGGGCTGGGTTCTTGGTTAAGAGTTTATCAACTATCCCGAGATCACGGTTTACATATTGCAGTTGGACTTTGATGGCCTTGCGGATCACGTTTTTGCTTTTGCGTTTCTTCTTCGTGAGGTTCAAAAAATCTCTCCTTGCTTTTCTCCGGTAAGTTCTTGGTTTTTGAATGTCTATTCCTTTGATAAAGAGTAAATCAATGATCATTTCAAGTTTCTCCCTGCTGGCATTAAGAAGTCCGGCATCTGTGGGGAACTTTATCTCCTGATCTGCCACAGTCGCATCTATTTTTAATGTGCCCCGGTTATCAGATCCTGATGATGGTGATATATTATCATCTGTGCTGTCCTTATCCTTGGCTTTGCGCTTTATCCGGGACTGGTGTGGTTTAAGCTGCTCCGACTTTTCAATGACCAACCTGTTGAATGCATCAAACTGTTCAAACCCTAACCGTTTGCGGATATCTACAAACAAGGAAGGGTCAAATACTGCCTTTTTCGTAAACGCTTTCAGACCACAAAAATACTGGAGATAGATATTCTCCTGGATCATCTGGACTGTTCCACGATCATCCAACTTGAGCATATGTTTGATGATCAGGGCTGCAATCACTGTTCTTACATCTACCGATAACCGGCCTGTATCAGATTGAAGTTGTTGAATATATACGTTCGCCAGTTCATCCCAGGGAACCAGCTCTGCAAGTTTTACCCAGCGGTTTTCCTTGTCAAGCTCGGTCTCAAATGGGTGCTTAAACAGTGATAAACTCAATTGGTTTTGTGGAGTGTAATTGATCATAAGTGCATGGCTTTCAATGTAAAAATAACTAAAACCGTGCACTTTAATATGCTATTCAGCACATAGTTATCAACATAACGATGTGAATATCAGATAATAAGAAGTATTTATTTATAAAATCAGCAGACCCTA